>JAEULA010000063.1 GCA_016793165.1 Alphaproteobacteria bacterium | reverse complement strand
AGTCGCGATCAGCGCGCCGTGCTCTGGCGCGCCTGCTTGACGAGCCGCACGAGCTCGGCGCGGGCGTCGTCGGGCGTCGTCGCGCGCTGGCCGAAGACGAGCCGCGCGATCTCGCCGCCGCGCCGCAGATCGGCACCCTCGGGGTCGCAGCCGGTCATGGTCCAGCCGTCGCCGCTGCGGCCGCACAGACGCGTGGCGTAGAGCTGCACGGCGTCCGCGTGGTCGGCGTTCATGTGTCCGACGATCTCGGGCTCCGCCGCCACCAGGGCCGCCGCGTCCGCGACGTCGTCGCGCAGCCGGTCGCCTTCGAGCCAGTGGATCCGGCCGAAGCCGGCGACGATGTGCGCGGCGCGGATCTCGACCGTGTAGAACGCGAAGTCGCGGAACCCGGCATACATCGCCGCACCGGGATGGCGCGCGAGGTAGCGGGCCCGCGCCGCCGGATCGTCGCTGCGCGTCGCCCGGCCCTGAACCGAGACCCGCGCGCCCATCAGCGGCTCGGCAAGCCCGACGGTGCCGTCGTACAGCAGCGACACGCGCGGATCGGCCCCGAGGTTGCGGGTGTGGTCGGCGAGGGTGGAGATCAGCAGGATCGGACTCGCGTCGGCCATCACGGCGGCGAGCACCAGCGAGGCGTAGGGCTCGCCGGCGGCGGGGCCCTGGGGATGGCCGATGGTGGCGAGCGTGGCGCGGTCGAGGCCGCGGAGGAGGTCGCGCGCGGCGCGGCCCGGTGCGAAGGCTTCGGTCGGGGTTCCACTCATGGCGAAGAGCTTAGCGGCCTCGCGGCGCGCAAGCAGCTATACTGCGGCGAGCCGTGGGGTTGCCGCGGCCGCGTCAAGGGGGCGCCACAATCCGCCGCCTCAATGCGCAGGGTCGGCCGCGATCCTGCGGCTTGCCTGCATCAACCCCGAGTGGAACCGACCGCCGTGCCCCAGACGATCGCCCTGGTCGACGACGACCGCAACATCCTCACCTCCGTCGCCATGGCCCTCGAGGCCGAGGGCTTCACGGTGCGCAGCTATGCCGACTCGACGGAGGCGCTGCGCGACATCACGGCGCGGCCGCCCGATCTGGCCGTGCTCGACATCAAGATGCCGCGCATGGACGGCATGGAGCTGCTCGGCAAGCTCCGCAAGCAGAGCCAGATGCCGATCATCTTCCTGACCTCGAAGGACGACGAGGTCGACGAGGCGCTGGGCCTGCGCATGGGCGCCGACGACTACATCACCAAGCCCTTCTCGCAGCGCCTGCTGATCGAGCGCATCCGCGCCATCCTGCGCCGCCAGGAGATGGTCCGCGATCGCGCGAACGGTGCCGCGACCGCCGAGCCGCCGCTGGTCCGCGGCGAGCTCGTGCTCGATCCCGCGCGCCACGTCTGCACCTGGCAGGGTAAGGACGTGGCCCTGACGGTGACCGAGTTCCTGCTGATCAAGTCGCTCGCCCAGCGCCCCGGCATGGTCAAGACGCGCGACCAGCTGATGGATGCCGCCTACGGCGAGCACGTCTATGTCGACGACCGCACGATCGACAGCCACATCAAGCGGCTGCGCAAGAAGTTCAAACAGGTCGACGACGACTTCCAGCAGATCGAGACGCTCTACGGCCTGGGCTACCGGTATCGCGACAAGGAGAAGTGACGGATCGGGAGTCGCCGGACTCGCCCCGCTGACCGCGCTTCGGCGTGGTCCGTCCCCCCTCGCTCGAGGCGGGACGACCGGCGTCGATGCCCCTCCTCGAACGAGGAGTGGCGGGCGCCGGCGGCGACGGGGCGGAGCGTGCGGCGGTACCCGGTCACGTGGACCATGGACGACGAACGCGACGCACGACCGGGGAAGTTGCGGCGCCACGTCGCGCCGGCGCTGAAGGCCGATCCGGCCGATCGCGGCCGGTCCGGCGAGGGGGGACTGCGCACGGCCTCGCCGCGGCGGCGGCGGCGCCTGCTGTCGCCGCTGACGCGGCGCATCCTGTTCCTCAATCTCGTCGGCCCGGCGCTGCTGGCATTCGGCCTGCTGTACCTGGACGACTACCGCCGCGGGCTGATCGATTCGCAGCTCGGATCGCTGCTCACCCAGGCGCGGATCATCGCCACGGCCCTGTCCGAATCCGCACGCTCCGACGAGGACGGCGAGGCGGGGCTCGACTATCGGCTCACCCCCGACGTCGTGCGCCCCGTGCTGTTCCGCCTGATCGAGCCCACCCGCAGCCAGGCCCGCGTCTTCGGCCTCGACGGTCGCAGCCTCGCCGATACCCGCGTCCTCAGCCCCTTCGGCGGCGAGGTGATCGTCGAGCCGCTGCCGCCGCCCGTCTCGACCTCGCCGGGCCTCGTCGAGAGCGTCGCCAACGCGGTGTACGACGCGCTCGTCGTCTGGCTGCCCGAGCGGCGGCCGCTGCCGATCTGGCCCGATGCGCCCGAGCCGCGCGCCGAGGATTTCGACGAGGCGCAGGCGGCGCTGCTCGGCGATCCCGCGACGCGCGTGCGCGCCTTCGCCAGCGGTCCGGGGATCATCCTGTCGGTCGCGGTGCCGGTGCAGCGCTTCAAGCAGGTGCTCGGCGCGACGATGCTGACGATGACGGGCGACGACATCGAGCGCCGGGTGCGCGACACGCGCTTCGACATCCTCAAGCTCTGCCTCGGCACGCTGCTGGTGACGGCGCTGGCGTCGATCTACCTCGCCAGCACGATCGCGCGCCCGATCCGCCGTCTCGCGGCCGCCGCCGAGCGCGTGCGTCGCGGCCACGGCATCGGCGCGACGCGCGTCGACCCGGCCGCCAAGCCGGCGATCCCGGACATGCGTGCGCGCGGCGACGAGATCGGCGACCTTTCGGGGACCCTGGCCGACATGACGACCGCGCTTTGGCAGCGCCTCGACGCGATCGAGCGCTTCGCCGCCGACGTCAGCCACGAGATCAAGAATCCGCTGACCTCGCTCAAGAGCGCGGTCGAGACCGCGGCCCGCGTCAAGGACCCGGCGCAGCGCGAGAAGATGATGCAGATCATCCTCGACGACGTGCAGCGCATCGACCGGCTGATCGCGGACATCTCCGGCGCGTCGCGTCTCGACGCCGAGCTCAGCCGCTCGCGCACCGAGACGGTCGACGTGAGCCAGCTGTTGCAGACGCTGGTCGACGTCTACGCGGCGACGTCGGAGGCCGGGGCGCCACGCGTCGTGCTCGAGGTGCCGCCCGACGCCCGCCTGGCGGTGAGCGGGATCGAGGACCGGCTCGGCCAGGTGCTGCGCAATCTCATCGCCAACGCCGCATCCTTCAGCCCGCCCGACGGGACGATCCGGCTGGCGGCGCGCGCGACGGCGGATGCGGTCGAGATCGTCGTCGACGACGACGGCCCCGGGATACCGGAGGACAAGTTCGAGAAGATCTTCGACCGCTTCTACAGCGAGCGCCCGGAGGGCGAGAAGTTCGGCACACATTCCGGGCTCGGGCTCTCGATCTCCCGCCAGATCGTCAACGCCCATGGCGGCACGATCTGGGCCGAGAATCGGCTGCGCGGGGACGGGACCACCGCGGGGGCCCGGTTCGTGATCCGCTTGCCGCGCGAGTGACCGGCTCGTCACCATTTATTAAGTGCGGACTAATTACCTTGGGCCGAACTCATCGGCACAATCGACCAGCGGGTACGACTTGATGTTTGGATTCGGAAGCGGCGCCCCGAAGTCGGACTCGGCCGCCAAGCTCATCGCGATCGACCGGGCGATGGCGGTCATCGAGTTCAGTATCGACGGCACGATCGTCGACGCGAACAAGAACTTCCTCGAAGCGCTCGGGTATCGGATCGAGGAGATCCGCGGCAAGCACCACCGGATGTTCGTCGCCCCGGAGGACCGCGAGTCGCCCGACTATCGGCAGTTCTGGGAGCGCCTCGGTCGCGGCGAGTTCGTAGCGGCGAGGTTCCGTCGACTCGGCAAGGGCGGCCGCGAGGTCTGGATCCAGGCGTCCTACAATCCGATCCTCGACGGCAAGGGCCGGGTCGGCAAGGTCGTGAAGTTCGCCGCCGACGTGACCCAGCAGGTCATCGATGCCGCGGACTCGGCGAGCCAGCTGTCGGCGATCGACAAGTCGATGGCGGTCATCGAGTTCAAGCTCGACGGGACGATCCTGCGCGCGAACGAGAACTTCCTGAAGGTGCTCGGCTACACGCTTCCCGAGATCCAGGGCCGGCACCACAGCATGTTCGTCGACGCCGCGGAGCGCGACGGCGCGGCGTACCGCCAGTTCTGGGAACGGCTCGGCCGCGGCGAGTATCAGGCCGCGCGCTACAAGCGCCAGGGCAAGGGCGGCCGCGAGATCTGGATCCAGGCCTCCTACAACCCGGTCCTCGACCCCCGCGGCAGGGCCTACAAGATCGTCAAGTTCGCGACCGACGTGACCGAGCAGGTCCAGCTCGCCGCCACCGTGCGGCGGCTCATGGAGGTCAATTTCGGCGAGATCGCGACCGCGGTGGACGACACCGGTGCGCGCGCGAACGAGGCCGTGCGCGCCTCCCACGAGACCACCGCCAGCGTGCAGACCGTCGCCTCGGCGACCGAGGAGATGACCTCGTCGCTGCGCGAGATCGCCGAGAACATGGCGAAGTCCGAGGCGGCCGTCGCCAATGCGGCCTCGCAGACGCGGACGGCGAACGACGCCACCGGGCGGCTGACCGAGTTCACCAAGGCGATGAGCGGTGTCGTGAGCCTGATCCAGGGCATCGCGAGCCAGATCAACCTCCTCGCGCTGAACGCCACGATCGAGTCCGCGCGCGCCGGAGAGGCGGGAAAGGGCTTCGCGGTGGTCGCCGGCGAGGTCAAGAACCTCGCCCGCCAGGCCGCCGAGGCGACCGAGCAGATCTCGCGCGAGATCGACGGCGTGCAGCGCATCTCCGACGATGTGGTCCAGTCGCTGGACCAGATCGCGAGCGCGATCGACCTCGTCCGGCAGCATGTCGGGACGACCTCGAGCGCGGTCGATGCCCAGGGCACGGTCACGCGCGAGATGTCGAACAGCATGCAGCGCGCCGCCACCGAGATCGGGAACATCACCCAGAACCTGCAGCGCATCGCCGAGGGCGCCCGGACGGCGACCGCCGCGATGGAGCGCACGCAGGAGGCGGCCCAGGCGCTGGGCCGCTAGCGGGCCCGGGCGCGACGTCGGTCCGGGCCACGGAGCGGCCGACCGCGGCGCATGGCGCGGCGGTGTCGGGTTCGGCCAGGTGCCCATGTCCCGTCGGTCTCCCGTCGATCGGGACCCGAGCCGGCGGGGGCCGCCGAGGGCCCTACCTCTTTGGTTGCACTGCGGGACGGTGCGTTGACAAGGCCTTGGGCCGGGTCCAGGCTCCGCGGCCGCTGTGAGTGCCGCTTTACATAGCCAAATCCACGCCACGAGCGTCGCTCTGGACGCCGGGGCCGTGCTGTTGCGTGGACCCTCCGGGGCCGGAAAGTCCGACTTGGCGTTGCGGCTTATCGACAAGGGCGCCAGCCTCGTCGCCGACGACCGCGTCGACCTGCGGCGCGACGGGGATCGCCTTGTCGCCCGGGCGCCGAGCCCGCTCCATGGTCTCATTGAGGTGCGCGGCATCGGCATCGTACGCTTGCCGAGCGTTCTCGATGCGCCGGTGGCCCTCGTGGTCGACCTCGTTCCGCGCGCCGAGGTGGAACGGCTGCCGGTATTCGACCATGTGGAGCTGCTCGGCGTGCCGGTCCCGCACCTGTCCCTCGATCCCTTCGACGGATCGGCCCCGCTGAAAGTCATGCTTGCCCTGCGCGAGGCCGCGGATCGCCGCGTCGCCTCGACGGCGGCCTGATCCGCGCGGCGCCGGTTTCCGGTCACACCCCAGCCCCGCGCCGCGCATGACCGCCGTCGTCGACCAGCCTCGCGCAGCAGCTTCCGGCTCCCCGGCCGTGCAGCGTCGGCGCGTGGTGTTCGTGACCGGCCTGTCCGGGGCCGGCAAGTCGACGGCCCTCAAGGCCCTCGAGGATGCCGGGTACGAAGCCGTCGACAACCTGCCGATCTCGCTGCTCCCGGCGCTGGTGCGCGCCGGGTCGAATGTCGAGAAGTCGTTGGCAATCGGCGTCGACGCGCGGACGCGCGATTTCGCCACCCAGCCGGTGCTCGAGGCGCTCGACGAGCTGCGCGCCTCGCCCGACGTCGATGCCCGCCTGCTGTTCCTCGACGCCGACGACGAGGTGCTGCGCCGCCGGTTCACCGAGACCCGGCGCCGCCATCCGCTCGCCCACGACCGGCCCGTGCTGGACGGCATCCAGGCCGAGCGCGCCCTGCTCTGGGCGCTCAAGGAGCGCGCGGACATTCCGTTCGACACGTCCGGCCTCACGATGGCTGAGCTGCGCCATCAGGTGCAGGAGCGGCTGGCCGACGACCTGCGGCCGGGGCTCGTCGTCGCGGTCGTGTCCTTCGCCTATCGCTGGGGCCTGCCGCGCGAGGCGGACCTCGTCTTCGACGTCCGGTTCCTCACCAATCCGCACTACGTGCCCGAGCTGCAGCCGCTCACGGGGCGCGACAACGCGGTCGGCGACTACATCCGCAACGACGGCGGCTTCCAGCCGTTCTTCGACGGGCTGACGGCGATGCTCGGGGCGCTGCTGCCGCGCTACGAGCGCGAGGGGAAGAGCTACCTGACCGTCGCCTGCGGCTGCACGGGCGGCAAGCACCGCTCGGTCTATGTCGCCGAGCGCCTCGCGCGCTGGCTGCAGGAGCAAGGGCGGCGGGTCAATCTGCTACACCGCGACATCGAACGGCGCGGCGACGCGGCGCGCTGAAAAAAGAGACAACGGGACGCTTCATGATCGGTCTGGTTCTTGTCACCCACGGGCGTCTCGCCGCCGAGTTCGTCGCGGCGCTCGAGCACGTGGTCGGGCCCCAACGCAACGTCGTCGCGGTGTGCATCGGTCCCGAGGACGACATGGAGGTGCGGCGGGCGGAGATCATCGCCGCGGTCGCCAATGTCGAGGAGGGGCAGGGGGTCGCGGTGCTGACCGACATGTTCGGGGGCACGCCGTCCAATCTCGCGATGTCGATCCTCGGCAAGGGCAAGGTCGAGGTCATCGCCGGGATGAACCTGCCGATGCTGATCAAGCTGGCCTCGGTGCGCGCCAGCCGTCCCCTCGAGGAGGCGGTGATCGAGGCGCGCGAGGCCGGACGCAAGTACATCAACGTCGCCTCGCAGCTGCTCGCCGGCGCGCCGCGATGAGCGGGACGGCCGTGACGCGCCGCGTCACGATCCTGAACAAGCGCGGCCTGCACGCGCGCGCCGCCGCGAAGTTCGTGAAGCTGGCGGCGCAGTTCCAGGCCGAGATCACGGTCACCAAGGACGGCACGACGGTCTCCGGGCGCTCGATCATGGGCCTGATGATGCTGGCCGCGAGCCCCGGCACCGAGATCGAGATCGGCGCCGCGGGCAGCGACGCGGCCGCGGCGCTCGACGCGATCGCCGCGCTGATCGCGGCAAAGTTCGACGAGGACTGACGCGCGCCGCCTCCGCGCGTCCATCGCTACCTCTCCAGGACCGCCGGCTGCTAGATTGCGATCGCGGCGCCGGCGTTCCCCTTCCGACGGCCCGCCGCGGAGGCACGTGGCGCAGACCCGCTCGCGGGCCGCTGGTCAGCGGTCGCGCACGACATCGACAACCGGCGAGACGATTCTCGACGGCCTCGGCGTCTCGCCGGGCGTCGCGATCGGGCCGGTGCATCTGCACGAGTCCGGGGAGATCCAGGTCCCCGAGTACACGCTCAAGCCGGACGAGGTCGAAGGGGAGCTCGGTCGCTTCCGCGCGTCGGTCGACAAGTCGCTGCGCCAGATCGCCAAGCTCAAGGCGAAGGGCGACGCCCTGCCAGAGGCGGTCGCCGAGGAGATCGGCTTCCTGCTCGACGCGCATGCGCAGATGCTCTCGGGCTCGCGCCTCGTGCGCGGGGTCGAGACCCGGATCTCCGACGAGCGGCTCAATGCCGAGGCCGCCGTGCAGCACGAGACCTCGATCATCGCAAAGACCTTCGCCGCGATGGACGACGCCTATCTCGCCGCCCGAATCCAGGACGTGCGCGAGGTCGGGCGGCGGCTGATCCGCAACCTGACGCACACGCCGTTCCAGGCGTTCCGCCATCTCGCGGAAGGCACCATCATCGTCGCCGAGGAGATCACCCCGGCGGACACCGCGCTGATGAACCCCGAGCAGGTCGCGGCCTTCGGCTGCGTGCTGGGCGGCATGGAGGGCCACACCGCGATCATGGCGCGCTCCCTCGGCATCCCCGCGGTGCTGGGCGCCACCGGGCTGATCGGCGCGGTGAAGTCCGGCGAGACGGTGATCATCGACGGCAGCGCGGGCCGCATCATCGTGCGGCCGACCGCCGCGACGCTCGACGTCTACGAGAAGAAGCGCCAGGGATTCCTGCGCGAGGAGCGCCAGCTCGCGCGGCTCGCCAAGCTGCCGGCGGTCACGCGCGACGGGATCGAGATCGGTCTCCACGCCAATCTCGAGCTGCCGCGCGACGTCGAGGCGGCACGCACGCACGGCGCCGCGGGGATCGGCCTGCTGCGCAGCGAGTTCATGTTCATGAATCGCGACGACGTGCCCGGCGAGGACGAGCAGTACGAGCAGCTCGCCCATGTCGTGAAGGCGCTCGGCGGGCGGCCGGCGACGATCCGCACGCTCGACGCCGGCGGCGAGAAGCTCGCCTCCGCGCTGGGCCCGCGCTTCGCGGCCGGCCCGAATCCCGCGCTCGGGCTGCGTGCGATCCGTCTCACGCTCAAGGAGCCGGCGCTGCTCGAGGCGCAGCTCGCCGCCATCCTGCGCGCCGGCGCGCACGGGCCGGTGCGGATCCTGCTGCCGATGATCTCCAACCTCCACGAGATCAAGGAGGTGCGCGAGATCCTCGCGCGCGTCGAGCGCCGGCTGGTGCGCCGCGGCGTGCCGATCGCCGATCCGCGCCCGCCGCTGGGCGTGATGATCGAGGTGCCCGGCGCCGCGCTCGCCGCCGACAGCCTGGCGCGCGCCTGCGACTTCTTCGCCATCGGCACCAACGACCTCACGATGTACACGCTCGCCATCGATCGCGGCGACGAGCAGGTCGCGCATCTCTACAACCCGCTGCATCCGGCGGTGCTGCGGCTGATGCAGTTCACGACCGAGGCCGCGCTGCGCAATCGCATCCCGGTGAGCCTGTGCGGCGAGATCGCCGGCGATCCGCGCTACACCGCGCTGCTGCTCGGCCTCGGGATCCGCGAGCTGTCGATGGCGCCGATCAAGATCGGCCGCGTGAAGAACCGCGTCCGCGGGACCGAGCTCGCGGCGGCGACGGTGCGCGCCCAGGCGATCATGGACCAGTCGGACCCCGGCCGCATCGCGGCGCTGCTCGACGACTTCAACGCGCTGGCGTGAGCGCGCGTCAGCGCAGCATCGCGAAGACCGAGACGGCGAGCAGCGCGCCCATGGCGACGTTGAACAGGCGCCCGCGCCGCTCGTCGCGCAGGAAGCGCTGCAGGACCGCCCCGAAGGCGAGCCAGGTCATCCCGGCGGGAAGCGCGACGGTCACGAAGATGCCGGCCAGCGCCGCGGCCTGCGCGACGGCCGAGGGCGGGTTCGCGGCGAGATAGGTCGTCGCGGCGCCGGCGCCGACCATCCAGGCCTTGGGATTCACCCATTGCAGGGCCGCGGCAGCGACGAGCCCGATCGTCGCACGCGGTGCCGACGCCGCTCCGGCCGGTCCCGTGGCGATGCGCCACGCGAGCCAGAGGAGGAACGCCGCGCCCGCGATGCGGATGGCGGCGAGCACGGATGGCTGCGCGAGCAGCGTCTGCGTGACGCCGAGCCCGACCGTGAACAGCAGCGACGCCATGCCGACGGAGACGCCCAGCAGGCAGGGGATCCCGCGCAGCAGCCCGACCTGCGCGCCGACCGCGGCCAGCAGGGTGTTGCTGGGGCCGGGCGTCGCGGCGGCAGCGAAGGCGAAGGCGGCGAAGGCGAGCGCGCGATCGAGGTCCATGGCCGGTGCGGCTCCACGTCGAGGGGCTTCGGGCGCGCCGCGCCGCAGGGCGGCGGCGATCGGCGTCCTCCTGACGCGAATGTGGATGGACGCCTGGTCGCCGGTATTGAACGATCGTGCGCAATGACCACGGACTGGATCCGCCGGTGGCCGAGCGTGGAGGGCGTCGAGCGTCTCGCCGCGCGACTGGTGGCGCGCGGCTACGACCGGCATCGTCACGACACCTACACGATCTGCGTGACCCTGGCGGGGATGCAGTGTTTCGACTATCGCGGCGCGACGCGGCGGAGCGGGCCCGGGGACGTCGTCGTTCTGCATCCCGACGAGGTCCACGACGGCCGGCCCGGCGACGCCGACGGATTCGCCTACGCGGCGGTGTACGTGGCGCCTTCCCGGATCGCCGAGGCGCTGCGCGCGGTCGGCGCGCGCGCGACGCCGCTGCCCTTCGCCCGCGACGCCATCACCCGCAATCCGCGGCTTGCGGCGAGCGTGCGCGAAGCCCTCGGCGCCGGGGCCGAGCCGTTGGCGATGGACGCGATCGTGCTCGGGCTTGCCGAGGGCCTGGCGCAGGAGGACGCGACGTCGGCGCGCGCCGTCCCGTCGCCGCGCTTCGATCGTCGTGCCGTCGAGCGCGCGCGCGACTGGCTCGACGCCGCCGCGCCGGGCACGCTGTCGGCGGCGCGGCTCGAAGCCGTCTGCGGGCTGAGCCGATTCGATCTGGCACGCCAGTTCCGCCTCGCCTACGGCACCAGCCCGCACCGCTACGCGATCATGCGACGGCTCGACGTCGCGCAGCGGCGGCTGCTCGCGGGCCAGTCGCCGGCCGCGGCGGCTGCGGGTGCCGGGTTCGCCGACCAGGCGCACCTGACGCGGCAGTTCCGCGCCGCGTTCGGTGTCACGCCCGGTCGCTTCGTCGCGCTCGCCCTTGCGGGACGGCGCATGCCCGAGCCCGTCCTGCCGCCCTGAGCGGGCGCGCGTCCCGCTTCATCGATCCGCCAGGGCGATGCAGGCGAAGGCGACCTTGGCATCGGTGGGGACGCCGAAACGCGCGGTGTGGCGCGCGGGCAAGCCGCCGGGGAAGTGCTTCACGTATTCCTCGTTGCACGCGGCGTAGTCGGCGGGATCGGTGATCAGCATCGTCATCTGCACGACGCGATCGAGTCCGCTGCCGGCCTCGCGCAGGATGCCGGCGATGAAGGCGAGGGAGTTCCGGACCTGCGCCTGGGGCGTGTCGCCGCGATGGATCCCGCGCGCGGGATCGTGCGGGGCGGAGTGACCGGAGACGAAGACGAGCCCGCCTGCGCGTGTCGCACGGCTGAAGGGCCGCGTCTCGCCGGGCTCGGGGGGGCCGAAGATCTCGATCATGGCGGGGTCCTTGGATTGGGGCGCGAGGTGTGGGATCGGCGCGTCGGCGCGCGGTCGAGCCGCGACGACGTCGAACGGCGGCATTCGACCCCGGACGAACGGTTCCGCGCAAACGGCGTCCGACGTTCGAGCCGGCCGCGGCCAGCCCGGTCCCGTCGGCCGGGCGGGCGGCGGCGCGGGATGACGGTGCCGGCGAGGAATAGAGGCGCGGGACGCCGCGTTGGAGCCGGGCGGCCGCGTCGGCGGTCGCCTGTTAACCCCGCTTTCGCCTCAAACCCCGTCTCTTGAACCCCTGCGGGCGCGCTGTTATCACCCGCGCCCATTCGGGTCCCTCGACCCGACTCCCCCATCCGACCCGCCTGTCCGAGGAGCCTCTCCATGGCCACCAGCCCCGACTATCGCGTTGCCGACATCAAGCTGGCCGATTGGGGCCGCAAGGAGATCGCGATGGCGGAGACCGAGATGCCCGGTCTGATGGCCATCCGCGCAGAGTACGGCCCGAAGCAGCCGCTCAAGGGTGCCCGCGTCGCCGGCTCGCTGCACATGACCATCCAGACCGCCGTGCTGATCGAGACGCTCAAGGCGCTGGGCGCCGACGTGCGCTGGGCCTCGTGCAACATCTACTCGACTCAGGACCATGCCGCCGCGGCGATCGCCGCCGCCGGCACGCCGGTCTTCGCGGTCAAGGGCGAGTCCCTCAAGGAGTACTGGGACTACACCCACCGGATCTTCGAGTGGGCCGACGGCGGCACGCCGAACATGATCCTCGACGACGGCGGCGACGCCACGCTGCTCGTCCATCTCGGCATCCGCGCCGAGAAGGATCCGTCGTTGGTCGCCAAGCCGACCAACGAGGAGGAGGAGATCCTCTACGCCGCGATCCTCGAGACCAACAAGAAGCGCCCCGGCTGGTACGCCAAGCTCGGCGCCGCGATCCGCGGCGTGACCGAGGAAACGACCACCGGCGTGCACCGCCTCTACCAGATGGAGAAGGACGGCCGGCTGCTGTTCCCGGCGATCAACGTCAACGACTCCGTCACCAAGTCGAAGTTCGACAACCTCTACGGCTGCCGCGAATCGCTGGTCGACGGCATCCGCCGCGGCACCGACGTCATGATGTCGGGCAAGGTCGCGATGGTCGCGGGCTTCGGCGACGTCGGCAAGGGCTCGGCCGCCAGCCTGCGCCAGGCCGGGTGCCGCGTGATGGTCTCGGAGGTCGATCCGATCTGCGCGCTGCAGGCGGCGATGGAGGGCTACGAGGTCACGACGATGGAGGATGCCGCGCCGCGCGCCGACATCTTCGTCACGGCCACCGGCAACGTCGACGTGATCACCGTCGAGCACATGCGCCGCATGAAGCACCGCGCGATCGTGTGCAACATCGGCCACTTCGACAGCGAGATCCAGGTCGCCGCGCTGAAGAACTTCAAGTGGCACAACGTGAAGCCCCAGGTGGACGAGGTCGAGTTCCCGGACGGCAAGCGCATCATCCTGCTGTCGGAAGGGCGCCTCGTGAACCTCGGCAACGCGACCGGCCACCCGAGCTTCGTGATGTCGAGCTCCTTCGCCAACCAGACCCTGGCGCAGATCGAGCTGTGGACCAACCGCGACAACGGCAAGTACGCCAAGAAGGTCTACACGCTGCCCAAGCACCTCGACGAGAAGGTCGCCGCGCTGCATCTCGAGAAGATCGGCGTCAAGCTGACCAAGCTCACCAAGCAGCAGGCCAGCTACATCGGCGTCCCGGAGCAGGGCCCGTTCAAGGCCGACCACTACCGCTACTGATCGCGTCCGGCCCGGCCGCCTCCGTGCGGCCGGGCCGGCGGCCGTCCCGGATGGCGTCGATCGCTGGTCGCGACGCCGCGATCCGGACATCCCCGCCGCCACCCGCGAATGCGGGCCCTCGTTTCCTGCCGCCGAGCGCGGTCTGCGCCGCAGGTCGATCGCCGTGCGACGACGTCCGCGCGTCGGCGGCAGCGGCATCGCTTGTTCGGTCACGGGCGATTCACCTAGAGTTGCGGGTGGATGGAGGCCTCCCTCGGTTGGCTCGTCGCCGCGGGTCTCGCGGCGGCGCTCCTTTGGACTCTCTGGTCGTCGAACCGCCGCCTGCAGGAGCAGGCGGGCCAGGCGGCCGAACGTGCGCGCGCAGGCGAAGCCGAGCTCGCCGCGACGAAGGCGGCCGCAGCCGAGGAGCGGCGCGGGCTTGAGGACCGGCTCGCCGCCGCCGAGGCCCGGCTGGCCGATCTCGACGGGCTGCGCCGCGTCCTGACCGAAAGCCTCGATCGGCTGGCCATGCCGGTGTGGCGCCGCGGGGCCGATTTCCGGATCGTCGCCTGCAACCCCGCCTACGCCGCGGCCGTCGAGGCGCCGGTCGAGAAGGTGATCGCGGAGGGCCGCATGCTGGGCGGACCGCAGGTCGCCGCCAAGGTCCTCGGACTCGCGCAGCTCGCGCGCACGGCGATGACGAGTCAGAGCGAGCCGGTGCACGTCGTCGTCGGCGGCGCGCGGCGACTGCTGGATGTGACGGAGGCGCCGCTCGCCGACGGCGGGACGATCGGCGTCGCGATCGACGTCACCGATCGCGAGGAGCTTCAGCGCGAGCTCGGCCGGATCGTCGCCGCGCATGGCGACGTGCTCGAGAACCTGCAGACGGCGATCGCGGTCTTCGGGGCCGACACGCGCCTCAAGTTCTTCAACACGGCCTTCGCGCGGCTGTGGAAGCTCGACGAGCACTGGCTGCGCGGCGAGCCCGACATGAACACGCTGCTCGAGGAGCTGCGCGCCCATCGCCGCCTGCCTGAATACGCGGATTTCCGCGACTTCAAGCGCCAGCGCATCCGGCTGTTCACCTCGATCATCGAGCCGATCGAGGAACTGACGTACATCCCCGACGGCACGACCCTGCGCCAGCGGATCATGCCGCATCCGCTCGGCGGGCTGCTCTTCACCTACGAGGACGTCACCGACAACCTCGTGCTCGAGCGCTCCTACAACACGCTGATCGCGGTCCAGCGCGAGACCATCGACAACCTCCAGGAGGGCATCGCGGTCGTCGGGTCCGACGGCCGGCTCAAGCTCTCGAACCCGGTGTTCCAGCGGCTGTGGGGTTTCACCGACGACATCGTCTCGGGCGAGCCGCATATCGGCGAGCTCGTCGACCTGACGCGCAGCTACTACGCCGGCCCGGATCCCTGGGAGGTCGAGCGCGAGCGGCTGATCGCGCGCCTGACCGACCGCACGCCGCGCCGCGAGCGCGCCGAACGCGCCGACGGGATCGTACTCGACCTCAGCTCGGTGCCGCTGCCCGACGGCGCGGTGCTGCTCAGCTACGTCGACGTAACCGACTCGACGCGCGTCGAGCTGGCCCTGCGCGAGCGCGCCTCGGCGCTGGAGACCGCCGACCGGCTCAAGTCCGAGTTCATCTCCTCGGTCAGCTACGAGCTGCGCACGCCGCTCAACACCATCATCGGCTTCGCCGAGATCCTGGCGAACCGCTATTTCGGCGACCTCAACCCGCGCCAGCTCGAGTACTGCCGCGACATCATCAGCTCGTCGCACCGGCTGCTCACGATCATCAACGACATCCTCGACCTGGCCTCGATCGAGGCGGGCCGGCTCACCCTGGAGCGCCAGCCGGTCGACGCGCGGGTCGTGGTGGAGAGCGCGGTCCAGATCATGTCGGACTGGGCGCGCAGCGCCGACCTGACGCTGCGCATGGGCGAGTCCGAGCTGCTGCCGCCGCTCGATGCCGACGAGCGGCGCCTGAAGCAGGCGCTGTGCAACCTCATCAGCAACGCGATCAAGTTCACGCCGCCGGGCGGCACCATCACGGTGACGGCGGCGCGCCACGACGACCGCACGGCCGCGCTCAGCGTGGTCGACACCGGGGTCGGCATCCCCTCGGAGTACCACGAGAAGGTGTTCCGCGAGTTCGAGCGGCTGCGCCAGCGCGACCAGCGCGCCCAGGGCGCGGGCCTCGGCCTCAGCCTCGTGCGCCGCATCGTCGAGCTGCACGGCGGGCGCGTGCTGCTCGACTCGCGGCCGACGCAGGGCACCAACGTGACGTGCCTGGTGCCGTTCACCGCCTCGCCGGTCGAGAACGCCGCCGAGTAGCGCCCGGCGCCGGCGGTCAGGCGCCGCCCACGCCCTTGCTGGTCGAATAGACGAAGTGCAGCGCCTCGCCCGGGAAGACGCGCGGATGGATCGCATGCGCGGCGCTGGCGGCCTCGGCGAAGCCGGTCAGGATCAGCTTGAGCTTGCCCGGATAGGTCGCGATGTCGCCGATCGCGTGGATGCCCGGCGTCGATGTGGCGCAGGTCGCCGGATCGACCTTGACGAGGTTGCGATCGAGCGCGAGGCCCCACTTGGCGATCGGCCCGAGATTCTGCGCGAGGCCGAAGAAGGCGAGCAGATGGTCGGTCGCGAGGCGGCGCGTCCCGCCGTCGAGATCCTTGACGATCACGGCCTCGAGCCGGCCCGCCTCCCCCTCGAGCGAGTCGAGCTGATAGGGCGTGACCAGGCTGATGCGCCCGGCGGCGGCAAGCGCGTTCATCTGCGCGACGCTCTCCGGCGCGGCGCGGAACTTGTCGCGGCGATGCACGACGTCGATATGCGCGGCCACGTCGGCGAGCGACAGCGTCCAGTCGATCGCGGAATCGCCGCCGCCGGCGATGACCAGCCGCTTGCCGCGAAAGTCCTCGCGCTTGCGCACGAGATAGTGCACGCCCGTGCCCTCGAACTCCGCGAGGCGCGCCAGCGGCGGCCGGTTCGGCCCGAACGCGCCGACGCCCGCGGCCACGATCACCGCCCGCGCGACGATCGTCGTGCCGCGCGTCGTCGTCAGCCGCCAGTCGTCGCCCTCCGCGGCGAGCGACTCGACGCGCTCGCCCAGGTGATAGGTCGGCTGGAACGGCGCCGCCTGCTCCTGCAGCTTGTCGATCAGCGCGGCGGCGTCGATCCGGGGGTAACCCGGGATGTCGTAGATCGGCTTCTCGGGGTAGAGCGCCGCGCATTGGCCGCCCGCGATGTCGAGGGCATCGACGACGTGGCAGCGCATCTTCAGCATGCCGCACTCGAACACGGCAAACAGCCCGACGGGGCCGGCCCCGATGATGGCGACGTCAGTGCGGACGGACATGGAAACTCCCGAAGGGGGCGAGCCGGCTGGAAGGCCGGAGGATTGCGCCCGCTGCGTGGGGTGTCCACCGATTCGCCGGTCCCGCGGCGGGGCATCGACGCCGCGGCGCGCACGCGAAAACCCCATGCCGGGGCCGGCGCGATTCGCGGCTGGACCCGCGCGGCAATCCGGATAGAACCAGAGCCCAATGGCGTCCGAGTCGATCACCATCGAATTGCCCGACGAGGCGGCGACCGGCCGGCTGGCCGCGGCCGTCGCGACGCAGGCGCGCGTCGGCGACGTGATCGCGCTCGCCGGCGGCCTCGGTGCGGGTAAGACGAGCTTCGCGCGCGCCTTCATCCGTGCCCGCGCCGGCGACCCGGCGCTCGACGTGCCGAGCCCGACCTTCACCCTCGTGCAGACCTACGACCTGCCCGGCGGGCCGGTCTGGCATTTCGACCTCTATCGCCTCAAGCGCGCGGACGAGGCGTGGGAGCTCGGCATCGAGGACGCGTTCGCGGAGGCGATCTCGCTGATCGAGTGGCCGGAGCGGCTCGGCGACCTGCTGCCGGCCGAGCATCTCGAGATCGCGCTCGCCGCCGCCGCGGATCCGATGGCGCGGCAGGCGCGCTTGACGCCGTCGGCGAGCTGGCGCGACCGCATCGAGGGGATCGACCGCCATGCCTGACTCCCGTCGCCGCCGCATCCGTACCGCCGTGATCTTCGCCACGGGCATCGGCGATCCGGGCCGGGCCCTGACCGAATCGCTGCCCCGGCCGCTGATCCACGTCGGCGGGAAGGCGATCGTCGATCATCTCGTCGACCGCCTCGCGGCGCATGGCGTCGAGCGCGTGATCGTCGCGCTGCATCACCACCGTGCGGCGATGGCGGCGCATCTGGCCGGATTGGCGTCGCCGCCGGCGATCGAGCAGCACCTCGCCGCGGAGGCGCTCGATCCGGGATCGGTCCTCGTCGATGTCCTGCCGCGGCTCGGCGGCGAGCCGTTCCTGATCGCGTCCGCCGACGCGCTGTGGCTCGACGGCCTGCTGCCGACGCTCGACCGGCTCGCCGCCGCCTGGGATCCGGCGCAGATGGACTGCCTGCTGCTGCTGCAGGCCACGGTGACCGCGCGCGGCTACGACGGGCCCGGCGACTACTTCGTCGATCCGGCCGGGCGCGGCCGCCGCCGCGTCGGCCACGAGATCGCCGGTCATCTCTATGCCGGAGTCGCGGTCGTCGCGCCGCGCGCGCTTCGCAATCCGCCGGCCGGCGCCTTCGGGCTGATTCCGATCTTCGACCGCGCGGAGTCCGACGCCCGCCTGTGGGCGCTGGCACATGACGGGTTGTGGTTCCGCATCGGCGACGCCCAGGGCGTCGTCGAAGCCGAGATCGAGCTCGGCTATCGGCCGAAGCCCGCGGCCGAGGCCGAGAAGCTGCGGACCTAGCGGCGTGACGCGCGCGCTCTTCTCGATCGCCGCCGGCGCGCCCTTCGTCGACCTTCTCGCCCGCGGCCTGCTGCACGACGCCCGCGGCGCGCCCGAGGACCTCGCCGACTCCATCGTGCTGCTGCCGACGCGCCGCGCCGTGCGCGCGCTGCGCGAGGCCTTCCTGCGCCAGACCGGCGGCGCGCCGCTGCTGCTGCCGCGCATGGAGGCGCTCGGCGACGTCGACGACGACGAGCTGCTGTTGCAGGCGCTGGCGGCGGGAGACGAGTCGCCGCCGATGCCGGTCATCGGTACGCGCGAGCGCCTCGTCGTGCTGACGCAGATGCTGCGCGATCGGCCGGAACTCGGCGGCAATGCGGCGCTCGCCTGCCGCCTGGCGGCGTCTCTCGCCGGGCTGCTCGACTCCGCGGCGCTGGAGGAGGTCGATCTTGCGCGGCTGGCGACGCTGGTCGCCGACGACCTCGCCGGCCACTGGCAGCGCTCGCTCGACGTCCTCGCGGTGATCCAGTCGCAATGGCCCGATTATCTGGCCGCCCGCGGCCTCGCCGATCCCGCGCAGCTGCGCGTGCAGCGCCTGCACGCGCGCGCCGCCGCGTGGCGCAAGTCGCCGCCGGCGACGCGCGTCGTCGCCGCGGGCTCGACCGGCAGCATTCCCGCGACCGCCGCGCTGATCGAGGTCGTCGCCGGGCTGCCGCGCGGGGCGGTGGTGCTGCCCGGCCTCGACCATGAACTCGACGACGAGAGCTGGGTCGCCGCGGCCGAGGACGCCGCCCACCCCCAGCACGGCCTGGCGCGGTTGCTCGCGAGGCTCGGCGTCGCGCGGCGCGACGTGCGGCCCTGGCCCGGCTCGCCGTCGGCGCATCCGCGCGTGCGGATGCTCGGCGAGGCACTGCGCCCGGCGAAGACGACCTCCGCCTGGAGCCGCCTGCCGTCGCCGCCTGCCGCGGCCTTTGCCGGGCTCGCGCGGATCGAGGCGCCCGCGCAGCAGGACGAGGCGCTGGCGATCGCGCTGGTCCTGCGCGAAGCGATCGAGACGCCGGCGCGGACCGCGGCGCTGGTGACGCCCGATCGCCAGCTCGCGCGGCGCGTGACGACGCAGCTCGCGCGCTGGGGGCTCGTCGTCGACGACTCCGGCGGCACGCCGCTGCTGCGCACGCAGCCGGGCTCGTTCCTGCGCGCCTGCGCGGCCTGGGCCGCGGATCCGAGCGCGCCGGTCGCGCTGCTGAGCGCGCTCAAGCATCCGCTCGCCGCCGCGGGCATGGCGCGCGCGAGCTTCCTGAGGCACGCGCGGCGGCTCGAGCTGACGGCGCTTCGCGGGCTGCGCCCGGCGCCCGGGATCGCCGGTCTGCTCCAGGCGGCGCGCCATGGCCGCGAGGAGGAGACAGTGGCCTTCGTCGAGCGCCTCGCCGCGGCGCTCGCGCCGCTGAGCGATGCGCTCGCCGGCGCCGCCATCGATCCCGGCGAGCTGCTCGCGCGCCACATCGCGCTGATGGAGTTCCTGGCCGCGGACGAGACCGGCGCGCCGGGCGCGCTGTGGAGTGGCGACGCCGGCGAGGCCATGCGCGAGGCGCTGCTGGATCTCGGCGAGGCGCTCGGCGCGCTGGCGCCGATCGCCGGCCGACACTGGCCCGGACTCCTCGAGGCGCTGCTCGACGATGTCGTCGTGCGGCCGCGCATGCCCGCACATCCGCGCCTCGCGATCTGGGGCCCTCTCGAGGCGCGCCTGCAATCGGCCGACATCGTCGTGCTCGGCGGCCTGCATGAGGGCAGCTGGCCGCCGGAGATCGGCGACGATCCCTGGCTGTCGCGGCCGATGCGCGCGGCGCTCGGCCTGCCGCCGGCCGAGCGTCGGGTCGGCCTCTCGGCGCACGACTTCGTCCAGGCTGCCGCGCACTCGGACGTGGTGTTGAGCTTCAGCCGCAAGGCCGAAGGCGTGCCGGCGACGCCGTCGCGCTGGCTGCAGCGGCTCGATGCGTTCCTTGCCAAGCATCCCGCCTGGGCCGAGTGCATCGACACGCGGCGCCTCGACTGGGCAGCCGCGATCGACCGGCCCGACTCGCCGCGGCGAATCGGCAAGCCCGTGCCGCGCCCGCCGGTCGCCGCGCGGCCTCGGCGACTTCCCGTGACCGCCATCGAGATGCTGGTGCGCGACCCCTATTCGGTCTTCGCGCGCCGCATCCTCGGGCTCGATCCGCTCGACCCGCTCGACCAGCCCGCCGGCGCGGCGGAGCGCGGCACGATCGTGCATGCGGCGCTCGGCGGCTGTCTCGCCGAACTCGGCGAGACCTGGCCGGCCGACGCGCTCGAGCGGCTGCTGGCGCACGGGCGTGCGGCCTTCGGCGACCTCCTCGACCGGCCTGTCGTGCGTGCCGTGTGGTGGCCGCGCTTCGAGCGGCTCGCGCAATGGTTCGTGCGATGGGAGTCGGTGCGGCGCGCCGGCGGCTTCCGGCCGGCGGGAATCGAGATCAAGGGCGCGCTCGACCTGGCGGTCGCCGGCGGATTCCGCCTGGAAGCGCGCGCCGATCGCATCGATCGCGACGCGGCCGGCCGGCTGGCCGTGATCGACTACAAGACCGGCACCGTTCCGACCGGTCCGGAGATCGCGGTCGGCTTCGCGCCCCAGCTGCCGCTGGAGGCGGCGATCGCGATGGCCGGCGGCTTCGCGGGCATCCCGGCCGGAGACGTCGCGCAGCTGATGCATGTCCAGCTGACGGGAGGCGAGCCGCCGGGCCGCGAGGAGCTCGTGCTGCCGAAGCGCGACAAGGCGATCCTCGATCCGCCGACGCTGGCGGCCGAGGCGCGCGACGGCCTGGAGCGGCTGATCCGCCGCTACGCCGATCCCGCGACGGCGTATCTGTCGCGGCCGCGCGTCCAGTTCCTCCACGAGCGCGGGCGCTACGACCATCTCGCGCGCATCGCCGAATGGTCGGCGGGGGGAGACGAGGGATGAGCGCAGCGCCGCCGAGCGACGCCTTCGAGCGCGCCAAGATCGAGCAGCGCCGCGCCGCCGATCCGACGCGCTCCGTCTGGGTTTCGGCCAATGCCGGCGCGGGCAAGACGCGCGTGCTGGTCGACCGCGTGACCCGGCTGCTGCTCGACGGTGCGCGGCCGCATGCGATCCTCTGCCTGACCTTCACCAAGGCTGCCGCGGCGGAGATGCGCGCCCGACTTGCCCAGCGCCTCGGCCGCTGGGCGGCGGTCGACGAGGCGACGCTCCAGCACGAGCTCGCGGACATCGCGGACGCGCGGCTCGGCGCGAGCCCGGCGGTGCGCGCGCGGGCGCGCGAGCTCTTCGCCGCGACCCTCGACGCGCCGGGCGGCCTGCGTGTCCAGACGATCCATTCCTTCTGCGAATCCCTGCTCAACCGCTTCCCGCTTGAGGCGGGGCTCGGCGTGCAGTTCACGGTGGCCGATGAACTCGCCACCGCGGCCCTGCTCGAGGAGGCGCGCGCGCGCCTGCTCGCCTCGGCCGAGGCGGATCCGGTCGTCGCCGCATCGCTGCAGGCGGTGGTCGGGCAGGTCGATGCGCAGCGCCTCGAGGAATCGCTGGATGCGCTGGTCGGCGAGCGACGACGCGTGCGCCGCCTGCTCGCACGGCACGGCGGCGATCCGGAGCGCGTGATCGACGCGCTTCGCGCCGAGCTGGGCGTCGGACCCGGCGACACGGTCGCGAGCATCGACGCGGCCTTCGTCGCGGCACTGCCGCGCGAGGCGATGCGCCACGCGGCGGCGGTACTGGAAGGCGGCGGCAAGACCGACGCGCTGAACGCGACAATGATCGCCTCGTGCCTCGCCGACCGCGATCTCGACGAGCATACGGGCGAGTGGCTGTCGATCTTCCTGACCCAGAAGGACGAGCCGCGCGCGGACAGCGGCCTCGCCTCGAGCAAGGCGACGAAGCGCGATCCGGGCGTGCTGGAGGCGATGCGCGCGGAGGCGACGCGCTGCCTCGCGCATGTCGAGCGTCGGCGCGCGGTCGGCCTCGCGGCCGTCTCGGCGGCGATGATCCGGCTCGGCGCCCGGCTGATGGATCTCTATGCCGAGGCCAAGCGCGGCCGCGCGGTGCTCGACTACGACGACCTGATCCTGCGCAGCCTCGACCTGCTGCAGGGCGTGGACCAGGCCTGGGTGCGCTACAAGCTCGACGGCGGCATCGACCACATCCTCGTCGACGAGGCGCAGGACACCAGCGCCGAGCAGTGGCAGCTGATCGAGATCCTCGCCGAGGAGTTCTTCGCCGGCGAAGGCACGCGCGGCGCGGCACCGCGCACCCTGTTCGCGGTCGGCGACGAGAAGCAGTCGATCTTCAGCTTCCAGGGCGCGGATCCGCAGGCCTTTCAGGCGATGCGCACGATCTTCGCCGCCGTCGCGGAGAACGGCTCGCGCCGCTTCGACGTCGTCGACCTGCCGTTCTCCTTCCGCTCGGCGCCCACCGTGCTGGGCGCCGTCGACGCGCTGTTCGCCGATCCGCGCGCCCGCGACGGCGTCGCGGCGGCGGCGACCAGCCATGTCGCCGTGCGCGAGCGGGCGCCCGGCCGCGTCGAGCTCTGGCCGCTGATCGTCCCGCCCGACCGTCCCGAGGAGAAGGCCTGGGACGCACCGCTCGACTACCAGTCGACGACCTCGCCGCCGGCCGGGCTGGCGCGGCGAATCGCCGACACCATCGCCGGCTGGCTCGATTCCGGCGAATGCCTGGCGGAGGGCGAGGCGTCGATCCGGGCCGGCGACGTGATGATCCTCGTGCGCCGCCGCAACGCGTTCTTCGTCGAGATGGTGCGCGCGCTGAAGGAGCGGCACGTCCCGGTGGCGGGCGCCGACCGCCTGGTGCTCGCGGAGCACATCGCCGTCCTCGATCTCGTCGCGCTCGGCCATTTCGCCCTGCTGCCGGAGGACGATCACTCGCTCGCCTGCGTGCTCAAGAGCCCGCTCTTCGGCCTCGACGACGACGACCTCTTCGCGCTGTGCCACGGCCGCGACGGCACGCTGTGGTCCGCGCTGCGCGCGCGCGCCGCGGAGCGGCCCGCATGGCAGGCGGCGGCGGCGCATCTCGGCGAGCTGCTGGGCCGCGCGGACCGCATGCCGCCGTTCGAGTTCTATGCCCGGCTGCTCGGCGCCGACGGCGGCCGCGCGAAGTTCCTCGCGCGCCTCGGGCACGAGGCGGCCGACCCGCTCGACGAGTTCCTGTCGCTGGCGCTCGGCTCGGAGCGCGACCACGTGCCCTCGCTCGAGGGGTTCCTCCATCGCCTCGAACGCGGTGGCGCCGAGATCAAGCGCGACATGGAGCAGGCGCGCGACGAGGTCCGCGTGATGACCGTGCACGCCGCGAAGGGGCTGGAGGCGCCGATCGTCTTCCTCCCTGACACCGCGAGCGCGCCGGACCATCGCCAGGATCCGGCGCTGTTCTGGCCCGAGGCGTCGGGCAGCCCGCTCCTGCTCTGGCCCGCGCGCAAGTCGAACGAGGCGGCGCTGAGCCGGGGCGCGCGCGCCGAAGTCGCCGCCGCGAGGCTCGCCGAGTATCGCCGTCTGCTCTACGTCGCGACGACACGCGCGAAGGATCGCCTGTATGTCTGCGGCTGGCGCGGCCAGCGCGAGGCCTCGCCGGAGTGCTGGCACGCCATGGTCGAACGGACGCTGCGAGCGGATCCGCGCGTGGTCGAGGTGGCCTTGTGGCCGGACGAGCCGCCGGCGTTGCGCCTGGAGTCCGGTGCGCCGCCGTCGCGCGGCCAGGCCCGGCCGCCGGCGCCGATTCGGCCGATGGATCTGCCGGACTGGGCGCAAGCCCCGGCGACTGCCGAGCCGCGGCCGCCGCGACCGCTGGCCCCGTCGGCACTGCCGGTCGCTGCGGCCGGCGGCGATCCGCTGGGCGGTGCCGCGGTCCTGGCGGCGCGCCGCGGCCGCGTCCTCCACCGCCTGCTCGAGATGCTGCCCGCGGTTGCACCTGCCGCCCGTGCGGCGGCGGCAGGGGCGATGGTCGAGCGCGCCCTGCGCGATGCGGCGCCCGGGCAGCGCGCCGCCCTCGTCGACGAGACGCTCGCGGTACTCGCCGCCGTGCCCGACCTGTTCGATGCGGGGAGCCGCGCCGAGGTCCCGATCGCGGGGCTCGTGGGCGACCAGACCGTCGTCGGTCAGATCGATCGCCTGGTGGTCCGCCCGACCGAAATCCTTATCCTCGACTACAAGTCGAGTCGGTCACCCCCGGATACCGTCGATGACGTGCCGCCCGCGTTCGTCATCCAACTCGCCCTCTACCGGGCGCTCGTCCAGCGCATCTATCCCGATCGCAACGTACGGGCTCTCGTGCTGTGGACGACGTCACCACGGCTGATGGAGCTTCCCGCGGCGGCCCTGGACCGGGCTTTGAAAGAGCACCTAACTACATGAACTGAAACGATTGATTGCGTTTCAGATCGGTGCCTTGACCCGGCTCGAACCCACTTCCTAGATTGACCCCTCGTCGTTCCCCGAACGAACCTCAACCAATCGGTCGCCCCTCGCGGCCTTGCGCTACACTCACCTCGATCTCCCGGCCCCCTCAAGGAGGCGAAACGACATGAGCACGACTGTGAAGATCACCGACACGTCCTTCGAGACCGACGTGCTGAAGGCCGGCAAGCCGGTCCTCGTCGATTTCTGGGCGGAGTGGTGCGGGCCCTGCAAGCAGATCGCTCCTGCGTTGGAGGATCTTGCGAAGGACCTCCAGGGCAAGGTCACGGTCGCCAAGATCAACATCGACGAGAACCCGGCGACCCCGAACAAATATCGCGTCCAGGGCATCCCCACTTTGATGCTGTTCAAGGACGGCCAGGTCGCCGCCACGAAAGTCGGCAGCCTGCCCAAGAGCAAGCTCTACGAGTGGGTCAACTCGGTCATCTGACGCGCCGCGAAGACGCAATCGATCATCGCTTGGAATGAAGGCCCTGCCGGGGAGACCCGGCAGGGCCTTCGGCATTTTAGGCCCGGGGTGGCCGAGCGCCCGAGCCGGGTCAGGCGTCGCGGATCTCGGCGAGCGGCCAAGTCCGCGCCCATTCCTTGCGCGCGAGCCGCTCGCGATACTGGCCGAGCTTGCGCTGCCCGGCCGGTGTCGGCGCGACGCGCAGGGCGAAGAGGTCGTCGAGCCCGTAGGGCGCGAGAACGGTCAGCGCGTCGTCCGGCTCCAGCCGGACCGCCACGCAAGTCGGCGTCTCCAGCCAGGACGTCAGCGCGTGCGCGGTCGAGCGGTAGGGCGGGTCGCCGTTGCGCAGATGCATGCGCGCCTGGTTCTTGACCGACCAGGGCGGCCCCGGGTCCGCGGCGGCGAGGACGGCCTCGTGCCGCGCCTCGGCTTCCGCCCGCAGGTCGGCCGGGTCGAAATACAGCACGTCGATGTCCGGCAGCGCGGTGCGTCCTGCTCGTCCGGTCAGGCGGTCCCACACCAACCCGCGCACGAACCCCGCACCGATCGCCCAGTCCGGCAGCCCCAGCGCCCGCACCGCACGCAGCCGCGCCATCGACCAGGCGTCGGCGCGGAGGATCGCCTGCAGGTCCGCGAGCTGCCCGGCCGGGCCGCTCACCCGCGATACGGCGAGATCTTGGCGCGCTTGCCCGCCGCCCAGTCGGCCGGGCTGAGGCGGGGGATCGTGAAGGGGTCGGTGGTGCGGCAGTAGCCGCCCCCGGCGAGGCGGCCGACCATGTCGAGCGCCAGCGTGTCGACGTGGAAGCGCTCGTTCACGATGCCGTCGCGCACGTGGAAGGCCACGACCTCGCCGACGACGATCGAGCGCCCCTGGCGGTAGCGCAGCTCGTCCATCAGCACGCATTCCAGCGCGACCGGCGCTTCGGCGATGCGCGGCGCCTTGATCTTGGTGCAGGGGACGGCGGTGAGCCCGGCCTCCTTGAACTCGTCGACGCCGGCGTCGAAGTCGATCGCGCAGACGTTCATCGCCTCGGCGATCCTCATGTCCACGAGGTTGACCACGAAGTCCTTGGTGATGCGGATGTTCGCCACCGTGTCCTTGGGCGTGTCGGCGCGACGCTGCTCGATGCCGAGGACCACGATCGGCGGCTCGTGGCTCATGACGTTGAAGAAGCTGTAGGGCGCGGCGTTGTTCGCGCCCTTGCCGTCGGTCGTGCTCACCAGGGCGATGGGCCGCGGCACGATGCAGCCGGCCAGTAGCTTGTAGCGGTCCATCGGCGCGGTCGTCGCGAAGTCGTAGATCATCGTCGTCGGTCCCCCCGGAGTCGGTCGTCAGGAATTCTCGGCCAGCACGGCGCCGGCGAGATAGAGCGAGCCGCAGACGAGCACGCGCGTCGCACCGGGCAGCAGGGCGGTCGCGGCGGTCACGTCGGTGGCCGCGTGCACCTCGGCGATTCCGGCGCGGCGCGCCGCGGCGGCGAGCTGCGCGGGCGGCGTGGCGACGGAATCAGCGGGATTGCCGGCGCACACCAGTCGCCGCACGACCGGTGCGAGCCGCGCGAAGAACGGCTCGGCCCGCTTGGTCGAGCGCAGCGCCACGATCATGTCGAGCGGCCGGCCGTCGGCCATGCCGCGCGCCCACTCGGCGATGACGCGCGCGCCATCCTCGTTGTGGCCGCCGTCGAGCCACAGCTCGCAGCCCGGCGGCAGGGCATCGACCAGCGGGCCGCGCACCAGGCGCTGCAGGCGGGCCGGCCATTCGGCGCGTTGCAGCCCGGCCGCGATCTCGGCGTCGGAGAGGCGCAGCCGACCCGGCAGCATCTCGGCGACGGCGACCGCGAGCCCCGCGTTCAGGGCCTGGTGGGGCCCGGCGAGGGCGGGCAGGGGCAGGGCACGGCGATGGACGCCCTCGTAGCGCAGGCCGTCGCCGTCGCGCGCGATCCGCCATTCCCTGTCGAAGCGGAAGAGCGGGCTTCCCAGCGCCACGGCGCGCGCGTCGAACACCGCGGCGGCGTCCGCGGGCTGCGGGCCGATCGCGACGGGCACGCCCGGCTTCATGATGCCGGCCTTCTCGCCGGCGATCGCGGCGATGGTGTCGCCGAGATAGTCCATGTGGTCGAAGGAGATCGGCGCGATCGCATCGATCAAGGGGTGGCGCACGACATTGGTCGCGTCGAGCCGCCCGCCCATTCCGACCTCGAGCAGGGTCAGGTCGGCCGGCGCGCGCGCGAAGGCGAGGAAGGCGGCCACCGTCGTGATCTCGAAGAAGGTGATCGGCCGGCCGGCATTGACGCGCTCGACCTCCTGCAGGATCGCGATCAGCGCGTCGTCGTCGATCAACGCGCCGGCGACGCGGATGCGCTCGGCGAAGCGCACGAGATGCGGGCTCGTATAGGCATGGACCTTGAAGCCGCCGGCCTCGGCCATCGCGCGCAGATAGGCGACCGTCGAACCCTTGCCGTTGGTGCCGGCGACATGGATCACGGGCGGCAGCCTGTCCTGCGGATCCCCGAGATCGGCGAGCAGCGCGCGCACGCGATCCAGGCTCATGTCGATCACCTTGGGGTGGAGCCCGGTGAGGCGATCGAGGATCTCGGCGGAGCTGGGGGCGGTCATCGGATCCCGCATTCGCCGTTTCCCGCGCCGGCCGCGCGCGGGCGCGACTGGTCCCGAACGGCCGGCAGCGGGACCGGCGCCTCGCGCCTCCGCGCAGATGCAGGGGCGGACGCCGAGGGCATCGGGGAGGGGATGCGGCGCGGGCTCACGCGCCCGCGGGCTTGGCCGGGATGTCGAGGGCCGGCTGCGGCAGCGCCACCACTTCGGCGGTGGGCTGCGGCTCGGTCAGCAGCTTCAGCAGGCGCACGAGCTGGTCGCGCAGCTGGTGGCGGTGCACGACCATGTCGAGCATCCCGTGCTCGAGCAGGTACTCGGCCTTCTGGAAGCCCTGCGGCAGCTTCTCGCGGATCGTCTCCTCGATCACGCGCGCGCCGGCGAAGCCGATGATGGCGCCGGGCTCCGCCATGGCGATGTCGCCGAGCATGGCGAACGAGGCCGAGACGCCGCCGGTGGTCGGATCGGCGAGGATGACCACGAAGGGCAGCCCCGCCTCCTTCACTTCCTCGACCGCGATCACGGTGCGCGGCAGCTGCATCAGGGAGAGGATTCCCTCCTGCATGCGCGCCCCGCCCGAGGCCGGGATCGCGATCAGCGGCGCCTGCTGCAGCACCGCCAGGCGCGCGGCGGCGAGGAAGCCCTCGCCGACGGCGATGCCCATCGAGCCGCCCTGGAACTCGAAATTGAACGCCGCGACGACGACGTTCATCCCGCCCATGGCGCCGTGGGCGACGATGATCGCGTCCTGCTCCTTGGTCTTCTCGCGCGCCTCCTTGAGGCGGTCGCTGTAGCGCTTGCGGTCGCGGAACTTCAGCGGATCCTGGATCGTCTTCGGCAGCTCGATCTGGGTGAAGTCGCCGTCGTCGAACAGCAGCTCGAGCCGGCGCTTGGCCGGCAGGCGCATGTGGTGGCCGCAATGCGTGCACACCCGCTGGTTCGCCTCGAGGTCCCGGTGGAAGATCATCTTCTCGCACGCCGGGCACTTGTCCCAGAGGTTGTCCGGCACTTCGGGCTTGCGCACCAGCGCCCGCAGCTTCGGGCGGACGTAGTTGGTGATCCAGTTCATCGCGCGGTCGCCTTCGCGTCCGTGCGCGCGCCGCGCACGCCGGCGGCGAGGGCGCGGACAAGGTCGAGCGCGCGCGCGGGCGTGTCGGCGCCGGCCTTGCCCTCGGGAGTCAACGAGCCGGCGATCGCCTGGACCAGTGCCGTCCCGACGACCGCCGCGTCGGCGACGCGCGCGATCGCCGCGGCCGCCTCGGGCGTCTTGATGCCGAAGCCGACGGCGATCGGCAGTCGGGTGTGCTTGCGCAGCCGCGCGACGGCGTCGCCCGCGGCGCGCTCGTCGATGCTGCGCGTGCCGGTCACGCCGAGGACGGAGACGTAATAAAGGAAGCCGCTCGCGCCCTCGAGCACCTTGGGAAGGCGCTTGTCGTCGCTGGTCGGCGTCGCGAGCCGGATGAGGTCGAGGCCTTGGGCCCTGGCCTGCGGGGCCGCCTCGGCGGATTCCTCGGGCGGCAGGTCGACGATGATCAGACCGTCGACGCCGGCGTCGCGGGCATCGCGCATGAAGGCCTCGACGCCGTAGGCGAACACGACGTTGAAATAACCCATGAGCACGATCGGCGTGGCGTCGTCCTTGGCGCGGAAGCCGCGCACCAGGGCGAGCGTGCCCTTGAGCGTCATGCCGGCGGCGAGTGCGCGCAGGCCGGCGGCCTGGATCGCCGGACCGTCGGCCATCGGGTCGGAAAACGGCATGCCGAGCTCGATCACGTCGGCGCCGGCGGCGGGCAGGCCCTCGAGGATCTTCGCCGTCGTGGCGGCATCGGGATCGCCGGCCATCACGTAGGTGACAAGCCCGGCGCGCCCCTCGCGCGCCAGCGCCGCGAAGCGTCCGGCGAGCCGGCTCACAGCTTCACCCCGAAGCGGTCGGCGAGCGTGAAGACGTCCTTGTCGCCGCGGCCGCACATGTTCATGACGATGACCTGGTCCTTGCGCATCTTCGGCGCGCGCTTCATGACCTCGGCGAGCGCGTGCGCCGGCTCGAGCGCGGGCAGGATCCCTTCGAGCTTGGCGCAGAGCTTGAACGCCTCGAGCGCCTCGTCGTCGGTCGCCGAGACGTAGGTCACGCGCTTCATGTCGTGCAGCCAGGAATGCTCGGGCCCGATGCCGGGATAGTCGAGGCCGGCCGAGATCGAGTGCGCCTCGGTGATCTGGCCGTCGTCGTCCTGCAGCAGGTAGGTCTTGTTGCCGTGGAGCACGCCGGGCCGGCCGCCGGTCAGCGAGGCCGCGTGCTTGCCGGTGGCGATGCCGTGGCCGCCGGCCTCCACCGCGACGATGTCGACGGCCTTGTCGTCGAGGAACGGGTGGAACAGGCCCATGGCGTTGGACCCGCCGCCGATGCAGGCGACCAGCAGGTCCGGCAGGCGGCCCTCCTGGCGTTGCAGCTGCTCCTTGGCCTCGCGGCCGATGACCGACTGGAAGTCGCGGACGAGCGCCGGGTAGGGGTGCGGGCCGGCGACGGTGCCGATGATGTAGAAGGTGCTCTCGACATTCGCGACCCAGTCGCGCAGGGCGTCGTTGAGCGCGTCCTTGAGCGTGCCCGCGCCCGACGTCACGGGCCGCACCTCGGCGCCGAGCAGCTTCATGCGGAAGACGTTGGGCGCCTGCCGCTCGATGTCGGTCGAGCCCATGTAGACGACGCACGGGAGGTCGAAGAGCGCCGACACGGTCGCGCTTGCCACGCCGTGCTGGCCCGCACCCGTCTCGGCGATGATCCGCTTCTTGCCCATGCGCCGGGCGAGCAGGATCTGCCCCATGCAGTTGTTGATCTTGTGCGAGCCCGTGTGGTTGAGCTCGTCGCGCTTGAAGTAGACCTTGGCGCCGCCGAGGTGCGTCGTCAGCCGCTCGGCGTAATAGAGCGGGCTGGGCCGGCCGACATAGTGCTCGAGGTAGTAGTCGAGCTCCTTCTGGAAGCTCGGGTCCGCCTTGGCCTTGGTGTAGGCCTCCTCGAGTTCGAGGATCAGCGGCATCAGCGTCTCGGCGACGTAGCGTCCGCCATAGGCGCCGAAATGCCCGCGCTCGTCGGGCTGATTGCGGAAGGAATTCAGGACGGTGGCCATGCGCCGCCGTTTCTAGGGCAGGGGCCGGGACGGGCCAAGCCCCAAAATCGGGCGGTCCCGGCGGCGGCTCGAGACGGCGACCTGTGCCGGCCGCTCAATGCCCGCAGGCTCGCGCCGCGGCCGATCAGTCGCCCGGCCGCGACGGCGGCGAATCGGCGGGCGGCGACCTCCCGGGGGCGTCCCGTCAGGTCGCCGCCGCACTCAGGTCAATGCGGCCTTCTTCGCCTCGCCGGTGATCGCGAAATACTTGTTCTTGAAGACCGACTGGTTCTCGTAGATCGAGCCCTGCTTCGGCGCCGCGGGCATGGGCATGCGCACGGGCACCGGCGTCAGCCGCGGGACATAGGTCGGCTCGCCCGCAACCAGCCGGTCGTTGAAGGCGGCGTAGTTCGGGACGCCGGCCAGCGGCCAGGCGTCGGCGGCCGCGAATTCGTAGAGCAGAAGCGTGCGCGACCGGCTCGAGGTGTTCTGCGCCGAGCCGTGCACGACCCGGACATGGTGGAAGCTCAGCGAGCCGGCCGGGGCGACCAGCGGCACGGCCTTCGAGTAGTCGATGCCGTCGGCCTTCGGGTCCATGGCGCCGCAGAAGTAGCCGTCCTGGTGATGGTTGAAGGTGTCGCCCCGGTGCGAGCCGGGCACGATCATCAGCGGCCCGTTCTCGAGCGTGCAGTCGTCCAGCATCACGCCGACCGCGGTCAGGTCGTCGTTGGTGTGCGGGTAGAACGCCCAGTCCTGGTGCCACTCGACCGGCGCGCCGTACTCCGAGGCTTTGATGTTGATCTTGGAGCCGTGCAGGCGCACGCCGGAGGGGCCGAGCAGCTGCTTGAGGACCTCGACCATCGGCGCGTAGCGCGCGAATTCGCGGAACACGGAGAAGTGGATGTGCGGCGTCTTGATCCGGCGCACGCGCGGATCGTTGGGCTGATGCGTCGGCTCGAGGTCGTAGATGTCGTTGTGCGCCGTCAGACCGCGCGCGCCGGCAAGGATCTCGCTGACCGCTTGGCGGAGGCGGCTGAGCATCTCGGGCTCGACCGCGTTCTTCACAACCACGTAGCCTTGCTCGTGATAGAAATCGACGTCTTGCTGCGAAATCACGGCATTCCTCTCCTGTCCCGCTTTCCCGCGAGGCTCGCTCGGGCGGAGTGAATGCTGTCTTTCGACACCCCGGCCGACCAAGCGGCACGGTGTCGCAGCTTGCGGTCAGGCCGGGGGGCGGGCCGCCGCTAGGAAGGCGGCGATCCGGGCCGGATCCTTGCGCCCGGGCGCGGCCTCGACTCCCGAGGACACGTCGACCGCCCGCGCGCCGCTGACGGCGATCGCCTCTGCAACGTTGGCGGGTTCCAGCCCGCCCGACAGCAGCCAGGGCCGATCGAAGCGCCGTCCCCGGAGCATCGCCCAGTCGAAGCGGGTCGCATTGCCGCCGGGCAGCGCGTCGGGCCGCTTGGGCGGCTTGGCATCGAACAGGAACCAGTCGGCGACCGGGGAGAAGGCGTCGGCGGCGTCGAGATCGCCGGGGACGCCGACGGCGATGGCCTTGATGACGCCGAGACCGAAGCGCCCGCGGATGGCGGCCGCCCGCTCGGGCGTCTCGCGGCCGTGCAGCTGGACGAAGTCCGGCCTCAGGGTCGCGACCAGCGTCGCGAGTAGCGCGTCGTCTGGATCGACGACGACGGCCACGCGCTTGACCGCGCTCGGCAGGCGGGCGGCGAGGTCGCGCGCTGCCGCCGGCTCGACATGGCGAGGCGAGCGCGCGAAGAAGACGAAGCCCGCGAAATCGGCGCTCGACGCGGCGTCGACGGCGTCAGGGGCGTTGAGCCCGCAGATCTTGACGGCGACGCGCATCGGCGGGGCGCTCAGGCGGCCTCGCCGATCTCGGCGCAGATCCGGTCGAGCGCGGCGGCGGGGTCGTTGGCTTGCGTGACGGGACGGCCGATCACGAGATGATCGGCGCCCATGGCGATCGCGTCGCGCGGTGTGGTGATCCGCTTCTGGTCGCCTGCCGCCGCCCAGCTCGGCCGGATCCCCGGCGTCACGAGAAGGAACCCGGGCCCGCACTGGCGGCGCAGCATCGCGACCTCCTGCGGCGAGCAGACGACTCCGCCGACGCCGGCGCGTTGCGCGAGCTCGGCGAGGCGCTTCACCTGCTCGACGATCGGGCCGCGCTGGCCCACGCCCTCGAGGTCGGTCTCGTCGAGGCTGGTGAGCACGGTGATCGCCAGCAGCTTCGGGGCGGCGGCGCCGGCCGTCTCGCGCGCGGCGGCCACCGCCGCCTGCATCATGGCGAGCCCGCCTGCGGCATGGATGGTCAGGAGCTGCGGCTGCACGGCGCAGGCGCCGCGCGTGGCGCCGGCCACGGTGTTGGGGATGTCGTGCAGCTTCAGATCGAGGAACAGCGGCGTCTCGGGCGGGCAGACCGCGCGCACCACCGCGGGGCCGTTGGCGACGAAGAACTCCAGGCCGAGCTTCACCCCGCAGCCGCTGGCCGCCACCCGGGCGATGTCGGCGCGCGCATCGGCCGCGCTCATGCGGTCGATCGCCACGAAGATGCGGTCGCTGGGCTTCATCTCGACCTCCGGAGGAAGGGGCTCGCGCGGGACGCCTTTGCCCCGGGCCGCCGGGGTTCTACCAAGCTTCGGCCGCGTGTCCAGCGCGCAGCCGTAAGGTTGGCGTAAGGGCGCCGGCCTATCCCTCGACCCTGGGAGAGGGAGGGGCCGGTCCGGCGGTTGCCGCAAGAAGCACCCCGTTCAGCCAGCGCCCCGCTCCTCCGGACGACATCCTTCTCGAGGAGCGCTCAAATGGTCTCATACGCAATCAAGCCGCCCGGGTTGTTCCGGCCGCGAACCGAAGCCGACGTCCGTCCGATGACGGGCGAGGAGAAGAAGGTCATCCTGGCCTCGTCGCTGGGCACGATCTTCGAGTGGTACGACTTCTACCTGTACGGCGCTCTGGCCGTCATGATCGGCGCGCAGTTCTTCAGCGCCTTCCCCGAGGCGACGCGAAACATCTTCGCGCTGCTCGCCTTCGCGGCGGGCTTCCTGGTCCGGCCGTTCGGTGCCCTCGTCTTCGGCCGCCTCGGCGACCTCGTCGGCCGCAAGTACACCTTCCTGATCACCATCATGGTCATGGGCCTGTCGACCTTCTTCGTCGGCCTGCTGCCCAACTACGAGTCGATCGGCTGGATCGCGCCGGTCGCGCTGCTGGCGCTGCGCATGGCCCAGGGTCTCGCGCTCGGGGGCGAGTACGGCGGTGCCGCCGTCTACGTCGCCGAGCACGCGCCGCATGGCCGCCGCGGCTTCTACACCAGCTGGATCCAGACCACGGCGACGCTGGGCCTGCTGCTCTCGCTGGTCGTGATCCTGTCCGTGCGCGTCTATCTCGGCGACGCCGAGTTCGCGAAGTGGGGCTGGCGCATCCCGTTCCTCGTCTCGTTCGGGCTGCTGCTGGTGTCCGTCTACATCCGCTTGCAGATGAACGAGTCGCCCGCCTTCAAGAAGATGAAGGAGGAAGGCACGCACTCCAAGGCACCGATCGCCGAGGCCTTCGGCCAGTGGAAGAACGCCAAGTTCGCCGTCCTCGCCCTGCTCGGCCTCGTCGCCGGTCAGGCGGTGGTCTGGTACACGGGGCAGTTCTATGCGCTGTTCTTCCTGCAGTCGATCCTCAAGGTCGACCTGTTCACGGCGAACGTGCTCATCGCCTGGTCGCTGATCCTCGGCACCGGCGGCTTCATCCTGTTCGGCTCGCTGTCGGATCGGATCGGCCGCAAGCCGGTGATCCTCGCGGGCTGCCTCGTGGCCGCGGTCACGTACTTCCCGCTGTTCCAGTGGATGACGGCGACGGCGAACCCGGCGCTCCACCGCGCGCTGAACAGCTCGATCGTGACCGTCTCTGCCGATCCCGCGGATTGCTCCTTCCAGTTCAATCCGGTGGGCACGGCGAAGTTCACGAACTCCTGCGACATCGTGAAGGCGGCGCTGGCGCGCAGCTCGGTGCGCTACGTCACCGAGGCGGCGCCCGCGGGCTCCATCGCCAAGGTCAAGGTCGGCACGACCGAGATCCCGTCCTACGACGCCGCGAAGATCAGCGGGCCCGAGCTCGCCAAGGCGACCGCCGACTTCAACAAGGCGATCGGTGCGGCGATCACGGCGGCCGGGTATCCGGCGGCGAACAATGCGGAAATCGTCAAGGTCAGCGGCTTCTTCGACATCTTCCGCGGCCAGGTGCTGACCCTGATCGTGATCCTGACGATCCTCGTCCTGTTCGTGACGGCGGTCTACGGGCCGATCGCGGCGGCGCTGGTGGAGCTGTTCCCGACGCGCATCCGCTACACCGCGATGTCGCTGCCGTACCACATCGGCAACGGCTGGTTCGGCGGCCTGCTGCCCGCGACGTCGTTCGCGATGGTGGCCCAGACCGGCGACATCTACTACGGCCTCTGGTACCCGATCGGCATTGCCGTGGTGACGGTCGTCATCGGCACGCTGTTCGTGCCCGAGACGAAGGACAAGGACATCTTCGCCGAGGACAGCGTGTCGCGCTGACCGCGGCGCCGGACGGCGGCCGGGCGAAAGCCCGGTAGCCGCCCGGCGGTCCTGCGACGTCGACGGGGTCGGAGCCTGCGCTCCGGCCCCGTTCGCGTTTCAGGCGCGCGCAAGCAGCGCGGGCAGCGCGCGCATGTCGTCGAAGACCAGGTCGGCGCCGATCTCGCGCAGGCGGGCGTCGTGGCCCGGCGCGCAATGATCGCCGCCGACGAAGCCGAACACCGTCATCCCGGCGGCGCGCGCGGCGGTGACTCCCGGAATGCTGTCCTCGATCACGACGCAACCGTCCGGCTCGACCCCCATCGTGCGCGCGGCGTGCAGGAAGATGTCCGGCGCGGGCTTGCCGCGCGCGACCATCTTCGTGCTGAAGAGATGCGGATCGAAGTGGTGCAGCAGGCCGGTGAGCTCGAGCGAGCGCCGGATGCGCGCGGGATCGCTCGACGAAGCGACGCAGCGCGGGCCGTCCAGCGACGCGAGCGCGTCGCCGATGCCGGGTATCGGCGCCAGCCGGGTCTCGAACGCCTCGAGCGCGGCGGCGAGCAGTCGCTGCGGCATGTCCTCGGGCAGCTTGCGGGCGAAGCGCTCCTCGATCGTGCGGCACATCGTGCTCGCGCTGACACCCACGAAGTCCCGCCTTATGTCCTCGAAGGACAGCGGGAAGCCGAGATCCGTGAAGATCTCGGCATCGAGGCGGCAGGCGATCGTCTCGCTGTCGACCAGGACGCCGTCGCAATCGAAGATGACGAGGTCGCGCCTCATCGGCGGCCGCGGACGAAGCCGAGGAGAAGCCGGAGCATGATCCCGGCGCCGAGGCCGAAGATCCCGTTGATCAGCGGTCCGCGCCACAGTGCCGCCGGGTTCCAGTTCGCGGCGATGGGCGGGATCGGCTGGCCCCGCCACGGGCTGACGACGAACCAGCCATAGGCCGTCGCGCCGATCGCCCCGATCAACGTCGCGACGACCAGCTTGGCGGCATTGGAATGGATCCGCGCGACGACCAGCGCGATCACGATCCCCCACAGCCCGGCCCAGAAGCCGAGCGAGACGAAGAGCGGCACCTGCAGGGCGGTGATGCCGAGGAAAGGGACCGCGCGGGTCGGGAACGCTCCGGTCGGGAACACGCCGAGCGCGTGGAACAGCGCCACCGCGCCCTGGTGAAACACCACGTAGCCCAGCACGCCTGCGACGAAACCCACGCCGATTCGGATTGCAATCATCGAACTCCCCCTTGGTCGGGCGTGATGCCCTGCCGGATCAACACCGCAATCCGGCAATCCGTCCCACGTCCGCGTCTGACGTTCAGGCCTTCGCCTGCTCGAAAAGGAAAACGGCCGCCGCCAGATCCTCGAGCGCCGTGCCGGTGGATTTGAACAGGGTGATCTGGTTCGCGAAGCTGCGGCCGGCGACCCGCCCCTGCGCCAACTCGCCCAGCGAGCCCGCGATCTGCTCCCGGGCGAGCGCGCCGCTCTTCATCGGCTGGACCAGGTCGCCGGACTCGTGCAGCGCGGCCTCGGTGTCGATGTAGACGCGCGCCCGGCGCACGGCCTCGTCGTCGGCCTCGCGCATGTCCGGGGCATAGCTGCCGACCAGGTCGACGTGCTGCCCCGGCTTGAGCCAGGCGCCCTGAACCAGCGCCGTCTTCGACAGCGTGGCGCAGCTCACCACGTCGGCGCCCCGCACGGCGCCCTCGAGATCGTCGGTCGCGCGCACGCGCAGCCGGCGCCCGTCCAGGTTCTTGGCGAGCCGCGCCGTCTTCTCGGCATTGCGGCCCCAGACCAGCACCTCGCGGATCGGGCGGACCGCGGCATGGGCCATGATCAGGTGCGGCGCCAGCGCGCCGGTGCCGATCATCAGCAGGCGCTCGGCATCGCTTCGCGCCAGGTAGCTCGCCGCCAGCGCCGAGGCGCAGGCGGTACGCCGCAACGTGAGCATGCGGCCGTCGATGCTCGCGAGCGGTTCGCCGGTCGTGCCAGACAGCAGCACGTAGGTTCCCTGGACCGAGTCGAGATCGCGCGCCGCATTGCCGGGGAACACCGTCACCAGCTTGATGCCGACGTAGCGGCCCTCGATCCAGGCCGGCATCAGCAGCAGCATGGCCTCGGGCGAATCGGGCACGGCGATCTTGTGATGGTGGCGGGTCGGCGTCGTCACGCTGCCGCGGAACGCCTTGCGCAGCTCCTCGACCAGGGCTCCGGTCTCGAGCGCGGCCTCGACCTCGCTGGCGCTGAAGCTGCGCATCAGGCTTGCGGCAACGCCGGGGCCGGCGCGCGCGCCGCCGCCTGCGCGGCGCGGGCGGCTTCGGCGGCGAGGCGATCGGCGCGTTCATGCAACTGCTGGTTCTCGCGCTGAAGGTCGCCGAGCCGTCGTCGCGTTTCGCGCGCGCGGCCTCGTCCATGGCGGCCGGCCCACCAGGCGACGATCGCGCCCAGCAGGAAGCCGAGATAGAGCGCGCCGACAAGGGCCGCAAAGAGCGGCATCGTCACCTTGCCGGTCGCCGGCCAGAGGTCGATCGCCACCAGCTCGCGGTTCGCCACGGCGAAGAAGGCGCCGATCAGCAGCAGGGGGACGCCGACGATCCAGAATAGAGGGCGCATGAAGACTGAGCCGATGCGGCGGGCACGCCGGCGTGGCGCCCGCTCAGGACTTTGGGTTGAGCTTCTCGCGCAGCTCTTTGCCGGTCTTGAAGAACGGAATGTACTTCTCCGACACGTCCACCGAATCGCCGGTCCGCGGATTGCGGCCCGTTCGCGCCGCGCGCTGCTTCACGGAGAACGCGCCGAAGCCGCGCAGCTCGACGCGATGGCCGCGCGCCAGCGCATTGGCGATCTCGTCGAAGATCGCGGCCACGATCCGCTCGACGTCCCGCTGGTAAAGATGCGGGTTCATCTCGGCGAGGCGCAGGATGAGTTCGGACTTCGTCATGCGAACGCGGGGCTCGAAGGGCTGGGGGCTGGCACGGCTTGGGCAGGCTGGTCGGGTGACGTGTAGCGGACTCGGGCGTTCCAGCTCGACGATGCGGTCGGGGATAGTCCGACTCGCGGTGCCGTCGCAGTGGGCGCCCTGCGGCGCTCTCTACCTGGAACGCAAGTCAGGGTGCCAAAGGGCCACCAGACCGTCAAGGGTAAGCCTTTCTGGCAGATAGGATTTTCCGGTCATCACGGCGCCGACCCGGGTCGCGATGTCGAGCCACCCGTCCTCGGCCCGCGGCGGCTTGACCTCCCGGACGTCGAGTCCGGGTTGGATCTTGCGCTCGGATTCGAGCCAGGTGCGCGCGGCCTCCTCGCCGCCGAGCTGGTCGACGAGGCCGAGGGCCTTGGCCTGACGGCCCGTGAATACCCGCCCGTCGGCGACCTTGAGCGCTGCGTCGCGCTCGAGCTTCCGGCGATCCGCGACCATGCCCACGAAAAGGTCGTAGGTGTCGTCGATCAGAGACCTGACCGCCCGCCGACCTTCGTCGGTCAGCGGCTCGAAGGGATTGGGCACCGCCTTCAGGGGCGACGACTTGATCTGCTCCATCGAGACGCCGAGCTTCTCGAGCAGTCCCGTGACGTCCGTCGTCTGCATCAGCACGCCGATCGAGCCCGTGATCGTGCCTTCGCGGGCGACGATCCAGTCCGCGCCGAGCGCGGTCATGTAGCCGCCGGACGCGGCCGTCTGTCCGAGCACGGCGACGACCGGCTTGCGGCCGGCGACGGTGCGCAGCTGTCGGAACAGCGACTCGCCGCCGACGACCGTGCCGCCCGGGCTGTCGATGCGGACGATCAGGGCCTTGGCCTTGGGATCCTCGGCAACATCCTCCAGCGCGCGGATGCGGCGCGGGTCGTCGATGATGACGCCGGACACGGAGAGGCGCGCGATATAGGCGGGCCCGACAAGGCCGGTCGAGCGGGCCACGAGGACGCCGATGACGGCGAGGGCGAGGATGATGGCGCCGGTCCGCCACAGCGATACCTGTCGCTTCAGGCGGCGGCGATCCACCAGGAGATCGGCTTCGGAAAGAGGCATGGCCGGATGATAACGGCGGCCCCGGCGCGATGCGCACGCAAAACGCGATCGGGCGGCGTGCGGGTGTCGCTCAGGTCGTCCGCGCCGGGCGGAGGAACGCCGACTTGCGGCGCCCGGTGCAGCGGCCCGGCTCGCGGCGCCGGGCCCGGAAACGAGAAGGGCCCCGCGCACGGCGTGTGCGCGGGGCCCTCCGGTCGTCCTGCGTCTGCGGCGTCAGGCCTGCTGGATCGCCGACAGGATCCAGTCGCCGCCCTGGATGCGCATGAAGGTCCAGGTCTCGGTCGCCTCGCTGCGCGCGTCCTTGTTGCCGTCGACGACGCGTCCGTCCGCCAGCGCGACGGTGTAGTCGCGGGCGCTGAAGCGCATGCCGACGGTGGCGTATTGGGTGCCGCCCTCCTGCCACGCCTCGGCGAGATCGCCCTGCTCGAGCTTGACGTCCTCGACGCGATTCTCGACGCCACGGCTCGCATTCGCCGCCAGATCGTCGGCGAAGTACGAGACCATCTCCGGCGTCGCCGCGCGCTTCAGGCCGTTGAGATCGCCCTTGCTCCAGGCGGTCTGGATCTCGACCAGCCGGCGCTCGAAGGCCTCGAAGTCGCCCTGGGCGAGGCCGATCTCGTCGCCGCCCTTGGGGCCGAGGCCGCCGCCGGCGGGACCGCCGACGTCGATCGTCTCGGTGGTGCGGGCCATCGTGTTCGGCATCGGGCCAGGGCCGGCATCGACGCGCGGCATGCCGGTCCCGGCATAGGCGGCCGGGGTGCCCGCCTCGCGGCGGCTGCGGATGAACCGCATGATCAGGAAGGCGATGCCGCCGAACAGCGCGAGCTGCGCGGCGAAGCCGAGGAAGCCCGCAAGGCCTTCGCCAAAGTTGAAGCCGCCGCCCATCAGCGCGCCGATCAGCCCGGCGCCGAGCATGCCGCCAAGCAGGCCGGTCATGAACGGATTGCGCTGGAACCAGCTCTGCTGCTGCGGGGCCTGGGCCTGCTGCGCCGGACGCTGCGCCTGCGCCGGCGTGGTCGCCGTCCGCTCCACCGGGCGCGCACCCTGCTGCGTCGTCGGGGTCGCCGGGGCCGCCTGCTGCGTGCGGGCGCCGCGGCTTCCGGAACTCTGGCCGCCGCCGGCGCGGGCCTCCGCGAGCATCGGCGCGAGGCCGATCACCGCGGCAGCGAGAATGGCGAAGAAACGGGACGGGCGTCTGATCATTGAGGGACCTCGTTGGGGTGGGTCGCGTTGACGCGGCCGATACTCGGGGCCTTCGTGCGGCAGGTCAATCTGGGGATCGCCCCGGCCGCTGCCAAGGCGGCATTCGTGCCGAATGCCCGGCAACGCCATGCGGCGCCCATACCCGCAAAAAGAAAAAGGGCGGGCACCGCCGGTGCCCGCCCTCGTCGCCTTCGCGCGGCCGGGCCGCGCTCAGCCCTTGCCCTGCTCGCGCTGGCGGCGCAGCGCCGCGCCCAGGATGTCGCCGAGGGAGGCGCCGGAGTCCGACGAGCCGTACTGGGCCATCGCCTCCTTCTCCTCGTCGATCTCCTTGGCCTTCACCGAGAGCTGCACGCGGCGGGAGCCGCGGTCGATCTGGGTGATCTTGGCGTCGAGCTTCTCGCCCACCGCGAAGCGGTCCGGACGCTGGTCGCCGCGATCGCGGGCCAGGTCCGACTTGCGGATGAAGCCGTGGACGCCCTCGGCGAGCGCGACCTCGAGGCCGTTCTCCTGGACCTGCGTGACCGTCGCGGTGACGACCTGGCCCTTGTTGAACTTCCCGATCGAGCCCTCGAACGGATCGTTCGCCAGCTGCTTGATGCCGAGCGAGATGCGCTCCTTGTCGAGGTCGACGTCGAGGACCTTGACCTTCACCAGGTCGCCCTTCTTGTAGTCCTTGATCGCGTCCTCGCCGGACTTGTTCCAGTCGAGGTCGGAGAGATGGACCATGCCGTCGATGTCGCCGGGCAGGCCCACGAACAGGCCGAACTCGGTGATGTTCTTGACCTCGCCCTCGAGCTCCGCGCCCGCCGGGAACTTGTCGCGGAAGACCTCCCACGGATTGTCCAGGCACTGCTTGAGGCCGAGCGAGATGCGGCGCTTCACCGAGTCGACGTCGAGCACCATCACCTCGACCTCCTGGGAGGTCGACACGATCTTGCCCGGATGGACGTTCTTCTTCGTCCAGCTCATCTCGGAGACGTGCACCAGTCCCTCGATGCCCGGCTCCAGCTCCACGAAGGCGCCGTAGTCGGTGATGTTGGTCACGCGGCCCTTGAACTTCGCGCCGTTGGGGTACTTCACCGCGACGCCGTCCCACGGATCGGCCTCGAGCTGCTTCATGCCGAGGCTGATGCGCTGGGTCTCCGGATTGAAGCGGATGACCTGCACCTTGACGTGCTGGCCGATCTGCAGCGCCTCGGACGGATGGTTGATGCGGCGCCACGCGATGTCGGTGACGTGCAGCAGGCCGTCGACGCCGCCGAGATCCACGAAGGCGCCGTAGTCGGTGATGTTCTTGACCACGCCCTCGAGCACCTGGCCTTCCTTGAGGCTGGCGACGAGCTCGCTGCGCTGCTCGGCCCGCGTCTCCTCGAGCACGGCGCGGCGCGAGACGACGATGTTGCCGCGCGAGCGGTCCATCTTGAGGATCTGGAACGGCTGCGGCGTGCCCATCAGCGGGGTGACGTCGCGCACCGGACGGATGTCGACCTGCGAGCCGGGCAGGAACGCGACCGCGCCGCCGAGGTCGACGGTGAAGCCGCCCTTCACGCGGCCGAAGATCACGCCGTTGACGCGCGCGTTGGTCGAGTAGGACTTCTCGAGCTGGCCCCACGCCTCCTCGCGCTTGGCCTTCTCGCGGCTCAGCATCGCCTCGCCGTTCTTGTCCTCCATGCGCTCGACGAAGACGTCGACGAGGTCGCCGACCTTGAGCTCGGACGGCTTGCCGGCCGTGGCGAACTCCTTCAGCTGGACCCGGCCCTCGGCCTTCAGTCCGACGTCGATGATGGCGAAGTCGCCCTCGATCGCGATCACGCGTCCCGTCGTGACGCGGCCGTCGAAGCCGGAGGACCGCTTCAGCGACTCCTCGAGCAGCTCGGCGAAATTCTCGGTGGCCGCGGAAGCGGCGTTTGCAGTGGCCATGATTGATCAGCGCCTTTCGTCGCGATCCGGTCATCCGTCCCGCGCGATTGCGGTCCGCCGATGCCGGGGCCGGAGTTCCGAGCCGGGGACCATCCCCGGCACGGGCGTGTTCCAGGATCTCAGCGGCGAGATCGCACGATCTCGAGGGCCCGGTCGAAGACCTGGTCGGCGGTGAGGGCGGACGTGTCGAGCACGATCGCGTCCTCGGCCGGCTTGGCCGGGGCGGTCCCGCGGGCTTGATCGCGGGCGTCGCGTTCCTGGAGATCCCGGAAAACGGCGGGATAAGTAGCCGACTCCCCCCGGGCCTGCAACTCGTCGAATCGCCGTCGCGCGCGAATTTCCGGGCTTGCGGTGACGAAGAGCTTAACGGTCGCGTCCGGGCAGATCACCGTGCCGATGTCGCGGCCGTCGAGGACGGCCCCCGGCGCCTGGCGCGCGAAGCGGCGCTGGAACTCCACGAGCGCGGCACGCACGCCGGGGATCGCCGCCACGATCGAGGCGGCGCGGCTGGCGGCCTCGCTGCGCAGGCCCTCGCGGCGGAGATCGGCCGGCTCGAGCGCACGCGCCGCCGCCTCGGCGCGCGCCGCATCGGCCGGGTCGGCGCCGCCGGCCAGCAGCTTCGCGCCGACCGCGCGGTAGATCAGCCCGGTGTCGAGGTGGTGGAACCCGAGCGACGCGGCGAGCCGCTTGGCGAGCGTCCCCTTCCCGGCGGCGGTGAGTCCGTCGATGGCGATGATCATCGGTCCGCGGCGCCTAGCGATTGCGCCGCTCCAGTCGCGCCCCGAGACCGGTCATCAGCGATTCGAAGGCGGGGAAGCTGGTCTCGATCGGCGTCGCGTCGTCGATCGCGACCGGCGCGCGGGCCGCGAGCCCCATCACGAGGTAGCTCATCGCGATGCGGTGATCGAGCCGGGTGGCGATGGTGGCGCCGCCCGGCGGCGGGCCGCCGCAGCCGTGCACCGTCAGGTCGTCGCCGTCGATCTCGGCCTTCACGCCGCAGGCGGCGAGGCCCTGGGCGATGGCGGCGAGCCGGTCGCTCTCCTTCACCCGCAGCTCGGAGAGGCCGCGCATCACCGTCTTGCCCCTGGCGCAGGCTGCGGCGACGGCGAGCACCAGGTACTCGTCGATCATCGACGGCGCGCGCGCCGCCGGCACCTCGATGCCCCCGAGCGTCGTGGCCTGCACGCGCAGGTCGCCGACCGGCTCGCCGGCCTCGACGCGACGGTTCTCGACGCGGATGTCGGCCCCCATCTCGATCAGCGTGTCGATCAGGCCGGTGCGCCGCGGGTTGAGCCCGACGTCGCGGACGGTGACGTCGGAGCCCGGCACCACCAGCGCGGCGACGATCGGGAAGGCGGCCGAGGACGGGTCGCCGGGCACGCGCACGGTCTTGCCGGTGATCTCGGGCTGGCCGGTGACGCTGACCCTGTCGCCCTCGGGCGAGGGCTCGACGACGATCTCGACGCCGAAATGGCGCAGCATGAGCTCGGTGTGGTCGCGGGTCGGCTCGGGCTCGATCACCGTCGTGCGGCCGCGCGTGTTCAGTCCGGCGAGGATGATCGCCGATTTCACCTGCGCCGAGGCGACCGGCAGCTTGTAGGCGATCGGGACCGGCGACGCGGTGCCGACCACCGCGAGCGGCAGCCGGCCGCCGTCGCGCGAGATGAACCGCGCGCCCATCATCTCGAGCGGCTTCGTGACCCGGGCCATCGGGCGCGAGCGCAGGCTCGCGTCGCCCGTGAAGAAGCAGTTGAACGGATGCGTCGCGACGACGCCCATCAGCAGCCGCGAGCCGGTTCCGGCATTGCCCATGTCGAGCACGTCGGCCGGCTCGGCGAGTCCGCCGATGCCGCGGCCGTGCACGCGCCACACGCCGTCGTCGCCGCGCGCGATCTCCGCGCCCATGGCGCGCATTGCGGCGGCGGTGCGCAGCACGTCCTCGCCTTCGAGCAGGCCGTGGATCGTGGTCTCGCCGACGGCGAGTCCGCCGAGCATGAGCGCGCGATGGGAGATCGACTTGTCGCCGGGCGGTCGGATCGTGCCGCGCAGCGGCGTCGTCGGGGCGCGAGCGGCCAGCGGCCGCGGCGGCATCGTCTCGGGTCGGCTCACGGCGAAAATTCCTGATCGGGATGAATGCGTTCGCCGCGCGATCTAGCACAGCGACCGCGCGCTCGCGAGCGCGGGCACCCTAGAATTGACAACCCCGGATCGTGCGTGGCAAGACGCGCCACTTTTTTCGGGCCTCCAAGCTTCGCGTTCGCGCAGCGGTGGCGGGCTCGCCGAGAAGGAGCAGCGCTCGTGGTCAAGGCCGAATTGGGACAGAAGCGGACCTGTCAGTCCTGCGGCGCGAAGTTCTACGACATGAACCGCACGCCGATCCTTTGCCCGAAATGCGGGGCGACGTTCGATCCCGAGACCCTGCTCAAGCTGCGGCGCGGCAAGCCGCCGCCGGCGGCGGCGGTCGCGAAGCCGGTCCCGGCCGACGAGCCGGAACCCGCGGAGGTCGAGGATGTCGCGGACGACGAGGCCGAGGACGAGGAGGAGGACGAGGCGGTGATGGAGGACACCTCCGAACTCGGCCAGGATTCCGACGACGTCGAAGAGGTGATCGACAAGTCGGACGAGGACGGCGAGGGTCGCTGAGCGGCTCCGACGTTTTTTCGCTTGCGCCGCGCGCCGCAAGACGACTTATAGAGGCGCAAGACGACCCGCCCGGCCCCCAGAGCCCGGCGGGTCCGAGAGTTCCGGGGCCGTAGCTCAGCTGGGAGAGCGCGTGAATGGCATTCACGAGGTCGACGGTTCGATCCCGTTCGGCTCCACCAAATACCAGAAGGGCCCGGCCGTCAGCGGTCGGGCCCTTCGTCGTTTCGAGTCCCGCATGTCCGGCCGGCGGCGCGGGTTCCTTAACCATCGTCGTGCGCCGCGCCGTCGCGGACGAGCAGGTCCGCTCGATCAATCCAGGCCGTAGATCCGCCGCGCGACGTCGCGGCTGACGAAGCCCTCTTCGACGTCGCGCTCGACGAGCCGGCGGTCGCGCCGGCGCGGATCGCCGATGCCGCCGCCGCCGGCCTCGCGAAGTGCCAGGCGGTCGCCGGGCTCGAGCTCCTGCCGCCCCTTCGGATGCACGACGTCGCCGTTGATGCGGTGCTCGCGCTTCGCGCCGGGCTGGCCGCCGCGGAAGCCCGTCGCCGCGAACTCCGTGCGATTGGCCATCGAGAAGATCGTCATCGGATGGCCGGTGTCGTTGCGCAGGACGATCTCCTGTCCGAGGCCGCCGCGCCACTCGCCGGGCCCGCCGGAGTCGGCCAGCAGGCGCTTGCTCTCCACGGTCACGCCGGTTCGGCTCTCCCAGATCTCGACCGGCACGCAGGCCATGTTCGAGGGGCCGGGCGTGGTGGGATGGCCGTCCTGACCGGTGAGCGCCCCGAAGCCGCCGGCGACGAAATAGAGCGTCGACACCGCGGAGCCGTCGGGATGGCGGCCCTGGAAGGTGACGATGTTGATCATCCCGGTGTCGGCCTGCACGCGGTCGGGCATCGCCTCGGCGAGGGCGCCGAAGATCAGCGGCGTCACGAAATGGCCGACGATGTGGCGGCCGGCCGTCGGCGAGGGCGGCTGGGCGTTGAGGATCGAGCCGGGCGGCGCCGACACCGCGACCGGCGCGACCGAGCCTTCGTTGTTCGGGATCGTCGGCGCCGTGAGGCACTTGATCGAGTAGAGCGCCATCGCGCGGGCGTAGCAGAACGGCACGTTGATGCCGCCGCGCACCGTGCCGCTCGAGCCGGCGAAGTCGATCGCGATTCCGTCGCCGCGCTTCTCGATCGTGCAGGCCAGCGACAGCGGACCGTCGATGCCCTCGAAATCGATGCGATTGCGGTAGGTGCCGTCGGGGATCTCGCGGATCTTCTCGCGCATCGCCAGTTCGGAGCGGGCGCGGATCGCATCCGACAGAGGCACGAGGTCGTCGATGCCGTACTCCGCCATGAAGCCCAGCAGCTGGCGCGCGCCGACCTCGTTGCAGCTCACGTTGGCGAGGATGTCGCCCATCACCTGCTCGGGCACGCGCACGTTGGCGCGGATCAGGTCGACCAGCAGCCGGTTGATCCGCCCGCCCTCGTAGAGCTTGCAGATCGGGATCTTCAACCCCTCGTGGAACATCTCCGTGGCGACGGCGGAGAATCCCATGCCGCCGATGTCGGGCAGATGCGTGATGCTCATCGTGTAACCGACGAGGGCGCCGTCGCGATGCACCGGCCGCATCACGCTGATGTCGAACAGGTGGCCGGTGCCCATCATCGGGTCGTTGGTGACGACGACGTCGCCCGGGGCCAGCGTCTCCGGCGGGAAGCGCTCCAGCATGTGCGCGAGCGTCACGGGCGCGGTGCCGATGAACACGGGGATGCTGCGCGTGCCTTGGACGAGAAGCCGGCCGTTGCGGTCGAACAGCATCACCGACAGGTCGTAGCCCTCGCGCACGATCGTCGAGAACGAGGTGCGCACGAGCGTCTCGACGATCTCGTCGGCGACCGAGATCAGGCGGTCCCAGAGGATCCCGAGCTCGACGGCGTCGTAGCGCGCGACAGGCCTTGCGTCGGTCATGCCCGGCTCCCGCTTCATCGCTCGATCGTGACGATCAGGTTGAGCTCCGCGTCGACGACGGCGTGCTCGCCGGCGCGCAGCAGGCAGGTCGACTCGCGCTCCTCGATCAGCGCCGGGCCGTCGACCCGCGCGCCGGCGCGCAGGCGGTAGCGGTCGTAGACGGCGACCTCGCCCATCGCGCCGCGCTCGGGCAGATAGGCGAGGCGCGTCCCCTTGCGCGCCGGGCCGTCGTCGGCGACGGCGAGCTCGGCATGCGGCACGCGCGGCGCGGGGCCGCGCGCCTCGACCTTCCACGTCACGAGCTCGATCGGCTCGTCGAGCTGGTCGACGCGGAACACCTCGCGGTAGCGCGCGGCGAACAGCGGCGCCAGCAGGGCGAAGCACTCGCCGTCGCCGCGATCGGGCGGCAGCGCGATCTCGAGCTCGTATCCCTGGCCGCGATAGCGCAGGTCGATGCGGCGATCGACGACGATGTCTGGCGGCGCGACCCCGGCACGAGCGAGGAAGCCGGTCGCCTCGTCGGTCATGGCGCGCAGCGTCGCCGCGAAGCGCGCCGCGTCGAGGCGGTCGAGGTCGACGCGAAGCGAGCGCGCCACCTCGAAGCTCGGCGGGCTCGCGAGCAGGCCCAGCGCCGACATGACGCCGGCGCCGACGGGGAAGACGACGCGCGGCGCGGCAAGCTTGCGGCCGACAGCGGTCGCATGGATCGGCCCGCCGCCGCCGAAGGCGACGATGGTCGCGCGCCGCGTGTCGAAGCTGCGCTCGACCGCGTGCATGCGGAACGCGCGCGCGATGTCCTCGTTGATCGTCTCGTGGATGCCCCAGGCAGCGCGCAACGTGTCGATGCCGAGCGGCCCCGCGACGCGCGCCGCGATCGCCGCCTGCGCCCGCCCGGCATCGAGGCGCATCGCCCCGCCGAGGAAGAACCCGGGATCGAGGTAGCCGAGGACGAGATTGGCGTCGGTCAGGGTCGGCTCGGCGCCGCCGCGGCCGTAGCACGCCGGGCCGGGGTCGGCGCCGCTGGAATGCGGGCCGACGCGCAGCAGGCCGCGCTCGTCGACCGCGGCGATGCTGCCGCCGCCGGCGCCGATCTCGGTCATGTCGACGACGGGCAGCTTCAGGCCGAGGCCGCTGCCGCGCTTGTGCTGGTAGCAGCGCGCGACCTCCATCGCGTAGCGCTTGCCGGGCCGCCCGTCGCGCACGATCGAGCCCTTGGCGGTAGTGCCGCCGAGGTCGAAGGCGAGAAGGTCGTCGATCGCGAGGCGCCGGCCGTGCTCGGCCGACATAAGGACGCCGGCGGCGGGGCCCGACTCGAGCATGCGCACCGGATATCGCCGCGCGGTGTCCGTCGTGACCACGCCGCCGCTCGAGGACATCATCAGGAACCGGCCTGCGAAGCCGCCATCCGCGAGGCGGCGCTCGAGGCGGTCGAGATAGCGGTGGAATCCCGGCTGCGAGTAGGCGTTCACCGTGGTCGTGGTCCAGCGCTCGAACTCGCGCATGTGCGGCGCGACGTCGGCGGAGGTCGACACGAACAGCTCCGGGAACCGCGCGGCGATCGCCCGGCGTGCCACGTCCTCGTGCGCGGGATTGGCATAGCTGTGCAGGAAGCAGACGGCGACCGCCTCGATGCGCTGTTCGGCGACGAGGCGGGCGACGGCCGCGCAGACGGCCTCGGGGTCGATCGCGGTCTCGATCGACCCGTCGGCGCGGATGCGCTCGTCGATCTCCGCGCGTTGCCGGCGCCCCACGACCGGCGGCGCGAACTGCAGGCGCAGGTCGAAGAGCTCGTAGCGCTGCTCGAGCCCGATATCGAGCGTGTCCGCGAAGCCCCGAGTGACGAGCATGCCGGTGCGCGCGCCGCGCCGCTCGATCACCGCGTTCGTCACCAGCGTCGTCCCGTGGACGATCTCGTCGACGGCGCCGGGCGCCAGCCCCTGTCGCGCGAGCAGCGCTGCGATCCCCTCGAGCACGGCAGCCGACGGGTCCGACGGCGTGGTGAGCTGCTTGTGGAAGACGAGGCCGTGGATCCCGTCGCCGACCAGGACGAAGTCGGTGAAGGTTCCGCCGATGTCGACACCGATCCTGATCATTGCGTCGCTTGCGGTTCCCGTTCGCGTGGCGGCGGAGCTTATGGCGCGCCTCGGTGCGGCGCCTAGCGAAACGATGCCGCGGCGGGCGTGACTCGCCGGCGAAGCGGCGCCTATAGTCGTTGCGCGTCGAGACGCGATCGCGCGGGCGATGGGGGAGATCCGACATGAAGAGCATGGTTGCCGGCGGGCTTTTGTTGGGTGTTGCGCTCGCGGGCGACCCCGCGGCCGCGCAGGGCGTGATCAAGATCGGCGTCGTCGGCCCGCTCACCGGCGCCTTCGCGGCGGTCGGCCAGAGCCAGCTCACCGGCGCCGAGATGCGCGCGAAGGAGATCAATGCCGCCGGCGGCCCCTGGAAGATCGAGCTGGTCTCCGAGGACGACGCCAGCAACTGCGACCAGGCCGTCAACGCCACCGTCAAGCTGATCACTAAGGACAGCGTCGTCGCGGTGCTCGGGGCCATGAACAGCCCCTGCGCACTGGCGATGGTCCCGGTGACGAAGCGCTACCGGACGCCGCAGTTCACCGCGGGGGTCGGCACCTCGATCACCCAGCAGGGGTCCGACTACGTGTTCCGCGTGGCCGTCGGCGCCACCGGCCAGACCAAGGAGCTCGCCGGCTTCGCGGTGGAGAAGCTCGGTCAGACCAAGGTCGCGGTGCTCTACTCCGACGACGAGTACGGCGCGTCGATGGCCAACGGCTTCAAGAACGCGATGGCCGCGCGCGGCCTGCAGCTCGCCTCGTTCGAGAGCTTCCCGCGCGCCGACCAGGACTTCACCGGCCAGCTCGCCAAGGTGAAGGCGTCGGGCGCGACCGCGCTCTACACGGTCGGCGCCTACACCGCCTCCGCGCTGATCGCCAAGCAGGCCAAGCAGCTCGGCATGAGCCTGCAGCTGCTCGGCGACACCGGCAACGCCTCGCCGAAATACATCGAGCTCGGCGGCGACGCGGTCGAGGGCGCGGTGCTCGTCGAGCCGTTCACGCCGGCCGACCCCGAGCCGCGCCTGCAGGCCTTCGGCAAGCGCTACCGAGACCAGTACGGCCGCGATCCCGACGGCTGGGTCGCCGAGCTCTACGACACGGTCGAGATCATCCACCAGGCCGTGGCCAAGGGCGGCAAGAGCGACCGGCAGGTCGTGCGCGACTTCGCCGCGGGTCTGAAGACGGCCGGCGCCTTCAAGGGCATCCTCGGCGACTGGACCTTCGACGCGACGGGCGAGGCGTTCTTCCCGCTCTACAAGGTCCAGGTGAAGAACGGGCAGAAGACGATACTCGCTCGCTGACGGCGCGCGAGCGGCTCGGCGTCGCGGCCGCGCGGGCGGCGCCACGGCCATGGATCTGGCGACCGCGAGCCAGCTGGTCGTCTCGGGTCTGACGATCGGCTGCGTCTACAGCCTCGTCGGGCTGGGCTTCGCGCTCACGCTGACGGCGACCGAGCTCGTCAATTTCGCCCAGGGCGAGATGGTGATGCTCGGCGCCTTCATCGGGCTGAGCCTGCTCACCTTCACCGGGATCCCGTACGTCGCCGCGTTCCTGGTCGCGACCGTCGCGACCGGCCTCGTCGGCGTGGCGCTCGAGCGCGGCGTGCTGAGGCCGATCCTGGCGCGCCGCTCGCCGCTGCTGAACCTGCTGATCGCCACGCTCGGACTTTCGATCGCGCTGCAGGCGCTGGCGATCGTGGTCTGGGGCCGCGAGCCGATCGCCTATCCGTCGATCTTCCCGACCGAGCCGGTGATCGTGCTCGGGATCCGCGCCCAGGCGCTCAATCTCTGGATCCTCGGCCTCGGCTTCGCGGCGATGGCGGCGCTGCAGTACTTCTTCCGCTTCACCCTCACGGGCATCGCCTGGCGCGCCGCCTCGCTCGATCCCGCGACCGCCGCGCTCTACGGCGTCAGCCGGCGGCGCAACGTGGCGCTGACCTTCGCGATCAGCGGCGCGCTGGGCGGCGCCGCCGGGGTGCTGATGGCGCCGCTGTTCTTCGCCTCGTTCGGACTCGGTCACACCGTGATCGTGAAGGCCTTCGCGGCGGCGGCGCTCGGCGGGTTCGGCATCGTCGGCACCATGCTGGGCGGGCTCGCGCTCGGCGTGATCGAGACGCTCGCCGCCGGCGCGCTGCCGTCCGAGTACAAGAACATCATCACCTTCGCGATCCTGATCGCCGTGCTGATGTTCTTCTTCCGGCCCCGGCAGGCCGCCGGCCGCTCGATCACGGAGAGCGCCAAGGTCGCGGTCGGCGATGCGGCCGGCTTCTTCGCCGCGCGGCCGCGCCGCCTGGCGACGCTCGCCGCGGTCGCGATCGCCTGGCTGGCGCTGCTCGCCTTCGCCGACACCTACGCGCTGCGCGTGCTCAACATGGCGCTGATCTCGGCGATCGCGGTGCTGGGCCTGCAGCTGATCGTCGGGCTGACCGGCCAGTTCTCCTTCGGGCACGCCGCCTTCTTCGGCGTCGGCGCCTATGCCTCGGCCCTGGCGGCCACCAAGCTCGGCGTGCCCGCGCTGCTCGGCCTGCCGATCGCCGCGGTCGCCGCCGGCGCGGTCGGCCTGCTGGTCGCGCCGATCCTGCGGCTCAGCGGCCACTTCCTCGCCATCGGCACGCTGGCGCTGGGCGAGATCCTGTTCCTGCTGATGGTGAACCTGAAGTCGGTCACCAACGGCGCCTACGGCATTTACGGGATTCCGCTGCCGAAGCTCGGCACCTTCGAGTTCGAGAGCGAGGAGAGCTTCTTCGTTCTCATCTCCGCGGTGCTGGCGCTCGTCTTCGTGGCGCTGCGCCGGATCCTGCACTCGCGCCTCGGGCGCGCGCTGGTGGCGGTCCGCGAGAACGAGCTCGCCGCGCTGGCCTCGGGCATCTCGCCGCTGCGCGAGAAGACCAAGGCCTTCGTCGCGGGCACCGCCTGCGCCGGCATCGCGGGCAGCCTCTACGCGCACTACATCGCCTACATCAATCCCGAGGGCTTCACCTTCCTCGTATCGGTGCAGATGGTGACGATGGTCGTGATCGGCGGGCTGGGCTCGCTCGCGGGCGGGATCGTCGGCGCCCTCGTCGTGATCCTTCTGCCCGAGTACCTGCGGCTGCTCGCCGACTTCCGTCTCGTCGTCTACGGCGGACTGATCGTCGGCTTCATGATGTTCCTGCCCGGCGGCCTCGCCGACATCGGGCGGCGCCTGGCGACGCGTCTGGTCGCGCCGCGCGCGGCACGGTCGGCGTCGTGACGATCCTCGCCGTCCGGGACGTCGCCAGGCGCTTCGGCGGCCTCGCCGCGCTGGGCGGCGTCACGCTCGACGTGCGCGCCGGCGAGATCCGCGGCCTGATCGGGCCGAACGGCTCGGGCAAGTCGACGTTCTTCAATGTCGTCAGCGGTATCCTGCGGCCGGATGCCGGGACGATCCTGTTCGACGGCACGCCGATCCAGGACCTTGCCGCCGACCGGCGCCAGCATCTCGGGCTCGGGCGCACGTTCCAGGAGATCCAGCTCTTCTACGACATGACGGTGCTGGAGAACGTTATGGTCGGCGCGCACCGCACGGGCCGCGCCGACATCGGCGCGGCCCTGCTGCGGCCGCCCTGGCAGCGCGCCGAGGAGCGGCGGCTGCGCGAGGCGGCGCGCGAATGCCTGGACTTCGTCGGGCTCGGCGCGCTGCAGGACGAGCGCGCGCGCACGATCGCCTATGGCCACCAGCGCCTGCTCGAGATCGCCCGGGCGCTCGCGGCCGGGCCGCGGCTGCTGCTGCTCGACGAGCCGGCCGCGGGCATGAATCCGGCCGAGACGCGGGCGCTGATGGGGCAGGTCGAGCGCATCGTCGCGCGCGGCGTCACGGTCTTCCTCGTCGAGCACAACATGAAGATGGTCATGGGCCTGTGCGAGCGGATCACGGTCCTGCACCACGGCCAGGTGATCGCCGAGGGGACGCCCGCGGCGGTGCAGGCGGCGCCGGCGGTGCTCGAGGCGTATCTCGGACGGGCCGGCGCATGATGCTCGCGATCCGGGACCTCCACGTCGCCTACGGACCGATCCTGGCGCTTCGCGGCGTGTCCTTCGACGTGCCGGAGGGCGCGATCATCGCGCTGATCGGCGCCAACGGCGCCGGCAAGTCGACGACCCTCAACACGATCTCCGGGCTCGTGCGGCCGCGCTCGGGCAGCATCGAGTTCGCCGGCGCCCGCATCGACGGGCTGCCGCCCGAGCAGATCGTGCGCCGCGGCGCGGTGCAGGTGCCCGAGGGCCGCAAGGTGTTCCGCAACCTCACGGTCCACGAGTGCCTGATGATGGGCGGGTATTGCCGCGACGACGCCGGCGCCGTGGCGGCGGACATCGCGCGCATGTACGAGCTCTTCCCGCGGCTCGCCGAGCGCCGGCGCCAGCTCGCCGGCACGCTGTCGGGCGGCGAGCAGCAGATGCTCGCCTTCGCCCGCGCGCTCGTCGCCAAGCCGCGCCTCCTGCTGCTCGACGAGCCGTCGATGGGGCTCGCGCCGCGGATCGTCGCCGACATGGCGGAGTCCATCCGCGGGTTCCGCCGAGCGGGCATGACGGTCCTCATCGTCGAGCAGAACGCGGCCATGGCGCTCGGTCTCGCCGACGAGGGCCACGTGCTGGAGACGGGCGAGGTGACGCTGAGCGCGTCGGCGTCGGCGCTGCTCGCCGACGATCGCGTGCGCGAGGCGTATCTCGGAGTCTGAGCGCCGGGCGATTGCATCGAGACAATCGATGACAGTCGCGACGCGGCGCGATGCTTGACCGCTTCGCCTCGTGCACCGTCAGATGCGACGGTGAAGCGCGTCCTCTCGATCCAGTCCTGGGTAAGCTACGGCCATGTCGGCAACGCGGCGGCGATGCTGCCGCTGCAGCGCCTCGGCGTCGACGTCTGGGCGATCCACACCGTGCAGTTCTCGAACCACACCGGCTACGGCAGCTGGCGCGGCCCGGTGTTCGACGGGCCGATGATCCGCGACATCGTGGGCGGCATCGAGGAGCAGGGGGTGCTCGGCGGCTGCGACGGCGTCCTCAGCGGCTACATGGGCGACCGGGGGATCGGCGAGGCGATCCTCGATGCGGTGGCACGCGTGCGCCGGGCCAATCCGGCCGCGCTCTATTGCTGCGATCCGGTGATCGGCGACGTCGATCACGGCGTCTACGTCGCGCCGGCCATCGCGACGCTGATGCGCAGCGACGCGGTACCGCGCGCCGACATCGTCACGCCCAACCTGTTCGAGCTCGAGCATCTCACCGGCACGAAGGTCCACTCCCTCGACGACGCCCTCGCGGCGGTCGCGGCGCTGCATGCGATGGGGCCCCGCGTCGTCCTGGTGACGAGCCTGATCCACCGCGACACGCCGGCGGACCACATCGACCTGCTCGTCTCCGAGGGCGGCCGCGCCTGGATCGCGCGCACGCCGCGCCTGCCGGTCTCGGTCTCCGGCGCCGGCGATGCGATCGCCGCCGTGTTCTTCGTCCATTACGCCCGAACCCGATCGGCGCCGCTCGCGCTGGGCCGGTCGGCGAGTTCGATCTACGGGCTGCTGCGCCATACCGCCGAGGCGGGCGGCGGCGAGATCCGGCTGATCGAGGCGCAGGACGAATTCGTCGCACCGACGCACGACGTCGCAGTCACGCCGGTGCGTTGAGCCGCCGGCGCCGTGCGCGCCGACCACGTCAGCAAGGAGGACCGCATGACTCGGAATTTTCGCCGCATGCTCGCCGCCGCGATCCTGGCGCTTTCGGTCCTGCCGGCCCAGGCCGCAGGGCTGCGCATCGGCATCCAGGAGGATCCCGACGCGCTCGATCCGGCGGTCGGCGGCTTCTTCGTCGGCCGCATCGTCTTCGCGGCGCTGTGCGACAAGCTGATCGACATCGATTCCGACCTGAATTTCGTGCCGCAGCTCGCGACCGCCTGGTCCTGGTCCGCCGACGCGCGCGCCCTGACGCTGACCCTGCGGCCCGGCGTCGTCTTCCACGACGGCGAGCCCCTCGATGCCGCGGCGGTGAAGGCCAACCTCGACCGCTACCGGCTGGCGCCCGAGAGCCGGCGCAAGGCCGAGACCAAGCCGATCACGTCGGTCGACGTGGTCGATGCGGCGACCGTCCGTCTCGTGCTCGCCGAACCGCACGCGCCGCTGCTCGCGGTGCTCGCCGACCGCGCGGGCATGATGATGTCGCCCAAGGCGCTGGCGACGCTCGGCGACAAGATCGGCTCGGCGCCCGTCTGCGCCGGCCCGTTCCGCTTCGTGCGCCGCGTGGCGCAGGACCACATCGAGCTGGCGCGCTTCGACCGCTACTGGAACGCCGCCGCGGTCTCGCCGGACTCGATCACCTATCGCGTCGTTCCGGACGCCGCGATCCGCCTCGTCAATCTGCGCGCGGGCGCGCTGGACATGATCGAGCGCGTCGCCGCCAGCGACATGAAGGCGATCCAGGCGGATGCCGGCCTGCGGCTCGTGGCGACGCCGGGGCTCGCCTATCAGGCGCTCGTCGTCAACACAGCCAACGGGCCGCGCGCCCAGTCGCCGCTCGGCCGCGATCCGCGCGTGCGCGAGGCGCTGGAGGCCGCGATCGATCGCGAGGCGATCAACCGCGTCGTCTTCGACGGCGCCTTCGTGCCGAACAACCAGGCCGAGGCGCCGGGCACGAAGTACTTCAACGCCGCGCGGCCGGCTCCGGCACGCGACCTCGCCCGGGCGCAGGCCCTGCTCAAGGCGGCGGGGCTCTCGCGCGTCGCCTTCACGCTCACGATCATCAACAACCCGACCGATTCCCAGCTCGCGCAGGTGATCCAGGCGATGGTCGCCGAGGCGGGGTTCGACATGCGAATCGAGGCGCTGGAGGCCAGTGCCCAGGTCGCCGCGACGGCGCGCGGAGACTTCGATGCCGCGATCCTGCCGTGGAGCGGGCGGGTCGATCCGGACGGCAACATCGCGATCTGGGTGCAGTGCGACGGGTTCATCAATTTCGGGAAGTATTGCGACCCGGCCATGGACGCGGCGCTGGTGCGCGCGCGGGCGACCGGCGATCTCGCTGCGCGCCAGGCGCTCTATCGCGGGATCGCCGAGCTGTACCTGCGCGACCGGCCGCTGCTGTTCCTCTATCACGCCAAATGGCTGTGGGCGACGAGCGCCAGGGTCGAGGGCTTCCGACCGGTCGCCGACGGCCTCATCCGGCCCCAGGGCATCCGGCTGCGCGACTGAGCGCGGGCACGGCCCGACGCCTGCGGCGTCACGGCGGCTGCCGGCGCCGAGGGGGCATGAGACCATTGGATGCCGGTCCGGGCGCCGTCGCGCGGGCTCCGGCGCGCAGGAAGGAACCGCCATCGCCTCGTCGAATGCCGTCGAGCTGCTTCCGCATCCGAGCCGCGGCCTGACCGCGGATGAGGCCGCCGCGCGGCTGCGCGCCGAGGGGCCCAACGAGCTGCCTCGCGCCCGGCGACGCACGCCGTTGCGCATCGCCTTCGAGGTGCTGCGCGAGCCGATGCTGGCGCTGCTGCTCGGCGGCGGCGTTCTCTATCTCGCGCTCGGCGAGCTCACCGATGCCGTCGTGCTGCTGGCCTTCGCGATGATGTCGATCGTGCTGACGACGGTGCAGGAGTCGCGCACCGAGCGCGTCCTCGAGGCGCTGCGCGACCTGACGAGCCCGCGCGCGCTGGTGATCCGCGACGGGATGCGGCGGCGCATCGCCGGTCGCGAGGTCGTGCGCGGCGACATCGTCGTCCTGTCCGAGGGCGATCGCGTTGCCGCGGACGGCCTGCTGATGCAGGCGACGGACCTGCAGGTCGACGAATCCCTGCTCACCGGCGAGTCGGTGCCGGTCCGCAAGCGCGCCGCCACGCCGGAAGACCGTCCCGGATCTGCGCGGCCCGGCGGCGACGGGCTGCCCTCCGTCTTCTCGGGGACGCTGGTCGTGCGCGGCGCCGGCCTCTTCCTGGTCTCGTCGACCGGCCCGCGCAGCGAGATCGGCCGCATCGGCCGCTCGCTCGAGGCGCTCGAGGTCGAGCCGCCGCGCCTGCAGCGCCAGACACGCCGGATCGTGCGGGTCTTCGCCGCGGCCGGCGGCGCGGTGAGCATCCTCGCGGTGCTGCTCTACGGGGCGCTGCGCGGCGGCTGGCTCGACGCGGTGCTCGGCGGCATCGCGCTCGGCATGTCGATGCTGCCGGAGGAGTTTCCCGTCGTGCTGACGATCTTCATGGCGATGGGCGCGTGGCGCATCTCGCGCGCGCGCGTGCTGACGCGCCGCGCCGCGGCGATCGAGACGCTCGGCTCGGCGACGGTGCTGTGCACCGACAAGACCGGCACGCTGACCGAGAACCGGATGGCGATCGCGGAGCTGCGCCTGATCGGCGGCGCGATCCACCGGCCCGATCCCCTCCCCGACGCGCCGCTGCCCGCCGGGTTCCAGGAGCTGGCGCTGGGCGGCGTGCTGGCAAGCGCGCGCGAGCCGTTCGACCCGATGGACAAGGCGTTTCACGCGCTGCTTCCCGGGCAGGAGACGATGCATCGTCGCGACGACCGCGCGGTCGTCCGCAGCTACGGCCTGCGCGCCGACCTGCTGGCGATCTCGCAGGTATGGAGCCCGCCGGCGGGCGAGGCCGCGCTGGTGGTCGCCGCCAAGGGCGCACCCGAGGCGATCGCCGCGCTGTGCCGCCTCGACCCGGCCGCCCGAGACGAGGTGGCGGGCATGGCGGATGCGATGGCGGCCGACGGGTTGCGCGTGCTCGGGGTGGCCCGCGCGACCCATGCCGGCCCGCCGCTGCCGGACTCGCAGCGCGACTTCGCCTTCGAGTTCCTCGGTCTCGTGGGCCTCTCGGATCCGATCCGGCCGAGCGTACCGGCCGCCGTGGCGCGATGCCGTGCCGCAGGGATCCGCGTGGTGATGATCACCGGCGACTATCCGAGCACGGCCCGCGCGATCGCGCGCCAGGCGGGCCTCGCTGCCGGCACCGTCATGACCGGCGAGGCGCTGGCGACGATGGACGACAGCGAGCTCGCGCTGCGCGTCCGCGACACCGACGTGTTCGCGCGGATCATGCCCGAGCAGAAGCTGCGCATCGTCCAGGCGCTCAAGGCGGGCGGCGAGGTCGTGGCGATGACCGGGGACGGCGTCAACGACGCGCCGTCGCTCAAGGCCGCGCATATCGGCATCGCGATGGGCGGTCGCGGCACCGACGTGGCGCGCGAGGCGTCGTCGATCGTCCTGCTCGACGACGATTTCGGCTCGATCGTCGAATCGGTGCGGCTCGGCCGACGGATCTACGACAACCTGCGCAAGGCGATCGGCTTCATCTTCGCGGTGCACGTGCCGGTCGCGGGGCTGGCGCTGCTGCCGCTGGTCTTCGGGCTGCCGATCCTGTTCGGGCCGATGCACATCGCGTTCCTCGAGATGGTCGTCGATCCGGTCTGCGCGCTCGTCTTCGAGGCCGAGACCGAGGAGGAGGGCGTGATGCGGCGCCCGCCGCGCGCGCCGGACGCGCCGCTGTTCTCGCGCGGGCTGGTGGTCTGGGGGCTGGTGCAGGGGCTGGTCGCGCTGGCGCTCGTCGCCGCGGTCTGCCTGTTCGCGCTCCGGCGCGGCCTTCCCGACGACGCGGTGCGCGCGCTGACCTTCTACGCGCTGGTGATGTCGATCGTGAGCCTGATCCTGATCAACCGCTCGTTCAGCGCGTCGCCGCTGACCGCGCTGCGGCGGCCGAACCCGGCCCTGGCATGGGTGATGCTGGCCGTCGCTGCGATCCTCGCGCTGATCCTGCTGTGGCCCGTCGCGCGCGGCCTGTTCCGGTTCGCGACGCTGTCGCCGATCGAGCTGCTTCTCGCCCCCGTCACCGGCCTGGTCGTTCTCGGCGCGCTGGAGGCGATAAAGCACTCGGCCCGGGGCCGCTTGCGGCCATAGCGCGCGCGACGGCGATTGCGGCGCGACCGCGACGGACCGCTCCCGCGCGCGGGGCGGGGAAGCGTCCGAGGCGGTCGCATCGATGCGACGCGACGGGGGCCCGCCGCGTCGCCGGCCTCATTTCGCTTCCTTGAGGTACTCGATGATGGCCTTGCGCTCGTTCTCGTTGCGCACGCCGTTGAAGACCATCTTGTTGCCCGGCATCGCCGCCTTCGGGTCCGTCAGATAGGTCTCCAGGAACTTCTCGTCGAAGGTGACGCCGGACTTGGCGTTGGCGTCGGAGTACTTGAAGCCGGCGACCTGGCCGGCCGGGCGGCCGAAGACTCCATGCAGGCTCGGGCCGACGCGGTTCTTGCCGGCCTCGACGGTGTGACAGGTCGCGCAGTGCTTCTTGAACGCCTTCTCGCCGGCCTCGTCGGCCCGGGCCGGCGCCGCGAAGGCGAGGCCGGCGAGCGCCAGCACCGCCGCCGTGCTCAGGATTCTCTTCATCGTTTGTCTCCTTTGGTCGGGGGGATGAACGGGAGGGCGCCGGCCGATCGGCCGGCGGTCAAGTGGACGACGCGTGCGTCGCCACACTGGACGAGGGCGTCGACGCCGGTCGATGCGTCACAGGCGCGCTGCAGCAGCGCCGGCGCCTCGGACAGCGGCGTGACGAAGAGCGCGGTGGACAGCGCATCGGCGGTCGTGGCGCGCTCGGCCACCACGCTCACACCGGCGACCGCATTCGCGCTCGTGCCGGTCCGCGGGTCGAAGAGGTGATGGAACCGGCCGGTCGGCTCGAACGGCGTGGCGTGGCCGGCCGAGGTCGCCGCGGCGCGGTCGCGCAGCGCCAGGGTCGCGACGAGCGTGCCGTCGCGCGCGGGAACGCCCACGGACCAGGGCGCCCCGTCGCTGCGCGTGCCGACGGCCGCGATCTCGCCCATCTCGACCAGCGTCGAGCCGATGCCGCCGTCGCGCAGCCGGTCGGCGACCCGGTCGGTGATGAAGCCCTGCGCGATGCCGTTGAGCGTGATGGCCATGCCCGGCCGGGCGAAGGCGATGCGCCGCGGCGTGATCGAGATCGCGCGGAAGTCGACCACCGTCCGCGCCGCATCGAGCGCCGCGGCCGGCGGTCCGCGCCGGTCGCCGGGATGACGCGCGAAATGGTCGGCATGCAGCCGCCAGAGCGGCTGGACGGTGACGTCGAAGGCGCCGCCGGTGCGCTCGCCCCATGCTTGTGCTGCGCGCATCAGCGCGACGAAATCGGCCGACGGCGCATCGAGTGTGCCCTCGAGATTGAGCCGCGAGATCTCGGAACCGGTGCGATAGAGGCTGAACGCGGCCTCGAGGCGGCGAAGCTCGGCGACGCAGCCTTCGATCAGGATGCGCGCGGCCGTCCGGTCGGGATGCGCGAGCCGGATGCGCGCCGCGGCGCCGAGCGCGTCGCCCTGCCATTCCCAGGTCGGGACGGCGGTCGCGCCCGCGCCGGGGAGCGGCAGTCCGGCCGCGGCGGCGAGGATCGCGAGCGTGCGCCGGCGACCGAGGCGAGGGGAGGCGCTCATGGCTGTGCTGCCGGGACGCGGGCCGCCGCAGCCGCGGCGGCGCCCGGACCGCGGGCTTCGCGGCGCTGGCGTCGCGCGATCAGCGGCGGGCAGGTCGTCGCGTCGTAGTAGAGCAGCTGGCAGTTCAGGCAATAGATGCATTCGTTCGGATTGATCCGCCCGTCGGGGTGGATCGCCTGCACCGGACAACGCGACGCGCAGATCTGGCATTCCGTGCCGCACTGCTTCTTGCGCTTCAGCCACTCGAACAGGCGCAGCCGCGCCGGGATCGCAAGCCCCGCGCCGAGCGGGCAGAGATAGCGGCAGAAGCCGCGCTCCAGGACCAGCCCGGCCGCGACGAGCAGCACGACATAGACGATGAAGGGCCAGGGGCGCGCGAAACGCAGCGCAAAGGTGGTCTTGAAGGGCTCGATCTCGGCCACCGCCAGGGCCTGCGCGGTGAAGTTCAGCGACAGCGCGAAGATGGCCAGGAAGCCGACGTATTTGAGCGCGGCCAGCCGCTCGTGCACGACGAAGGGCAGGCGCAGGGCCGGCAGCTTCAGCCAGCGGCCGACCCGGAAGGCGAGGTCCTGCAGCGCGCCGAACGGGCACAGCCAGCCGCAGAACACGCCGCGGCCCCAGAACAGCAGCGCAACCGCGACGAAGCCCCAGAGCAGGAAGATCACCGGCTCGAGCAGGAAGAAGTCCCAGCGGAACCCGGTGAGCAGCGCCTGGGCGAAGGTCAGGATGTTGACCACCGAGAGCTGCGCCGTGGCGTAGAGGCCGAGCCAGCCCAGGGTGAAGACGAGGAAGGCGAGCCGGATGCGCTTGTAGGAGACGGGGAACTTCGCGAGGCGGTCCTGCGCGAACAGCAGCAGCGTCAGGCTCGCGAGGGCGGCGAGGCAGACCACGACGCGCCCCATGCGCTCCTGCCACACCCGCTCCCACAGCGCGCTGCCCTCCTCCTCGGCCGCCCGGGCGCCGGCGCGCAGGAAGCGCGCGGGCAGCGTGTAGCCGCGGGCGAAGACGGCCGGGCCGCGCTGCGGGTCGGCGGCGTCCACCACGAGCTCGAGGCTCCACGGCGCGGTGGCGTCGAAGCCGGCGGCGGCGGGGAGGACGAAAAGGCCGATCTCCCGGAACGCGGGCATGCCGGGCCCGAGCGATTCCAGGCGGCGATGCATCGAGGTCTCGAGCGTGATCGTCCGCTCGCCCTGCACGAGGCGGATGCGATCGAACCGGCCGCTGCGCACGAAGCCCGAGCCCTTGAACGAGTAGAGGCCGTTGGCGGCGAGCAGCAAGGCCTGCTCGCCGTCGGCCAGCCGGCCGACGAGATCGTTGAACTGGCGGTCGCCGAGGAGGTTGCGGCCGATGCCGGCGGGGGTGGCGAGCGCCGCATGCAGGTCGACGAAAAGGATCTCCGCCGGCACCGCCGGATCCTCGCCGCGACGCCGCGCGACGTCGGCGCCGGTCAGGCGCAATTGAACGACCGCGCCCTCCTCGCGCAGCGCGTCCCAGTCGCGCACCTCGAAGCGGTCGAGATCGATCGCGCCGGCGGCGGCGGGCGTCGTGCCGATGCCGCGCGAGCGCGCCACGGCGCGGGCGGAGCGCAGGATCGCCTCGCGAAGCAGCAGGCTCGACACGGTGGCGCCGGCGATCGCGTCGATCTTGCCGGCGGGTGACACGACCGCGGCGACCGCGACCGGTGCGCGGATATCGAGCCCGCGATGCTCGGCAACGAAGCGATGCAGCGCCGCCTCGCCGATCCCGAGGACGAGGATGGGCTCCTGGTGGCGCATCAGCCGCGCGCCCGCGATGCGGCCGTCCTGGGTCAGCCCGACGGCGATGTCGATCGGCTTGCCCGAATAGCCGAGCGAGCCGATCACGGCATGGCTGAAAAGCACGAAGCCGAGCGCGCGCTCCCCGTCATAGGCGATCGCGGCCGGCGGGTTGCCCTCGATCGGGCCGATCCGTCGCGCGGCCGGGAAGACCTCGGCGAGGGTCTCGGCGTCGACCTGCGCCCATGCCGCCGGCGCCGCCATCGCGACGGCGGCAAGAACCAGCAGGAGACGGATCCAGCGTGGCAAGCGCGGGGCTTCCTTCGATCGGCGCGGGACGCGCATCAGCAGGCTAGGGCCGAGGGCCGGCGCCTCACTTGACGATGGTCAAGCGGGGGATCAGTGGCTCGTGCCCTCGGACCGCGTGACCTTGTTGAAGACGTTGTACTTCCCCGAGGGCTTGCGCATCGGCAGGCGCTTGACCTCCTCGAAGGTCTCCGAATCGACGATGACCAGCGCGCCGTCCTGCTCGGCGATGCTGATCACGGCGTAGCGGCCGTCGCGGCTGAACTCGACATGCGAGGCCATCCTGCCGGGCGCGGGCCGCAGCGTGCGCACGACCTGCAGCGTCTGCTTGTCGATGACCTGCAGCGCGTCCTTGTGCGGGCTGAACGCGTTGTCGACCCAGGCGTAGCGCGTGTTCTCGTGGCTGCGCAGGAAGAATCCCGGACCGAGCGTCGCGATGCGGTCGGTCAGCTGCCAGCTCTTCATGTCGATGATGCTGACGATGCCGTCCTTCAGGTTGGGCGAAGCCATCACCGGCCGGCCGTCGCGCATCCAGGTGATGCCCGAGCCGAGATGCGGCAGTCCGGCCATTGCGATCTCGGCGATCTCGCGGCCGACATCGAGGTTCACGACCACGGCCTTGCCGCCGTCGCGGGCCGAGCCCAACAGGTTGCGGTAGCTCTGGTCGAAGAAGAAGTCGTCGAGCGGCTGCGACAGGGCGATGCGGCGGATCGGGAAGCGCCCCTTCTCGGCGAGGCCCTCGACCATGCCGGCCTCGTGGCTGTGGACGAGGCCCGCGAACACCGGCGGCGGATTGTCGAGCCAGGAGATCTCCCACAGCTCGGGAACGTCCTTGAGCGCCACGATGAAGCTGTTGCGCGGCGTCGCCTGGTAGACCGCCGACACGCGCGAGCTCTCCTTGCGGCCGCGATCGGTCGCCTCGATCACCTTGATCGGCCTCAGGTCCTCGGCATCGAGGAGGACGACGGAATGCGGCAGGTAGTTGCCCACGATCACCGTCTTGCCGTCGCCGGAGATCGCCATGTTGCGGGTGTTCACCCCGGCGCGGATCTCGGCGACCACGTCGAGCGCGTAGAGGTCGTACTTGGTGATCCAGCCGTCGCGCGAGGCGAAGAACACGAATCGCCCGTCGGGCGTGAACTTGGGCCCGCCGTGCAGCGCGAAGCGGCTGGCGAAGCGCGTGACCGGCTCGAAGCGGTCGCCGTCCAGGATGGTCACGCTGCTGTCGCCCTGCTCGACGACGATGAACAGGTTCATCGGATCGGCGGCGTAGACCGGTTTCTCCGGCAGCGACTCGGGGCGGCGCGAGACGACATGGGTCGGCGCCATCTCGGCGAGGCCCCAGCGCGGCGTGGCGGCGAGCGGCGTGCGCAGATAGGCGGCGAGGCCGGCGATCTGCTTGCCGTCGAGCTTGTCCGCGAAGCCGGGCATCTGGGTCTGCATCCGACCCTCGGTGATCACGGCGATCGACTCGGGCATGCGCATGCGCGCGAGCGTCTCGGGGATCAGCGCGGGGCCGGTGCCGCCCAGGCGATCGCCGCCGTGGCAGGCGGCGCAGTGCTCGGTGAACAGCCGTCCCGCCTCCGGCGCGGGCTGCCCCAGCGCGGGGCCCGCGAGCGCGGCGTGGGCCAGAGCCGCGATCGCGGCGAGCAGTGTGGTTGCATGGCGCATCGTCGTTCTCCGGACCTCACGCCACCACGGGCTGGCGCGGCGGCTTGGAATAGGGCGTGACCTGCAGCCGCTCGCCCGCGCCGACGCGGCCGATCTCGTCGTCGGTCAGGTAGCAGCCGGGGTCCTCGCTCCAGGGATCGCCCGTGAGCTGGAACCCGCGCACGCGCGTGTTGCCGTTGCAGATGTCGAAATGCGCGCAGTCGCCGCAGCGGCCCCCGATGCGTCGCGGCCGCTGCCGCAGGCCGGCGAGCACGGGATCGGACAGGTCCGACCAGATCGCCGAGAACGGGCGCTGGCGCACGTTGCCGAGGCTGTAGTGCCACCACATCGTGTCGGGATGGACGTTCCCGACATTGTCGATGTTGGCGACCCCGCAGCCGGAGCTGTTGCCGCCCCATTCGACGAGCTTGGCGCGGACATGCGCGGCGCGGTCGGGAAAGCGGCGCTCGACCCAGTGCAGGAAGTACACGCCGTCGGCGTCGTTGTTGCCGGTGACGAACTCGCGCGGACGGCCGGCGCGCAGGCCCTCGAGGCAGCGCTCGAACAGCAGGTCGAGGGCCCGGCGCGAGGCGTCGTGGCGCGAGTCGTCGCCGCGGTTGCGGTTGCCGCGCCCGGCGTAGTTGAGGTGCGAGAGGTAGAACTTGTCGAGCTGCTCGTTCTCCATCAGCTCCAGCAGCAGCGGCAGCTCGGCCTCGTTGTCGGACGTCATGGTGAAGCGCAGGCCGACCTTGATGCCGCGCGCGTGGCAGTGGCGGATGCCGGTCAACGCGCGCTCGTAGGTGCCGTCGCGGCGCCGGAACCGGTCATGGGTCGCGCCGATGCCGTCGAGGCTGACGCCGACATAGTCGTAGCCGACCTCGGCGATGCGGTCGGCCGTCGCGGCGTCGATCAGCGCGCCGTTGGAGGACAGGCCGACGTAGAAGCCGAGCATCTTGGCGCGGCGCGAGATATCGAAGATGTCGGGACGCAGCAGCGGCTCGCCGCCGGAGAGGATCAGCACCGGCACGCCGAAGCGGCGGAGGTCGTCCATCACGGTCTCGACTTCGGCCAGCGACAGCTCGTCCGGATAGTCGCGATCGCCCGACAGCGAGTAGCAGTGCTTGCAGGCGAGGTTGCAGCGCCGGATCAGGTTCCAGATCACGACCGGCCCGGGCGGCGCCCGCCGCGCGCGCGGCGGCGTCGGCTCGAGCACCTCGCGCATGAGATTGGTGATCCGGAACATCGCCGTCGCCCCTCAATCCGCGAGCCGCAGCCCGGTCTTCTTCAGGATCCTCGTCGAGTAGAGGATCTGATGCGCGCGCGCCGCGTCGCCCAGGCGTGCGGCGATCTGCGCCGTCTTGGCCTCGACCTCGTCGCGGCTGCGGCCGTGCACCATCGCGAAGAGGTTGTACGGCCATTGCGGCGGATGGCGCGGCCGCCGGTAGCAGTGGCTGACGAACTCGAGCGCGCCCACGACCGCGCCCAGCTCGTCGGTGCGGGCGTCGTCGACGTCCCAAACGGTCATGCCGTTGGCGCGATAGCCGAGCGCGTAGTGGTTGGGCACCGCGCCGATGCGGCGGACGGCGCCGCGGGCCAGCATCGCGCGCAGGCGCGACATCACTTCCCCCGGTTCGACGCCGATCGCTTCGGCCACGGCGTGGTAGGGCCGCGGCACGAGCGGCAGGCCGCGCTGGACTGCCGCCACCAGGCGGCGATCGATGTCGTCCATGGCGGGGGACGGGGTCATGCGGCCAGGCGCAGGCCGATGAAGTACTCGGCCTCCTTGGGCATCGCATGGACGGCAAGCCCGGTCGCGCGCTCGATCTCGGCGACGGCCTCGTCGATGCCCGCCGGCCGTTCGGTGGCGAGCACGAACCACATGTTCAGGGCGTGCGCGCGCGCGTAGTTGTGCGCGACCGCCGGCAGGGCGTTGACGGTCGCGGCGACCTCCTCGAAGCGCTCTTCGGGAACCTGCATGGCGCACAGGCAGAAGGCGCCGCCGAGGCGCTCGGCATCGAACATCGGGCCGAAGCGGCTCAGCGTACCGTCGGCCAGCAGCGCCTGGACGCGCGCGATCAGCGTGGTCTCGTCGATGGCCAGCGAGTCCGCCACCTCGGCGAAGGGACGCTCGGCGACGGGGAAGCCGTCCTGCAGGCGGTTCACGATGCGGCGATCGAGGTCGTCCATGACGCCTCCGGTGGCGTGGGAGATTCGTTCCCGCCGCCGTAGTGCGCGCCGCGCTGCTTGAAGCGCCGGCGGCTGAACAGGACGGAACGAGGCACATCCTGCAGCGACAGCGCCTCGACGAGGCCGGTGATCTGCTGCGTCACCACGTCGCGATTCGTCCCGTGGATCATGGCGAAGAGGTTGTACGGCCAGTCCGGCAGCGCGCGCCGGCGGCGGTAGCACAGCGTCACGAACGGGAAGCCGCACATCCGGGCACCGATCGCGTCGACACGGTCGTCGGGCACGTCCCAGACGACCATCGCGTTGGCGCTGTAGCCGAGCTCTCGATGCCGGACCACGAGCCCGAGGCGCTTGATCGCGCCGGCCTCGCGCAGCGCCCGCAGCCGGGCGATGACCTCGTCCTCGGTGCGGCCGAGCTTGCGCGCGAGCTCGAAGAACGGCCGCCGCGTCAGGGGCAACCCGCTGGCCACGTGGGCGAGGAGCTCGCGATCGGCGGCGCTCAGTTCCATGTCACGCTGAACCCCAGGTCGATGCGGTAGGGCCGCTCGAGCGGCAGGTCGAGGACGGCGATGCCGGTCCGCGCCTCGATCTCCTTGAGGACGGCGTCGACGCGCGCGCGGTCCGACGCCGTCACGACGAACCAAAGATTGATCGCGTGCTCGCGCTCGTAGTTGTGGTTGACCTCCGGATAGGCGTTGACGAGCGACGCGACGTCGACCAGCCGCTCCTCGGGCACCACCATGGCCGCCAGCGTGCTGGCGCCGAGCACGCCGGGCGGGACGACGGCTCCCACGCGGCTCAGCGTGCCGGCGCCGGCGAGATCGGCGAGGGCTTCCAGGACGGCGGCCTCGGTCGAGCGGACCTCGCGCGCCATCGTGGCGAATGGGCGCGGCTCCAGCGGCATGTCGCGCTGGTAGCCGTCGATCAGCCGGCGGGCGAGGGCTGGGCGGCGCGGCATGGCGCGGCTCAGTACCCGACGCGCCCGGCGCGCGCCGTGAAGAAGATGCCGCTCGGCTTGTCCACGGACAGGCTGCCGACGCGCGCCAGCCGGCGCGTGTCGTAGACGTCGACGCGGTCGGCATCGCGCACCGACAGCCAGACGCGCTCGCCGCGCGGCGTGAACTCCAGATGCAGCACGGCGCGCCCGGGCTGCAGGGTCGCGATCACCGACCGCGTGGGGACGTCGATGACCTGCACGACGTCGTTCCGGGGATGGGCGAAATTTACCCAGACCTGGCGGCCGTCGGGCCGCGCGACGGCGAAGATCGGCTGGCCGTGGACGGGAATGCGGCTCACTTCGCGCCATTCCGTCATCGAGACGACCAGGACCTCGTGCCGGCCCACCGCAGGGACGAAGCCGAGGTCGCCGACGCTGGCCCAGCCCTCGAGATGCGGCATCTTGTAGACGGGCAGGGGCTCCTCGCCGCGACCGTAGCCGTCGAGGATCCGGCGCACGCCCGCCTCCGGCTTCCAGAGGTCGAGCAGCGCCACGCCGTCCTCGCCGAACAGGCCCGCGACGTAGTGGCGGCCGTCGGGCGTGATCATGCCGTCGTAGGGCAGGCGCCCGACATCGCGATAGCGCTGCACGACCGGCGCGCGCGGATCGTCGATGTCGGCCGTCCAGATCTCGCCGGCGTCGTAGAGCGCGAAGACGAGCTTGCCATCGGGCGCGTCGACCAGGCCGACGACCTTGGAGCGCGCGCCGTCGGCCCCGATGGCGGCGATCTCCGACAGCAGCGAGAGGTCGGCGGCGTCGAAGAGCTTCACGCCGCCGGGCTCGTAGTTCGAGACGGCGATGACGCGCCCGTCCTGCGAGATGGCGCCGCCGATGCTGTTGCCGCCCTGGATGATGCGGGCGACCAGCCGGCCGCGCAGCAGGTCGACCTTGCTCAGACCGCCGTCGCGTCCGAAGACGTAGCCGAAGCGGCCGTCGCGCGAGAACACCGCCGATGCATGGCTGAGATCGCCGAGCCCGTCGACGGCGAACAGGCGCGTGGCGGTGGTCGTTTCGATGACGGCCACCCGCCCGGCCGCGCGCTCGATGACGAGCCCGAGATCGCCGGTGCCGCGCATCGGATCGACGTCGGCGGCCGCGTGGCCGGCCGTCGCCGCCGCCAGCACGCCGCCCAGGCCCGTCGTGAACAGGGTCCTTCGCTTCATCGCCTCATCTCCCGCGCATGTGGTCGACGAGCCAGCGCGCATCGGTGCGCGACAGCTCGGAGGCCCAGGGCGGCATCGGCGTGCCGCGTCGGCCGAACAGGATGGTGTCGATCAGGAAGTCGTCGTCGCGATCGGCGAGCGCGGCCGAGGAGAGCGCCGGGCCGAGGCCACCGCGCCGCGTCAAGCCGTGGCACGAGCCGCAGTCGTGGTCGAGCAGGTGCCGGAGCTCGCGCTGGCGCGCAGGCGGCGGCGGGTCGTCGTCCGCCCGCGCCGGCGCGACGATCGCCAGCAGCGCAAGGAGGGCGATCTCAGCCCGCGACCAGCCGGGGCGTCGCACGACGCGTCTCCGTGGCGGCCGCGGCCGCCGTGTCCTGGGGCGCGACGAGCGCCGAGAGCCGCTCGCCGAACGCGACCACGGCGCCGACGATCACCAGCAGCGGCGAGCCGAGACCCTCGGCCACGATCCGCTCGGCGATGCCCTCGA
>JAEULA010000062.1 GCA_016793165.1 Alphaproteobacteria bacterium | reverse complement strand
GGCTTCGAGCGCGAGGTAGACGTTGGCGAGCGTCTGGGCCTCGACGCCTTGCGTGGCGTCGACGACGAGCAGAGCGCCCTCACAGGCGGCGAGCGAGCGGCTCACCTCGTAGGTGAAGTCGACGTGCCCTGGGGTGTCGATGAGGTTGAGCTCGTAGCGCTGGCCATCCTTCGCGTCGTAGCGAAGCGATGCGGTCTGGGCCTTGATGGTGATCCCTCGCTCGCGCTCGATGTCCATCGAGTCGAGCATCTGGTCGCGGAACTCCCGCTGCTCCACCGCGCCGCAGAACTGGATCAACCTGTCGGCGAGCGTCGACTTGCCGTGGTCGATATGGGCGATGATCGCGAAGTTGCGGATGCGGGAGATGTCTGTGGTCATGCCGGGGGCGTTATGAAGCGGCGCAACATAGGTGCATGGCCCTGCCACCTCAAGCCGGGGTTCGAGCCCGCGCCCCCTGTTCGGCGAGCCTCGACGAAATAGAGTCAATCCGCCGTCGCCGGCCTTGCCGCCGGACTGTAATATCCGTTACAGTGCACTGCAGCATCGGGTAGCCACCTGCCTGCCGCCCGACCAATCCCCGGAGCATTCACCTCATGTTGCGGTCGTTCATCGCCGTTCTCGTCGTGCTGGCCGCCGCGGCCGGCGGCGGCTGGGCCTACTGGACCTACGTCATGGTCCCGCAGCAGCAGGGTGCCGCAGGCCCGGGGCGCGGCGGCCCACCCGCCGGATTCGCGATGCCGGTCGAGGCCGCCCCCGTCACGATCGCCACCGCGCAGCGCCAGATCCAGGCGATCGGCACGCTGCGCTCCAACGAATCCGTGGTGATCCGCCCGGAGATCGCCGGGCGCGTCGCGGGCTTCAATTTCGCCGAGGGCCAGCGCGTCCAGCGCGGCCAGGTGCTGGTCCAGTTCGACGCCTCGGTCGAGCGCGCGGAGCTCGCGCAAGCCGAGGCGGCCGCCTCGCTGGCGCGCAGCAACTACCAGCGCGCCGTCGAGCTGGAGCGGCGCGGCGCCGGCACGCAGCGCGCCCTCGACGAGGCCCAGGCGCAGATCCGCACCGCGACCGCAGCCATCGAGCTGCGCAAGGCGCGGCTGGAGAAGTTCCAGCTCACGGCACCGTTCGACGGGGTCGTCGGCCTGCGCAAGGTCTCGGTCGGCGACTTCGTCAATTCCGGCCAGGAGATCGTGAACCTCGAGCAGATCGACACGCTCAAGGTCGACTTCCGCGTGCCGGAGCTGTTCCTGCCCGCCCTCAAGACCGGCCAGCGCGTCGAGATCGCCGTCGATGCGCATGCCGGCCGCGGCTTCGCCGGCGAGCTCTACGCCATCGATCCCGCCGTCGACGTCGCCGGCCGCGCGGTCGTGATCCGCGCCCGCATCGCCAACGCCGACGAGGCGCTCCGTCCCGGCCTGTTCGCGCGGGTGACCCTGACGCTCGCCGAGCGCCCGCAGGCGCTGTTCGTGCCCGAGCAGGCGATCATCCCCCAGGGCGACAGGCACACGCTGTTCAAGGTGGTCGACAACGGCGACGGCAAGCCGAAGACGGTGAAGCTCACGACCGTGAAGCTCGGCGAGCGCCGCCCCGGCGCGGTCGAGATCCTCGAAGGGCTGGCGCGCGACGACGTGGTCGTCACCGCCGGCGTCCTGAAGATCCGCGACGGCATGCCGGTGCAGGTGATGCCCGCGGGCGGCCCGCCCCAGGGCGCCCAGCCGCAAGGCTCGTCCCCGGCCGGCGCACCCGGCCAGCCGCAACGCCCGCCGCAGGCGGCCGCGCCCAACGGCCGCAGCGGCTGAGCCGCGGAGCCCAGCCATGAACCTCTCCGAGATCTCGATCCGACGGCCGGTCTTCGCGACCGTCATGAGCCTGACGCTGCTTCTGATCGGGCTGATGGCCTATTCGCGGCTGACCGTGCGCGAGTACCCGAAGATCGACGAGCCGGTGGTGACGGTCGAGACGACCTATCGCGGCGCCTCGGCCGAGATCATCGAGAGCCAGATCACGCAGCCGCTCGAGGATTCGCTCGCCGGCATCGAAGGCATCGACGTGATGACCTCGATCAGCCGGCCGGAGCGCAGCCAGATCACGGTGAAGTTCCGCGTCACGCGCGACGTCGACCTCGCCGCGTCGGACGTGCGCGACCGCGTCAGCCGCGTGCGATCGCGCCTGCCCGACGAGATCGACGAGCCGGTGATCGCCAAGGTCGAGGCCGACGCGCAGCCGATCATCTATCTCGCCTTCTCGTCGGATCGGCACTCGCCGCTCGAGGTCACAGACTACGCCGACCGCTTCGTGAAGGACCGATTGCAGAACCTGCCCGGCGTCGCCGACGTGCGCATCTTCGGCGAGCGACGCTTCGCCATGCGGATCTGGCTCGACGCGTTGCGCCTCGCCGGCTACGGCCTGACGCCTCAGGACGTCGAGGCCGCGTTGCGCCGACAGAACGTCGAGGTGCCCGCGGGCCGCATCGAGAGCCGCCAGCGCGAGTTCACCGTGCTTTCGGAGACCGACCTGCGCACGCCCGAGGAGTTCAACAACCTCATCATCCGCGACGCCGGCGGCTATCTCGTCCGCCTCGGCGACGTCGGCAAGGCGACGCTGGACGCGCGCGACGACCGCGTCATCGCGCGCTTCATGGGCAATTCGGCCGTGGCGCTGGGCGTGGTCAAGCAGTCGACCGCCAACCCGCTGGACGTGTCCAAGGCGATCACGGCCGAGCTGCCGCGGATCATCGAGGGCCTGCCGCCGGGAATGACCGTCAACAACGGCTACGACTCCTCGGTGTTCATCGCCAAGTCGATCGACAACGTCTTCCGCACGATCGGCGAGGCGATCGTCCTGGTCGTCATCGTCATCTTCCTCTTCCTGCGCTCGCTGCGCGCGACCCTGATCCCGCTGGTCACCATCCCCGTCAGCCTGATCGGCGTGTTCAGCGTGATGCTGCTGTTCGGATTCTCGGTCAACACGCTGACGCTGCTGGCGCTCGTGCTCGCCGTCGGGCTGGTCGTCGACGACGCGATCGTGATGCTCGAGAACATCGCCCGCTACGTCGAGAAGGGCGAGAACCCGTTCACGGCCGCGATCAAGGGCGCGAGGGAGATCACCTTCGCGATCATCGCGATGACGATCACGCTGGCCGCCGTCTACGCGCCGATCGCCTTCCAGACCGGCCGCACCGGGCGGCTGTTCATCGAGTTCGCGCTGACCCTGGCCGGCGCGGTGATCGTCTCGGGCTTCGTCGCGCTCACGCTCTCGCCGATGATGTGCTCGCTGCTGCTCAGGCACCAGCCGCGCCACAACATCGCGTTCCGTGCCGGCGAGCGCGTGATCGAAGGGATGAACGCGCTCTACCGCCGCGCCCTGACGGCGGTGCTGACGATGCGCAGCGCCGTGTTCGTCGCCTATCTGGCGCTGGCCGCGTTCATCGGCGTGCTGGTGATGGGCCTGCCGCGCGAGCTGTCGCCGATCGAGGATCGCGGCTCGATCATCGGCATCGGCGTCGCGCCCGAGGGCTCGACGAAGGAGTTCACCGACACCTATGCCAAGCGCATGGAGGCGGTGTACCGCACGGTGCCGCAGATGGACGCCTTCTTCATGGTCGTCGGCTTCCCGACCGTGTCGAACGTCATCAGCTTCATCCGGCTGAAGGACTGGGACGTGCGCAAGGCGGCGGGCGACAAGCAGCAGGCCATCGTCGGCGGCATCGCGCCGCGGATGTTCGGCGGCATTCCCGGCATCCTCGCCTTCCCGGTCAACCCGCCCTCGCTCGGCGCGAGCCCGATCGACAAGCCGGTCAACTTCGTGCTGCAGACCTCCGCGCCCTATGCCGAGCTGCAGCGGGCCGTCGACCAGCTTCTCGCGGCCGCGCGCCAGAACCCGCGCCTGCTCAACCTCGACACCGACCTGAAGCTCAACAAGCCTGAGCTCAAGGTGTCGGTCGATCGCGAGAAGGCCGCCAATCTCGGCATCGACATCGAGACGATCGGACGCACGCTCGAGACCATGCTCGGCGGCCGCCAGGTCACGCGCTTCAAGCAGAACGGCAAGCAGTACGACGTCGTCGTGAAGCTCGCCGACGCCGACCGCGCGCGCCCGGACGACCTCGCGCAGATCTTCGTGCGCGCGCGCGGCGGCGACATGGTCCCCCTGTCGAACCTCGTCGAGATCCGCGAGACGGTGGCGCCGCGCGAGCTGAACCACTTCAACAAGCTGCGCTCGGCCACGATCACCGCCACGCTGGCGCCCGGCTACGTCCTCGGCGAGGCGCTCGACTTCCTGCAGGGCGTGGCGGCGGACCTGCCCGGCACCGTGATCACCGACCTCGCGGGCGAGAGCCGCGAGTTCCGCAGCTCGACGGGCGGCTTCTACGTGACGCTCGCGCTCGCCTGCATCTTCATCTACCTCGTGCTCGCCGCGCAGTTCGAGAGCTTCATCGATCCGTTCATCATCATGCTGACCGTTCCGCTCTCGGCCGTCGGCGCGCTGCTCGCGCTCAAGCTCAACGGCGGCACCCTCAACGTCTACAGCCAGATCGGGCTGGTGACGCTGGTCGGCCTGATCACCAAGCACGGCATCCTGATCGTCGAGTTCGC
>JAEULA010000038.1 GCA_016793165.1 Alphaproteobacteria bacterium | reverse complement strand
TTCCAGGACGGCTTCGCGATCGCACCCGACCGCCTCGGCCACGGGCTCGCCTTGTCGAAGGCGGCCCGCGAGGAGCACGCCGTCGCCACCGTGGCCGCGGGCCTGCGCCCCGCCGCGCCGTCGCCGATCAAGCTTTGAACCGGATCCAACAAGGGGAGACGTCCATGACCAAGATCACCCGTCGCGCCGCACTCGGCGCGGGCGCGGCCGCGAGCGTCGCGCTGACGGCACCGTCGCTTCGCGCGCAATCCGCGTCGCGCATCACCTACTGGCACCACTTCACCAGCCAGGAGGAGTTCACCGGCCTGCAGAAGGTGATGGCGCTGTTCAAGCAGCGCTTCCCCAATATCGCGCTGACGCAGGAGAACATCCCGAATCCCGAGTACATGACCAAGTTCACCGCCGCCGTGATGGCGAAGACTCGGCCGGACATCAGCATGGTCGTCGCCGAACGCCTGGCGGACATGCTGGCGATGGACGGGCTCGTCGACGTGACGGCGCGCGTGAACGGCTGGTCGCAGAAGGCGAACTATCCCGAGGATCGCTGGCGCGGCGCCACGTCGAAGGGGAAGATCTACGGCGTCCCGGCCTTCACCTTCGTCGACTGGGTCTATTACCGGAAGGACTGGTTCGAGCAGGCCGGCATCAGCGGTCCGCCCAAGACGCTCGACGAGTTCGTCGACGCGGCGAAGAAGCTCACCGATCCCTCGAAGAACCGCTACGGCTTCGGCATGCGCGGCGGGCCCGGCGGCTTCGCCTACATCATCGACCTGATCGAGGCCTTCGGCTCGCAGTTCGTCGTCGACGGCAAGAATGCGATGGACAAGGGCAAGACGCTCGCGGCCATCAAGTGGTTCTCCGACCTGCACACCGTGCACAAGGTCGTGCCGCCGAGCGCGCCCAACGACGGCTTCCGCCAGATCATGGAAGGCTTCAAGACCGGGCAGACCGCGATGACCTGGCACCACACCGGCTCGCTGGTCGAGATGGTGCGCGCCCTCAAGCCCAATGAGCTCGGCACCGCGACGAAGCCCGCCGGCCCCGCGTCGCGCGTCGCGCGGCTGACCTACCTCTATAACGGCCTCATGAAGAAGGACAACGAGCAGGCCGCCTGGGACTGGATCAGCTTCTGGGGCGAGGCCGACCCGTCGATCGCCTTCCTCGAGGAGACCGGCTACTTCCCGGCCAACGCGCAGCTCGCGCGCGACCCGCGAATCACCGGCAACCCGCTCTACAATCCGGCGGGCGAGACGCTCAGCTTCGGCAAGCTGCCGCCGAGCTTCGTCGGCTTCGCCGGCTGGGCGCAGAACGTCGTGCTGCCGGAGTTCCAGAAGATCCTGGTCGGCCAGCAGAACGCCGAGCGCGCCACCGACGCGATCCTCAAGGGCCTCGACGCGGCGATCAACTGAGCCCACGAGCATCGCGCGATGAAGATCACGGACATCCGCTGCTACCTGCTCGAGGAACCGTACGCGGGTGATCCGTATCGCTGGCGAAAGGGACTTCCCGGCTCGGGCGACGGAACGCCGGCCGGGAAGACCCCGCGCGTCGCGGTGCTGCGCGTCGACACCGACGAGGGCGTCACCGGCTGCGTGAAGATCAATCGCGGCGAAGCGGTGATGAGCGCGGTGCAGCGCCGGCTCAAGAGGCTGATCGGCGAGGACCCGCTGCTCGGCGAGCGGCTCTGGCACCTCGTCTGGGAGATCGACCGGCTCGAGGAGTTCCAGCTCCACCACATGAGCCTGCTCGACATGGCCGCGTGGGACATCAAGTCGCGCAAGGCCGGACTGCCGCTCTACAAGCTGCTCGGCGGCCATTCGAACAAGGTGCCGGTCTACGCCTCGACCGTCACCTGGGACACGATGGACGAGTACGAGCGCCACATCCGCGAATGCATCGACGAGGGATTCACAGCCTTCAAGCTGCACGCCTGGGGCGACGCGAAGGAGGATGCGAAGCTGTGCCGCAATCTCCGCCGCTGGACCGGGCCGGACGCGGTGCTGATGTTCGACGGCTCCGCCGGCTGGGACTATCCCACCAGCCTGTGGTTCGGCCGCGTCCTCGAGGCCGAGGGCTTCTACTGGTACGAGGAGCCGATGCGCGAGTTCGAGCTGCGCAGCTACACCAAGCTGTGCAACGACCTCGACATCCCCGTGCTCGCCTGCGAGACCTCTGACGGCGCGCACTGGAACGCAGCGACCTGGATCCAGGACGGCGCGCTCGACATGATGCGCACCAACCCGGACATGAAGGCGGGGCTCACCGGTGCGCTGAAGATCGCGCATCTCGCGGAATGCCACGGCATGAAGGCGCAGGTGCACGGCATGGGCGTCGGCCAGGCGCATCTCTGCGGCGCGATCCCCAACAACGACTATTACGAGCAGCTCGTCATCTCGTCGCAACAGATCTCCGGGCTGAAGAACCCTGCCAACTTCATGCCGATCGTCGGCGGCGTTCTCAGCGTGCCGGAGGCACCGGGCCTCGGCTACATGCCCGACTGGGCTTGGCTCGAGAAGACCGCCGTCGCGATCGTTTGAGAGCAGCTCGGACGATGGCCGGTGAAATTTCTCTTCCCCTCCTGCCGCGCAGCGGTAGGAGGAGTGCCCGAGCGAAGCGGGGGTGGGGAGGTCGATGGCGGTCCGCAGAGCTACGCTTGACCTCCCCGTCACGCGCCCCTCTTCTCGAGCTTGGGCGCGTGCCACCCCTCCTACCGCTGCGCGGCAGGAGGGGATGAGCGCGCCCCGATCGGGCACGTGTCCATGACCGCGCGCGCGCAGCCCTCGCCGTCGCTCGGCGCCCGCCTCGCCTCCCTCTCCGACGGGCGCGCCTGGCCGTGGCTGCTGCTGCTGCCGAGCCTCGTGCTCGTCTTCGCGGTCATCATCTATCCGACGCTGACCGGCATCGATCTCAGCTTCCGTCAGATGCGGCTCAACCGGCCGGATCTCGGCACCGGCTATGTGGGCCTGCGCCATTACATGGCGCTGCTCGACGACCCGGTGTTCTGGGTGTCGCTGCAGAACACCGTCGTCTGGGTCGTCGCCACTGTGGCGTTCGAGCTGCTGCTCGGCATGATCATCGCCCTCGTGCTCGACATGGACCTGCCGGGGTTCCGCGCCCTCACGGTGATCGTGCTGCTGCCCTGGTTCCTGCCGATCGTCGTTGCCGGCAACATCTGGGCGCTGATGCTCGACCCGCGGCTCGGCATCGTGAACGCCGCCCTCGTCGGCCTCAGCGTGCTCGAGAATTTCAAGGCCTGGTTCGCCGATCCGGCCTGGGCGCTGCCCGCCGCGATCCTGGTCGAGACCTGGCACGGCTTCCCGTTCTTCGCGCTGCTGCTGCTCGCCGGGCTCAAGGGCATCCCGGTCGAGCTCTACGAGGCCGCCGAGGTCGACGGCGCCAGGCTGTGGCACCGCTTCGTCCACATCCAGCTGCCCGGCCTGCGCATGATCATCGTCGCGAGCGTGGTGCTCCGCGCCATCAGCCTGATGAACTCGCCCGAGCTCCTGCTGATCCTCACCGGCGGCGGTCCCGGCCGTTCGACCCAGGTGCTGTCGCTCTATGCCTTCCAGAAGGCCTATCGCGAGTTCAATTTCGGCTACGCGGGCGCGCTGTCCGTCGTGATGCTGCTCCTGCTGATGGTCTGCTCCTACGTCTATGTCCGCCGCTCCAACGTACTGAAGGAGGAGTGAGATGGCGCTGCGCCGCCGCCCCGCCCAGCTCGCCGGCGCCTATGCGATCGCGCTGGCCTTCGCCTTCTTCGCGATCTTCCCGATCCTGTGGACGCTGATCACGTCGCTGAAGCTCGAGAAGGACATCATCACGCGGACGATCACGCTGATCCCGAACCCCGCGACGCTGCACAACTACGTCGCCATCTGGACCCAGTCGAACCTGCCGACGCTGATGATCAACAGCGCGATCACGACGCTCTACACCGCCGGCATCTGCGTCGGCGCCGGCACGCTCGCCGCCTACGCCGTGTCGCGCCTGCGCTTCCGCGGCCGTCACGCCACGCTGCTGTTCTTCCTCGTGCTGCGAATGTTCCCCGTCGTGCTGATGGTGATCCCGCTTTTCATCATCATGCGCAACGCCGAGCTGCTCGACACCCGCATCGGCCTCGCCCTCGCCTATACGGGGTTCCTGCTGCCGATCTTCGTCTGGATGATGAAGGGCTTCTTCGACGCGATCCCGAGCGAGCTCGAGGAGGCCGCGCGCATCGACGGCTGCACGCGGCTCGGCGCGATGATCCGCGTCGTGCTGCCGCTGGTGAAGGGCGGGCTGTGGGCCTGCGCCGTGTTCATCGGCATCGCGGCCTGGAACGAGTATCTCTTCGCGCTGATGCTCACGACGTCGTCGGGCTCGCGCACCTGGCCGGTCGGGCTGCAGCTCATGGTCGGCGAGTTCCAGCTGCCCTGGGGCGCGCTCGCCGCCGGCGGCATCCTCAGCATCCTGCCGGTGCTGATCCTCTTCGCCTTCGTCCAGCGCTCGATGGTCCGCGGCCTCGCCGCCGGCGCGGTGAAGGGCTGAGCCGCACGGCTCAGCCGTAGGGGACGGCGTCCTTGCCGAACAGCACCGCCGTGCGCGCGATCACCGCCTCGCGCTGCGGCGCGAGCGCCTGCGTCGCGGGATCGGTGCGATAGGCGTCGAAGGCGGCGCGATCGGGGAAGCTGACGACGTGGATCTCGAACGGCGCGTCCGCCGGCGCCGTCGCGCGGTCGACACGGATCGCGCGCTCGATGCGACCGCCGTGCCGCGCCATCACGGCGGCAGCGCGACGCTCGAACTCCTCGAACCCGGCGACGTCGTTGTCCTTGAGCCAGAGGCTCGCGACGAGGATCAGCTTCCCGGCCATCGGCGGGTCTCCGCGTCGTCCGTCAGCGTGCCGACGACGCGAACGCCGCGGCGAAGAAGGACGCGAGCCTGGCGTAGAGCACGCGCTGGTTCTTCGGCCTGGCGATGCCGTGGCCCTCGTCGGCGAAGGCGAGCATCTCGTGCGCGATGCCGGCGGCATCGAGGGCGGCGCGCACCTCGCGGACGTTCGCCGGCGTCACGTTGGGATCGCGCTCGCCCTGGACGATGAGCAGCGCGCCCTTGATGTTCGCGACGAAGTGGACGGGCGAGCGCTCGCGATAGCGATCGGGCACCTGGGCCGGGGCGCCGCCGAGCATCTCCTCGCTGTAGGGCCGGAGGTCCGGCCGCGTCGTCTCGTAGTCGACGACGAGGTCGGTCATGCCGCAGATCGGCGCCGCCGCGGCCACGGTCTCGCGCGGCCAGCGCGTGATCGCGCACCACGACGAGTAGCCGCCGTAGCTGGTGCCCGTGACGCCGACGCGGCCCGGCGTGGCGATGCCCTCGCGGATCAGGTGCTCGATGCCCGTGCGGATGTCGTCCTGCTCCAGGCCGCCCCAATAGGTCTTCTTGATCGCCTCGCGGTAAGCGAGGCCGAAGCCGGTCGAGCCGCGGTAGTTCGGCTCGAGCACGTCGAAGCCCGAATACGTCATGAACTGGACGAACGGGCTGATCCGCGCCTCGGCATGCGCCGTCGGCCCGCCGTGGATCTGGACGACCAGGCCCTTCGCCGGCTTCGCCTTGGCGCGGTAGAGCCAGCCCTGGATTTCGAGCCCGTCGGTCGACCGCCACGCGACGCTCTCGGGCGCCGAGAAGTCGACCGGCCGCAGCTGCGTGCGCGGCCAGCCGCGGCTCAGGCTCAGCGCGGCGGTCGGGAACTCCTTCGACAGGCGCACGACGTCGCGCGGATGGTGCGGATTGACGAAGGTACCCACCCAGCGGCCGTCGCTGGTCGGCGCGAGCGGCATGAAGGTGCCCGGCGGGCCGCCGAAATGCGGCAGCTTCGTCCCGTCGGCCTCGTGCAGATGCGCGTGGCTCACCGCCTTCACGGTCTCGACGACGACGAAGCCGCCGTGGCCCTTGAGCGGATAGGCGCTCTCGATGTCGCGCTGCGGATCGTCGATTACCCAGCGCAGGTCGCCGTCGGCGCGCCGCCAAAGACCGACGCGCTTGTGCGTCCTCGTCTCGGCGAGAACCAGCGCCGTCGTGCCATCCGCGAGCCATCGCCCGGAGACCTTTGCGTCGTCGCCGGCATTGACGATTTCGCGGTCGTCGCGGCCATCGAGACCCACGCACCAGAGCTGCGTGCCCGCGGGGTGCCGATCCTTGCGCGTGTAGAGGACGTGCGTGCCCTGTTCGTTGAGCTGCGGCGCGCCGGTGCCGGGCCGCACCGGCCGAGCGATCACCCGCCGCGCCCCGCCCGCCAGGTCATGGGCGTAGACCAGGAACGGCTCGATCTCCGCAGCCGTGTCCGGGTCGCGGTTCGCGGCATAGACCAGCGTGCGCCCGTCGGGCGTCAGGCGCCCGCCGCGCAGGAAGTATCCGGGATTCTCGTCGGTCAGCAGCCGGCGCGCATGCGGAGGTGCCACGTCGACCGCATAGAGCCGCACGCGCTCGTCGCCGCCGCGATCCTCGGCGACGAGGACGGCCGCGCCGTCGGGCGTCCAACCGATCACGTAGCTGTCGTCGGCGTTGTCGGTGATGCGCGTCGGCGCGGTGGTGCCGTCGACCGGCGTCACCCAGGCGTCGACGGCTTCGCCCACGTTCGCCCAGGAGAAGGCGACGCGGGCCAGGTCGGGCGAGACGCTCTCGGCCACCACGCGCGGCAGGCGCAGGATCTCGTCGAGGAACTCGTCGGGCGTTCCGGTGAAGCTCATGGCTCAATGCGCCTCGGCCCAGGAGCGACCGTGGCCGGCCTCGACGACCAGCGGCACCGTCAGCTCGACATCCGGCTTCGCGGCCCCTTCCATGACCGCCCGCACGACCTCGATCGTCCTGTCGCGCTCCTTGGGCTTCACCTCGAAGAGCAGCTCGTCGTGCACCTGCAGCAGCATGCGCGCCGACAGCTTCGCCCTGGCGAGGGCTGCCGGGATGCGGATCATCGCGCGCTTGATGATGTCGGCCGCACCGCCCTGGATCGGCGCGTTGATCGCGGCGCGCTCGGAGAAGCTGCGCTGCGCGGGATTCTTCGACGCGATGCCGGGCACGTGGCAGCGCCGGCCGAGCAGCGTGGTGACGTAGCCCTGCTCGTGCGCCTTCTTCTTGGTCGCATCCATGTAGGCGCGGATCCCGGGATAGCGCTTGAAGTAGGCGTCGATATAGGCACGCGCCTCGCCTTGCGGGATCGAGAGCTGGCGCGCGAGGCCGAAGGCCGAGATCCCGTAGATGATGCCGAAGTTGATCGCCTTTGCGCGGTTGCGGACCTCCTTCGACATGCCCTTGATCGGCACGCCGAACACCTCGCTCGCCGTCATCGCGTGGATGTCGTCGCCCTTGCGGAAGGCCTCGCGCAGCACGTCGATGCCCGCGACATGCGCGAGCAGCCGGAGCTCGATCTGCGAATAGTCGAGGCTGACGAGGTCCCAGCCCTCCTCCGCCACGAAGGCGGTGCGGATCTTCCGCCCCTCCTCGGTGCGCACGGGGATGTTCTGCAGGTTCGGATCCGACGACGACAGCCGCCCCGTCGACGTCGCCGCCATCGCGAAGGAGGTGTGGACCCGCCCGGTGTCGGGGTTGATCTGCTCCATCAGCGCGTCGGTGTAGGTCGACTTGAGCTTGGCGAGCTGGCGCCAGTCGAGCACCAGCTGCGGCAGCGCATGGCCGGCGGCGGCAAGGTCCTCCAGGACCTCGGCGCCGGTCGAATAGGCGCCGGTCTTCGTCTTCGCGGGGCGGGACCCGTCCGGCAGCTGCAGGCTCATCTCGTCGAACAGGATCGTGCCGAGCTGCGCGGGCGAGCCGATGTTGAAGCTCCGCCCCGCCGCCTTGTGGATCTTCTTCTCGTACTCGTCGAGGCGCAGCGCGAAGTCGTTGGACAGGCGCCGCAGCTGCTCGCGGTCGACCATCACCCCGGCGCGCTCCATCGCCGCGACGATCGGCACCAGCGGCCGCTCGATCGTCTCGTAGACGGTGACGAGCCGCTCCGGCACCAGCCGCGGCTTGAGCAGGCGATGCAGGCGCAGCGTCACCTCCGCGTCCTCGGCGGCGTAGTCGCGCGCCTTGTCGAGCGCCACCTCGGCGAAGGAGATCCGGCCCTTCCCCGTGCCGGTTACGTCGTCGTAGGTGATCGTGGTGTGGCCGAGATGGAGATTGGCCAGCTCGTCCATGCCGTGGCCGTGCGCACCGCCCTCGAGCACGTAGCTGATCAGCATCGTGTCGTCGATCGGCGCCACGTCGATGCCGTAGCTCGCGAAGACGACGGCGTCGTACTTGATGTTGTGGCCGATCTTCAGGATCGCGGGATCCTCGAGCAGCTTCTTGAGCTTCCCGAGCACCGCGTCGCGCTTGAGCTGGCCGGGCACGGGCTCGGCCTTGCCGCCGCCCAGCGCGAGCTCGCCTTCGGCCGCGGCCGCGCCCGGCTTCACATGCGCGAGCGGGATGTAGGCCGCCTCGCCCGGCTCGATCGCGAGCGAGATGCCGACGAGTTCGGCGCGCACGGCATCGAGCGACGTCGTTTCGGTGTCGACGGCGAACTGCCCCGCCTCGATCGCGCGCGCGATCCACGCATCCAGCGCCTTGTCGTCCTGGATCAGCACGTAGCGCGCGCCGCCGCCGCCCGCGGCCACGGAGGTTGCCGGTCCCGCCGCGGCGCCGGACGTCGGGGTCGTGCCGTTCGCGGCGACGGCGGGCGCAGGACCCGGCGCGGCATCGCTCGCCAGGATGCTGCCGTCGGCCTGGAAGCGCGCGAGCAGGCTGCGGAAGTTCTGCGCCTCGAGAAAGCCGCGCAGCACGGCTGGGTCGGGCCGGTGCTTCACCAGATCGTCGAGCGGCACGGGCACCGAACAGTCGTCCTTCAGCCGCACGAGCTCGCGGCTGACGCGCGCCTTGTCGGCATTGGTCAGCAACGCCTCGCGCCGCTTGGGCTGCTTGATCTCGCCGGCGCGCGCCAGCAGCGTGTCGAGATCGCCGAAGGTCGCGATCAGCTCCGCCGCCGTCTTCACGCCGATGCCGGGCACGCCGGGCACGTTGTCGGTCGAATCGCCCGCGAGCGACTGCACGTCCACGACCTTGGCCGGCGCGACGCCGAACTTCTCCAGCACCTCCGGCTCGCCGATCGGCTTGTTCTTGAGCGGATCGAACATCGCCACGCCCGGCCGGATCAGCTGCATCAGGTCCTTGTCGGACGAGATGATCGTCACCTTGGCGCCGGCCTCGACCGCCTGCCTGGCATAGGTCGCGATCAGGTCGTCCGCCTCGAAGCCCGCGGACTCGATCGCCGGCAGGTTGAACGCGCGCGTCGCCTCGCGCACCAGGCCGAATTGCGGCACGAGCTCGGGCGGCGGCTCGGGCCGGTGGGCCTTGTACTCGGGGTAGATCTCGTTGCGGAAGCTGCGCCGGCCGGCATCGAAGATGACGGCGAGGTGGTCGCAGTCCTGCTCCTGCAGCAGCTTCCACAGCATCGAGCAGAAGCCGAACACCGCGCCGACCGGCGTGCCGTCGGCCCGCGTCATCGGCGTCTTGATCGCGAAGAAGGCGCGGAAGATGTAGCCCGAGCCGTCGATCAGGCAGAGATGCTTGACCGGCGCGCCGCCGTCTTTCGCCGGCGTCTTGGACTTGGCGGCCATCGTCGTCACTCCGTCTCGATCAGATTTCGGGGCAGGCCCGGCGGACGGATGATCGCGGACAAGGTGCCCGGCTTCAACTCGCCACGACCGCGCAGCGGCCCATGGCTTGCCGGCGCCCGGGTCGGCGCCGGACGGCTCAATGCCCGCCGGCGCGGGCGCCCTTCTTCAGCACGAACTTCCGGTCGCAGTAACCACATTCGCCCGTGCCGTCCTTGCGCAGATTGATGTAGACGCGCGGATGGCCCAGCGGGCCGCCTCCGCCATCGCAGGCGACCGTCGTCGAATCGACCTCGATGGTTTCGGGCGGCGGGGGCGCGGAGCGCGCCGGCGTGGCGGAAACGGCCATGAGAGGTACTCGGATTGCCTGGATTGCGCGAAACTGCGACGGGATGATAGCGATCGACCCACGCGTTGCAACGGATCAGATCGCCGCTGCGGACCCCGTCCTCCACGTTCAGCCACGGCACAGGCTCGCCCCATGACGTCACCCGCCGCCCCGGACAACGCCGTCGAGATCGAGCGCCTCTCGAAGGTCTATGCCGCGAGCGGCAGGGCGCCGGCGAAGAAGGCCCTCGACGACGTGTCGCTGACCGTCCGCCGCGGCGAGATCTTCGGTCTGCTCGGCCCCAACGGCGCGGGCAAGTCGACGATGATCAACATCATGGCCGGCCTCGTCGACAAGACGGCGGGCAAGGTGCGGATCTGGGGCATCGATCTCGATGCCGACCCGCGCAGCAGCCGCGCCGCGATCGGCGTCGTGCCGCAGGAACTGAACCTCGACGCCTTCTTCACGCCCGCCGAGCTGCTCGAGGTCCAGGCCGGGCTCTACGGCGTGCCGTCCGCCGAGCGCCGCACGGCCGAGATCCTCAAGGCCGTCGGCCTCGCCGACAAGGCGAACGCCTATGCCCGCTCTCTGTCGGGCGGCATGCGCCGGCGGCTGCTCGTCGCCAAGGCGCTCGTCCATCGCCCGCCGGTCCTGGTGCTCGACGAGCCGACCGCGGGCGTCGACGTCGAACTGCGCCAGCAGCTGTGGAGCTACGTGCGCGAGCTGAACGCCGGCGGCGTGACCGTACTGCTCACGACGCACTATCTTCAGGAGGCCGAGGAGTTGTGCGGCCGGATCGCGATCATCAACCACGGCAAGCTGGTCGCGTGCGACACGACCGTGAATCTCAAGCGCGTCTTCGACGAGAAGACGCTGCACGTGACGCTCGCGGCACCGGTCGGCGAGCTGTCGGCCGAGCTCGCCGCCTTCGCGCCCGCGCGCGACGGCAGCCACGGCCTCGTCTTCCGCTACAAGCCGAGCCGCACGCAGACCGGCCAGATCCTCGCCGCCGTGCAGGCGGCCGGGCTCGGCATCGTGGATGTCTCGACGCGCGAGAGCGACCTCGAGGACATCTTCCTCACCCTGACGCGCGCGGCATGACCGAAGGACGCGCGCTCATGCCGACCACGGCGAGGCCGATGCGGCCCCGAAGCGGCGCACGCGCGGCGCGGCGGATCGTGGCCGGCGCGCGCCGCACGTTCGATCGCCTGGCGGGCGCGGCGCGCGGCTCGATCGGCGTCGGCGCGGCGCTCGCCCTGCTGGCGCTCGGCGCCTGCACGCCGACGGTGGTCCCGCGCGGGCCGACGACGCAGGCCGCGCAGATCGACACCGATCGCATCGTGGCCGGCGACGGCGCCGTGCTGCCGCTGCGCAGCTGGGCGCCGGCGACGCCGCCGCGCGCGGTGGTCCTGGCGCTGCACGGCTTCGCCGACTATTCGAACGGCTTCACCGAGCCGGCCCCGAGCTGGGCCGAGCACGGCATCCTCACCTACGCCTACGATCAGCGCGGCTTCGGCAAGGCGCCGCATTTCGGCCGCTGGGCCGGCACCGAGGCCTATGTCGAGGACCTGCGCGAGGCCGTCGCCCTGCTGCATGCGCGCCATCGCGACACGCCGCTGTTCGTGCTCGGCGAGAGCATGGGCGGCGCGATCGCCATGGCCGGCGCGGCGCGCGGCGCGCTCGACGACGCGCGCGGCCTCATCCTCGTGGCGCCGGCGGTGCGCGGCTCCGAGGCGATCGGGCCGGTCGCCGCGGGGCTGCTGCGCGGCCTCGCCCACAGCGTGCCGTGGCTGGCCGGCCCGTCGGGCTCGCCCGGGATTCGGCCGACGGACAACATCGCGCTGCTGCGCCGGCTGTCGCGCGACCCGCTGATGCTGCGCGGCCCGCGCGTCGACATCACCTGGGGCCTGGTGCAGCTGATGGACGACGCGGTCGCCGCGGCGCCCGGCATCCGGTTGCCCACGCTCGTGCTCGTGGGCGCGCGCGACATCCTGGTGCCCGACGGCGCGATGGCGCGCACGCTGGCGCGGCTGCCGGCGGCCGGCCCCGATCGGCGGCGCGTCGCGATCTACGACAATGGCTGGCACATGCTGCTGCGCGACCTCGACGCCGCGCGCGTCCACGGCGACGTGGCGCATTGGATTGCGACCCGGTCGACCGACCCCGCCTCCCCGCTTCCGTCCGGCGCCGATCGCCAGGCGGGGTGGACCGCGCCGGCGCGGACCCTGGCGGAACCCTAGGCGGGCGCCCGATCGCAGCGCCGAGCGCCCCGGCGCCGTCGGCAGCGCGGCGCGCAGCGCCGGGATTCCCGGGGCCGGCATTCGTTGCGCCCGCCAGACGCTTCCGCTAGCTTCCGCCCGCTTCCGGATCCGTGCGTGCCCGTAGCTCAGCTGGATAGAGCGTTAGCCTCCGGAGCTAAAGGTCGTGGGTTCGAATCCCGCCGGGCACGCCATTCCTCATCTTGTCCGACCCTGAGACATGGGTCATCGCAGGACGTTGTGGTCGCACGTCGGGGCGCGATGCGCCGGGGGCCCGCGGTTCGCGTGCAAATCGACGCGTGCGAAGGGCCGGGGCTTCGGCAGATCGCCGCTCGACTTCGCCGGGCTTCCGGGCGATCCAGGCGCCGGACGCCGTCGCTGACCGATCCCCGGGCGGCTCGGCGCGAGCCGGCTGATCTGCCGCAGACCCGGCGCGATTCAACAGGCGCCATCGGAGGGAGAAGCACCCCATGACGGTCGACCCCGAGGCCGCGCGCGCGATGGCCGCCGCGTATACGGATGCCTGGAACTCCGGCTCGCCGGAGGCTGTCGCGTCCTTCTATGCCCCCGACGGGCATATCGTCATCAATGGCGGCAGTCCCTGGACAGGCCGCAAAGCCATCTGCGAGATGGCCACCGGCTTCTTTGCCGACGTGCCGGACCTCAAGCTCGTCTGCGACGCGGTGCGCTGCGCGGGCAACCATGTCGCGTATTTCTGGACCTTCACCGGCACGCATGCCGCGACGAAGAATCCGCTGCGGGTCGTCGGATGGGAGGAGTGGGATCTCGACTCCGATGTCCGCGTCGCCGCATCGCGCGGCTGGTACGACGCCGCCGACTACGCACGGCAGACCGCGGCGCGCTAGGCGGCCTCTGGCCCGTCGGCGCGGTCGTCGCGCCGCAGCACACCGCCCTCACCCCAGCGGGCCGACGCTGCGGCAAGAACCGACCCATTGCCCGGATCTGAAATTCGCTCGGCTCGGGTGCCGCGACGATCGGTCGAGCATGGAGCGAGCACAGGCCGCCCGATCGCGTCAGCATCCGGCGGTTCGATGCCGCCGCCACCGCAGCACGTCCGCTCGAGCCGTCCTTGGGACCAGCGGCCCGGGCCGTGACATTGCCTTGCAGGCAGTGAAGGGGCCAATCTGACGGGGCTGCCGGCATCCTGCGATGGAGACGGTCCATGTTGAGACGGTGCCCCTCGGGCACAACATCGATCGCCCCCGTGTCCGCACCGACCGTCACCCCGGCAAGTGCGCGGGCGCTGTGCGCCGCCGAGCGCCGCGATGAGCAGCACGGCGGCGCGGCGCCCGGATCGGGCGATGCCCCGCGCGCCACTCGCGCGCAGCACCGAGGCGACGGGCTGATCTCGCGCCGCACGGTGATCGGCGTACAGCTCGCGATGCTGGCGGGGACGAATCTGACGCTGGCGCAGAGCCGCGAGCGGATCGCGCGCATCGGCTGGCTCGGTTCCGGCGCCGCGCCGGGCGGACCGGCCGAGAGTCAGTTCCCGGCCGAGCTCGCGAAGCTGGGCCACGCACTCGGGCGCGACGTTATTCTCGATGCGCGATGGAGCGAGGGTCGGGCCGATCGCTACGAGGCACTCGCCGCCGAACTCGTCGCGCTCAGGCCAGACGTGATCATCACCAGCGGCGCGCGCTGCGAGGTGGTCCAGTCGCTGACCAGGACAATCCCCATCGTCTGCTCGAACATGGACGAGCCGATCAGCCGCGGGCTCGCGCGCAGCTACGCCCGCCCCGGCGGTAACGTGACGGGCATCCAGCTGATGACGCGCGAGCTGTTCCAAAAGCGGCTCGAGATCGTTCGCGAGGCGTTGCCCGGCATGAGACGGCTCGGCGTCCTCGCGCTGCCCGAGACGGACTGGCTGCTGCCCGACGGCGAGGCTGCCGCCCGGCGGCTCGGCCTGACGCTCGAGATCCGCCGGTTCGACAGCGACGAGGGCCTCGACGCCGCGCTCGCCGCCCTCTTTGCGACCGGCATCGACGCGCTCGTGACGACCCAGGGGCCGTTGCTCAATCGCCTGCGCGACCGCATCGTCGCATTCGGAACGCGCGCGCGGCTGCCGACGATCTCCGGAGAAACGGGGTCGGCGGCGGCCGGAGGCCTGATTCAGTTCGGCCCGGACGTCGAGGCCAACTGGCGGCGCGCGGCCTTCTATGTCGATCGTATTCTGAGCGGCGCGTCGGCGGCGGAACTGCCGATCGAGCAGCCGTCGGTAACTCTGGTCGTGAACCTTCGCGTCGCCGCGGCACTGGGCCTGAAGCTGCCGGCGACGATCGTCGCGCGCGCCGACATGGTCATCGATTGACGTTGCGGCCCGGCGCCGCGCTGGAGCCGGGCGGCGCGCCTCGCGACCGAAGCCGCCGCCGCGAGCAAGGCGGCCGCACATCGCCAGCACGCCCGCGCCGGGGCGGCGCTGCAGAGATCACTTCGGGCGCAGGACCGCCGTGGGCGCGTAGACCCAGGGCTCGCGCACGAGCTGCTCGCCCTGGAAGCGATCGATGTCGTCGGCGAATTTCAGCGTCGCGCCGATCTCGTCGAGCCCCTCGAGCAGGGCCGTGCGGCGTGCCGCCGGGATGCGGAACGGCAATGTCTGCCCGTTGCCGAGCCTGATCTCGCAGCGCTCGAGGTCCACGGCGATCGTCGGATCGTTGGTCGCCGCGAGATGCGCATGCAGGCGCTCGACCTCCTCCGGCGGCAGAATGATGGGCAGCAGGCCGTTCTTGAACGAGTTCTCGTAGAAGATGTCGCCGAAGCTCGGCGCGATCACGCAGCGGATTCCGAAGCGCATCAGCGCCCAGACCGCGAACTCGCGCGAGCTCCCGCAACCGAAATTCATGCCCCCGACGATCACCCGCGCCTGCCGGAACGGCTCCTGGTTCAGGATGAAGTCGGGGTTCTCGCTGCCGTCGAGATGGTAGCGCCAGCCGCCGAACAGGCCCTGGCCCGGATCGCCCGTGAGCGTCCGCTGCCAGGCGGCGGGGATGATCGCGTCGGTGTCGATGTCGGGCTTCGGGAAGCTGGCGGCCGGCCCCTCGACGCGGGTGAACTTCTCCATCGTCATGCCTCCGATCAGGCGCCGAGCTTGCGGACGTCGGCGATGGCGCCCCTGACCGCGCTCGCCGCGACCGTCGCCGGGCTCGCGAGATGGGTCCGACTGCGCGGGCCCTGGCGGTTCTCGAAGTTCCGGTTCGAGGTCGAGATGCAGCGCTGGTCGGGTCCGACCGAGTCGTCGTTGATCGCGACGCACATCGAGCAGCCGCTCTCGCGCCACTCGAACCCGGCATCGGTGAAGACCTTGTCGAGGCCCATCGCCTCGGCCGCGCGCTTGACGGGCGCCGAGCCGGGCGCCACCAGCGCGCGGACATGCGACGGCACCTTTCGGCCGCGCACGACGCGCGCCGCCGCCTCGAGATCGGCGAGCCGGCTGTTGGTGCAGGAGCCGATGAACGCGACGTCGATCTTGAGCCCTTCGAGCGCGTCGCGCGGATGCAGCCCCATGTAGCCGAGCGCCCGCTCCATCGCCTGGCGCCGGCGCGAGTCGGCGACGCCCGACGGATCCGGGACGCGCTCGCCGATGCCGACGACGTCGCCGGGCGTCGTCCCCCAGGTCACCTGCGGCTCGATCGCCGAGCAGTCGAGCTCGACCTCGCGGTCGAAGACCGCGTCATCGTCGCTGCGCAACGTGCGCCAGTAGGCGACCGCCTCGTCCCAGAGCCGGCCCGCCGGCGCGAACGGCCGCCCGTCGAGATGCGCGAGCGTGGTGTCGTCCGGCGCGATCATGCCGGAGCGCGCGCCGAACTCGATCGACATGTTGCAGATCGTCTGGCGCGCATCCATCCCGAGGGCGCGCACCGCGCTGCCCGCGTATTCGACCGCGTGCCCCGTCCCGGCGGCGATGCCGATCCGGCCGATCAGCGCAAGGATCATGTCCTTGGCATGCACGCCCGCGCGCAGGCCGCCCTCGAACCGCACGCGCATCCGCTTCGGCCGCCGCTGCACGATCGTCTGCGTGGCGAGCACATGCGCGACCTCGCTGGTGCCGATGCCCCAGGCGAGGCACCCCATCGCCCCGCAGGTCGCGGTGTGGCTGTCGCCGCACACGAGAGTCGTGCCCGGCAGCGAGATGCCGAGCTCGGCCGCGATGACGTGCTCGATGCCCTGCCGCGGGTCGTCGACGTCGATCAGGCCGATGCCGTGCTCGGCGGTATTCCTGCGCAGCAGCGACACGAACTCCTTCGCCCCCTCGAACGTGTCCCAGCTGCGCCCCGGTCGCGTCGACAGGATGTGGTCGATGACCGCATAGGTGAGGTCCGGGCGGCGGGTCCTGCGACCCGCCTTGGCGAGGCCGGCGAAGGCGGCCCCCGAGGTGCATTCGTGGATGATGTGCCTGTCGATGTGGATCAGCACGGCATCGTCGTCGAGCTCGCGCACGACATGCCGCTGCCAGATCTTGTCGAACAGGGTTTCGCCAGCCATGGCTGCACTCGCGCTCCTGGTGTGCGTTCGGATCCGATGCCGGACGGCGCGACGCTCCGATGACGTTCGCCAAAGCGCTAGGAAGAAATTGCGAGCGCGCCGCGTGCCGCCGCCGGCGAGCAATAGGGCGGCCCGCGCCGCGCGAATTTCGTACAATCCCCGCATCGGTGCCGGCTGGAATCTCCGACCGGTCGATCGCGGACGGACCGCCTCACGGGACGGCATGACACGATGAACGCAGGAACGCATGTCAGGCTCAGCGGGGTCACCCGCGTCTACGAGGCGCGGGGTGGCGCGGCCGAGGTCCATGCCCTCGGCCCCCTGGATCTCGAGCTCGCGAAGGGCGAGTTCTTCGCCGTGGTCGGTCCGTCCGGCTGCGGCAAGTCGACCCTGCTCGAGATCATCTGCGGCCTGGCGACGGCCAGCGCCGGCGAGGCGACGTTCGAGGGCCGCCCCCTGCGCGGCGACGTCCCGGACGGCGTCGGCGTCGTGTTCCAGGAGGACGCGAGCTTTCCCTGGCTCAGCGTGTGGGACAACGTCGCCTTCGGCCTGCGCCGCCGCGGCCTCGACGCGGCCGAGCAGAAGCGCCGGATCGAGGACGCCCTCGGACTCATGGGGCTGCGGGACTTCGCGCGCGCCTATCCGGCCCAGCTGTCGGGCGGCATGCGCCAGCGCGTGTGCATCGCCCGGACGCTGGTCCTGCAGCCGCGCCTGATCCTGCTCGACGAGCCGTTCGGCGCCCTCGACCAACAGACGCGCCTGCTGATGGGCGACGAGGTGCTGCGGCTGTGGCGCGAGACCGGCGCCACGGTGTTCCTGATCACGCACGCCCTCGACGAGGCCGCGATGCTCGCCGATCGGGTCGGCGTCATGTCGGCCCGCCCCGGCCGCTTCCTCGACACCATCGTCACGGGTTGGCCGCGCGATCGCGACAGCCGGATCGCCGGGCATGAGGAGTTCGGACGGGTCACCGGTCGGCTCTGGTCGCTGCTGCGCGAGGAGTCGATGAAGGCCATGCGCGGCGGCGGACGCCAGCCATGAAGGACTCGACGCGGCTGCAGCTGGCGAGCGTCGTCGTCTTCGTCGCCGTGCTCGAGGCCGTCTGCCGCGTCGGCCTGATCACGCCGTTCACGATGATCCCGCCGAGCCAGATGGCGACCGGCCTCTATCGCGCGCTGGCGAGCGGCAGCATCCTGCCCGACATGCGATCGACCCTCGTCGGCGTCGTCGTCGCCGGCGCCGCGGCGATCGTCTCGGGCGTGGTCGCCGGCGCGGTCGTCTTTGCGCTGCCGCGCGTGCGCCGGACGCTCGATCCGCTGTTCACCAGCTACTACGCGGTGCCGATCTGGGCCTTCTACCCCGTGTTCGTCTACCTGTTCGGCCTCACCGACACGCCGAAGATCGTGATCGGCTATCTCTATGCCGTCGTGGCGATGATCGTGAACACGCTCAACGGCCTCGACCGGGTGCCGCGGGTCTTCCGCAAGACGGCGACGGTCATGAAACTCGGACGGGCGGAAGCGCTGCTGCGCGTCGTGCTCCCGAGCGCGGTTCCGCACATCTTCACGGGCGTGAAGCTCGCGATCTCCTACGCGTTCATCGGCGTCGTCGGCTCGGAGTTCATCCTCGCGTCCTCGGGGCTGGGCCACCAGATCCACTGGGCGTACACGAGCTTCGACAACGACGCGCTCTACTCGATGGTGCTGTTCATCGTCCTGCTCGCGGTCGCCATCAACGTCTCGCTGTCGTCCTGGGAAGGCGTCCTGATGCGGCGCCGGGGGCGGTCCTGATGGCCGTGAACGGCGGACGGCGCGAGATCGGGCGACGCCTGGTCGACAACCTCGTGCTCCTGCTGGTGATCGCGGGCGCCTGGCAGGCGATGCACGATCTCGCCGGCAGCGTGGCGCTGTCCTCGCCGCTGACGACGCTTTCCGGCGCGCTCGAGCTGCTGCGCTCCGCGGATTTCTGGCCGAACGTGACGAGCACCTTTCGCGCCTTCCTGCTCGCGCTCGTCATCGCCATCGGCGGCGGCGTCCTGATCGGGCTGGTGCTGGGCTCGAGCCGCCTCCTCGCCGAGGCCTACGAGCCGGCGCTGATGGCCTTCTACACCGTCCCGAAGGTGTCCTTCTTCCCGATCATCCTGCTGTTCTGCGGCATCGGCCTGGCGACCGAGGTCGTGTTCGGCGCCATCCACGGCATCGTGCCGGTCGCCATCTTCACACTCAATGCGGCGCGCAACGTGCGCGTCGTCTTCCTGAAGACCGCACGCGTCATGGGACTGACCCGGGCCCAGGCCTGGCTGTCGATCCTGCTGCCCTCGTCGGTGCCCGAGGTCTTCACCGGCATCCGCATCGGCGTTTCGCTGACCTTCATCGGCACGATCCTGAGCGAGATGTTCGGCTCGCATCAGGGCATCGGCTACATGCTCATGCAGGCGATCGGCTCGAGCAACGGCGACATGATCTTCTCCCTAACCTTCCTGATCATCGCCTTCGCTGTCGCTGTCAGCACCGCGCTCCTCGCGATCGACCGCCGGCTGCACCGGCGGGTCTGAGCGACCCGCCGGCGCCGGCCCGGATCAGCGCAGTCCCTTGAGGTCGGCCGGCAGGAACGAGTCGTCGAGCAGCGCCCGGAAGTCGTAGGACTCGGTGATCTCGCCCGTCGTCATCGCCCCCTCGAGGATGTTTTCGATCGGCTTCACCTTGATGTCGCCGAGGCCCCAATAGGCGACGCCGTCGACCGCGCCGTGGTCGCGCAGGTTGATGATGACCTGCTCGATCACCGCGGCGGGCTGCTTGTAGATCGGCGCCAGGATCTCCGCCGACTCCTTCGGATTGGCGACGAGGAACTCCACGCCCTTTCGCCGCCCCGCCATGATCGCGCGCAGCACCTGCGGATTCTCGCGCGCCCACTTGCCGGTCGTCAGCGACAGGGTGTTGCTCATCGGCGGGAAGACCTGGTTGCCGCGCGCGAGCAACCGGTACTTGTGGCCGTTGACGGTGAAGTTGGGCTCGACCATCGGCACCACGTCGATGCCGCCGACCTCGAGCGCCGTCATCGCCTGCGGGAAGCTGCCCGCCGAGGTGAGCTGGAGCTCGTCGAGCTTGAGCCCGGCGCGCTTCGCCAGCAGCACGGCCAGCATGTGCGTCGCCGAACGCGGCGACGTGAAGCCGACCTTGCGGCCCTTGAGATCCTCGATCCCCTTCACCGAGGAATTCGGCATGGTGATCCAGTTGACCTCGGAGAAGGTGTTGACCGAGCTCCCGATGATCTTGATGTCCGCGCCGGCCTTGATCGCCCCGATGGCGCCGGTGATCCCGGCCTCCGCGAAGGGCAGGTTGCCGGCGATCATCTCGCGGATCGCCGGCGACGAGCCGGGCGAGCTGCGGATCGCGGTCACGTCGATGCCCTGCTCCTTGTAGAAGCCCTTCACCAGGGCGATGCCGTGCGGAAAGCCGCCGGGAGAGACGGCGTAGTTGGAGACCGCGAGCTCCAGCGCGCCGGCTCCGGCCGGGAGGCCCGTCAGGGCCGCAACCAGGCCCAGGACCGCAAACCCGTGAATCAACCTCTTCATCGCTTCCTCCTCGAGTTTTCGTTGGTACCGGACGCCGCGTTCAAGTGCCGGCGAACTTGCCCTCGAACTCCCGCCACGCCGCGAGATCCAGCGCGCCGTCCATCGCGGCCCGTGCGGCCGCATGGCGATCGAACGGCTTCATCGCACCGCCCCGGGCCGCCTCGCGAAGCTCGGCGAGGCCGTCGACGATCGCAGCGACCGCACGCAGCATCGTCGCGCCCGGATAGGAGATCATCGTGAACCCCATCCGGCCCAGCTCGGCCGGCGGCAACCACGGCGTGCCGCCACCGTCGACCAGCGCCAGCATCAGCTGGACGCCGCGGAACGCCGCACCGACCCGCTCGATCTCGGCCGCGTCCCGCAGTCCCGGGATGAACACGCCTTCGGCGCCCGCGGCGAGGTAGCGCTCGCACCGGCGCATCGCCGCGTCGAGCCCCTCGATCGGACGTGCGTCGCTGCGCGCGATGATCAGGGGCTCCGCGCCCTCGCGCGCGGCGCGTGCGGCGCGGATCTTCCCCTCCAGCTCCTCGGTCGGCACGACGCCCTTCGACCGGCTGTCGCCGGGCTGCTTGCCGGAGCGGCCCTGGTCCTCGAGCACGACGCCGCCGACGCCGAGCTCGGCATAGAGCCGCATGAGCTGCCGCACGCTCTTGACGTCGCCATAGCCGTCGTCGCCGTCCATCACGAAAGGCAGGCGGCTCGCCGCCGCGACGTCGCGGGCGCCGGCGACCATCTCGCCCAGCGCCGCGATCCCGAGGTCGGGGAGCGCGTATCGCGACGCCAGCATGGCGGAGCCGCCGATGGCGAAGGCGTGGAACCCGGCGCGCTCGATCAGGCGCGCGGACAGGGCGTCGTGCGCCAGCGGCAGGATCAGCGGGGTTTCGCGGCGAACCGCATCGAGGAGCGTCGGGCGTCCGTTCATGTCCCGCCTCCTCGGCGGCATCAGGCGCCCTTGGCGCGCAACAGGGAGAGGTACTGCCGGGGCGGCGCGCCATGACGGCGCTTGAAGTAGCGGGTGAAGTGGCTCTGATCGACGAAGCCCAGCTCGGCGGCAACGCGGGCGGTCGGTTCGCCCTGCTCAATAAGCTCGGTGCCGCGCGTGATGCGTCGATCGATGATGAATGCGTAGGGCGTCATTCCGAGCCGGCGCCGGAACGCCCGGATCAACTTGTAGGGGTTGGTTCCCGTCGCGGCCTGGATGTCGCGCAGCGTGATGCGCTCGCAGAAGTTCGCCTCGATGAAGGCGATCGCCTCGCCGACGATGTCGCCGGAGCCGCCGTCGAAACGGCAATGCGTTTCGTCGTCGATCGATCCGGAGGTGGCTGCCGCGCAGGACCGCATGCGACGCAGTGTCCCCAGCGCGTCATGGCGCTTCAAATCATGTTATTGGTATCGTCGCATCGGGAAAAGTGATGCGAGAGATCGCGCGTCAGCGCGATCATGCGGGGGAGGGACGAATGGCCGGGCCCATCGGGCTGAGGCAGCGCTTGGCGGGGCGGCGCGCGCTCGTCAACGGCTACTGCATGATGCCCGGCGCGTTCTCGGGCGAGGTCTACGCCCGCCAGGGCTTCGATGTCGTCACGCTCGACCTGCAGCACGGCCTGATCGAATACGCCGACGCCGTGCGCATGCTGCAGGCGCTCACGGCCTGCGACGTCGTGCCGATGGTGCGGGTCCCGTGGCTGGATCCTGCGATCATCATGAAAGTGCTCGACGCCGGCGCGCTGGGCGTGACCTGCCCGATGATCGGCACGGCGGAGCAGGCCGACCGCCTCGTCCGCTACGTGCGCTATCCGCCGCGGGGCGAGCGCAGCCTGGGTCCGATCCGCGCCGGCCTGATTCACGGCCCGGGCTATGCCGCGGCCGCCGCCGAGAGCGTGAGCGCGATGGCGATGATCGAGACCGCGGAAGGCGTCGAGAACGTCGAGGCGATCGCGGCCGTCCCGGGCCTCACGGGCATCTATATCGGGCCGGGCGACCTGTCGCTCTCGCTCGGCCGTCCGGCGCGGCTCGACGCCTTCGACCCGGTCGTCGACCGTGCCGTCGAGCGGATCCTTGCGGCGTGCCGCGCCCGGGGCCTGATCGCGGGCATCTTCGCGCCGACACCGGCGCGCGCCGACGAGCTCGTGCGGCGCGGGTTCACCTTCGTGACGCTGAACACCGATGTGAAGGCGCTCGAGACCCAGGCGCGGCAATGGGTCGACGAGTACCGCACGCTCGAGTCCCGATAGCGCGATGCGCTTCCGGCTGCCTGCTTTGAACGCGCTGCGCGCCTTCGAGGCGGCGGCGCGCCATTGCAGCTTCACCGAGGCGGCGCACGAGCTGTGCGTCGGGCAGGGAGCGGTCAGCCGCCACATCGTCGGCCTCGAGCGCTCGCTCGGCGTCGCGCTGTTCCATCGCCACCACCGCGGCGTGACCCTCACCCGCGAAGGGCAGTCCTATTTCGAGACGCTGCACCGGGCCCTGACCCTCATCCACGACGGCACGGCGCAGCTTCTCGGCGCGCGCGACGCCGAGATCGTGCGGCTGATCGCCCCGCCGACCTTCACCAGCCGCTGGCTCCTGCCGCGCCTCGGCGGGTTCAGCGCGCGCCACCCCGGGGCGGAGGTGCGGATCTCCACCTCGCAGGAGTTCATCGACTTCGATCGCGACGACTTCGACCTGGCAATCTCCTATGGCGACGGGTCCTGGCCCCGTCTCGAGGTCGCGCCGCTGATCGACGAATGCCTGGTCATGGTCTGCCGGCCGCAGCTGGCGGACGGTCGACCACCGCCCGCCAGCCTGGACGAGTTGCGACGCTACGTGCTGCTCCATTCGCTCAAGCGCCCGGGCGAGTGGCGTCATTGGCTCGACTTCATCGGCAAGCCCGACGTCCCCGATGTCGGCGGCCTGCGCTTCGGCGCCTCGGTGCTCGCCTACCAGGCGGCGATCGACGGCCTGGGCCTGGCGATCGCCCAATCCGACTTCGTGTCCGACGAGCTCGCGGCCGGAAGGCTCCTCATGCCGTTTCCGGTCGAGCTGAGGACCGGGCGCGGCTACTTCGTGACGCGCGCCGCGGGCCATCGCCTCCCGCCCGTCGTCGCCGCCTTCCGCGACTGGCTGATCGCGCAGGCCGGACGGGCATCCGGAGCCGGAGCCGCGCCCGCCATCCGCGCCGCGCCGCCGCGCGGATCCAAGCGCGTCGCAGCCAAGCGGCGCCCGAAAGTCGCAAGAAAGTACAAGCGCTGACCGCGACGATTGCCCGACGTTGCAGGCGCGCGAGGCGACGCGGGGAGATCGAGGCATGGACGTCGAACGGCCCGAGGGCACGCGCAATCCCCGTATGGGCTGGGGCAGCGACGCCATCGCGCAGACGTTGAACGCGATGGGCTTCGAGCACGTCAGTCTGACGCCGGGCGCGAGCTTCCGCGGGCTGCACGACAGCCTCGTCAACTTCCTCGGCAATCGCGCGCCGCAGCTTCTTCTCTGCGTGCACGAGGAGCATGCGGTCGCGCTCGCGCACGGCTGGGCGAAGGTGACCGGCCGGCCCATGGCGGTCGCCCTGCACAGCAATGTCGGCCTGATGCACGCGACGATGGCGATCTTCAACGCCTGGTGCGATCGCGTGCCGATGCTGATCCTCGGCGCCCAGGGGCCGCTCGACGCGACCAAGCGGCGGCCCTGGGTCGATTGGCTGCACACGACGTCGGACCTGCCGAGCCTCGTTCGCGGCTACACGAAATGGGACGACCAGCCGACATCGGTCGGGGCCACCCTCGAATCCCTGCTGCGGGCGAACGTCATCGCCTGCACCGCGCCCGCGGGGCCCGTCTACGTGTGCCTCGACGCCGGCGTACAGGAGCAGGAACTCAACGACTCCGTCGTGCTCCCGCACGTCGCCCGGTTCCAACCCGGCCAGCCGGCTGCTCCCAACCCAGCCATGGTCAAGGCGGCCGCGGATCTCCTGGCGACGGCCGCGCGGCCGTTGATCCTGGCCGGGCGCTCGTCGCGCGACGAGGCGGCCTGGAGTCAGCGCATCGCGCTCGCCGAGGCCATCACGGCGCGCGTGGTGACGGACCTGCGCGTCGGCGCGGCCTTTCCGACACGACACAGACTGCATCCGCATGCGCCCGGCCTGTTCATCGATGACGCCGCGGCGGCGACGATCCGGGCCGCCGACGTCGTGCTCAGCCTCGACTTCGTCGATCTCGCCGGCACGCTGACGCGGGCCTGGGGCGGCGCGGCGCCCACGTCGACGATCATCCACTGCTCCGTGGACCAGTACGCGCATAACGGCTGGGGGAAGGATCATCTCGGCTTGCCGCCGGTCGACATCCCCCTGCTCGCATCACCCGACGCCACCGTGCCGCTGCTGCTTGCGGCCCTCGAGGGACGCGGGCGCGAGGGTCGCGTCAGCTGGCCGCCCGCCACGATCCATCCGCCGCCGCCCTCCGGCACCGGCGCGACGGCGGAATCGGCGGGGCTTCCCGTGGCGCGCTTCGCCGAGGTCGTGGCCGGCTCGCTGCGTGCGCATCGTCCGAGCTACATCCGCCTGCCGATCGGCTGGCCGGGGAGGCTGTGCGACTTCGACCACCCGCTGTCCTATCTCGGCTTCGACGGCGGCGGCGGAATCGGCGGCGGCCCCGGCATGGCCGTCGGTGCGGCGCTGGCCCTGCGCGGCAGCGATCGGCTGCCCGTCGCCGTGGTCGGCGACGGCGATTTCCTGATGGGCGTGACGGCGCTGTGGACCGCCGTGCACTACCGGGTGCCGCTGTTGATGGTCGTCGCGAACAACACGTCCTTCTTCAACGACGAGCTTCACCAGGATCGCGTCGCGCGCCAACGCTCTCGACCCGCCGAGAATCGCTGGATCGGCCAGCGGATGTCGGACCCGGATTTCGACATCGGCATGCTCGCGCGCGCCCAGGGCGCCGTCGGCCTCGGCCCGGCGCGCACGGACGACGAGCTGACGGCGCGGCTCGCCGAGGCGATCGCGACCGTCAAGTCGGGTGGCGTCGCGGTGATCGATGCCCGCGTGCTGCCCGAATACGATCGCGCGACATCGAGCGGCGTGCTCCGCCCGGCGGCGTCCGCCGACTGACCTCACTCCGCCGCGGCGCCCAGGGGCTGCGGCGCGCGGAACCGCTCGAGCAGCCGGGCCTCCTTCTCCTTCGCCGCGGCGACCGCCGCGCGCTTCACGTGCCCGAATCCCCGGATCGCGTCCGGCAGATCGGCGATCTCCACCGCGAGCGCGTGGTTGTCGCGCCGCAAGCCGCCAGCCAGCTCGGCGACGAGCTGCTCGTAGGCAGCGATCAGGCCGCGCTCCATGCGCCGCTCCTCGCTGCGGCCGAACACGTCCCAGCGCGTCCCGCGCAGATGCTTGAGGCGCGCGAGCACGCGGAACACGTGGAGCATCCAGGGGCCGAAGCGCAGCTTGGCGGGCTCGCCGGTGTTCGGATCGGGCCTCGCGAGGAACGGCGGCGCCAGATGGAAGGTCGGGCGCGCGTCGCCCTCGAACTGCTCGGCGAGCGCGCGCGCGAACGCCCCGTCGACATAGAGCCTCGCGACCTCGTACTCGTCCTTGTAGGCCATGAGCCGGGCGAGATTGCGCGCGACCGCCTCGGCGAAGGCCCGAGCGCCGGGCACGGCTCGCTCCTCGGCAACCCGGGCCGCATCGACGACCGCGCGATAGCGGTCGGCGTAGGCCGCGTCCTGGTACGACAGGAGCAGCTCCGCGCGATGCGCGACGATCGAATCGAGATCGCGCGGCGCTCCGCCCGGCGCGGCCGCGACGCCGAGCGTCGCGTCGACGAATGCCGGATCATGCGCCGCCCGCCGCCCCGCGGCGAATGCGGCGCGATTCTCGCGCACGGCGGCGCCGTTGAGTTCGATCGCCCGTTCGAGGGCCGCGAGCCCGACGGGCAGCAGGCCGCGCTGGAAGGCGAAGCCGAGCATGAAGACGTTGCTGGCGATGGCGTCGCCGATCAGCGCCGTCGCCAGCTGCGTGGCCGGCAGGAACACGGCGCGATCGGGACCGGCGGCCTGCTCGATCTGGGCGCGCATCTCCGCCTCGCGGAAATTCATGTCCCGATCGAGGATGAAGGCGGCCGGCGGCACCAGCGTGCTGTTGACGACGGCGCGGGTGCGGCCCGCCTCGACCGTGCCAAGTGCCGCGGCGCCGGTCGCGACGACGATGTCGCAGGCGAGGAGCAGGTCCGCCGCACCCGCGGGAATTCGCGCGGCGTGCTCGCGGGTGTCGCTCGCCGAGATGCGGACATGGCTCATCACCGCGCCGTTCTTCTGCGACATGCCCGTCGAATCGAGCACCGTGCAGCGCTTGCCCTCGAGATGCGCCGCCATGCCCAGCAGCGCACCGACGGTGATGACGCCGGTGCCGCCGACGCCGGTCACCACGATGCTCCAGGTCGACGCGGCCGGCAGCGTCGGGAGCGGCAGCCCAGCCGCGAGGTCGGCGGTCGGCGACGCGGCCGGCGCGCCCGCCTGGCGCCGCGGCCGGGCGCCCGAGACCGTCACGAAGCTCGGGCAGAAGCCGGCAAGGCACGAGAAGTCCTTGTTGCACGCGGACTGGTCGATGCGGCGCTTGCGCCCCAGCGGCGTCTCGAGCGGCTGCACGGAGATGCAGTTCGACTTTCGCGAGCAGTCGCCACAGCCCTCGCAGACGGCAGCGTTGATGAACACGCGACGATCCGGATCCGGCATCGTGCCGCGCTTGCGCCGCCGCCGCTTCTCCGCCGCGCAGGTCTGGTCGTAGATGAGGATGGTGAGGCCCGGCGTGTCGCGCAGCTCGCGCTGCACGGCGTCGAGCTCGTCGCGATGGCGGAACTCGACGCCGGACGCGAAGTCGGCGCCCGGCCCGTACTTGTCGGGCTCGTCCGACACGACGACGATGCGCCGCGCGCCCTCCGCCGCGACCTGCCGCGTGATCTGGGGCACTTCCAGCTGACCCTCGACGGCCTGGCCGCCGGTCATCGCCACCGCGTCGTTGTAGAGGATCTTGTAGGTGATGTTGACGCCGGAGGCCGCGGCGCCGCGGATCGCCAGCAGCCCGCTATGCGAGTAGGTGCCATCGCCGAGATTCTGGAAGACGTGCTTCTCCTTCGTGAACGGCGCCTGGCCCACCCACGCCATGCCTTCGCCGCCCATGTGGCTCCACAGCGGCGTGCGGCGCTCGGGCATGAAGGCGATCATCCCGTGGCAGCCGATCCCGGCCATGCCGCGGCTGCCCTCGGGCAGCCGCGTGGAGGTGTTGTGCGGGCAGCCAGAGCAGAAGAACGGGGGCCGCGTCAGCAAAGGCGCGATGCCCGCGACGCGCTGCTCGAGCGCCTCGACGCGCGCGAGCCGCTGCTCGATCTCCGGCAGGCGCTCCGGCCGCGCGAGCAGCCGCCGGCCGATCACGCGCGCAACCAGCGTCGGTCCGATCTCGCCGTTGCTCGGGAACAGGACGGCGCCGCGCTCGTCGCGCTTGCCGACCAGGCGGGGGCGCGTGTCCGCGGGTGCGTTGTAGAGGATCCTCGCGATCTGGTCCTCGATCAGGCCGCGTTTCTCCTCGACGACGACGATCTCGTCGAGCCCGCGCGCGAAGTCCAGGACGCCCTGCGGCTCCAGCGGCCAGCACATCGCGATCTTGTAGAGGCGGATCCCGAGCTGCTCGGCGCGACGCTCGTCGATGCCGAGCTCGGCGAGCGCCTCGCGAACGTCGAGATAGGCCTTGCCCGCAGCGGCGATGCCGAGCCGGGCCGGGCCCGCCCCCATCGTCACGCGGTCGAGGCGGTTGGCGCGGGCGAAGGCGAGGACCGCGTCCATGCGTGGCCCGTGCAGGCGGCGCTCCTGCTCCAGCGAAGGGTCCGGCCGGCGGATGTTGAGGCCGCCCGCCGGCATCGCGAAGTCGTCCGGCAGCACGATCGTCGGGCGCGCCGGATCGATGTCGACGGAGGACGAGGTCTCCACCGTCTGCGCAACCGCCTTCAAGCCGACCCAGCACCCGGAGAAGCGCGACAGGGCGAAGCCGGCGAGGCCGAGGTCGAGGTAGTCCTGCACCGAGCCGGGCGCGAGGATCGGCATCATGGCCGCAACGAGGATCAGCTCGCTCTGATGGGGCATGGTCGAGGAATGCGAGCCGTGGTCGTCGCCCATGACGGCGAGAACTCCGCCGTGGCGCGCGGTGCCGGCCCCGTTGGCATGCTTGAACACGTCGCCGCAGCGATCGACGCCCGGGCCCTTGCCGTACCAGATGCCGAACACGCCATCGACGGTCGCGCCCTCGAACAGGTTCAGCTGCTGGCTGCCCCAGATCGCGGTCGCCGCGAGGTCCTCGTTCAGGCCGGGCTCGAAATGGATCCGGTTGGCCCGGAGCAGGTCCTGCGCGCCGGCGAGCGCGCGGTCGTAGATGCCCAGCGGCGAGCCGCGATAGCCCGAGATGAATCCGCCGGTGTCGAGCCCGGCGGCACGATCGCGCGCGCGCTGCAGGAGCGGCAGGCGCACGAGCGCCTGGATGCCGCTGAGATACACGCGCCCGCGTTCCAGGCGATACTTGTCGTCGAGGGTCACCTGAGCCAGCACCGCGTCATCTCCCCATCGTCGCCTGCGCCATCGACCACGCATGAGCGGCAATCGGCGCCGCCTTGACCCCGAGCGCGCTCGCCTGCGCGCTCGCCGCCGTCCCGTCGAGGGCACGCTTGGCGATGCCCTGCAGGATCGCCGCGACCCGGAACAGGCTGTAGACCAGGTAGAACTCCCAGTGCACGCCGGGATCGATTCCGGTGCGGCGGCGATAGGCGGCGAGGTACGCGGCCTCGTCCGGGATGCCGAGTCCGCCGAAGTCGATTCCGGCGAGTCCGCGGAAGAGATCCGGCGCGAGCCGCCAGCTCATCATGTGATAGGCGAAGTCGCCGAGGGGATCGCCGAGCGTGGACAGCTCCCAGTCCAGCACGGCGATCACGCGCGGCTCGGTCGGGTGCACGATCACGTTGTCGAGACGGAAGTCGCCGTGAACGATGCGCGTCTCGCCTTCCGGCGGCAGGTGGAGCGGCAGCCATTCGATCAGGCGATCCATCGCCTCGACCGGCGTCGTCTCGGCGGCGCGATACTGCTTCGACCAGCGCGCCACCTGCCGCGCCATGTAGTTCCCCGGCCTCCCGAAGTCGGCGAGCCCGGCGGCGGCGGGATCGATCCCGTGCAGCCGCGCGATCGTGGCGTTGAGCGAATCGAAGATCGCCGCGCGCTCGCCCCGATCGAGATCGGGCAGCCGCTGGTCCCAGAACACGCGGCCGGCGACGAAGCGCATCACGTAGAACATCGTGCCGACGACGTCGGTGTCCGCGCACAGCGCGAGCACTTCGGGCACCGGCACGCCGCTGCCGCTCAAGGCGCGCAGGACGCGGAACTCGCGATCCACCGCGTGCGCGCTGGGCAGCAGCGCGCCCGACGGCTTGCGGCGCAGCACATAGGCGCCCGAGCCCGCCGACAGCTTGTAGGTCGGATTCGACTGGCCGCCCTTGAACTGCTCGACGGTCAGCGGGCCGACGAACCCGGGGACGTTGGCGCGCAGCCAGACCTCCAGCCGCGCGACGTCGATCCGCTCGCTCGGTACGGCAAGGCCGCGATAGGCGGTGGTCTCGTCGACGCTCACGGCGGTGCGTCCCGCATGCGTCGCCGCAGCTTCGCCATGCCGCCGATCCATCGGTCGTAGTCGTCGACCTTCCGCCGCAGATACGTCGCGACCTCGGGATGCGGCAGGATGAGGAAGCGCTCGGCGACGACGCCCTCGAGCGCGGCCTCCGCCACCGCCTCGGCGGTCAGCACGCCGTCGAGGTGCTGCGGGCCCTGGGGCAGCGCCCGCAGCATCGGCGTGTCGACACCCTGCGGGCACAGGACCGAAACGCGGATGCCCTCGTCGCGATGGCTGATCGCGAGATTCTCGGCGAAGCCGATCGCGGCGTGCTTCGTGGTGGCGTAGGCGGCGCTGCCGATCTGCGACAGCAATCCCGCGGCCGATACGGTGTTGAGGAAGTACCCGCCGCCGCGCGCCGTCATGCGCGGCAGCATGTGCCGGGCCGCGTGGACATGGGCCATGACATTGACCGCCCAGCTCCGGGTCCAGCTCCCGTCCGGCGCGCCGGCGCAGTTGGCGGCCGGCTCGTCGAACAAGGCCACGCCGGCATTCGAACAGAACAGCGCGATCGGCCCGACGCGCGCCTCGACATCGGCGACCATCAGGGCGATCTCCGCGTCCAGCGTTACGTCGCAGCGAATGCCGATCCCGGCGACCATCCGCGCCGTCGCCGCGGCGCCGTCGCCGTCGATGTCCGCCGCCACGACGCAGCGTGCGCCGGCGCCCGCGAAGCGCGCGCACAAGGCGCGGCCGATGCCCGATGCGGCACCCGTGACGACGACGATCGCGCCGGAGATGTCCATGCGGTGCCCTAGGCGCTCGTCACGCCGCCGTCGACGACGATCGTCTGGCCGGTGACGAAGCGCCCGGCCGCCGAGGCGAGATAGACCGCCGCTCCGCTCACGTCGTCGGGCGTCCCGATCCGGCGCAGCGGCGTCGCCTGGACGATCCTCTCGAGCTTCGTCGGATCCTCCCAGAGGGCGCGGGAGAAGTCCGTCGCGATGTAGCCGGGCAGGATGCCGTTCACGCGGATGTTGTGCGGCCCGAGCTCGATGGCGAGCGCGCGCACGAGCTGGGCGCCGGCGGCCTTGCTGACCCCGTAGGCGCCGACCGACGCGATCCCCCGCACGGCGGCGAGCGACTCGATCACGATCACGACGCCGTCCCGGCGCTCCATCATCGAGGGCGCCACCATCTGCACCAGCCAGTGGTTGGCGAGGACGTTGTTCTCGAGGATCTTGCGGAACCGCGCGTCGTCGATCTCGATCAGCGGGCCGAAATGCGGGTTGGTGGCGGCGTTGCAGACCAGGATGTCGATCGGGCCGAGCCGCGCGGTCGCCGTCCCGACCAGCCGGGCCAGGTCGTCCTTGACGCCGAGGCTCGCGGCGCAGGCGATCGCCCGTCCCTCACCATGCGCGGCATTGATCGCGGCTGCGGTCGCTTCGCAGGCCTCGGCCTTGCGCGACGAGATCGCGACACGGGCGCCCGCCTCGGCGAAACGCTCCGCGATCGCGCGACCGATGCCGCGCGACGATCCCGTGATCACCGCGACCTTCCCGTCGAGATCGAACAGCATTCCACGCAACTCGCGGCCTCGCCGAGGATCGGCGTTCCGGGGCGATGATCCGATCCTGCGGCGTCGCCACCTAGTAACAAATTGCCGCCGCCGCCGAGGGCGGTGGAAATTTCGTGCTAGCCGCCGGCCGCAGGCGCCCCTACCACCGGCCTGCCATGGCGACCTGGACGATCGGACAGAGGACGACGCGAGTGGAGGACGCGCGACTGCTGCGCGGCGCCGGCCGCTTCGCGTCGGACGCGCGGCCGCACGGGATGCTGCACGCCGTCGTCGTGCGCTCTCCCCACGCGCACGCGGCGCTGCGAGGCATCGAGGTCGCCACGGCTCGCGCGATCCCCGGCGTTGTGGCCGTGCTGACGGCCAGCGACTACCTCGCCGACGGCAACCGCCCCATCGCCTGCGCGATGCGGATCGCGAACAGCGACGGTCCCGTCCACCTTCCGCCGCGTCCGCCCCTCGCCCACGGCCATGTGCACTTCGCCGGCGAAGGCGTGGCGCTCGTCGTCGCCGAGACCCAGGCCGCGGCGCGCGACGGCGGCGAAGCGGTCGTCGTCGACTATGCGCCCCTGCCCGCCGTGGCCGATCTCGACGCAGCACTCGCTCCCGGCGCGCCATTGGTCCGGGACGACTGTCCCGGAAACCGCGCCTTCGCCTGCAGGTTCGGCGACCGCGACGCGACGCAGGCGGCGCTGCGCGATGCCGCGATCGTCGTGCGCGAGCGCTTCGTCATTCCTCGGGTCGCGCCGAGTCCGATGGAGCCGCGGGCCTGCGTCGCGGCATTCGATCCGATCGACGGCCAGTACACGCTGCGCGCCGGCCTCCAGGACGCGTTCGGCACGCGCGAAGTGCTCGGACGGGTGCTCGGTGTGCCCGAAAACCGGATCCGCGTCGTGGTCGAGGAGGTCGGCGGCAGCTTCGGCCTCAAGGTCGCCGACGCGGAGCTCGCGCTCGCATGCTGGGCCGCGCGCGTCACCGGTCGTCCGGTGCGCTGGGTCGCGGACCGCGGCGAGGCGCTGCTCTGCGACGCGCATGGCCGCGACGCGATCGCCGAGGCGTCGCTCGCGATCGCGGCCGACGGGACGTTCCTCGGCCTCGCGGTCGAGCTCCGCGCCAATCTCGGCGCCTACGCGACGATCCATGGCCCGGGCCCCGCGCTGAACAACGTCGGTTCGTTCGCCGGCGTCTATCGCATCCCCGCCTGCTTCGTGTCGGTCGTGGGCGCGCTCACGAACGCCTGCCCCACCGGGCCCTATCGGGGCGCCGGCCGGCCGGAGGCTTCGTACGTCGTCGAGCGCCTCGTCGATCTCGCCGCGCGGCGGCTCGGCGTCGATCCGGCGGCGCTGCGACGGCTCAACATGATCCCTGCCGAAGCGATGCCCTATCGCACGGCCCTGACCTACACCTACGATTCGGGCGACTTCAGGCGGACGCTCGATCGCTGTCTCGCGCAGGCCGACTACGGCGGGTTCCCGGGCCGGCGCGCCGAGTCCCTTCGGCGCGGCCGGCTGCGCGGGCTCGGGATCGCCTCGGTCGTCGAGCGCGCCGGCCTCACGCCCTCCTTCGAGCAGGTCGAGATCCGCTTCACGGGGACCGGCGACGTGACCGTCCTCGCGGGCAGCACCGATCAGGGCCAGGGGCACCGGACCATGTACGTCCAGCTCGTTGCCGACCGGCTCGCGATCGACCCGGCTCGGATCATGGTGGTGGAGACCGACACGGCGCGACAGGCGTTGGGCGGCAGCAGCGGCAGCTCGCGCGTCTCTGCCATGGGCTCCGGCGCCGCGCTGCTCGCGTCCGAGAAGATCCTGGCCAAGGCGCGGCGCATCGCCGCCCATGCACTCGAGGCGGCGCAGGATGACATCGCGTTCGTCGCAGGCCGCTTCACGGTCTCGGGAACGGACTTGGCGCTCGACTGGAACCAGCTCGCCGCGCTGTCCATGGACGCGCGACGGCTGCCGCCCGGCATGGAGCCGGGGCTGGGGGAATCGGGGTCGTTCAGCCTCGGGGCGGTCAGCTTTCCCAACGGCAGCCACGCCTGCGAGCTCGAGATCGACCCGGAGACCGGGCTCGTGTCGCTGCTCCGCTATGTCGTCGTCGACGACGTCGGCACCGTCATCAATCCGCTCCTGGTCGACGGCCAGATCCACGGCGGGCTCGCCCAGGGCATCGGCGAGGCGCTGCTCGAGCGCGTGGTCTACGACCGCGACGGCCAGCTGCTGACCGGCTCGTTCATGGATTACGCGATGCCGCGCGCCGACGCCCTGTGCGCCTTCGAGGTCGCATATTCCCCAACCCCGACCCGCGCCAACCCGCTCGGAGTCAAGGGCGCGGGCGAGGCTGGCACGGTCGGCGCGCTGCCGGCGGTGATGAACGCGGTCCTGGACGCCCTGGCGCCGCTGGGCGTGCGCCATCTCGACATGCCGGCCACGAGCGAGCGCATCTGGCGCGCCATCCGCGACGCGCGCGCCCCGACGCGCTGATCGTCACGCGATCTCGAACAGGGCGGCCGCGCCCATCCCGCCGCCGATGCACATGCCGGCGACCACGTAACGCGCGCCGCGCCGCCGGCCCTCGATCAGCGCATGTCCTGTGATGCGCGCGCCGGTCATGCCGTAGGGATGGCCCAGCGCGATCCCGCCGCCGTCGACGTTGTAGCGCTCCGGATCGATGCCGAGGCGATCCCGGCAGTAGAGGACCTGGCACGCGAAAGCCTCGTTGATCTCCCACAGGCCGATGTCGTCGACGCGCAGCCCGTGGCGTCGCAGCAGCTTGGGCACCGCGAATACCGGGCCGATCCCCATCTCGTCGGGCGCGCAGCCCGCGACGGCGATGCCGCGATAGATGCCGAGCGGCTTGAGGCCGCGCCGCTCGGCGAGGCCGGCCTCCATGAGCACGCAGGCCGATGCGCCGTCCGAGAGCTGGCTCGCGTTGCCCGCGGTCACCGTGCCGCCGGGAATGACCGGCTCTAGCTTCGCGAGACCCTCGCGCGTCGTGTCCGGCCGCACGCCCTCGTCGCGATCGAGCGTCACCGCCTTCTCGCTCGTGGCGCCGGTCTGCCTGTCGACGACACGCATCGTCGCCGAGATCGGCACGATCTCGGATGCGAAGCGCCCCTCGCGCTGCGCGGCGGCGGCCCGGGCCTGCGAGGACAGCGCGTAGTCGTCCTGGGCGTCGCGCGAGACGGCGTAGCGCCGCGCCACCGTCTCCGCCGTGTCGAGCATCGCCATGTAGGCGTGCGGGCTGCGCGCGATCACCGCGGGATCCCGCTCGCGCTGCACCCATTCGATATACGGGCCCTGCACCGCTGAGATGTTGTCCTGGCCACCGGCGGCAACGATGTCCATGCCCTCGCCGATGATCTGCTGCGCCGCGACGCCGATCGCCATCAGCCCGGAGGAGCATTGCCGGTCGATCGTCTGCGCCGGCACGCTCTCGGGCAGCCCGGCGGCGAACAGCGCGTTGCGCGCGAGGTTCATCCCCGCCGTTCCGGCCGCGAGCACGGTGCCGATGACGACGTCCTCGATCTCGGCGCCATCGATCCCGGCGCGCTCGACGGCGCCGGCGAGCGCATGGCCCATGAGGGTCGGCGACTTGATCGCGTTGAGCGAGCCGCGATTGGCCCGACCGATCGGGGTCCGTGCCGTCGAAACGATGACTGCCTGCCTCATGCCGAGGGCCTCCAGTTCGAGATGCTGCCGTTGTTGCCCGCCAGCATCGCGAGCAGCGGCGCAGGCGTCCAGTAGCCGTGCGCGTCGCCGCGCGTCCGCGAATAATGCCCGAGGCGCCGCGCGATCGTCGCCATGCCGATGCGGTCCGCCCAATGGAGCGGCCCGCCGAGGTGGTCGGGGAAGCCGTAGCCGTTGACCCATACGACATCGACGTCGCCGGGCCGCAGGGCGATGCCCTCCTCGAGGATGCGGGCACCTTCGTTGA
>JAEULA010000018.1 GCA_016793165.1 Alphaproteobacteria bacterium | reverse complement strand
TTTCGCGACGTGCAGTCGGTGATCCCGAACATCTTCCACGCCACCCTGCCGACCACCCACACGGCGGCCGGCGCGGCACGCGTGCGCAGCCAGATTCCCTGATCCGGCCACGCGCCGTCGCGGCCTTGCCACGGCCGCGGCGCCCATGCGCAATTGTCCCCGATTGAATCCGCCGGGGCCGGCCCATGCCGCGTCTCGGCCTCCATCGAGGGGACCGGATGGCCGAGCGCATCATCATCGACACCGATCCGGGGCACGACGACGCCTTTGCGATCCTGCTGGCGCTCGCCGCGCCGGACCTCGAGGTGCTCGGGCTGACGACGGTGGCGGGCAACGTGCCGGTCGCGACGACCACCGCGAACGCGCGCCGCGTCGTCGAGCTCGCCGGCAGGCCGAGGGTGCCGGTCTTCGCCGGCGCCGATCGCCCGCTGCTGCGCGCGCCCATGCACGCGCACGACATCCACGGGAAGATGGGCATCGACGGCTACGACTGGCCCGAGCCGGCGCGGCCGGCCGAGCCCGAGCACGCCGTGGACTGGATGGTGCGCACGCTGGCGGCATCGGCCGAGCGCTCGGTCACACTGGTCGTGCTCGGGCCGGAGACCAACGTCGCGATGCTGTTGCGCCGCGCGCCGGAACTCGGCACGCGCATCCGCCGCATCGTGGTGATGGGCGGCGGCTTCTTCGAAGGCGGCAACTACGCGCCGGCCGCCGAGTTCAACATCCTCGTCGACCCCGAGGCCGCGGCGATCGTCTTCGGCAGCGGCATCGAGCTCGTCGCGATGCCGATCGACTGCACCAACCGCACGCTCACGCCGGCGAGCTGGATCCCCGACCTCAAGGCGCTCGGCACGCGGGTGGGGGACGCCTGCGCGGGCATGCAGGGCTTCTTCCAGGTCGCGGGCAACCGCAAGTACGGCACGACGACGCGGCCGCTGCATGACGCCCTCGCCATGGCCTGGCTGCTTTGGCCCGAGCTGTTCCGCGGGCGGCTGTGCAACGTCGAGATCGAGACGCGCTCCGAGCTGACGCGCGGCGCCACCGTCGTCGACTGGTGGCACCGCACCGACCGCCCGCGAAACTGCCTCTGGATCCGCGACTGCACCGACCCTGCGGAGCTCTACCGCCGGATGCTCGCGCGCCTGGCGACGCTCTAGGGAGCAATCGGGGTCAGAGCGAAAGTTCCGACCCCGGCTTCTACGACCCCGATTGCTCCCGCGCGGCCAGCAGCACGAGCGCCTCGGACGCCACGCGGCACGCGCGCTCGATGCCGCCGTCGTCGGCCCATTCGCCGGTGATGCGGTTCGCGATGACCGAACAGATCGAGCCGGCACGCTGGCCGGCGAGGCGCGCGAGCGTGAGCAGCGCCGAGGCCTCCATCTCGAAGTTGAGCACGCCGGCGCGGCGCATCTCGTCGTAGAGGCGCTGGCCCTCGGGCGACTCGTAGCCGTCGAAGGCGGCGCGGCCCTGGCCGGCGACGAAGGAGCCCGTCGTGCAGCCGGTGCCGACATGCGCCGTGTGGCCGAGCGTGCGTGCGGCCTCGACCAGGGCCGCGGTGACCTCCCAGGATGCGGCCGCCGGGTACTCGGGTCGCACATAGAGATGCGTCGTGCCGTCCATGCGCACGCAGGCGTCGTTGACGATCAGGCTGCCGTTGCGGATCTCGGCGCGCAGCGAGCCGGTCGTGCCCACGCGGATCAGCGTGTGCGCGCCGAGCCGGCCGAGATCGGCGAGCACCGATTCGAGCGACGGCGCGCCGATGCCGCTCGACACCGCGCCGAGGCGATGACCGCGCAACGTGCCTACGGCGGCGCGGTATCCGCGCGGCAGGGCGATGAGCTCGGCCGAGTCCCACTGTGCCGCGATGACGTCGACGCGGTCCGGATCGCCGGGGATCAGTACGTAGGGCGGCATGCCGGCCGCGGCGAGGCGGTCGCGCCGCGCGCTCGAGCCGGTCGCCGCCGAGGAGGGTGTCGTCGCGGCGCTCATCCCTTGACACCCGTGAGCGCGATTCCGCGCACGAAGTAGCGCTGCAGGAACAGGAACAGGACGATCAGCGGCACCGTGGCGACGGTGGCGCCGGCGAAGGTCTCGCCCCAGTTGGGCAGCTGCGCGATCGACACGGACTGCGCGATGGCGAGCTGGATCACGTGGTTGCGCGGGCTGTGAAGGATGACCAGCGGCCAGAGGAAGGCGTTCCACGAGAACAGGAACGTCACCAGCGCCAGCGTCGCGAGCGGCGTGCGCACGTTGGGCAGGATGATGCTCCAGAAGATGCGGAAGTGCCCGGCCCCGTCGATTCGCGCCGCCTCGTCGAGCTCGCGGGGGATCTCCTCGAAGGCCTGGCGCAGCATGAACAGGCCGAAGGGCGAGGCGATCCACGGGATGAAGACCCCGACGAGCGTGTCGGCGAGACCGAGTCCCGTGACGTGGATGTAGAGCGGCACCATCAGGCTCTCGATCGGCAGCAGGAACGTCATCAGCACCAGCGCGAAGACGACCCTCGAGCCCTTGAAGGGGATGCGCGTGAGGCCGTAGGCGGCGAGCGAGCACAGCGCCAGCGTGCCGGCGACCTGGCAGGAGGATACGATGGCCGAGTTGAGCAGCGCCCGGCCGAGGCCGCGGTTCTCGAAGAGGTGGATGAAGTTGGCGAGCGTCGGCTCGCTCGGGAAGAACGTCGCCAGCGTGATCGGCTTCAGGTCGCGGAAGATCGCGAATTGCTGCTTGAACGACGACGCCACGACCCAGGCGTACGGCCCGAGGAAGATCGCCAGGATGACCAGCAGGATGGCGCCGCCGGCGAGGATCTGGAGCGCGCGCTTCACCCTTGCGTCTCCTTCACGCGCAGCACCCTCATCTGGATCAGGCTGATCGCCAGCACGACCACCATGAAGACGACCGACACCGCCGAGGCGAGGCCCGGCATCTGCAGGTAGAAGGCGAGCTGGTAGATGTCGTAGGCGACGAAGTTCGTCGTGCCCTCGGGGCCGCCGCCGGTCAGCACGAGGGCCGGGGCGAAGGCCTGCAGCGAGAACACGGTCATGATGACGACGACGAACACCGTCGTGCGCATGAGCAGCGGGATGACGACGAAGCGGATGCGCTGCCAGGGCGAGCAGCCGTCGACGCGCGCCGCGTCCTCGAGGTCCTTGGGGATCCCCTGCAGGCCCGACAGGAACAGCACGGTCGCGAAGCCGGTCTGCTGCCAGACCATCATCGCGATGACCGAAGGCAGCGCCTGGTGCTTGCTTGTATGGAATTGCAGGCGCGGCAGTCCGATCGTGGAGAGCGCGCTGTTCACCAGGCCGTTCGCCGGATCGTAGAGGAAGGTGAACATCGTCGCGATGACGACGACCGAGGTCACCACGGGCAGGAACACCACCGTCCGCACGATTGCGCGCATCGGCAGCTTGCCGTTGAGGTACAGCGCGACGGCGAAGGACACCGGGATCACGGTGACCACGACGCCGAAGGCGAAGATGAAGGTGACGGTGAACGCCTGGATCCGGTCGGGGTCCTCGATGATGGTGAGGAAGTTGTCGAAGCCGACGTAGCGGCGCTTGGCCAGGTTGAGCAGCGAGAAGTCGTAGAAGCTGTCGCGCAGCATCTCGTAGACGGGGAAGTACTGGAACAGGGCCAGCATCGCCAGGAACGGCCCGACGAAGGCGACGATCGCAGCCCAGTGGCGGAGCTTGTCGGTGCTGTTCATGTGCGGCGGTGGGGATCGCATTCATCCCCTCCTGAGCCGCCGAGCGACATAGGAGAGGTGGCACGCGCGAAGCGCGTGACGGGGAGGTCAAGCGTGGCTTTGCGAGCCGGCTTTGATCTCCCCGGCCGCTTCGCGGCCACCCCTCCCATCGCGCCCCGCGTGACAGGAGGGGATGACGGCATCAGTTCCTCTGCAGGATCGGCTGCGCCTGGCGGGCGGCCTGGTCGAGACGGGTCTTCGGATCGGCGCCGTAGGCGATGTCGCGCAGGGCGTCGGTGACGATCTTGTCGTACTGCGCGAAGTTCGGCGACGGCGGCCGCGGATGGCCGTAGCGGTCGATCTGCTCGACGAAGATGTTGAGCGGGTACTGCTTGAACTCGTCGAGCTTCGCCGCCAGCGACTTCAGGACCGGGATGCCGCGCGACATGCGGATATAGGCCTCGGCGTACTCCCCGGTGCTGACGTCGATGGCGAACTTCGCCGCCTCGGCGGGATGCTTGGACTTGGCGAAGACGCCGATCGTCAGGCTGCCGGTGTGCACGACCGGGCTCTTCACGTAGGGCAGCGGCGTGACGCCCCACTTGAATCCCGGGTCGTTGCTGGCGAGGCCGGACACGAAGTACGACACGTCGATCGTGAAGCACGCCTTCTTGTCCTGGAAGGCGTTCGGGATCCCGGCCTTGGGCGTGATCTTGTGGACGTTGAACATGTCGGAGAAGAACTTCGCGCCCGCGATCGATTCGGGCGCGTTGATCCAGCCCTGTGCCGTCCGGCCGTCGCGCGACAGGCCCCAGTAGGTCTTGTAGGCGCCGGAGTCCTGCGGCGCCTTCGGGTCGCCGTGGCTGCGCACGAACAGCAGGTCGCGATAGACGAAGCCCGGCGTGCCGGCGCCGAAGCGGCTGGGTGCCAGGCCCCAGACCGTGACGTTGTCGCCCTCGCCCTTCTGGCACTTCTTCATGGCGTCGATCGCCTGGTCCCAGGTCCAGGCCTTGTCGAGCTCGCGCGGCGGATTGATGCCGAGCGGGGCGAGCATGTCGGCGTTGTAGAACAGCGCCAGCGAGGTCTGCTGCGTGCCCGGCGAGTAGAGCTTGCCCTCGAAGGTGTGCTCGTCGAGCGTCGGCCGCGTGATGTCCTCGCGCAGGCCCGGCGGCAGGTACTGGTCGAGCGGCAGCAGGATGCCGGCCGCGGCGTAGGACTGCGTGTAGGGGCCGTCGTACTGGACGAGATCGGGCGGCGAGCCCGAGGCCGAGAGCACGGCGATCTTGTCGGCGAGCTGCGCGAAGGGCACCTCGCTGATGTCGAGCTTCATGCACTTGTTCCGCTCCTCCCACATCTTGACGATCGCGGGCTGGGGCGGGTTGTTGAGCGGCTTGAGCAGCGAGAGCGTGAGCACGCCCTGCGGGCAGTCGGCCGTCGGCGGGCCGCGCTCGCCGGCGAAGGCCGACGTCGCGAGCAGCGTGCCCATCAGGGCGATGGCGGGAAGACGGAGCATCGGGTTCCTCCTCGTGTGACGTGAATCAGGCGGGCTTCTTGGCGAAGGTCGTCAGCAGCATGTCGACGAACTTCCGCCGGTCGGCATGGAAGGCGAAGTGGCAGTTCGGCGCGTGCTCGCCGCGGAAATTGGTGTCGACCACCGTGCGGCCGACGGTGAGCGTGCCGACGGTCTCGACCGCGACGTGGCGGAAGTCGGTCGTGATGATCGAGTTGTCGACGAGATAGGCGACGCAGACCGCGTCGTGCACCGGGGCGGCGCCTTTCTCCTTCATCGGCTGGTTGGCGTCGTAGCCGCGGATGCGCTGCTCGATGAAGCGCGCCGAGGCGATGCCGGCGGGCGTGCCCATCGCGGTCATCTTCGCCGTGTCCTCGAGCGAGACGAGCGCCTCGTGCGTCGCGTCGAGCGGCACGCAGACCAGCCGCTTCCAGCCCGCCGCGAAGACCGAGGCCGATGCGTCGGGATCGGCCCAGACGTTGAACTCCGCGCTCGGCGTCACGTTGCCGTGGTGGTGCGCGCCGCCCATGATCACGATCTCGGGCACGCGCTCGACGAACTTGGGATCGACCGCGATGCACGCCGCGATGTTCGACAGCGGACCGACCGGCACCAGCGCGATCTCCTCGGTCGCCGCGCGATAGGTCTCGATCAGGTACTCGACCGCCGCCTTCTGGCGCTTCTTCGAGGTCGGCGCGGGGATCGCGAGCTCCTTGGAGTGGATCCCCGTGCTCTTCTTGATCGCCCGCGGGATCGGGAAGTCCTGGCGCGCGATCGGCCGGTTGAGCCCCTCGTAGACCGGGATGTCGCCGCGGCCGATGAAGTCGAGCACGCGCAGCGAGTTGTCGGTGCAGTTCTCCACCGGCACGTTGCCGTTCACGGTCGTCACGCCGACGAGCTCCAGCTTCGGATGCAGGGCCGCCAGCATGATGGCGACGGCGTCGTCGGAGCCGGTGTCGCAGTCGATGATGAGCTTGCGTCGCAAGGTCGTGTCTCCTGGTTCAGGTCGCGCGGACATCCATCTCGCGGATCGCCGCGAGGATGTGGGGGACGAGACGCGGCGAAGGCTCGCGCGCCAGATGAACGTTCGGCGCCGCCGACGGCCGGATATGCCCCAGCTGCGTGCTGCCGAGCCGGCGCAGCTCCGCGACCGTCATGCCGCGCGTCAGCGTGCCGGCGAGTTCGACGCGCACGCTGGTGTGGCGGTACTCGATCAGGCCCGGGTCGATGAAGGGCACGAGTGCGCAGGGATCGTGCAGCGAGGCGGTGTTCAGGCCGTGCACCCGGCGCAGCGAGTCGAGGAAGAAGTCGAGCAGGTCGGCCATCGTGCGCGCGAGCCGGCCGCCCTCGCGCAGGCTCGCGATCTGCTCGGCGGTGACGCCGACGCGCCGGGTCACGTCGAGGCCGACGACCCAGGTCGGCACGCCGGCGCGCAGCACCATGTCGGCCGCCTCGGGATCGACGTGGATGTTGAATTCCGCGACCTCGGTCGAATTGCCGATGCCGGTCGAGCCGCCCATGATCGTGATCGCGCGCAGCCAGTCCTTCAGCTTCGGCTCCGTCGACAGCGCCAGCGCCACGTTGGTGAGCGCGCCGGTCGCGGCCAGCACGAGCTCGCCGCGATGCGCGCGCGCGGTGCGCAGGATCAGCTCGACGGCGTGGATGTCGAGCGGTGCGCGGTCGGGCTCGGGCAGTTCGGCGCCGTCGATGCCGGTCTTGCCGTGGATGGTGACGTCCTTCGGTCCTTCGCCCAGCAGCGGCTTCGCCGCGCCGGCCGCAACGGGCGCGTCGAGCCGCGCCAGCCGGCACAGCGCGAGCGCGTTGCGCGTGACCTTCTCGAGCGTCTGGTTGCCGTAGACCGTCGTGATCGCGCGCAGATCGAGGTGCCGGGCCGCATAGAGCATCGCCACGGCGTCGTCATGCCCCGGATCGCAATCCAACAGGACCGGCGTCAACTGGAACCCCCCGCCCGCAAGAGCGCACGGGCGAGGCGACTATATCGGATGACGGGGGGATGACAATCGCGGGGGCGTGATCGCGCGCGAGGGGCAGCGCGTTGTATCGAGTGGCGATGCCTGCGATGGAGGAACACGACATGACCGACGAGCTCGTCTTCTACACGAATCCCATGTCGCGCGGCCGGATCGTGCGCTGGATGCTCGAGGAGATCGGGTGCCCGCACCGCGTCGAGCTGCTGGATTACGGGACGACGATGAAGGCGCCGGCCTATCTCGCGATCAATCCGATGGGCAAGGTGCCGGCGATCCGCCATGGCGGCATCGTCGTGACCGAGACGGCCGCGATCTGCGCCTACCTCGCGGACACGTTCCCCGCCGTCGGTCTTGCGCCGCCGCCCGGCAGCCCGGCGCGCGGCCCCTATTACCGCTGGCTGTTCTTCGGTGCCGGGCCGGTCGAGGCCGCGACGAGCAACAAGGCGCTGGGTGTCGTGGTTCCGCCGGACAAGAAGGGCATGATCGGCTATGGCGATCTCGGCGAGGTCGTGGCCACGCTCGAGGCGGCGGTGGCCGCCGGCGATTATCTGGTCGGCGGGCGATTCTCCGCCGCCGACGTCTATCTCGGCGCGCAGATCGCCTGGGGCCTGCGGTTCGGCACGATCGAGCGGCGCCCGGGGCTCGAGCGCTATGCCGCGCGCCTGATGGCCCGACCCGCCATGGTCCGCGCCACCGCCATCGACGACGCCCTGATGCCCGCGAAGCCGCCCGGCCCCGCATCGTAGCGCGGGTCGCCGGTCGCGAAGTCCGTCCCGGGTGGGGGCTCGAGCGGACCCGCACGTCCCTTTCGGTGAGGAGACGGTCACGTGACTGCGTTGCAGCCGCTCTCGAATCCCGACACCTCGAGCGTGCGCCACGTCACGGCGTGGATCGCGCGTGCGGACGAGAGCGCCGGCATAAGACTCGTGGCGGCCGCGTTGCGCGGGACCGAGAGCGGCCGCAGGGTTCATGCCGCGATTGGATTCCAGGGAGGCCGGGGCGCGGCGCTCGCGCAATGCGTCGAGATGGCGCGAGGGAGGCCTGCGCCGTGACCCGGCGCCGACCGCCCCGGCTCACGGCTCCGAGCGCGCGCTTGCCAGCGCGGCCGTGAGCCAGGCGACGAACGCCTCGATCTGCGGGTTGGTGCGATCCTCGCGACGATAGACGAGGCGATGGGCGACGACCGTGATGCCGACGGGCCCGAACGGCATCACCAGCTTGCGGGCGCGCAGCAGGTCCGCGGCCTGCAGGTTGGACTCGAGCACGAGCCCGTGCCCATCGAGGGCCGCCATGAGCGCGAGATAGGCGCGGTCGAACTGCATGCCGCGCGGATTGAGCACGACGTGCGGCGCATGTCGCGCGATCCACTGGTCCCATTGGACGACGCTGCGGATCGAATGGATGAGCGGGACGCTGCCGATATCCTCGACGCGCTCGAGGCGGTGCGAGGCGAGGAAGGCGGGGCTTGCGAGCGGCAGGATCGTCTCCTCCGCCAGCACGATGCTGTCGCACGCGTCGGGCACCGGCCGCGCGTACTGGATGTCGACCATGAAGCCGTCCTCGCCGAGCTTCGCCGGCTCGTGGCCGGCGCACAGCGTGACGTCGATGTCGGGATGCCTGCTCATGAAGTCGCGCAGCCGCGGCATCAGCCACAGCGTGGCGAAGCTGGGCGCGGAGTGCAGGGCGAGGCGCTGGACGCCGATCCCGGAGGCGAGGCGCCCCGTGGCCACCGCGATGCGCGTGAAGCTCTCGCCGATCGCCGCCGCATAGGCGATGGCGTCCTCGGTCGGCGTCACCGTGCGCCGCGCGCGGATGAACAGCGGCTTGCCGAGCATCGTCTCGAGCTGCCGGATCTGGTGGCTGATCGCCGACGGCGTGACGTGCAACTGCGCGGCGGCGCGCGCGAAGCTGCCGCTCTCCATCACGGCGGAGAACGTGAGCAGGCAGCGCAGCGGGGGCATTCCCCGGATCATCGGTGAATCCAGATCATCGATCTCGCCAGTTTATTTCAGTTTCGTGAGCTGGGAGCGAGCGTTACCGTGCCGCCCAATCAATGAACACGGCCGGACATGCCGGCCGCCCGGAGGAACCTGCCACCGCGCCTGGGCCGCGACCTCGCGACCCGGGACCTTCCTTGCCCGCCCTGCCGGCCCGTCCCGTCGCGCCGGAGCTTTCCGTCATCGGAGGACAGTCGCCCCATGAATCTCCATCGCATGCTTCTCGAGCGCCAGGTCGCCGGCCGGCCGGTCACGATCGGCCTGATCGGCGCCGGCAAGTTCGGCCAGATGTTCCTGTCGCAGGTGCGGACCACCGACGGCATGCATCTCGTCGGCGTCGCGGACCTGAACACGACGCGCGCGCGCTCGCAGCTGACGATCGCCGGCTGGCCCGAGGCGCAGTACGGCGCGACGTCGCTCGACGACGCGCTGAAGACGCGCAAGACCTTCGTGACCGACAATGCCGAGTCGCTGATCACCCACCCGGCGGTCGAGGTGATCGTCGAGGCCACCGGCGATCCGAAGACGGGCATCCGCCTGTGCCTGAAGTCGATCGAGAACGGCAAGCACATCGTCATGGTCAATGTCGAGGCCGACGTCGTCGCGGGCCCGCTGCTCGCCCGCAAGGCCAAGCAGGCGGGCGTCGTCTACTCCCTCGCCTGGGGCGACCAGCCGGCGCTGATCTGCGAGCACGTCGACTGGGTGCGCAGCTGCGGCTTCCGCGTCGTCGCGGCCGGCAAGGGCACGCGCTACCACCCGACCTACCACCAGTCCACGCCGGACACGGTGTGGGACATCCTGGACAAGTACCTCAAGATCAAGGACCGCAAGTCGATCAATCCGAAGATGTTCAACTCCTTCGTCGACGGGACGAAGTCGGGCATCGAGATGACGGCGGTGTGCAACGCCACCGGGCTGCACGCGCAGAGCGAGGGCCTGTCCTTCCCGCCGGCGTCGCGCTTCGAGCATGCGGAGATCTGCAAGCCGCGCGCCGACGGCGGCGTGCTCGAGAAGGCCGGGGTCACCGAGGTCACCTCGTCGCTCTACCGCGACGGCAGCGACGTGCCGCACAACCTGGTCATGGGCACCTACGTGGTGTTCGAGGCCGACAGCGACTACGCGCGGCGCTGCTTCGTCGAGTACAACACGCTGCCGGACAAGAGCGGCAAGTACGCGGCGCTCTACCGGCCGACGCACATGATCGGGCTGGAGCTCGGCGTCTCGGTCGCCTCGGCCGCGCTGCGCAAGGAGCCGACCGGCTCGCCGATCGTGTTCAACTCGGACGTCGTCGCGACCGCCAAGCGCAACCTCAAGGCCGGCGAGATGCTCGACGGCGAGGGCGGCTTCTGCGTTTGGGGCAAGCAGACGCCGGCCGAGCGCTCGCTCGAGCAGGGCTTCCTGCCGCTCGGCCTCGCGCACAACGTCAAGCTCAAGCGCGACATCGCCGTGGGCGAGCGCCTGAAATGGTCGGACGTCGAGGTCGACGTCGAGGACAGCGCGGTGAAGGTGCGCCGTGAGATGGAGGCCGCCTTCGGGCGGCGCAACGTGGCGGCGGCGTGACCGCCGTCGACGCGAGACGGGGCGCCCGGCGAGGGTCGCCCGCGACAACGAGGGAGGAGACGATGACGACCAAGACGACTCGAATCGGCCGCCGTGCGGCGATCGGCGGCTTCGCGGGCGCAGGCGCCCTGCTCGGCGCACCGGCGATCCTGCGGGCGCAGCAGGTGAAGTGGATCGGCGCCTCGGTCGCGCCGGCGAGCGACTTCATCTCGATCGCGCTCGACGTCTTCGCCAAGCGCGCGAGCGAGCTCACCAGCGGCCAGGTCCAGATCGCCACCCACCACGGCGGCGCGCTCGGCGGCGAGCGCGAGAACGTCGAGGGCCTGCTGCAGGGCGCGGTCCAGGTGGCGACGCCGGGCGCGGCGATCCTCGGCGGCTGGTACAAGCCGGCCGAGGTCTGGACCTACCCGTATCTGTTCAAGGACGTGGCCCACAAGGACCGGGTCATGACGACGCTGATGCCGGAATACGGCGAGGACGTCGCCAAGTCGATGAAGGTCCGGCCGATGGCGTCGATCCCGCGCATGCCGCGCATGGTGTCGTCGAGCCGCTCGATCAAGGTGCCGGCCGACATGAAGGGCCTGAAGATCCGCGTGCCGGAGACGACGATGTGGCGCCGGACCTTCGAGCGCTTCGGCGCCTCGCCGACGCCGATGGCCTGGCCCGAGGTCTTCCAGGCGCTGAAGTCGGGCGTGATCGACGCGCAGGAGAACCCGATGGCGTTGACCTTCAACTCGGGCATCTACGACGTCAGCAAGAACCTGGCGCTCACCGAGCACATGATGCAGGACAACGTCCTGATCGTCGCCGACGCGGCGTTCCAGCGCCTCTCCGAGCCGCTGCGCCAGGCGCTGGTGAAGGCGGGGCGCGACATGGAGGACGACCTGCGGCCGCGCGTCGTCGCCGACGACAACCGCATCCTCGAGGAAGTGAAGAAGAAGAACATCGCGATCAACGAGGTCGACAAGGGCGCCTTCCGTGCGGCGCTGCAGGGCATGGATGCGGAGTTCCCCCACGTGAAGAAGTGGGTGGACCGCATCGCGCAGATCGCGTGACGGGCGCGGAGGCGGAGGGGACACCCTCCGCCTCCACCGCCTCATCGGCCGCGCCCGTCCGTGAAAACCCTCGTCTCGACCGTCTGCGACGCCGTCACCGCGCTCGCGCGGCTCGCGCTCGGCGCGATCGTGCTGGCGATCGTGCTCATCACGCTCGCCGCCGTGTGGTGGCGCTACGTGCTCGACTCGCCGATCTCGTGGATCGAGCAGGTCTCGAACATGCTGTTTGCGTGGTGCATCTTCCTCGGCGCGGCCGTGCTCTACCGCGAGCGTCTCCACATCGGCGTCGACTTCTTCCTGGCCATGCTGCCCGAGCGGTTCAAGCCGGCGATGGCGTGGTTCATCGAGATCATGAACATCGTCTTCATCGTCGTGCTCCTGGTGTTCAGCCTCAAGCTGAGCATCGACGTGCTGCCGCAGACGGCCGGCGCGCTCGAGATCACGCCGGCCTGGTACTATTTCTCGGCGCCGGTCTCCTGCTCGATGATGCTGCTCTACTTCGTCGAGAAGCTCGTCGATCCGGCGAGGCGGTCGGCGACCGTCTCGTCCGGCGAGTTCTGAGGCCGCCGCGATGAGCGCCATCCTCATCGGCGGCTTCTTCCTGTTCTGCCTGATCGGCGTGCCCATCGCCTTCGCGATGGGGCTCGCCGCGATGTTCGGCATCCTGTGGCACGACACGCTGCCGATGTCGCTGCTGGCGCAGCGCACGCTGGTCGGCGCCGACTCCTACGCGCTGCTGGCGATCCCGTTCTTCATCCTCGCCGGCAACCTGATGAACGGCGGCGGCATCACCCAGCGCATCATCGACCTCGCGCTGGCGATGGTCGGCCGCTTCCGCGGCGGCCTCGCGCTGACCTCGGTGCTCGCCGCGATGATCTTCTCGGGCCTGTCCGGCTCGGCGGCGGCCGACGCGTCGGCGCTGGGCAAGGTGCTGATCCCGGCGATGAAGAAGCAGGGCTACGGCGGCGGCTTCGCGGCGGCGCTGATGGCCTCGGCCTGCGTCAACGGCCCGATCATCCCGCCGTCGATTCCGCTGGTGATCTACGGCCTGTCGGCGGGCAAGGGCGTGTCGATCATCGCGCTGTTCCTCGGCGGCATCGTGCCCGGCGTGCTGCTGGGCCTCGCGCTGATGGTGATGGCGTACTGGATCTCGGTCCGGCGGAACTACCCGACCACCGAGAAGGTGCCGCTCGCCGAGATTCCGAGCCGGCTGGTGCCCGCGCTGCCGGCGATGCTGATGCCGATCATCATCCTGCTCGGCGTGGTCGGCGGCATCGTGACGGTGACCGAGAGCGCGACGATCGCGGTGCTCTACGCGCTGTTCATCGGCAAGTTCGTGTACCGAGAGCTCACGCTGCGCTCGATCTGGCCGATGCTGGTGCAGACCGCGCTCGACACGGCGCTCGTCATGTTCATCATCGCCCTGTCGAACGGCTTCGGCTGGCTGCTCGCGATCTCGGGCCTGCCCAAGGCGCTCGCGGCCTGGATCGCCTCGGTGTCGAACGACCCGACCGTCATCCTGATGCTGATCAACGTGCTGCTGCTGGTGATCGGCATCTTCATGGAGCCGCTGCCGGCGCTGCTGATCCTCATCCCGGTGCTGGTGCCGGTGGTGTCCGCCGTCGGCATCGATCTCGTGCATTTCGGCCTGGTGATGGTGTTCAACCTCTGCCTCGGCCTGCTGACGCCGCCGGTCGGGATCCTGCTCTACATCTGCGCGAACTTCGCGGGCGTGCGGCTGGACGAGGAGGTGCGCGAGGTGATGCCCTTCCTCTACGCGGGCATCGGCGTCCTGGTGCTGATCACGGTGTTCCCCGGCCTCGTTCTGTGGGTGCCGACCGTCCTGATGGCGGGCTGAGGCGCTCTCCGCCGCGGATCAGGCGCCGTGGCACTTCTTGAACTTCTTTCCGCTGCCGCAGGGGCAGGGGTCGTTGCGCCCGACGTCGCGATAGGGATTCACGTGCGTGTCGCGGCCGATCGATCCGCCGAGGGATTCGGCCTTGCGCCGCTCCGCGACACCCGCGGCCGTGAAGCCGTGCCATTGCGACAGCTCCGCGACGGCGTCGGCGATCGGGACCGTCGCCTCGTGCACGGGCGGCGGGTCGCCCTTCCAGCGCTCGACCTCCGCTTCGAGGTCCTCGAGCCGGAAACCGGCGGGCGCGATCGCGCCCGCGCCGAGCCGAGTGCGCGCGGCCTCGATCAGCGCCGCGTCCCCCAGGGCGGCGCAGCCGAGCAGCCAGCCGACCCATGCGGAATCGTCGGCCGGGAAGACCTCCGGCGCCATGCCGAGCAGGACCCGGATCGCGCGGCCGCGATCGATCCGGCCGAGCTTCGCCAGGGCGACATAGGCATCGATCACCGGCCACCGGGCGTATTCGGCGACGGCCGGATCGAGGATCAAGGCCTCGAGCGGCTCGGGATCCTCGTCGAACACCCCGACGAGGATGCGCGGCAGCGTGGCCTCGAGCGTGTCGCCCAGGGAGTCCTCGAGATCCTCGATCGGGCGCCGCAGCAGCGCCGCCAGCGGCCGATAGGCGTCGGTCTCCCGCATCTGGGCGAAGAGATGCACCAGGAACAGCAGCGCGTCGCCGGCGTCGCGGATGTCCCAGGTTCCGTCCGCATGGCCGCGGAAGGCCTCGAGGAGGAAATCGCGATACTCGGGCCAACAGGCGACGGCCTCGTGCAGCGCCTCGGCCGGCAGTTCGTCGGGCATCACGAACTCGAGGTAGAGCTCCTCGGCCGGGGAGAGGGGATCCTCGTCGTCGTTGGCGGCTTCGGGCGTGATCATCGGTGGCTCGCGAAAGTCGGGCGGGGATGATGCCTCGGCGCCGCCGGCGTTCAAACCGATGGTTTCGGGTTGGGCGCGACCGGCGCGCGGCGATTGTTCTATGGTCGAGCCGGGTCCGATCGGGAGGGCGCCTCGCATGCACAACCTGACGCCGCTGGCGCTGTTGCTCAACGTCGGGCACGCGATCGACCATCTGTTCATGCTCATCTTCGCCACGGCCGTGGCGACGATCGCGGCGCAATGGGGCATGGGCTGGAACGACCTCATGCCCTACACGATGGGCGCCTTCGTGATGTTCGGCCTCGGCTCGGTGCCGGCCGGCAAGCTCGGCGACCAGTGGGGCCGCCGCGCCATGATGATCGTGTTCTTCCTCGGCATCGGCGGGGCGGGGCTGCTGGTCGCAATCGCGCAGACCCCCTGGCAGCTCGCCGCCGCGCTGACGCTGATGGGCTGCTTCGCCGCGATCTATCATCCCGTCGGCATCCCGATGCTGGTGCAGAAGGCCGCGAACCCGGGCTTCACGATCGGCGTAAACGGCCTCGCGGGCAATCTCGGCATCGCCTTCGCCGCGATCCTGACGGGGTTCCTGGTCAAGCATCTCGGGTGGCGCGCCGCCTTTGCCGTGCCCAGCGTGGTCGCAATCGGCTGCGGCGTGCTGTTCGCGCTGCTGGTGCCGAAGGAGGACATGGCGCCGGCGAAGCGCAAGGGCAGGCAGCTCGACCTGCCGCGCGAGGTCATGGCGCGCGTGTTCCTCGTGATGACGCTGACGGCGATCTCCGGCAGCCTAATCTTCAACTTCACGACCAACGGCACGGGCCAGCTGCTGAGCGAACGGTTCCGCGGGATCATCGACGATCCGGCGCTGATCGGGACCCTGCTCGCGGCGGTCTACACCATCGCCTCCTTCACGCAGCTCGTCGTCGGCAAGCTGATCGACCGCTTCCCGCTGAAGAGCGTCTACCTGCCCGTCGTGGCGCTGCAGGTGCCGCTGTTCCTGCTCGCCTCGCAGGCGGAGGGCTGGCTCCTGTTCGTCGTCGCGATCGCCTACATGGCCGTCGTCTTCGGCGCGATCCCCTTCACCGACGCGATCATCGTCCAGTACGTCGACGACCGGCTGCGCTCGCGCGTCACCGGCGTGCGCTTGGCCGTGTCCTTCACCGGCGCGTCGGTCGCGATCTGGCTGCTCGGCCCGGTCGTCAAGAGCGCCGGCTTCGGCGTGATGCTCGCCGCCATGGCCGCGATCGCCGTGTGCACCACGCTGTTCGTGACGTTCCTTCCCGGCCCGGTCCGCGCCCCTGCCGCTGCCGAGTGATCGCGCGCGCCGTCGTCGAATCGGTTCTCGCTGCCTTCGGCTCGACGATCCGGCTCGGGTGTGGACTCAGAGGACGGCGCGGTTGACGACGAAGGCCGGGTCGAGGCGTCCGTCGAGTCCGGCGAGGGCGTTGCGCGCGCAGACCTGCGCGACACGGTCGAAGGTCTCGGCGATGTACGCCGCGGTGTGCGGCGTGAAGACGACGTCGTCGCGGCCGAGCAGCGGATTGGCGCGCGCCGGCGGCTCCTGGCGCAGCACGTCGAGCCCGGCCCCGGCGAGGCGACCCGCGGCGAGCGCCGCGGCGAGCGCGGCTTCGTCGACCACCGGGCCGCGCGCGATGTTGACGACGAAGGCGGTGCGCTTCATCGCGGCGAGGGTGGCCGGCCCGATCAGCCCGCGCGTCGCGTCGTTGAGCGCGCAAGCGAGGACGACGAAGTCGGCCTGCGGCAGGGCGCGCATCAGGTCGCGCTCGACCACGAACCCGGTCCCCGGCTCCGGCTCGACGAACGGGTCGACGACGACCAGGCGCATGTCGAACGCCGCGGCCCGGCGCGCGATCTCGCGGCCGATATATCCGTAGCCGACCAGCACGCAGGTCTTGCCCATCAGCTCGACGCCGCCGAACGCCCGCGGCCAGGCGCCGCTCTTGACCGCGCGGTCGAGCGTGGGGCCGCGCTTGGCCAGGGCCAGCATCAGGTACAGCGCCTGCTCGGCCACCGTCGGGGCGTTCGTGCCGCCGGTGGTCGCGAGCGGGATGCGCCGCGCCGTCAGGGCCGCGACGTCGAAATTGTCGTAGCCGGCGCCGAAGCGGCAGGCGACGCGCAGCCGCGGCGCGGAAGCGATCACGGCCGCGGTCAGGGCCGGCTGCTCCATCGCCATGATCACGCCGTCCGCTGCCGGAATCGCCTCGGCGAGCGCCGCCTCGGTCGGCGCCGGCAGGATGCGCGTCTCGACATCGGGGCGGGCGGCAAGCAGCGCCATGCCGGGCTCGGGCAGGCGTTCGGTGAGGACGAGGATGGAGCGGGACATGTCGAGACTCGGTGGTGAGGTCCGAGCCCGGGTCGTCCTCCCTGGCCGCTTCGCGGCCCGTCCGTCGTCATGCGCGGAGGGGCGATCGCGGCCGCCGTCCGCGCGTGAGGAGGAGCGGCCGCCGGAGGCGGCGGGGAGGAGAGTCCGGGCTCGATCGGTGGGCGATCGCGTCGCCACTCCTGCCCGCCGCCGCGCGGCGCGTCAATGCTGCCGCGCTGGCCTCTTCGCGCCTCGCATGCTCCGATGCGGTCGACGATTCGACTTGGGGGAGACATGGCCACCACCGACAACGCCGTCCCCGTCGCCGTGATCGGCGCCGGCTGGTACGGCGCGCAGAACCACATCCCCGTGCTGGCGGCGCGTCCGGACGTCCGGCTCGACGGCGTCTGTCGGCTGGGCGCCGCCGAGCTCGAGCGCGTGCGCGCGCATTTCGGCTTCGCCTTCGCGTCGGAGGATCATCGCGCGCTGCTTGCGCGCCGACCGCGCGCCGTCATCGTCTCGACGCCGCACCACCTCCACTACGCGCAGACGAGGGACGCGATCGCCGCCGGCGCGCATGTGATGTGCGAGAAGCCGATGACGCTCCTCGCGGCCGAGGCGTGGGATCTCGTCGCGCGCGCCCGCGCCGCGGGCGTGCAGCTCGTGATCGCCAACGGCCACCAGTATCTCGACGGGGTCGGCGAGGTGCGTCGCATGATCCGCGACGGCGCGGTGGGACGCGTCGAGCACATCCTCTGCACCTTCGTCACCTGCACGCGCGCGGTGTTCAGCGGCGATGTCGGCCTGAGGAGCTGGAAGACGACGTTCTTCCCGCCCGACCATCACTCCACCTGGCAGGACCCGTCGCATGGCGGCGGCTTCGCCTACGGCCAGCTCTCGCATTCGCTGGCGATGATGCTATGGCTCACGGGGCTGAAGCCCGAGGCGGTGAGCGCGCATTGCTGGGGCACGGGCGAGGTCGACCTCGTCGATGCCGGTGCGCTGCGCTTCGAGGGTGGCGCGGTCGCGAGCCTGAGCGGCGCGGCAGCGATGCCGGAGGGGCAGCGTCCGTTCCTGCGGCTGGTGATCACCGGCGACCAGGGCGTGCTCGACATCTCGTTCGACGGCGACCATTGCGAGCTGCGCCGCAACGACGGCGCCAACCGGCGACTCGCGATCGCGCCCGGCCAGTGGGAATACAGGTGCGACGGGCCGGTCAATGCGCTCGTCGACCTGGCCTGCGGCCGCGGCGAGAACTGCTCGCCGGGCGAGGTGGGCGCCGCGACCGTGTCGATCATCGAGGCGATGCTGCGCTCGTCGAAGGCGGGCGGCCGCAGCGAGCGCGTCGAGATCCCGGCAGGGGAGCGCCTGCCGTGAGCGCGACCGAGACGATCGCCTTCACCCTGCGCCTGCTGCCGGGCGCGACGGCCGAGTACAAGCGCCGCCACGACGAGCTCTGGCCCGAGATGCGCGCGCTGCTGCTCGGTGCCGGGATCCTGCGCTACGAGATCTACCTGCACGAGGAGACGGGCCTGCTCTTCGCCCATATCGAGCGGCTCGTCGATCACCGCATGGGTCGCATTCCCGACGATCCCGTCTCGAAGCGCTGGCAGAAGCACATGGAAGGCCTGATCGAGCAGGTCGACGGCCGGCCGGTGCGCGACGTGCTGCCGCTGATGTTTCGGCTGTCCGCTGCCTAGCGATCGGACGCCTGCCCCGGTCGCGCGCGACCCGATTGGTTTCGAGCGACGGGGGAAGCGGCGCGAGGGTCCGGACGGAGGCTTGTCGGTCGCCGCCGCGGAGGCCCCGCGTCACGCCGCGCCCGAGAGCAGCCGCGCCATCGTTCCGCCGAGCACCGCCGGCATCTCGGCGGGCGCGATGAAGCCGCAATGGCGCCGCACGATCTCGAGGCTCTGCCGGTAGGTCATGTAGCGGCGCGACACGGGATAGTCCGATCCCCAGCAAAGCCGGTCGGCACCGAAGCGATCGTGGATCGCGCGGGCAAGGCCGTGCATGTCGGCGCACGGGAAGTTCCAGCCTTCGGCGCTGGCGTATCCGAAGCCGGAGAACTTGATGTGGATGTTCGGCTCGGTGGCGGCGGCGAGAACGTCGTCGATCTCCGTCGGCGCGCGCACGCGGGCGAGGTGGTGGACGAGGATCGGCAGGGTCGGGAACTCGCGCGCGAGCCGCCGGATGATCGGCATCTGCCGCCAGCTGCAGGCGAGGCTCGCGATCAGGCCGAGCTCGACGGCGACCCGGAAGAGGGCAAGGCCGTCGTCGCCGACCAGCCAGGCGGCGTCGCGATCCTCGTGCAGGTAGTGCGTGAAGCCGCGCAGCTTCCAGCGCGCCGCCGCCGCGCGCAGCCGCTGCCCGCCGCCCGGCGTCTGATGCGTCGGCGACCAGCGGCAATCGATGTCGGCGAAGGGGATGATCCGTTCGCCGTGGCGCCGCGCCGCGGCGACGACGTCGTCGGTGTTGGCGGGGTTGTGGTCGATCGCCGCGCAGATGATCACGGCGCGATCGACGCCGTTCTGGTCCATCTCGAAGACGAGCTGGTCGAGCGTGCCGCGGCTGGCCGGGTCGGGCACCGGCGGCTGGTAGGGCCAATGCGTCCAGGCGTGGCAATGGCTGTCGATGATCATCGGGCGGCCTCGTCGTGGCGGAAGCAGGCGACGGAATGGTCGGTGCCGGTCGTCAGCGCAGGCACCGCCGCGCGGCACTGCGGCATGGCGTACGGGCAGCGCGCGGCATAGGCGCAGCCGCCGGTGCCGGTGGCGATCGCCGTCGACGGCGCCGCCGACGCCGCCTCGATTCCCCAAGGCTTGAGCGGATCGGGCTCCGGAATCGCGGCGATCAGTGCGCTGGTATAGGGATGGCGCGGCGCCTTGATCACGGCCTCCGCGGGCCCGGCCTCGACGATGCGTCCGGCATAGAGCACGACGACGCGATCGGCGATCTGGTAGGCGGTCGCCAGGTCATGCGTCACGTACACCAGCGCGATTCCCCGATCGGTCTTCAGCCGGTGCAGGGTCTCGAGGATGGTCGCGCGCAGCGAGGCGTCGACCATCGAGACGGGCTCGTCGGCGAGGATCAGGCGCGGCGCCAGCAGCAGCGCGCGCGCGATCATGACGCGCTGGCGCTGGCCGCCGCTGAGCTGGTGCGGGTAGCGGCCCAGCGTCTCGCCGGGCCGCAGGCCGACCGTCTCGAGCGCGGCCTCGATGCGCGCGGCGGCCTCGTCGCGCGACCCGGCGAGCCCGAAGGCGCGCAATGGCGCCTGCAGCGCGCGATCGACGCGATAGAACGGGTTGTAGACGTCGAAGGGGTCCTGGAAGATCGCCTGCACCTCGCGCCGATAGGCGCGCTTCCGGTCGCGCGTCATCGCGCCCAGGTCGACGCCGCGATACGCCACGTCGCCGGCGCGCGGCGCGACGAGGCCCAGCAGGGCGCGCGCGAGCGTCGTCTTGCCGCTGCCGCTCTCGCCCACGAGCGCCGTCGTCGTGGCGACGTCCTCCGGCACGGCGAGCGACACGCCGTCGAGCGCGCGCCGGCGCGGCCCGCCGCCGAGGCCGCCGCCGAACTCGATGCGCAGCGCGCGCGCCTCAATCAGCGGGGGCAAGGCCGTCCTCCGCGACGAGATGGCAGGCCGCGCGATGACCGTCGCCGGCGGCGCGGTCGACGGGTGCGTCGCGCCGGCAACGCTCGACCGCCTGCGCGCAGCGCGGATGGAAGGCGCAGCCCGGCGGCGGCGCGAGCAGCGAGGGCGCGATCCCGGGAATGCCGCGGAACTCGCCGCGCCGCGCGAGGGACGGCAGGCTGGCGATCAGCGCGCGGGTATAGGGATGTCGCGGACGCGCGAAGATTTCGCGCACCGGCCCGAGCTCGACCAGGCGGCCGGCATACATCACGCCGAGGCGATGGACGAACTGCGCCATCAGGCCCATGTCGTGGCCGACGAGTATGATCGACGCCCCGATGCGCTGCTGCACGGTCGCGAGCGTGGCGAGGACCTGCTTCTGCACGACGACGTCGAGGGCGCTCGTCGGCTCGTCCGCCAGGACGACGCTGGGCTGCAGCGCGACGCTCATCGCGATGCACACCCGCTGCTTCATGCCGCCGCTGAGCTGGTGCGGATGGAGGCGGGCGACCTCGCGCGCGAGCCCGACGCTCTCGAGCAGAGCGCCGATCCGCGCATCGATGGCCGCATCGGAATCGTCGATGCCGTGGGCGCGCATCACGTCGGCGATCTGGTCGCGCACGCGCAGCACGGGATTGAGGGCGTTCATCGCCCCCTGCGGGACCAGCGAGATCTCGGCGAAGCGCGCGGCGCGCATCGCGCGCGCGTCGAGGGCGAGCAGGTCGCGATCGCCGAGCCGGACCGTTCCCGCGGCGATCCGTCCCGGCGGGCGGATCATGCGCAGCAGCGCGAGGACCGTCGTCGACTTGCCCGACCCGGATTCGCCGACCAGCCCGAGCCGCTCGCCGGGCGCGAGCGCGAAGGAGACCCCGTCGACGGCGCGCACGACGCCGCCCGGCGTCGGGAACTCGACGCGCAGTCCGTCGACCACGAGACTGGCGCCGCTCACGACTCGATCCGCAGGCGCGCGTTGACCAGCCGGTCCATGCCGATCGATGTCGTCAGCAGCCCCAGGAAGATCAGTGCGATCGTCGCGACCGGCGGCCCCCACCACCACCACATGCCGCGGATGATGGCGCCGTAGTACTGCGCCCAGTAGATCATCATGCCGAGCGTGAGCTCGTTCTGCGGGCCGAGGCCGAGCGCCTCCAGGCCGATGGTCGCGAGCATGGCGTGGCTCACCGCCGTGACGAATCCGGCGGCGATGTAGGGCAGAAGGTTGGGCAGCAGCTCGACGACGACGAGCCGGAGCCCCGAGATGCCGTTCAGCTGCGCGATGTCGACATAGGCGCGCTCGCGCATCGACAGCGTCTGGGCGCGGATCGCGCGCGCCGGGTACATCCAGGACAGGCCGGCCACGATCAGCGCCATCAGCGCCACCGTCATCGTGCGCACGTTGGTGGCGACGAGCACGAGGACCGCGATTCCGGGGATCGCCATCACGACGTCCGTCCCGAGCCGGATCGCCGCGTCGACGAGGCCGCCGAAATAGCCCGCGGCGAGGCCGAGCAGCACGCCGAGTCCGAGCCCGATCAGCCCGGCGAAGAGCCCGATCTTCAGCGTCTGCGGCGTGGCGCGCACCAGCGTCGCGAGGATGTCGCGGCCCTGCGTATCGGTGCCGAGCCAGTGCTCGGCCGAAGGCATGCGCCGCGGCCGTGTCGCGCCGATCTCGGCCAGCTCGGCCGGCACGAGCAGCGGCCCGATCGCCGCGACCAGCACGACGAGCGCGAGGATGCCGAGGCCGGCAAAGAGCAGGCGGTTCCGGCTCACCGGCGCCTCCCGGTGATGCGCGGGTCGATAAGCGGATAGATCAGGTCGAGCACGAACATCGTCGCCGCGATCGACACCGACAGCAGGAGAACGATCCCCTGGATGACGAAATAGTCCTTGGCGTGGATCGCCTGGTAGAGCCGATAGCCGATGCCGGGATAGGCGAAGATGACCTCGACCAGGATGGCGCCGGACACGACGTGGCTCAATGTCAGGGCGAGATGGGTGAGCTGCGGCAGCAGCGCATTGCGCAGCCCGTACCAGAGGAAGATTCGTCGCGGCGGCAGCCCCTTGGCCTCGGCGAGGGTGACGTAGTCCTCGCCCAGCACGCCGACGACCATGCCGCGCATCGCGATCGCCCAGGTGCCGATCGAGGCGAGCACGATCGAGAGCGCCGGCAGCGCCGCGTGGTGCAGGACGGCGAGGGCGGTCTCGCCGTCCCAGCGCGGGACCGCCCCGAAGGGATAGGCGCCGCCCGCCGGGAAGAGCTTCCAGAGGATCGCGAAGGCGAAGAGCAGCACGATCCCCAGCAGGAAATACGGCACGGCCGAGAGCATGACAACCGGCATGCCGAGCCAGCGCACGATCCGCGGCGCCGAGGGCCAGACGAGCAGGCCGCCGAGCAGCGTGCCGATCGCGAAGCTCGCCAGCGTGGCGGTGCCGAGCAGGAACACCGTCCAGGGCAGGGCCGCGCGGATCGTCTCGCCGACTCGCTCCGGGTAGTTGGCCAGCGAGTAGCCGAGATCGAGATGGGCGATGTCGGACCAGTAGCTCAGGTACTGGCGCCACAGCGGCTGGTCGAGGCCGAATCTCGCGCGATAGGCGTCGGCCATGGCGCGCACGTCGCCGAGCTGGCCGCCCGACGTCGCGGCGAGCTGGTTGAGCTGCTGCTCGACCGGATCCCCCGGCATCAGCCGGGGGATCATGAAGTTGATGCTGATCGCCAGGACGGCGACCAGCACCGTCATCCCGAAGCGGCGCGCGACATGGGCGAGATACATCGCGGGGCGTGGCGGTCAGGCGCGGTGAAGCTCTTCCTCCCGTCGCCCACGGCGGCGACGAGAGGGCCGAGGCCGCGCGACGGTCGCGGGCGCCTCACGGGCCGCACCGGGACGTCCCGGCCGCCTCGCGGCGGTCCCGCCTCGTCGTGCTGCGGCGTGGTCCGGAGGCATGCGCAACGGAGCCCGCCGCCTCACTGCACCTTGTACTTGGCCGTGATGCGCCGGACGTCCTCGTACTGCCTGTCGATCTTCGTGCGCAGCGCCGCGCCGGCAATGAAAGTCGGATCCTGCGTGCGGCTCGTCAGCTCCTGCTGCATGGCGGGCAGCGCCATCGCCTTGCGCAGCGCCTCGGCGAGGATGGCGACGCGATCGCCGGGCGTCCCCTTCGGCGCGAACCACCAGGTATCGACGCAGAAAGTGACGTCGTAACCGAGCTCCTTGGCCGTCGGCACGTCGGGGAAGGCCGCGTTGCGCGTCGGCGCGAGCAGGGCGAGGCCGCGCACGCTGTCGCGGAACTGCATGTACTCCGCCGTGGCGAACAGCGTCGCCACGGTGTGGCCGCCGAGGATCGACTTGAAACGATCGGGTCCGCCGCCGACCTGGACGTAGCGCATCTGGGTGCCGGCGGCATCGTTGAGCAGCAGCGACGCGAGATGCACCGCCCCGCCGATCGCGTTCGCCTCCGGCAGCTCGCCCGGCTTGGCACGGGCGGCATCGATCAGGTCCTTGAGCGATCGATACGGCGAGTCCTTGGCGACGGCCGACATCATGCAGCCGGACCCGGTCTCGGCAACCGTCTCGAAGGCCTCCGGACCGAAGTCGGTGCGTCCGAGCGCGGCGCTGATCAGCATGCCGACATGCATGCCGAGCAGCGTGTGGCCGTCGGGATCGGAGTCCTTCGCCTGGCGGCTGCCGACCGCGCCGGCGCCGGCCGGCACGTTCACGATCGCCATTGGCTGCGGCAGCAGCTTCTCGGTCTCCACCGTCTTGGCGAGCAGCCGCAGCACGATGTCGGTCACGCCACCGGGCGGGTAGGGAACGATCACGCGCACCGGCTTGGACGGGAAGCTCTGGGCGGCGGCCGGTGCGGCGGCGAGTGCGACGGCGACGACGAGTGCCGGAGCGGCGAGCAGGGTCGAGATGAGGCGTCGCATGCGTTCCCCCTGATGCGTGTGCGTGGCGCGAGCTTGCCACAGGGCCCTGCGCCGTGTCCGCAACGCCGCCGCCCGGCGGGCCCGATCCGATGCGCCGGTCCGTCATCGCCCCGGAGTCGAACGTGACGGCCGGTCGACGATGCCGTACGCATGCGCCATCTTCCGCCGCGCATCGACGACGGCCGCGTGCTATCTCGCGCCGGGCAATGCCCGCGTCCCCGGATTCCGTCGCCGACTCCTTCGACTGCATCGTCATCGGCGCGGGCGCCGCGGGGCTGTTCTGCGCGATGAGGGCCGGCCAGCGCGGCCGGCGCGTGCTGCTGCTCGACCACGCCGACGAGGCGGGCAAGAAGATCCTCATCTCCGGCGGCGGCCGCTGCAACTTCACCAATCTCGGCGTCGTGCCGGAGCGGTTCCACTCGCAGAACCCGCATTTCTGCCGATCTGCGCTGTCGCGCTACACCCAGGCCGACTTCATCGCGCTGGTCGACCGTCACCGCATCGCCTGGCACGAGAAGACGCTGGGGCAACTCTTCTGCGACGGATCGGCAAGGCAGATCGTGGCGATGCTGCTGGCGGAATGCTCGGCCGCCGGCGTCGAGCTGCGCCTGTCGCAGCGCGTGACGGCGATCGAGCGCTCCGACCGGTTCCGCGTCGCGACCGATCGCGGCATCGCCGAGACGGACGCGGTCGTGCTGGCCACGGGCGGACTCTCGATCCCCAGGATGGGCGCCACGGGCTTCGCCTTCGACGTCGCACGCCGCTTCGGCCTTGCAGTGACCGAGACGCGCCCCGGGCTCGTGCCGCTGGTCTTCGCCGGCTCGGATCTCGACTTCATGCGCGCGCTGAGCGGCGTCGCGCTGGACGTCGTCGTCGGCTGCGGCAGGACACGGTTCCGCGAGGCACTTCTCTTCACCCATCGCGGCCTGTCCGGGCCGGCGATCCTCCAGATCTCCTCGGTGTGGCGCGAGAGCCTGCCGATCACGATCGACCTGCTGCCGGACATCGACCTCGCGACGCGTCTGCTCGAGACCAAGCGCACGCGCCCGCGGCTCGAGCCGCGCAAGCTCCTCGCCGAGCTGATGCCGCAGCGCCTCGGCCAAGCCCTCGCCGAGCGGCACCTGCCGGTGCGTCCGCTGGCGGAGATCACCGACAAGGATCTGCAGCGCTTCGCCGCGACTCTCAAGTCCTGGACGCTCGTGCCCGCCGGCTCCGAGGGCTACGCCAAGGCGGAGGTCACGGTCGGCGGCATCGATACGCGCGGCCTCTCGTCCAGGACGATGCAGGCCGTCGCGGTTCCGGGCCTCTTCGCGATCGGCGAGGCCGTCGACGTCACGGGGTGGCTCGGCGGCTACAACTTCCAATGGGCGTGGTCGAGCGGCTGGGTCGCGGGCGAGTCCGTATAGGCGAGGGCGGGCGCGCATGACGGACCCGTGGCTCGCGAAAGCGGCACCCCGTCCACCCGAAGCGCGATGCGTCGACGACGTCGGGGCGACGCGCCGCCGCCGCTCGGCTCGCATGCTGTCCCGGTCTCGTGCCGTTCCGCGACGCCGACGTCGCGCCCGCGCCGAGGCCGGGAGGATTCCATGCGTGGCTGCATGCGAGGGCTCGTCGCGATGCTGGCTTTCACCTCGAGCGCGGCCGCGCTCGAGCCGGCACCGCTGGTGATGCTGCCGGTCGGGACGAAGCTGCATCAGGACGATGGCGGCAAGGCGGTCGTCTGGACCATCACCGAGTCGAAGCCCGGCGCCTATGCCGCGGAGCGCGACGACGGGATCTCCTTCGCCTCGATCGGCGGCCTGGCGACGCCGCCGCTCATCTACAACGGCAGGCACGGATTGGAGCGCCAGCGGATCACCCGGGGAGATCCGCTCGCGATCTATCCCCTGGCCGTCGGCCGGAGCGTGCGCTTCTCGGTCTCGGGCGAGACGCCGTCGAAGGGATGGCGGTGGCAGATCGATCACGCCTGCGTCGTCACCGGCACCGACAGGACCACCGTGAGGGCCGGCAGCTTCGAGACGTATGTCGTGCGTTGCGAGCGCGTTCCCGCCGGGATGACGACGGATCAGACGATCACCCGCTACTACGCGCCGTCGATCGGAGCGACGGTGCTCACGATCGTCGAGGAGCACCGCAACAACACCAAGTGGCGCACCGAGCTGGTCATGCCGCCGGGCAACTGACGCGATCAGGGGCGGCGCGCCGCCGATGCCGGTCCCGCCTCCCGATGCGCGACCGGTCGGCGCATCGTGATGCTGGTGGGACGGGCATAGCCCGGGTGCGCGGTCTCGCCGGTCCTGACGAAGCCGAGGCGGGCGAAGGCGGCGTGGTTCTCGATCAGCTCGACGCGGGTTTGCAATTCGAGGAACGACAGCGCGCGGGCGCGCGCCTCGGACGCCGCGGCCTCGATCAGCGCGCGGCCGATTCCGCCGCCATGCCGCGCGGGCTCGACGGCGAGCTTGCCGATGTAGAGAGCGTCGTCCTTCGGACGGCAGAAGACGCAGCCGACGATCGCGCCATCCGCCTCGGCGACGAAGACGGCGCCGGCCGCTGCGTCCGCAGACATCTGCGCCGTGGTGAGGCGGTGGATCGACGACGGCGGATCGATGCGGCCATCCATCGACGCGAAGGCGCGGCGGGCCATGGCGAGGACGTCGTCCCAGCGCGCGAAGTCGGGCGGCGTGCGGCGGATCGTTGGCATCGGGCGATCCTAGGTCGGAAGCCGCCGCCGGGCATCCCCGCGTCGCGGCCGCGCCGGCCCGGTGCCTCTCGACGGCGCGTCGGCCGCGGCGCAACCTGAGCCGCCGTTCATACGCCGGGGGCCCCGTGACCGACGCACCGCACGACGATCAGCCGTTCCGCCTGCACCTGAACCGGAAGGTGCCGATGCGCGACGGCGTCGCGCTTTCCGCCGACATCTACCTGCCGCGTGCGCGGCCCGGCGGCGCCGATGCGCGCCATCCGACCCTGCTGCTGCGCACGATCTACCACAGCAAGGACCCGCGCTATGTCGGCTGGACGATGGGCTTCGTGAAGGCCGGCTACGCGGTCGTTCTGCAGGACTCCCGCGGCCGGCACGATTCCGACGGCCGCTGGGACCCCTATGTGTGCGAGATCCCCGATGGCGTGGATACGCATGAGTGGATCGCGCGCCAGCCGTGGTCGAACGGTCGCATCGGCACGTTCGGGGTCTCGTATCCGGGCTTCACCCAGACCTGCGCGGCGCCCGGCGGCAGCCCGCATCTCCAGGCGCTCGTGCCGATCGCCTCGCAGCAGGACAACTACGGACACCACCGCTGCGACGGGCTGGTCGCCTGGGCGAACACCGTCTTCTTCATGAACATGCTCGGCCGCACGATGCAGGGCGAGGCGCTGGCCCGGCTCGACTTCCCCGCGATCTGGCGGCGTTTGCCGCTGCACGGCGTGTGGGACGACGTCGGCGACATCCCCTATGTGCGCGGCGTGGTCGAGCACGAGGCGTATGACGCCTTCTGGTCGGTCTATTCGTTGCGGCATCGCTACGACCAGGTCGAGGTGCCGGCCTATTTCATGACCGGCTGGTACGACTCGCTGCTCGCCGAGACGCTCCGCGTGTTCCGCGGCTGGCGCACGCGGGCGCGCTCGGAACTCGCGCGGCGAAAGACGAAGCTGATCGTCGGCCCGTGGAGCCACCAGGTCGCGCCCTGGGGCCGGCCCGAGAAGGGCTATCAGCCGGAGCCGGACGGGCGTTTCGACGCGGCGGTGTTCGGCCCGCTGGCCTGCATGGACATCGTCGCCGAGCATGTCCGCTGGTACGACGCGCGCCTGCGCGGCGTGCCAGGCGGCATCGACGACGAGAAGCCGCTGCGCCTGTTCGTCATGGGCGCCAACCTGTGGCGCGACGAGGACGAGTGGCCGCTGCCGGGCACGCGCTGGATCGACTTCCATCTGCGCGCCGGCGACGGCCGGAACGGCGGCCTGACGCGCGAGGCGCCCGCCGTGGCCGAGGTGCCGGCGCGCTATCGCTACGATCCCGACGACCCCGTGCCGACCTGGGGCGGCTCCTACCAGATGAAGGACCTCGGAGGTCCCAAGGATCGCCGCGACATCGCGAAGCGCGCGGACGTCCTCGTCTACACGTCGGCGCCGCTCGAGGGAGACCTCGAGGTCGTCGGCCCGGTGACGGCGACGCTCCACGCCGCCTCCTCCGCGCCCGACACCGACTTCACCGTCTCGCTCGTCGACGTCCATCCCGACGGACGTGCCGTCATGCTCACCGACGGCATCTGTCGCGCGCGCTTCCGCAAGGCCGCGTCCGGCTGGACGCCGGCCGATCTGATGCAGGGCCGCTCGCCCTACGAGCGGCTGTACGAGGACCCGGCGTTCCGGCCCGAGATGCTGACGCCCGGCGTCGTCGAGGAGTTCCGCGTCGATCTCTGGGCGACGGCCAACCGCTTCAAGCGCGGGCACCGCATCCGCGTCGAGATCTCGTCGAGCAACTTTCCGCGCTACGACCGCAATCTCAACACCGGCGGCCGCATCGGCTTCGAGACCGAGCGGAACGTGGCGGAGCAGACGCTGCGCCACGACGCGCGACACCCGTCGCGGATCACGCTGCCGGTGGTCGCTGTCAGCGACTGAATGCTCGTTCCCTCCCGTCGCGCTGCGCGCGACGGGAAGGGAGGGGACGAGCTATGCCCGTATCGTCTCGAGCCAGTCCTTCGTGACATTGAGCCCGAAGCCCGGCGCGTCGCTGGGCACGAGCCTGCCGTCGCGCGGCACCGGCTGGCCGGGGAACAGCGTGACCTCCTCGAGCGGCACGCCGGGCGCGGAGCCGAGGAAGAACTCGCCCCACGGGATGTTCGGCATCGCGAAGCAGGCGTGCTGGCCGTAGGGCGTGTTCATCGCCGCGTGCGGCATCACCGCGATGCCGGCCGCCTCGGCGAGGTGGCAGATCTTGATCAGCGCGGTCAGGCCGCCGACCCAGGCGATGTCCGGCTGGAAGATGTCGACGAAGTGCCGCGACGCCGCGTGCTGGAACAGCGGCACCGAGTACCAGTGTTCGCCCGTCGCGATGGTCTGCCATGGCAGCCGCGCGCGCAGCTGCGCCCAGCCGTCGATCTCTTCCGGCATCAGGCAGTCCTCGATCCACTTGAGGCGGTAGGGCCGCAGGCGCTCGGCCAGGCGCACCGCGGACTCGACGTCGAAGGCCATCCAGCAGTCGAGCATCAGCTCGACCTTGGGGCCGATCAGCGCGCGGGTCTTCGCGACCAGCTCCTCGTTGCGGTCGATCGCCTCGAGCCCCTCGGCGGTGCCGTGGGGACAGGCGAGCTTGACGGCCTTGAAGCCGAGCTCGAGCTGCCAGTCGGTGTCGTTGCCGGTGGCGTAGCAGGTCTGCGCGTCGCGGGCCGGGCCGCCGACGAGTTCGTAGACCGGCGTCTTGAGGACCTTGCCCTTGAGGTCCCAGAGCGCCAGGTCGATCGCGCTCATCGCGTAGGCGCCGAGGCCCTGCATGCCGTAGGGCGAGACGATGCGCAGCATCATGTCCCACAGCTTCTCGGTCGCCATCGCGTTCTCGTCGACGAGCAGCGGCGCGATGTGGTCGTTGATGATCGAGATGACGGGCGCGCCGTAGCGCGAGATGCCGAAGCCCCAGCTGCCGTCCTCGGCGGTGACAAGGCAGCCGACCGACGGCCATTTCGGCCGCCACGCCGCGCGCAGCCGCTTGTAACGCGGATAGCGCGACATCGGGCCGGCGACCTCGGCGTCGTTGCCCCAGGGTGCGCGCCGCGCCGGCGTGATCGCCTTGCCGCCGGCGAGGTCGGACTTGATGGCAAAGGCGTGGATGGATCGGATCTTCATGACGGTTCCTTCGAGGTCATCCATCCCCTCCTGTCGCGCAAAGCGCGAGAGGAGGGATGGCCGCGAAGCGGTCGTGGGGTCGATGGCGCCTCGAGAGAGCGGCCCCGACCTCCCCGACACGCGCTTCGCGCGAGCCGCCCCTCCTATCCGGTTTCGCCGGACAGGAGGGGACGGGCGCGATTCAATTGCGCGGCTTCAGGCGGTGGATGGCGAGGTTGTAGCCTTCCCACGGGATGTACGGCGCCACGTAGGGATCCGCGGCGGTCGGGAAGCCGGTCCAGTGCGTCGTGTTCACGGTGACCGCGTGCATCTCCTCGGCGAGGGTGATCTGCGGCAGGTCGCGCAGCACGATCGTCGTCGCGGCGCGCACGAGCTCCATGTAGGAGGCGTCTGCCGCCGACGGCCGGCGCGCCTCCATCCTGTCGAGCAGCGCGTCGAGCTCGGCATTGGCGTAGCGCGTCGGGGCGCGCGGGTTGCTGCCCTTCTCGCCCGGCTTGGCCGCGTACTTGGAATGGAAGTGCTCCAGCGTCTGCCAGGGATCGTAGACGCTGCCGCAATGGACGAAGGTCGAGGCCTCGAAGTTCCCGGTGGCGAGGCCGTCGAAGAAGGCGCTGTCCTGGTTGGCACGGAAGACCGCATCGAATCCCGCGGCCTGGAGCTGACGCGTGAGCACCGGCGGGATCGGATCGCCCTGCTGCGCATGGATCGTCACCGGCCATGCCTCGCCGCTCGGCAGCGTCCACTTGCCGTTGGCGCCCTTCTTGAACCCCTTGGACGCGAGCAGCGCCTCGGTCTGCTTCGCGTCGAAGGCGTCGATCTTCTGCGCCGCGACGATGTCCTGGAGCTGTTTCGTGTAGGCGACCACGCCGCCATAGGATGCGAAGGGCATCAGCGCCTTGGGCATCGAGCCCTCGAAGGCGAGGTCGACGAGCTGATCGCGGTTGATCGCGTGGTTGAAGGCGCGGCGGACGACCGGGTCGTCGAACGGCGCCTTCTGCGTGTTGAAGACGAGGCGGAAGGTGCAGCCGTCGGGCGCGCCCCAGGTCGGGCCCTTGGCGTTCCACGATTCGATGCGGGGGTTGCGCGCCTTCGCGGCCTCGAAGTTGCCGACCTGCAGCGCCCGGCCGATATCGATCTCGCCGTTGGCGAAGAGCTGCGGCATCGCTTCGACCGTCGCGGGGCGATAGACGATGCGCTCGACCGCGGGCAGTGCCGGCACCAGCTTGGCGTCCACGGCCCACCAGCTGTCGCGGCGGTCGAAGATGATCGAGCCCGCGTCGCTCTTCACCACCTTGTACGGCCCGGTGCCGACCGGCCAGCCCTTGGCGAGGTCGAAGAAGCCGAAGGTCTTGGCGTCCTGGCCGTCCCAGATGTGCCTGGGAACGACCACGAAGCGACCGGCCTGGCCGGTGGCGAGGAAGTCCTGCGCCCAGCGCGGTCCCGGCTTGCTCAGCGTCAGCTTGACGGTGAGCCGGTCGACGGCGACGGCCGCGGCGACCCACTCCTTGATCGCCGAGGACATGATCAGCGTCGGCGCCACCGCCTTGAGCATGTCGACGGTGAAGACCACGTCGTCCGCCGTGAACGGCTTGCCGTCGCTCCACGTCACGCCGTCGCGCAGCCTGATCGTGATCTCCTTGAAATCGGCGCTGTAGTCGAAGCGCTCGGCCTGCCAGCCGATGATCTCGTTGGTGTTGTGGTTCGTGTAGAACAGCATCTCGTTGACGCTGTAGTGCAGGCTGTTGCGCTGATGGAGCAGCACGCCCGCATACGGGCTGAAGTTGGTCGGCGACGGGACCTGGTTGTGGAAGTCCCAGCCCTGGCTGATCAGCGTGCGGTTGCGCGCGACGGTCCTGAGGTCCTGGGCTGCAGCGATGTCGGTCAGCGTGCCGGCAGCAAGCGCGGCGCCAAGCAAGGTCGTGACGATACGCATGTCGTTTTCTCCCCCGTGTATCGGCGCGACGGTGGCATAGGTCGCAGCGAGGAGCCACTGCCGCGCGGCCGCGCCTCGGCACTGTGCCGTCGGCGCCGCCCTCGCCCTGCCCTCCCGCGTGGGGGAGGGCAGGGGGCGCGACGCCTATCCGAACAGCGCGTCCGCGTCGTCGGTGTAGCGGCGGAGCTTCTCGCGATCGATGCCGACGCCGAGGCCGGGGGCATCGGGGATGGTCAGCCATCCCTCGGCGTCGAGCTTGAACGGCTCGACCGTGATGCCGTCGACATAGGGGCTTCCGCCGATGAACTCGACGAGGTCGCACAGCGGCATCGCGGTGGCGAGCTGCAGGTCGGCGGCGACGCCGAGCGCGGTGTTCCAGCCATGGCCGATGTATTTCACGCCGAACTCGTCTGCGAGCCAGGCGATGCGCCGCTGCTCGGTGATGCCGCCGACCTTTGTGACGTCGGGCTGCACGATGTCGAGGGCGCCGCGCATCAGCCACGGCAGGAAGGCCTGGCGGCGCGTGAGCACCTCCCCGCCGGCGATCGGCACCGGGCTCTGGCGACGCAGCTCGCAGAAGTCGTCGATCGCGTCGGGGCGCAGCGCCTCCTCGAACCAGCCGACGTCGTGGTCCTTGAGCATCTCGGCGGTGCGCAACGCCCATTTGAGGCCGTGCGGCCAATGCGCGTCGCTCGCACCGGCGTCGACGAACAGCTTCGACGACGGGCCCGCCGCCTCGCGTGCCGCGCGCACGATGGCCGCATCGAGCTTGGCGTCCATCGCTCGGCCGAACGGGCCCCAGCCGATCTTGAAGGCGGTGAAACCCTTCGCCCGATACTCGGCGATCACGTCGAACATCTTCTTGGGCTCTTCCATCAGCAGCGAGCAGTAGGGCTGCACGCGCTCGCGGTGGCGCCCGCCGAGCAGGCGGCCGACCGACATGTTCGTGACCTTGCCCAGGATGTCCCACAGCGCGATGTCGATGCCGCTGATCGTGTGCGTGAGCGTGCCGCCGCGGCCCATCCAGAACGTGTTCTGGTGCAGCTTCTCCGAGACCCGGCTCGGCTCGAGCGCGTTCTCGCCCAGGAACAGCGGCTCGAGCACCTTGAGGCCGGCCTGCACCAGACGCGCGTCCGTGAACACGCTGCCGAAGCCGGTCACGCCGCCATCGGTCTGCACGGCGACCAGCGCATGGATCGAGTCCTCCGGCTTGATCTCCGCCGACCAGCCGCCCTTCGGGCTCTCGCCGAACAGCGGCACGGCCTTGATCGATCGGATCTTCAGCGTCATCCCCCCACTCATTCTCTTCCCCTCGTCGTGTTGGTGGCGCGGGAGCATAGCGCGAAGCGCGAGCGATGCCTCTCGTCCTCGACTGCGTTTCGCGCGATGACCGACCCATTGCGAGGCGGCAGGGGCGCGGGGCCTCGCGGTCGGCCGCCCTTGGCATGCGACATGCACGCGATAAGTGTGGTTGAGCGATACGCAGCGGCCACGGCAACATGGCCCCGACCCCCAGTTCCGTGCGAGGACACCTCATGGCGCCAGTCGACGCAGCCAGTTCCCTTGAATTCGCCAGGTTCGCGGTCGGCCAGCCGGTCCGGCGCACCGAAGATCCAAAGCTCCTGCGCGGCCAGGGCCGATACACCGACGACGTGACGGCGGCCGGCCAGGTCCATGCCTGGATTCTGCGCAGCCCGCATGCGCATGGCGTGATCCGTCGCATCGACGTCGAGGCGGCGCGGCGGCTTCCGGGGGTGCTCGCCGCGTGGACCGGCGCGGATCTGGCGACGCAGGGCTACGGCCACGTCAAGAGCATGCCGGTCGGCACCAGCCGGGACGGCTCGCCGATGAAGGAGACCCCGCGGCCGGCGCTGGCCGTCGACAAGGTGCGCTATGTCGGCGACCCGATCGCCATCGTCGTCGCCGAGACGCGCGCCCAGGCGCGCGATGCGGCCGAGGCGATCGAGCTCGACATCGAGCCGTTGCCGGCGGTGACCGGCCCGCGCGCCGCGCTCGCGTCCGGTGCGCCGCAGCTCTACGACGGCGTCCCGGGCAATCTGCAGTACGACGCGCTGTTCGGAGATCCGGCGGCGGTCGCCGCCGCCTTCGCGAAGGCGGCGCATGTCGTGAAGCGCGACCTGTCGATCAATCGCGTGGTCGTCAGCGCGATGGAGCCGCGCGCCGCGCTGGCCGAGTTCGACGCGACGACGGAGCGCTGGACCGTGACGATCGGCTCGCAGGGCGCCTTCGGCATGCGCGCGTCGCTCGCCGGCGCGATGAACGTCGCCCCCGAAAGGATCCGCGTGCTGACGCCCCATGTCGGCGGGTCCTTCGGCATGAAGGCCGGGCTCTATCCCGAGTACATCGCGGTGCTGCACGCGGCGCGCGCCCTCCGTCGCCCGGTGAAGTGGCTGGAAGAGCGCTCGGCGAGCTTCCTGTCCGACCAGGCCGGCCGCGACCACGAGGTGACGGCCGAACTCGCGCTCGATGCCGAGGGCCGCTTCCTCGCGCTGCGCATCCAGGCCTACGGCAACCTGGGCGCCTATGTGACCAATTTCGCGCCGATGATCCCGTCGCTGGGCCTCACCAAGAACGTCATCGGCGTCTACCGCACGCCGCTGCTGGAGGTTGCCACGCGCTGCGCCGTGACCAACACGTCGCCGTTGGGTCCGTATCGCGGCGCCGGGCGCCCCGAGGGCAACTACGTCATGGAGCGGCTCGTCGACGCCGCGGCGGCGGAGATGAAACTCGACCCGATCGAGATCCGCCGGCGCAACCATATCGGCCCGGCCGACATGCCCTATGCCGCGCCCAACGGCATGACCTACGACGTCGGCGAGTTCGCCGCGGTTCTCGACAAGGCGGTCGCCGCGGCGGACTGGAACGGCTTCGGCCGGCGCAAGGCGGAGTCGAAGGCGCGCGGCCGGCTGCGCGGCCGCGGCCTCGCGCAGTATCTCGAGGTCACGGCCGCCTCCGTGAAGGAGATGGGCGGCATCCGTTTCGACGCCGACGGCGGCGTCACGATCGTCACCGGCACGCTCGACTACGGCCAGGGCCATGCCGCGCCTTTCGCCCAGGTGCTCGCCGCGCGACTGGGGCTGCCGTTCGAGCGCATCCGCCTGCTGCAGGGCGACAGCGACGAACTGGTCGCGGGCGGCGGCACCGGCGGCTCGCGCTCGATGATGATGAGCGGCTCGGCCATCGCCAACGCCGCGCAGAAGGTCATCGAAGCCGGCAGGCAGATCGCCTCGGTCGTGCTGGAGGCCGCGATCGCCGATATCGAGTTCGTCGACGGCCGCTTCCGGATCGTCGGCACGGACCGCGCGATCGGCCTGCTCGAACTTGCTGCCAAGCTGCGCGCGGGCATGATCCTGCCCGCCAACGTGCCGACATCGCTCGACGTCACGCATGTCGACGGAGCGGTGCCCTCGGCATTTCCGAACGGCGCGCATGTCGCGGAGGTCGAGATCGATCCCGAGACCGGTGTCGTCGAGGTCGTCGGCTACGCCTCGGTCAACGACTTCGGTGTGATCGTCAACCCGCTGCTCGTCGAGGGGCAGGTCCACGGCGGCGTGGTGCAGGGCATCGGCCAGGTCCTGATGGAGCGCGTCGTCTATGACGGGCAGGGCCAGCCGCTCGCCGGCAGCTATATGGACTATGCAATGCCGCGGGCGGGCGACGTGCCGCCGATCGGATTCGCGAGCCATCCCGTTCCTGCGAAGACCAACATCCTCGGCGTAAAGGGCTGCGGCGAGGCGGGTTGCGCCGGCTCGATGCCGGCCGTGGTCAATGCCGTCGTCGACGCGCTGCGCGAGTTCGGGGTCGAGGACGTGCCGATCCCCGCGACGCGCGAGGTGGTCTGGCGCGCGATTCGGGGCACGCGGGCGTGATCGTCGCGCACCGGACCGCGGCGGCGCCATGAGCCGCGTCCTCGCGCTCGGCAATGCGACGCTGGACGTGATCCAGCGCGTCGATCGGCTGCCGCTGCCCGGCGAGACGCGCATCGGTGCGGCACCGCTGCGCTGCGCCGGCGGCAAGGGCCTCAACCAGGCCGTCGCCGCGTCGCGCGCCGGGGCCGCCGTCACTCTGGTCGCGGCGGTCGGCGCGGATCCGGAGGGCGCCCTGGTGCGCGCGGCGCTCGCGACGGAGGCGTTGGACGCCCGCTGGATCGCGGCGCCGTCGCCCACGGATCATTCCTCGATCTGGGTTGCCGCCGACGGCGAGAACATGATCGTCAGCAGCGATGCCTGCGCCGAGGCGATCGATCCGACGATGGCCGACAACGCGGTCGGATCGTTGGGTCCCGGCGACTGGCTCCTGCTGCAAGGCAATCTGGCGCTGCGCACGACGCGCCACGCGGCGCGGGCGGCGCGTGAGCGCGGCGCGTTCGTCGCGTTCAATCCCGCGCCGATCAAGGACGATCTCTCGACGGTCCTGCCGGCGACCGACGTCGTCGTGCTCAATGCGGTCGAGGCCGCGACGCTCGGGGGCGTCGCGGCCGTCCTGGCCGGTGGACCGCGCCTCGTGCTGCTGACGCGCGGCGGTGCGGGCGCCGTGCTCCATGCCCGGGACGGGGCGCAGGAGATCGCGGCCCCGCAGGTGACGGCCATCGACACGGCCGGCGCGGGCGACGTCGTCGCCGGCACCCTGGTCGCGCTGCTCGCGCGCGGCGTCACGCCCGCCCGCGCGGCCGCGCTCGCGGTGCGCGCCGCGAGCCTGTCGGTGACGCGCGAAGGCACGCTGCCGTCGTTTCCGACACATGCGGAGATGCGGGAGCTTGTCGCCGGCGGCGTGTGACCGCCGCGCCGGGACCATGCGCTGCCGCCGAGAGGGGAGTTGCGCGGCGAGCCGTGTCGGCACAAGGATCGCCGCTGTCGTGTCCCGCGCCGAGGAGAGCCTCATGACGATCGCACGCATCCGCGCCGCATTGGGCGGCGTCTCCGGGGTCCATGTGACGCCCTATGCCGCGGACGGCTCCGTCGACACCGCGATGCTCGCGCGCGTGGTCAAGCGGATCGCGACGGCGGGCGTGCACAACATCGTCTCCTGCGGCAACACCGGCGAGTACTATGCGTTGGAGCCCGGAGAGGTCGAACGCGTGCAGCACGCGGCGATCGAGGCCAATGCCGGCCACGCGGTGCTGACGGTCGCGGTCGGCCGCTCGCGCGGCGAGGCGATCGCCGCGACCCGGACGATGGCGCGCGCCGGTGCGCACGCGGCGATGGTCCACCATCCTGTCGACCCGTTCGCCGCGCCGCATGCGCAGGCCGCCTATTTCGAGGCGATCGCCGAGGCGAGCCCGATACCGGTCGTCGCCTATGTCCGCTCCGACGCGATCGGCGTTAACGACCTCGTGCGGCTGGCTGCACACCCGAATCTTGCCGGGTTGAAGTTCGCGACGACGAATTTGATGCTGCTGGCGGCATGCCTGCGCGAGGCGAGCCACGCCGCCGCGGTCTGGGTCTGCGGCCTCGCCGAGGGTTGGGCGGCGCCGTTCTATGCGCTCGGCGCGCGCGGCTTCACCTCCGGTCTGGTCAATGTCTGGCCCGAGCGCTCGCTCGCGATCCACGAGGCGCTCGAGGCGGGCCACTACCCCGTCGCGCGCCGTCTGGTGGACGGCATCGCCGGCTTCGAACAGCTGCGCGCCCGCCACGGCAACGGCGCCAACGTCACCGTGGTCAAGGAGGCGATGGGCATGCTTGGCATGAAGGTCGGACCGGTGCGACATCCCGGCGCCGACATCCTCGATCCTGCCGACCGCGAGCGCCTCGCGGCGATCGTGGCCGGCTGGAACATCTCGCGGACGGCGCGCGCCGTGGCGGAGTAGGCGCCGGGCGCCGAATCGGCCCGTTCCTCGGGTCTGGCGCAATCGCGCAAGCGGTCCGCGCGGCGCCCGTCGCGACGTCGCGCGCGGCGATGCGCGCACCTCGCGTCCCATCTTCGCAAGGCGAGTTCCCGGAGACCGGTGCGGTCGTCTTGGGCTTGCGCCGACGATTCGAGCGGCGGCGACGCTGGCGCCGCGTCATCGCGTCGCGCGCGCCGCGAGCGGCCGATCCGCCGGTACGACGAGGCTTGCTCGACGGGACTGAATATGCGAATGACTCGCAACCGCAATTGACCCCTTCGCATCCCGAGCCCGCTCATGTCCGATCCTGATCCGTTTTCGCGCCGCCTCGCCGGCGGCATTGCTCTCGCTGTGCTGATCCTCCTGCTTGCGTTCGCTCTGCCCGGTCGGGGCCTGGCGCAGGCGCCGGCGCCGGCCCTCGGCGCGGGCGCGATGCGCGTGGTCGTCGATGCGGCCGGCCGCAGCGTGGCCGTGCCGCGACGTGTCTCGCGGGCGGTGCTGGCCGAAGGCCGCATCCTCTACGCGCTCGCGATCCTCGAGACCGAGGATCCCTTCGCCAGGCTGGCGGGCTGGGCGGACGACCTTGCGAAGTTCGATCCCGACGCCTTCCGCCGCTACAAGGCGAGGTTCCCCGGGCTTGCGCGGCTCGCGGTGTTCGGCAACGCCTATGCGTCGGACTTCAGCGTCGAACGGGCGGCGGCGATCGATGCCGATCTCGTCATCTTCCCCCTCGGATTGCAGCCGCGGCTTGCCGAGGGCGGCGTCCTCGACCGCCTCGACCGCGCCGGGATCCCGTTCATCTTCGTCGACTTCCTCGACGACCCCGTGCGGAACGCCGCGATTTCGATCCGGGCGCTCGGTGCCGCCTTCGATCGCGAGGCGCGCGCCGAGTCCTTCGTGGCCTTCCACGAGGCCGAGCTGGGGCGCGTCGCCACGCGCATCGCGGCGATTCCCCTCGAACGCCGGCCGCTGGTGTTCGTCGAGCGCGCGGCAGGCTATGCGCCGGAGTGCTGCCAGACCTTCGGGCCGTTCAACTACGGCCAGTTCGTGGCGCTGGCGGGCGGCCGCAATTGGGGCTCGGCGCGGTTCAGCGGCTTCGGCGGAAAGGTCAATCCCGAGGCGGTCTTCGTCGATCCCATCGACGTCGTGATCGGCACCGGCGCCAACTGGTCGGAGGCCGTGCCCGACACGACCGCCGTGCTCCTCGGCTACGACGCCAAGCCGGCCGCCGTCCAGGCGCGACTCGCGGCCCTGGCCGCACGGCCGGGTTGGCGCGACATGCAGGCCGTGCGCGAGCGCCGGTTCTTCTCGATCTACCACCAGTTCTACAATGGTCCCTACTTCGTGGTCGCGATCCAGGCGATGGCGAAGTGGCTGCATCCCGAGGCGTTCGCCGATCTCGATCCCGTGCAGACCTTCGCGACGCTGCATCGCCGGTTCCTGCCGATCGAGTTCGAGGGCGTGTTCTGGAGCGGCCTGCCATGACACCGGTCGCGGTCGTCGCCGCTGCCCCTCCGATGGGAACGGCCGTCGAATCCTTTCGCCGGCGCGTACGCCGGCGGGCGACGGTGATCGCCGTCGCCGCGGCGCTCGTCCTCGCCGGGGTCGTCGCCGACGTGTCGGTCGGGCCCGGGAACTTCGCGCTCGATCGGGTCGTCGAGGCGATCCTCTCGCCGGGCAGCCAGGGCGCGAAGCTCCACATGATCGTCTGGGACCTCCGCATGCCCGTCGCCCTGGCCGCGGTCCTGATCGGCGCGATGCTCGCGATCGGCGGTGCGCAGATGCAGACGATCCTCGATAACCCCCTGGCGGAGCCCTTCACGCTCGGCCTCGCCGCGGCGGCCAGCTTCGGCGCGGCGCTGGCGATCGTCGCCGGCGCCGGCCTGTGGCCGGCGGTCGGGGCGTCGATCGTCGCGGCGCACGCCTTCGGGTTCGCGCTCCTCGCGAGCCTGCTGCTCTTCGCCGTCTCGCGGTGGCGCGGCGGCGGCACGTCGATGATCGTGATGGTCGGCATCGCGATCATGTTCACCTTCAATGCGCTTCTCGCCTTCCTCGAGTACGGGGCCTCGGAGGTGAAGCTGCAGCAGATCGTGTTCTGGATCATGGGTTCGCTGCAGCGGGCGACATGGCCGAAGCTGGCGGTCTGCGCGCTGGTGCTGGCCGGCGGCCTCGGATGGTCGATCCTGCGCGCATGGCCGCTCACGGCGCTGCGCCTGGGCGAGACGCGCGCGCTCAGCCTCGGAGTCCCGGTCACCCGCCTGCGGCTGGAGGCGCTGTTCGTCGTGTCGATGCTGGCCGCCACCGCTGTGGCCTTCGTGGGCACGATCGGCTTCGTCGGGCTGGTCGGCCCGCATGTCGCGCGCCTGCTGATCGGCGAGGACCAGCGGATGCTCGTGCCGCTCTCGGCGCTGATCGGCGCGGGCGTGCTCTCCTTCGCGTCGATCCTGTCCAAGACGATCACGCCGGGCGTCATCTATCCCATCGGAATGATCACGTCGCTGATCGGAATTCCGGTGTTCCTGGCGATCGTGTTCGGGCGCCGCGCGCGGCTGGCGGCATCATGAGCCTCGATGTCGCCGGGCTCGCGGTGACGCTCGACGGGCGCATGATCGTCTCCGAGGCGAGCCTGACGTCCGTCGCGCGCGGCACGATGACAGCGTTGATCGGCCCCAACGGCGCCGGGAAGTCGACGCTGCTGCGGGGGATCGCGGGGCTCGCGCCGAGACGCGCGGGCGAGGTCGCGCTCGACGGCCGCCGGCTCCCGCTCCGCGAGGCGCGCACGCGCATCGCGCTCATGCCGCAGAGCTTCGCGGCGAGCGTCGGCCTGACCGTCTTCGAGGCGCTGCTGGTCGCGCTCAAGCAGGGCCGATCGTGGCACGTCGATGCGGCCGAGGAGGCGCGCGTCGCCGAAGTGCTCGACGAGCTCGGCATCGAGGGTCTCGCCGACCGGGAGCTCGGGCGCTTGAGCGGCGGCCAGCAGCAGCTCGCCGCGATGGCGCAGGCCCTCGTGCGCGACCCCGACATCCTCCTGCTCGACGAGCCCACCAGCGCTCTCGACCTCCATCACCAGCTGGTCGTGCTGCAGGCGGTCGCGTCGGCGACGCGCGCGCGCGCGCTGGTCACCATCTTCGCCGTCCACGACCTGTCGCTGGCCGCGCGCTTCGCCGACCGCATGGTGCTGATCGAGGCGGGGCGCACGGTGCGCGACGGCGCGCCGGCGATGCTGCTCGCCGATCCGCGCACCGGCGCCGCGTACGGCGTCGGGATCGACGTCGTGCGCGGCCGGCGCGAGCGGCTGCTCGTCGACGCCGATCTCGCGCTCGCGCCGGCTTGATCCTCGCCGTCGCCGGAGCGTCGAGACGGCATCATCCCGTCTGGAGGGACAGCTCCTCGGCGAGGTGGCAGCGCGTGAAATGGCCCGGCGAGAGCTCGCGCAGCGCCGGCGGCTCGCGGCGGCAGCGCTCGGTCGCGAACGGGCAGCGCGGATTGAAGTAGCAGCCTTGCGGCGGGTTGGCAGGGCTCGGCACCTCGCCCTTGAGCACGGCGTCGCCCACGGCGACCCGCGGATCGGGCACCGGCACGGCCTTCATCAGCGCGGCGGTGTAGGGATGTCGCGGGCGCGTGAAAATCGCGTCGGTCGGCGCCAGCTCGACGATCTGGCCGACATACATCACCGCGACGCGGTCCGAGATGTGGCGCACGACCGAGAGATCGTGGGCGACGAAGAGGAAGGTGAGCTTGAGCCGCTGCTGCAGCTCCAGCAGCAGGTTGAGCACCTGCGCCTGCACCGAGACGTCGAGAGCCGACACCGGTTCGTCGGCCACGACCAGCCGCGGGTTGGTCGCGAGCGCGCGCGCGATGCCGATGCGCTGGCGCTGGCCGCCCGAGAAGGCGTGCGGGAAGCGGTGCATGAACTCCGCGCGCAGCCCGACGAGCTTCAGCAGCTCGGCGACGCGGTCGGTGCGCTCGGCGCGGTTGGACATGCCGGCGACCAGGAGGGGCTCACCCACGTTGTCGAACAGCGTCATGCGCGGGTTCAGCGAGCCGAACGGATCCTGGAAGATCATCTGGATCTCGGTCCGCAGCGGCCGCAGCTCCGGGCGCGTCATCGGCGCGAGGTCGACGACGCTGCCGTCCTTCCGCCGGAACAGGATGCGCCCGTCGGTGGGCTGGAGCGCGCGCAGGATGCAGCGCGAGGCGGTCGTCTTGCCGCAGCCGCTTTCGCCGACAAGGCCGAGGGTCTCGCCCTCGCGGACGTCGAAGCTGACATCGTCGACCGCGCGCACCTGGCCGACGACGCGATTGAACACGCCGCGCGTGATCGGGAAGAACTTGCGCAGGCCCTCGACCTGCAGCAGCGGGGGTGGAGTCGCGGTCATGACGCGTCCGCCACGTCGTGGTGGAGGAAGCAGCTCACCGCCTGGCGCTCGCCGATCGGCTGCAGGCTCGGAACGCGCGTCGTGCATCGTCCGGCGATCGAGTCCCCGCAGCGCGGATGGAAGGGGCAGCCGGCGGGCCGGTTGAACGGGTGCGGCAGCGTGCCCGCGATCGTCGGCAGCGCGATGCGCGTCGCGCCGTGCAGGCTGGGCATCGAGCGCAGCAGGGCCTGGGTGTAGGGATGTCTCGGCGCGTGGAAGATCGCGTCGACGGGCCCCTGTTCCATCACGCGGCCGAGATACATGACGACGACGTGGTTCGCCATCTGCGCGATCACGCCGAGGTCGTGGGTGATGAAGATGATCGCCGTGCCGTACTTGCGCTGTAGCTCGCGCAGCAGGGCCAGGACCTGCGCCTGGGTCGTCACGTCGATCGCCGTCGTCGGCTCGTCGGCGATCAGCAGCCGCGGCTTGCACGACAGCGCCATCGCGATCATCGCGCGCTGGCGCAGGCCGCCCGAGAGCTGCCAGGAATAGGCGCCGACGCGCTGTTCGGGCATCGAGATGCCGACGTCGCGGAACAGGTCGACGACGATGTCGTGCGCGTCCTTGCGGCTCAGCGTGCCGCCCTCCGGCCGCCACTGCCGCCGGTGGAGCTGGATCGCCTCGACGATCTGGTCGCCGACCGTGTGCACCGGGCTGAACGCCGCCATCGGCTCCTGCGGGATCAGCGCGATCTCGGCGCCCCGGATCGCGCGCATCCGCGCGCCCCGGCGCGGCAGCTTCGCGAGGTCGACGACCTCCTCGCCGCCCGCCGCGACGCCGCTGCGGCAGCGGAACAGGATCTCGCCGCCGGCGATCCGCCCGGGCTCGTCGACGAGCTGGAGTATCGCCTTCATCGTGACGCTCTTGCCGCAGCCGCTCTCGCCGACGATGCCGAGGACCTGCCCCGGCATGACGTCGAAGCTGGCGCCGTCGACCGCGCGAACGGTCCCTTCGTCGAGTCCGAAGGCGACACGCAGGTCGCGGACGCTCAGCAGGGGCCCTGATGTGGGCGTCGTCATTTGCTGTACGGGTCCGAGGCGTCGCGCAGGCCGTCGCCGACCAGGTTGAACGCGAGCACGGCGACGATGACCAGGAGGCCGGGGATCAGCAGCCACGGCGCGAGCGCCAGCGTCTGGATGTTCTGCGCCTCCTGCAGCAGCACGCCCCAGCTGATCGCCGGCGGCCGGATGCCCAGCCCGAGGAAGGACAGCGACGTCTCGTTGATGATCATCACCGGGATCGCGAGCGACGACGTCGCGATGATGTGGCTGAGGAACGTCGGGACCATGTGGCGCAGGATGATGCGGGCCTGGCTGGCACCGGCGAGATCGGCGGCGAGCACGAAGTCCTCCTCGCGCAGCGCGAGGAAGCGTCCGCGCACCTCGCGGCCGAGCGTGGTCCAGCCGATCAGCGACAGGATCACCGTGATTGCGAAGAAGACCTGCGTCGGCGTCCAGTCGCGCGGCAAGGCGGCCGAGAGCGCGAGCCAGATCGGGATCGTGGGGACCGACTGCAGCAGCTCGATCAGCCGCTGGATCACCTGGTCCGGCCAACCGCCGTAGTAGCCCGAGATGCCGCCGAGGACGACGCCGAGGACGACGCTGAGCGTCACGGCGACCAGCCCGATGGTCATCGAGGTCTGGGTGCCGTGCATGATCCGCGACCACTGGTCGCGTCCGAGGCGGTCGGAGCCGAGCAGGAAGATGCGGTCGTTCGGGTCGACCGGGCCGACGAGATGCGTGCTCATCGGGACCAGGCCGAGGAGACGATAGGCCGGCCCCTTCACGAAGAACCCGACGCGGGTCTTCTTGCTCGGGTCCGTCTGCCACTCCATGCGCAGCGTGACGGGGTTGCGCTTGCCGACGATGCCGGGCACCCAGGGATCGAGGCGCCCGTCGTCGAACAGGTGCAGCGTCTGGATCGGGATGAAGGCCTGCCGCGCGTCGGTGCGCTCGGGATCCTGGGTCGAGAAGAAGTCCGGGCACAGGACGACCGCGTAGAGCAGCGCCAGGATTCCGGCGCTGACCAGCGCCAGCTTGTGCTTCCTGAAGCGCCACCACACCAGCGTCCAGTTGGACGCGACGGAGATGCGCTCCTCCGCCGCCGAGGTCGTCTCGCTCGCGATCGCCATCTCAGCCGTCCATCCGGATGCGCGGGTCGAGCCAGGCCAACAGGATGTCGGACAGCAGCGTGCCGATGATCGTCAGGAAGCAGTAGATCAGCAGGATCGCGCCGGCGAGGTACATGTCCTGGTTCACAAGCGCCCGCAGCAGCAACGGGCCGATGTTCGGCAGGTTCATCACGGTGGCGACGATCAGGCTGCCGGAGAACAGCTGGGGCAGGTACCACCCGATCGTGCTTACCAGCGGGTTGAAGGCGAGGCGCACCGGATAGCGCCACACGAGCTTCCACTCCGACAGGCCCTTGGCGCGGGCGGTCATCACGTAGGGCTTGTTGAGCTCGTCGAGCAGGTTCGCGCGCATCACGCGCGTGAGCCGCGCGGTGCCCGCGATGCCGAGCACGAGGGCCGGCAGCCAGACGTGCTGCAGCAGGTCGACGAACTTGGCCCAGCTCCACGGCTCGCCCGCCATGTCGGCGGAGAACAGGCCGGTCACGCCGATGCCGAAATAGGCGAAGGCGACCCACATCAGGACGAGCGCGAGCATGAAGTTCGGCGTCGCGACGCCGATGTAGTTGAGGACGGTGAGGATGTAATCGACGACGGAGCGCTGGTGGGTCGCGGAATAGATCCCCGCGGGAACCGCGATGATCCAGGTGAGCACGAAGGAGAACAGCGCGAGCACGAGGGTGAGGACGAGGACCTCGCCGATGAGCTCGGCATTCGGCCGCTGGTACTCCAGCGACAGGCCGAGATCGCCGGCCAGCAGGCTCTGCATCCACTTCAGGTACTGAACCGCCAGCGGCTGGTCGAGGCCGTACTGTCGGCGCAGCGCTTCGAGCTGCTCGGCGCTGATCGACGAGCCGGACGACGCGAGCGTGGCCGTGTAGCTGGTGAGGAAGTCGCCCGGCGGCGCCTGCACGATCGCGAACACCATGATCGAGAACGCGATCATGAGCAGCGGCAGCAGCATCAGGCGCTGGAGGATGAAGCGGGCCATGGCGACGGGAGGGGTTCTGCGGCGAAGTGCATCCCCTCCGGTCGCGAAGCGGCGGGAGGGGTGCCCGGGCGGAGCGCGGGCGGCGAGGTCGTCGGCGGCTCATGGCGCCGCTCGCGACCGCCCCGCCCGCTGCGCGGCCACCCCGCCCGCCGCGCTCGGCGCGACGGGCGGGGATGGACGGAGTCAGCGCTGGTAGAAGAACTGTTCCGGACGCGCGTTGCCGGGCGTGCGCAGCGGCCAGTCGTTGCCGAGCTGCGAGGGCACGTTGCGCATGCGGCTGTTCACCACCACGACGCCCTGGATCATCGGCGTGAGGCCGATGACGCCGACCTCGTAGAGCTGCTCGGCCCAGATCTTGAAGATCTCCTGCGCCGACTTGATCTGCACGTCGGGGCCGCCGGATTTCGCCGTGTCGATCAGCTCGACGATCTTCTTGATCTCGGGAGTCGGCTCCACGCCCTCCTTGCCGCCGCTGCGGTACCACTGGCCGTGCAGCGGGCCGAAGTTGCCGATCTGGATCGCCGGGATGCGGACGTCGAACTTGGTGTTGCCCGTGAACGGGAACCCGGTCGTGTCCTGGTTCCAGATCTCCGCCATCAGCTCGTTGGCGTCGCGCATCTTGAAGTGCAGCGCGCGCTCCCGGATCTGCACGATGGACTTGATGCCGACCTTCTCCCAGTCCTTGGCGACCAGCTGTCCGACGTCCGGCCAGGCGCCGAAGGCCGGCACGATCGAGATCTCGATCGTCGCCGGCTTGCCGCTCGGCAGCAGGCGGAAGCCCTGGGCGTCCTTCTTCGTGAGGCCGAGCCCGTCGAGCAGCTTGTTGGCGGTCGCTGCGTCGTAGGCCGTGTACTTCTTCGCGACGTCGTCGCCGGGATAGTACGGGTGCCACGGCGCCGCGACGCCCTGGCGCGCCTCGCCGAGCCCGAGGAACGCCGATTCCTTGATCTGGTCGCGGTTGATGGCGTGCGAGAGGGCGACGCGGAACTCGCGCGTCGCCATCAGCTTGGCCATCTCCGGATCGGCCTTGTAGGTCTGGTTGAAGCTGATCGCCGCGTCCGCGCCACCGAAGGTCGGCCAGGTGATGACCTTGTACTTGCCCGTCTTCTCCTGGTCCTTGAAGACCGGGTAGTTCGTCATGTTGATGTGGCGCTCCTGCATGTCGAAGTCGCCGGCGATGGCCGCGAGATTCAGCGCCTGCGCGTCGGCGAAGTAGGTGAAACGCACCTCGTCGAAATACGGCAGCTGGTTGCCGTCGGAATCGACGCCCACGAAATAGGGGTTGCGGCGCAGGGTGAAGACCGGGTCGCTGACGCGGCTGGTCGGGACCCACGCTGCCATCGTCGGCCGCTCCGGATTCTCCGGCGGCGCGTTGCGCGCGGCGAAGAGCTCGACCCAGGTCTTGAAGCCGGCGGCCTGCGCGGCCTTGTCGACTTCCTCCTTCGGCGTGTAGCTCGGGTGGAACTTCTTCAGGTAGTGCGCGGGCAGGAACGCCGCGAAGGTGCGGTCGCCGCCATCGGTCGCCGTGAGCGCGGTGAGGAACAGGGTCGCCGGCTCGGCGAAGGTGAACTTCACCGTCGCGTCGTCGATCTTCTCGACCTGGGCGGGCGAGCCGTCCTTGTTGCGCATCCAGCCCGGCAGCGAAGCCGTGAGGTCCTTATTCAGAAGCACGTCCTTGTACCAGAACATGATGTCGTCGGCGCCGAAGGGGGCGCCGTCCGACCAGCGCGATCCCTTGCGCAGCTTGATCGTCCAGACCTTGAAGTCGGCCGACGGCTCGGCGGCGGATGCGATCTTCGGCTCGAGCTTGGAGCCGTCCGGCGAGAAGCGGAACAGCGAGTCGTAGACGACGCGGACGTAGTTGTTGGCGTCGGCCGGTCCGAGGAACGCGCGGCGCCAGATGCCGCCGTACTGGCCGGTGCGCTCGACCGTCGGGACGACGAGCGGGGTCTCGGGCAGCCGCTGGTCGACCGCCGGCAGCCGGCCGGCCTTGACCTGTTCGGCCAGCATCGGCGCTTCCTTGTACTTGCCGGCCTGGGCTGTGGCGTCGCTCAGCGCGGTGCCGGCGAGCAGCAGGCTGCCCAGCAGCGTGGCGGCGGCGCGTTTGCCGATCATCATCGTCATTCGTTTCCTCCCGTTCGTCGCATGCCCGGGGCTTCGAGCCCGATGGGGCCGGTCAGTGTCCATGAATCGGATCGACCTGACGAGTCCTTCCCGGTGTCCTGAGCCTCGACCCCTGCTCGCGCGGCCTTGGCGGCGTTGGCCTTGACTCGCGGTCGGTCGCGACGTCGGCCTGCCGCTCGCCGCTCGCCGCTCGCCGCTCGCCGCTCGCCGCTCGCCGCTCGCCGCTCGCCGCTCGGACGTCGCGCGGCGAGGCGACGACATCGCGCGCTCGGCGGGCACCGGGTCTTCGGAGAGCCTTGCGCGCCCAGGTGGCGGTATCGCCATTGCCACGCTTGCGCCGCAGGGGCGTGCCCCTATTGTCCGCCCGGTGTCATGGAGAACGCGTCATGAAGCAAGTTTTCGGCTTGGCCTGCGCCTTCGCGCTGCTGGCGTCCACGGCGGCGGCGCAGCAGTACCACACGCCCCCTGCGTGCTGGACGGCGCCGCGGATCGTGCATGGACCGTGGAGTGAGCAGCCGGGCGAGCGCGCGGTGATCGTGCGCGCGGCCGAGAAGGAGCCCGACGGCGCGAAGTGGAATCCCTCGCCCAACGGCGCCTATCGCCTGCGCCAGGTCGATCCCGACTTCACGGCGCCGCCGCCGTGGAACACGCGCATCGTGATCGAGGCGGAGCGGCCGGAGGCGGTGATCGTCGAACTCCGCAATCACGGCAACGCCACCGCCTACGCGATCTGGGTCAACGAGAAGCTCGTGCTCGTGCGCGTCTGGTGGGGCCGCGTGCTCGGCGCGGACCTCCTGGTCGATGCCGAGAAGGGTGAGATCGTCTGGAAGGAGACCGTGCGCGGCGGCGAGACGGCCTTCGAGCAGAGCCGCGGCCAGCCCTGTCCGAAGGGATGACGGCTTGGCGGATTTTCAATCCCGACGGGACGGGCGCACCCGCAAAGACTTGGCCCTTGGCCCTCCGGAGGTGTCGGAATGATTGACAATCGGGGGCGTGACCCCACTCTGCCCCAGTATATTTACCAAATTATTCAACGATCGTGATCGTGGCCCGCGAATTGCTTAACACGTCTAGGTTAATCGCAATCAAGAAGCTCGAGGGGGCTACCAATGAAGAAGCTGATGGCCGCGGCGGCGATATCGCTCATGTCCCTGGCCAGTGCCGGTAGCCATGCGCTTCCCCTCGCGTTCTTCGACAACGGGACCTACACGGACCCGACGCGGGAGTCGGCGCTGCTCGCGACGTCCCTCGGCAATCTGGGCCATACGACGTCCAGCTTCTCGGGGATCGCAGCGGCCGATTGGACGGCGGCGACGGCGGGCAAGTCGGCGCTGATCATCCCGGAACTCGACAACAATCCCCTTCATCCGGATCTCGACGCCGGGGCACGCACCTCGATCTCGAGCTATGTCAGCGGCGGCGGCGCCCTGCTCATGTTCGATCGGTCGGGCGGCGAGAGCCAGGGCGTGTTGAACGACGTGTTCGGCTATTCGATCGCCGGCGGTACGACGTCCGGCCCCTTGGCGCTCAACGCCGGCGCCGGCGCCCAGTTCCTCGGCGGGCCGGCCTCGCTGCCCTACGCGGATGCGACAGAGACGTTCGATCTGGCCTCCCTGCCGGCTGGCGCCGTCAGCGTCTACGACGACGGAACGTCGACGGCCGCGTTCTTCGTTCCCTTCGGTGCCGGTTATGTCGCGTGGCTCGCGTTCGACTGGTTCGAATCCCCGACGCCGGCGGAATGGGAAGAGGTTCTGGGACGCATGCTCGACCGCGTGGCTGGTCCGAGCGACACGCCGGTTCCGGTTCCCGCGACCGCGCTGCTGTTCGGCTCGGGACTCCTCGCGTTGGCCGGCCTGCGCCGTCGCAGCCGCTGACCGCGATCTCGATCGCATGATCGGACGGGGGCCTGCGGGCCCCCGTTTCGTTTCAAGGGGCCGGCATCAATCCGGCCAGCGCAGCAGGCGCTCGAAGCGCGCGGCGCGGCGATCGGCGACGCTGCGGCCGGAGGGCGCGTTGCGCTTGCGCGCGGCGTCGAGCTCGGCGACGACGCGATCGGCCACGATCTCCGCCTCGCCGGGGTGCAGGTTGCAGGGGTCGAGCTGGAAGAAACCCTGCTCGACCTCGTGATCGCGCACGATCACCGGCGGCGCGCCCGCGGCCAGCGCGTCGGCGAGGTCCCAGGCCGTGATGCGCGACGTCTCGGGATCGACCTCGAGCATCAGCCGGTCGAGCGGGTTGTGCGTCGGATCGGGGATGATCGTCGCCTTGATGCCCGGGATTGCGGCGAAGCGCCTCATCCAGAGATCGAGATGGCCGTGCTCGGTGCGCCGCACCGCCGCGTGGTCTCGCCGACCCCAGGCCTCGAGCGCGGCGATCGTCGCCACGATGCTCTCCTTGCCCACCTTCATGCCGCGGCCGATGCCGCCGTTCTGCAGGAAGGTCGCGCGCACCAGGTCCTTGCGGCCCGCGACGATGCCCGCGGTCATCCCGCCCAGGAACTTGTGCGCGCTGTAGATCGCGATGTCGGCGCCGGCGGCGAGGAAGCCCTTCAGGTCGTATTCCGAGGCGAGGTCGGCGATCACCGGCACGCCGCGCTCGTGGCAGACGCGGGCGAAGACGTCGAGAGGCATCTGGCCGTACTGCACGGTGTGGTGGGAGACGACGTAGAGGCCCGCTGCGGTGCGCTCGCCGATCTTGTGCGCGAGCTGGTAGCTGCGCGCGTCGGTGACGTTGCCCACCGGCACCACCCTGGCGCCGGCGAGCCGGATCCCCTGCTCGATCGCGGCGCCATAGCCGGTCATGTGGCCCATCTGGATCACGACCTCGTCCTTCATGCCGGCGGCGTCGGGGAGCTGCTCGACACGCGCGAGGTCGGCGCCCGTCATCGCCCCGGCGATCGCCAGCGTGATTCCCGAGGCGGCCGAGGCGGTGACGAAGCCGGCCTCCGCGCCGGTCGCCTCGGCGATGGCGCGGCTCGCCTTGCGGTGCAGGTCGTTGATCTCGACCCATTCCGGGAGGATGTCGCTCGCGGCGCGGATCGCCTCGGGGACGACGATCGACGCGCCGAGATGCGTCATCGTGCCGGAGACGTTGATCACGGGCCGCAGGCCCAGGCGCTGGCGGATGTCGGAACGCGTGGTCATCGCTTCGAACCTCGGGTGTGGCCGGACGGGCGTGCCCCGCCCCGCGTCAGTGGTGCTTCATTTCGATGCGCGAGAGGAACGACTTCAGGCGCTCGTGGCTCGGGTTGACGAGCACTTCGCGCGGGCTGCCGTCGACGACGACCTTCGCCGCATCCATGAACACGACGCGCGAGCCGACGTCGCGGGCGAAGGTCATCTCGTGGGTGACGACGATCATCGTCATGCCGTCGCGTGCCAGCTGCTGCACGGCGGTCAGCACCTCGCCGACCAGCTCGGGATCCAGCGCGGAGGTGATCTCGTCGAGCAGCAGCACCTTCGGCTCCATCGCCACGGCGCGCGCGATGCCGACGCGCTGCTGCTGGCCGCCCGAGAGCTGGCTCGGCAGGTTGCGCATCTTGTCGGCCAGGCCGACGCGCGCGAGCCAGTGCTCGGCGCGCGCCTTCGCCTCTGCCTTGGCCAGGCCGCGCACCTTGGTCAGGCCGAGCGTCACGTTCTCGAGCGCGGTCAGGTGCGGGAACAGGTTGAACAGCTGGAAGACCATGCCGATGTCGGCACGGATCCTCGCCAGCGCCGACTCGCCGCGCCGCCGACGGCCCTCGTCGTAGCCGACCTCGACGCCGTCGACCTGGATCGAGCCCTCGTCGTAGGTCTCCAGCAGGTTGATGCAGCGAAGCAGGGTCGTCTTGCCGCTGCCCGAGGGGCCGATGACGACGACGGCCTCGCCCTTGGCGACGTCCAGGTCGACGCCGTCGAGCACGCGGGTCGTGCCGAAGGACTTCTTCAGGCCGCGGATGCGGACCAGCGCGTCGCTCATGCTCTCACTCGCGGATGTAGGCGTAGCGCGTCTCGAGCCGGCGGCTCGCGACGCTGAGGCTGTAGTTGATGACGAAGTACATGAACGCCGCCAGGACGTAGACCGGCATCGGCTCGTAGGTGCGCCCGATCACCTGCTGGGATGCGAGCATCAGGTCGACGATGCCGACCAGCGAGACGAGCGACGAGCCCTTCACCGCGTCCGTGACCGAGTTGACCCAGGGCGGCAGGAAGCGGCGCACCGCCTGCGGCAGGATCACATAGGCCAGGCGCTGCGCGAAGGTCAGGCCGATCGCCTTGCCGGCGTCCGTCTGGCCGGCATGGATCGACTGGATTGCGCCGCGCGCGATCTCGCCGACATGCGCCGACTTGAACGCCGCCAGCGCGATCACCGCGGCGGGGAAGGGCTGGAGGTTCACGCCGGCGAAGGGCAGGAGGTAGTAGACGCAGAAGATCAGCACGAGCAGCGGCGTCCCGCGCAGCACGTCGGAATAGACGCGCAGCAGGAAGCGCAGCCAGAGCGGCCCGTAGGCGAAGCCGATGCCGATGAGCACGCCTGCGACCAGCGAGGCCGCGACGACCAGCGCCGAGACCCACAGCGTGATCAGCAGTCCCTCCCACAGGAAGGGCAGGGTGCGCAGCGTGAAGTCGATCATCGCCGGCGGCTCAGCGAGAAGCGCCGCTCGAGCTGTCGCAGCGCGGCGAGGATCAGGTAGCCGGTCGCCAGATACATCGGCCACACGACCAGCCACACCTCGACCTGGCGGAATGTGTTGGTCTTGATCCAGTTGGCGCCGTAGGTGAGTTCGGGCACCGCGATCACCGAGGCGAGCGAGGTGTCCTTGAACAGCGAGATGAAGGCGTTCGACAGCGACGGAAGCACGATGCGCAGCATGATCGGCAGGCGGACGCTGACGAAGCGCTGCCACGGCGTCAGGCCGATCGCCTTGCCGGCATCGATCACCCCCTTGGGCACGGCGTCGAGCCCGGCGCGGAACACCTCGACGAGATACGCGCCGGAATAGAGCGACAGCGTCGCCACGAAGCTCTCGGTGGCGTCGTAGGCGAAGCCGCCCGCCGACGGGATGCCGTAGAAGACGAGATAGATCAGCAGCAGCAGCGGCACGTTGCGGACGAACTCGACATATGCCGTGACCGCGCGGCGGATCCACGGGTTGCCGCCGGAATAGGCAAGCGCCAGCGCGAGCCCGATCACGCAGCCGATCAGGATCGAGACGAAGGCGAGCTGGATCGACAGCGCCAAGCCCCACCAGAGCTTGTCGGCGTACTTCCAGACGAAGTTGAAGTTGAGGTGGTATTCCACGCGACGGTGCCGTTGCGGCCCTGCGCCCGGCGGCGCCGGCGCGCGGCCTGTCCCCCCGTGCCGGGGTGACGGTCGTGGAAGCGCTCCGCCGACCGTCGTCCCTCGAACGGGGAGACAGGCGCCGCGCAGGCGGCGCCGGGGGAAGGGTCGCGCGCCTTCAGATCACCGGGAAGCCGGGCACGCGGCGCGGCGGCTGCGTGCCGAAGAACTCCTCGAAGGCCTTGTCGTAGAGGTCGGTCTGGTGGCCGTGCATGTTGACGTTCAGGCAGGTGTCGACCCAGCGCAGCCAGTCGAGATCGCCCTGGCGCATCGCGCAGGAATAGAGCTGCGTCTCGTAGTGGAAGCCCGAGTCCAGGTACTTGTCCGGATTGCGCTTCACCAGCCAGCCGACCGTCGACAGGTCGACCACCGCGGCGTCGGCGCGGCCGGAATCCAGCGCCTGGATGGCGTTGGCCTGGGTGTCGAGCTGCAGCACCGTGGCGTTGGGCAGCGCCTTCTTCACCAGCTGGTCGGCGTCGACGTTCTGCAGCACCGAGGCGCGCGCGTTGCGGCCGGCGTCGAGCAGCTCCTTGTGGGTCTTGAGCTTGCCCTTGGACGAGGTCAGCAGCGCGACGCCCTCGACGTAATAGGGTCGCGAGAAGTTCACGAGCTGCGCGCGCGCCGGCGACACGGTCATGAACTGCACGACGATGTCGACCTTCCCGGTTGTGATGTTCGGGATGCGCGCCGCCGGCTCCTGCTTCACGAACTCGACCTTGGTCGGGTCGTCGAACAGGCCGCGGGCGAGGATCCGCGCGACCGCGATGTCCATGCCCGTGAGTTGGCCCTTGTCGTCCTCGAAGTGCCACGGCGCGTTCGTCGAGCCGGTGCCGACGATCAGCTTGCCGCGGTTGAGGACGGTGCGCAGCGTGCTCGCGGCCGGCGCCTGGGCCGCGGCCTTCTGCGCGCTCAGCGTGGTGGTCGCGGCGGCCGCGACGCCGACGGCGACGGCCGCACCGACGCCGGAAAGCTTCAGGAAGTCCCGACGCGCGCCTGCGTCGGAGTCGTGCCGATCGGTCATGGATCCCCCTAATCTCGGCGCGCCAATCCGGCAGCGCCTATGCGTCGAGGATCATGCGCCGCCGCGCGGCGCGCGGGCAAGCGCGTCGAGCACGCGCTGCGTCGTCCAGACCTGTCCGAAGACGCGCGCGAAGCCGCTCAGCGCATCGCGGTGGTGGCGCGCGAAGAACGTCGCCGCGGCATCGTCGACGATGATGACGTTGAAGCCGCGATCGGCGGCGTCGCGCGCCGTCGACTCGACGCACATGTCGGTCGCCATGCCGACGACGACCAGCGTCTCGATGCCCTGGTTGCGCAGCAGCCACTCGATGCCGGTCGAGTTGAAGGCGCTCGACGTGTTCTTGTCGATCACCAGTTCGTCCGCGCCTGGCGCCAGCGCGTCGATGATCGCGTGCTCGGGCGTGCCGCGATGCCAGAGCACCGGCGTGTTGGTCGAGGTGCTCGACTCCGCGTCGCGTCGCCGCCGTCGCGCGATCATGTCGCTGCCGTCGGGCAGCAGCGGGCCGTGGCGCGTGAACGCCACGGGCCGGCGCGCGGCGCGGAACGCGGCGAGCAGGCGCCGGGCGTTCGGGATCACCGTGCCGGTCAGGCGGGCGACGTAGTACGCGGCGATCTCCGGGTAGCGCAGGGCCAGCATCCGCGCGACGCCGAGGTCGGGATTGCAGCCGTAATTCTGCATGTCGACGACGACCAGCGCGGCCTTGCGCCAGTCGACGTCGAAGCTCGGCCACGGCATGTGCCAGCCGGGCAGGGTCTCGGGCGAGTCGATGGGCGGGACGTCGTCGCTCACGATCGCATCTCCTTCGCTTCCAGGGCCGCTTCCATCGCGCGACGGCGCAGCATCACGAAACCGAGCACGAGCAGCGAGACGATGGCGACGGTGGCGATGGCGGGGCGCAGGCCGATCGCCTCCGCGAGGAAACCGACACCGAGGGCGCCCAGCGACGCGCCGGTGTTCAGCCCGAGCCCGTAGAGGCTGAGCACGCGCCCGCGCATGTCCTCGGTGGCGGCGAGCTGGACGAGCGTCTGCACGCCCGCCGCCCGCACTGCCATGCCGCCGCCGATCAGCGCCGCCATCGCGGCGGCGATCGCGAGCGTCGGCGACAGCGCGAAGCCGAGGGTCGCCAGGCCGAGCACGACCATCGAGGCCATCACGAGGTTGAGCAGGCCGGGCCCCGGCCGGCGCGCGGCGAGATAGACGCCGGAGACGATCGCCCCGAGGCCCACGGCGCTGGTCAGCATCGACACGGCGTCGACGCCGTCGTTGAGCTCGCCGCCGGCGAAGGCCGGCAGCATGTCGATCAGCGGTCGCACCGCGAAGGTGAAGGCGAAGTGCAGGATCAGAAGCGGCGCGATGCCGCGATGGCGGGCGCAGAAGGACAGCGCCGTGCCGATGGCGCGCAGCACCGGCTGCGGCTCGCCGCGCGGCCGCGCCGACACGTGGGGCAGGATCTTCCAGAACACGACGAGGTTGACCGCGAACAGCGCCGCGATCGCGACGAAGCAGGTCACCGTGTCGAAGAACACCAGCACGACGCCGGCCAGCGCCGGGCCCACCAGCTGCGAGACGTTGAAGACGACCGAGTTCAGCGCGATCGCCGAGGGCACGTCCGCGCGCGGCACGAGCTCGTTCACGACCGCCTTGGACGCGGCCTGCGACAGCCCGACCGAGATGCCGACCATCAGCGTCAATGCGACAAGGATCGGCAGGTTGATGGTGCCGGTCACGATCAGCAGCGCGACCATCACGGCCTTGAACACGCCCACGGCCTGGCTGGCGAGCACGATCGGACCGCGCGGGAGGCGGTCGGCCAGCACGCCGCCGAACAGTCCGAGCACCATCGTCGGCGCGAACTTGAGGAAGCTGATCGCGCCGAGCCAGGCGGTCGACTGCGTCAGCTCCCAGACCAGCCAGCCCAGCGCGAGCCGCTGCATCCACAGGCCGATCGTGTCGGCGGCCTGGCCCAACAGGTACCAGCAGTAGGGCGCCGTGGTGGCGACCTGGACCAGCCGACGCCAGCCGGCGGCGGCGGTCGCGCCGGTCGCCGCGGGGCGGGAACGCGCGGGCGGATCAGTCGTCGTCACCGGACTCACCGGACGACATCGGGCGCCGGTCGCGCTCGGCGCGCGCGGCGAGGGCGTCGGTGCGGGCCAGGAAGCGCGCGGTATCGATCGTGCCCGCGAGCCGCAGCGCCGGGGGATAGAGCGCCGCCGAATAGGGCTCGGTGGCGAACCGGCCGGTCTGCTCGTAGGCCGTGAGCATGTTCACGCCGAGGGTCGCGGCGCCGATCGCGAAAGCGATCGCGGCGAAGCTGCGCGGCCGGTTGGGGTTCGACCAGTTCAGGTGTGCGAAGGCGGCGACCGCGACGACGCCGGCCAGCGCCGCGTAGCCGTAGCGCGTCAACAGCGGCTGCGCGAAGGCGAAGGCGGCGATGGCGCTCAGCGTGTTCCACGACGAGTAGACGAGCATCGCCGCGGCGCCGATGCCGAGATGCGGGATGTACTCGGCGCGCTTGGACACGAGGCGGCCGATGAGGGCCCAGAACCCTGACCACACCAGCACCGTCGCGGCCACGGTCACGCCGGGCATCACGATCGACCCGACGTCGCGCTCGCGGCTCGCACCGAGCCAGGTCTCGGCGATCTCGAGCCCGATCACCGCGGCGAAGACGGCGATCGCGACGGCGGTGCGCGCGAGCCAGAGGTTCCGGCGATTTGCGCGCTCCGGCGGCAGCGGATCCTCGCTGCTGCGCAGTCGCAGCCGGGAATGCCCGACGACGAGCGTCGTCGGCGTGCGCAGGGCGAGGCGCTCGACTCGGCGCTTGGCGCCGCCGTCCTGGAGCTTGTTGACGGTGCCGAGGTCGCGCGCCCAGAGCAGGCCGTCCTCGCCCGGCGCGATCACAGCGTGGTGCGGCGCGACGTAGGGATCGTCGAGGATGACGTCGTTGTCGAGGCTGCGGCCGATGCGCAGCGGCCACGTCTCGACGCGCACGCGCTGCACGAGCACGCCGTCGGCGTCGACGACGTCGATCAGGGCGCGCGGTTCCATCGCATCGACTCCAGGAAGGTCTGCGCGAGGCGGCGCGCATTCGCCTCGGTGATGCCGTCGGCATAGAGATGGCTGGACAGCGACGCCTTGGGGTGGGTCAGCGTCATCGTCAGCAGCGTCATCTGGAACAGGCCCTCGAAGCGGTGATAGCCGCCGAGGCAGAAGACCACGCGCTGCGCGCCGATGGCGGTCTCGACGTCGGCCTCCTCGCAGCGCGGCGGCGTGCGCTGGCGGTCCTTGCGCAGGCCGAAGACGCGGTTGGCGAACTGCCCGCGCATCGCCGTCCAGAACGCCCAGTCGGTCAGCCGGGTGGACTCGACATGGCGGTGGTCCAGCCGCACCGTGCCGAGGATCAGGTTGCCCGAGACGAAGCGGCCCGCCGAGAGATTGCACTGCGTCGACGTCGTCGACAGGCCGTTCTCGTTGTCGGCGTCGTTGCCGCCCCAGCAGCGCGCGAGGCCGTCCGGCAGCACCGGCACGCGATAGGGGCCCTGGATCTGGGTCGGCCACGGCGCGGCGAGCACGCGCTCGACCATCGCGGCCTGGTGCAGGCGGAGCTGGCGGTTGATCTCCGCGAGGCGCTGCGGCAGCTCCGCCAGGTTCTGCGCCGGGGCGGCGAGCAGCTCGTGCAGATAGCGCACCGGGATCAGGAAGCTGACCAGCTGCCCGTCGAGCCGACGGGCGACGTTGATGCCGATGACCCGGCCGTCGGCATCCAGCGCGGGACCGCCGCTCATGCCGGCATTGAGCGCGCCGGAGAACAGCAGGTGGCCGTACAGGTCGCGCTCGACGACGCCGTTGTAGAGGCCTTCGGAGACGACGAAGCCGAGATCGAGCGGCTTGCCCAGCGAGAAGACGCGCTCGCCGCGCTGCAGCTCGCGCGTCTCCGGCGCGAGCGCGAGGTATGGCAGCGGCGCGCCGCTCTTCCGGCGCAGCAGCGCCAGGTCGTGGCGGACGTCGATGGCGACGATCTCGAGCGGCCCGCTGCTGGCGTCGACCCCGACCCATTCGAGCGCGTAGGGCCCCCTCTCCGCCGCCGCCTGCGAGACGACGTGGTAGTTCGTGACGACGAGGCCGTCCTCGGCGACGACGAAACCGGAGCCGGTGGAGGCCTGCGCTCGGCTCGGCAGCGCCAGCGTGCGGACCTGCACGAGCCGCTCGCGCGCGTGCTCGAACACGCGTCGCGCCTCGCCCGAGGCCTCGCTGCCGGGCGCGGGTTGCTGCGCACGCGCCGGCGGTGCCCCCAGCATCGCGAGCAGCGACAGGGCAAGCAGCAACCGGAGGAGGGTTGAACGCGGCGTCGCGCCGTCGAGGCGGCGGGATGCGGCGACACGGAAGCGGGTCACGGCGTCGATGTGATCACGCGCTCCGCGTAGGGGCAAGCGACACCGTGGCCGCGCCGGCGCGCGACATCCGCTCGCGGACGATCCGATCGGCGACGGGGCGACGGCCGCGCTAGGATGGCCCTGCCGACATGCGCGGCGCACCGCTGTGCGGGACGTCGCGTCGCCGATCTCGTCGCTCGGTCGTCGGCGGCCGGCATCAGCCCTGAAGGAGGCTCCCCATGTCCGAACGCGTCATCCGCCTTCATCGCGTGCTGCGCACCAAGCCCGAGCGGGTCTATCGCGCGTTCCTCGATCCGGGCGCCCTGGCCAAGTGGCTGCCGCCCTACGGCTTCACCTGCACCGTGCACCACATCGAAGCCCGCGTCGGCGGCGCGTTCCGGATGTCGTTCCACAACTTCTCGACCGGCAATTCCCACTCCTTCGGCGGCGAGTATCTCGAGCTCGTGCCGAACGAGAGGCTTCGCTACGTCGACAGGTTCGACGATCCGAACCTGCCGGGCGTCATGGAGGTGACCGTGAGCCTGCGGCCGGTCCTCTGCGGAACGGAGCTCGACGTCTCGCAGGCCGGCATCCCGGCCGCGATCCCGCTGGAGATGTGCTATCTCGGCTGGCAGGAATCGCTGCTGCAGCTCGCCAATCTCGTCGAGCCCGAGATCCCGGGCTAGCGGCCGCCGCGTCCGGCTGCTCCACTCCAGCGCGCATCGGCACAGGCTCGCGCGACCCCGACGCGGGGTCCGGTCCGCGGGACGGCTTCTTTGGACGCCCGAGTTCCCGGCTGCTTTCTGCCGCTGCCGGCACGCGCGCCGCGGGACCACCACGGCGATCGTGCCGTCGAGGCCGCACCGGACCCGTGTCTCGGCGCGGGGTTCGGCAGTCGAGCGGAACGCGGATACGCCTTCGGGAGCGACATGGCGCGGGCGACTTCGTCTCCTGAGCGACGCTCCCCGAAGTCGAACGTCGAGTTCCGTGCGGACGATCGATGACCGGTTTCTCAGAGGAGTCGACGGCGTGACCGCGATCGCGCAGGCTGAGGCGCTCCCGGGGGACCCATCGATGAATGCGTGCAGATGTTCGACGTGCCGTCTCGGGGCCGAACCCGCCAGCACCGGGAGTCGCAGATGAGGCGGCGGGAATTCAATTCATGGCTCGGCATGGCCGCCCCCGTCTGGACCTCGGCGGCGGCGGCACAGACCGCCGATCGCGTTCACCGCGTGGGTGTTCTCGCCTACTGGGCGGCCGACGACGTCGAGGGCCGAGGCCGGCTCGCGGCGCTTCGCGAGGCTTTGGAGCACCTGGGCTGGCGCGACGGCCGCAATCTCCGCATCGAGACCCGCTGGGCGTCCGGCGATGATGTTCGCCGGCACGCGGCCGAGCTCGCTTCGAGCGCGCCGGACATTCTTGTCGCTGCGACCGGATCCGCCACGGTGGCGCCGTTGCTCCAGGCGACCAGGACGATACCGATCGTGTTCGTGACGGTCATCGATCCGGTCGGCGCCGGCTTCGTGACGAACCTCGCGCGGCCCGGCGGCAACGCGACCGGCTTCACGAACTACGAGTACGGCATGAGCGGGAAGTGGCTGGAGCTGCTCAAGGAGATCTCGCCCCGAACCACGCGCGCCGCGGTCCTGCGCGATCCCTCCGTCGCCTCGGGGATCGGCCAGTTCGCGGCCATCCAGGCGGTCGCGCCGTCGCTTCGGGTCGAGCTCAGCCCGATCGACGTGCGCGACGCTGCCGAGATCGAACGCTCGATCGCCGCTTTTGCGCAGGGCGGGACCGGCGGTCTTGTCGTGACCGGCAGTGCCCTTGCCATCGTCCATCGCGAGCTCATCGTTGCGCTGGCGGCGCGCCATCGCCTGCCAGCCGTCTATCCCGGACGCTTTTTCATCCCGGCCGGGGGCCTCGTCGCATACGGCCCGGACCTGACCGACCAGTTCCGCCGTGCAGCGAGCTACGTCGACCGCATCCTCAAGGGCGCCCATCCGGGCGATCTTCCGGTCCAGGCGCCGGCCCGATACGAGCTGCTCATCAACCTCGGGGTTGCGAAGGCGCTCGGCATCGACGTGTCGCCGACATTGCTCGCGCGGGCCGACGAGACGTTCGAGTGAGGGCAGGAGCAACGGTTCCGCCGACGCGCGCTCGCGCATCGGCGGCGCCGAACAGACCCGGGTGACCGCGGTCGAGCGAGAGCGTGCCGGATCGGCTTTCGCGCCGAATTACTCGATCAGCTCGTCGGCGCGCAGGAGGACGACCTGCGGGATCGGGATGCCGAGCGCCTTCGCAGTCTTGAGATTGAGGACCAATTCGAATGTCGCCGGCTGCTCGATCGGCAGGTCGCCCGGCTTGGCGCCCTTGAGGATCCGATCCACGTACTTGGCCGCGGCATGGGCGCCGAACTCGGTGCTCGGTCCGAAGGAGAGCAGCCCGCCGGACCGCGGGAAGTGGGCGAAGCTGGCAATGGCCGGCAAGCCGTGGCGCGCGGCGAGTTCCGCCACCCGGCCCGATGCGATCGTCGTGAGGGTGAAGAGCGGCTGTACGATCACCGCTTCGACCCTCCGGCCGGCGAGCCGCGTCAAGGCCGCGTCGATCTCGCCGGGATTGTCGACCAGGGCCGGCTCGACATGCGCGCCGATCCGCGCTGCCGCTTCCTGCGCCTCGCGCAGGAAATTCGGCGTCGCCGGATCCGGCGCCGATCCGAGGTAGGCGAGGCGCCGGGCGCCCGGCAGGACCTCGCGCAGCAGCTCCATGCGCTTCGATTCGAGGTCCGTCATCATGGTCGAGGCGCCGGTCAGGTTGCCGCCGGGGCGCGAGAGGTTGGTGACCAGGCCGGCGCCGACGGGGTCGGCGCTGGCGACGACGATCGCGATGGTCGAGGTCGCGCGCTGGACGGCGCGCGCCGCCGGCGTCGTCAGGGCGACGATGACATCGACCCCGCTGCGGACGATCTCCTCCGCGAGCGCCGCGGCGCGCTCGGCTCGCCCCTCGGCGAAGCGGTACTCGACGTGGATCGACTCGCCCTCGACATAGCCGAGCTCGCGCAAGCCGCGGCGCAGCGGCGCCACGCGCTCGGTGCCCGGCGACTCCCAGTCGAGCACCGCGATCCGGGGCACGCGCGACGCGACCTGCGCCAAGGCGATCGGGCCATTCAGCGCGGCGCTGCCGAGCAGCGCTGCGAACACGCGTCGTTTCATTCGATCACCTCGTCGGCGCCGGCGAGCGCCGACGCCGGAATGCTCAGGCCTAGCGCGCGCGCGGTCTTCATGTTGATCACGAGCTCGAAGCGCGTCGGCTGCTCGATCGGCATCTCCGCCGGATTGGCGCCCTTGAGGATGCGGTCGACGAACCACGCCGCGCGCTCCCATCCCGCGACGAGGCTTGCACCGTAGCTCATCAGCGCGCCGGCCTGGGCGAATTCGCGGAAAGGCGCGACGACCGGAATCCGTGCCGCATGGGCGATCGCCATGATCGCGCCATGATGGGTCAATGTGACGGGATCGCTGAACACGAAGATGGCGTCGGGTCGTTGCGCCGCGACGCCCGCGCGCAGCTCTCCGAAATCGGGATGATCCGGCAGGGCGACGACGTCCGCAGCGATCGCGAGCCGAGCCGCTACGCGCAGGAACTCGTCCTCCCGCCGCCCGCTGTTGGGTGCGTTCGCACCGCGCAGGCCCAGGACCCGCCGCAATCCCGGCAGCATCTCCGGCAGGAAACCGAATTGCTTCTCGACGAGATCGACGTACTGGCTTGTGATGCCGGTGACGTTGCCGCCCGGTCGGGCGAGCGACGCCGCGACGCCCGCACCGATCGGATCGCTGCCAGCCGCCATGACCATCGGAATCGACGTCGCCGTCCTGCGCAGGCCTGCGATGGTCCCGCTCGACGCGGCGACGACGACCCGGGTCTGGCTGCCGATGATCGTGGCGGCCAGAGCGGGCAATCGGGAGAAGTCGCCTTGGAGATAATGGGGCGCGAGCACGACGTCCTGTCCCTCGACGAGCCTCACCTGGACGAGACCGCGACGAAAGGCGGCGAGGAAGATGTCGTGCGTCTGCGGCGTCCCGGACAGGACCACCGCGATGCGCGCCGGATCGGCGCCGCGCGCCGCTCCCGAGCCGACAAGCATGCCGGCCGCAGTTCCGCCGAGCAAGTCGCGCCGTCTCATTCGATCACCTCGTCGGCGCCGGCGAGAATCGATGCCGGGATGGTCAGGCCCAGCGCGCGCGCGGTCTTCATGTTGATCACAAGCTCGAAGCGCGTCGGCTGCTCGATCGGCATCTCGGCCGGGTTGGCGCCCTTGAGGATGCGGTCGACGAACCACGCCGCGCGCTCCCAGGCGTCGACGAGGTTGGCGCCGTAGCTCGCCAGCGCGCCGACCTCCGCGAAGTCGCGGAACGGGGCGACGGTCGGCAATCTCATCGAGTCCGCGATCGCGACGATCGCGCGGCGATGGGCGAAGGGCACAGGATCGTTGAACACGAACAGCGCATCGGGCCGATGCTCCGCGATCGTCGCCCGCAGTCGATCGAAATCCGGGCGATCGTCCATGATGAATGAGCGGGCGGCGATTCCGAGCCGCTCCGACAAGCGCAGGAACTCGGCCTCGATGGTCCCGCTGGCGAGGGCGGTCGCTCCGCGCAGGCCGAGCACGCGGCGCAAGCCAGGCAGCAGCTCCGGCAGGAAGCCGAACTGCTTCTCGACGACGTCCGCGCCCTGGTTGGAGAGCCCCGTCACATTGCCGCCCGGCCGGGCCAGCGAAGCGGCCAGTCCGACGCCGACCGGATCGGCGCCGGTCGCCATGACGATGGGGATCGTAGTCGTCTCATGGCGCAGCCCGGCCACGATGCGGCCGGGTGCCGCGACAATGATGCGCGGCTGGCTGCGCATGATCGCCAACGCGAGCTCCGGCAAGCGCGAGAAGTCCCCCTCGAGATAATGGTCCGCGAGCACGACCTCGCGCCCCTCGACGAGGCCGTGCCGCGTGAGGCCGCGGCGGAATGCGGCGAGAAAGACCGTGTGCGTTTGCGGCGTGCCGGAGAGGACGACCGCGATTCGCGCCGGATCGGCGGCGCGTAGGCTGCTGGCGAGGGGCGACGATGCGGCAGCCAAGCCGAGGGCGCGGCGTGCGATCACTCGATCACCTCGTCGGCGGCGGCGAGGACCGACGCGGGAATCGTCAGGCCGAGCGCGCGCGCGGTCTTCAAGTTGATGATCAGCTCGAAGCGCGTCGGCTGCTCGATCGGCATCTCCGCGGGATTGGCGCCCTTGAGGATGCGGTCGACGAAACCGGCGGAACGCTCCCAGGAGGCGATCAGGTTCGTGCCGTAGCTCGCCAGCCCGCCGAGCTCAGCGAATTCGCGAAACGGGCCGATCACCGGCAGCTTCGCCTCCTCGGAGATCGCGACGATCATCCGGCGCTGCGCGACCGCGACCGGGTCGCTGAGCACGAACAGGGCGTCGGGACGGTTCGCCGCGATCGCCGCGCGCATGCGGTCGAAATCCAGGCGGTCCTCGATGACGAAGGCGCGGCCGGCGATCCCGAGCCTCGTCGCGATGCGCAAGAACTCCGATTCGGTCTGCGAGGCGGCGCCTCCCAGACCGAGCACGCGACGCGCATGGGGCAGCATCTCCATTGTGAGCGCGAGCTGCCTCTCGATCAGATCGAAGCTTTGGTTGGAGAGCCCGGTGACGTTGCCGCCCGGACGGGCCAGCGACGCCGCCAGTCCCGTCCCGATCGGATCGCTGGACGTCACCATGACGATCGGGACCGTGGTCGTCGCCTTGCGCAGGCCGAGGATGACGGGCGTCGACGTGACGACGATGATCCGAGGATGGCCACGCACGATCGCCTCGGCGAGCGTCGGCACGCGCGACAGATCGCCCTCGAGATAGTGGATGTCGAGCACGACGTCTCGCCCCTCGACAACCCGCGCCACGGCCAAGCCGCGGCGGAATGCGGCGAGAAAGACGTCATGCGTTTGCGGCGTGCCGGAGAGCACGACCGCGATTCGCGCCGGATCGGCGGCGCGTAGGCTGCTGGCGAGGGGCGCCGATGCGGCAGCCAACCCGAGGGCGCGGCGTGCGATCACTCGATCACCTCGTCGGCGGCGGCAGTCAGCGCGGGCGGCATATCGAGCCCGAGCGCCTTCGCGGTCTTCAGGTTGACGACGAGCTCGAACTTGGCCGGGACCTGGACCGGCAGATCGGCCGGTTTCGTGCCCTTGAGGATGCGGTCGACATACGTGGCAGCGCGATGGTGCTGGTCGGCGAAGTCCGAGCCGTAGGACACCAGGCCGCCCTCGTCCGGGAACGAGCGGAGGGCATAGACGGTGGGCGCCCGATGGCGGGTCGCCGCCTCGATGAGGAGCGCGCGATGACGGGAGGTGAAGGAGTCGGGCATCACCACCATTCCGGTGCCGGGCACCCGGCGAAGCGCGGCGATCGCGGGGTCGATCGCCGGCGGTTCGCGAACGGTGGCGGGAACCAGCGTCACGCCGAGAGCGGAGGCGGCCTGGCCGAGTGCCGGCATGAAGAGCTGGTGAGGGGCGGTGTCCGGATTGAAGATCGCCCCGACGCGCGTGACGTCGGGCGAGATCTGCTTGAGGATCTGCAGCCATTTCCCGGCGATGGCGGGCTCGAAGCTGCTGAAGCCGGTGACGTTGCCGCCGGGTCTCGACAGGCTCGCGACGAGGCCGTCCCCGACAGGATCGGCGACGCCGGCGAACACGATCGGAATCGTCTGGGTCGTCTGCCTGAGGGCGCGCATCGGCGGGGTGCTGGTGCCGAGGATCACGTCGGGACCGCTGTCCACCAGCGCCCTCGCCAGGGTCAGGGCGCGCGCCGCGTCGCCGGCGCCCCAACGGACATCGAGACGGATGTTGGCGCCTTCCATCCATCCCAGCTCGCGCAGCCCCTTCCGGAACGCCTCGAAACGCTCCTGGCCCGCCCGATCGCTTTCGGAGGGTCCCAGCAACGCGCCGATCCGCCGCGGCGCGCCTTGCTGCTGCGCCCGCGCGACGTGCGGCGACGCGATTGCGCCACCGACGAGAGCCATGAACGGGCGCCGCTTCATTCGATCACCTCGTCGGCGCCAGCCGGGAGCGATGCCGGAACGGTCGCGCCGAGGGCGCGCGCAGGGGCGCCAGCCGCGACGCCCGGCGCCGACCGAACGGCCGCGCGGGTCGTCGTCATCGATCGCGACGTCATCCGGGATTCCCGTGGGGATTGGCCATCGCAGTCCGGGTCGCTCGCCCAGGGCGCGCGATCACGTCTCGCAGATTCATTCCGCCCCTCCCGGATCCGCGACCATCGCAATCGCGCGAAGGTCGTCTCCGGCGAATCCCCTGCATCGGCGGTCCCGACCCGGTTCCCGCAACCGCGCCGGCCGCCGTTCACCGTAGCCTGACGGCATCGGGGCGCCGGGTCGATGCCGCAGATGGCCGTCCCGGTCGCTTTTGCGTGATGGAAGTACCGGACGACGGGCCCGGGCCGAGCCGTGGGCGCGGAGCGGCACCGTCGGGGCGCGGCATCCGCCATCGCCCCGCCGCGTTCACTCGCGCACGACCAGGCTCGCCGACGGATGCACCTCGGCGCGCTGCCCCGGAAGCAGAAGCGTCGTCGCATCCAGCTGGGTGATGATCGCCGGGCCCTCGATCACCGCGCCGGCGCCGAGCCTCGTGCGGTCGTAGATCGGTGCGCTGACCGTCCCGGTCTCGAGCGCGACGCGCTGCTCGCCGACGCGCGCGCGCGCGATGTTCCGGTTCTCGGCCAGCGTGGCGAGGTGCGGGCGCGGCAGCAGGCCGATGGCGTCGACGCGCAGCGTGACGATTTCCACCGGCGTATCCTCCTGCGCGAAGCTGTAGAGGCGGCGGTGCAGATCGTGGAAGCGGCGGATCGTCTCGGCGACGGCGGCCGCGTCGACATGACGCCCCGGCCATTCGACGGTGAGCTCGAAGCCCTGGTGCTCGTAGCGCAGGCTCGCGGCCCAGACGATGCGGCGGTCGGCGGCGGGCACGCGCTCGTGCGCGAACCAGGTCTCGGCGTCGCGCTGCAGCTCGCCGAACACGGCGCCGATCTGAGCGAGATCGGCGGTGCCGGGCTTCTGAAGGCAGGTCCGCGCGAACTCCGACTTGAGATTGGAGACGAGCAGGCCGAGCGCCGAGAGCACGCCCGGCGACGGCGGGACGAGGATCGTCTTCATCCCGAGCAGCCGCGCGAGCGCACCGCCATGCAGCGGGCCGGCCCCGCCGAACGGCACGAGGGCGAAGTCGCGCGGGTCGTGGCCGCGCTCGACGGAGACGATGCGGATGGCGCCGACCATGTTGTGGTCGGCGATGGCGAGGATGCCGCGCGCGGCGGCGAGCAGGTCGAGGCCGAGCGGCTCGGCGATCTTCGTCGCGATGGCGCGGCGCGCGCCCTCGACGTCGAGCTCGAAACTGCCGTCGAGCAGATAGGGCGGCAGGTGTCCCAGCACGAGATGCGCGTCGGTCACGGTCGGCTCGGTGCCGCCGCGCTTGTAGGAGACCGGCCCCGGCGCTGCGCCCGCGCTCTGCGGGCCGACCGCGAGCGTGCCGTCCCGGGTGACGCGGGCGATCGAGCCGCCGCCCGCGCCGATCGTGACGATGTCGACCATCGGCAGTGACAGCGGCCACTCGCCGACATGGCCGGTCATCGTGACGCTGGGGGCGCCGTCCTTGATCAGGCTGATGTCGGCGGACGTGCCGCCGATATCGACGCCGATCAGGTCCCTGAAGCCCGCAGCGTCGCCCACGAAGGCCATGCCGACGGCGCCGGCGGCGGGACCCGACAGGGCGGTCTCGACCGGCGCCTTGCGGATCGCGGCACTTCCGGCCACGCCGCCGCTCGATTTCATCAGCAGCAGCGGCGCTTCCACGCGGCGTTCGGTCAGCCGCGCCTCGAGCTTCGCGACATAGGCCGAGACGACGGGCATGACGTAGACGTTGAGGATCGTCGCCATGCTCCGCTCGTACTCGCGGAACACCGGCAGGACCTCGCTCGATCGCGAGACGAGCGCGGACGGGTGCTCCTCGCGCACGATCGCCTCGGCGCGCTTCTCGTGCGCGGCATTGGTGTAGCTGTGCAGGAAGCAGATCGCGATCGCCTCGACGCCCTCGGCCTTGAGCGCGCGCGCGGCCGCGCGCACCGCCTGCTCGTCGAGCGCCTCGACCTCGCTGCCGTCCGGGCCGAGCCGTCCGGCGACCTCGTGGATCCGCTCCGGCGGCACGGGGCGCGCGGGCTTCTGCCACCAGAACATGTTCGCGCGGCGGGGGATGTCCTGGCGGCCGATCTCGAGCACGTGGCGGAAGCCCATCGTGGTGATGAGTCCGGCAACCGCGCCCTTTCCCTCGAGGATCATGTTCGTCGCCACGGTCGTGCCGTGCAGCACGCGCGCGATCGCGGTGTCGGCACCCGCGGCCTTGGCGAGCACGTCGGCGATGCCGTTGATGAAGCCGAGCGACGGGTCCTGCGGTGTCGACGAGGTCTTGGCCGTGACGATGCGCCCCGAGGCGGGGTCGAGCAGCGTCACGTCTGTGAAGGTGCCGCCGGTATCGACGCCGACGAGGAGATGCGGAGCGGGGGATGTGTCGGGCATGAGAACTCAGGTGGATGCGTCTGACTGGGTCGCCCCGCGCGAAACGTGCGGGAGAGGATCGGGGCGAGGGGAATGGGGGTGATGCCCGCGGCGGCGCTCCCGGTCCAGCCATCCGCGGTGCGGCTCGCCGGGGAGGGCGCGCGGCGGCGCTTGCCGGCGAAGGCTCACGTCAACGAGTCCGCGTATGTCTTGCGGTGGAAGAGCTTCGTCGGCGGGCGCTTGGCGCGCAGCGCCGCAGTGGCGGCCTCGTCGACGGCGCGGCCGTCGGCGGTGAGGGCCACGCCGTAGTCGCGGGCCGCCGCCTCGCGGCTGACGAAGCCGCCGCGGATATCGGTCAGGACGCGCGCCGGCTCGCGGTCGAAGGGATCGCCCCAGCCGCCGCCGCCGCCGGTCTCGATGCGGATGACATCGCCGCGCTTGACGATGTGGCTGTCCGAGATCGGCGGCACGACGCGCTCGTCGGCGCGGCCGGGATTGATCACGGCGCGGCCGCTGCCGCCGCTGCGCCCGCCGGCGACGCCCCAGGGCGGGTTCTCGACGCCGTCGATGCGCACCGACACCATCGCCTCCGGCGCCAGCACCTCGATCTCGCGGATGATGCCGCAGCCGCCGCGCCAGCGGCCGGGGCCGCCGGTGTCGGGATTGATCGCGTAGCGCCTGAGCCGCACGGGGTAGATCGCGTCGAGGAACTCCGCCGGGTAGTTCTCCTGCGCGATCAGGTAGACGGCATCGATGCCGTCGTACTCGGGTCGCGCGCCGTAGCCGACGCCCACGCCGTCGGTCATCAGGAACAGCGCGCCGTCGTCCTTGCGGCCGCGGATGTACCAGATCACGTAGGCGCTGTGCGCGGCGGGCGCCTTGCCGCGGGTGGCGACGTTCACCAGGCCGAGGCAGGCCGCGACGTTGCGCATCAGCGTGACGCCGCGCAGGCCGAGCGGGGCCGGCCAGCGCGGCTGCAGGAACGAGCCCTCGCGCAGCTTGACCTCGTCGATGACCTCGAGCGCGCCCTGGTTCAGCAGATGCTCCTCCTGGCCGCCGAGCAGGTAGGCGCCGAACACCATGCACGGCACCTCCTTGGCCATCAGGAAGTTCACCGGCCCGGGAACCTGGTCGTCGCTCGCCGTCGTGTCGAGCTCGATGCGCGTCGGCGTCACGTCGAGGCGGTAGCGCAGGTGGATCGGGCCGTGGCCCTGGCCGTCCGAATCGATCTTGTCGGTGAAGCTGTGGCTGCCGACCGGCGCGATGGCGCGGAAGCGCTCGCGCATCGCCTTGCCGCTGCGTTCGATCAGCTGGCGGCAGGCGTCGACGAGACGCGCGGTGCCGAAGCGCGCACAGAGCTCGCCGATGCGCCGCTCCCCCAGCCGCACCGCGGCGATCGCGGCGCGCAGGTCGCCCTGGATCATCGCGGGGAAGCGCGAGTTGCGCAGGAAGATGCGCATCGCCTCGTCGTTGCGCACGCCGCCGCGCTCGAGGCGCATCGGCGGCACGATCGTGCCCTCTTGGAAGATGTCCGTGCATTCCGGCGACAGCGAGCCGGGACGCAGCCCCCCCACGTCCTGAAAATGCGCCCAGGCATGGGTGAAGGCCACGAGCTGCCCCTCGGCAAAGACCGGCGCGAGGAAGACCTGATCGGGCGTGTGGCTCACCGCGCCCTTCGAGGCATAGCAGTCGTTGTACCAGTAGAGATCGCCCGGTCTCATCGAGGCCAGCGGGTAGTCGCCGAGCACGGGCCCGACGATGTCGCCGAAGGCCGGCAGGGTCGAGCCGACCACGAGGCGGCCCTCGCCGTCGAAGATCGCCGCGAAGAAGTCCTTCTTCTCGCGGATGAAGGGCGACATCGCCGTGCGCTCGATCAGCGCCTCCATCTCGCTCTGCGCCGCCCGCAGCGCGCCGCGGACGATCTCGAGCGTGACCGGGTCGCACACGACCGGTGCCGGGGCGGGGCGGGCGTCATCCATCGGCGTTCTCCATCGGGACCGGGAGATCTGACCACGTCGTTCGGGTCGCGTCAGCACCGGATCGCGATGGCGGCGACGAACGCCGCGCGGAGCGGCACGCCCGCGTTGTATGATCGATGCGTTGCGGAGTCGTCGCCGGCGTCGCGCTCGATGCGACGCCGGGGCGCCGAGGCGGGCAAGAAGCGATGTCGACGACGCGCTGGTATCGATGGATCGTGCGGGGCGGCGAGGTCCTTCTGGCCGTCGCGCTGCTGCTCGTCGTGCTCGATCTGCACGGGGCGATCATTCGCACGGCGGCATCCCTGGCCGGGATGCGCTCCGGCTCGCCGCTGTTCCTCGCGGTCGACGGCGGCTGCCAGGAGGGCGAGACCTGGTTCCCGCCGCTCCTGCGCGACCTCGAGGAGGCGGGGCGCCGGCCGCGGACGCCTGGCGGCGGCGCGGCCGATGTCTGCAATCCCCGCCCGCGCGTGCTGACGACGGCGCCGGCCGGCCGCGACACGCTGCTGTTCGTGAACGGGATCTGGGTCGAGTCCCGGCGCTCGGAATCGGCGGTCGCGAGCTTCACGCCGGTGCTGCGCGATGGCGTCAATCGCCTTGCGGTGCGCGACGCCTCGGGCCTTGGGGCGTTTCCGACGATCACCTGGTTCGACGAGGTCCTGTGGCCGGATGCCGGGCGGAGCTTCCGCTTCCTCGGCGAGCGCTGGCAGCGGCCGCCGCGTGCGGCGGCGGTCCGGCTGCACCGCCCGCTGCCCGAGCGGACGACCGGCTCGGGGCCGTGGCAGTGGGTCGCCGGCGGTGCGCTCTGGACGCTCGAGCTGGCGGTGCCGCTCGGTGTCGCGCCCACGTCCGAGCCGGCGCGCGTGGATGCGGGCGGCGCCGATGGCTTCAAGCTCGGGCAGGCGCCGCTTCCGCCGGATGCCGCGCCGACACCCGACCCGCATCGGCTCCCGACCCGGCGGTTGTCGCTCGTCCGCGATGCCGAAGGCAGCGTCGAGGTGACCGCCGAGGCGTGCCTGCCTTCGGATCACCTGTTCGTCGACTGGGCGCGCGACGACGCCCTCGGGGGACCCGAGTTCGTGGCGCGGACGTTCCAGGCCGAGATCTACGGGTGGCTGTCGCTCGCCGATCCGCAATGGCGCCAGCGGCGGCCGGTCGAGGTCGCGGCGGAGAGGGGCGATCGCGACTGCGTGATGCTGGCGACGCATTACACGGTGCCGCGCGCGTCGCTGTACTTCAGCCAGTTCCGCCACGGGTCTTTCCTCTGGTCGCCCGGCGACGAGCTGGTTGTCGCCGGCTTCGGCACGCTGCTGCAGATCGACGGCCGCGGCGCCGATGCCGTCGACGGCGATCGCCGCACCTGGCGCGGCGGTGCGGGCACGATGCACCGCGGCAGCCTCGTGCTTCGCGGCTATTTCGACCAGCGCGCGCCGGCGGCATCGGCAGCGCCGCGGGAGCCCGCGCGCGCCTCCGTCTTCGCCGCCTGGCGCTCGCTTCCCACGTTGCTCCCGAACCTCGTGACGGCGGCGCTGTGGGGCCTGGCCGCGGTCGCACCGATCGCCCTGATGCTCGTCGCGCTCGAACGCCATCTCGGCGATGCGCCCGATCCGGATCGGATCCGCCGCGCGCGCGCCGGGCTCTGGGCGCTCGTCGCCTTCGGCTCCGCCTTCGCGCTCCGCGACCCGATCTTCGGGATCACGCGGTGGCTGATGCAGCAGTTCGACCTCTACGAGATCGTCTTCGACCCCGTGACCGAGCGGTCGGCGGGGAGTCAGCTGCATGTCTCCCTGGCGATCGTTGTCGTCCTCCTGACCGTGCCGCTCTTGCAGTGCCTCTCCGACGTGCGGACGCGACGCTGGCCTTGGCTGCGGAGGCTTCCTGCCGCGCTGCTCGCGATCGCGCTGATCGCCTGCGCGAGCTCTGTGCTGCTCGCGCTCAACATCGCCGGCGCCGTGACGTTCGATGTCGGGCCGACATTGGGCGAGCTCCTCGCCGAGATCGCGGAGATGCTCGTTCCGCCGCTCAAGCCGGTCCTGCGCGAGGCGGATCTCACTGCGCTGGTCCTCGGGCTGCTCGGCGCCTGGGTCGCGATCGGCTTCCTGCTCTTGTGGGCGCCGACCTACTGGCTGCTCGCCGCAGCCGCGCCGCACGGCCGATTCGGCGGGGCGGCGATCACCGCGGGCTGGCTGATCTTCCTCGTGCCGCTCCTGGAGCCCGGGGCGGAGGCCGTGTCGGTGATCGCGGGCTTCGTCCAGGGGCTGCCCGGCTACCCCGGCCGCGGCTGGCTGGCGCGGCATCCCGAGCTGCTTGAAGCCGTCGCGTGGATCGGGCCGGCGCTCGCCCTCATCGTGATCGTCGCGCTGGTGCTGCGATGCCTGCGCGAGATCGCCGCCGCGATGCTGGACGACGCGATCGCGCAGCGCCTTCGGCGATGGATGGGCCTGCGCGTGCTGCTCGCGCTCGGCGTCGTGGTGGTGGTTCCCGTCGTCGATCAGCTCGGTACGATGCCGGGCGGTGCCGACAGCCTCGTCTTCCGGCTGATGCGCGTGTTCCAGAGCTACGGGCTCGTGCTCGCGCTGCTGGCGCCCTTCGCAGCGATGCAGGCCTTCGACGCGCGCCCCGGCCGGGCGGGACCGTTCGAGCTGCCGCGGAGCCTCGCGAACGTCGCCGCCGCGGCTTTCGCGGGTTATCTCACGCTGTGGATCGCTGAGCCGATGACCGTGCTGCTGCTGATGGTCATCGGCTGGCTTCTTTTCAGCGAACGCGTCCTCGACGCCGACGCCGTGCGCGGACTGACGCGCGCCGCACCGGGCGACGGCGAGCGACTTGTCGCCGCGCTTGGCGAGCTGCGCCTTCTGGAAACGCGCAAGTCGGCCCTCGAGAAGTCGTTCGGCGAGGGCAAGCTGCGCGCCGTCGCGCTCGGGATCCAGCGCGCCCAGCTCGTCGCGATGCGCCAGCAGGCGCTGACAAGCCTCGCGGGATTGCCGGCCGAACTGCGTCGCCGCCTGCTCGCCTTCGGGCCGGGCGACACGCCACTGCGCAATGCGATGCTCGGCGCCAAGGCCGGGCTCGCCGCCGCGGCGCTGTTCCAGATCCTGCTGCGCGTCGACCTGCGCAGCGTCGAAGCGCCGGGCGGAGCGAGCTGGCTCGGGCTGCTCCGCGCCGTGATGGTCGATCCCGACTACGGCCTGGCCGGCACCGAGGGCGTCGGCTCGCAGGTGATCATCCTCGTGACCGCGCTCGTCAACGCCGCCGCCGTCTGGGTGATCGCGGGGTTCCTGTTCGGCTACGTCTTCCACCTGATCTGGGGCAAGGACGGCTTCATGAAGGCTCTGGTCTTCGGCGCGGGCGTCGCTGTCCCCTATCTGCTGAGCCAGGCGATCCTCGCGGCGGGCGGCACGGTGCCCCTCGACCAGTTCATGCGCCTCGTGCCGCTGCTGCTTTTCCTCTTCGTGCTCGGCACGCTGGTCTTCGACGGCGGCTCTCTGCGGCGCGCCAATGTCGGGATCACGCAGCTGCCGGAGATCTATGGCCTGAAAGCGAGCGTGGGTTATCTGTCCTTCGCCGGCGCCCTCGCGACCGCGCAACCGGTCCTGCAGTTCATCCAATGGGTGCTGCGCTGAGGGATCCGCGCCGACCGGGCGGGTGCATGCGGCGCGGAGCGAGGAAATCTCTGACACCGAGTCGCGTTCGCGCTACTCTTGCGTGCCGAGCTCGGACCCGACGGCGATCGTGGATTTGGAGATGACTGAAGTTCGCTTCGATCCAGGCGAATACCGCAGCATGGTGGATTCGGCCCCCGACGCGATGGTGATCGTCGACGGCGACGGACGGATCGTCCTTGTCAACCGTCGGGCGTGCGAGGTCTTCGGCTATGCCGACACGGAACTGGTCGGCCAGCCGGTCGAATTCCTGATTCCCGCGCGCTTCCACGACGGCCATCGCCGCCGGCGCGACGCCTATCGCGACCAGCCGCATCCCCGGCCGATGGGCTCGGGTCTCGAGCTGTTCGGGCGGCGCAAGGACGGCACGGAGTTTCCGGTCGAGATCAGCCTCAGTCCGATCGCCAGCAGCCGCATCCTGATCGCGAGCGCGATCCGCGACGTCAGCGACCGCAAGCGGATCGAGAACGAGCTGCGACTTGCGCGCGAGAGCGCCGACAGCGCCAACCGGGCCAAGAGCCAGTTCCTCGCCACCGCCAGCCACGACCTGCGCCAGCCGCTGCAGACCCTGCGCCTCCTCAACGGCGCGCTCGAGGACGTGATCGAGGTTCCCGAGCTGCGCGAGATCCTGGGGCACCAGGCCCAGGCGATCGGCGCGATGGGGAACCTGCTCAACTCGCTGCTCGACATCAGCAAGCTGGAGGCCGGCGTCGTGAAGCCGGCGCCCGCCGATTTCGACGTGCAGGCGCTGATGCAGGGGCTGCGTCAGGAGTTCGAGTCGATCGCGCGCCAGAAGCGGATCCTGCTGACGATCGAGGAATGCAGCGAGTACGTGCACAGCGACGCGATACTGGTCGGCCAGGTGCTGCGCAACCTCCTCGCCAACGCCATCAAGTTCACGGAATCGGGCAGCGTGAGCCTGCGCTGCATCCACGCGCCGGATTGCCTGCGCATGGAGGTGGCGGACACCGGGGTCGGCATCCCGGCGGACGAGCTGACCCGGATCTTCGAGGACTTCTACCAGGTACAGCGCGGCGCGGCGCGCAAGGCCGAGGGCTTCGGCCTCGGCCTGTCGATCGTGAAGCGCCTGGCCGAGCTCCTCGACCTGCGCGTTTCGGTCGAATCGCCGCCGCGGCGCGGCACGCGCTTCACCGTCGACCTGCCGCTCGCCACCAGCCGGCCGCGCATCCAGACGCCGCGGCCGCGGCCGCCGGGCGCGGTCTTCGACCGGCCGCATGCGGTGCTGCTGGTCGAGGACGATGCCGGGCTCCGCTTCGCCTCGCGCCGCTGGCTCGCGGGCCGCGGGCTGCGCGTGCAGGCGACCAGCGGCGGCGCCGAGGCGATGGCGGCGATCGACCAGGGCTTCATGCCGGAGCTCGTCATCTCCGACTATCATCTCGGCAACGGCGAGACCGGGTTGGAGGTGCTGCGCCAGATCCGCGCCGTGCTCGGCCGCCCTGTGCCGGCGCTGATGCTCAGCGGCGACACCTCGCGGATCATGCGCGAGATCACGCAGCAGGAGGGCATCCGGCTCCTCAACAAGCCGGCCGACCCGGTCGAGTTCCTCGCCGAGATCCGCAATCTGCTGGGCTGAGGCACCGCGCCTCGCCGCGGTGGTCCTGCGGCGCGGCGCGGCGGGCCGAGACGATCGCGGCCGACGCTTGACGCGCCCCGATCAGCCCCGTTTTCGCCGGCGCGCCGCGCCGCGCGCCTTCGGGTGCCGCGAATAGAGCGCGGCCACGCGCGCGGCCCGCTCAGCGATCGCCGCCCGCAGCGCCGGCGGCCCGAGTGCCTCGATGTCGTCGGCGAAACCGAGCAGCAGGCCGGCGGCGTGCGCCATGCTCTCGATCGGCACGCGCGCGCGTCGCCATCCTGCCGCGTCGGGGCGCGCCGCGCGCAGCGGCTCCGCCATGTCGGCGCCGAGCCGGTCGAGCCGCGACATCGCCGCCGGCGATGCCCTGACGATCGCCGTGCCCGCATGCCGCCCGCGCTCGAAGCGCAAGACTTCCTGCTGCCAATGCCGGGCGAGGTCGAAGTCGGGGGGCCAGGTGAATCCCTGCGCGAGCGTGCGCATCGCCACGATGCTCGCGACGCGATAGGTGCGGAGCTGCCGGTCGGCGCGCGCGACCAGGTACCAGGCGCCGGCCTTCTGCACGAGCCCGAGCGGGTCGACGATGCGCTCGACGCGGTCCTTCCAGCTCGCATAGCGCAGCTGCACGCGCTTTTCCCCCCACACGGCCTGGGCGAGCGCCTGCAGATGCGCCGGCGGCGGCTTGCGCTGGTACCAGTCGATCGGATCGAGATGAAGGCGGCTGCCGACCCGCAGGGCGGCCGCGCTCGATCCCGGCGCCACGGCGGCGAGCAGCTTGCGGCGCGCCATCGCGACGGGCTCCCGCAGGCCGAGCTCGGCGGCCGGCCCGGGCAATCCGGCCAGGAGCAGGGCCTGGGCCTCGTCCGGCGTCATGCCCGTGAGGTTGGTGCGGTAGCCGTCATGCAGACGGAAGCCGCCGTTCGGCCCGCGATCGGCGTAGACCGGCACGCCCGACGCGCTCAGCGCGTCGACGTCCCGGTAGATCGTCCGCACGGAGACCTCGAACTCCTGCGCCAATGCTTCGGCGGTGACGCGCCCGCGCAGCTGCAGGGTCATGAGCAGGGCGAGGAGGCGGCTGGCGCGCATGCGGCGAGGGCTCCGGGGGAAATCCTGACACGGGGTGTCAGGATGCCGTGGCTAGGCTCGCATGGAAATTGCCATCGGAGGCCGCCATGCACGCCCTGTTCAGCAAGACCCCCGTCGTCGAGGATCGCGTCGCCCCGGCGCCCGCCGGCGCGCGCGGTCGCGACGACTTCGACTTTCTCCACGGCATCTGGCGGGTGCGCCATCGGCGGCTGCGCACGCGCCTCGCCGGCGACAAGCGCTGGGAGGAGTTCGGCGGCGCATGCGAATGCCGTCCGTTGATCGGCGGCATCGGCAATGTCGACGACAACGTCATCGAGCTGCCCGCCGGCACCTATCGCGCGGCGACATTCCGCCTCTTCGATCCGGAGGCGGGCGAGTGGTCGATCCGATGGGCCGACGGCCGCGCGCCGCGCCTCGATCCGCCGCTGCATGGCCGCTTCGAGGACGGCGTCGGCACGTTCCACGGCGACGACGTGCTCGATGGCCGGCCGATCCGCGTGCGCTTCATCTGGTCGTGCATCGCTGCCGCGGCGGCGCAGTGGGAACAGGCGTTCTCGCCGGATGCGGGACGAAGCTGGGAGACGAACTGGGTCATGAACTTCAGCCGGCTCGGCTGAGCGACGCCGCGCTGCCTTCCGTCGTCGCCGCGAAAGGATCCGCCATGAAGCTCTATTCCGGCCCGCTCAGCATGTTCGGGGCGAAGGTCCAGATCGCACTCGCGGAGAAGGCGATCGCCTTCGAGCTCGAGATGGTCCCGTTCGACATGCGGCGCCTCTACGAGCCAAAGCATCCCGACGTCGTCCGCGTGAACCCCAAGCGCCAGGTGCCGGTGCTGATCGACGGCGACCTGGCGCTGTTCGATTCGACGCAGATCTTCGAGTACCTCGAGGACCGCTTTCCGGCGCCGGCGTTGTGGCCGCGCGAGACCGCCGCGCGCGCCCGCGCGCGCCAGCTCGAGCTCATGGCCGACGAGGTCTACTTCCCGCCGATCGTCAGGCTGATGGGCCTGCAGGACCGCCCGACGGATCCCGCCGCGATCGCCGCGCGCGAGACGGCGGCGGCGTTCTGCGCGGCAATGGAGGTGCGCCTCGCGGACGTCGAGTTCCTCGCCGGTCCGTTCACCTTTGCCGACATCGCCTTCTTCATGGCGCAGGTCTTCGGCGAGCGCATGGGCGCACCGATGACGGCCGCGACGCCGCGCCTGCTGGCCTGGCGCGAACGGATGAGCCGGCGACCGAGCGTGCGCCGCGTCCTGCGGCCGATGCTCGCTTTCGTCGCCGCCGCGGGCCGCCCGGCCCCGCCACCGATCGCGGCCGCGATCGAGGCCGAATGACCGCGCGGCGGCCGGGCATGTGCCGCGGCAACCGGGGCGGAAGCTGCTGATCCCGCTGCGGACGTTCAGGTCGACTTGTGCGACGATGCGGCCAAGGTCGCACTCGATCTCAGCAAGTTGAATCGCGCCCTGCTGCGGCTGCAGCAAGGGCTGGCCGAGGCGCGCAATGCGCCGGGGGACGACCTCCGTCGCGACGGCGTCAACCAGCGATTCGGATGCTCGTATGAGCTCAGCGTGAAGATGCTGAGGCGATACATCGAGTTGACGTCGGCCTCGCCCGGCAGCGTCGACGCCATGGGATTCCCGGACTTGATCCGAACCGCAGCCGAGCAGGGGTTGTTGAGCGGTGGATGGCCCGCTTGGCGCGACTACCATGCCGCCCGGGGGACGCGAGCCATACCTTCGACGCCGATAAGGCGCACGCCGAGTTTGCGGTCATTCCCGCGTTCCTCGAGGAAGCGCGGCACCTGCTCGCGCGACTCGGCGAGAGGACGACACGGCCGTGACCGGCCTGACGGCGACGGAGCTCGCGATCGTGCGTGAGATCCTCGAGCGCCTCCTTCCCGGTCGCGACGTCGTCGCCTTCGGGTCCCGTGCTCGCGGCGGCCACAAGCCGATGTCCGACCTGGACCTCGCCGTGCTCGGGGATTCTCCGATGTCGCTGTCCGAGCGCGCCACCGTCGAGGAGGCCTTCAGCGAAAGCGATCTCCCGATGAAGGTCGACCTCGTCGACTGGGCGACCGCCGACGCCTCGTTCAGGCGGCTCGTCGAGCGTGATGCCATGACGTTCCGCCACACGGGCGATCACCGGTGGCAGAAGGCATGATCGTGCTTCAGCGGATGTCGCTCGCCGTCGTCGGCCAGGTCCTCGAGGCGATCGCGTTGCTGGTAGCGGTGACACACTTCCTTTTCGGTCCCATCGAGCGGGGTCCGGGTCTCGAAGCGGTCGCCGCACATTGCGTGGCTGCGAGCCGCGAAGCGGTCACGGCCGCGTCGAAGGGGGACGGACCGCCGGCAACTCTGGTCCAGTCGACGCGCCGCCTCGGACCGGACGCCTGGGCACGTTGCGCGTCAGTAGTCGCGGGAGGCCCGGCGATCATTGCAGGCGTGATCGGCTTCGTGATCGCGAGGACCGACGTGGCTGTGCTGCAGCCGTCGCCCTCGGCGGCGTCGCGATCGCCTTCCACGTGACGATCGTCGCGCTCGGGGCGTTGGCCCTGATTCTGCTGATCGGCACGATCGCCGGAACCTTTGGTCTGGGATAGATCCGCGACGCCCCTCGGTGCGTGTAGGGCTTCACTCGCCTGCGCGGGAGCGGCAGGTGTGCCGCCTCGTCACGCTCGGCGGCACCTCACCGCCACACGCCGTCGACGCGGTCGAAGGAGTCCTTGCGCAGGTCGGGCACGTCCTTGACGAGGACGTGTTTGGCGATCTTGCCCGACGCGGTCTTCGGCAGCGCTCCGATGTAGGCGACGTAGCGCGGGACCTTGAACTTCGCGAGGTTGCGCTCGCAATGCGCGAGCACCGCCTCCGGCGGCGCCTGGTCGCGAGTCACGCCGGGCTGCAGGACGAGATAGACCTTCACCTCCTCCTTGCGCTGGTCGTCGGGCACCGGCACCGCGGCCGCCTCGGCGACCTGCGGCATCGTGCGCAGCACGGCCTCGACCTCGCCCGCCGCGATATTCTCGCCCGCGCGCCGGATCATGTCCTTCTTGCGCCCGACGATGAAATGGAAGCCGCGCGCGTCCTTGCGGAAGACGTCGCCGGTCCGGAACCAGCCCTGCTTGTCGATCGCCGCTGCGGTCGCCTCGGGCTTGCGCCAGTAGCCGAGCAGGATGCCGGGCCCGCGAACCAGCAGCTCGCCCTCGACGCCCGGCGGCACCTCGTTGCCGTCGTCGTCGACGACCTTGGTTTCGCGGAACGGCACTACGGTGCCGCAGGTGCCCGAGCCGACCATGTCCGTCGCCTCCATGGGAACGAACATGCCCGAGCCGATCTCGGTCATGCCGAAGGCCTCGCGGCAGACGAAATCGAATCGCTCCTCGAGTGCCGCGTGGTTCGCCTTGTTGAGGCCGTAGGCGTTGACGCGGACGATCTCGTTCTGCGTGTCGAGCGGGTGCGGCGGCTGCTTGAACGCGACCTCGGGGAAGAGCGTGAAGTTGATGCGATGCTCGCGCACCCATTGCATGAAGCGCGAAGCGCTCTGCCGCCGCGCCACGTACAGCGTGCCCCGCTGGTAGAACGCCATCAGCATCAGCCACTGCGGGTCCATGTAGAAGAACGGCGTCGCCGCCAGGATCCGCTCGTATACGCGGCCGTCGCGCCGCGCGTTCACCTTGCCGATGGTCAGCCAGTAGCGGTGCGTGAGCATGCACCCCTTGGGAAAACCGGTGGTGCCCGAGGTGTACTGGATGTTCAGGAGGTCGTCGTGGCCGGCCGGGCAGGGCGGCGGTGCCGACCGCTTGGCGCCGTCGTCGAGCACGGTCTGCCAGGCGTGCTGCCCCGCGCGCGGCGTGCCGAGAACGATCACGCGCTCGTCGGGCAGGCGATCGGGGCGCCTCTCCAGCGCATCGAGTGTCGGCAGGAAGCCCTCGTCGATGATCAGCAGCGAGGCTTCGGAGTCCTCGGTGACGTAGGTGACCTCGCGCGGAGTGTAGGCGCCGTTGACCGGGACCATCACGGCGCCGAGCGTCGCGATCGCGAGCCAGGTGATCGGGAAGGCGATCACGTTGGGCAGCATCACGGCGACATGCGTGCCCTTGGTCGCGCCGTGCGCGGCGAGCCCCGCAGCGAGCGCCGCCACGCGGGCCTCGAGCTGGCGATAGGTGAGCGTGTCGCCCGCCTCGAAGAAGTCCAGCGCGACGTGGTCGGGCTTCGCGGCGGCCGTCTCGCGCAACAGCGCGGGCACGTTCGCCGGCAACGGCTCGGCCTCGATCCGGCGCCGACGCTCGGGCCATGGCGGCACGGCGACGGCCAGGATCTTCTCGCGCTTGGACATGAAATCCCCCTTGCTCCCCCCGAGCGTGGTGGAAACTCTAGGGAGCGTCGCGAATCCCGGTCAAACGCCGCGATGGCGCGGCAGCCATTCCCGGTGGGGCCCGCCTGCGCCGGGGCAGCGCGAGCGAGGACAACGATGTTCATCGACTACGGCAGCAAGCCGCCGGTCCCGGCCTTCGACAAGACGGGCCCGCATCTCGACAACTACCGGCGCGTCTACCGCCGCAGCGAGGACGAGGTCGTCGACCGCAAGGTCGGGCCGGACCAGCTGAAGAGCTATCTGGCGATGTACGAGAGGCTCGGTGCGCGCCGGGTCGTCGTGAAGGCGCGGGACCTCGAGTCGACGTTCGGATTCCGCATCGCAAACGAGGACGTCGCCGCGTTCTGCCGCGAGCATGGCCCGCGCTACATGGGGTTCGCCGGCGTCGATCCGCACAAGGGCATGACGGCGATCCGCGAGCTCGACCATGCGGTGCGGAACCTCGGCCTGCGCGGCCTGAACCTGCAATGCTTCGAACATCGGCTGGCGATCAACGACAAGAAGATGTTCCCGCTCTACGCGAAATGCATAGAGCTCGACATCCCGGTGAACATCCACACCAGCATCAACTTCTCGACCGACACGCTGATGGACTACGGCCATCCGCGCGCGCTGGACGAGGTGATGGTGCACTTCCCGGAGCTGCGGGTCTGCGCTTCGCCGCCGGGCTGGCCCTGGGTGCAGGAGCTGATCGGGGTGGCGTGGCGCCACCCCAACGTGTCGATCGGTCTCGTCGCGGTGCGGCCGAAGGTGCTCGGCATCCCGAATTCCGGCTACGAGCCGCTGCTGCAATACGGCAATTCGCTGCTCAAGGACCGGATCATCTTCGGCACGGCCTATCCGATGATGCCGGTCGAGCAAGCGCTGGCCGAGATCGAGGCGCTGCCCCTGAAGTCGGAGACGCGGCGGGCCTGGCTGCACGACAACGCGGCTCGGTTCCTGCGTGTGTCGGATTGACGCCGGAGGGGCGCGACGTCTTGACGGCCGAATCCGCCGATAGTCCAATCGGGCGATCGCCGCGCGAACCCTGCGGCGCATGGGGGAGGAAACGATGAGCGTCGACAGGATCACACGGCCGATCACCCGACGGGGCGTGCTTGCGGGTTCCGCGGCCGTCGCGGCGGTCGGGCTCGCGCCGGGCGTGCGCGGCCAGGCGAAGCCGGCCCGGATCGTCGTCAACGCGTCGGGCGGTGCGCAGGCGGCGGCGCTGCGCAAGGCCTTCTTCGAGGCCTACGAGGCGAAGTTCGGGATCAAGGTCGTCGATTCGAGCCCGCCGGACCTCGGCAAGCTCAAGGCTATGGTGACCACCGGCAACGTCGAGTGGGCGATCACCGAGCTCGCCATCGAGGACGCCTATCGCGCCGAGAAGGAGGGCCTGCTCGAGCCGATCGACCACAAGATCGTCGATCTCAGCCAGTTCCCGCCGAACCTGCGCAACCGCAAGCACATCTTCACCCGCAGCGTCTATTCGACGGTCATGGGCTACCGGACCGACGTCTGGCCGGCCGGCAAGGGCCCGCAGACCTGGGCGGATTTCTGGGACGTGCGGAAGTTCCCGGGACCGCGCACGCTGCAGAACAAGCCGCTCGACAATCTGGAGTTCGCGCTGCTCGCCGACGGCGTGGCGTTGGACAAGCTCTACCCGCTCGACGTCGATCGCGCATTCAAGAAGCTCGACCAGATCAAGAAGAACATTACCGTCTGGTGGGCGACCGGCGCGCAGTCGGCGCAGCTGCTGATCGACAAGGAATGCGTGCTCGGCAGCGCCTGGAACGGGCGCTACTACGCCGCCGCTCAGCAGGGCGCGCCGATCCACATGGAATGGAACCAGGGCGGCATCAAGGAGAGCGCCTTCGTGATCCCCAAGGGGGCGAAGGACGCGCATTGGGCGCAGCAGATGTTCCAGGTGATGACGGACGCGAAGCTGCAGGCCACCTACGCCAACATCGTGACCTATCCCGGCCTCAACCTGGAGAGCCCGCAATACGTCGATCCCAAGATCGCGCCGCATCTGCCGACCCACAAGGACCACATCACCCGCCAGTTCTGGCAGGACGTCGAGTGGTGGCTCGACAACAGCAAGGCGATCGAGGATCGCTGGTCGAAGTGGCTGATCACCTGATCGCCGCCGCGGAGGCCGTGCCGGCCCGGACGTCGTTGTGAACCGGGCGGCCGGCGCGCGGGGCAATGCTCTCGAGGTCCGCGGCGCGCATCGGCGGTTCGGCTCGGTCGCGGCGCTCGCCGGCATCGACCTGAGCGTCGGCGCCGGCGAGCTGCTGACGCTGCTCGGCCCGTCGGGGTCGGGCAAGTCGACGCTGCTCAAGATCATCGCGGGCTACGACACGCCGGATGCCGGCGTCGTGCGTCTCGGCGGGCAGGATGTGACCGCGGTCGCGCCGGCGCGGCGCAACATCGGCATGGTGTTCCAGAACTACGCGCTGTTCCCCCACATGACCGTGGCCGAGAACATCGCCTTCCCGCTCGAGATGCGCCGGCTCGACCGGGCCGCGATCGGCGAACGCGTGCGCTGGGCGCTGGAGACAGTCGGTCTCGCCGACTACGACGTGCGGCGGCCCTCGCAGCTCTCCGGCGGCCAGCAGCAGCGCGTGGCCCTCGCCCGCGCGATCGTCTTCGAGCCCGGCCTGCTGCTGCTCGACGAGCCCTTCGGCGCGCTCGACAAGAAGCTGCGCGAGCAGATGCAGCTCGAGGTGAAGTCGATCCAGCGCCGGCTCGGGCTGACGACCCTGTTCGTGACCCACGACCAGGAGGAGGCTCTGATCCTCTCCGATCGCATCGCGGTGATGGACCAGGGGCGCATCGAGCAGGTCGACACGCCGACCGAGATCTATCGCCGACCTGTCAACCGCTTCGTCGCGCAGTTCATCGGCGATTCGAACCTGTTCGCGGCGACCGTCGCGGCCGTCGACGGCGGGCGGGCGAGGCTGCGCACCGACCGCGGGCTCGAGCTCGGGGCGGAGCCGCCCGCCGCGGGTGCGCGGGCGGCGCCCGGGACGCGCGTGACGCTGGTCGTCCGGCCGGAGCGGATCGAGCGCGTCCGCGACGACGGGCCCGCCGAGAACCGGATCGCCGCGACGGTGCGCGACGCGATCTATGTCGGCGACGGCGTGAAGTACCGGCTGGAGCTGGAGGGCGGCGCCGGCACGGTGACCGTCGCCTGGTCGGGCGCCGAGGGGGCGCTGCTCGCGACGGGCACGCGCGTCGCGATCGCGATCCCGCCCGCGGCGCTGCACTGGGTCGAGGCGTGAGGTCCCGTTCATGAGCCCCGCCGGCCGTGGCGCCGGGGTCATCGCCGCGCTCGGCGTCGTCCCGATCGCCTTCCTGCTGCTGCTCTTCCTCGTGCCCGTCCTGCGTTTCCTGATGCTGAGCGTCGAGGGCGGCTCGCTGGCGCACTTCGAGAAGGCGCTGACCGACGGGCTGCATGTCGTCGTCTTCGCCGAGACGCTGAAGATCGCGGCCGTCGTGACGCTGTCGTGCCTGCTGCTCGGCTATCCGCTGTCCTACTGGCTGGCCACGACCGCGCCGCTGTGGCGAAGCTTCGGCTTCGCCTTCCTGTTGCTGCCGTTCTGGATCAGCGTGCTCGTGCGCACCTACGCCTGGATGATCCTGCTCGGACGCAACGGCGTCGTGAACCGCAACCTCATGGCGCTCGGCATCATCGATGCGCCGCTGCCGCTGCTGCACAACACCACCGGCGTCGTCATCGGGATGGTGCACGTGCTGCTGCCCTACATGGTCTTCCCGCTCTACGCGGTGATGCGGCGCATGGATCCCGCCCTGCTCAGCGCGGCCGAGGGGCTCGGCGCGCCGGGCTGGCAGGTGATGCGCCGGGTCTACTTTCCCCTGACGCTGCCCGGCGTGCTCTCGGGCGCGACGCTGGTCTTCGTCATCTCGCTCGGCTTCTTCATCACCCCGGCCCTGCTGGGCGGCGGGCGCGTGCTGATGATCGGCGTGCTGATCGAGCGCCAGGTCCGCCAGTATCTCGACTGGGGCCTTGCCGCCGCGCTGGCGATCGTCGTCCTCGGCGTGGCGCTGGCGATCTACGCCGCCCTGCGCCGCCTCCTGAAGGAGGACCTGCAATGGACGTGAGCGGCGGCCGCGCCGGGCGGGCGACGCCGCTGCGCTGGGCGCTGCGCGTGTTCTGCGCGCTGGTGCTGACCTTCCTGATGCTGCCGCTGGCGATCGTCTTCCCGATCTCGTTCAGCTCGTCGTCCTCGCTGATGTTCCCGCCGCCGGGCTGGTCGCTGCGCTGGTACCGCGCCTATCTCAACGACGAGATCTGGATCGAGGCGACGCTGCGCAGCCTCGGCGTCGCCGGCGCGACCATGGTGCTGTCGACCGTCCTCGGCATCATGCTGGCCTTCGCGCTGGTCCGCGGTCGCTTTCCCGGCAAGGCGATGGTCAACCAGCTCGCAACCGCGCCGCTGATCGTGCCGACGATCATCTATGCCGTCGCGATCTACGGGCTGTTCGCCTGGCTCAAGCTGATCGGGCTCTGGCAGGGCATCGTGCTCGGCCATGTCGTGCATGCGCTGCCGCTGGTCGTGCTCGTCGTCGGCGCCTCGCTGCGCACCGTCGACGCCAATCTCGAGCTCGCGGCCGAGGGCCTGGGCGCCAGCCGCTGGACCGCGATCCGACGCGTGACCCTGCCGCAGATCCGCCCGGCGATCGTCTCGGGCGCCTTCCTGTCCTTCATCGCGTCCTTCGACGAGCTCGTGATCGCGATGTTCCTCGGCGGCTCCAACTGGACGCTGCCCAAGAAGATGTTCGACAACATCCAGCTCGAGATCGAGCCGACCGTCGCCGCGGTGTCGGTGCTGCAGATCCTGCTGGTGACGATCGTCCTCGCGCTCGCCGCCAGATTCGGCGCCGGCGCGACGCCGGTCAGCGCGGGAAGCGAGCCGAAGCGGCGGTGACCGTCCGCCTCACGAGCTCGGCGTCGTCGCCGGCATCGGAACGGGTCGTGCCGGCGTGGCGCCGGGGGTCCGGGAGATCCAGGTCTCGGTGAAGCGCTCGAGAAACCGCTTGATGCTCTCGCGTATCGCCCCTTCGTTGGCCAGGCGCAGCCGCTCGACCGCGACGAAGGCGGCGCTGAACGACGCCGTGTAGGGAGTCGTCAGCTCCTCCTCGAACACCGTCGCCTGGTTCGCGCGCTCGACGACCTTGTAGGCGACGCGCGGCGTCACCTGCATATCGAACCCGATCAGGGGCTGCTTGAGCTCGCGCAGCTGGGCGGCGACGACGTAGCGCGATGCCGTCGCGTTCGGCGCGAGCATCGCATTGGCCTGCAGCGACTGCTCCAGCGCCTCCTTGAACTCCGGGTTGTCGACCTGCGAGGTCCACAGCGGATTCGTCGCCTGGCCGCCGGAGATGTCCCCGACCGCGAGCGAACCCTGCAGCGACGGATTGGCGGCGACGACCGGCGCCATCACGTTCGGCACGACCATCTGGGTGACGCGCGCGGGCTGGGCGCAGGCGGCGAGCATGCAGAGGGCGGCGACGCCTAGCATCGCGCGGAAGGTCCTGGCGAGATCAGTCATCGGGGCATCCCTTGCTTCTGGCGAGTTCTCCGAGGCGGACGAGGCGTCGCTCGTAGGCGGCGGTCTCCCGCGTCGCGGCGTCGCCGACGTCCATCAGCATGAGGTTCATCGGGTTGAACGGCGCCGCCGCGATCGACATCGCGTTGCGCTCGTCCTGCTGCCGGCGATCCGCCTCGTAGCTTGCGACGGTGCGGCGGATCGAAGCGCGCTCGCTCGCGATCTGGAAACACGTGAGCTGCGCGTCGTGCGGCTGCTCGGCCGCGATCGTGCGCGCCTGGCGCTCGGCACAGGCGAGCAGGGCTAGGGCGAGGCAGGAAAGAACGACCGGTCCGGACTTCATGGTCGAACCAGCGTTCCAGACCGGATCGTCCGGCGTCAATGCATCGATCTGCCGCGGGGACCCCGGTCCGGGCTCAGAGATACGCGATGAAACGCCCGCAGGCGGCGGCCAGCAGCCAGAGCCCCAGCGAGGCGAGGGCGGCGGCGCGGGCGCCGGAGGGCACCGCCATCGCGTCGCCGCGCAGCAGCGCGCCGTAGCGGCGCTCGAGCCAGGCGACGTTGGCGATCGCCGCCGCGATGGCGACCAGCTTCAGCCGGAAGGCCGGATTGCCGATGATCGCCGTCGCCTCGGGCGAGAACAGGATGAAGCCGGTGGCGAGGATCATCACGAGCGCCGCGACGGCGAAGGGCCGCAGCCGCGCGATGACGCCGGCGGCCGATTCGCCGCGCAGCCAGCCGAGCAGGCGGAAATCCATCGCCGCGACGCAGGCGAAGAAGGCGAGCACGGCGACGACGTGCAGCGTGTTCGCGACCGGATAGAGCAGCGGCGAGCCGCGGACGATATCGCCCCAGGCCGAGCGCTCGAGCGCGCCGAGAATGCCCGCCGCCTCGTGTTCCACGGCGCCGACTCAGCGCAGCTCGTAGCGCTTGCCCTCGACCTCGATCCACTCGGCGCGCATCTCGCCGTCGCGGACCTTGCTCTTGTAGCCGTAGGCGGTGACCACGCGCCCCACGGGCAGCAGCGTCTCGATCGCTCCGCGGTTGTTCATGCGGAAGGGCGGGGCGAGCGTCAGCTCCCACGTCTTCCCCTCGCTCTCGATGTCGAGATGCACGTGCGGGTTCACAAACTCCATCTTCCGGATCGGCCCCTTGAGCGTCACCGGATTGGCCGCGTCGTACGATCCCCACCCGTGATGCGCGAGCGCCGGCACGGCGAGCGCGGTGGCGGCAGCGATGGCGACGGCGAGACGGCGCATGGGGACCTCCCGGGTTGTCCGCCACAAGCTACGTCGTCCGGTATCGGGTTCAATGGGCGCGCGTTGGCCGGCGGACAGGAAGCGCAAGGCTCCGTCCATCGACGACGTCTCGCCGAGAACCGCCGGGCGCGGTGACGGCGGGCCGATGGCCGGCCCGGCCCCGTCGACTCACCGCAGAGTTTCGAGCAGTCGCACCAGCAGCTGGGCGTGCGGCACGAGCGACGAGTAGTAGATCTGCTCGTCGAGGGCGTGCGGGCCGCGGCCGTCGGCGCCCAGGCCGTCGAGGGTCGGGATGCCCATGGCGGCGGTGAAGTTGCCGTCGCTGCCGCCGCCGGTGAGCGGGACGTCCTGCAGGTCGAAGCCGATCTCCTTGGCGAGGCCCTTGGCGTGCTCGAACAGCTTCGCGATGCCCTCGTTCTTGCCGTAGGGCGGGCGGTTCATGCCGCCGGTGACCTCGACCGTGCAGTCGGGATCGTGGCTCTTGAGGCCGAGGATGTGTGCGGTGACGCTCTCGGCGAGCTCGGCCGTCGGCACGCGCAGGTCGATCTCCAGCTCGCACAGCGCCGGCACGACGTTGACGCCGCTGCCGCCCTTGATCAGGCCGACATTGGTCGTGATGCCCTTGGCGTAGTCGGTGAGACCCTCGATCGCGAGGATCTGGCGCGCGGCCTCCTTGATGGCGCTGCGGCCGTCCTCGTGGCGCGCGCCGGAATGCGCCGCCTTGCCGGTGATCCGCATCTCGAAGCGGCCCACGCCCTTGCGCGCGGTGACGCATTTGTTGCCTTCGCGTGCCGGCTCCATCACCAGCACGTATTTCGCCTTCAGCGCGGCCTTCTCGATGAGCTCGCGGCTCGTCGGGCTGCCGACCTCCTCCTCGGGGATGTACATGATGCGCACGGGCAGCGGCGTCGTGCGCCCGGTGCGAACGAAGTGCTGCAGCGCGTAGTAGCCCATGAAGCTGCCGGCCTTCATGTCGTAGATGCCGGGGCCGAAGACCTTGTCGCCCTCCTTGCGGAACCTGTGCGTGGTGGCGAGCGCGCCGATCGGATGCACGGTGTCGAGATGGCCGAGGATGAGGATCCCCTTCTCGTCCTCCCGGCCCCAGGGCGAGTGCGCCTCGAGCACGTCGCCGAACCCGTCGCGGCCCGGCGTGCGGGTGAGCTTCGCGCCGATGCGGCGCAGGTCCGTCTCGACCATGTCGACGAGGCGGTTCACCGCCACGGCGTCGTGGCTCGGCGACTCCATTTCCACCCAGCGACGAATGCCGGCAAGGATCTCCTCGGCGTCGAGAACCGGGATGTTCGAGCGCGTCGTGTCGTTCATGGCCCCTCGCGTGATGATGCAGCCGGACTTTGGCCGGCCGGCCGCCGAGGGGCAAGGCGAGTCGTGTCGCCGCTCAGGTGCTGACGTCGTCGAAGCGCGGCACCGAGCGAGAGCGCGGCGGCGTCACCGGCGGCGCGGCCGGGATGCGCCGGATGATGATGTCGCCGCGCTCGGTGAACTCGGGTGCGGAGTATTGAGGGAGGCCCTGCAGCGCCTCGGCGAGGGCGCGGCGTAGGGCGTCGAGGGCGGCGCGCGCGATGGCATCGGGTGCCGCGGGAGTCGCGGGCGGCTCCGCGGGCCGAGTCTGCGCGAGGGCGGTCAGACCGACGCAGCCGCAGGCGAGCAGGCAGGCGAGCGCGCCGGCCAGGGGAAGTCGAGCCATCGCTTAACACTCCGGAAATGGTCTGCACGGAGAACGCGCGTGCCCGTGCGGCTATTTCGCGCCGTCTCACCCGAAGGTGATTGGCAAGGCGAGAAAGGCCGGCCATAGCTTGCGGCCATGAATCTTCTCGCCTCGCGGCGTCTCGCCGCCCTGTGGCTGGTCGCGGGCTCCGCCGGGTTCGGCCTGTTCGGCCCGATGCCGTTCGGCGCGGCGGCGGCCGACGAGCGCGCCGGAGTCGTGGTCGAGCTCTACACCAGCCAGGGCTGCAGCTCCTGCCCGGCGGCGGACCAGTTCCTGGCCGAGCTGGCCAAGCGCGACGACATCGTGCCGCTCGCCTTCCATGTCGACTACTGGGACCATCTCGGCTGGAAGGATCCCTATGCGCGCCCGGAGAATGCCAAGCGGCAGCGCGCCTACGTGGCGGCGCTCGGCGCCCGTTTCGTCTACACGCCGCAGATGGTGGTCGACGGCCGATTCGAGGCGGTCGGCAGCAAGAAGGGCAAGATCGAGACGCTGATCGCCAGGGCGGTCGAGGCGCGCGCCGCGGCGCCGGCAATCGCGCTGCGCGACCGCGACGTGGCGATCGCCGCGGGCGCCCCCCCGGCCGCGCCGACGGCGGTGTTCGCGATCTACTTTGCGCGAACGCGCGCCAACGACGTGCCGAGCGGGGAGAACAGCGGCAGGCGCATGGCGACGACGAATGTCGTGCGCGGCGTCGTGCGTCTCGGCCCCTGGGAGGGGAAGCCCTTCGCGGCGACGCTCGATCCCGCGGCCCAGCCGGGCGACGCCGACGGCGTCGCGATCCTCGTCCAGACCCTCGGGTATGGCCCCGTGCTGGGCGCCCGCCTGTTCGACCTGAAATAGGCCCCCGCCGCGACCCGGCGCGCGGCGCCGGGGCGGAGCGGCGTCGTCGCGGTCAGCCGGCCTTCAGCGCCTTGTCGAACTGCTGCGCGGCCCAGTCCCAATTGATCAGCTTGTCGATAACCGCCGCGGTGTAGGCCGCGCGCCGGTTCTGGTAGTCGAGGTAGTAGGCGTGCTCCCACACGTCGATCGTCAGCAGGGGAACGTCGCCGCGAACGATTGGGGTGTCGGCGTTCGAGGTGCGCGAGAGGCCGAGCTTCTTGTCGCGCGGGTTCCAGACCAGCCATCCCCAGCCGCTGCCGAAGACGCCGTTCGCCGTCGCGGCGAAGTCGGCCTTGAACTTCTCGAGCCCGCCGAGGTCCTTCTCGATCTGCGCCAGCAGCGCGCCGGTCGGGGCGCCGCCACCGTTCGGGCGCAGGCTCGCCCAGTAGAAGTTGTGATTGAAGACCTGGCCCGCGTTGTTGAAGTGGGCCACGCGGTTGGGGTTGACCGCCACCGACCTGATCAGCTGCTCGAGCGACATCTCGCCGAGCGGGTCGTTCTCGACCAGCTTGTTGAGATTGTCGAGATAGGCCTTGTGATGGATCCCGTAGTGGAAGGAGATCGTGCGCGCGGAGATCACCGGGTCGAGGCCGGTGTCCGAATACGGCAGCGCCGGGAGCGTGTAGGGCGCGCGGGCCTGCGCGATCGCGGGCGCCGCGAGGCGACCCGTCGCCCCCGCGACGAGGCCCAAGGCCGCGCCGCTCAGGATGCGGCGGCGCGTGAAGTGGATCGTCGTCATCGTGTCCTCCCGGAGATGCGAGCGGCGCCGGCCCCCTGCGATCGGCGCTTCGGCCTCGACACCTAGGCCGCGGCCGCGGCCCGCGCAAGTCGCGACGAGGCGGGCATGTCGCGGTCGAGGCGCGGTGCGTGCCCGGACGACGGGGCCGGAAACGAAACCGCCCCTGCCGCGCGGCGCGCGACAGGGGCGGGAGCCGGACGACGGGGTCCGGCGCGACGCGGATTACTTCGCCTTCGCGAACTGCTCGGCGGCGAAGTCCCAGTTCAGCAGCTTCTCGATCACCGCGGTCGCATAGGCGGCGCGGCGGTTCTGGTGGTCGAGGTAGTAGGCGTGCTCCCACACGTCGATCGTCAGGATCGGCGCGTCGCCGCGCGCGATCGGCGTGTCGGCGTTCGCCGTCTTCTCGATGGCGAGCTTCTTCTCCTTGGTCTTCCACACGAGCCAGGCCCAGCCCGAGCCGAACTGGCCCAGCGCCGCAGCGTGGAGGTCGGCCTTGAACTTGTCGTAGCCGCCGAGGTCGGAATCGATCTGCGACTTGAGCGCGCCGCCCGGCTGCCCGCCGCCGTTCGGCTTCAGGCTGTTCCAGTAGAAGTCGTGGTTGAACACCTGGCCGGCGTTGTTGAAGTGCCCGACCTTGTCGGCCTTGCCCGCGACCGCCTTCACGATGTCGACCAGCGACATCGACGACATCGGGTCGTTCTCGACGAGCTTGTTGAGATTGTCGACGTAGGTCTTGTGGTGCATGCCGTGATGGAACGAGATCGTCCGCGCGGAGATCACGGGGTCGAGTGCCGTATCGGCGTAGGGCAGCTTCATCAGCGAGAAAGCCATTTTTTCCTCCAGGCTTGTGTGCGACGGGCGGGCGCGCATCCACACGCTTGGCCCGGGCCGAGACACGTAGAAGCCTAGAGCGAAGTGCGCAAGTCCCAGAGTTCGGGGAACAGGCGCACGGCGAGCATGCGCCGGAGGTACTGGACGCCCTCGGTGCCCCCGGTGCCGGTCTTGAAGCCGATGATCCGCTCGACCGTGGTCACATGACGAAACCGCCATTGCCGGAAATAGTCCTCGAGATCTACCAGCTCCTCGGCGAGCTCGTAGAGATCCCAGTGCTGCGCGGTGTCGCGATAGACCGCCGTCCAGGCGGCCTCGACCGAGGCGTTCGCGGCGTAGGGCAGGCGCCAGTCGCGCGCGACGCAGGCCGGGTCGAGCGCGAAGCCGCGGCGCGCGAGCAGCCGCACGGCCTCGTCGTAGAGCGACGGCGCGGCGAGCGCGGCCTCGACCGCCGCATGCACGGCGGGCGCATGGCGGAACGGCGCCGCCATCGCCGCGTTCTTGTTCCCGAGGGTGAACTCGATCATCCGGTACTGGTGCGACTGGAAACCGGAGGACTTTCCGAGCCGGTGGCGGAAATCCATGTACTCCGACGGAGTCAGGGTCGCGAGCACGTCCCAGGCCTGGATCAGCTGGCCCATAACGCGGCTCACCCGCGCCAGCATCTTGAACGCCGGCTGCAGCGCATCGCGCCTTATGTGGTCGCGCGCCGCGTCGAGCTCGTGCAGCACGAGCTTCATCCAGAGTTCGGTCGTCTGGTGCTGGACGATGAACAGGAGCTCGTTGTGGTTCTGCGACAGCGGGCGCTGCGCGGCGAGCAGTTGGTCGAGCGCGAGATAGTCGCCGTAGGACATCTCCCCCGCGAAATCGAGATGCGCGCCCTTCGGCGCCTTTCCTGCGACCGGATCCTGCTCGCTCATGCCTGGGCCTCGCCTGTCGGGGAGCCGGATCTCGCCGTGGTCACGTCACGGCCGCGCGCGTCCGGAACCGCGGCGCGTCCCAGGCGCGCGTCGCCAGGACGTCGCGCAGCGTGTCGGCGGCGCGCCAGACGTCGACGTGGCGCAGATAGAGCGGTGTGAAGCCGAAGCGCAGGATGTCCGGGGCGCGGAAGTCGCCGATGACGCCGCGCGCGATCAGCGCCTGCATGATCGCGTAGCCCTCGGGGTGGCGGAAGCTGACCTGGCTGCCGCGCCGCGCGGCCGCGCGCGGACTGGCGAGCTCGAGCCCGTGGCCGGCGCACAGGCGCTCGACCAGATCGATGAACAGCGCGGTCATGCGCTCGGACTTCGCCCGGATCGCCGACATGTCCGCTTCGAGCAGCGTGTCGACCCCGCACTCGAGCGCGACCAGCGACAGGATCGGCGGCGTGCCGCAGAGATAGCGCCCGATGCCGCGGGCAGGAGCGTAGCTGGTGTCGAAGGCGAAAGGGGCCGCGTGGCCCAGCCATCCCGACAGCGGCTGGCGGAACGAATCCTGGTGGCGCGCCGCGACGTAGACGAAGGCCGGCGCCCCGGGCCCGCCGTTGAGGTACTTGTAGCCGCAGCCCACGGCGAAGTCGGCGTTGCAGCGCGCGAGATCGACGGGAAAGGCGCCGGCCGAGTGCGCGAGGTCCCAGAGCATGAGCGCGCCCCTGGCCTGCGCGGCGGCCGTGATCGCCGCCATGTCGTGCAGGCGTCCCGTGCGGTAGTCGACCTCGGTGAGCATGACGACGGCGGTGTCGTCGTCGATCGCCGCGGCGACGTCCTCCGGCGCCTCGAGCCGCAGGCGACGACCGTCCGCACGCAGCGCTGCGAGACCCTGGGCCATGTACAGGTCGGTCGGGAAGTTCCCGGAGTCGGAGAGGATCGTCCGGCGATCGGGCCGAAGCGCCAGCGCCGCCGCGAGGACCTTGAATACGTTGATCGATGTCGAGTCGGCGACGATCACCTCGCCCGGGGCGGCGCCCACCAGCCGGCCGATCTTGTCGCCGACGCGCCTTGGCAGGTCGATCCAGCCCGCCTTGTTCCAGCTCGTGATGAGGTCCTGGCCCCACTCGCGACGGATGACGTCGGCGACGCGCGCGGCGGTCGCCCGGGGCAGCGCGCCCAGCGAATTGCCGTCGAGATAGACCAGGCCGGCGGGAAGCTCGAAGGCGTCGCGGTGCCGGGCCAGCGGGTCGGCGCGATCCAGGGCTTCGCAGGCGGCGAGGTCTGTCGGCATTCGAGCTCCGCGTCTGGGGCTCGCGGAGTCTAGCGCCGGCGCAGGACCTGGTCGATCTCGCCCTGGTTCAGCGTGTTGCCATTGATGATCGCGGAGGCGAACTCGATCAGCTTCTGCAGCTGGCGGGAGCTTTCCTCGGCGAAGTGCCGGATGCGGTCGGCGTCGCCCTTGGCGACGAGCTGCTCCAGCCTGGCAACCGACCACGCCACGCCGTCGTTGAGTCGTGCGACCGTCTGGTCGAACGGCTCGCGGAACTGCCGCGGGCTGTGCTCGTAGGCCTCGATCGCGACCTCCTTCGCCGAGAACCCGGAGTCGCGGAAATGGTCGGCATAGCTCTTGGGCTTCCAGCCCTTGGCGTCCTCGAGCACCTCGGCCATGTCGGGCACCATGCCGATCAGCATCACCACCTCGTTGAAGTGGTTGAGATAGTCGGTGGCCAGCAGCGACGTTTCGCAGATGTTCTTGCCGCGCACGCGTTCCTGCCACGCGGCGAACTCGGCATCGATGGTCGCGACGTCACTCACGGGCCGGCTCCTGAAGGTCGCCTCGCCGCACGGGCGGAGTGCGGCGGACGACCCTGGATACGCCGGGGATGACTTAGGGACGGTTAACCGAGTCCGCGGAGCAGCACGGTCTCCAGCCGCCGCGCGAAGGCGGCGGGATCGGGGATCGGATCGCCTGCCGCCAGGCGGGCCTGATCGACCAGCACCCGGCCGGCCTCGGTGACCTTGTCGCCGCCGCCCTCCTTGCCCGCCGCGGCGGCGAGCGCCCGGATGACGGGATGGCGCGGATTGATCTCGAGGATGCGCTTGGCGCCGGCGTCGAGCTGCTTGTGCTGGCGCAGAAGGCGCTCGAGATGGATGTCGAGGTCGCGCTCGTCCGCCACCAGGCAGACCGCGCTGTCCTCCAGGCGCTGGGACAGCCGCACGTCCTTGACGTCGTTCTCGAGCCCGAGCTTGAGCAGCGCGATCAGCGCGTCGAACTCGCCGGCCGGCGGCGCCTCGTCGGGCTTCTCGTCGACGCCCTTGATCTTCGCGAGATCGTCGCTTCCGCGGGTCACCGACCGCAGGGGCTTGCCCTGGAACTCGCGCACATGGGTCAGCCAGAAGTCGTCGACTGCGTCCGCGAGCAGCAGCACCTCGACGCCGCGCTTCACGTAGCCCTCGAGCTGCGGCAGGCGCCGCATCGCGGCCGGGTCCTCGCCGGTCACGTAGTAGATGGCCTCCTGGCCCTCCTTCATGCGGCCGACATAGTCGGCGAGGCTGGTCGGCGCGTCGCCGCCCGTCGAGGCGAAGCGGCACAGCGCGAGCAGCCGGTCGCGATGCTCGGCGTCCTGGACGATGCCCTCCTTCACGACCGGGCCGAACTTCGACCAGAAGCCGGCATACCCGTCGTCCTTCGCGCGCTTCTCGAGCTCGGCGAGCAGCTTGCCGACCAGGCCCTGCCGCATCAGCCGCACGACGGGGTTGTTCTGCAGCATCTCGCGGCTGACGTTGAGCGGGAGGTCGGCGGAGTCGACGACGCCGCTGACGAAGCGCAGCCAGCGCGGCAGCAGCTCCTCGGCCTTGTCGGTGATGAAGACGCGCCGGACGTAGAGCTTCACCCCGTGCTTGCGGTCGGGATGGTAGAGGTCGAAGGGCGCCTCGCCGGGGACGAACAGCAGGCCCGTGTATTCGATGCGGCCCTCGGCGCGCCAATGGATGGTCGCCCAGGGCTCGTCGAAGCGGTGCGAGAGGTGGCGATAGAACTCGGCGTATTGCTGCTCGGTGATCTCGCTGCGCGCCCGCGTCCACAGGGCCGAGGCCTGGTTGAGCGTCTCGGGCTTCGCGCCCGCGAGCATCACCGGCACCGCGATGTGGTCGGCATAGTCGCGGACGATCGCGCGCAGGCTGTCGTCCTGCGCGAACTCCGCCGCGTCCTCCTTGAGATGCAGGATGACGTCGGTGCCGCGCCGGTCGCGGCTGGCGGGCTCGACGGCGAACTCGCCGCGACCGTCCGAGGTCCAGCGCCAGGCCTCCTCGCCACCGGCGCGACGCGAGACGACCTCGACGCGATCGGCGACCATGAACGAGGCGTAGAAGCCGACGCCGAACTGCCCGATCAGCGCGAAGTCCTTCGCCGAATCGCCGGTGAGGCCCTTCACGAAGGCGGCGGTGCCGGAGCGCGCGATCGTGCCGAGATGGCTGACGAGCTCGTCGCGGCTCATGCCGATGCCGTTGTCGCTGATGGTCAGCCGGCGGCCGTCCTTGTCCGGCGCCAGGGTGATCCTGAGCTCGGAATCGTCGGCCGTGAGCTCGGGCTTCTGCAGCGCTTCGTAGCGGAGCCGGTCGCAGGCGTCGGCCGCGTTGGAGACCAGCTCGCGCAGGAAGACGCGGCGGTCGGAGTAGAGGGAGTGGGCGACGATATCGAGAAGGCGGCTGACCTCCGCCTGGAAGACATGCCGTTCGCCGGCCTTGGTCTCGGTCATGGGTGTCCTCGTGTCTCGCGCTGGAAGCGGCGACGATTTGGGGCAAGGCCGCGGCGCATGCAAGAGGGGAGACCGCACGCCGCAGGGCGGCGGGCTCGCCCCGGCCGCACTAAAGCCCGTTTGCGGCCAGGAAGCGCCGCGTGCCGTCGACGCAGCGCCGGGCGTGCTCCCACAGGCCGATCTCACGGGCGACCGCCTTCATCGGGATTTCCAGGCAGACCGGGAAATCCGCCGGGAAGCATCGGATCAGCTCGGCGAGCGGCAGGCCGCCGGTGCCGGGGATCATGCGCTCGGCCCGCGCTTCCTGGATGATCGCCTCGGTGGTCGTCGGGCGTGCGGCCGGCGCGTCGCAGAGGTCGAGGTAGCCGAACAGATGCCGATCGAGGCCGGCGAGATCGCCGGGCCCGCCGCCGGAGCGGTCGAGATGCAGGGCGTCGACCAGAACGTGGCCGTTCGGCTGGCCGGCCCGGGTCACCACGCGGACCGCCTGGGCCACGGTGCGCACGCCGGACCAGGGCAGGAACTCGATATCGACGGCGAGGCCGAAGGGTGCCGCCTTCTCGCATGTCTCGGCGAAGCGTGCCGTCACGGCCGCCTCGTCGGCGTCGTCGGCGACGACCTTGAGCCGTGTTGCCCCGAGGCGCTGGCCCGCCTCGAACAGCGGCAGGAAGGAATCGATGTCGGTGTCCGTCCTGAGCCGGATGATCTCGACGCCCGCGACCTGGAGCCCGGTGTCGGCAAGCCGCTTTCGGGTCTCGCGCATCATCGGCGTGTCGCCGAACATCGGATACTCGGCATCGGTCGGCGTGGCGCGCTTCAGGCGCAGGTCGATGCGATCGAACCCCGCGGCGGCGCAGGCCGCGACCATCTCGGGCGGGTCGAGCTCGATCAGCGTGAGATGGGCGACGGAAACGAGTCGTGTCATCGCGGACGGATTCCTGGCATCGCGTGCATCGTGGCGTGGCCGCAGTGCGCCCGCGCGCCGGCGCGATGTCAATCGCCGTCCGCCGCAAGGGCGGCATGCCGGCGGCGCCGGGGCCCGCGCCGATCGCGTGCGCGGCGCATCGGCCCGCGTCGTCAGCCGCCGGCGATCCGCGTCCAGAGGCCGTCGATCTCCTGCTTGCGCGCCGCCGCGCGCACGACGTCGAGCGCCCGCAACTGCGGTGCGGGCGGCAGGCTGCGCTGGAGATCGGCGTGCAGGTCGAGCCCCGGCACGCTCGGCCGGAGGTCGGCCGCCGCGAAGCCGACCTGGCCCGGCTCGGACATCAGGTAGTTGAACCAGAGCCGGGCGGCGTTCGTGTTCGGGCCGCCGCGCACCAGGCTCATCGCGAACGGGGCGGCCACCGACGCCTCGGCGGGCACGATCACGGCCACGGCATCGCCGCCGAATTCGCGCTGCAGGCGCAGCCCCTCGTGCTCGTAGCCGATCCAGATCGGGATCTCGCCGCGGCGGAACGCCTCGAGCGGCGACGTGGCGAGCACGCGCAGCACGTTGCCGGCCTTGTGCAGCGACGCCAGGTAGTCGAGGCCGGGCGCGACGTCCTCGAGATCGCCGCCCGCAGCGAAGGCGGCGGCGAGGCACAGCATCTGGCCGATGCCGGTCGCGCGCGGATCGAGATAGACGACTGCATTGCGGTGCTCGGCGCGCTGCAGGTCGGCCCAGGAGCGCGGCACCGACCGCACCAGCCGCGCGTTCACGATGAAGGCGAGGGCGAGCGCGTAGACCGCGCTCCATTCGCCGTCCGCGTCGCGGAAGGCGCCCGGCAGCCGCTCGAAATTGACCGGCTTGTACGCCGCAGTCAGCCCGCGGCGCGCCGCCTCGGCGGCCGATGCCGCGTAGTAGAACGCGGTGTCGGCAACGGGACGCGCGCGGGCGCGGTCGAGCGCCGCGACGGTGCCGGCCGAGCCGAGCTCGTTGAAGACGACGTCGATCTCGGGATAACGCCGCCGGAAGCCGGCCACCTGTGCGCCCCAGGACGCCGGCGGGCCGGCGGTGTTCAGGGACACGACCAGGCCTTCGTGACGCGCGAGCTCGTGCAGCGCGCGCTCGTCCGGGTACAGCTCGGCGGCCTGCGCGCCGGAGGGCGGCGCCACGGCCGACGACGCTGCGGCCAGCGTGCCGGCGGCCAGGAAGCGGCGGCGGGGAAGCATGATGGGCGGGACAGTGTCAGTCCGGTCCTCGCGTGCGGCAAGAGATCAGTGTTGCGGCTGTGCGTGCCCGGCGGCGATGTCGGAACGACGTCACTTGCCAGCCGTCGGGCCAGCCCCGATGTTTCGGGCATGGCTTCCGCGCATGGAGTCGCGGCCGGCGGGCGGGTCGTCGCCGTCCTGGGGCCGACGAACACGGGCAAGACGCATCTCGCGATCGAGCGGATGCTCGGCCACAGCACGGGGATGATCGGGTTCCCGCTGCGGCTGCTCGCGCGGGAGAACTACGACCGCATCGTCCGCGCCAAGGGCGCGCCGCACGTCGCGCTGGTGACCGGCGAGGAGCGCATCGTGCCGCCCGGCGCGCGCTGGTTCGTGTGCACGACCGAAGCCATGCCGCTGGCCGGCATGGGCGGCGGTCGCGACGTGGCCTTCCTCGCCGTCGACGAGATCCAGCTGATCGGCGATCGCGAGCGCGGGCACGTCTTCACCGATCGCCTGCTGCATGCTCGCGGATACGCCGAGACGATGTTCCTCGGCGCCGGGACGGCCAAACCCGTCATCAGGCGCCTGGTGCCGCACGCCGAGTTCGTCGAGCGGCCGCGGCTCTCGACCCTGAGCTACACCGGGCCGAAGAAGATCACGCGCCTGCCGCGCCGCTCGGCAGTCGTCGCGTTCTCTGCCAACGACGTGTATCGCATCGCGGAGCTGATCCGTCGCCAGCGCGGCGGTGCCGCGGTGGTCTTCGGAGCGCTCAGCCCGCGCACGCGCAACGCCCAGGTCGCGATGTATCAGGCCGGCGAGGTCGACTACCTCGTCGCCACGGATGCGATCGGCATGGGCCTCAACATGGACATCGAGCATGTCGCCTTCGCCGAGCTGGTGAAGTTCGACGGTCGCCATCCGCGCCGGCTCGGCGCGGCCGAGCTCGGGCAGATCGCGGGCCGTGCAGGGCGCCACATGACCGATGGCACCTTCGGCACGA
>JAEULA010000082.1 GCA_016793165.1 Alphaproteobacteria bacterium | reverse complement strand
CCGATCTCCGACGGCGTGGCGACACCGCCGAGGATGCAGCCGATCAGCAGGAACGGCGCGAGCAGGGCGAAGGCGCCGCCGCGAAGCGAGCGCAGCACGTTGCTCCACACGAAGGGTTCCGGTGCGCCCCAGCTCGGCTTCCTGATCCGGACCCAGAGCGAGATGTGGAGCATCAGGCAGACGCCGATCAACAGGCCGGGGAGCACGCCGGCGAGGAACAGCCTGCCGACCGAGGTGTCCGTCGCCAGCCCGTAGATCACGAGCACGATGCTGGGCGGGATGATCGGGCCGACCACGCAGGCGGCGAGCGTGAGGGCCGCGGAGAACGGCACCGGATAGCCGTTCTGCGACATCGCGCGGATCGCCACGACGCCGAGCCCCGCGAGGTCGGCGAGGGCGGCGCCGGACATGCCGGCAAGGATGATGTTCCCGCCGATGTTCACCTGCGCCAGGCCGCCGCGCATCCAGCCGAACACGTCGCGCGCGAAGGTGAAGATGCGGTCGGTGATGCCGCCGGCGTTCATCAGCTGTCCGGCGAGCACGAAGAACGGCACCGCCAGGAGCGCGAAGCTGTCGACGCTATCGATCATCATTCTCGGCAGGACGTCCATCGGGATGTCGCCGACCACGAGGCCGGCGAGCGAGGCCACGCCGACGGCGACGCTCACCGGGACGCGCAGCAGCATGAGCGCGACCATCAGGCCGAGCATGGTCGCAGTGATCATGCTTCCCCCGTCGTCTCGTGCAGGATCGCCAGCTCGCCTTCGAGGGTCGCGAGGTCGGGAGCGGCGGGGTCGTCGCGCCAGCGCAGGCAGGCCGCAAGCGCGAAATAAGCTGCGGTCGCCGCCATCGACATCGAGCCGACGATCAGCGGCAGCGTCGAATAGAACTTGGGGATGTTGAGGATGTAGGTCTTGAAGGCCAGCTGCTGCGGCGCGAGGCGCAAGCCCTGGAAGGCGACGACGACGCAGAATGCGGCCACCAGGAGCTGCGTCGCGACGTAGATCCGCCGCTGCAGCCGTTCCGGGAAGCGCTCCACCACCATCTTGATCGCCACGTCCTGGTTCGCCTTCACCACGTAGGCGATGCCGAAGAAGTACGAGACGAGCATCGCGAGCTGCGCGACCTCCTGCGCCCACCAGATCGAACCGGCGAAGGCGTAGCGCAGGACCACCTGAGCGGTGGTGAGCACGCCCACGAAGGCGAAAGCGGCGACCGCGATCAGCAGTTCGATCCGGCCGACGAGGAACAGCCCCCGCCGCAGCGCGGCGAGGGCCGGCCTTTGCGCGGGATCGCGCGCCGTCACTGAATCGCCTGCACCTGCGCGATCAGGCCCTTGGGCAGCACGCCCTCGGCCTCGAACTTCGCATGCAGCGCCTTCGCGGCATCCTGCCACGGCTTCACCGGCGGCTGGATCAGCGACACGCCGTGCTCGACGCGCGCCTTGTATTCCATCGTGTCGCGCTCCTCGCGGCTGATCTCGAGGTACTTCTCGCCGGCCTCGATCGCCGCCTTGTTCATCATCTCCTGCTGCGCGGGCGTCAGCTTCTTCCACGTCCGCTCGCTCATGATCGGCGCGATGATCTGGAAGTATTCCTGGACGTTGGTGAAGTAGCGCACGACCTCGGTCTGCTTCGTGAGATACGAGGCGCTGACGACGCCGGTCAGGCTGTCGACGGTACCCGTGACGAGCGCGGTGTAGGTGTCGGGCCAGGGAATGACCTGGACGTTGGCGCCGAGCGCGGCCCAAGCCTTGATCGGCGCCTCGGCCTGGAACATGCGCATTTTCATGCCCTTGAGGTCGTCGGGCACGAAGACCGGCTTCTTCGACAGCACGCCGCGGTCGCTGGCGCGAAGCCAGTTGTAGTTCGTCTTGCCCAGGAACACGACGCCGCGCTTCTCGAGCGTGCCCACCATGTCGGCGAAGAGCGGGCTCTTGAGGAACTTCTGGAAGTGCTCGCGGTCGCGGAACACGAACGGCGTGTTGACCACGCCGAAGCGCGGGTCCCACGCCTTGAAATAGTCGAAGGTGTCGATCAGGAAATCCTGCGCCCCCGAGACGACGTTCTCGAGCTGCGCCGGCATCGACTTGCCGAGCTCGCCGGCATGGAACACCTGGACGTCGATCGCGCCGTTGCTCAGCGCCTTGATGCGCTGGGCGAAGTACTCCGATGCCATGCCCTGATCGGACGTGTTCGGCAGGATGTGCCCGGCCTTCAGCTTCATCTGGGCGGCCGCGTCGCCGCCGATCGCGAAGGCGGCCGCCGCCGCCATCGCCACTGCGATAAATGCACGCCTCATGACTTGATCCTCCTCCGTCGGTTGCGTTTCTGACCTCGTCTGCCGTTCCGTGCCGCGGCGGGGCCGCGCCGCAGCCGTTCCGTCGCCGCCGCGTCGAGCGCGCCGCGACCGTCGACGACGACCCGGTAGGCGCGTCGTGCGGTCGCCGGGTCGATCTTGCCGTCGCGGACGTCCCCGGCGACGGCGGCCGGATCGCGCTGCAGCGGATCCCCCCATCCCCCGCCGCCCGGCGTCACGAACCGTATCGCGTCGCCCGGCGCGAGCGTCAGCGTGGTCATGGCGGGAAGGACCCGCTCGTGCCGCGTGCCCGGATTGAGGATGTTCCACGACGGCGTGCCCGGCTCGCCCGCGGCGAGGCCGTAGGGCATCGTGGTGCGGCGGTCGGCGCGGATCTGCAGCTGGCAGGGCGTCGTGCCGCGATAGACGAACTCGCGCACGAGCGACAGGCCGCCGCGATGGCGACCGGCCCCGCCCGTGTTCTCGAGGAATCCGTAGCGGCGGACCAGCAGCGGATGCTCGAGCTCGATCAGCTCGGCGGGGATGTTGCGCTGGTTGAGCAGCGGGTGCGCGCAGCCGTCGATGCCGTCGCGATCCGGCCGGCCGCCCCAGGTGCTGCCGAAGACCTCGACGAGGACGAACGGCCGGCGCGCGTCGTCGTAGCCGCCGAAGCCGTAGACGGTCGTGCCGCCCTCGTTCGCGGCCGGTACGCGATCGGGCACGGCCTGGGCGAGCGCGCCGAACAGCGTGTCGGCCTGGCGGAACAGGACGACGCCGCGGCCGGCTGAGGCCGCGGGCGGCTCGGCGTCGAGGATGCTGCCTTTCTCGGCGATGATCCGGATCGGGCGGAAGAACCCGCCATTGCTCGGGATCTCGCCGCGCAGGATCGAGCGCACCGCGAAATAGGTCGTGCTCTTCGTCATCGACATCGTCGAGTTGATCGCGCCCGCGACCTGCGGCGAGCTGCCGGTCCAGTCCGCCGTGATCGTGCCGTCGCCGATCGTGACCTCGACGCGCAGCGGCACGGGCCGCGCGACGATGCCGTCGCTGTCGAGGCGGTCCTCGAAGCGCCAGCTCCCGCGCGGCAGCTCGCGGATCGCGGCGCGCGTCATGCGCTCGCCATGGTCCAGGAGCTCCGCCCAGTAGCGCCGCACCGTCGCCTTGCCGTAGCGCGCGACGAGCTCCCGCACGCCGGCCTCGCCCGTGCGCAGCGCCGACACCTGGGCGCGGAAGTCCCCCAGCAGCTTGACCGGGACGCGCACGTTCTTCTCGATGACCGCGAACAGGGTCTCGTTCGGCCTGCCCCGCTCGTAGAGCTTGAGCGGGGGCATGCGCAGCCCCTCGGCATAGACCTCGGTCGAATCGCAGGCGTTCGAGCCCGCCACGCGGCCGCCGACATCGACCTGGTGTCCCGAGACGCACGCGAAGCAGAGCAGTTCGCCGTCGTCGAAGATCGGCTTGATGAAGAACACGTCGGGAAGATGGGTGCCGCCTTCGAAGGGGTCGTTGAGGACGAAGACGTCGCCATCCTCCATGCGCCCCGCCCAACGGGCCTTCACCGCGGCCACGGCATCGGGCATCGGCCCGAACTGCAGCGGCAGGGACAGGCCCTGGCCGATCATCTCGCCGGCCGGATCGGCGAGGCCGGTCGAGAAATCCATGTTGTCGCGGAGGATCCCGGAATAGGACGCGCGCACGAGCGTCAGCGCCATCTCGTTGACGAGGAAGGCCATCGCGTTGCGGATCAGCTCGAAGCGGATCGGATCGATGTCCGGCGCCAGCGCCGGGCGCGCGTGCGCCGGGGAACGGCGGCGCGCGGCGCGGGTCACGGCACCGCCTGCGGCGGCGGGTCGATCGCGATGATGATCGGCCCGAGCGGATGCCGGCTCGCCATGCAGCCCGGCGGCACGACGACGACGGTGTCGTACTCCTCGACCAGCAGCGGGCCTGGGCGCGGCGTCGCGTCGAGCTCGTCGCGCGCGACCACCGGCGTGGCGAGCCGACCGTGCTCGGGGCCGAAATAGGCCTGCCGCATGCGTCGTGGCCGCGCGCTCCCGCCGGCGGCGACCGGCGCGCCGGCGGCGGTCATGTCGCCCGGCGGTTTGCGCGCGCGCAGCCGTGCCGCGACGACGACGACCCGTTCGGCGGCACCGCGATGGCCGTAGGTTCGCTCGTGCTCGGCCTCGAAGCGCTCACGCAGCGGCGCGACGTCGGCGCGTGTCAGCCGTCGATAGGGCATGGTCAGCGGCAGCTCGAAGGTCTGTCCCCAGTAGCGGCACTCCAGCTCGATCTCGAAGCCGAGCGCGTTCGCGCCGCCGAGTTCACTCGCGGCGACGCGCTCGACGTCGCGCCGCAGCGCCGCCAGCGCGCGATTGAGCGGCGCGACGGCGGCGTCGGCGAGATCGAGATAGAGCATTCGGGTCGACTGGAACTCGAGATCCGTGCGCAGCAGCCCGAGCGCGGAGAACAGGCCGGGATGCTCGGGGACGACGACGGTGCGCAGTCCGACCGCGCGCGCCAGCTCGACGGCGTGGAGCGGGCCGCTGCCGCCGAACGCGACCAGAGTGAACTCGCGCGGATCGCGTCCGCGCTGCGTCGAGACCGCTCGGATCGCGCCGACCATCTCCGAGTTTGCGATGAGGTGGATGCCGTGCGCGGTGCGCAGCCGGTCGAGCCCCAGCGCCGCGGCCAGCCCGTCGATCGCGCGCGCCGCCGCCGCGGCGTCGATCGCGATGCCGCCGCCGGCGATGCGCTCGGGATTGAGGTAGCCGATGACGACGTTGGCGTCGGTGACGGTCGGCTCCGTGCCGCCCTTGCCGTAGCAGGCCGGGCCCGGTGCCGCGCCCGCGCTGCGTGGCCCGACATGCAGGCCGCTGGCCCCGTCGAGCCAGGCGATGCTGCCCCCGCCCGCGCCGACCTCGGCGACGTCGATGACCGGCAGGTTGATCGGATAGCCCCCGCCGCCGGTCAGCCGCGTCGTCGCCGACAGCCTTCCGCCGACTTCGTACTCGGTCGTGCGCTGGATCGCGCCGTTCTCGATCAGCGAAGCCTTCGCCGTCGTGCCGCCCATGTCGAACGCGATCACCCGGTCGAGCGCCAGGCGCGCGGCGAGGTCGCGCGCCGCCAGCACGCCGGCCGCCGGCCCCGATTCGACCATCGTCACGGGCTGCTCGGCGGCCTTGCCGACCGAGGTCAGGCCGCCGCCGCACTGCATGATGTAGAGCGGGCCCGAGACGCCGCGGCCGCGCAGCCGGGTCGCGAGCGATCCGAGATAGGCGCGCACGAGCGGCTTCACGTATGCGTTGATCATCGTCGTGCTGGTGCGCTCGTACTCGCCCGGCCGCGGCAGGATGGCAGCGGAGGTCGAGATCTCCAGGGCGGGGAGCGCGGCCCGCAGCGCTGCCGCCACGGCTTCCTCGTGCGCGGGATTGGCGTGGCTGTTGAGGAGGCAGACCGCGACGGACGGCACGCCGGAGCGCTTCACCGCTGCGACGGCACGGCGCAGCGACGCCGCGTCCAGCGGCTCCAGGACGGCCCCGGCGGCGTCGACGCGCTCGCGCACCTCGAGGACCAGCCGGCGCGGCACGAGCAACGGGCGCTTGTCGTAGAAGAGGTTGTAGAGCTCGGGCATCCGCAGCCGCCCGATCTCGAGCACGTCGCGGAAGCCGCGCGTCGTCACCACGGCGCAGGGCCCGCCCTTGTGCTCGAGGATCGCGTTTGTCGCGATGGTCGTCGCGTGGATCACCTCCGAGGGCGCGCCCGGGGCGATGTCGAGGTCTTCGAGCGCCGACATGGTCCCGGCGATCACCGCGTCGGCGTAATCGTCCGGCGTCGACAGGATCTTGCGCCGGGCGAGCGAGCCGTCGCTCGCGCTCACGACGATGTCCGTGAACGTCCCCCCGATGTCGACGCCGACACGATAGGCACCCCGCATGCCTACTCCCCAGGCCGGACGGCCTTGTGTATCGTCAGTGTGTACTTGGTGAATACCCTCTGCAACAGGCGTTTTCCCGCGGCGCCCACCCCGGGGAGAGCTGCCGTTTCCTCCGGATGCCGATGCCTGCCAGGACGTCAGACCAGTCGCTCGTCGATGCCGCCACCGGCGTCATCCGCGACCGCATCCTCGACCTGTCGCTGCCGCCGGCGAAGGCGATCAACACGAAGGACCTCGCGCAGCAGCTCAAGCTGAGCCGAACGCCGGTGCGCGAGGCGCTCAACCGGCTCGCCGCCGAGGGGCTGATCCGGATCGAGGCCAATCACGGCGTATTCGTCCATCCCCTCGACGTCGACGAGATCAACCAGCTCATGGAGGCCAATCGGGTCGCCGAGCGGCTGTCGGCGTTCTATTGCGACTTCGACGACCCCGGCCTGATCGCCGAGGTCGTGGACATGCAGGGGCGCCAGCGCGCGATGCTGAAGGCGCGGCGCTTTCTCGAGGCGAGCTTCTGGAACGTCGGCTTCCGCACGCGCATCGCGCGCTCGTCGAAGAACCACCACTTCGTCGACTTCCATCGCCGCGTGCTCAACCACACGCGCCGGCTCTCCTACCTGATCTACACGATGGAGGCGCGCGACCCGAGCCACTACAGCTCGCAGCTGGCGATGCTGCGCCGGCTGCACGACGACATCGAGAAGGCGCTGCGGCGCGCGGATCGCGACCGCCTGGTCGCGGTCCTGACGGAGCAGGCCGACATCATCCGCGAACGCGTCGCCAACGTGATCGCCAGGAGCGGCGGGCGCGACTTCCCGCTTGGGGGATCGGCGGCGAGCGGGACCTCCAGGAGGCGGCGATGAGCGAACGCACAACGATGACCCTGGCCGAGATCGAGGCGCTCAGCGCCCGGGTGCTCGCCGCCAGCGGCACCGCCCCGGCGAATGCCGGTCCGGTGGCGCGCTCGATCATGCGGGCCGAGGCCGACGGCGTGCACTCGCACGGGCTGTTCCGCCTGCCGACCTATGCCGAGCATGTCCGCGTCGGGAAGGTCGACGGGGCCGCGGTGCCGCGGCTCGAGACCGTCGGCGCCGCGGGCACGCGCGTCGATGCCGCGACCGGCTTCGCGCACCCCGCGATCTCGCTTGGAATCGCGTCGCTCGCGACCCAGGCGCGCGCGCAGGGCATCGCGGGCCTCGCGGTGACCAACTCGTACAATTGCGGCGTCGTCGGCCATCACGTCGAGGACATCGCGCAGGCCGGGCTCGTGGCGCTCGCCTTTGTCAACGCGCCGCGCTCGATGGCGCCTTGGGGCGGCAAGGTTCCGGTCTTCGGGACGAATCCGATGGCGTTCGCCTTTCCGCGCCCGGACGGGGATCCGCTCGTCATCGACCAGTCGTCGAGCAAGATCGCGCGCAGCGAGATCCAGATGCACGAGCGCGCCGGGAAGCCGATCCCGACGGGGTGGGCGATCGACGCCGACGGCCGTCCGACGACCGACGCGAAGGCCGCGATGGCGGGGTCGGTCCTGCCCTTCGGCGAGTACAAGGGCTACGGCATCGCGCTGATGGTCGATCTCCTCGCCGGCGCGCTGACCGGCGCCTGCCTCAGCCACGAGGCCAACTCGTTCCTGAGCGCCGCGGACGGCCCGCCGCGAACCGGCCAGTTCTTCATCGCCATCGATGCGGCGCGCTTCGGCGGCACCGACTTCATGGCGCGCGCCGAGCACATGTTCGCGAAGGTGCTGGCGCAGCCCGGCGTGCATCTTCCCGGCGACCGCCGCAAGGCGAAGCGCCGCGAGCACGCCGCGCGGGGCGTCGAAGTGCCTGCGGCGCTGGTGGCGCAGCTGGAGCGCCTGGCGCTAGCGTAGGAATCGAGCAGGGGTGGGCGGGATGTCGACGGGCGGGATGGCGAGCACGGTGAGGATCGGTGTCGACATCGGCGGCACGTTCACCGATGTCGTGGTGGTGGATCAGACGACCGGCGAGGTGAGGGTGGCGAAGGTGCCGACCGTCCCGGCGGATCCGTCCGAGGGATTCATGGACGGGCTCGAGCAGGCGTTCCGGAACTTCGGCATCGATCCCGGCGCGGTCGCGTTCACGGTCCACGGCACGACGGTCGCGACCAACACGATCATCCAGGGCAAGGGCGCGCGCGCCGGTCTGATCACCAGCGCCGGGTTCAGCGACGTGCTGGAGATCGCCTATCAGACGCGGCCCACGCTCTACGAGATCAACTACGAGAAGCCGGCGCCGCTGATCGCGCGGAACCTGTCGATCGGCGTCAAGGAGAGGATCGGCCCGGACGGCGAGGTCGTCGTGCCGCTCGACGAGGCCGATGTCGCCGCCGCCGCGCTGCGGCTGCGCGCCGCCGGCGTCGAGGCGATCGCGATCGCCTTCCTGCACGCCTATCGCGATCCGACGCACGAGCGCCGGGCGGCGTCGATCATCCGCGAGGCCTGTCCGGGGCTGCCCGTCATCCTGTCCTCCGACGTCTGCCCCGAGTACCGCGAGTATCCGCGCACCAGCACGACGGTGGTGAATGCCGTCCTCGTGCCGCGGGTGGGCCCGTACATCGCGCGGCTCGAGGAGCGCCTCGCGGCCGCCGGGCTGCGCTGCGGCCTGCACCTGATGACGTCGAGCGGCGGCATTACCGCGTCCAACGTCGCGCAGCAGTTCCCCGTGCATCTCGTCGAGTCCGGCCCGGCCGCCGGGGTCATCGGCGCGGCCTTCGTCGCGCAGATGACGTCGAACCCGCAGGATTTCGGGCGGGTGCTCTCGCTCGACATCGGCGGCACCACGGCCAAGGCCGCGCTCGTCGACGGCGGCAAGCCTGCGCTCGCCGACGAGTTCGAGGTCGGCGCCGCGGCTGTGCCGACGACGACGGCGAGCCGCGGCCAGGGCTATCCGGTCAAGACGCCTGTGATCAGCCTGATCGAGATCGGCGCCGGCGGCGGCAGCATCGCGCAGATCGATCCCGGCGGCGCGCTGACCGTCGGTCCGGAAAGCGCCGGCGCGGATCCCGGACCGGCCTGCTACGGCAAGGGCGGCGACCGGCCGACCGTGACCGACGCCAATCTCGTGCTCGGGCGGCTCAACCCGGACTACTTCCTGGGCGGCGCGCTGCAGGTCGACCGCGCCCGCGCCGAGGCCGCGCTCATGCGCGACGTCGGCCGGCCGCTCGGGCTCGACCTGCTCGCGGCGGCGCGCGCGGTGATCGACATCGCCAACGCCAAGATGGTCGCGGCGCTGCAGTTCATCTCGATCCAGCGCGGCCTCGATCCGCGCGAGTACACGCTGGTGCCCTCCGGCGGCGCCGGGCCCATGCACGCGGTGGCGATCGCCGCGGCGCTGGGCGTGCGCAGCGTGCTGGTGCCGCCGACGCCCGGCCTCAACTCCGCGCTCGGCCTGCTCGCCACCGACGTGAAGCACGACTTCGTGCGCACGCAGTTCACCCCCACGCGCAAGTGCACGCTCGAGAGAATCGAGGCGGTCCTCGGCGAGATGGGCGCCACCGGCCGGCGGCTGCTCGAGGCCGAGCGCGTCGATCCGGCGCGCGTCGAGGTGATCGAGGAGGCTGAACTCTGCTACGTCGGCCAGAGCTATCCGTTGCGCATCCGCGTCCCGGCCGACCGGCGCGACGTCTTCGACCGCATCGAGGCGGAGTTCCATCGCCTGCACCGCGAGCTCTACGGCTTCGCGTCGCCGAGCGAGGCGACGATGATCGTGAACCTGCGCGTCACGGCGATCGGCAAGGTCGACCGCCCCCGGCTGCGCGCGCTCGTGCGCGGCGACGGCGATCCCGGGCAGGCGCTCAAGGGCCGCCGCCGCGTCGATTTCGGCGGCGTGGTGGACTGCCCGCTCTACGAGCGCGCGCGCCTCGACGCCGGGGACCGCATCGCCGGCCCGGCGATCATCGAGCAGATGGACACGACGATCGTCCTGCCGCCGGCCGCGGTCGCGGCGGTCGACGTCAGCGGCTGCCTGATCATCACCCTCGCGAGCTGAACCGCCGCCGCCACCGGAGAGAAGACGATGAGCGCCGACATCGCACCGCAAGCCGTCCCGACGACCGACCGTCTCGACATGGATCCGGTCACCTTCGAGGTGATGCGCAACGCGCTGGTGAACGTCACCGAAGAGATGGCGCTGACCATCCGGCGCGCGGCCTACTCGACCAACATCAAGACGCGCGCCGACTTCTCCTGCGCCTTCTTCGACAACGAGCTGCGCTGCGTGGCGCAGTCCTTCGCGCAACCCGCGCACCTCGTCTCGATGGCGACGATCGCGCCCGCGGCGATCCGCGAATACGGGCCGGACCGCTTCAAGGCCGGCGACGCGCTGCTTGTCAACGACCCCCATCGCGGCGCCAGCCACCTCAACGACATCACCTGCCTGTCGCCGGTCTTCGTCGACGGCCGGCGCGTCGGCTTCCTCGCCAACATGGCGCACCACGTCGACGTGGGCGGCTCCTCGCCGGCGAGCCTGGGCGTGAACCGCGAGCTGTTCCAGGAGGGCATCATCCTGCCGCCGACGCGCATCGCGGTCGGCGGCGAGATCGACGACAACGTCCTCAAGCTGATCCTCACGAACATCCGTGCGCCGCGCGAGACCAACGGCGACCTGCGCGCGCAGCTCTCGGCGACGGTGGTCGGCGTGCGCCGCATGGGCGACCTGATCGGCCGCTACGGCCACGAACCCTTCCGGCACTTCTGCGACCAGCTGATCGCCTACACGGAGCGCTGGACAGAGCGCGATCTCGCGAAGCTGCCCCAGGGGACGTGGGAGGCCGAGGCGTTCCGCGACGACGACGGCTTCACCGACGAGCCGATCCGCCTCAAGGCGCGGGTCACGCTGCACAACGGCCGCATGACGCTCGACCTCACCGGCTCGTCGGCGCAGCGCGGCTCGCCGATCAACTGCACGCGGACCATGTCGGCCTGCGCGCTCGCCTTCGTCGCGCGCTCGCTGGTCTCCTCGGGCGTGCCGGTCAACACCGGATTCCTGTCGCGCCTTTCCGTCGTCGGCCCCGACGGCATGGTCTGCACCGCGGTTCGCCCGGCGGCGGTGGTCGGCGGCTGGGAGACCGGACAGAAGATCGCCGAGCTGATCTGGCTCGCCCTGCATCCGGCCATGCCGGACCGCGTCCCGGCGTCGGGCAAGGCGCTCATCGTCAACATCGGGTTCGGCGGCGACGACCCGCGGCGCGGCGAGTACTTCTGCTACATGGAGACCGTCGCCGGCGGCGGCGGCGCGCGGCCGGCCAAGGATGGGCCGATCGCGGTGCAGACCAATCTGCACAACACCGAGAACGCGCCGATCGAGGAGGTGGAGATGAACTATCCCATCCGGATCGCGCGCTACGAGCTGATCCAGGACAGCGGCGGCACGGGTCGCCATCGCGGCGGCCTCGGCGTGCGCCGGGACTTCGAGTTCCCCTATGCCGACTGCTCCTTCACGCTGATGACCGACGGGCGCAAATTCGCCCCCTGGGGTCTGGCGGGCGGCGGGCCGGGCGCCTGCGCGCGCTACGTGCTCGATCCGGAGGGCGCGGCGCGCGACCTGCCCTCGAAGGTGACGGTCACGATTCCGAAAGGCGGCCGCGTGAGCGTGCGCACGCCCGGCGGCGGCGGTTTCGGCGACGCCGCGGGACGCGACGCGGCCGCGATCGCCGCCGACGTCGAGAAGGGCTACGTGTCGCGGCCCGCGGCCTTGCGCGACTACGGCGCGGCGAAGCTGCGTCCGGCATGACGAGCGGACGGCGCGACGGATCGGCGCCGATGCACCAGCACGGGGAGGGACAAGCGCGATGAGTTCATACGACTTTGCGATCGTCGGGGCAGGCATCAGCGGGGCTGCGCTGGCCTACTACCTGAAGAAGGGCGGCGCCCGGCGCGTCCTGCTGCTGGAGCGCGGCGCCCCGGCATCGGGCGGCACCGGCAAGAGCGCCGCGATCGTCCGCCAGCACTACTCGACGACGCTGATGGCGCGGCTGGCCAAGCGTTCGGTCGACCTGTTCCGGGCGATGCCGTCGGAGCTGGGTCACGACGGCGGCTATCGACGCGTCGGCTACGTCTTCCTCAGCGCTCCCGACAATGCGGCCGCGGCGCAGAAGAACGTCGAGATGCAGCGCAAGGTCGGCATCGACACGTCCTGGAGCGATGCGGGGACGACGGCGTCGCGCTTTGCCTGGCTCAACGGCGACGGGGTCGCGGGCTCGGCCTTCGAGCCCGACGGCGGCTACGCCGATCCGGTGCAGTCGGTCGAGGCCTATGTCGAGGCGTTCAAGCGGCTCGGCGGCGAGGTCCGCACGCGCACGCCGTGCCGCAAGCTCGTTCGCCAGGGCGACCGCATCACCGGGATCGTGACCGACGACGGGACGATCGACGCCGGCATGGTCGTGAACGCGGCGGGCCCCTGGGCGCCCGCGCTCGCGCGACTCGCCGGCGCGACGCTCGAGATGCGCAGCATCCGCGAGCAGGACACGGTCTGGGAGGGCCGCGCCGGTCGCGACCTGCCGGCGCACTCGATCTCGAACTCGGTCGACGCGATCTACATCCGCCCGCAGGGCGATCGCCGCTACGTCGTCGGCCGCGGCTTCCCGAAGCACTACGAGGACGTCGACGAGAACAATTACAAGGAAACGCCGGACGACGCCTTCATCGCCGACGTCCAGGCCCGGCTCGAGCTTCGCATCCCGCCGATGCAGGGCGCGCGGCTCGTCCACGCCTACACCGCGCTCTACGACGTGACGCCGGACTGGTATCCGTTCGTCGGGCCGCGCGCCGACCTGCAGGGCTATGCCGACTTCAACGGCGGCAGCGGGCACGGCTTCAAGATCGCGCCGGGGATCGCCGAGGAGCTCGCGGGCTGGCTGCTCACGGGCAAGGCGGCGGAGGACTACCGCCAGCTGTCCTACGACCGCATCGCGCAGAAGCGCCTGTTCGTGCAGTCCTACGGCGGCAATCGCGGGTGACGGCGGGCGGCCGGCGCGCCGGCCGCCTCATCCCTCGTGCCGGCGCCGTTCGCTGTCCGGGATGCGGCGGACGATGAGGTTGTGGGCGAGGAAGGCGAGCACGCCCATCATGCAGACGAAGCCCGCCAGCGCGCGCGGCGTGCCGTCGAAGGCGATCGCGACTCCCATGCCGACGGCGGCGCTGGTGGCGGATTGGAAGAACCCCATCAGCGACGACGCCGCGCCGGCGGTGCGCGGGAAGGGCGAGAGCGCGCCGGCGACGGCCTGCGGCGCGCTCATCGAAAAGCAGAACATGTAGAGCATCATCGGGACGACCACGGTCGCGATGTGCGCGTAACCCGCGAAGGCGAAACCGGCCAGCAGCGCGCCGGCGCCGGCGATGCCCGCGACGCCGACGTCGAGCGTGCGGTCGAGCCCCAGGCGCATCACGATCCGTCCCGCCACCGTGTAGCCGACGATGTTGCCGAGCATGATCGTGCCGAAGACCAGGCCGAAATACTTCGTCGGCACGCCGAGGACCTCGATCACCACGAAGGAGATCCCCGACAGGTAGGCGCCCAGGCCGCCGATGATGCAGCAGTTCACCAGCGAATAGCCGAGGAAGACCCGGCTGCGCAGGAGCTGGCCGAACGTCTCGATGATCCGCAACGGCTGCAGCGCCGTCGGGTCCTTCTGGCGAACGCTCTCGCCGAGGCTGGTCCATGCGACCGCCAGCAGCACCAGTCCGTACACGCCGACGAAGACGAAGCTCGCGTGCCAGTCAAACTGCGCCTGCAGCACGCCGCCGATCGCGGGTGCGAGGATCGGGCCGAGGCCGTGGACGAGGCCGATCAGCGACAGGATGCGCGCCGCCGCCTCGCGCTCGTGCAGGTCGCGCACCATCGCGCGCGACAGCACCGGGGCCGCGATCGACCCGAACACCAGCAGGAAGCGCCCCATCGTGAGCTGCTCGATCGACTGCGCGAATACGCAGGCGATCGCCGCCGCGACATAGAGCACGAGGCCGCCGAGGAGCAGGGGCCTGCGCCCGAACCGGTCGGACAGCGGTCCGTAGAAGAGCTGGCCGATCGCGCCGCCCAGGAAGGCGAGGCTGAGAGTGGACTGCACTGCGGCCATGTCGACGCCGAAATGGTCCCGGATCGCCGGCATCGACGGCAGGTAGGTGTCGGTGGTGAAGGGGCCGACGGCGGTGAGCGCGCCGAGGAGCACGATCAGGAAGCGGCTGTCGCGATGAAGCATCGACCCTGGACGAACGGCGGCTTTGCGGTGACGACGCGAGGATCGCGTCGTGCGGCGCGCAAACGAGGGCGCGACCGTGCCCCAAAGCCCGGCCTGCCGCCACTGGTCAGTTGCGCCGGCCGGGCGTGGCGGCCGTGCACGGCGGCGGGACCCGGGCGCGTCGTCCTTGCGGTGCGCAACCGCGCCGCGCTCAGGGCCCGGGCGCGTCGTCGCCGGCGAGGCGATCGAGATGCATCCGGATATGCGCCGCCTCGGCGGCGCTGGTGGCGAGCGCGATCGCGCGGTCGAAGGCGTCGCGCGCCGCCCGGGACTGTCCGAGCTGGCGCAGCAGCGCGCCCTTGACGCCGAAGAAGTGGAAGTACCCCGCGAGGCGCGGCTCGAGCGGCTCGATCATGGCGAGCGCGGCGGCGGCGCCGCGAAGCTTGGATACCGCCACGGCGCGGTTCAGCGTGACCACCGGCGAGGGCTGCAGCCGCTCCAGGGTCGCGTAGAGCAGGTCGATCTGGGCCCAGTCGGTGTCGGCGGCGCGCGCGGCGCGCGCGTGCAGCGCCGCGATGGCGGCCTGGACCTGGTACGCCCCGGGGCGGCGATGGCGCATCGCCTTGTCGATGAGGGCGAGAGCCTCGGCGATCATCTCCCGGTCCCACAGGCCGCGATCCTGGTCCTCGAGCAGGATGATCCCGCCATCCGCGTCGAAGCGGGCCGCCGCCCGCGCGTGCTGCAGCAGCAGCAGCGCGACGAGGCCCATGATCTCCGGCTCGGCTGGGAACAGCCGCAGCAGCAGGCGCGCGAGCCGGATGGCCTCGTCGCAGAGCGGCCCGCGATCGGCGCGCTCGGCGCCGGTGGCGGAATAGCCCTCGTTGAAGATCAGGTAGACGACGGTCGCGACGGCGGCGAGCCGCGCGGCGCGTTCGGCCGCGCCCGGCGCCTCGAACGGCACCTCGGCCGCCGCGATCCGCGCCTTGGCCCGGGTGATCCGCTGCTCCATCGCGCTCTCGCCGACGAGAAACGCCCGCGCGATCTGCCGCACCGTCAGCCCCGACACGATGCGCAGCGCCAGCGCGATCTGCTGCGTGGCCGGGAGCTCGGGATGGCAGCAGATGAACAGCAGCCGCAGGACGTCGTCGCGGTATCGGCCGCTGTCGAGCCGGTCGGCGAGGGCCGTTTCGGCGTCGCCGAGGTCGGACAGTTCCGATTCGTCGGGGAGCGGCGCGAGGCGCTTCTGGCGGCGCACGGAGTCCACGGCCGCATTGCGGCCGACCAGGATCAACCAAGCTGCGGGATCGCGCGGCGGGCCGTTCAGCGGCCAGTTGCGCAGGGCGCGCAGGCAGGCGTCCTGGAATGCCTCCTCGGCCATGTCGAGGTCGCGGAAGTAGCGCAGCAGGGCACCGATCGCCTGGGGCCGGGCGGCGGCGAGCGCCGCGTGCAGCCAGGCGAGTTCGGTCACGGGGTCACGCCGGCCGGTCGGAAGAACGAGATCGGCCGGATCTCGTAGGCGCCGCCGGGATTGGCGCGGCCGAGCTCGCGGGCCGTCTCGATCGCCTCTTCGAGGTTGTCGAACTCGACGACGAAGAATCCGAGCAGCTGCTCCTTGGTTTCCGCGAAGGGCCCGTCGATCACCAGCGGCGGCTCCTGGTCCTTGCGCAGGGTCGTCGCCGCGGTCGTCGGCATCAGCCGCGCGACGGGACCGAGCTTGCCGGCCGCGGCGAGCTTGCGCTCGACCGCGTGGAGCTTCGCCATGACGGCGGCGTTCTCCTCCTTGGTCCAGGCGCAGACGGTGGATTCCGAGTGGTAGCAGAGGATGGCGTAGAGCATGGCGACGGGCCCCTTTCGACTCCGAGGACGTCCGAGCCTGCCCGGATCCGACAGGCGGCGATGAAGTCGCCGGCGGCGGTCAGCCCCAGTCGGCCCGCGGGACGATGGGGATGGCGCGGTCGCTCCGGTACCTGAACTCCTGGCCCGGCGGCACGGGCGCAGGCTGGACGGTGCAGCCGGCATACTCGCCGCGCTCGTCGTGGAAGTCGCGGCGGTGGTCCTCCAGCGTCGTCCAGTCCATGCCAAGCTGGTTGAAGTGGAACTGCAGCGCGCGCCGGCGCAGGCCCGAGGTGTTCGGGGCCGTGTAGTGGTGGATCAGCGAACTGAAGATCAGCGCGTCGCCGGGCGCGAGCTCGATGGCCACCTTGCGGTCGGCGCGGATCAGGTCGCGCCGGATGTGGCACTGGTTGGGATCGAGCTTGGCGACATGCGCGGTCGGCCCCAGCAGATGCGAGCCGGGAATGACCTCCATGCAGCCGTTCTCGCGGCTGGCGGGATCCAGCGCGATCCAGCTGCCGACGATCAGCCGGGCGTCGGACACGCGGAAATACGCGGCATCCTGGTGCCAGTCCTTTTGCCCGCCGATGCGCGGCGGCTTGATCAGCGCCATGTCCTGGAACAGGACGCGGCCCGTGCCGACGAGCCTGTCGAGCGCATCGTGCAGGGGCTTGGCCATCGCGGCGGCCATCAGCGCCGGCGCGTCGCCGACGTAGTAGGCGAACTTGCGGATATGGTCCTGGCGCTGGTCGGGGGCGAGCCCGGCCGCATCGACGCCGGGCTCGAAGCCGATCTCGGTCTCGGTCCTGGGGATCCGGCCCGATGCCAGGCCGCCGATGGCCTCGATGCAGTCGCGCACGAGCTTCGGGCCGAGCACACCGCGCAGCACCAGGAAGCCGTCGCGCCGATAGCGTGCGATCGCATCGGCCTCCGGCACGGCACCGGCTGGAACATCGGCGTAGCTCGACATCGCGTCTTCTCCCGGGATTGGTCGCTGGGTCGCGATCGTGGCGTCGCCGCGCCGTCCTGTCGAGCGCGTCGGCGGTGGCCACGCGGCGACGGTCAGGCCTCGACGCGCGGGCGGAGGCGCCACCACACCGGCAGCATCAGGTAGTCGTGGACGAGCTTGGCCGGCCGGTAGAGGAAGAACAGCGGATCGGGGAGTTGCAGCATCTTGTAATGGATCGTGCGCGGCGTCGTGACGGTGCGCCAGGCATAGGCGGCGCGGTCGCGGCGGCGCTCGCGCAGCGCCAGGCGCAGGCGCGTCACCGTGTAGATGCTCGGCGGCTCGTTGTCCTCCGCGAACAGCATGCGCACGAAGCCGGCCGCGGCCGCGGTCGCCTCGGGGTCGGCCAGGATCGCCGCTCGCGCCGCCTCCGGCAGCTCGAGACCGAGAAGCGCCCGGCCGAGGGCCAGCGCGACGAGAAGCATCCGCAGGCAGCCGGCGTCGCGGGCGCGCGCGAGCAGTCCGGTCCAGTCGAGCGGACCCGCGTGACGGACCGACTCGACGAAGTCGCAGATCCACTGCAGCCGGATCCACTGCTCCTTGCAGCCATGGATGGCGAGGGCGAGGACGGTGTCCTCGGCGGACAGCGCGAGGATGTCGCGGCCGCGGAACCGGACCGTGCGCACGCGGCGCCAGAGCGCCGCATAGTCGAGATCGACGGCGAGCGTGCGCGGCGCGAAGGCCCAGTGCGGCTCGATCGCCACCTTGCGCTCGCGCTGGAACAGGATGTCCTCGCCCGCATAGGCGCGGAAGGCGCGCGTCTGCGCCGGCGACAGGTCGTGGGTCCCGCGATAGTCGAGGGCGGCGAGGACCTCGAAGCAGGCGTCGATGTCCGCCTCGGGCACGAGGAAATCGAGGTCGCGGAACTGGCGGGCGGCGATGTCGCCGTAGGCCTGCTCGGCGAGCAGCGGCCCCTTGAAGGGCACCGCGCGGATCTTCGCCTCGGCGAGGGCCGCGAGGATCGAGTCGAGCTCGTCGGCCAGCGCGCGGTTGCGTGCCGCCTGGCTTTCGCGGAACTGCCCGGCCGCCGCCGCGACGTCCCCGGGCACGAGCTCGGGCGAGAGCTCGAGAAGCGTCGCGAAGACGGGCGCCACGACGCTGTGCTCCAGCGCCATGCGCGCGAACGCCTCCCAGTCGACCTGCTCGGCCAGCGCCGCCACGGCGGCGCGCGTGGCACCGTCGCGGCGCGTCGTCGCCGCCGCGAGGAGCAGCCGCTGTGTCGGCGACAGGAACTTGGAGAGGTCGGGAATCGGCGTCATCCCTTGTCGGCGGACCGCGCGGGCCTGGTCGGCGACTCCTCCGCGCGGCCCGGGAATTCGAAGCATGGGCCGCCGGCGCTCGTCGCGCCGGCGGCTGTCATGCTCAATCCGGAACGACGATCTCATAGGCGATCGAGATCGCCTTCGCCTTCTGCGTCGAGGCGTTGATCAGCAGCGCCGCCGCCGGCGCGGCGACCGCGGCGCGGCCGGCGCGAACGACGAACGCGCGACGCGATTCGAGAGTCTTCTTTTCCATGTGCGTTTCTCCATTGATCGACCGAACGAGGGGATCGTCTCGTGAGCCGTCCACGACGGGCGGCCTGCCGGTGCAAGAGCAACTCGCGGGCCAGAATTCGGGCCGCGAATGGGATCAACGGCTTGACGATGGTGAATATGAACGGCGCCGGAAATTCACCAGTTTTGTGTCATGCGTGCCGACGCTTAACGCGCAAGCTCAGGTCGTCGCGCAATCGCTGCACGGAGCTTCGGAAGCGGGCCCGCCGCGGCGTCAGCGCGGCGGCGCCGGCAGCTCGGCGCGACGCTCGCGGACGGCCTCGATGAATGCGGCCCACGGGAACGCGTCGCCGGGATCGAGCTTGCGGCGATGCCGGTCGCAGCCGGGTCCGTGCTTTGCGACAGGGAATGTCGATACGTCGACGTCGGAATGGCGCCGGATGGTTTCCGGCCGCACCGCGGGGTGCCGCGCCCGGATGTCGTGCACGAGCCGGAGCAGCGCCGCGAGCTGCGGCGCCGTGAACGGGTCGCGGCCGTCGCCGTTGTTCACGAGCTCGATCCCGATCGAGCGGCGGTTCCAGCCGATGGCATGGCTGGCGACCTTCGATTCGGGCAGGCCCGCGGCGACGGCGCCGGCGCGATCGACGACGTAGTGGATCGAAACGCCCGGCAGGCGCGCGAAGAAGTCCGCCCATTCGCGGGCCGTGCCGTCGATCTGCTTGTGGAACACCACGCCGTCGCGGCAGTCCGGGCCGCCGAGCGAGTGGATGATGATCGCGTCGATCGGACGCATGCGCGGCGGCCCGTCGCGATTGGCCAGGGCCGGCATGGCCGCGACGAGCGGCAGGGCGACGGCGAGGAGTCGGGCGAGTCGGCGCATCCGGCGTGCTGCAGCGGAGGTTGTGACGCGGGCCGCGATGCTAGCCCTCCGGCGCGCCGCCGTCCGCCCTCGCGCCGCAGCCCACGGCATGGGCATCGCCCGCGCCAATGAATTGATCGGCCGCGGGCGAGCGCCTAGTCTGCCGCCTCGCGATTCAACGGCAAGAGACAAGGGGTTTGCGATGGCCAAGGCATGGTTGTTCGGGATGACGGCGATGGCGGCTGCGGCGCTCGCGTCGGGCGCGGCTTCGGCCCATGGCGTCCATGCGGAGGCGAGCGGCTTCGTTGCCGGCTTCACCCATCCGCTGCTCGGCCTGGACCACGTCCTGGCGATGGTCGCCGTCGGCCTCTGGGCGGGCCAGCTGGGCGGCCGTGCGCGCCTCGAGGTCCCCGCCGGCTTCCTCCTCACGATGATCGCCGGGGCCGGCCTTGCCCTCGCCGGCGCGGCGCTTCCGGCCGTCGAGCTCGGCATCGCGAGCTCGGTCGTCCTGCTCGGACTCCTCGTCGCCGCGCGCGTCCGGGCGACGACCCTGGCCGGCGCCTGCATCGTCGCGCTGTTCGCCGTGTTCCACGGTTATGCGCACGGAATCGAGATCCCGGCCGCGGGTGCGACCTTGCAGCACATCCTCGGCTTCGCCGCGGCGACCGCGGCGCTGCATGCGATCGGCCTCGGCATCGCCGCCGCGCTGGACATGCGCGGATCGGCGGCGCGGATCGCAGGGGCCGCCACGGCGGCCGCGGGCGTCGCGCTCGCCCTGATCTGAATGCGGGCCCCGGGT
>JAEULA010000045.1 GCA_016793165.1 Alphaproteobacteria bacterium | reverse complement strand
CTCATACGCAATGACCCGGCGAACACACCGCGCGGACGGACGACACGGGCGTCCGCCAGCACCCTTCCGCTAGCCCTGACCCACCGACGGTATTCCGGTCACCCGCCAAGATACTCGGACATCACTCCGGAGATCTGATCCGCGGCCCGTTTCACGGGGTCGATCGACAGATGGGCGTAGCGCTGGGTGCTCGCGATGTCGCGGTGGCCGAGCATTGCGCCGATGATCGGCAGGGAGAGACCTCGCTGCACGCCGAAGGAGGCGAAGGCGTGGCGCAGGTCGTGAATGCGAACGTCCGGCAGCTCGGCGCGCTGGCGCAGCTTCTCGAAAGGAATGTTGAGGTTGCTCAGCGGTTGGCCGTGGCGCCAGCCCTGGAAAACGAACGTCGCGTCGTCCCGAGGCAACCCCTTCAGGAAGCTGGTTGCCGCCTCCCCCAATGGCACCATCTTCGCCCCAGTCTTCGAGTCCGGGAGCATGATGACGCTACGCTCGAAATCCACCCACTCCCACCGCAGACCCATCGCCTCGCTCCGGCGCATACCGGTCAGGAGGATCAATCGAATGCACGCGGCTGAGCTCGGTATGATGCGCCCCTCGGAGACAAGCTCTCGCAGCGCCTGGCCGAGCCGCGCCACTTCCGCCGAGGTGAGATAGCGCTGGCGCGCCTTTTCGCGATGACGTTCGATGCGCGTCGCGGGATTGATCGCGTTCTCCGGCAAATAGCCCCAGCGCAGCGCCGTCTCGTACATGTGATGCAGCACGAGCAGGACACGGTTGCCCCAGATCGGCCGCTCCCGCGCGAAACGCGCATGCCACCGCGCAACATCGGCCCGCGTCACCATCGCAAGCTTGCAGGGTCCGAAGACCGGAAGGATGAGCTGCTTCAACGCACGCTCCGACGATCGGATGGTCGTGGGTCGAAGCTTCGCGCGCACATGCCGCTCGAGATACAGCTCGGCGAACTGCTCGACAGTCCCGGCTTCACGCGCATCTCGGCGCTCGCGCGACGGATCGCGCCCCGTCGCCGCCGCGGCGAGCAGCACGCGCGCCTGCTTGCGCGCCTCATCAGGGGTGAGGACCTTGCAGCTGCCGAGTGACGCCCGCCGCGTGTGTCCGCTCGTCGTGCGATACTGGATGATCCAGGATGCGGAGCCGCTTCGCAGCACACGCAGCCCGAATCCTGGAAGACCACCATCCCAATGGATCCGCTCGCGCGAATGAGGCACCGCCGCTTCACGCACCGCACGCATACTGAGTTGAGCCATGGCGCTTCGATCCGTCTTCGTTCGTGCTTGCGTGGGTGGCGCCTCATCGAGATCAGGCGGCGCCGTGGAAGCACAGTGGAAGCATGCGAACGAAAATCTGGGCGCAACCGAGCGCAGACGCAACGGCCGAGAAGTTCACAGAACGCTTATTTTACGGCTCTTTTCGCACGTCGTCGTAAGTCGGCGAATGTCGGCAAATCGAACCGGGGCACTTAGGAAACTGTTGCTCTATCCTGCTGAGCTACGGGGTCACGCTGCGACGACGACGCGCGATGGCGGCGGCTGACCGGAGCGCCTCGCTGGCGCGGGCGCTGCGGCGAGGAAATTAGCGGGAACGCCTTGGAATGGCGAGCGCCGCGATCCACTCGCCGTCGGACGCGCGGCCCGGCCGCCGGCTCGCGCGATCGGGGCCGGCGCAATCCGGCGCGGCTGGGACGGCGCGAGCATAGCGTCGCGAGCCGGGGACGCGGCCCGCGGCAGGGTGGCCCGCGCGGCGGCGCTGCGCCGTCGTGTCTCCTTGACGATCCGCCCCCGCAAGGCGCGATTGGCGGCCATGGAACCCGACGCCGCAACCGCCGCACCGCATCCCGCATCCGGATCGCCCCCCGCGCCGATGCCGCGCACGCTCTACGGCTATCTCTGGCGGCTGACCCGCCGCCACCAGATCGTGCTGTCGGTGATCTCCGTCGTCGTGTTCCTGACGAGCATGGCGCCGCTCGAATTGCAGCGGCGCATCGTCAACGACGTGATCGGCGATCGCGACGCCCGGACGCTCGGCCTGCTCTGTGCCGCCTATGCGGGCGTGGCGCTGGCCATGGGCGCGATCAAGCTGGGCCTCAACGTCTATCGCGGCTATGTGGGCGAGACCGCCACGCTCGATCTTCGTCGCCAGGTGCATGCGCGGATGGCGGCGCCGCCGACCGCCGGCGTGCAGGGCCCGGAATGCGCCGAGACGACCGGCGCCGAGATCGCCATGGTCATCGCCGAAGTCGAACCCGTCGGCGGCTTCGTCGGGATCAGCATCTCCGAGCCGCTGCTGCAGGGCGGCATCCTCGTCACCGTCTTCGGGTACATGGTCTATCTGCAGCCCTGGATGGCGCTGACCAGCATCCTGCTATTCACGCCGCAGCTGGTCTTCGTGCCGCTCATGCAGCGCGAGATCAACCGCCGCGCCGCGCGCCGCATCCGCGTCGTGCGCGAGGTGAGCGGGCATCTCGTCGAGGAGGCGCGGCACGAATCGAACGACGACGGCCGCGGCCGCTTCCTGCGCCGCATCGCGGAGGTGTTCGCGATCAACATGCAGATCTTCCGCTGGAAGTTCTCGATGAACTTCCTCATGAACGGCACCTATCACATCGGGGTCATGGCGATCCTGCTGGTCGGGGGCGGGCTCGTGATCGAGGGCCGCACCGAGATCGGCACCGTCGTCGCATTCATCTCCGGCCTCGCGCAGCTCAACGATCCCTGGGGCGACCTCGTGAACTATTTCCGCGAGAGCACCACCGCGCAGGTGAAGTACCGGCTGATCGCCGACGCCGTCGATCGCGCGCCGGACGGCGATTGACGGCGGGCGGCGAGATGACGCCGGTGGACGCGACCGCGGAGTTCTGGACGACGCGCGAGGACGAGCTCATGCGCCGCCTCGCGACGCACGCGGAAGGTCTCACCACGGCGGAGGTGCGCCGGCGCATCGGCCGCTTCGGCCCCAATCTCGCCGTCACCCGCGCCCGGCGGGGCATCGCCGCGCGGCTGGGACGGCGTCTCGCGGAGCCGCTGATCGCCATACTGCTGATCGCCGCGGCGATCTCGGGACTGACCGGGGACTGGCGCAGCTTCACGGTGATCCTCGTGATCGTCGTCGTGTCGATCACCCTCGACATCACGCAGGAGCACAGGGCGGAGCGGATGGTCGATGCGCTGCGCCGGGCCGTCGCCGTGACCGTCTCGGTGCGTCGCGACGGCGAGACGGTCGAGCGGCCGGTCGCCGACATCGTTCCGGGCGACGTCGTCGAGCTGCATGCCGGCGAGCTCGTGCCCGCGGACGGGGTCATGATCGCCGGCCATGGCGCGATGGCGAACCAGGCGCTGCTGACGGGCGAGCCCTACCCGGTCGAGAAGCGGCCTGGCCTCCCGGCCTCGACCGCGCTCGCGGAGGCGACCAACGCGCTGTTCGGCGGCACGAGCATCGTCGGCGGCAACGCGACGATGGTGGTCGTCGCCACCGGCGGCGCGACCCGGTTCGGCGCGATCGCCGAAGCCGTGCAGGCGCAGGAGACGCCCACCGCCTTCGAGAGCGGCGTGCATGCGCTCGGCATGCTGATCCTGCGACTGACCGGCTTCCTCGTGCTCGTGGTTCTGCTCACCCACGTGATCGGCCGCGGCCTGACGCTGGAGAGCTTCCTGTTCGCCGTGGCGCTCGCGGTCGGGCTCACGCCCGAGCTCCTGCCCATGGTGATGACCGTGACCCTCGCCCGCGGCGCCGTGCGGATGGCCGCGCGCCGGGTCGTGGTGAAGCGGCTGTCGGCGATCGAGGATCTCGGCGGGATGGACGTGCTGTGCACCGACAAGACCGGCACGCTGACCGAGGCGCGCATCGCGCATGTCGCAAGCTTCGGTGCCGACGGCGTCGAGGCGCCGCGCGTCACCGAGCTCGCCCGGCGCAACAGCCGCTTCGCCGGCGGGCTGCGCAGCAATCTCGACGACGCCCTCCTGGCCGGCGCGCCGACCGCGGCGGCCGGCGGCTGGAGGCGTGTCGCGGACATCCCCTTCGATTTCGAGCGCCGCCGCGCCGCGGTGCTCGTCGCGCGCGAGGGCGAGTTCGAGCTCGTGGTCAAGGGCGCGCCGGAATCGGTGCTGGGGCTGTGCACGCGGATCGAGCGGGCGGACGGCACGCTCGCGCCGCTCGATGCCGGGAAGCGCGCAGCCATCGAGGCGCTGCTCGATGCCAAGGGGCGCGAGGGGTTGCGCCTGCTCGCCGTCGCGCGGCGCGCCGTGCCCGCCGATGCGACGCGCATCGGCGTCGACGACGAGACGGACCTCGCGTTCGTGGGCTGCGCGGCGTTCCTCGATCCGCCCAAGGAGTCGGCGGGCGACGCCGTGGCGCGCCTCGCTCGCGCCGGCGTGCGGGTGAAGATCGTCTCGGGCGACGCCGCGCCGGTCGTGGCGCATCTCGTCGCGACGCTCGGCCTGCCGGGGCGATCGATCGCGTCCGGCGACCGGATCGCGGAGATGACCGATGCGGCGCTCGAGGCGTGCGTCGAGACGACCGACCATTTCGTCCGCGTCTCGCCCGACCAGAAGCGCCGGATCGTCCTCGCGCTGCGGCGGCGCGGACACACCGTCGGGTTCGCCGGCGACGGCATCAACGACGCGCCGGCGATCCATGCCGCCGATGTCGGCCTGTCGGTCGAGGGCGGGACGGACATCGCGCGCGAGGCGGCCGACATCATCCTGCTCGCGCCCGATCTCGGCCTGCTCGCCGACGGCGTGGCCGAGGGCCGCCGGACCTTCGCCAACATCATGAAGTACGTGCGCATGGGCACGAGCTCGAACTTCGGCAACATGCTGTCGATGGCCGTGGCCTCGCTGGTGCTGCCGTTCCTGCCGCTCGCGCCGCTGCAGATCCTGCTCAACAACCTGCTCTACGACATCTCGGAGATCGGCATCCCCTTCGATGCCGCGGACCCGCAGGATCAGGCGGCGCCGCAGCGCTGGGACATGGGCGCCGTGCTGCGATTCACGCTCGTGATGGGAACGCTGTCGTCGCTCTTCGACATCGCGACATTCGCGGTCCTGATCCTGGGGTTCGAGGCCGACGTGGCGACATTCCGCACCGCGTGGTTCGTCGAGTCGATCCTGACCCAGATCCTGGTGATCTTCGTGATCCGCACGGCGGGCCGGCCATGGGCGAGCCGTCCCCATCCGATGCTCGTGGCGACGTCGCTCGGCGGCCTGACGGCGGCGCTGGCCTTCGCTCTGACACCGCTGGGCGGCGTCTTCGGTTTCGTGGCGATGGACCCGGCGATCCTCGCCGCGATCCTCGGCATCGCCGCGCTCTATCTCGTGCTCGCCGATGTGCTCAAGCGCCGCGCGTTGCGGCGGCCGCTGGGGCGATGAGCCGCGCGCGCGGCGTCACGGCGGCGGCGGCGACCAGGGCTGCGCGTGACCGAAGGCGCCCTGCCAGGTACAGACGCGCGCGGCCATCGCGGCGCCTGCGGCGAGCGCCGCTGCCAGGTCGCCGCCCGCGAGATGCGAGACGAGGAAGCCCGCGATGAATCCGTCGCCGGCGCCGAGCGTGTCGACGACCCGCGTCGACGCCACACCCTGCCGGACGATCTGCCCTGCCGCGAAGCCGATCGCGCCCGCCGCGCCGCGCGTCACGACGACGACCGCCGGCCCGCCCGCCGCGCAGCGCCGGGCAAGCGCCTCGCAGCCCGCATCGTCGAGCCGCGGCGCCGAGAGGAAGGCGACTCCGACATGCGCGAGCGTCGCGGCGAGGCGCTCGTCGGTCCATTTCTCGGAGTAGTCGTAGGCCAGGCGCCGCGCCTGCGCGGCGATGCGCGACAACTCGGGATCGAGATCGCTGTTGCAGCTGGTGTGCACCAGGTCGTGCGCGGCGATGTACGGGAAATCCTCAGGACCGAGGTCGTAGCGGCCGCGCACGCCCGGGATCGAGCCGATGAAGCGGCGGTCGCCGTTCTCGTGCGCGATGCGCGCTCGGGCATTCGGCCCGGCGCACCGGCGCACGCGGCTGATGTCCACCTCCTCCGCGCGCAGCGCGTCGAGAAGGATCCGACCGCCCTCGTCGTCGCCCAGGCAGCCGAGATAGCTCGCCGCCACGCCGAGGCGCCGGCACAGCACCGCGACATTGACCGCGTTGCCGCCGGGAAACTGCAGCCCCGCGCTCACATAGGTGTCGATCGTGTTGTCGCCGAGGCCGAGAATGCGCGTCATCGCGGCGGCGACCGGCTCAGTACTTCGACTTCCACATGTAGCGCCGCGTGCCGAGCGGCTTGTCGTGCAGGACCGAGAGATTCGCCGAGATGCGCTTGAGCGCGACCTGCAGCACGTAGGGCGCGAGGATCGGCCGTACCTCCGGCGCGATTCCCGGCATCGGCATGTCGCGGGAGTCGTAGACGAACAGGCGGTCGCTATGCTTCTCGCAGAAGCGCACGACGCGCTCCATCAGCGGCCGGCTCGGGTCCTCGCCCAGGATCAGCACCAGCGGCGTGTCGCGCTGCAGGATCTCGAACGGCCCGTGGAAGAACTCCGCCGCGTCGATCGGATAGGCGTGCAGCCACAGCATCTCCATCAGGATGCACACGCCGAAGACGTAGGCGTTGGTGAAGCACGGGCCGGCGCCGAGCAGGTAGATGTTGCGGTCGTCGACGAGTTTGAGGGCGTCGGCGGCGCCGCGCGCGTTGCTCGCGGTCGCTGTGTCGGCGAGGACACGGGGCAGCGCGCGCAGCGAGGCCAGCAGCGCGTCGGCATGCGGCCAGCCGTCGCGGCCCGCGAGCAGTCCGCCGAGCAGGCTTTGCACGATCATCGCCATGCCCAGGAAGGACTCCGGCGAGTCGCCGATCAGGAAGTGCCGCTGCACGACCTGCGCGAGAGGTGCGGTCGCGTGCTGCGTCACGCCGATGGTCAGGCAGGGCTTGTCGCGCAGGAACTCGGCGGCGGCGACGGTCTCGGCCGTGGTGCCCGACTTCGAGCCGAGGATGACCAGCGTGCGCGCATCGAGTCGGCGCGGATCCTGCGCCATGAGCTCGGCCGGGAAGTAGCGCCGGACCTCGAGCGACGGGCTGTAGTGCTCCAGCCAGTACTGCATGCCGCGCATCGCGCGGTTGGGCGAGCCGCAGGCGACGAAGTAGACGCGATCGATGCGCCCGGCGAGGTCCCGGCCGCAAGCCATCGCCGCCGGCAGCACCGCCACGGTCGCCTCGAGGTCGCGCAGCAGCGCCGCGCCGTCGAAGGCGGCCGGTTCGAATTCCCGCTTGCGCGGCGCCGTCGTCTGCATTCGAGTCCTGCCTTTCCTGCTCGTCGGTCCGAGGGGCGACGGCGACCGGCGTCGAAGGCGACGCGGCCGCGCCGCATCCGACCTGGACCACCGCCTTGCCCGGATCAGGGGCGTGGTATATACCAACCTCTAGACCAGTCAAGCGCCCGGCCGAGCCCGACCCGCTGCATGAAGCACCGATCCCGCCCCGCTCTTTCCGCCGCCCCCGCGCGCTCGCCGGGCGCGCGGGGCGTCGGCCGGGCCGCCGGTGCGACTCCCCGCCAGGGCGGACGCGAGACGTCGCCGCGCAAGCCGATCTACATCGCGATCGAGGAGCGGGTCCGCGAGATCATCGCCGCCGAGGAGCTCGGCCCGGGCGACCGCGTGCCCTCGGAGCGCGCGCTCGCCGAGCGGCTGCAGGCCAGCCGCATGACCGTTCGCAAGTCGATGGAGCGCCTCGTCGCCTCTGGCGTGCTCGAACGCGACGGCACCGCCGGCACGCGCGTGGCGATGCCGCGCGTGACGCGCCCGATGGGAGGGCTGGCGGGCCAGGGCATCTCGCGCGTCGTCGCGAGCGCCGGCGGGACCGCCGGCACGCGGCTGCTGCACTTCGAGCAGGCGCGCGCGAGCGCCAAGATGGCCAAGCGCCTGGGCGTCGCCGAAGGCGACGAGCTCGTGGTCCTGCGCCGCCTGCTCACGGTCAACGCGACGCCGTTCTGCATCGAGACCAGCCACATCCCCGCGGCCCTCGTGCCGGGCCTCCATGCCGAGGACCTGACGGCGGGCCAGTCGCTCTACGCGCTCCTGCACGCGCGCTACGGCGTCGACGTCGCCACCGGCGAGCGCGTGATCGGCACCGCCTCGGCGACGGAGCTGGAGGCCCGGCACCTGCGCCTCAAGCCCGGCGCGAGCGTGCTGCTGATGCGCCTGCTCGCCTTCGACCGCGGCGGACGCCCGGTCGAGTACATGACATCGGTCAATCATCCGCAGCTGGTCGCCTTCAAGACGCCGGCCGCCGAGCTGACCTGGTAGCGACGGAGACTCCGCCCCATGATGCCCAGCCCCGACCGGGTTCCCAGCGATCCCCAGCTGCCCGCGCGCGTCGACGTGGTCGTGATCGGCGGCGGCATCATCGGCGCGAGCACCGCGCTGGCGCTCGCCCAGAAGGGCGTCTCGGTCGCCCTGTGCGAGAAGGGCGAGATCGGCGCCGAGCAGTCCGGCCGCAACTGGGGCTGGGCGCGAATCGGCAATCGCGACCCGCGCGAGATCCCGCTGATGATCGAGTCGAAGCGGCTCTGGCGCACGATGAACGAGACGGTCGAGGGCGAGACCGGCTACCGCCGGCCCGGGGTCATGTACCTGTGCGAGACCGAGGCCGACGTCGCGCGCTACGAGAAATGGGTCGAGCACGCGAAGCACTACCAGCTCGACCACAAGGTGCTCTCGAGCGACGAGGTCGCGGCCCTGCTGCCGGGCGCGACGCGGCGCTGGCCCGGGGCGATCTACTCGCCGAGCGACGGCCGCGCCGAGCCGCAGAAGGCGGCACCGGCGATCGCGATCGGCGCGCGCCGCAACGGGGCCGCCGTCCTCACCAACTGTGCGGTGCGCGGGATCGAGACGCAGGGCGGCCGGGTGAGCGGCGTGGTCACCGAGAAGGGCCGCATCGACTGCGGCTCGGTCGTGCTCGCCGGCGGCGCGTGGTCGCGGCTGTTCTGCGGCAATCTCGGCATCGAGCTGCCGGCGCTCAAGGTGCGGGCCTCGGTGCTGCGCACGGCCCCGGTCGAGGGCGCGCCCGAGCAGGGCACCGGCGGCCGCGGCTTCGCGTTCCGCAAGCGGCTCGACGGCGGCTACACCGTCGCCAATCGCGGCGCGTCGACGGCGGAGATCGTGCCCGACAGCTTCCGGCTGTTCTTCCAGTACATGCCGGCGCTGCGGGCACAGTGGAAGGACTTGCGCCTGCGCGTCGGCGGCCGCTTCCTCGAGGAGCTGCGCACGCCGCGCCGCTGGTCGCTCGACGCCGTGTCCCCATTCGAGAAGACGCGCATCCTCGACCCCGAGCCCGACAACGACATCCTCGACGAGGCCTATGCCATGCTGACGAAGACATTCCCGGTCTTCGCCGGCGTCGAGATCCTCGACCGCTGGGCCGGCATGATCGACGTGACGCCCGACGTCGTCCCCGTCATCGGCCCGGTGTCGACGACTCCGGGCTTCTTCATCGCGAGCGGATTCTCCGGCCACGGCTTCGGGATCGGCCCCGGCGCCGGGCGGCTGATGGCCGATCTCGTGACCGGCACGCCCACCCTCGTCGACCCGAAGCCGTTCCGCCTGGAGCGCTTCAGCGACGGCTCGCCGATCGTCATCCATTGACCGACGACACGACAACACAACCCTGGAGGAGAACCACGATGCTAGCGACACGACGTTTCGCCGTCACAGCCGCCGCCCTGCTCGGACTCGCGCTCGCCGGCGCGACCGCCGCGCACGCCCAGGCCCAGGGCCTGCCGCCGCTGCCCGAGGCGATCAAGAAGCAGGGCATGATCCGCATCGGCGTGAAGTGCGACTATCCGCCCGACGGCTTCCTGGACGCCCAGGGCAAGAACCAGGGCGTGGAGGTCAATCTCGCCAAGCAGCTCGGCATCTACGCCTTCGGCAGCGCCGAGAAGGTGGAGCTCTCCTGCGTCACCGCGGCGAACCGCATCCCCGCGCTGCAGGGCGGCAAGATCGACGCGATCGTCGCCACGCTCGGCGTCAGCGCCGAGCGCGCCCAGGTGATCGACTTCAGCGACAACTACGCCTGGGGCGGCAGCGACGTGCTCACCCCGCAGGGCAGCACGATCAAGGCCCTGCCGGAATTCGCCGGCAAGAAGGTGATCGTGATGAAGGGCGCCTGGCAGATCGGCTGGTTCGAGAAGAACGTGCCGACCGCCGAGCTGCTCAAGCTCGACTCGATCGCCGACGGCCTGCAGGCGCTGATGCAGGGCCGCGCCGACGGCTTCGCGCACGACGTCGACGTGCTGCGCCCGATCGCCAAGAAGAATCCGCGCGTCAAGCTGGTGGGCGAGATCTACCAGATGGGCACGCGCGCGGTCGGCATCCGCAAGGGCGAGAAGGAGTGGACCACCTACGTCAACGCGGCGATCGCCAAGGCGAAGACCGACGGCCTGATCACCCAGTGGATCAAGCAGTACGTCGAGACCGACCTGCAGGACCTCGTGATCGAGTCCTGGGACATGTCGAAGGCGCCGAAGAACGCGAGCTGAGGCGCACGCTCCCGGACGCCCTTCCGGCCGCACGGCGCGGCCGGAAGGGCGATGGCCGATCGGGCGGGCTCGGCGCGGGATGCCGCGCCCGCCCGGAGCGGCAACGAATTCGCGCCGCGGCGCGTGCCGCAGCCCCGATCCCGCAGCCGACCGCGCCCCAACGATGCCGAGATCCCCTTGGCCACCCGATTCGACACCGCCTACATCGTCGCCAGCATCCCGGCCCTTATCGACGGCCTGGGGATGACCGTCCTGGTGAGCGCGCTCTCGATCGCGCTCGCTGTGGCGATCGGCATCGCCGGCGCGGCGCTGCGCGTGTTCCGCGTGCCGGTGATCGACCAGCTGATCCAGGGCTATGTCGAGTTCATCCGCAACACCCCGCTGCTGGTCCAGATCTTCTTCATTTTCTATGGGCTACCGCCGCTCGGGCTGCAGCTCTCGCCGTTCTGGTCGGGCGTGCTCGCGTTGACGATCTGGGGCGGCGCCTTCAACGTCGAGAACTTCCGCGGCGGCTTCCTCGCCGTCGCCAAGGGCCTCCGCGAGGCCTCGCTCGCGCTCGGTCTCGACCGCTTCCTTTACTTGCGCCTCGTGGCGCTCCCGCTCGGCCTGCGGGTGGCGATCCCCTCGGTCCTCAACACCTCTGTGTCGGTGCTCAAGAACTCCGCCTATCTGCAGGCGATCGGCCTCGCCGAGCTGACCTTCGTGGCGATGGACAAGCTGTCCTCGGACTTCCGGACGCTCGAGATGTTCGCCTCCATCGGCGTCATCTATCTCGGGCTCGTGCTGACGCTGTCCTGGCTCGTCCGCCGCCTCGAGTTCCGCCTGCAGCGGCCCTTCCGCACCGCGTGAGCGCCGCGTCGTGAACCTCCTCGCCGACAACGCCGGCTTCATGCTGCAGGGCATGTGGTTCACGCTGCGCCTGGCGGTCGCGACGCTGCTCTGCGCCGGCGTGGTGTCGGTCGCCGTCGGCCTGATGAGCGTGGCCCGGGCTCGGCCGCTGCGCGCGCTCGCGCTGTGCTACGTCGAGTTCTGGCGCGACATCCCGCTGCTCGTGAACCTGCTCTTCGTCTATTTTGGCGCGCCGCTGATCGGCCTTGCGTTGAGCCCCTTCGCCGCGGCCCTGCTGAGCCTGAGCCTGTGGGGCGGCGCCAACGGCGCGGAGATCGTGCGCGGCGGCATCAACGCCGTGCCCGCGCACCAGGCGGTCAGCGCCACCGCGCTCGGCATGAAGCGCTGGGAGATCTACCGCTACGTGATCCTGCCGCAGGCGCTGATGCCGATCCTGCCGCCGATGACAGGCCTGTTTTCCTCGCTCATCCAGGCGACCTCGCTCGCCTCGCTGGTCGGGGTCACGGAGTTCTTCCGCATCGGCCAGATCGTCGTCGAGCGCACGACGATGCAGGAGGGCGAGAGCCCGGCCTTCCTGGTCTACGGTTTCGTGCTCGTCGTCTACTTCGTCGTCTGCTCGTGCCTGTCGCAGCTGACGCGCCGGCTCGAGCAGCGGCTCGCCGCGCGCGGCACGCGCGTCGTCGCCGCGGCGCGCAGCCTGCGCGAGAGCGTCTGATCCGCCCCCGAGGAACCGCCATGAGCTCGAAAGTCAGCGGCCTGCTCTCCGAATCCCTGGACCCGGTGCTTCAGCGCGAGATGGTCGCGCCCGCCCTGGCGAAGGCCTTCCCGGCTGCGCTGCCGCTGATCACCGCGATCAACAAGGCGCATGTGCTGATGCTGCGCGAGCGCGGCATCGTCGCGCACGACGTCGCGCGCAGCCTCGCCGGCGCGATCCTGGACCTCGAGCGCCAGGGGCCCGGCGCGTTCGAGCTCGATCCGGCGCGCGAGGACTCCTACTTCAACTACGAGGCCCGTCTCGTGGAGATGGTGGGGGCGGATGTCGGCGGCCGCGTCCATGTCGCCCGCAGCCGCAACGACCTCTACGCCACGATGGACCGGCTGCGCGCCCGTGGCGCGCTGATGGCGATCACCCGCGGCATGCTCGACCTGCGCGCGGCGATGCTGGAGCGCGCGACTCTGCATCGCGACGTGCTCATGCCCGGCTACACCCACATGCAGCCGGCGCAGCCGATCACGTTCGGGTACTACCTGGCCGGCATCGCGCAGGCCCTGGAGCGCGACCATCGCCGGTTCGCCGAATCCTGGCCGCGCCTCAACCGCGGGCCGCTCGGCGCGGGCGCGCTCGCCGGCACGTCGTTCCCGATCGACCGCGCGATGACCGCCCGGCTGCTCGGATTCGAATCGGTCGAGCCGCATGCGCAGGACAGCATCGGCGCGCGCGATCAGCTGCTCGAGCTGCTGTCGATCGCCGCCATCGCCGCGACCAACTGGGGGCGCATGGCGCAGGACTTCTTCTTCATGACGACCTACGAGTTCGCCACGCTCGCCTTCCCCGACACCGTCGCGCAGACCTCGAGCATGATGCCGCAGAAGCGCAATATGACGACGCTCGAGCATCTCAAGGCGAGCGCCGCGATCGTGCTCGGCGCCCAGGTCACGGCCCTCGCGGGATTCCGCGGCGCCAATGCGTCGATGATGATCGACGCCTGCGTCGACTCCTTCCACTGGGCGTGGGACGCCCTCGACGAGACGCGCCGCGCGCTGGCCGTGGCGGAAGTCGTCGTGCGCGCCGCGGAGCCGCGGCGCGAGCGCATGCGCGAGCTCGTGCACGCCAACTTCGCCACCGCGACCGACCTCGCCGACGCGCTGGTGCGCGAGGCGGGGCTGTCGTTCCGCGAGGCGCACCACCTCGTCGGCGCCGTGGTCCGCACGGCGATGGCGAAGGGGCTGACCGCGGACCGCATCGATGCGGCGCTCGTCGCCGCGGAGGCCCGCGCGATGCTCGGCCGCGACCTCGCGCTGCCGGCCGCGGCGATCGCCGGCGCGGTCGACCCCGCGAAGGCGGCCGAGGCGCGGCGCGGCACCGGTGGCCCGGCGCGCGAGGACGTGGACGCGATGCTGGCGGCGATGCGCACGACGCTCGCGCGCGACGCCGCCGAGTTCGCCGCGCGGCGCGACGCCGTCGCCGCCGCCGAAGCGCGGCTCGACGAGGCCTTCCGCGCGCTCGCCGCATGAGCGGCGCGCCGCTCATCGCCGTCCGCGGGCTTGTGAAGCGCTTCGCCGCGCTCCGCGCCCTGGACGGCATCGATCTCGACGTCGCGCGCGGCGAGAAGCTCGTCGTCGTCGGCCAGAGCGGCTCGGGCAAGTCGACGCTGATCCGCTGTCTCAACGGCCTCGTGCGGCCCGATGCGGGCACGATCTCCTTCGACGGCGCGCGGCTCGACATGCAGTCCGAGGCCGCCTGGCGGCGGCTGCGCCAGCGCGTCGGGATGGTGTTCCAGGACTATTCGCTGTTCCCCCATCTCAGCGTGCTCGACAACATCTGCCTCGCCCCCGTGCGGGCCGGGCTGAGCGCGCGCGCCGCGGCCGAGACGGCGGCCCACGCCCTGCTCGCGCGGGTCCATCTGCCCGAGAAGGCTTCCGCCTTCCCGGCCGCGCTCTCGGGCGGGCAGCAGCAGCGGGTCGCGATCGCGCGCGCGCTGGCGATGCGGCCCGAGGTGATGCTGTTCGACGAGCCGACCTCCGCGCTCGACCCGGAGATGATCCGCGAGGTCCTCGACCTCATGGTCGAGCTGGCGCGCGACGGCATGACGATGGTCGTCGTCAGCCACGAGATGGGATTCGCGCGCCAGGTCGCGGACCGCGTCGTGTTCATGGAGTCCGGCCGCATCGTCGAGCAGGGGCCGCCGGCGCAGCTCTTCGGGGCGCCGCGCGAGGCGCGGACCCGGGCCTTCCTCGCCAAGATCCTCTGACCGCCGGCACCGCGACGAAATCGCGGTCGAGCTTCACCGGGCATTCGGCTAAGCAGGCGATCCATGCCCCTCCGGGCCGGCGCCGCGCGCGCCCGGCGCGGAAGCGGGCGCTTCCCATGCGTGGAGTCCGGAGACGCCATGGCCCTGGTCCTCGACGAGCAGCAGCGGCTGCTGATCGCTACCGTCCGCGAGTTCATCGCCCGCGAGCTGCGGCCGCTGGAGGAGGAGGTCGAGCACGGCGGCGTGCTGGCGCCCGAGCACGCCCGGCGGATCTTCGAGCGCTCGCGGGCCCTCGGGCTCTACGCGATGAACATCCCCGCCGAGCTCGGCGGCGGCGGGCTGTCGGCGGTCGACACCATGCTGGTCGAGGAGCAGTTCGGCCACACCACGGACATCCTGATCCGTCGCGCCTTCGGCAACGTCTACGAGGTGCTGCTCGAATGCGACGCCGCGCAGCGCGCGCGATGGCTCGAGCCCTGCGTGCGCGGCGCACGCACCTGCTCGATCGCCATCACCGAGCCGGGCGCCGGCTCTGACGCGGCCGGCATCCGCACGCGCGCGGTGCGCGACGGCGAGGGATGGCGGCTGACCGGCCACAAGCACTTCATCAGCGACGGGCTGTTCTCGGACTTCTTCATCGTGTCAGCGGTGACCGATCCCGCGGCGGGCGCGCGCGGCATCTCGCTGTTCCTGGTCGACAAGGGCCTCGCCGGCCTCACCGTCGGCCGCGACCAGCCGATGATGGGGCTGCGCGGCACCAGCCACGTCGAGCTGTTCTTCGACGACGTGCGGCTCGACGCGCAATGCCTGCTGGGGCGCGAGGGCCAGGGGCTGCGGCTCGCGCTGGCGACGCTCGGCCGCGTGCGCCTCGCCCAGGTCGGCGCGCGCGCGGTGGGCAAGGCGTCGCGTGTGCTCGCCCTGACCGTCGACCACGCGCGCGAGCGGCGGCAGTTCGGCCAGGCGATCGGCGAGTTCCAGATGGTCCAGCAGATGATCGCCGACAGCGTGATCGAGGTGAACGCGGCGCGGCTGCTGCTGCACGAGGCCGCGGCCGCCATCGATCGCGGTCAGGACGCGCGCGACCTGATCGCGATGGTGAAGGTCAACGCCGCCGAGACGCTGGGCCGCGTGGTCGACCGCGCCGTCCAGATCTTCGGCGGCATGGGCTTCTGCAAGGACCTGGCGATCGAGCGCTACTATCGCGACGCGCGCATCTACCGGATCTTCGACGGCGCCTCGGAGATCCATCGACTGACCCTCGCGCGCAACACGCTCAAGCACGGCGCCGCCCTCTTCGACATCGGCGCCTGAACGGACCGCCGCCGACGGCGCCGGCGCGCCGGCAACGTCGCGCTTGCCCGAGGGCGATCATCGCCACTAACGTCCGGTTACCGAGCAACACCGGATCGAGAACGTGTCCAGTCCCATCGCCGCCGCGCCGGCCGCGGCCACTGCCGCCCCGAACGACCCCAACTTCATGATGTCGCTGGAGCGCGGCCTGTCCGTGATCCGCGCCTTCTCGCGACAGCACCAGCGCCTGACCATCGCCGACGTCGCGCGCATCACCGGCCTGTCGCGCGCGGCCGCGCGGCGCTGCCTGCACACGCTGCAGCTGCTCGGCTATGTCGGCTCGGACGGACGGCTCTACGCGCTGCGGCCGAAGGTGCTGTCGCTCGGCTACGCCTTCATCTCCTCGATGCCGCTGGCGACGACCGTCCAGCCTTTCCTCGAGCGCGTCAGCGAGCGGCTCGGCGAATCCGCCTCGCTCGGCGTCCTCGAGGAGGACGAGATCGTCTACGTCGCGCGCGCCGCGACGAAGCGCATCATGTCCGTTTCGCTCAATATCGGCAGCCGGCTTCCCGCACACTGCACGTCGATGGGCCGCGTGCTGCTCGCCCATCTGCCGGCGGGCGAGCTCGACGGCTATCTCGCCCGCGTGCCGCTGGCGCCGCTGACCGAGAAGACGATCACGCGGCGCGACGAGCTCGAGCGCGCGCTCGACCAGGTGCGCCAGCGCGGCTATGCGCTCGTCGACCAGGAGCTGGAGATGGGGTTGCGCTCGATCTCCGTGCCGGTGCACGACACGCGCGGCGGCGTGGTCGGCGCGATGAACGTGAGCACCCAGGCCGGCCGCGTGGCGCGGCGCGACATGGAGAACGGCTTCCTGCCCGTGCTGCAGGAGGCCGCGCGCGACGTGCGGGCGGCGCTGGTCGCCTGACGCGTCAGCGCGCCGGCTTGTGGTACTCGGGCCAGAGCCGCTGCACGAGCTCTCGCTCCGCCGAATAGGCCCAGCAGCTGTCGATCTTCACGGGCCGCTTGCCCGGCTCCGCCGGAGCGAGCAGGCGATCGAGGCGGCTCGCGGAGATCGTCTGGTACGCCGTCGTCGCGATCGGCCACATCAGCTCCATCAGGTGCGTGCAGCCTTGCGGCCCGCCGAGGCGCTCCTTGACCGCATTGGTCCAGCCCGGCGCGATGCGCAGGCCAACCAGCGATTGCATCGGGGCGGTCGCGGAGCCGCATATGCTCGTCGGCACGGCGTCCATCGCCGCCTCGATCGCCACCACGGTCAGCGATTCGTCGACGGTGAGGCGGACCCACATCTCGTGGATGGGATCGCCGGCCTTGATGGTCCGCGGCTCGGCGCGCAGCACCATGTCGTCGTCGCGGACGTCGGTGATGTGGCCTTCGATCTCCCACAATCCGTCCGCCCGGCGATAGCCGCGGCAATCGATCTTGCGGTGATGCAGGGGAACGCGCTCGACGGGTGCGCTCAGGGGCATGCGGACGACCTCTCTCTCGCTGCCGGGATCGACCGGGCGGCCGCATTCGCCGCGCCCGGCCCCGACGCAATCAGACCTACTCCCGGCGGCATGTTTGCGTCATCCTCGGAGACCATGGCCGATAGCAGCAACTGGGCATTTCCTGAAGAGCTTCAGCCGCGCCAGGCGGAGCTGGGCTACGATCTCGCCGGCGCCCTCGACGCCGTGGTCGGCCTGCGCGCCGAGGTGCCGGCCGACGCCTACACCGCCGGCGTCCTGGGCACGGAGCGCGCCGGCAACGGGATCGTCATCGACGCCACGGGCGTCGTGCTGACGATCGGCTACCTCGTGACCGAGGCCGAGACGATCTGGCTCACGACCAATGCCGGCAAGGTCGTTCCGGGCCATCCGATCGGCTACGACCAGTCCACCGGCTTCGCGCTCGTGCAGGCCCTCGGCCGGCTCGACGCGCCGGCCCTGCCGCGCGGCTCCGCCGCCGACGTCGCGGTCGGCGATCCGGTCACGGTGATCGGCCATGGCGGCGGCGCGCATTCGCTGCGCGCGAAGATCCTCTCCAAGCGCGAGTTCGCAGGGTACTGGGAATACGTCCTCGACGAGGCGATCTTCACCGCGCCGGCGCATCCGCAATGGGGCGGCTCGGCGCTGGTCGATGCGCGCGGCCGACTGATCGGGGTCGGATCGCTGCTGGTCGAGGAGCGCGTCGGCCGCAAGGCGGTCCAATGCAACATGGTCGTCCCGATCGACCTGCTGGCGCCGATCCTCGACGACATGATGACCACCGGCCGTGCGCGTGGCGCGCCGAGGGCCTGGCTCGGGCTCTATGCCGGCGAGACCAAGGACCACATCGTGGTCGGCGGCCTCGCCAAGCGCGGCCCCGCCGAGCGCGCGGGCCTGCGCGAGGGCGACGCGATCCTCGAGGTGGCCGGCGCGCCGGTCGCCAATCTCGCCGGCCTGTTCCGCCGCGTGTGGAGCCTCGGCCCCGCCGGGACCGAGGTACCGCTGACCCTGCAGCGCGAGGGCGCGACGCTGCGCGTCGCGATCAAGTCGGCCGACCGCAACGCGTTCCTGAAGAAGCCGAAGCTGCACTGAGCGGCGACGGCGCGTCCCGGCCGGGGACGCGCCGTGCCGGCCTCAGTCGAGGTCGACCTGGTGCCGCGGCGCGTGCCAGTCGGCCGCGGCCGCGATGCAGCGCGGCACGTCCTCCTCGAGCATCAGGCGGTCGGCGACGAGGCGGCGCGCCGCCGCCTCGATCGCGGCGACGTAGCCGGCCGCATCGCCGTAGCGCTCGCGGATGGAGCGGCGCGGATCGCGTGTCTGCGCTGCGACCTCCGGCGTCTCGGGCAGCGGGATCGTGCTCCCGGTGAACTCGTGCATCGCGCCGAGGCCGAAGCCGCGCGCGCGCAGGTTCCACCCGGTGTAGGTCGCGAGCGGCGCCTGCACCATCGGCGCGCGCACGCCGGCAATGTCGTTGCCGTCGGCGTCGACGGCCGGGATGAGGACCGCGTAACCGTCGCCCGGAATAACCTTCGGCGGCTCGACGAGGACGCCCTTCTCGGCATCGGGGCCGAAATCGAGTCGCGGCAGCCGGTTCGGTCCGCGCGGCGTCGCCGTTCCGGGGATAGCGGGGAATTGCCGGCGCCAGGTCTCGACATCGACGAGCGTGCCGTCGGCGCGCCGCGGGATGCGGCTGGCCGGCGGCGCGATCCCGAGCGTCGCCCAAGAGTCGAGCGCATCGAGCATCGCGCGGAACAGCATCGAGGTCCAAACGACGTTCAGGTCGTTCTGGCAGATGCCGCGCGTCGGCTTCTTCAGCAGCGGATCGGCGAAATGCTGCGAGCTGGACCACAGATACACGCGCGCATTGGCGGGCGGCTCGAGATCGTTGCCACGCGTGTCCGTGTGCACGAGCGACCCGCGGCGCTGCCAGTACTCGGTCGCCGTCTGCGTGTGCAGCACGAGCGGATCGGTGTCCGGCCGCTTGAGGATCGCGTCGGTGCGCCCGGTGAAGTGGTCCTGGCTCGACGAATAGGAGAAGGGGAAGCGGTCGGCGGGATTGAAGTGGTCCTCGTGCTCCTGGCCGGCGGGCACGACGCCGTTGGCGAAACGGTGGTTGAGCCACATCAGGCCGCCACCCGAGACGTGCGGCAGCACGCCGTCGAAGACGCGTCGTCCCGCCGCGTCGGCATTGAAGCCGCGATGCAGGAAGTCGCGGATGCAGCGTCCCGTCTGCGAGCGCCCCCAGGCGAAGGCCTTGTCGACCCGCACGCCGGCCGGCGCGACGGGATTTTGCTGGCCCGCCGCATCGCGATCGCCGTGCTTCAGGAAGCTCACATAGTCGCGCACCGCGACATGGCCGAGGCCCAGGACCAGCGGCGCCTTGCCTTCGTACACGAGCTCGTAGATCCAGCCCGGCTCGAAGCCGGCCGGGATGTGGATGTGCGTGTCCGACGGTACGACCGCGAATTCGGCGCCCTGGTTGTCGAGGCCCGAGCCGCCCTCGACGCGCGCGAACATCCACTGGTCGTGCGGCACCGGGATGCGCGGATCCTCGGCGTAGCGCCGCCGCGTCAGGCTCGCGCGGCGCGTGTCGAGCGACACGGCGGGATGGCCGCGGGTCGACACCCAGCCGCTGAGCGGGAAGGTGGTCTTGCCGGGCGCGTCGGCGATGTACTCGACGCGCACCTGTCCGGTGAGCGGCTTGCCGTCGCGCATCGCGACCGGCACGTCGAGGAGGAAGCGGTTGTTGCCGGGCAGCAGGTCCGCCTGCCAGCCGAGCCAGGCGATCGTGTAGCCGCGCCGCATCAGGAATCCGTTGCCGGCGTGACCCAGGCTGCGCGGATCGTTCGAGCCCGGTGCGTCGTTGAAGAACTGCAGGCAGCGGGCGTTGCCGCGATTGCCGTAGTCGAAGAACACGCGGCGATTGCCGCGCCCCGCGTCGACGGGCTTCAGGATCAGGAAGTCGGACTCGAAGCGGACCAGCCCGTCCGCATCGCGCGCGGCGTGCTCGAGGTCGACCACGCCGGCCTGCGCCGGGGCGCCCGGATCGACGGCGAATCGCGCACGCCCCTTGATCCGCTCGTAGGGCCCGACCTCGTCGAAGGCGTGGCCGCCGGCGAAGCTCGCCCGCTCCGTGACCACCAATTCGATCCTGTTCGTCATGTCTTTCGCGTCCTTCTCGAAGCGTCGCGCCATTCAGCCGAAGCGCATTTCCACCGTGCCGACGACGCCGAAATCCGCGCGCACCGCGTCGCCCGGCAGGATCGGCAGCGGCACGGCGCAGGTTCCCGTCGTCACGACCTGGCCCGCGCGCAGCGTCACGCCGACCCCCGACAGCTCGTTGGCGAGCCAGGTCAGCGCCACGCGCGGATCGTCGAGCACGTTGGCGCCGATCCCGTCGTGGTCGAGCCGCCCGACCACGGTCGCCTTCGCGCGATGCCGGGAAAGGTCGATGTCGCGCCAGAGCGGCGGGCTCGCCGGCCCGAGCACGAACTCGTGCGCGCAGGCGTTGTCGGCGATCAGCTGCGCCGCGCCGGCGGTGACGAAGTCGGCAAAGCGCGAATCCGGAATCTCGATCGCGGGATGCAACGAGTCGACCGCGGCCATCACCTCGTCGACGCGGTAGAGCGCATCGCGGGGCGCCAGGTCGCGCGCCATCCGGAAGGCGAACTCGGGCTCGGCCACGCGCATGCGATTGGCGCCGAATGCCAGGACGTCGCCGCTGCGATGCGCGCGCGCGGCCAGCAGCCGGCCCGCGAGCGGGCCGTCGACGCCGATATGCGCCTGCCCCGCCTTGCTCGTCGCCGCGATCTTCCAGCCGAAGATCGGCGCGGCCGCGCGCGCCTCCAGCGTCGCCTGGATCGCATATCCCTCGGCGCGGGTCCGCGGCCGCATGGTCTCCGGCAGCGCGGCGATCACCTCGCCCGACTGCCACGACTTCCAAAGCAGATCGGCTGCCTGCTGCGTCGACATTCCGTATCGTCCCCTCGTGTCACCCCGTGACAAGAGGGGATGTTCCCTCACCGCACCGAAACGTTCCAGCCGCGCGTGATGAAATACGGCGTGAAGCCTTCGATGTTGGCGCGCGTCGCCTGGACCTTCGGCAGGATCCCCAACGGCAGCGCCATCACCTGGTCGTAGGCGCGGCGCTGCGCCTTCTCGAAGGCGACGACGCGATCCTCGAGCCGGGGCGACGACAAGCCGCCGAGCCAGGCCGCCATGAACTCGGGGTCCGACTTGTTGTCCTTCGGCTTGTGGACATTGAACGGATCGGCGAGGAAACGCAGCGACTGCAACCCGCCCTGCGCGACGACCGACGTCCAGCCGGAGAAGAAGAAGTTCCAGCCGCTGGTCTCCTTCACGCTCTTGTCGAGCGCCGCCGGCCAGTCGAGCACGAGGAGCTCCGAGTTGATCCCCACCGCCTTGAGCTGCTCGTTCATCACCACCGAGGCGTTGTACATCTGGACATAGTCGCGATTGGTCAGCAGCACGACCTTCTCGCCCTTGTAGCCGGCCTCCTGCAGCAGGCGCTTCGCCTTGTCCCGGTCCTTCTGGTTGTAGAGCTCCTTGCCGGCGTCGGAGTAATAGGGGCTGCTGCGGAACTGGTAGGCGTGGCCGAGCTTGTACGCGCCGTCGCTCGCCGCCTCCATGATCTCCTCCATGTCGAGCGCGGCCTGGATCGCCTGGCGGACCTTGAGGTTGTCGGTCGGCGGCGCCGAGAAGTTCGGGTAGCTGACATGCAGCCAGAAGTCCTCGAGGCGCTGCAGCCGGATGTTCTGGTTCTGCGCCAGGCGCTTCTGCGCCGTCGTCGGCACGTCCTCGACCACATGCACCTCGCCGGTCTCCAGCGCGGCGACGCGCGTGCCGCCCTCGGTGAGGATGCGGAATGTGATCGTATCCGCGCAGGCCTGCTTGTAACCGCCGAAGCCGGTCGGCTGCGCATGGCGCGGATCGGGCTTGAAGCCGTCGAACCGCCTCAGCTTGATCTGGGTGTCGCCGAACTCGACCAGCTGGTACGGCCCGGTGCCGATCGCCGGAAGGCGATTGGCGTCGGCGTCGGCGCTCTCCCTGGGAACGATCACCACCGGCGCGGTGAAGTTGGAGAAGCTGTCGATGAAGGTCGCCTGCCGCTCCTTGAGATGGACGACGAAAGTGTCGGGATCGGGCGCCTCCCAGCGTTCGATCACGGCGAAGGAGCCGCGCTCGACCCCGACCCGCTTGTAGCGCTCGTAGGACGCCAGCACGTCGGCCGACGTCATCGTCTTGCCGTTGTGGAACTGCACGTCCTTGCGGAGCTTGAAGCTGTAGGTCCGGCCGTCGGCGCTCTCGCTCATCGACTCCGCAAGGCCGAGCATGGGCGCCACCTTCTCGTCGCGCGTCATCAGCGCCTCGAAGAGATGCGCCGCGATGTTGCGCGCGGCGCCGGCGGTCGACACGTGCTGGTCGAAGGTCGGGACCTTCGCCTCCAGCCCGAAGACCAGGTCGCCGCCCTTGCGTGCGCATTCGAAGCGCGCCTGCGCACCGGCCTCGGGCGCGGCAGCGAGCAGCGTCACCGCAGCGAGCGCCGCGATCGTCGTGCGAGTGGTGGTCATGGTGTTCTCCCCTCTTCGGTTCGTCACTCGGAGTCGTCCCCTCCTGTTCGCGTGAGCGCGAAAAGGAGTGGTGGCCCCCGCGACGCGCGTGCCGGGGAGATCAGGCGCAGCTCTCTCGCGACGCCATTGACCTTCCCGCCCTCGCTTCGCTCGGGCACCCCTCCTATCGTACTGCGCGCGACAGGAGGGGATGAGACCTTGGCACGCGGCCCTTCGACCTCCTCATCCCGGAATGGCGAACGGCGCCGGGTCGATGAAGCGTCGCAAGACGTTCGCGGTGACGCGCGCGACGTTGTTGTCGTAGCCGTTGTGCGCGAGGCTTCCGCACCAGGCGATCGAGCCCACGGAGAATACCGCCCCGCCGCCCGGCGTCTCGAAGAACACCATGTCGGCACGCAGCGGCTGCGGCTTCGACGGGTCCTGGCTCGGGACCAGATCCATGAAGGACGAGGCCGAGACCTCGTAGATGTTGGAGTGGTTCTCCGAGGCGGCGACGATCAGCGCATGAGCCGGCGTGCCGAGGGCGGCGTCCGCGCGGTCGATCTCGTAGCCGGCGGCCCCGCCCTGCAGCATGCCGAAGTCGCCGATGATCTCCTCCTCGCCGAGGCCCGCGAAGATGAAGGCCGCGCGCGGATCATGGGCGGCCGGCTTGCGGCGATAGCCTTCACAGCGGTCGAAGCCCTGGGTCACGAAGCCGACGCCGCAGATCAGGTTGGGTGGCCGCCCGACGCTCGCCCAGGTGCCGGCGACCTCGCCGGTGATCGAGAAATGTCCTTCGGGCACCGCCGTCGGCCCGAGGAAGCCCAGGCCTTTGCGCCGTACCTCGACGACGCCGGGCAGCGTGGGATGGAACGCCGTGCGCCAGTAGAAGCCGTTGCCGCCGAGATACATGAAGCGGCCGCCCCGAAGCAGGTACTGCTCGAGCCCGTCGAGCATCGCCGTCGTGTAGTACTCGGGATGCGAGGCGCTGAGGATGCAGGCATAGGGGGCGAGTGCGGCCGCGCCCTCGGCGTGGAGGTCGTCGTCGGTGACGATCTCGCAGTCGAAGCCGGCGCGATCGAGCCAGTCGACGATCAGCAGGTCCTGGCAGAACTTGTAGATGCGGCCCGTGGGCCGGAAATTGGTCACCGGCCGCAGCATCGAGGAATAGACGACGGCGCTGCCGTCGCGATGCGCGTCGTAGGTCGACGACACGAGGCCGGGGAAGTCCTGCATCAGCCAATCGGTCGCGTCGAGCACGGTGAGCCGCCCGTGATAGAGCTCGTTCCAGCGCCCGGTCACGCGCGAGCGGAAATTCGCGTAGGCCGCGTAGGTGCAGGTCGGCACCAGGAAGGCGGCGCGCGCGCGGCGCCCCTCCTCGCCCTTCGCGGGCCGTACGAAGAACGGCACCCAGAACTCGGATTCGCCCGCGGTAAGGTGGGCGGCGTAGCAGCCGCTCGCCCAGTCGCTCGGAACCTCGAGCGCGAAGTCGGTGCGCCAGCGCGCGTCGGCGAGGTCGTCGTCGTGAAAATGCACGGCGGTGTACTCGCCGGGCACGGCACGCCAGTCGTGGCGCGCGCCGGTCCATGCACTGCCGACGACGGCCCGCGTCGGCAGGTTCATGAGCCGTCCGTGCCGCTGGGCGCGTGTGAGGTCGAGCATCCCGTCGCCGCTGGTGTCGCGCGACAGGTCCCAATCGGCCACCGCCTCGGGATGCGGCGGGCGCGCCGGCCCCGCCGCCGCGAGACTCGCGAGCGCGACGCCGTCGAGCGCGGCGCCGATCACGGCGGGGCGCTCGATCTTGCCGTTGAAATGCAAGCCGGTGCGACGCTTGCCGTCCTCCTCGCCAACGAGGGCGGCGGCGACCATGACCGGGCCGGCGGCGTGCACGGGCATCGCGGGCAGCGGCACCGTGATCGCGCGCGGCTCGCCGCGATCGAACTGGTGGCGCTCGAGCGGGATCGCGACCAGCGTCGCGCTGCGCGCGGCCGCATCGACGCTTGCAGCGACGAAGACCCAGCGCTGAGCCACCAGCGCCTGCGGCAGCGTGACGACGGAGCGCGGCCGACCCGCATCGCCACCGATCACCAGCGCCGGCCGGCCCTCGGCATCGAGGATCAGCCCCACGCCGGTGCCGATCGACGGCGACCAGCTGCCCAGCACAACCTGCTCGCCGCCCTGGGGCAGCGTCGGCCACACCGTCGCCGCGAGCGTGAACGAGCCGAGTGCGGCGAAGACCGGATCGGCCGGCACGATGCCGTAGGAGCCGATCGGCAGGCGCTGCTCGCGGCCGGGGTAGTCGCCGTCGACCGCACTGTTCACCGCGAGCGCGCGGAACGGCGGCGAGAGCGGCGGCGGATAGGCCTGCGGGCTCATCAGTCGGACGATGCGCGCGTGGTAGCGCGCGGCACCGTGGCAGCTCACCTTGAACTCGATCCGCTCGCCCGCCCGTACGCTGCGGCGATCGGCATAACCCATCACCGCCGTCATGCCGGCACTCCCGCATAGGCGCGCTGCTCGACGAGATAATCGGCGAGCCCGGCACGCAGGTCGTGGGCCGCCTTGAAGCCGAGCACGGCATGCGCCTCGCGCCCGCACAAGGCGCCGCGCGTGAGCGAGTCCGCGCGCTCGGCCGGTGTCATGCCCGGGCCGATCGAGATCCGCGCCGCGGGCGCCAGCGCCCTGAGCGTGGCGACGACGTCGCGCGCGTGATGCAGCACGCCGTAGCTGACGTTGAACACGCGCAGCGGCGGATCGACGAAGGCCGCGGTGAGCGCGAGCCGGGCCGCGACGGCGCAGTCCTTCACGCTGACGAAGTCGCGGATCATGTCGCCGCTCGTCTCGCGATGCATCTCGGCCCCCGTCGCGATCGCCTCGACGAAGGGCCTGATGTGCAGGTCGCCGCTCATCGCGAAGCCGTAGACGCTGGAGAGCCGCAGCGCCACGACGTCGACGCCGTGGCGCGAGGCGAAGGCGAGGCCGGCGGTCTCCATCGCCTGCTTGCCGGCGCTGTAGTGGCCGAAGGCGTTGGCGCCCCTGACCGAGCCGGTCGGGTGGCGCTCGTCGATCGGCTGGTAGCGCCGCTCGCCGTAGACCGCGTTGGAGCTGATCAGGACGACACGGGCCAGGCCGAGTTCGCGCGCGGCATCGCAGGCGTGGACCGCGCCCATCACGTCGATCGCGTAGTTCAGGGTCGGCCGCGCCGGTGCCGCCCCCGCCGTCGCGGCATGGACGATCGCTGCGGCCCCGTGCGCCACGCAGGCCGCACGCAGCGCCTGGGGATCGGTCACGTCGCCCTGCACCCACGTAATGCGCTCGCGCCCCGGCGCCTGCACGCGCGCGAGCATCGCCGAGACCGGCGAGCGTCCGAAGGCGACGACTTTGTGTCCGGCGAGCGCCAGTTCGCGCGCGATGTAGCTGCCCACGAAGCCGTTGCCGCCCGTGACCAGTACCGTCCTGCCCGGCTCGAGATGCATCGGCGGCCCTCCTCAGTCGATCGCGAGCGACTGGCCGGTCAGCTGCTGCCAGCGCAGCTTGAACACGTGCCACTCGGCGGCGGCGAGATCGGTGAACACCGGCCCGACCAGGATCGGCCGCAGCGGCTGCGTGTCCGACATCCGCGCCAGCGTCCATTCCTGGTGCGGCTTGTTGATGTAGAGGAAATGCCGCCCCTCGATCGGGCCGGCGCGCATGAGATGCAGGAGCTGCTGCAGCTCGACCGAGTGCCCGCCGAACGGCTTCGCCCTGAACTCGCGCGCGAGATCGACCCGCGCCGGGTCCGGCCTGCAGACGAGATCCCCCCTCGCCGATCGCATGAAGCGCCTCCCCTCCCCGGGTTCCCGGTGCTCGGGATGTCTGGCAAGACTACCGGCGCGAAGACGGCCGGCTCAATGCCGGTCACGGAGGCCCCGATCACGGAAACGAGACCGCTCGGACCGGCAAGGCCTCGCGGCCGAGCGCTCAAAGCAGCTTCACGAGCGCCGCGGTCAGCGCGATCGAACCCGCCATCCTCGGCCAGGGCATGACCGTCATCCGCCGCTCCAGCTGCGCACGATCGCCCTTCACCTCGTGGCGCAGCGAGCAAACGTCCCCGGGTTTCATTTGCGGCCGCATGACTTTGAACTTTGGAGGGAACGGGCCGCGGGCAATACTCCGTGCGGCGGGGCAACGCCCGGTCGGCCAGTCGGAGGAAGTAATGACGACCACGACGCTCAAGGGCAGCTGTCTGTGCGGGGCCGTGACCTACACCGTCACCGGCGAGCCGAAGCGATTCTACCATTGCCATTGCATGCGCTGCCGCAAGGCGACGGGCACGGGGCACGCGTCGAACATCTTCCTGCAGCCGGGAACGCTGACCTGGCTCAGCGGCGAGGAGCAGATCCGCGCCTTCAAGCCGCCCGAGGCGCAACGCTTCACCAATTGCTTCTGCACGACCTGCGGCAGCCGCCTTCCGCGTCAGCCCAAGGGCGGCGATGCCGTCATCATCCCGGCGGGCTCGCTGGACGAGGAGCCTCCGATCCGGCCGCAGGCGCGCATCTTCCAATCCTCGCGCGCAAGCTGGTCCTGTACCGAAGGCGACGCCTTGCCGACGTTCCCGGAATCCGTGCCGCCGTGATGGCTGATCCGCACCTATCGACCAAGGACTGCGGCCGGCCTACGTCCGAACGCAGCTATTCGGGCTCTGTCCCGCGTCGCCTCCGCAACTCCGTGTCAGGACGAGCGCTGAAGCCATCATGATCGATCCCGCGCATTGTCAGCTGATGGCCGAGTACAATGAATGGATGAACCGCAAGCTTTTCTCTGCATGCGGTCTGCTGCCCAAATCGGCCCTTCTCGAGGACCGCGGCGCATTCTTCAAGTCCATCTACCTCACGCTCAATCACATCGCGTACGCGGATCTGGCTTTCCTCTCCCGCTTCACCGGAGATCCGTCGCAGGTTCCGCCACTCGGTGAAGATCTCTTTGGCAGCTTCGACGGCCTGAGAGCCGAACGGGAGGCCTTGGACGCCAGACTCAAGGCTTGGTCCGCGTCGCTCACGACCGCTTGGCTCAGTCTACCACTCACCTACACGAGCAAAGTCGACGGCCGGGAACGCACGGTCCCACGCTGGGCGTTGGTGACCCATCTCTTCAATCACCAGACGCACCATCGCGGCCAGGTGACGACCCTGCTCTCGCAGCGCGGCGTCGACATCGGCTCGACGGATATCCCGTTCATGCCAAGGTACAGCGTCGCCTGACCGAACAACCGGGCGCGAAGTCTCGAACCGTTGCGGGCTTTCGTGATCAGCCCTTCCTCATCGCGTCGATGCCCGACCGCAACGCGGCCTGCAGCAGCCAGATGTCGCCGAGATAGGCGACGAAGCGGAAGCCCTTGGCCATCCACGCCCGGCCCCATTCAGGGGAGCCGACGAGGCAGCCCGCGGTCTTGCCGTGTCGCTGGCACGCCGCGACGACGCGATCGCGGGACGCGATGAACTCGGGGTGCTCGAAGTCCTGCGGGCGCCCCAGCGACACCGAGAGGTCGGTGTGGCCGACGAAGCCGATATCGACGCCGGGCACGCTCATGATCTCGTCGGCATTGTCGCAGCCCTTCTTGGTCTCGAGCTTGACCACGACCATCGTGCGGGCGTTCGCGGCGGCGATGTCGGCCGGCACGTCGCCGATGCGGTAGTCGGTGTGCGCGACGCCGAATGCCGAGCCGCGCGTCCCGTGCGGGGGGTAGCGCGTGGCGCGCACGATCGCCTCGGCCTGGGCGCGCGTTTCGACCACCGGCACCATCACGCCGAAGGCGCCGAGGTCGAGGGCCCGGGTGATCTCGTTGTAGGCGTCGCCCGAGGTGTTGACGATCGGCGCGAGTCCCGCGGCGTGGGCATGCGCGATCTGCGACTTGATCGTCTCGTAGCTCCAGCCCGAGTGCTCGCGGTCGAGCAGGATGAATTCCGCCCCGGCGCTGGCGACGATCGGCGCCAGGCCAGGGCTCGCAAATTCGAAGACCATCGTGCCGAAGGCGGTTTCGCCGCGCGCCAGGCGCGTCTTCAACGGATTGTCGCGCATGAACCCGATCCCCCCGAACCGCTTCCGTCAGCCATCATCGGCGCGCGCGGCAGGCCAGGCAAGGCCTCGGCGGGCGCCGCGCAACGTTGTCGCGATCGCATATGGAATCCTGTGCGGTAACTGCGCGTGCCAACCGTCCCCCTCGAATGAGGGGGACAGGTCGCGAAGCGGCCAGGGGGAGAGTCGCGGTACCGCGGGAGTCGATATGCAGAGCCCTGCTCCGCTTCCATCTCCCCCTGCCCGCGCGCTGCGCGCGCGGTCTGTCCCCTTCATTCGAGCGGGACGGTCGAATCAGCCCAGACATCCCGGAACGATCGCCACGCGACGGCCCGCGCGCCGCGGACCGCAAACGCGGGCTTGCAAGCGCCGCGCGGGATGCGGGAGTTTGCCCGCCGCGGCGCGCATGCCCGCGCGAGACGGAGCGAGGACGGGACGATGAACATCTGCATGGTCGGCTACGGCATGATGGGCGTGTGGCACTCCGAGGCGTTGAAGAAGAGCGACGCCGTGATGCACACGATCGTCGGGCGGCGGCCCGATGCGACGAAGGAGTTCGCGGCCAGGTACGGCTACCGCAAGTGGACGACTTCGCTCGACGAGGCGCTCGCCGATCCGGCGATCGACGTCGTGATCCTGGCCACGCCCAGCGAGCAGCATGAGGAGCAGGCGATCAAATGCCTCGAGGCGCGCAAACACACGCTGATCGAGATCCCGATCGCGATGTCGCTCAAGGGCGCGGAGCGCGTCGTCGCCGCCGGCGAGAAGAGCGGCAAGGTCTACGGCCTCTGCCATCCGATGCGCTTCCGGCGCGAGCGCAAGGCGCTGATCGAGCGGCTGCGCTCGGGCGAGGAGACGATCCGGCACGTCGCCGGTCGCTTCTTCATCAAGCGCCTGATCAACATCGGCGCCACCGGCTACCAGCGCAGCTGGACCGACAACATCCTCTGGCACCATTTCTGTCACTTCGTCGATCTCGGCGCGTTCCTGTTCGGCGACACCCCGGTCAAGCGGGTGCAGAGCTTCATGGGCCAGCCGCACGAGAAGACCGGCATCCCGATGGAGTGCGTCGTGCTGGCCGAGACGACGAAGGACCAGACGCTGCTGGTGCATGGCTCGTATCACGCGGCCTACCGCTTCTACGACAAGCTGATCGTCACCGACCGCGACACGTACTTCTTCGACATCCTCGCGGGCACGCTCAAGACCTCGTCGGGCGTCGTGCCGGTCGAGCCCGAACAGGACAACTGCGTGCATGTGATCACCGACTTCCTCGCCGCCGTGCGCGAGAACCGGCCGCCGCTGGCGGCCGGCAAGTCGGTGCTGCCGGCGATGCGCATCCTGCAGCGGGTGCAGGACGACTGGGACGCCCAGTACGGCGCGCGCGCGCTGCCGGGCCGGCCGCTCGATTGAGCACCGGGCTGTCGCCGCAGGCCGCCGCCGCCGGGCTGCTCGCGGCCTTTGTCGGCTTCGCGAGCTCCTTCGCCGTCGTCCTCAAGGGGCTGACCACGGTCGGCGCGAGCCCGGCCGAGGCCGCGTCCGGGCTGATGGCGCTGTCGGTCGCGATGGGGCTGTGCGCGATCGTGCTCAGCCTGCGCACGCGCATGCCGATCTCGGTCGCGTGGTCGACGCCCGGCGCCGCGCTGCTGGCGACCTCCGCCGCCGTCGACGGCGGGTTCGCGGCGGCCGTCGGCGCCTTCCTCGTCACGGGCGCGCTGATCGTCGTCGCGGGGCTCTGGCGGCCGCTGGGGCGTGCCGTCGCCGCGATCCCCGCGCCGCTCGCCAATGCGATGCTCGCCGGCGTGCTGCTCGGGCTCTGCCTCGCGCCGGTGAAGGCCGTTGCTCAAATGCCCGTCATCGGCCTCGCCATCGTCGGTGTGTGGGCCGTGGTGTGGAAGCTCAAGCGCCTTTACGCGGTCCCCGCCGCGGTGCTCGTGATGATCGCGAGCGTCATGCTCACCACGACGATGCCGGCCGGCGCGATCGCGTCGCTCTGGCCGCATCCGGTCCTGATCGCGCCGCGCCTGTCGCTCGCCGCCGTGATCGGCATCGCGCTGCCGCTATTCATCGTCACCATGGCGTCGCAGAACATCCCGGGCATGGCGGTGCTGCACGCCAACGGGTACCGGCCCGAGCCGGGCCCGCTGTTCTGGAAGACCGGGGTCTTCACCCTCCTCGCCGCGCCGCTGGGAGGCCACGCCGTCAATCTCGCCGCACTCTCGGCCGCGCTCTGCGCCGGGCCCGACGCGCATCCCGACCCGCACCGGCGCTACTGGGCCGCGATCGTCGGCGGCTTCTTCTATATCGTGTTCGGGCTGCTGGCGGGTGCCGCGAGCGCGTTCATCGGCGCGACGTCGCCGATCCTGATCGAGGCGGTCGCCGGCCTCGCGCTGATCGGCGCCTTCGCCAACGCGCTGACCAACGCGCTCGCCGAGGCGCGCGACCGCGAGGCCGCGGCGATCACCTTCCTCGTCACCGCGTCCGGGCTGACGCTGTTCGGCGTCAGCGGCGCATTCTGGGGCCTCGTCGCGGGCGGCGCGATGCTGGCCCTGACGCGCTGGCGCACCTGACCGCAAGCCGGCCCGCGCCGACGCGGATTAACCAAACGATTCATCGTCCAGGGATCATCCGCCCGGAGGCGTGCGGACGTCCCCGGATTGCGTGTTAGGGTCTCCTCGGTCCAGGCATCGAAACCCGGGTCCGCGCCCATGGCGACGTCGCTCATCGACCGACCGGTCCTCAAGCCCGCCGCGCCGACGGCGCCCGAGCTCGCCGGTCTGTTCGCCCACACCTGGACGCTCGCCGTCAATGTCGTCAATGCGGCGATCATCGTCTCGATCCTCTGGGGGCTGCTGCCGCCCTCGCTGCTGATCGGCTGGCTGGCGACGATGACCGCGCTCGTCGCGATGCGCATCGCCTTCGCGCGCAGCCATGCCCGCGACCCTGGCGCCCTGTCGCCCGCCCAATGGGCAAGCTGGCATTCGCTCGGCAGCGGCATCACCGGCCTCGCCTGGGGCGCGACGGGGATCGTGCCGCTGGTCGTCGCCGATCCGGTCATGCACGTGCTGGTCGCGATCACCGCCGCGGGGATGGGGGCCGGCGCGCTGATCCTGTCCTTCACGCATCTGCCGTCGTTCCGCGCCTTCGTCCTCGGGCACAGCCTGCCCGTGGTGCTCGGCCTCGCGCTGCATGGCGGCACGACGTATCTGGGAATCGCGGCGATGGGCCTCGTGTTCACCGCCGTGCTGGATCGTATCGGCTGCCGTCTCAACCTCGCCCATCGCGAGACCCAGGCACTGCAGGCGCGGCTCGTCGAGAGCGAGCAGCGCATGCGCGACTTCGCCGAAGCGGCATCGCACTGGCTGTGGGAGACCGATCGCCGCAACCGCTTCACGACGGTCTCCGAGGGGGTCACGCGCGTGACCGGCCTGGTGCCCGCTGCCTTCATCGGCCATACGCCGACCGAGATGTCGAGCACCGATCCCGAGCGCCAGCGCATCTCCAGCGAGATCGAATCCCGCATGGCCGCGCGCGAGGCCTTCATGGATCTGCCGATGACGGTCCGGCTCCCGGACGGGCACACGCTGGCGCTGATGATCAGCGCCCGGCCGGTGTTCGGCGACGACGGCGGGTTCGTCGGATATCGCGGCACCACGCGCGACGTGACGGCACAGCGCGCGGCCGAACGCGCCGCGGAGGAGATGCGCAGGGCCCGCGACGTCGCGGCTGCGGCGGACGAGCTCAAGACCCGGTTCCTCGCGAGCGTGAGCCACGAGCTGCGTACACCCCTCAATGCCGTGATCGGCTTCTCCGAGATGATGGCCAAGGAGATGCTCGGCCCGATCGGGAGCCCGACCTACCGGTCCTATGCCGCGAACATCCGCGACAGCGGCCGCCATCTCCTCGACCTGATCAACGACCTGCTCGACATGTCGCGCATCGAGCTCGGCCACTACCGGCCGGCCGATGCGCCCGTCGACCTGCGCGAGGTCGTCCGACTCTGCGTCGAGATGGTGCGTGCGACGATCCCCGACGGCGCCGTGACGATCGACGACGCGGCGACCGCCGGGGCGCCGGCGATCCGGGCCGACCCGCGGGCGCTGCGCCAGGCGTTGCTCAACCTGCTCTCGAACGCCGTCCGCGCGGCGCCCCAGGGCAGCGCCGTCGTCCTGTCGGTGACGCACGCCGCCGGCGGCGCCCTGGAGATCACCGTGACCGACGCGGGGCCCGGCATCCCGGCGGGGTCGCGCGAGGCGCTGTTCCAGCCGTTCGGCGGCGCCGACCCCGAGCGGACGCGGCGCCACGGCGGCACCGGCCTCGGACTGTCGATCAGCCGCTCGCTGATCGAGGCGATGGGCGGCTCGTTGACGCTCGACGACGCGCCCGGCCATCGCGGCACGCGGGCCACCATGCGACTTCCGGCCGAGCGCGTCATCGTGGCGGCGCAAGCCGCGGACGGCGCCGGAGATTGACGCATCGGCCGCGTCAGCGTGCGGCGGCGTTCTTCGCCGAGATCTGCAACCCCCGCGAATCCTCGCGCACGACGAGGCGCGCGAGCAGGCTCTGACCCAGGCGGCCGTCGATCCCGTCGGCCTCGCCCGGATCCTTTCCGACGCGGACCACGACCGGCACGTCGCGCACCTCCAGCGAGCGCAGGACGATGCGCTGCGCCCGGCCGCGACGACCCTCGACGATCGCGCCGCCGGCGATGCGCACGCGGACCGTGCCCTCCGACTCGTAGGCGATCCCCGCGGCCTCGGCGACGCGCCCGGTCAGCACGACGAAGCTTGCCTCCCGGTCCACGACCAAGCTTCCGCGCGCCGCATCGATGCTCGCCGGCACCCGGATCGGCGCGCGATCCTTCGGCGCCGCGAACACCTCCACACGCCGCCCGGCGGCCGGGGTACATCCGCCCTTCGCCCCGTAGGCGGCGAGATCGGCGCGGACCTCGGCCGACTCGCGCCGCGGCGGCTGGAACGCCGTCCAGCGCTCGATCGCCTGGATCGCGTCGCACGGCCGGCCGAGACGCGCCTGGTGCCGGGCGATTGCCAGATAGCTCGTGCCGCTGATGCGGCTCTTGTCGGCGAAGAGCTCGCTGGCCGATACGAAGTCGTCGATCGCGCGGGCGGAGTCGCCGAGACGGTCGTAGGCGATCGCGCGCAGGAAGTAACCGTTGTCGGCCTGCGGCTCGAGCGCGATCAGCGCCGACGCCGTCTCCGCCGCGGCGCGCTCGTCGGGGATCCCGAGATAGATGTTCGCGGCCGCACGCAACGACGGCGCGTGACCGCCGCATAGGCGCGAAAAGCCGACATGGGCGCCGGCCGCCTCCCGCCGGTAACCCTCGGCCGCGATCGATTGGCTGAAGCGGACGATCGCCCTGCCGTCGCAGCGCTCGCGCGCGAGATCGTCGAGGTGACGCTGCACGGCCGGCGAGCTGAAGACGACCGGCGGCACCGCGATGCCGAGGTCCCGGAGCATCGCCTGCATGCGGCCGAACGTCTCGGATGTGCCCTGTGCCGCCGCGCCTCCGACGCCGAGACCGTGCGCCAACAGCGCCGCCACCGCCGCCACTGCCGCCTTGCGCATGACCGTCCCGACCGTCGCCGTGATGCGAGCCATCCCGCCCCTCCCCGCCGATGCCGCCGATCGGATCCGGATCGCGGCGTCGCGAGGCAGCATGCCACGCTCGCGACGCGTGCGGATCCCACGATCGGCGGATGGGTGCCGCCCGATCGCGAGGTCGCGGCAGCCGCTCAGCGGTCGTCGATGGCCGGCGGCACCACTGCGGTGACCTCGATCTCGACGCGCGCCTGGTCCTCGACGAGGCCGGCGACCTGGATCGCCGCCATGGTCGGGAAGTGCCGCCCGATGATCTCGCGATAGGCCGCACCGATCTCCCTGTAGGCGGCGACGTATTCGCGCTTGTCGATCACGTACCAGGTCATGCGCACGATGTGTTCGGGCAGCGCGTCGGCCTCGGCCAGCACCGCGACGATGTTGTGCAGCGCCTGCCGGACCTGGCTGACCAGGTCGGGCCCGGCGAAGCGCTCCTCGCCGTCCCAGCCGATCATGCCGCTCACGAAGACGAGCCGCCCCTCGGTCGCGATGCCGTTGGCGTAGCCCCGCGGCTTCTTCCAGCCTGGCGGCTGCAGGATCTTCATCGACATGCGTCCTCCATGGTCGGGGCGCCGCGGCGGCCGCGCCAGCCCCGCTACATTACCTCGCCGCCGGCGATCGCGATGGCCTGGCCCGTGACCGACGCCGATTCGGGCCGGCACAGCCACACCACCGCCGCGGCGACCTCGGCCGGCTGAATCAGGCGGCCTTGCGGATTGTGCCTCTCGAGCTCGGCGCGCGCCTGCGCCGGCGTTCGCCCCGTCTTCGCGGCGATGTTGGCGATGCTCTCGCCCACGATATCGGTCTCGGTGAAGCCGGGGCAGACGGCGTTGACGGTCACGCCGCTCGAGGCGACTTCCAGCGCGGCGGCGCGCGTCAGGCCGACCACGCCGTGCTTGGCCGCGCAATAGGCGCTCACGTAGCGGTAGCCGATCAGGCCGCCCGTGCTCGCGATGTTGACGATCCGGCCCCAGCGCGCCGCGACCATCGCCGGCAGGGCGAGCCGCGTCGCGTTGAACGTGCCGGTGAGATTCACCGCGATCATCCGCTGCCACAGCGCGTCGTCGGTCTTCGCGAGCGGCGCGCTGCCCGCCTGTCCGGCGTTGTTGACGAGGATTTCGATCGGGCCTCGCGCCGCGCGGGCGGCATCGAAGGCCGTGGCCAGCGAGGCGGGGTCGGTGACGTCCGCGACGACGAATCCGGCCTGCAGCTCCGCCGCGGTGCGCGCGAGCCGCTCCGCGTCGCGTCCGAGCAGGGTCACGGCGGCGCCCTCGGCGGCCAGCGCCGCGGCGATCGCCGCGCCGATGCCGCGCCCGCCGCCGGTGACGACGGCGTGCCGTGCCGCCGGGATGCTGCCGGTCGCCATGCTCAGCCCTCCAGCAAGCGGGCCGCGATCTGCTGCGGCGTGAGCCCGGCGCTCGCCGCCGCCATGTCGCGCTCGCGCTGCAGGTTGCGCTCGAGCTGAAGCTTGGCGGCGCGGTACTGCCGGGGCCAGTCGATGTCGCCGAAGCCGATGCGCGCGGCCTCGGTCAGCGTCCAGGCGGGATTCGCCAGATGCGGCCGCGCGATCGCGCAGAGATCCGCGCGCCCCGCCGCGATGATGCTGTTGACGTGGTCCGCCTCCGAGATCGCGCCGACCGCGATCGTCGCGATGCCGGCCTCGTTGCGCACCCGATCGGCGAAGGGCGTCTGGAACATGCGGCCGTAGACCGGCTCCTCGGCCTTGCTCACCTGCCCCGACGAGACGTCGATCATGTCCGCGCCCGCCGACTTGAACAGCCGCGCGATTGCGACCGCGTCGTCGGGCGTGGTGCCGCCACGCACCCAGTCGTGCGCCGAGATGCGCACCGAGATGGGCCGATCCGCCGGCCAGGCCGCGCGCACCGCGGCGAAGACCTCCAGCGGGAAGCGGCACCGCTTCTCCAGGCTGCCGCCATAGGCGTCGCGACGATGGTTGGTGAGCGGCGAAATGAACGACGAGAGCAGATAGCCGTGGGCGCAGTGCAGCTCGAGCCAGTCGAACCCCGCCTCCGCGGCGGCGCGAGTCGCCCGGACGAAATCCGCCTCGATGCGCTCCATGTCCTCGTGCGTCGCGCCCCGCGATCTTTGCGAGACGCCGTCGACGTATTGCTGCGGCGACGCCGACACGAGCGGCCAGTTGCCGGACTCGAGCGGCATGTCGATGCCGTCCCAGGCCGCGCGCGTCGAGCCCTTCGCCCCGGCATGGCCGAGCTGCACGGCGATCTTCGCGTCGCTGTTGGCGTGCACGAACCCGACGATGCGCTTCCACGCCGCGGTGTGCTCGGGCGCGTAGAGGCCGGGGCAGTGCGGCGTGATCCGCGCGTCGGCCGAAACGCAGGTCATCTCGCCCACGACCAGGCCGGCGCCGCCCATGGCGCGTGCGCCGAGATGGACGAGGTGGTAGTCGCCGGGCGTGCCATCGACCGCGGAGTACTGCGCCATCGGCGAGACGACGACACGGTTCTTCAGCGTCGCGCCGCGGACGCGGAACGGGGTCAGCATCGGCGGCAGGCTGCGCACCAGCGCCGGCGGCGCGCCGAGCGCTGCCTGCGCGAAGGCGCGCTGCGCAAGCCAGCCCTCGTAGCGCTCGACATAGGATCTGTCGCGCAGACGCAGGTTCTCGTGCGAGATGCGCTGGCTGCGCGTGAGCATCGAGTAGGCGAACTGCTCCGGCTCGAGCGCCGTGTAGCGCTCGACGTTCTCGAACCACTCCATCGAATTGCGCGCCGAGCTCTGGATGCGCAGCACCTCGACGGAGCGGCTCCTCTGGTAGTCGGCGAGCGCGGCCTCGCTCGCCCTCCCGCCATGCGCGCCGAGCACGCGGGCGAGCTCGATCGCATCCTCGAAGGCGAGCTTGGTGCCCGAGCCGATCGAGAAATGCGCCGTGTGGGCGGCGTCGCCCATCAGCACGACGGGCAGCCGGCGGCCGTCGAGATCCAGCCAATGCACCCAGCTTCCGCAGATGATGCGCGGGAAGCGGATCCAGATCGCCGAGCCGCGCAGATGGCCGGCGTTGCTGAGCAGGCGCTGGCCGTCGAGGTGGCGGGCGAAGAGCCGCTCGCAGAACGCGATGCCCTCCTCCTGGCTCATGGTCTCCAGGCCCGCGGCGCGCCAGACGTCCTCCGGCGTCTCGACGATGAAGGTCGAGGTGTCGCCGTCGTACTGGTAGGCATGGGCCTGGAACCAGCCGTGCTCGGTCCGCTCGAAGGCGAACGTGAAGGCGGAGAACAGCTTCTTGGTGCCGAGCCAGACGAACCGGCAGCGGCGCGTGTCGATGTCCGGCCGGTAGCTCGACTCGTAACGGGTGCGGATACGGCTGTTCAGGCCGTCGCACGCGATGACGAGGTCGGCGCCGAACGCCCGGGCGGCCTCCTGGTCGTCGCCGATATCGGTCTCGAACACGAGCTCGACGCCGAGCGCGCGGCAGCGATCCTGGAGGATGTCGAGCAGGCGGCGTCGACCGATGCCGCAGAAGCCGTGGCCGCTCGACGTGACCGTCGTGCCCTTGAAATGGACGTCGATGTCGTCCCAGTGGTTGAAGGCCTGCAGGATCGTCCGCGCCGTCGGCTCGTCGGCCTGGACCAGATTGCCGAGCGTCTGGTCGGAGAACACCACGCCCCAGCCGAAGGTGTCGTGCGGCCGATTGCGCTCCACGACGCGGATGACGTGCGACGGGTCCTGCTTCTTCATCAGCAGCGCGAAATAGAGGCCGGCGGGGCCGCCGCCGATGCAGAGGATCTTCATGGGTCCACCTCGAACCAAGCCATAGTGTCAGAGTCGCCGCGCCGATGCCGCCCTCGCGAGCCGGCAGCGCCCCCGGGGCTGCCGATATTCCAGCGCCCTGGCCGCGGCCTCCGCTGCGCGTCAAGATGCCGCGTAGGCTCGAGGGGGACGCCGGCCATGGACGCACTCGAAGCGACCTACGCGACGCTGCGGAGCCACGTTCTCGCCCGACACTTCGCGGTCGGCCGATATTTTCCCGCCTACCACTTCGGCAACGGCCATGTCCTCGGCGAATTCGCCGCGTGCCGCCTGCCGCGCGCGGGCACCGTTCGGATCGGCTGCGCGCAGGATGGCTGCGTGCCGCGCACGTGGCGACGACGGCGCAATGCCGAGCCCGAGATGGTGCCGCACTACGCCACGGCCGCCGCGCTGCGGGCGCTGCGCGAGCCGCGGCAGTCGATCGAGCGCTGGCGCGTATGGCGCCGCGACCGGACCAATGCCTTGCTGATGTCCGGGATGCGGATCGCAGGCCTGGCGGTGGAGCACCGGCTGGGCAGCGGCGATGCGGCCGCGGCGATGGAGCGCTGGCTCGACACGACCGAGACGCTCTTCAAGTTCCGCCACTCGAGCGGCCCGATGCAGGGTTATGTCGTGCGCTGGGACGCCGCGACGTCGGACCGCTGGGAGGCGGAGGTCGACCGCGCGGGCGTCGAGGCTCCGGTCCTACCCTGCGAGTTCCTGCTCGATCCCGATCCGCGTCGCGACAAGGCCCGCCCCTTCCTCAACTGTACGGCCGCGCGGGACAGCCGCTATGCGGCCGCGCTGCGCGTGCAGGACGGCCAGGACCGATGGCGCCGCTGGGAGCCGTCGATGGACGAGTATGTCGGCCTCGTCGTCGCCTATCTGAGCATCTTCGATGCGCTCGCCGACGACCTCCCCGCGACCGGTCCGCGGCGCAGCCGGGCGGAGCGGATCATCGCCAAGGTCAAGGTCCAGACCGGGCGCGTCGCGCGCTACCTCCAGGCCCATGCCTACGTGATGGTCAGGCCGTGCGGCGGCGTCACCATTCGCGGCGCCGGCGAGACGAATCCCTGCATGGCCTATGCGTTCTCCCGCGCCTTCGAGCGCATCCTGGGCCAGGCGTTCCCGGTCACCGCGACGTTCGACGATGCGATGCGGATCGCCGGCCTCTCGGACTGCCTCTCGCGCTCGGCCGATCTTCCCGACCCGGCGCAGGCGATCGCGAGCCTTCGCGACGGGCAGATCTGGCAGCGGCTGGTCGGACTCTTCGGCGCGGATCCGCTCGCCGAGCTCGCTGCCGTGCTCCCGGACGCAAACGGATCGTTCCGGCGCGCGGCGCGGCTGCGGAGTCGCGACGCGTGCTTCGACGTCCTCGCCGCGGACGCGGAGACCGCCGGCGAGCAGTTCGCGCTGTGCTCGCTGCTCTGCGACTACGCGCGCGTGGACCCCGCGGGTGCATGGACCCGGTTCATGGCGGCCCCGCAGAAGGGCGCGCACGACTACAAGGTCGTCGCCGGATTGATCGCGATCTCCACCGGCGACGAGCTCCTGCGCGACTCGTACATGGCCTATTTCCGCGGCGCGATGCGCACGCCCGCCGTCGGCCTGACCCGCGACCCCGAGGCGCTCGCCGGCGGAAGCCAGCGCGAGATGGCGCTGCCGACCGCGATCGCATTGCATCTGCGCCGCTCAGGTACGCCGACGCAGGCGTCGCTGCGGCGCGACCTGGCCAGGGATCTTGGCGCGATGACGGCGCTGCTCGCCGATCGATTCGCGAGCCAGCCCCTCGTCGTCGAGGACGCAGACGGCATCGGTTACGCCGCGACGGAGCCCGAGGGCCAATGCTGCGCCGCCGGCGACACCGCCGCGCCGTCGATCCTGTTCGAGTACGCGGACAAGGTCGGCAGCTGGCACGGCTACATGGCCGCCGTCGCGTTGGCCTGGTGGCACGCGAAGCTCATGCGCGGCGCCAGTCCATGGCGCGACATCGTCGAGCCGAGCGCGGACTCGGTCGCGAAATGGCCGGAGCCGAAGCTGCCGGCCGCGGTGGCCGGGGTCGCGGCCGCCGAACGGATCATCCTGCCGCCCTCGGTGCTCGCGCGGGCCGGGCGCCCGGCCCGGGACGTCGCCGTGCTCGCGGCGGCGATGCCCGCGAAGCCGGACGACGATCAGCTGCCGAGCGCGGAGCCGCAGGCGTCGCGGATCGTGGGCTTCCGTCAGGGACCGCATCTCGGTCCGCGGCGATCCGAGGTCACCGTGACGGTCGACGTGCCGCCGCCGAGAGCCGACACGGCCTATCTCGAACATCACGAACTGGTCGCCACGGTCGCCAATCTCGACGCCTTCAAGGCCGATGTGCCGGCTCCGATCGTCGATGGCAGCCGCGTCACGCTCACGATCACCCTGTACGGCGCGGCCGACCCGCCGCGGTTCCGCTTCGCCCACGCCAACGGCGAACTCGTCTGCGCCTGGCTGCCGCGGCAGTCGCTGCGCTGAGGGACCGGACGCCGGTCGGCACTTTGCATGCGACACGCCCGCATCCGACGGGCCGAAGCGAACGCGAGCTGCCCCGCCGAAGGTCCGTCGCGCTACGATCGACCCGGAGGCCGGGTGTCGCGACACCTGCGGGCGCCGTGCGGAGACCGCAGCGCCGGCCGCCGTGCCGCGACCATGTGGATGGAGAGGACGCCGATGACGATGAAGACGAGATATCAGCCGCGGGATCTCGAGGCCCTGCCCTTCCCACCGGGCCGGCTGTCGAAGCAGGCCTTCGACGCCGGCGACATCGAGCTGCGGCACTACGCGCCGCGCGGCAGCGACGAGCAGACGCCGCATGATCGCGACGAGCTCTACGTCGTGATCACGGGCACGGGCTTCTTCCGCCGCGCAAGCGAGCGGGTCGCCTTCGCCCCGGGCGACGTGCTTTTCGTCGCCGCGCACGAATCCCACCGCTTCGAGGACTTCAGTCCCGATTTCGCGACCTGGGTGATCTTCTACGGCCCGCGCAAGGCGACGGGCTGACGCGGCCTCACGCCAGGCGCTTGAAGCGCTCCATCGCCCCCACCAGCGCGGCGCGGATGCCGGGCTCCATGGCGGAGTGGCCGGCATCGGGGACGATCGTGTACTGCGCCTCCGGCCACGCGCGGGCGAGGTCGTCGGCCGAGACGATCGGGCAGACCATGTCGTAACGGCCTTGCACGATCACCGCCGGGATCTCGCGGATGCGGCCGACATCCTCGAGCAGCTGGCCTTCGCGCAGGAAGCTGCCGTTGATGAAATAGTGCGCCTCGATGCGCGCCAGGCCGAGCGCCTTGTGGTCCTCGCCGAAGCTCGCGACCGTCTCCATGCTCGGCATCAGCGTCGAGCAGCTGCCTTCGAAGGTGCTCCACGCCCGCGCCGCCGGCATGTGGATCGCCGGATCCGGATCGACGAGCCGGCGGTGATAGCTGGTCAGCAGGTCGCGGCGTTCGGCAGGCGGCAGGAATTCGGCGAAGGCGCGCCACGCCTCCGGGAACACCGTGCGCATGCCGTAGAGGAACCACTCGAGCTCGCTCTCGCGGCTCAGGAAGATCCCGCGCAGGACGAGGCCGCGCACGCATTCGGGATGCGCCTGGGCATAGGCCAGCGCCAGCGTCGAGCCCCAGGAACCGCCGAAGAGCACGAAGCGGTCGATGCCGCGCTCGCGGCGCAGCCGCTCGATGTCCGCGACGAGCAACGGCGTCGTGTTCGCGCGCACCTCGCCATGCGGCGTCGAGCGCCCCGAGCCGCGCTGATCGAAGATCACGATGCGATAGACGGCGGGATCGAAGAACCGCCGATGGGCAGGCGTCGCGCCGGCGCCCGGCCCGCCATGCAGGAACAGGACCGGGATCCCTGCGGGATTGCCCGACTCCTCCCAGTAGATCCGGTGGATCGAGTCCACCGCCAGGAACCCGCTCGCGAAGGGATCGAGAGGCGGATACAGCTCGGTGCGGCGGATAGCGTCGTGGGCGGGCATGTCGGAAGCCCGAACATTCCCCGGGACGAGCGGGCGCCGTCAACCTCGATCCGGGCGCCGACGCCGGACCGCTTGACCTGATCCGAGGTCGATAGAAACATCGCGTCATGACCAAGACAGCCGTCGCGCTTGCCGCCGCACTTCTCGCCGCCACGCTCGCCGGCTGCGCCGGCGGCCCGGGCGAACGCCCCGTAGCCGGCGCCGCGCCGTCGCAGAGCGAGTGCAGCCTCGCGCGCGAGGAGCACCCAAAGCTCATCAAGCAGTTCGGGGGCGAGGTCGCCGACGCGAACATCCGCAACTACGTAGCTTCGGTCGGGCGTCGCGTCGCGGCGCGCAGCGAGATGCCGGACATCGATTGGCACTTCACCGTGCTGAACTCGGACATCGTCAACGCCTTCGCGCTGCCTTGCGGTTACGTCTACATCACGCGCGGCCTGCTCTCGCTGGCGGGCAGCGAGGCCGAGCTCGCCGGGGTGCTGGGCCACGAGGCCGGCCACGTGACGGCTCGGCACACGGCGCAGCGCATGGAGCGCGGGAATGCCGCGGCCGTCGGCGCGACGATCCTCGGTGCCGCCGTCGGCGTGCTGACAGGATCGGGCGCCGCCGCGCAGGTCGCCGCGCAGGCGGCGGGCGCCGGGGCGCAGGTCTATCTCGCGGGCTACAGCCGCGACCAGGAGTTCCAGGCCGACGAGCTGGGCGTGGTCTATCTCAGCCGCGCGTCCTACGACCCGCGGTCGATGGCCACCTTCCTCGAGAAGCTGCAGGAGGACAGCCGGCTCACCGCCGAGCTGATGGGCAAGCCCGAGGCCGCGGACGCCTTCTCGATCATGCAGAGCCATCCGCGCACGCCCGATCGCGTCCGCAAGGCGATCGAGGAGGCCGGCGACGTCGCCCACGTCGCCAACCCGCGCATCGGGCGCGAGGAGTACCTGCGCGTCATCGACGGCATGGCCTGGGGCGGCGACCCCGACAGCGGCTTCGTGAAGAACCACGTCTTCATCCACCCGTCGCTGCGATTCAAGTTCGCCGTGCCGCCGGGGTTCCGCATGTTCAACGGCGAATCCGCCGTGGCGGCGCTCGGGCCCGACAATACGCGCGTGATCTTCGATCGGGTCGGCCGCGCCAGCGAAGCCGGCGCAGCGCCGCTCGTGAATGCCCTGCGCCAGGCCCAGTTCCAGAACGTCGAGCAGATCACCGTCGACCGCCTGCCCGCCGCCACGGGGGCGCGGACGGTTCAGACGCGCGACGGCCAGCGGCTCGACCTGCGCACCGTGCTGATCCGCGGCGACCAGGACGTCGTCTGGCGATTCCAGTTCATCACGCCGCCGTCCGTCACGGCGCGCTACAACGACGCGTTCCGCGCGACGACCTATTCTTTCGACCAGCTGACGCCGCAGCAGGCGGCGGCGGAGCGGCCGTTCCGCATCCGGCTCGCGCGCGTGGGGGCAAGCGACTCGCAAGAGTCGATCGCGCGCCGGATGGCGCCCTCGGATCTGCCGCTGCGGCGGTTCCAGGTGCTCAACGGGCTGAAGCCGCAGGATCGGCTTCAGCCCGGTCAGATCGTGAAGATCATCACCGAGTAGAGCAGCGGGCTCACGCCGTCCCGAACACCTCGGCCTCGGTGCCGGCGCGGCGCTCGAGCGCGGCCTTCAGCTTGCCGAGTGCCCGCGCCTCAAGCTGACGGACGCGCTCCTTGCTGACGCCGAGCTCCTTGCCAAGCTCCTCGAGCGTCACGCCCTCGTCGCGAAGGCGCCGCTCGGCGATGATCGTGCGCTCGCGCGGGCTGAGCTCGCCGAGAGCCTCCGACAGCCAGCGCAGGCGCAGGCGCCGATCGTGGTCGTCCATCGCCACGCTCTCGGGACCAGGGCGATCGTCGACCAGGAAGTCCTGGACCTCGAGATCCTGCTCCTCGCCGACCCCCGCGTTGAGCGACTGGTCGCCGCCCGACAGGCGGCCTTCCATCTCGTTCACGTCGTCGAGCGAGACGCCGAGCTCCCCCGCGATGCGCCCCTTCTGCTCGAGAGTCAGCTGGGCCGGGCCCGCACCGTTGTCGATGCGCGCCCGCAGGCGACGCAGATTGAAGAACAGCGACTTGTGCGCTGCGGTCGTGCCGGTCCGGACGATCGACCAGTTGCGCAGGATGAAGTCCTGCATCTGCGATCGGATCCACCAAGCGGCATAGGTCGAGAAGCGCACTTCGCGTTCGGGCTCGAACCGCGCGGCGGCGTGCATCAATCCGAGATTGCCTTCCTGGATCAGGTCTCCGAACGCGAGGCCGTAGTGGCGGAACCGCGACGCCGTCGCGACCACCAGCCGCGTGTAGGCATTGATCAGCTCGTGCAGGGCCGTCTGGTCCCCGCTCTCGCGCCATTTACGCGCCAGCTCGAACTCGCGCTCGCGGGTGAGAAGCGGGCGCTTCATCGCCCCGCGAATGAAGCTGAGTGTCGCCCCGTGGATCGCATCATCGGCGTGCGCCATGTCCCAACCTCTTTCTTCTCGGCCAACGCCCTCACTATACGGAGGATTAGGCCGAGCAGATCACTAGGATATTCATGGCAGATCAGCGATCGATGCGGTCGACGATATCCCCTTGTATAGAAAGACAAATCGCGGTGAGTTCGCCGCCGAAACCACAGCGGCTATCCACCGTTATCCCAAAGGGCGTGTCGACAAATCCCCCGTGCCCGGAATCGTAGCCGCGCACGACGCGGTCGAACTCGCTGAACGGCCGATCCCAGCGCCCGAAGCCGGGCGCACCCCACCACAAGGCGTCGCCCTGGTTCGACAGGGGCCGGGTCGGATCGACGCCGGCATGGACGAAGAGAAGCCGATTGCCGTCGTCGTAGGCCGCGCGCCGCAGCGCCGAGAGCAGCTCGCGATGACCCGGCCGTGCCGACAGGGCGGCGCGCAGCGACGCCGTCCACCGCGCCAGCGCCAGAGCGCCGTCGCGGGCGGCGGCAAGACCGCGCTGGGGCTCGCAGCCATAGGCGAGCAACGTCGCGCCGAGCCCCTGGCCGAGCATCCAGTCCAGCACCTCGCGCGGATTCACGGCGAATTGGATCTGCAGCAGCTTCTGCCACATCTCCTCCTGGCCGCCGCGCAGGAAGACGACGTCCGAGGCGAACATGCCGGGGAGCGAGATCACACGGCGCCGGAAGTCGAGCAGCTCGTCGACGGTGCCGGCGACGTCGCTGCCGCGCCCCAGGTAGTTGCCGAGATAGACGAGCCGATCGCCGGGCACCTCGAAGCGCTCGGCAAGACGATCGTGCAGCGCTGCCAGCCTCGCCGCTTCGCCGTGCGGCGCGGCAACGGCCCAGATGCGGCTGGCGCGACGCAGCACCGCGAATTTCTGCGACTCGGCCATGAACGCGGCGGAGATTCGCCGCTTGCCCGCATGGGGCGCAAGCTCCGATCTGTCGCGGAACGAAAAAGGGGCGGCTCGCTGCCGAGCCGCCCCTTGCTTGTCGTGCCGTCCGGAGAGGTCACGCGGCCTTGAGCATCGCCTCGAGCCGCTGCGTCGCCTGCTCCTCCGAGATCCGCTCGACGGCCGCGAACTCGCGGGCCAGCCGATCGAGCGCCGCCTGGTACATCTGGCGCTCGCTGAAGCTCTGGTCCGGCTGTCCGGCGTTGCGGTGCAGGTCGCGCACAACCTCGGCGATCGATCGTGGATCGCCCGAGTTGATCTTCGCTTCGTACTCCTGCGCGCGGCGGGACCACATCGTGCGCTTGATGCGCGAGCGGCCCTTGAGCGTGACGAGCGCCGTCTGCATCTCCTTGCGGGTCGAGAGCCGCCGCAGGCCCGAGGACTTCGCCTTGGCGACGGGCACCCGCAGCGTCATGCGGTCCTTCTCGAACTGAATGACCAGCAGCTTGAGCTTCTGCCCGGCAATCTCCTGGGCCTCGATCGCCGTGATCTTGCCGACGCCGTGCGTCGGGTAGACCACATGATCCTCGACCTCGAAGCCCACTTCCGCAGCCTCTTTCGAAACCTTGCGCATCAGAAGACGCTCTCCGTTCTTCATTCGTTTCTCTGGCGGGTTCCCGAGCGGGGCCAAGGGCGCCCCTGACTCACGCACAAACCCTCGGAGCCGGATCGATCTCCGGCCCCCCTGATGTCGATCGTCCCTGTCCCATTGCTTGGAAGGCCCGCCGCGACCCGATCCGACCGCGTGACCAGGCGGCTTCTCCGCCTTCACATGGGATCAAGGTATCACAGTTGGCGATCAAAATAAACGGATCAGCCTGGTAAACGCCTGATCAGACGTTCCAAAGCGGGCCGAACCTCGGCCCGCGCGCGTCAGCGCTCCGCCGGATCCGGCTTGAAATGCTTGGCGAACTTGTCCGGGACGCCCTTCCACTGGTCGGCATCCGCGGGCGCGGGCCCCTTGCGGGTGATGTTGGGCCAGAGGTCGGCGTACTGCTTGTTGATCCCGACCCACTTCTCAGCACCGGGATCGGTGTCCGGAATGATGGCCTCGGCGGGGCATTCGGGCTCGCACACGCCGCAGTCGATGCATTCCTCCGGCTTGATGGTCAGCATGTTTTCACCTTCGTAAAAACAGTCGACCGGGCAAACCTCGACGCAGTCCATGTACTTGCACTTGATGCAGGCTTCGGTGACGACGTAGGCCATGGGCGATCACACGGGAGGGGCCGAAATTCGGGGCGGCGGGGTGGGTACCATGGGCCCTACCGCCTCGCAACACTCAAGGGGGCGCACTCGGATCATGAGCCTGTGCCATTTCCACGCACCCGGTTGCGCCGGCGGCTGATCGCGATGTTGAGCCCTTCGACCAGCACCGAGAAGGCCATCGCGAAGTAGAGATAGCCCTTCGGAATGTGGAACTCGAAGCCCTCCGCCACCAGCGCGAAGCCGATCAGCATCACGAAGGCCAGGGCCAGCATCTTCACGCTGGGATGGGCATGGATGAAGCGGACGATCGGCCCGGAGGCGAACAGCATGATGACGACGGCGATGACCACGGCGCTCGCCATCACCCACAGCTCGTTCGCCATGCCCACGGCGGTGATCACGGAATCAAACGAGAACACGATGTCGAGCAGGACGATCTGCATGATCGCGCTGCGGAACGAGCCGACGCGACGCCCCGCGCCGTCCTCCGCCCCGGCTTCCTCCAGCGCCTCGTGGATCTCGCGCGTCGCCTTGACGATCAGGAACAGGCCGCCGGCGAGCATGATCAGGTCGCGGCCGGAGAAGGGCTGCTCCATCAGCGTGAAGAGCGGCTGCGTCAGGCTGGCGAGCCAGGACAGGGAGAACAGCAGCAGCAGCCGCGTGATAAGCGCCAGCGCGAGGCCGATGATCCGGGCGCGGTCGCGCTGATGCTCCGGCAGCGCATTGGAGATGATCGCGATGATGACGATGTTGTCGATGCCGAGCACGATCTCCAGTGCGGAGAGCGTGAAGAGGCTCGCGATGTTCTCGGTCGTGAACGCGATGTCGAACATGGAGCCCCTGGCTGACGGCGTCGCGAGAAGTCGTCAGGACTTAGGTCGGTGCAGCAGCCGCGCAAGGACCTCGACGATCGCGACGGCCACCACCGCGGCCGCGATCGGACCGACGGTGTGCAGCAGCGGGGCATGGGCGTCGGCCCAACCGGAGACGTGCTGCTCGCCCATCATCGCCTGGCCGCCCGTGTAGCCGAGCAGGGTGGCGACCAGCGTCACGATCCAGGGCGCCCGCGCCGCCAGCAGGCCGGCGAGCCCCACGAGCAGGGCGCGGCTGCCGAAGACGGCGGCCGGCGCGGCGATCGCCGCGCCGGTCGACTCGGCCTCGGGGATCGGCTTGTGGCCGAAGGCGTAGCCGGCGACGACGACCAGGATCGCGCCCAGCGGCGGCGCGACGTAGTGCATCCAATGGGCGTGCGAGTCGATCCAGGCTTCCCACAACGGGTCGGTGACGATCACCTCGCCCGCGATGTAGCCGATCAGCGCGGCGCCGAGCGTGACGATCACCGGGAATCGGCCGATCAGCTTCAGCAGCACGGTGGCGCCGAACACGACCATCGGGATCGAGATCACGAGCCCGAGGATCAGCAGCACCGTGTTGCCCTTCGCCGCGGCGGCGACGGCGATGACGTTGTCGAGGCTCATCACCGCATCGGCGATCAGCACGGTCTTCACCGCGCCCCAGAGATGCGATGCCGAATCCACATCGCCCTCGCCGGCCTCGTCCGTCAGCAGCTTCCAGCCGATCCAGAACAGCAGCAGCCCGCCGACGATCTTCAGGGTCGGCACCGCCATCAGCGTCGCGACGACCGCGGTGAAGGCGATGCGCATCACGATCGCGGCGCCGCTGCCGAGAAGGATTCCCATCCGCTGCTGGCTCGGCGGCAGGGAGCGGCAGGCGAGGGCGATGACGACGGCGTTGTCGCCGGACAGGACGATGTTCACCGCGATGATCTCGAGCAGCGCAGTCCAGAAGAGAGCGTCCATCTGTCCGTTCAACCGTCCCTGTCGGAGGCAGGCCCGGCGGGACTGCGATCCAGATCGTCGTAGAGCCCCCGGGCCTCCGGGGGCGGTCCGCGGCGTGCGGAAAGCGTCCGCACACGCACGACCCGAATATGAGAGCCGAGGGCGAAGGTCAACACATCACCGGGCCGCACGGCGTGGTGCGGCTTGAGCACGCTCGCGCCCGCGATGCGCACGCCGGTCTCCTCGACGAAGCGCGCGGCAAGGCTTCGCGACTTGAAGAACCGCGCGCACCACAACCATTTGTCGAGCCGCATGCGCTCGACCGGCACCGCCGTCATCGCCGGACGAGCTTGGCGAGGCCGGCGAACGGCGAGTTCTCGTCGACCGCCTCGCGCCGGATCTCGGCGTTGTGCCGCCGCCGCGCGCGCGGCTTCAGGCCGTAGAGCCGCGCCTCGCCTTCGCCGCTGCCGCGCAGTCCGAGGGCGCGCAGCACTCCGTCGAGCTGCTCCGGCGGCGCGCCGATGGCCGCCGCCCAGGCGGGATCGGCGGCGAAGGCGCCGTTGCGCGCGCGGCGGAACGCCTCGCGTGCGAGGCGCTCGAGGCGATCGACGCGCACGAAGCGCGGCCCCGCCGGCAAGCAGAACTGCGACTGGAAGAACGCGCCGGCCTGGCCTTCGGCGCGCGGATGCGACAGCGCCGGCGCCGGCACGGGCGCGCCGACGTCCTCGCCGGCGAAGAGTCGCCACAGCACGGCGCGCAGGCCGAGCGTCGCATGATTGCGCATCGCCGGCATGAACACCGCGACGTCGCCGAGGATCACGCCCAGCCGCTGCAGCTGGCCGCGCTCGGCCGGCGACAGCGCGGCGACGAGCGGCGCCACACGCGCGCGTGGCGCGCAGCCGAATTGCGCGACGAGTTCGTAGGCCAGGCCGCGCGCCGGACCCGCCAGCGCCGCGGCGCGCAGGGCGAAGAGCGGCGCCAGCGTCGCCGTGAGATGGGCGTCGACCCAGGCCGCGAGGCGGCGGCGGATCGCCTCGCGGTTCGGCCCCTCGAGGAGGTCGCTCGACAGCACCTCCACGCGCGGCGTCAGCGCTTCGGCACCGGCGGCGAGGCGCGCGACGGCCGCCTCCTCCCAGACCAGCTCGCCGGCCAGCGACAGAGTGATCGCGTCGTCGGCGGCCTGGACGAGGCGTCGCACGCGCGCCGCGATGTCCTGGCGCACGACGCGATTGGCCGCGGCCATCATCGCGCGCGTCCCCTCGCCCGAGCCGCGCTCGCCGACGAAGGCGAAGCCCGAGAGCGCGCCGATCGCCTCGCCCTCGACGACGACCGCGCCGGTCCGGGTGACGCCGGCAAGCAGCGCCTCGCCGGCGGCGCGGCGCCGGGCGACCGTCGCGGCCCGCCGGTCGACGAAGCGCTGCGTGAGCCGCGCATGCAGCGCGTCGGAGAGCTTGTCCTCGATCACCCGGGTGCGCGCCTGCCAGTCCAGCGGATCGTCGAGCCACGCCGGCTTGTGCGCGACATAGGTCCAGGTGCGGATCGCCGCGATGCGCTGCAGCAGCGAGTCGATGTCGCCCTCGACGGTGTCGAGCCGCGCGACCTGGCCGGCCACCCAGTCGGTCGGCAGCCGCGCGTTCTCGACCAGATGCAGGAAGACGCGCTTGACGAAGCGCGCATGGCTGCCGTCGAAGCTCTTGCGGAAATCCGGGATCTGGCACGCCTCCCAGAGCAGCGCGAGCCGCGCGCGGCCGCGGGCCGCGGCGACCACGTCCTCGTCGCCGGCCAGCGCGGTGAGCGCGGCGTGATCGTCGGCGGTGCGCGCGCGCACCAGCTCGGGCGACGGCGGCCTGGCCTCGAGACTCTCGAGGAGCCCGGCGATCGAGCCGAAGTCGAGCGCGGCGTTGCGCCAGAATGCGTGCGTGATGGGCGGGAAGCGATGCTCCTCGATCGCCGTGACGATCTCCGGCTCGAGGCCGCCGATCTCGGCCGTGGTGCCGAACGTGCCGTCGGTCATGTGGCGGCCGGCGCGGCCGGCGATCTGCCCGAGCTCGGCCGCCGCGAGGCGCCGCGGATGCCGGCCGTCGAACTTCGTCAGCTCTGCGAAGGCGACGTGATCGATGTCCATGTTGAGACCCATGCCGATCGCGTCGGTCGCGACGAGGTAGTCGACCTCGCCCGCCTGGTACATCGCGACCTGCGCATTGCGCGTGCGCGGGCTCAGCGCGCCGAAAACGACCGCCGCGCCGCCGCGCTGGCGGCGGATGAGCTCGGCGATGCGATAGACGTCGTTGGCCGAGAACGCGACCACCGCGGAACGGCGCGGCAGGCGCGTGATCTTCTTCGGCCCGGAGTAGCTCAGCGTCGACAGGCGGGGGCGCTCGACGAATTCCGCATGCGGGACCAGCCGCCGGATGACCGGCTTCGCGGTGCCGGCGCCGAGCACCATCGTCTCGGCATAGCCCCGCGCATTGAGCAGCCGGTCGGTGAAGACGTGGCCGCGCTCGCGATCGCTGATCAGCTGGATCTCGTCGATGGCGAGGAAGGCGACCTCGCGGCCGCCCGCGCCGCCCAGCGGCATCGCCTCGGTCGTGCACACGAACCAGCGCGCGCCGGGCGGCACGATCCGCTCCTCGCCCGTCACCAGCGCCACGTTCTGCGCGCCCTTGGCGCGCACGATGCGATCGTAGTTCTCGCGCGCCAGCAGCCGCAGCGGGAAGCCGATCATCCCCGTGGCATGGCCGAGCATCCGCTCCAGCGCGAGAT
>JAEULA010000039.1 GCA_016793165.1 Alphaproteobacteria bacterium | reverse complement strand
TGCGCAACGGCGCGGGCGTCAGAAACGCTTATTTTGCGCGGGTTTCTCATCTCGGAGTCGGCTCCCCTGGGGGACGCCAAGCTTTTCAAAGCATAGGAACGAGACCGCGCCCGCTTCGGGCGCGCGTATGGCGTCTCTGCGGCAAAGTCCTGTCTACGGCATAGTCCTGCGCCCAGGCTCGACTGACCGCTCGCCCGCAGCGGAACTCGAGCCGCAGATGTTCGATCAATCGTGGCGGTTCGCAGCATGTCGCCGCAGGCGGCGGACGTGGAACCCTCGAGAGGAGAAGTCCAAGGGACTTTCCTTATGCACGCGAGAGGCCCAATGCACGCGAGAGGCCTTATGCACGCGAGAGGTCGGTCGCCACCGACGAGGGTTGGGGGCGTCGTATGGCCGCGCGCCACGTTTCGTGCGGCCCGCGAAGTCGCATGGCTCGCGCGCAACCTGGCGGTTGGGAGTGACGCAGTGATTCTCCCGATTGAATCAAATGCCCGAGTTCATCAGAGACGTGACGACTGGCGACCTCGCCCTCGCTTGGCACGGAGTCTGCGCGCACGTGAAGCGCCGCACGAATGTCGTCGGTTACCGCATGGGCGACCGGCCCCTTTCCAAGAATCGCTCTTCAGGGCGACATGGCGGGGATCGCGCCGTGGAGAAGAAGCCGGAGATCATCAGTTCGGAATGTGCCTATCGGCCGCATCCGGCTGATCGCTGGAGTTGCGTGCGGCGTCGGGGGCGCGATCGCAGGCAAGAGGCCGGGCTTCGCGAGCGACGCCGAGCTCGACGTGCAATGCCGCATGAACGTGTCGGGCTGTGCGCCCTGTCACCGACAATCGGCGGACCGCTCGCCTAACCTGCGCGGATCGCCAGCGAAGGAGGTCGGACATGATCAAGAGAGCTCTGCTTGCCGCGACCCTGCTGGCGTCAGTCGCGCTCCCGGCCGTGGCGCAGGACGCCAATCGCTGCTTCGACACGGCGCGGATGTCGGGCGCGATCAAGGACTCGGGCTTGGCCTGGGAGCAGCGCAATCCCGAGCTCTGGCGCGTCGACCTCGAGTCGCAGACGCGCCGTTTCGTTCGCGTCGTCGCGACCTGCGGCCGCGGCGTCGTCATCGTCTTCGCGGTGCTTGCCGACGCGAAGGATCTCAGGCCGTCGGACGACCTCTACCTCTATTTGCTGCGGATGGCGTCCAGGTTCGACCACGTGAAGGTCGGCATCGATCCCGACGGCGACTATCTGGTGCGCATCGACCTCCGCCCCCGGACCTTCGACGGCAAGGACCTCGAAGCTGCCGCGCGCCAGTTGCGCGCTGTCGTCGACGACCTGACGCCCACGCTGCGCCAGCACGCCGCAAAGTAGCTCGGCAGCGTCGCGTGCTTGTCGATCGATGACCTGAACCCGGCGGCGGCCATCCGGTCGCCGTGATGTCCCGGCGACCCCCGCGCGGCGGCCGGGGCCATCGCTCCGAGTGTCACCGGCGAATATGGAAATCGGAAAACCTCTCCGGCTTTCATTGGCGAAGTAGGCCAGGTCCAATCGTTCTCCACGAGTCCGTTGTCCCAATGGCCCGTGCAGTTTGGTGCGGTGCCTGGAAGGTCATGTTGTTCCAGAGGAGACCCGGCTGGGACCTTCAACTGTCTTTGCCAGTCCACCGGATCACGACGAGACCGCTCGGGTTAGGGGCCTTGATCCACTGATCGCTGAAATAGCGCATGTCGACGCGCCGCGTGCCGTCGACCCATGTCCAGGTCTGAGCGCCGCCGAGGTCGGCTCCAGGCGTGCCGGATCGCGTGCTGCCGGCCGGGCGCAAGCCGGACGCTCGATTCATTGCATCGGTGTATTGGCGTACAGCGTCCTCCAGCTGGGTCGCATGCATGGCGAGCGACAGGAAGCGTGGCTCCCCATGCGTGGTGAGCAACTGCAGGCAATGGACGGCGGCTGCCGGCATCGACGGCCGCGGCAACCACGCCGGAAGCGCGCTGGCACAGTCCAGGACCTGCGGGGCGCCCGTCGCGGCCTCCACGTCGCTCTCGAAGCGCGGATTGCCGAGCAGGAAGGCGTAGCCGATCGAGACTGGGTTGGCTGTGCCTTCGCTGCGCGCCAATCGCATCGCACCCAGCCAAGGTTCGAGCCGGAGCTCGGGATCGCTGCGATGCAACGCGGCCCAGCGCTCGTCATCCACGGGATCCGGACCCGTCGGACCGTACAGCCACATGGTGAGAGTGCCGACGGCCATCACGCCCAACAGCAGGCCGATCAGCCCGAGGTGCTGGAGCCAAGGACGTTTCATCGAGGGAAGGGGCTCCGGAGGTCCATCGGCTTGGTCATCCAACCGGCTCGGTGCCGGCGACGATCATGCGGTGCATGGGCGGCCGTTCTCCATCGAGCTCGTCCGTGTTCACCCTGTGCGCAGCGAATATTCGAGACGATCATGTCGCTTTCTCACCCGACCGAAACGACGATCCAGCGTGGCATTTCCGGGCCGCGGCAAGTGGCGCGGCATTATTCACGGCGGTAGAACGCGTTCAATCCCTCCTCCCGGTTTCGGCGGGCCCACGCGCACGCCCGTCGGCAAAGCTCCCGAGTCGTCTCGGACGCGCTCGGCCGCAGAGTCCGCCAGCGCAAGATCCCGCCCGCGTTCTGTCGACCGGGCACGCCGGTCGATGACGCATATGAGGAAGTTTCCGTGGCCGGGCCCGCGAGCCGTGTCTGAACGCGCAATGGTTCTTGTCGGTCGTCGATGCCCGCGACAAGATCGAGACGTGGCGGGTGTTCTGCGACATGAGCCGTCCTGACGCGGCTCTGCGCGATCGCACGCCACTCGAGATTGCCGCATTGGCCGGGGTTCGTTCCGGCGATGCGGGCGCAACCAGCGGAAGCTCGCCGTCCGGCTGGTGGAATTCTCGGGGCACCCTCACGCGGGGACGGGGTGCACGTCGACGCGGGGCGGGGGTACGAAGGGGGATGGCGATGGCTTGGTTCTCGCGGACGCTTGCGGCCGCTCTGTGCGCGCTCGTCATCGGGGGTGGCGCGGTCCACGCCCAGACGACGATCCGGGCGGTGATGCACTCGGACATCAAGATCTTCGATCCGATCTGGAGCAACGCCAATATCGCGCGCATCCACGGCTACATGGTCCTGGACACGCTGTTCGCGATGGACGCGGCGTTCAAGGTCCAGCCGCAGATGGTCGACACCTGGTCGGTGAGCGACGACAAGCTCGTCTACACGTTCACGCTGCGCGACGGGCTGGAGTGGAATGACGGGACGCCGGTGACGAGCGAGGACTGCATCGCCTCGATCAAGCGCTGGGCCGCCCGCGACCCGATGGGCCAGAAGCTGCTCGAGCTGAGCAGGGCCTTCGAGGTCGTCGATGCGCGCAGCTTCCGCATCGCGCTGAAGGAGCCGTTCGGGCTCGTGCTCGAGGCCCTGGGCAAGCAGGCGGTCCCGGTACCCTTCATCATGCCCAAGCGCCTCGCCGAGACCGACCCCTACAAGCAGATCACCGAGGTGGCCGGTTCCGGCCCGTTCGTGTTCAGCAAGGACGAATGGCGTCCGGGCGAGCGCGTCGTCTACGTGAAGAACCCGCGCTACAAGCCGCGGCCGGAGCCGGCCTCGGGGCTCGCCGGCGGCAAGGTGGTGAAGGTCGACCGGGTGGAGTGGCTGGCGATCAGCGATCCGCAGACGGCGTTCAATGCGCTGCGGGCCGGGGAGATCGACCTGATGGAGCGCGTCGCCGCCGATCTGATCCCGACGGCGGAGAAGACGCGCGACCTCGCGCTTTGGGCCGAGAGCGCGACGACGCAGTACCTGCTGCGGCTGAACTGGCTGCACGCGCCGTTCAACAACCAGAAGGTCCGCGCGGCGGCGGCGATGGCGCTGAACCAGGAGGACTTCCTCGAGGTCCTGAACGGCAATCCGCGCTTCTCTCGGCCATGCAAGTCGGTCTATCCGTGCGGCACGCCGCATGCGAGCGATGCCGGGACCCAGGGCTGGCTCGAGAGCAACGCGGCGCGCGCGCGCCAGATGCTGCAGGAGGCGGGCTACGACGGCACGCCCGTGGTGTTCCTGCAGACCACGGACATCCCGATCACCAACAATGCCGGGCCGGTGGTGAAGACGCTGCTCGAGCGCGCCGGTTTCCGCGTGCAGGTCCTGGCCATGGACTGGCAGACGCTCTCGGCGCGGCTCAACAAGAAGGAGGCGCCCGCCGAGGGCGGCTGGAACGCCTATCTCGCCGCGCCGCCGGGCACCGACATGGTCGATCCGTTCATCAACCAGAACATGCTGTCGACCTGCGGCCGCGCGCGCGTGGGGTGGCCGTGCGACGAGACGATGGAGCGCCTGCGCGACGCCTATGCGCGCGAGCCCGACGCGACCAGGCGCCAGGCGATCGCCGCCGAGACGCAGCGGCATTTCCTCTCCGTCTGGACCTACATCCCGCTGGGCGAGTTCTTCCATGTCGGGGCGGTGCGCAGCGCGATCGACGTGCCGCCGCGCGCCGCGGTTCCGGTGTTCTGGGGCATGGCGCGCCGCTGACGCGCGGGACGGCGGGCGACGACGCGTCGATGTACCGCATCGGCATCGATATCGGCGGCACCTTCACCGACTTCACGGTGTTCGATCGTG
>JAEULA010000071.1 GCA_016793165.1 Alphaproteobacteria bacterium | reverse complement strand
GACCACAGCGATATCCTTGGCGAGCGCCGCCTCCAGCATCATGCGACCGAAGCCGGGATAGGCGAACAGCATCTCGACCACGACCAGGCCGGAGACGAGATAGTTCAGCTGCAGCAGGATGACCGTGAACGGCGTGATCAGGGCGTTGCGCATGGCGTGGCGCATGACCACGCGACGGAAATCCATGCCCTTGAGCACCGCGGTCCGGATGAAGGGCTGGCGCATCACCTCGACCATCGAGGCGCGGATCATCGAGATCAGGTAGCCCGCGTCGTAGAGCGTCACGACCATCACCGGCAGCACGAACTGCATCCAGATCGGCCACTCGCCGCCGCTGGACAGCGGCGAGGTGCCCGGCAGCACGCCCAGCCAGACCACGAAGATCGCGAGCAGGAACACGCCCATCGCGAATTCGGGGATCGAGGCGCAGAGCGAGGAGAAGACCGAGATGCCGCGGTCGATCACGCTGCGCTCGCGCATGCCCGCGAGCACGCCGAGCAGCACCGAGAACGGCACGATGACCGCGAAACAGATGCCGGCAAGGACGAGCGTGTTGCCGAGCCGGTCCCACAGCACGCGGGCCACGGGCTGGCGATAGACGATCGACTGGCCGAGATCGCCGTGCGCGACGTTCCAGAGCCACTCCGCGTAGCGGGTGAGCAGCGACCGGTCGAGCCCCATTTCGCGATAGAGGCGATCGACCTGGTCCTGGGTCGCGTAGGGGCCGAGCAGCTTGCGCGCGACGTCGCCGGGCGTGAGCTCGTTGAGCGCGAAGACGAGGAACGAGACCGCCAGCAGCGTGACGATGATGTTGACGAGCTGACGGGAGAGGTAACGCGACACGCCGTGTCCTCGCTTCGCAAGGGCCGGACCCTCCCCCATGGCGCGCATCGCGCGCCTGCCCCCCTCGCCCGAAGGGGACGGCTCGCGCGCGTCGGCGCGCGAGCCGGAGGAGCCGCGGCGTCCTCAGCCTTCGAGCCAGACGTCCTTGAAGTCGATGTAGATGGACGGATGGATCTTGTAGCCCTTGATCTTCTTGTCCGTATAGTTGAACACCGCGCGCCAGACCGGCACGACGGCAGGACCGTCGTCGAGCATGATCTGCTCGATCTTGGCCATGACGGCGCGGCGCTTCTCGACATCGAGATAGCCCTCCGCCTCGGCGAGCAGCGCGTCGAACTCCTTGTTGGACCAGTTCGACTCGTTCCACGCCGCCCCGGTGCGGTAGGCGAGCCCGAGCACCATGACGCCGAGCGGACGGTGCGCCCAGGTCGTGAAGCCGAAGGGCACCTTCGTCCACACGTCCCAGTACTGCGCCGACGGCATCACGTTGATCTTCACGCGCAGGCCGGCCTCCTTCCACTGCTCGACCATGGTCTGCACGGCCAGCAGCTCCCAATCGGGCTGCGGGCGGCAGGCGATTTCCGTGTCGAGCCCGTTCGGGAAGCCGGCCTCGGCCAGGAGTGCCTTGGCCTTCGCGACGTCGCGCTTCATGAAGCCGATGTTCGCGTACTCCGGATGCGCCGGGGAGACGTGGTGGTGTTCGCCCGGCTTGCCGAGGCCGCGATGCGCGGCCTTGAGCACGGCCTCCGTGTCGGTCGCGTAGCGCAGCGCCTGACGCACGCGCTTGTCGTCGAACGGCTTCACCGGTTGCACGCGCGCGACCGCGGTGTAGCCGGTGTCGACCATGTTGACCTGGACGTGCGGCAGACGCTCCACCGTCGGCAGCGTCGAGACCGCACCCTGATAGATCATGTCGACCTGCTTGGAAGCGAGCGCCGAGACCTGCGCCGCCGCATCGTCGCCGAGGTCGACGATCTCGAGCCGGTCGATCCACGGCCCCTGGCCCCAATAGCCATCCTTGCGCGCCGTGAAGACCGCGCGCTTGCCGACCTCGAGCTCGACCATGTCGTAGGCGCCCGTGCCGTTGGAGCCGACGCCGAACTTGCCGCCCTCCGCGGGATCGAGCATCAGCAGCGGGTAATGGAACATCGCCTCGGGGATGCCGAGGTTCGGGATCTTGCCGTTGATCTCGAAGGTGAAGTCGTCGACCTTGCGGATCGCATTGGCGTCCCACAGCCGCGCCGAGACCTTCTTCTTCTGCGTCTTCGGATCGATCTCGTCGAGCTCGTAGTTCTCGAGGATGAAGGCGCGCAGCAGTCCGACCGTCGACGAGCCCGTCGCCGGGTCGAGATGCCGCTTGAGATTCCAGATCGCGTCGTCGGCGGTGAAATTGCGGCCGCCCTTGCGCCACTTGACGTCCTTTCGAAGGCTCATCTTCCAGGACTTGAGGTCCGGGCTCGCCTCCCACTTCTCGATCAGGTTCGGGCGCGTGACGTTGTCGACGCCGGTGATGGTCAGGTACTCGACGACCTGGCGCGCGGCGTTGGCGGACTCGATCCACGAATACGTCGCGGGGTTCGACAGGTCCTGGACGCGCATGCCCAAGCGGACGGTGCCGCCCTTGCGCGGCGCGCCCTGCGCCATCGCCGGCATCGACAGGCCGGCCATCGAATAGGCCGCGCTCGCGCCGACGCCGAGAAGCGTGGCGACGCGCAGGAATTCGCGGCGGTCGAGCTTGCCGTCGGCCATCTCGCGGCCGGCAGCGGTCACGTAGGGATGCAACTTGTCCGTCATCGGTACCCTCCCTGGGTTTGCTCGAACCTAGCCGTCCGTCGGCGCCCCCTACAAGTTGCCCGTAGCGATCGCGTTGCGCATGCCCCTATCGGAATTCCGCCCGGCGCTGCAGCATCGCGCGCAATGGACCGATATCCGATCCGAGGCCTCCTCGACGGCACGCAATCGACCGGTTGCCCTTTTCGCAGCGAAGCCCCCCTTTCCCGCGGCCGCCGACTCGGTTCGCCCGTCGCGCGGACCACCGTCGAACGAACCGCGCTCACGATCGTCGCGTCGAGTGCGGCGCCGCGGTTCGGGCTCGACGCACGTCCGACAAACGATATCCTCGGGCCCGTTGCCGTCCCGCGCGGCGCAACGATTGCGCTCGACGCCGTCCGGGCGGCGGCGCCCACCGACCGACCGGAGACTTCATCGTGACCACACTCGGCCAGGTCCTGCCGCGCATGCTGGCAGCCCGCGGCATCGACGTCGCCTTCGGCATCCCGGGCGTGCACACGGTCGAGATGTACCGCGGCCTGCCCGGCTCGGGACTTCGCCATGTCACGCCGCGCCATGAGCAGGGCGCGGGCTTCATGGCCGACGGCTACGCCCGCGCGACCGGCCGGCCCGCCGCGTGCTTCCTCATCACCGGGCCCGGGATCGTCAACGCCGCCGCGGCGCTGGGCCAAGCCTTCAACGATTCCATCCCGATGCTGGCGATCTCCTCGGTGAACGCGCGCGCGCAGCTCGGGCGTGGCGAGGGCCGTCTGCACGAGATGCGCGGCCAGAGCCGTCTCATCGGCGAGGTCTGCGGCGCAAGTCGCACGATCCTCGCGCCCGAGGCGCTGCCCGAGGCGCTCGACGAGGCGCTCGCTCGCTTCGCCGCGTCGCGGCCGAGGCCGTTCCATATCGAGATCCCGACCGACGTCCTGCAGCTGCCTGCCGACGGAGTCGACGCGATGCCGGCCGCCGTGCCCAGCCCTCCTGCGCCCGCGCCAGCCGCCATCGCCGAGGCCGCGCGCCGGCTCGTCGCGGCGCAGCGGCCGTTGCTGCTGCTCGGCGGCGGCGCCGTCGCGGCCGCCGCCGTCGCGCGCGACGTGGCCGAGCGTCTCGCCTGCCCGACCCTGATGACGGTCAACGGGCGCGGCGCGCTCGGCCCGGGCCATCCGCTGGATATCGGCGGCTTCCTGCCCTTTCCGCCCGTGCGGACGCTCGTCGAGCAGGCCGATGTCGTGCTGATCGCCGGCAGCGAGCTCGGGCCGACCGATCTCGACTGGGGCGGTCGCGGGCCGCTGCCGTTCCGCGGCACGATCATCCGCATCGACATCGATCCGGTGCAGCTCAATCGCGGCGCGCGACCGACGCTGTCGATCTGCGCCGATGCGCGGCTCGCGCTCGAGGCGCTCGCGGCGGCGCTGCCGGGCCGCGACGAGGCGAAGATCGCCGCGACCGCGACGCGCATCGCCCCGGTCCGTGCGGCCGGGCCGAGCGCCGGCGATGCGCGCTACGGCCGGCACCTGGCGATCGCCGAGCGGCTGTGGCGCACGGTCCCGGACGCGCTCGTCGCCGGCGATTCGACCGAGCCCGGCTACGGCTTCTGCCTTGGCGCGTCGCCGCCCGCCCCGCGGCGCTTCTTCAGCTCCGCGACAGGATACGGCACGCTCGGCTACGCGCTGCCCGCGGCGATCGGCGCGAAGATCGCGCGCCCGGAGGCGCCGGTGATCGCGCTGATCGGCGACGGCGGGCTGCAATACACGCTTCCCGAGCTCGCCGCCGCGGTGGAGGCGCGCGCGCCCGTCATCGTGCTGCTGTGGAACAACGGCGCCTATGGCGAGATCCGCCATTCCATGCGAAGCAGCGGCGTCGAGCCGGCCGGCGTCGAGCTCGGCCGTCCCGATTTCCAGCGCATCGCCGCCGGCTTCGGCTGCGCCACGGCGACTGCGGCCACTCTCGACGCGCTGGCGGGCGCCTTGGTCGAAGCCGCCGGCGCCGACCGACCGACCCTCGTCGAGATCGACGAGAGCCGCTTCGCGTTCACCTGACCTCACCCCACGCTCGCCGCACGCCGCGAAGGACCGAGTCCGCGATGGAAACGCAGCCCCCGACGACGACGCCCCGCGGCCGCGCCCGCGCCCGCGCCGGACGCTCCGCAGGCACCACCTACACGCCGCTGCCGCGGCTGGAGAACCGCTGGGCGCCGGTCGAGATCCTGACCGCGGAGCAGGTCGAGCGCCTCGCAGACGCGGCCTTCGCGATCCTGCAGGACGCCGGTCTCGAGATCCGCAGCGCCCGCGCGCGCGAGATCTACCGCCGCAACGGCGCCCTGGTCGACGACGACACGCAGATGGTGCGGATCGGCCGCGATATCCTCGAGGCGATGCTGGCCACGGCGCCGGAGCGCTTCGTGCTCCATGCGCGAAATCCGGCGCGCGACCTTCATGTCGGCGGGCGGGTCGTGAATTTCGGCCCGGTGGGCGGCGCGCCCAACATCTCGGATCTCAGGAACGGCCGCCGCTACGGCGACCTCGAGGCCTTCCGCGACATCCTCAAGATCACGCAGACGCTCGGCATCCTGCATTGGCAGGGCGGCATGGTCGTGGAGCCCGTCGACCGGCCGGTGCCGACCCGGCACCTGGACGCCTATCTCGCCCATATCGAACTCTCGGACCTCGTCTGGGCGGCGCGCGGCGTCGGCGGCATCCAGGCGAGCGACGCGCTCGCGATGTCCGCGATCGAGCACGGCACGACGGTCGAGGCGCTTGGCGCGCGCCCGACGCTGCTGTGCGTCACCAACGTGAACTCCCCGCGTCGCGTCGACGAGGAGATCCTCGACAACATCATGGCCCTTGCCGCGGCAGGGCAGTGCGTCGTGATCACGCCTTTCACCCTCATGGGCGCGATGGCGCCGGTGACGCTGGCCGGCGCGCTCGCGCAATCCGCGGCCGAGGCGCTGGGCATCGTCGCGCTGTGCCAGATGATCCGGGCCGGCGCGCCCTGCGTGTTCGGCGGCTTCACGTCGAACGTCGACATGCGCACCGGTTCGCCCGCCTTCGGCACGCCGGAATACGTCAACGCGACCCTGGCGACCGCCCAGCTCGCGCGCCGCTTCCGACTGCCGGTGCGCACCAGTGCCGTGAACGCCTCGCCTTGCGTCGACGCGCAGGCGACCTACGAGACCGCATTCTCGCTGTGGGCCGGGATCATGAGCCACAGCCACCTGATCGCGCATGCCGCGGGCTGGCTCGAGGGCGGGCTTTCGGCCTCGCTCGAGAAGATCATCGTCGATGCCGAGCTGCTGCGCGGCTGGGCCGAGATCCTGAAGCCGATCGAGTTCTCCGACGCCGAGATCGGGCTCGACGCGATCCGCGAGGTCCCGCCGGGTGGTCACTTTTTCGGCTCGCCGCATACGCTGGCGCGCTACGAGAATGCGTTCTACCGGCCGCTGCTGTCCGACTGGTCGAACCACGAGAACTGGCGCGATGCGGGCGCGAAGACCGCCACCGACCGGGCCCACGTCCTGTGGCAGGCGCTGCGCGACCAGTACGTGGCCCCGCCTCTCGATCCCGCGATCCGGGAGGCGCTCGGCGAATACGTCGCGAAGCGCAAGGCGGAGATCGGCGCGGCATGAGGATCACGGGCATCCGCGCCACGCCGGTCAACATCCCGCTCGAGGCGCCCTATCTCTGGTCCTACGGCGCGCTCGCAGGCTTCTCCAAGACGATCGTCGAGGTCGAGACGGATGCGGGCATCGTCGGGCTCGGCGAAGGGCCCTCGCCCGCCAATGTCGCGACGATCGAGAAGTCCTTCGAGCCGCGGCTGCTCGGCCGCGACCCGTTCGATATCTCCGGCGCGGAGCAGCTCTGCCTGCCGAGCTGGCGCGGCGTGGCGACCTCGATCGACTTCGCCGCCATCCGCGCCTTCGGGGCGATCGAGATGGCGCTGTGGGACATCCGCGGCAAAGCGTGGAACCAGCCGCTCTACGCGCTGCTCGGCGGCGCGGTGCGCAAGGACATCGCCTTCACCGACTATTTCGGGTTCCGGCTCGCCGCAGGCGGGGCCGGCGGCGAGAGCTCGCCCGAGGCGGTGCTCGACTACTGCCTGCGCCTGAATGCCGAGCACGGCACGACATGCTTCGAGGGCAAGTTCTCGACCCAAGATCCGGACCCGTCGCTGCGCATGATGCGCCTCCTGCGCGAGAAGCTTGGCCCGGCCGCGGTCCTGCGGATCGATTCGAACATGGCCTACTCGGTCGCGGAGGCCCAGCGCATCGCGCGGCCGCTCGAGGAGCTGGATATCCGCAATTGGGAGGACCCCTGCGCGACCTTCGAGGAACTCGCGCAGCTGCGGCGGTCGACCTCCATCCGCTTCTCCGTGCACACGCCGGACTTGCGCCGCGCCGTCGCGCTCGGCGTGCCCGAGGCGTTCTGCACGGACGTCAACGTGCACGGCGGCATCGGCCGCGCGACCCGCTTCATCGCCGCCTGCGAGCAGATGGGCGTCGACTTCTGGTGCTACTCCGGCGACTCGGGGATCGCGAGCGCCGCCTACCTGCACCTGGCCGCGGCGACCACGTGGATCCGGGAACCGAGCCAGTCGCTGTTCCGCATGCAGCCGCTCGACGTCATCGAGGAGGGGCCGTTCCGGCCGCGCGGCAATGTCGTACGCGTACCCGAGGGGCCGGGCCTCGGCGTCACGCTCTCGCGCGAGAAGCTCGCACATTGCCACCGGCTCTTCGTCGATCACGGCCCCTACGACAAGTTCCACGACCCCGAGCGGCCGGGCGTGTTCCGCCGCCTGCCGCTGGCGTAAGGCGCCGCCGAAACGCGACGGGCCGCGCGGATCTCTCCGCGCGGCCCGCTTCACGCCTCGGGGTCGTGCCGCGCCAGGGCGCGACAGGCCGGTCAGACGGTGCGATTGCGGGTCAGGGCCGCGAGCACGAGCAGGCCCGCGCCGAACAGCAGCAGCGTCGTCGGTGTCGGGACCGGCGTGTCGGAACCGCCGGTGTAGATGTAGTCCAGCTCGATCGAGCCGCTCCACGACATCCGGCCGTCGGAAATGCCGCACGGCTCGAACTCGTTCGAGCAGAAGATGTCGAAGGCGATGGACATCCCCAGGAAGACGTCGACGGTGCCGGGCCCGACATAGAGCGCGAGATCAGGCGCGGCGACGACGAAGCGCGGGTCGAGATCGTCGCCCGTGAACAGCGAGGACTCGGAACCGTCGGCCGAACATCCCGTCTCCTCGGCCGTGCACGATGCGGCAGGGAACAGCTTCTCCTCGGCCAGGATGCCGGGCGCGAACACCGTGAAGCTGGCACTCCCGATCGCGTCGACGGTCTCGCCTTCGCGCGCCGCGGTGAATGTGGAAACGAAGGCCTCGATGAAGCTGTCCAGCCGGACAACGACCCCGACCAGGGTGCCGAGCGACGGGTCGAACTTGTCGAACACGTACTTGTCCGACCGGCCCTCGAAGCTGGTGGCGACAAGATCGTTGTCGAACGGATTCGGCGGCGCCGGGGTCTTCGAGATCGTCGCGGCGGACGCGGCGGTCGCGGTGGCCAGGGTGCCGCCGACGAGCAGGGCCGCAGCGAAATTGCGAAGGGTGCGCAGGAACACGGTAAAGACTCCCGGCTGACTGGCGTTCATCCCGCAATATGAAGCAATTCACGGGCCAGCTTCCAGAGTTAAGCAATCCAATGGGTTGCCCCGGGCCGCCCTCTGAAGCGTCAAGTTGTCCGACAGCGCAGGGCCGCGATCGGAGGCACACTCGTTAACGCGCCGCCACGACGCCCGACCTCTAGCCAGCGGCGCGGTTCGGCCCTAAGAGCCCACCGCCATGGATCTGCCGATCGCCAATGCCCGCATGTACGCCGTCGCCCCCGCGGCCGAGGCAAGCTGGCAGGCGCTGCTTGCCCATATCGCCGAAGAGGCGGATGTGTCGCTGCGCTACGTCCCCTACCCGGCGCCGCAACCGCTCGAAGCGCTGTGGGCACGGCCCGATCTCGGGGCCGTGTTCATGTGCGGCTACCCGATCGCCCTGCGACTCGCCGACGTCGTGCCGCTCGCGGCGCCGATCCCGGCCGCCGCCTGGGCCGGCAGGCGGGCCGTCTATCGCTCCGACCTGATCGTGCGGGCCGATGCGCCCTATCGGCGGCTGGAGGACACGTTCGAGGGGCGGCTCGGCTGGACGGTCGAGCACTCCCACTCCGGCTTCAACGCATTGCGTCACCACTTGCTGCGCCATCGCCGGTCGGGGCGGCCGCAGCTCTACCGCCAAGTCGTCGGCCATCTGGTGACCGCGCGCCGCATTCTCGACGCGGTGGTCGCGGGCGAGATCGATGTCGGGCCGCTCGACGCCTATTGGCACATGCTGCTGCGACACCACAGGCCCGAGCTCGTGGCGGCGATCCGCGTCCTCGAGAGCACGGACCTCGCCCCCGCCCCGGCCTTCGTCGCCGCCGCGTCGCTGCCCGCCGCCGCCGCCGCGCGGCTGCGCGCAAGCTTCGCCGCCGCGCAGCAGCGTCCGTGGTTCGCGGCGCTCGCAGCACCGCTGTGCCTCGCCGGATTCGCGGCCGTCGACCACGACAGCTACGCGCCCACCCTTGCGTGGGATCGCGAAGCGAAGGCCGCCGGCTACGCGGAGCCGGCATGAGCACCCCCGACACGACGATCGTGGCGGCGCCGATCCCCCCGCTGGAGTGGCCGACGCTGCTCCTGGCGCTGGCGCTGCTCGCCGGATTCCTGGCGCTCACCTGGTTCCACGCGACGATGCCGTGGTGGCTCTTCGTCGCGCTCGGTGCGGTACTCGCGTCCTGGTACGGCTCGCTGCAGCACGAGCTGATCCACGGCCACCCGACCCGCCGCGCGGGACTCAACGCCGCGCTGGGGTTCGCGCCGCTGGCCCTGTGGCTGCCCTATCCGCGCTACCGCGACACCCACCTCGTCCACCACCGCGACGAACGGCTGACGGACCCGATCGACGATCCCGAGAGCCGCTATTGCACGCCGCAGGCCTGGGCCGCGCTCGGTCCCCTGGGTCGCTCGATCGTCGCCACCCAGGGCACGCTGCTGGGACGGCTCACCCTGGGACCGGCCTGGGCGATCGGCGGTTTCCTCCTCGCCGAACTGCGGGCGGTGCGCGACGGCGATGCGGCCCTTGCGCGGGTCTGGCTCGGCCATGCGCTCGCGCTGGCGCCGCTGCTCGTCTGGATCTTCGCGGTCTGCGGCGTCCCGGCTTGGCTCTACCTGCTCGCCTTCGTCCAGGCCGGCACCGCGCTGTCGCTGATCCGCTCCTTCGCCGAGCATCGCGCCAGGCCCGAGATCGCGCATCGCACGGCGATCGTCGAGAACAGCCGCGTGCTGGGCCCGCTCTTCCTGTTCAACAACCTCCACGTCGCGCATCACCGCTGGCCGCACTTGCCCTGGTACCGGCTGCCCGCGGCATACCGCGCCCATCGCGACGCGCTCGTCGCGGAGAATGGCGGCCTCGTCTACAACGGCTACGGCGAGCTCTTCCGCCGCTTCCTGCTGCGATCGCACGATCGGGTCGTGCATCCGCTGGGCCGCGCTCCCTGAAGCGGACCGCCGATCGTCGCGGCTCAGCACCAGCCCGGGCCGCACGATCGCAGGCGCGAAAGGCGCGATGCCTTCGACGTTATTCGCGTTCCGGTCGCCCGTGGACGACGGGCGTGGGTACCGCTCCCCTGCGATCACAGCCGCAAGGCGGCGCTCCTCCTGCCTGCGCGCGAGGACGCGGGCGGAAGGGCCCGGCCGATCTCCCTTCGCTAGGGCGCCGCGAGCAGCAGCTCGACGAGCGGCCGCGCGCTCGGCCGCGTCTCGATCGCCTCGATCTCGGCGCGGATCGCCGCCCAGCGCTTCGCGCCGACGCGCGGCACCAGGGCCGCCTCGGCCTTGGCGTACAGCTCGGCATCGCTCAGCGGATCCTCGGGATCGCCGCGCGCCTCGGTCGGCGGGCTGACCAGCCGCGTCCCGTCGGCGAGATCGACCTCGACGACCGCGATGCGCCGCGCCGGGAACTTGGCGTCGAGCTCGGGATCGGTGGCCGTGTCGATGCGGCGCGCCATCGCGAGCGTCGCCGGATCCTTGAGCCCGGTCGTCACCGTCGCACCGTCGACGACGCCGTGCGCGAGCATCGCCGCCACCGGGAAGGGCAGCGCGTACTGCGCGGCGTCGGTGTCGTTGGGCTCTCGCACGTCGAGCCGCGCCGCCGCGTGGAAGGTGCGGATGCGCACCTTCTCGATCGCGCGACCGGCCGCCTGCGCGCGCAGCGCCTGGGCGGCGGCGACTGCGGGCTGTGCCCAGCGGCAGATCGGCCACGGCTTGAAGTACTGCTCGGTGATGCGCCAGCGCGTGCCGAGATCGCTCCAGTAGGACGCGACCTCCGGGGCCTCGGTCGTGATCGCCGGCGCGCCGGTGAAGCCGCCGAGCGCCAGCAGGGCCGCGCTGACGCCGACCTGGCCGCCATAGGTCGAGCCGTCCTTCACCATCGTCGGCCAGTCGATGCAGCGCATCATCTGGCTGCGCGGGCCGTAGAACTCGGCCGTGCCGAGCGCCTCGCGCAGCGTCGCGCGGTCCGCGTCCAGCGCGCGGCAGACCACGGCCGCGGCGGCGAGCGCGTTCCAGGCGCCGGAGGTGTGGTAGTCGGGCGCGGTCGCGTGCAGCGCGATGCCGGCGCGCACCGCGACCTCGTAGCCCATCACCAGGCGCGCGAAGAACTCGGCGCCGTCGCGCGACGGCCCCATCTCGTCCTCGACCGCGAGCAGCGCCGGCAGCACCACGACGCCGGCATGACCCTTCGTGAGGCGGTGCCCGTCATGGGCGTCGTAGCTGTCGATCGTCGCCGCCCCCGCCATCGCAGCACCCGGCAGCGACACGCGCCGGCCGTCGAAGATCAGTCGCGCCCCGTGCTTGCCGCCCAGCTGATGCGCGGCGACAAAGTCGTGGACGATGCGCGAAACCGGCGTCTCGCGGCCGCAGACCGCCACACCGGCGAGGTCGAGCAGGCACATCCGCGCGCGATGGCGCACCGCCTCGGGCACATCCTTGACCGACAGCCCGAGAATGAAATCCAGCAGCTGACTCATCGTTCCCCCGTTCCTCCTGGCCCTCGCGACCGCGCTCAACCCGTGCGCGTGCGCTTGAGCCGATCCTCGTCGAGCGCGTAGCCCAGGCCGGGCGTCTCGTCGAGCACGATGCAGCCCTCGGCGTCGACGTCGAGGGGCTTCGCCATCATGTAGTCGCGCCGCTCGAGCCCCCATTCCGGCGGATCGTAGGGAAACTCGAGCCAGGGCGAATCGCCGACGCCCGCCGCGAGATGCGCGTTCGCCACCACGCCCATGCCGTTGGTCCAGGTGTGCGGCGTGAAGACCAGATTGTGCTCCTGCGCCATCGCCGCGACGCGGCGCAGGCCCGTGATGCCGCCGACCAGGGCGGCGTCGGGCTGCAGGACGTCGAGGCAGCCGTCCTTGATCAGGTCGCGGAACTCGTAGAGCTCGCGGGTCATCTCGCCGCCGGCGATGCGCAGGTCGACCATGCCGCGGAGCGCGCGCATGCCCTCGCGGTCGCCGCGATGCAGCGGCTCCTCCATCCAGTAGACGCCGAGCCGCTCGAGCTCACGCGCCACGGGGATCGCCTCCTTGAGCGACCACGACGGATAGGCGTCCCAGGACATCCGCCAACCCTGGTTGCAGTCGACCATCAGCTGGAGCTTGTCGCCGACGCGCGCGCGCACCGCCTCGAGCGCCCGGATGTCGGCCCGCCAATCCTCCCGATTGAGGGCGCCGCGATGGAACCGGATCTTCAGCGCCTTGAAGCCACGCGCAAGATAGGCCTCGGCCGCATCGGCGAGGGCCGCCGGCGCGCGCAGGGTGCCCGACGAGGCATAGGCCGGCAGGCGTGGCGACAGGCCGCCGAGCAGCCGCCACACCGGCTGGACGGCGATCTTGCCCGCGAGGTCCCACAGCGCGAGGTCGAGCGGCCAGCAGCGACCCCAGTGGAACTGGATGTTGTTGAGCAGGCGCCAGTGCCGCTCGATCGCCAGCGCGTCCTGGCCGACGAACAGACCCTCGTGGCCCGCGAAGCCCACCATCATGTCGCCCGAGGCGACCCCGGTGATTCCCGCATCGGTGTGGACGCGCACGATCGTGGCGTCGAAGAGCGTCCGCGGCCGCGTGTCCCAGCTCGCGTGGAATGGCGGATCGTAGTTCAGGCGGTGATGGGTGATCTCGATTCCGGTGATCTTCACGGCGGCCATGGCGCTGGCGGTCCCTTCTCAGCTCTGCGTCAGCATCGTCTCGGCGAAGCGGCGAAGATCCGCCTCGGTGGAGGCGCGCCGGTTCGACCGACGCATCGGCGCGTTCTCCGGCGCCAGCATCTTCGCGAGCAGGGCGTCCGGCGCGACGCCGGCGAACTCCGCCGCGAGGCCGACCTTCACGCCGACGGCGCGGAGGAGGCGCTCGAAGCCGGAGGCGAAGTCGCGCGCACCCAGCGCGGCCGCGCAGGCCGCCCAGCGTCCGTCGTCGTCCGCCGCGTTCCAGGCGTTGGTCGCGAGCATCGCGAGCCCGACCGCTCGGCCGTGGTGGACGGACCGGATCGAGGCGAGCGCGTGGCCGATGTTGTGCGCGATCGCCGTGCCTGCATTGTCGATGGCGACGCCGGCCAGGGCGGCGGCCCGCTGCACGGCATCGCGCGCGACGAGATCGCGGCCGTCGGCGACAGCCGCCTCGAGATGGCGGGCCACGAGACGGATCGCCTCGTGGGCGTAGACGTTGTTGGCGGCCGTAGCGTTGGCGTTGGTCGCCGCCTCGGCCGCGTGCACCAGCGCATCGATGCCGGTGGCGGCGGTGAGCGCCGGCGGCAGGCCGACGGTGAGCTCCGGGTCGAGCACGACCTCGTCCGCACGCAGCTCCGCGCCCCAGAGCCAGATCTTCGCCTTGTCGGCCCGCGTCAGCACCGCGGTGCGCGTGAGCTCCGAGCCTGTGCCCGCCGTCGTCGGGGCGCAGATCGTGCGCAGCCGCGTCGCCGGGAAGGGCTGGCGGCACAGCTCGTAGTCGAGCGCCGAGGCCGGCGCCGTCGCGACGGCCGCGACCGCCTTGCCGAGATCGAGCGCCGAGCCGCCGCCGAGCGCCACCACCACCGCCGCGCGCGTCGCGCGCGCCAGCCCGGCGGCCGCGTCCGTCTGCGCGATGGTCGGATCGCTCGCAAAATCCGAGAACACCGTCACGCCGTGGCCGGCCTTGCGCAGGATCCCCTCGACCTCGGCCGCAAGACCAGTCGCGGCCAGGCCGCGGTCGGCGACGAGCAGCACGGCGGCCCCGGTCCCACCGAGCCCGGTAGCCAGGTCCCCGAGGCGCGCACGGGCGCCGATGCCGCCGGTGATGCGGGCGATCGGCGCGAGCTCGTAGGTCATGGGCAGGGTTCCGGCTGCGGGACTCGGCGTGATTTATCCCGCCGCCGCGATGGGCGGACAAGCACCGCCATCGCCGGGCCTTGGAACGCGCGACGCCGCAGTGCTACATCGCCCCGCCCATGACCACGTCCGTGACCGCATCCCTCACCCCTTGCATCCGCGTCTGCGTGCTCGATTCGCGGACCGACAGTTGCATCGGCTGCGGGCGCCTGCGCTCGGAGATAGCGGCATGGCGCGGCCTTTCGGACGACCAGCGCCGCGCCATCATGGCGGATCTGCCCGACCGCCTGCGCCGCATGTCGAGCCGCGAGACTCGCGGCCGCGGCGGGCGGCGGGCGGCCCTCGCGGCGGCCGGCGGACCGCCGGATCCTGCGTCCTTCACCGTCCCGACCGGCGAGCCGGAGGGCTGACGCGCCGGCTCGCGGCCGCCGGATCGGCCGCGACGGCCGAGCGAGGTCATCGACAGCGCCGCCGGCCGACGTCAGGCTGTGCGCGGATCCATCCAGGGAAGCGTATCCATGAAGCAACACAGCAAGGTCGTCGTCATCGGTGGTGGCGTCGTCGGCGCCAGCGTCCTCTATCACCTGACCAAGGGCGGCTGGCGCGACGTCATGCTGATCGAGCGCTCGGAGCTGACGTCGGGCTCGACCTGGCATGCCGCGGGCGGCATGCACACGATCAACGGCGATCCCAACGTCGCCAAGCTGCAGCAATACACGATCAATCTCTACAAGGAGATCGAGCAGATCTCCGGCGTGTCCTGCGGCGTGCACATCACCGGCGGCCTGATGCTGGCCGGCAAGCCGGAGCGCCTGGACTGGCTCAAGATGGTCTATTCGCGCGGCCGCTATCTCGGCATGGATCTCGAATTCGTGTCGATGAGCGAGGCGAAGAAGCTGTTCCCGCTGATGGAGCCGCAATACTTCGTCGGCGCGCTCTACGATCCGATCGAGGGCCATGTCGATCCCTGGGGCGTGACCAACGCCTACGCGAAAGCGGCGACGATCCAGGGCGCGACGGTCGAGAAGCACAATCGCGTCGTCGAGCTCGTGCATCGCCCAGACGGCACCTGGGATGTCGTCACCGAGAAGGGCACGGTCCACGCCGAGCATGTCGTCAATGCCGGCGGCCTGTGGGCGCGCGAGGTCGGGCGCATGGTCGGGCTCGAACTCCCGATCCTCGCCATGGAGCACCAGTACATCATCTCCGAGGAGATCCCCGAGGTCGCGGCCTCCGAGAAGGAGATGCTGCACATCGTCGACTCCGACGGCGAGATCTACATGCGCCAGGAGGGCAAGGGCATGCTCATGGGCACGTATGAACGTGCCGGCGTGCCCTGGTCCGAACGCGAGACGCCGTGGAACTTCGGCCACGAGCTGCTCAACAACGACATCGATCGCATTGCTCCATCGCTTGAGGTCGGCTTCAAGCACTACCCGGCGATCGAGAAGGCCGGCATCAAGAAGATCATCAACGGCCCCTTCACCTTCGCGCCCGACGGCAATCCGGTGATCGGCCCGATCCGCGGCCTCAAGAACTACTGGGTCGCCTGCGGCGTCATGGCCGGCTTCAGCCAGGGCGGCGGCGTCGGCCTGTCGCTGGCGAACTGGATGATCCACGGCGATCCCGGCGCCGACATCTGGGGAATGGACGTCGCGCGCTTCGGCGACTGGGCGACGCTCGCCTACACCAACGCCAAGGTGCGCGAGAACTACTCGCGCCGCTTCCGCATCCGCTTCCCGAGCGAGGAGCTGACCGCCGCCCGCCCCCTCAAGACGACGCCGATCTACGACAAGCTCAAGGCCGCCAACGCGGTGTTCGGCGACTACTGGGGCCTCGAGCACGCGCTGTGGTTCGCGCCGAAGGGGATGGAGCCGATCGAGACGATCACCTTCAACCGCTCGAACGCGCATCCGCATGTCGCGGCCGAGGTGAAGGCGGTGCGCGAGCAGGTCGGCATGATCGAGATCTCGAACTACGGCAAGTTCGAGGTCAACGGCCCCGGCGCCGAAGCCTGGCTGTCCAGGATGATGGCCAACCGCATGCCGAAGATCGGTCGCGTCGTACTGACGCCGATGCTCAACGAGCGCGGCAAGTTGATCGGCGACTTCACGATCGCGCGCCACGCGACCGACTCCTTCTTCCTGGTCGGCACCATGGCGGCCGAGCGCTTCTACGAACGTTGGTTCGAGAAGCACATGCCCGACAGCGGCGTGAGCGTGCGCGCCTGCGCCAACGACTGGGTCGGCCTGTCGATCGCCGGACCGAACGCGCGCGCGCTGCTGCAGCGCCTCGTGCGCGACGACCTCGCCGCCTTCCCCTTCATGTCGTTCAAGCGCATGGATGTCGGCATGGCCCCGGCGATGGTCGGGCGGCTCTCCTTCACCGGCGATCTCGGCTACGAGATCTGGGTGAAGCCGGAGTACCAGCGCCATCTCTACGACCTGATCGTCGAGGCCGGCGCCGAATTCGGGCTGCGCCATTTCGGCGCGCGCGCGCTGCACGCCATGCGGCTGGAGAAGAGCTTCGGCAACTGGGCGCGCGAGTATCGCCCGCTCTACGGGCCGCTCGAGGCCGGGTTGTCGCGCTTCGTCGCCTACGACAAGCCCGACTTCATCGGTCGCGCCGCGGCGCTGGAGGAGAAGGCGAGCGGCGGCAAGCTGCGGCTCTGCGCCTTCCGCGTGGATGCCAAGGATGCCGACGCGATCGGCGACGAGGCGATCCTGCACGACGGCAAGGCGCTCGGGTGGGTCACATCGGGCGGCTACGCGCACAGCGCCGGCACCTCGGTGGTGCTCGGCTATGTGCAGAAGCATCTTGCGACGGCGACGAGCGGCTTCGAAGTCGAGATCCTCGGCGAGAAGCGACGCGCGACGCGCCTCGACGCGCCTCTCTTCGACCCGAAGGGCGAGCGGATGCGGGGATAGGACACGCCCCTCCGGTCGCGCGTCAGCGCGATCGGAGGGGTGGCCGCGAAGCGGCCGGGGAGGACAAGGGCGTCTCCAGGGGCCACGCTTGTGCTCCCCGCCCTCGCGATGCTCGGGCACCCCTCTGCGTCGATCAGGAGGGGATGGAAAGACAAGGGAGCGACGGTTGAACGACCCGACGCCTGAGACCAATCCCCGCACCCGCCGCGGCCGACGCGAGCGCGCCGCGCCGAGCGCCGACGGGGTGCCGAAGCCGCAGCCGCGACTGCCCTTCGCGCCCGTCCCAGCCGTCTCCGCCGACGAGCTCGAGGCGATCCACATCGCCTCGCTGACCATCCTCGAGGAGATCGGGATGGACATCCTCAATGCCGAAGCGAAGGCGCTGCTCAGGCGGGCCGGCGCCACGGTCGACCCGGATTCCAACCGCGTGCGCTTCGACCGCGGCGTCGTCGCCGGGGTGATCGGCAAGGCGCCGCCGACGTTCAAGCTCCACGCCCGCGACCCGCGCAAGACGGTGGAGATCGGCGGCAACGCGCTCGCCTTCTGCTCGGTCGCCAGCGCGCCGAACTCGGCCGATCGCGACGGCGGCCGCCGGCCGGGCAATCGCGTCGACTATCAGAACCTGATTCGCCTCGGCCACACGCTGCAGGCCGTGCATCTCTGGGGCGGCTATCCCGTCGAGCCGGCGGACATCCACGCCTCGATCCGCCATCTCGACGCGCTGTTCGACATGCTCACGCTGTCGGACAAGGCGATCCACGCCTACAGCCTCGGCAAGCAGCGCAATCTCGACGGCATCGAGATGGCGCGGATCGCCCGCGGCATCGACCACGCCACGATGGCGCGCGAGCCGTCGCTGTTCACCATCATCAACTCGTCCTCGCCGCTGCGCCTCGACGACCCCATGTGCCAGGGCATCATCGAGATGGCGCGCGCCGGCCAGGTGGTCTGCGTCACCCCCTTCACCCTCGCCGGCGCGATGGCGCCGGTGACGATCGCGGGCGCCGTCGCGCAGCAGAACGCCGAAGCGTTGGCCGGGCTCGTGCTCGCGCAGACCGCGGGCCCCGGCTCGCCCTTCATCTATGGCGGCTTCACCTCGAACGTCGACATGAAGTCCGGCGCGCCGGCCTTCGGCACGCCCGAGTACATGAAGGCCGCCCTGCTCGGCGGGCAGCTCGCGCGGCGCTACGGTCTGCCCTATCGCTCGTCCAACGCCTGCGCCGCCAATACCCTCGACGCCCAGGCCGCCTATGAGAGCGTCTTCTCGCTCTGGGGCGCGGTCATGGGCGGCGTGAACCTGATGATGCACGGCGCCGGCTGGATGGAAGGCGGCCTGCACGCCTCCTTCGAGAAGATGGTGCTCGACGCCGACCTGCTCGACATGGTCGCCGAGTTCCTGCGCCCGGTCGTCGTCAACGACGAGGAACTCGCGCTCGATGCGATCCGCGAGGTCGGGCCGGCCGGGCACTTCTTCGGCTGCGCCCACACCCAGGCGCGCTACCGCACGGCGTTCTTCGCGCCGATGATCTCGGACTGGCGCAACTACGAGAGCTGGCGCGAGGCCGGCGCGCCCACCGCCTACGACACTGCCAACCGCCTGTACAAGCAGCGCCTCGCCGCCTACGTGCCGCCGCCGATGGACCCGGCCGCCCGCGAGGAGCTCGAGGCCTTCGTCGCCCGTCGCAAGGCGGAGGGCGGCGTGAAGACGGACTTCTGAACGATGATTCCCTGCATCGACGTCGCTCCGCTCCTCGGACCCGCCGGCGTTGCGCGCGACGCCGTCGACGCCGCGATCATGGCCGCCGCCGCCGACAGCGGCTTCATGACCATCCGCGGCTTCGACGCCGCGGTCGCGACCGACCGCGCCGCGCGCGCCGCCGTGCTGCGCATCTTCACCCTCTCCGACGCCGGGAAGCGGCGGCTCTATCGCCGCAAGTTCGACCCGGCGCGACCCAACGTCTATCGCGGCTGGTTCCCGTTGCAGTTCGGCGAGCGCACGCACAAGGAGGGCATCGACATCGGCCCCGATCTCGTGCGGCCGATCGCCGTGGCCGACGATCCGCTGCGCGAGCTCACGCCGCTGCCCGACGAGGCCGAGTTGCCGGGCTGGCGGGCTTCCGCGGCGGCCTATTACCGCGGCATGGAGAGCCTCGGGCTGGTGCTGATGCGGGCGATCGCCCGCGGCCTCGGCCTGCCCGAGACGCGGTTCGACGCGCCGTTCGCCGACGGCATCTCGACGCTGCGCCTGATCCACTATCCGTCGCGCAGGCCCGAGAGCCTCGTCGGCATTCCCGACGTGATCACCGAGGACGGACGCCACATCACCGGCGCGGCGCATGTCGACTCCGGGCTCGTCACGCTGCTCGCCCAGGACGGCGTGCCGGGCCTGCAGGCGCGCGCACGCGACGGCACCTGGATCGACGTGCCGCCGGCGGAAGGCACGCTCGCGATCAATTTCGGCAAGCTGCTGGAGCGCTGGAGCGGCGGCCGGATCCGCGCGACCGAGCATCGCGTCGTCGGCACCGGCGCAGACCGCTGCTCGATCCCGTTCTTCTTCGAGCCGGCCGTGGACGCGGTCATCGCGCCGCTGCCGTTGCCCGGGATCGAGGGCTTCGAGCCCTTCGCCTACGGCGATCATCTCTGGGCCGCGATGATGCGCTTCGTCGAGTTCCGCGGCCTCGAGCACGCGCGCCCCCCGACGGGCGTGAATGCAGACCACGCAAGGGTGCACCCATGAGCGACGACAGCACGACAGCCCGCCGCGCCCGCGGCGCCGACCGCCGCGCCCGGCCCAAGCAGCCCGGCGCCCTGGCGCGCCAGATGCCGTGGCGCCGGCTGGCGAATCCCTACCGGCCGATGGAGATCGTCTCCGCCGACGAGCTCGAGGCCATCCACCTCGCCTCGCTCGAGATCCTCGAGCGCATCGGTGTCGCGGTTCAGTCCGAGCGCGCACGCGGCCTGTGCAAGCGCGCCGGCTGCGAGATCCGGCCCGACGGCGTTCGCGTGCGCTTCCCGCGCGAGATCGTGCTCGCCGCGATCGCCGCGGCGCCGGCGAGCTTCGAGATGACCGCCCGCGATCCGCTGCGCAACGTGACGGTGGGGGGCAACGCGCTGGTGTTCACGCCGGTGTCGAGCGCGCCGAACTGCTCCGACATCGTCGGCGGCCGCCGACCCGGCACGCACAAGGACTTCGCGGACCTGATCAAGCTCGGCCAGGCCTTCAACGTCTTCCACATGCTCGCCGGCTATCCCGTCGAGCCGATCGACATCCCCGTGCCCGTGCGCCATCTGCAGGCCGTGCGCACGATGATCGCGCTCAGCGACAAGATCCCGCGGATCTACTCGCATTCCGTCCAGCGCGTGCGCGACGTGCTCGAGATCGTGCGCCTGTCGCACGACGTCTCGGCCGAGGAGTTCCGGACCGCGCATCGCTGCATGACGGTGATCAACACCAACTCGCCGCTGCAGCTCGACCAGCCGATGGTCGACGGCATCATCGAGATGGCCGAGCACAACCAGCCGACCGTCGTCACGCCCTTCACCCTCGCCGGCGCCATGGCGCCGGTGACGCTGGCCGGCGCTCTGGCGCAACAGAACGCCGAGGCGCTGTCGGCACTGGCGATCGCGCAGCTCGCGCGACCGGGCGCGCCGGTGGTCTACGGCGCCTTCACCACGGCGGTGAACATGCGCACCGGCGCGCCGACGTTCGGCACGCCGGAATACGCCAAGTCGGCGATCATCTCGGGGCAGCTGGCGCGGCGGTACCGCCTGCCCTACCGCTCGTCGGGCATCGCGACCGGCAATGCGCCGGATGCGCAGTCGACCACCGAGAGCATGATGTCGACCTGGTCGGCGATCGCCGGCGGCGTGAACCTGCTGCACCACGCGGCAGGCTGGCTCGAGGGCGGCCTCACGGCGTCCTACGAGAAGCTGATCATCGACGTCGAGGCGCTGCAGATGTTCGCGAGCTTCCTCGTCCCCGAGGTCGTCGACAAGGAGACCCTCGCCGTCGACGCGATCGAGGCGGTCGGTCCGGGCGGACACTTCTTCGCCAGCCCGCACACGCTCGCGCGCTACGAGACGGCGTTCTACCAGCCGATCCTCGCCGACTGGCGCAACTACGAGACCTGGCGCCAGGACGGCGCGCAGGACGCGACGCAGCGCGCGCACAAGATCGCGATGGAGACCATCGCCGCCTTCGAGCCGCCGGCGCTCGATCCCGCGCGGCGCGAAGCGATCGACTCCTTCATCGCCAAGCGCACCGAGGAGGGCGGCGCTCCGGTGAACTGACCGGGCGCGCGAAGCCGCCTGCGGAGGCGGCGCCGGGCCGCACAGCCGACGCGACGACGGCACACGACCCGCGCGCGCCGCCGCCCTCACCGATGCGCTCAGCCCGGCTCGACGACCGTCGTGCTCTCGCGCTCGGCCTCGACCGCGGCGCGCTTGAGCTGGACGACGTGGTAGTCGCCGCGCAGGAAGGGCTCGAACTGGTCGCGATAGTGCGGGCTGCCGGGGACGCCAGAGTTGCCGATGTTCTGCACCGCGAGGAAGCGATCGGGCGTCGCGAAGTCGACGACGAGCCGGTATTCAGCGCCGGAGGAGGCGGCGTGGGGCGGCAGCTCGCCGCCCATGTTGCGGACGGTGTGCGAGCCGCCGTCGGCCGGCGCGGGACCGACGTCGGTCGCCGCCGCGAGCGCGGGCGTCGAGACGATGTGGCGCCAGTGGGCGACATGGATCCGCCCCCAGCTCCACGTCTCGACGTCGGGCCCGAGGCGCTCGCGCAGCGCGGTCATCGCGCCACGTGCGCAGGCCGCGATCTCCGCGGCGATGCTGCCGCCGGCAAAATAAGCCAGATCCTGGGTCTCGAGCAGGCTCACGCACAGGCCAGTCTGCTGCATCGTCAGGTCGATCAGCCGCTTCGGAATGTGCTCGCCCAGGACGCGGCGCTGCCAATGGACCATGAAGGTCTCGAACAGCGTCGGCGCCACCGCCTCGATCGTGTAGCGGAAGTCCCAGCCCGACAATCCGGCCGCGAGCGCCTTCGCGTCGGCATCGCCGCTCGCCGCGAGCGCGCGCAGGATGTGCGGCACGCTGCGCTCGGCGCGCACGCTCTTGACGTCGTTCTGCAGGCGCACCGTCGCGGCGTGGTCCGCGGGGCCGGCCGCGAAATGCTGGTCGATGCGGATGCCACGATGGCCCTGCGAGTAGGCGCCGTAGATCGGATAGGGGTAGCTCGGCGGGACGATGCGCTGGTTGGCGCTCGCGACGTAGCCGCCCTTGGGGTTGTAGGTCCGCGGCATCGCGTCGAAGGGGATGTAGCCCGTCCAGCGATCCGCCGGATTGCCCGGGTCGCGCAGCCCCGGCACCGCGCGGCCGCGCAGCGGGATGCGGCCGGACATCTGGTAGCCGACATTGCCCGCGGCATCGGCATAGACGAAGTTGAAGACGGCCACCGACCAATCCTTCAGCGCGGCGCGGAACTGCTTCCAGTCCTTCGCCCGGCCGACCGCGATGCTGGCCCGGATGTCGTCGAGATGCTCGGCTCCGACCCAGCGCATCGACAGCGGCGGATCGCCCTTCTCGTCGAGCGCGGGGACGAGCGCGTTGACGATCGGGCCGCGCACCGTGGAGCGCACGACCAGCTCGCGCGCCGCCTCGCCGCGCACGGCATGACGGAGCCGCCGCTCCTCGAAGCGTCGCCACACGTCGCCGTCGCGATACCGGCCGGGGTCGGCCGGATCGACCTCCTCGCGATACATGTCGCGGGTCATCGCCATGTTGTTGGTGATCGCCCAGGCGACCGTGCCGTTGCTGCCCCACCACAGGCCCGGGAAGCCGGGATGGCCCGCGCCGGCGGCATCGTCCTCGGGGCCGTGCACCGCGTATTCATGCCAGCTCGACGGCACCCAGAACGGCTGATGCGGGTCCCCGGCGAGGAGGGCTTTGCCGTGGCTCGCGCGCGATCCGGCGACGGCCCAGTTGTTGGAGCCCGTGCAATCGTCCGTGCCCGCGGCGGCCGAGCCGCCGTCGGGCAGCACGAGATGCTCGGAGGCCTCGGGCGTCAGGTACAGCGGGCGCATCGCCGCCGGCAGGAAGCGCGCGGACTCCGCCGCCATGATCCGGTCGAGGCGGCCGTTGAGCGACCACCAGATTCCCCGCCCGATCGCCACGACGTCGCCGACCGTGAAGGGCTCGGGCGCATAGCCGAGCAGGCGGAACTCGACGGGCAGCTCCTTGCCCGTGGTCGCGATGACGCGATTGATGCCGGCGACATAGGACGCGACCGTCTCGTAGGTCCGGCCGTCCATGAGCGCCGGCTCGCGTACCGCGATCAGGTCCAGGCCGACCGTCAGATGCGCCACGTCGCTCGACGCGAAGCCGGCTCCGAGAATCTCGCCGAGGCGCCCCAGGGCGCGGCGACGCAGCCGGTCCATCTGCCAGAGCCGGTCCTGGGCCTGCGCGACGCCGAGGCCAAAATAGACGTCGGCCGTCGTCGCGCCGTAGATGTGCGGCACGCCGGCGCGATCGCGCAGGATCTCCACCTTGCCGCCGACCGCGCCGGTCAGGCGCTGGTCGCCGAGCCGCGCATGGCGCGCGAGCCAGGCGTCGCGCGCCGCGGCGAACTCCGCCGGCTTGGCGCCGCTCGCCTTGCAGATCGCCTCGATCGTCTCGCCGCCACGCAGCGCGGCGAGAAGTGTCGTGTCGTCGAACGTCATGTGTGCTCCCCCGATGGCCGGGGAACAGCATAGCAAAACCGGTCGCGGCGCCGACTCCCCTCCCCGATCGGAATGCGATCGGCCCGTGTCGTTCGGACCGGAGCGCCATCGTCGCTTCCGACGGTTCGCCGACCGCAGCGGCCCGTCCGTCCTCGGTCGTCGGGGGACAGGCCGCGCCGCGGGCGGCGTGGCGAACGCGATGCCGCGCCGCCTAAAGCGACCAGGAATCGATCTCCCAGTGCGGCTTGCCGCGCAGGTCGCCGGCATCCGTCTTGGCGAAGGCCTCCGGCCCCGGCTCCTTGGCCACGCGCTCCCAGGCGTCCTTCGCCAATGGCGCGGAGAGCTTGAGCGTCCGCGTCACGCCCGCGCCGGTCAGGGCGGTCTGGTAGATCGACTTGACCTGCGACAGTCCGACCAGCGTGCGCGCGTCGCCCTCGGTGATCCACGACCAGCCGCGGCGGCGATAGAGGATGTTCTCGACATAGGGGCGCTGCGCTGCCCTGTCGGAGAACCAGTCCTGGCTCGCGAGGTCGATGACCTGGTCCGGCGTCATCTTGTTGGTGATCTGCGTTGCACGATGGATCGCCATCATCAGCGCCACCACGGCCTTCGGGTTCTTGGCGAGGAACTCCTCGCGCGCCACCCACCAGATGCGATGCGGGTAGTACGCCTCGGCATTGAACGGCGTCTTGGCGAAGCTCGCGATCTTCAACCCGGCGCCCTTGCCTTCGGGCCCCTCGTAGGCCGGGCCGGTCGTGCCGTCGTTCAGCAGCAGGTTGACGGCCTGGCCGGAGCTCACCGCGCCGGCCCCGACGGGCTCGACATTGAGGACGGCATCGATGCCGGACTGCCAGCGGGACAGCTCGGCAAAGGCCTGGATGTTCTTGACGGTGATCCCGAGCTCCTTCGGGTCGTCAGTGCCGAAATGCGCGCGCAGCATCAGGTTCAGCACCAGATGCAAGTCGGAGCCGACGATGGTCAGGATCGTCTTGCCCTTGAGGTGGTCGAGATTCTTGATCGGCGAGCCCGGCGGCACCTGCAGCGGGAACTTGATGCCGCCGCCGGCCAGCATGATCGGCACGGCCGGGTTGGGCTGCGCGAGATTGCGGATGGTCGGCGTCGAGCCGAGCATGCCGATGTCGAGCTGCCCGGCCGCCAACCCCTGCAGCATGCGCAGCAGGACGGGGAAGTTCAGGTACTCGGTGTCGAGCTTGAATCCGAGCTCCTCCGCGGCCTTCTCCAGCAGCTTGTCGCGCTGCATGGCGAAGACGTGCGGTGCGCCGTCGTTGGTGAGTCCGATGCCCATCAGGATCTTCAGGGCCTGCGCGAAGGCGGGGCTCGCCTGCAGCAGCGGCGTCGCCGCCAGCCCGGCGAAGGCCGCGGCGCGGCCGGCGAGCTGCCGGCGTCCGGTCTGCGTGAACTTGTCCATGGTGTCCTCCCGTTGCGTTGTCGGATCGGTCGTCGCGCCGCGTCAGCGCGTCTCGTCGACGATGGCCTGGGCGGCCTCGTCGCGGATCAGGCTCCAAATGTGCTCCACCAGGGCGCCGAGCGCGGCCGAGCTGCGATGCGCGCGCCGCGGCCGTGGCAGGTCGATCGGCACGATCTCCTTGATCTGCCCGGGCCGGCGGCCCAGCACGATGACGCGGTCGGCGAGATAAACGGCCTCGTCGATGCCGTGCGTCACCAGCAGGACCGCCCGGCGCGTCGCGCGTTCGCGCTCGTCGCCCCATAGGCGCAGCAGCTCGTCCTGCAGGATGTTCCGCGTCTGCAGGTCGACGGCGGCCAGCGGCTCGTCGAGCAGCCACAGCTCGGGCTCGTTGGCGAGCAGGCGCGCGAGCGCGCAGCGCTGGCGCATGCCGCCGGAGAGCTCGTGCGGGTAGCGGCTCTCGAACCCGGCCAGCCCGACCATCTCGATGTAGCGCCGCGAGATCGCGGCGCGCTCCGCGGCGCCGGCGCCGCGCGCCAGCGGGCCGAACTCGACATTGCCGGCCACCGTCCGCCAAGGGAACAGCGCGTAATCCTGGAACATCACCCCGCGCCGCGGATCGGGTCCCTCCACCGGCACGCCGTCGACGAGGATCGCGCCGCCGCTCGGGCGCGCGAAGCCGGCGATCAGCGACAGGAGCGTGGACTTGCCGCATCCCGACGGCCCGACGATGGCGACGAACTCGTTCGCGCCCATCGTGAACGAGACGTCGCGCAGCGCCTCGACGCGCTCGCCCGTGCGGCTCGACACGTAGACCTTGGAGACGGCGCGCGCTTCGATCTTTCCGGTCATGCTTGCCGCCATGGCGTGAGGCGCGCCTGGATCCGGCGCATCGCGAGGTCGATCGCGAGGCTGATCAGCCCGATCACGATCATGTAGAGGACCAGCGCGTTGACGTCGCGCCGGATGTAGAGCGTCGAGACCATCAGTTGCCCGAGCCCGACGGCGGCCGAGCCGCCTTGGGTGACCTTGATTCCCATCGCGAGCTCGGCGGCGATGATCGAGCCCCAGGCGAAGGCCATCGAGATGCGGGCGCCGGTGAGGACCAGCGGGATCGCGGAGGGCAGCACGACCGCCCGCAGCACCAGCCACCGACCGGCGCCGAGACTGCGAGCGGCCTGGACGAGGCGCGCGTCGATCAGGCGCACCGCCTGGATGGTGTTCAGCACGAACGGGAAGAACGCCGCGTAGGCGACGATGAACAGCGCCGCGTTGCCGTGGATGCCGAGCCACAGCAGCGCCATCGGGATCCAGGCGATCGGCGCGATCGAGCGCAACGAATCCACGATCGGCGCGAGCGCGCGATTGACGCTCGCCGCAAGGCCCATGAGCAGCCCGAGGGGGATGCCGAGGCCCGCGCCGATCGCGAAGCCGATCGCGACGCGCCGCAGGCTGCCGGCCGTCGCGCCGGCGAGCGTGCCGTCGGCGACGACGCGCAGCGCCGCCGCGACGACGCCGGAGGGGCTCGGCACGAGGCCCGCCTGCACGACCTGTCGCGCCGCGACCTCCCACGCCGCGACGAGCAGCGCCAGGAACGCGACCGGGATGCCGAGACGCTGGGCGGCCGTCATCGTGCCTCGGTCTCGCTGTCGGGGCTCCAGCGCGTGAGCCGGCGCTGCAGGAAACGCAGGGCGAGGTCGAGCAGGTAGCCGAGCACGCCGATGGTCAGGATCACCGCCATCACGCGGTCCATGGCGAAGAACTCCTGGTACCAGAAGATCCGCCAGCCCAGTCCAGCGTCGGCGCCGGTCAGCTCCGCCGCGACCATCGAGGCCCAGGCGACCCCGAGGCTCAGCCGCGCCCCCGACAGGATGAGCGGCAACGCGGCCGGCACGACGACATGCGTGACGATCATCCGCCGCGAGGCGCCCAGCATCTCCGCGGCCTGCACCAGGCGCCGGTCGACATGACGGATGCCCGCGAGCGTGTTGACGAAAACGGGGAAGGTCGAGGCGTAGAAGATCAGGAAGATCGGCACGCCGGTCCCGATCCCGAACATCAGGATCGCGAGCGGGATCCAGGCGATCGCGCCGATCGGCCGCAGCAGCTCGATCAGCGGATCGACCGCGGCCTCGACGACCGCGAAGCGCGCGCAGGCGACGGCGAGCAGCAGTCCGGTCGCGACGCCCGCCCCGTAGCCCGCGCACAGATGCGCCAGGCTCGCCAGCGCATCGCTCGGGAGATTGTCGGCGAGGAGCTCGAGCCACGCCGACGCGACCGCGGCCGGGGACGGCAGCACGTTGCGCTTGCCGACCCACAGCGCCGCGAGGTGCCAGAGCAGGCCGACCACCGCGAGCGCCAGCAGGAACTCCAGGCCGCGCCACAGGCGCCCGGCGAAGGCGATTGCCGCGCTCATGACGCCGCGGCCGGCGCGGAGGGCCAAGCCTCCGCATGTGCGCGGATCGTCATGGCGTCGAGCGCGATGCCGAGGCCGGCGCCCATTCGCCAGGAGGGCTCGGGCGACACGAAGTCGCGCGGCGGCGCGTCGACCAGACCGGCGAAGAGCGGGCTCTCGTCGAACTGGTGCTCGAGCCGCGCCGGCCCCCCGATCGCGGCGCTCGCCTGGATCGAGTGCGCGTGGCAGACCGGCCCCGAGGGATTGTGCAGCGAGCAGAGCACGCCGGCCGCCGCCGCGGCTTCCGCCACGCGCCGCAGCTCCTGCAGCCCGCCGACATACTTCACGTCCGGCATGATGACGTCGTAGACGCCCGCGTCGAGGAACGGCGCGAACCCCGCCACGCCGATCATCGTCTCGCAGCCGGCCGTCAGGACGCCGGAACGGTTCGCGGCCTCGCGGATCCGCCGCATCGCCGGGAGATTCTCCGGCGTCTCCGGCACGGCGCATTCCAGCCAGTGGAGGTCCAGCCCGGCCGCCGCGGTCAGCACATCGAGGGCGGCCGCCTCGGTCAGGCGCCAATGGCAGTCGATCATGAGCTGCGCATGCGGCCCGATCTCGGCGCGGACGGCGGCCGCGCGCGCGAGCCCCGCCTCGATCAGGCGCCGGCCCTCGGGCGTCGCGGCGACCGCCGGCGTCACGCCGTCGAACGGCGCGATCTTGAACGCCGCAAACCCCGCCGCCTGCGCGGTTCGCGCGCTTGCCGCGAAGCCCGCCGGCGCACGATCGAGGGTGCGTCGGTTGATGTTCGCGTAGAGCGGCACCGTGGCCCGCGCCGGCGTCCCGAGCCGTTGCGCAAGCGGCACGCCCTCGCGGCGCGCAGCGACGTCGTTGAGCGCCTGATCGAGTGCGCTGACGGCGGCCGCCCCCGGCAGGGAACGGGCCAGCGCGGCGGCGGCCGGGTCCGCGATCAGGTCCACCGGCGCCGCGAGCCGCGCGCCCAGCGGCATGCGCGCGAGCCGACCGATCGCCGCGGCGAGCTCCGCGTGCCCGTGCGGATCGCCAAGCGTCGCCTCGCCCCAGCCCGCGACCCCGTCCCGGTCCGCGACCCGCACGAAGATCCACAGAGTCTTCGGCGAGACGCGCACGGCGTGCGTTTCGACGCGGAGGACGCCGCCGCTCGTCACGACGCCACCACCGGCGCGGCGGCCTGCATGCGCGAGAGCAGCTCCTGCTTCGCCTTCGCCGCGTGCGCCATCGCCAGGCAGGACGCGACTTCGGCATCGCGCGCGCGCAGCGCGCGGATGATCTGATGATGGTCCGAGATCACACCCGCGACGCGGCCGGCGCCATAGCCGAACCGGTTCCACAGCGCCGCGATGAGCCGCCAATGCCGCTCGAGCATCGCGCTCGCCTCGGGGTTGCGCGCCGCGCGGTTCATCACATCGTGGAACTCGCGATTGGCCGCGAGCAGCGCGGGATAGTCACGCCGTCGCGCGTGCGCCTCGAAGCTCTCCTGCGCCGCCTCGAGCGCCAGCAGCTGCGCCGCATCGATCCGCTCGGCGCATCGCCGCGCGAGCAGCGCCTCGATCGCGATGCGCAGGTCGAAGAGGTTGTGCACGAACTCGACATCGACCTGCCGGACGCGCGCGCCGCGATTGGGGGCGATCTCGACGAGACCCTCGCCCGCGAGCTGGCGCAGCGCCTCGCGCACCGGCATGTGCCCGGTGTCGTAGCGCCGCGCGAGGTCCTCGAGCTTGAGCCGCGAGCCGAGCCCGAGCGCGCCGGCGACGATGTCCTGTCGCAAGCGGTCTGCGATCGCGCCGACCGCGGTTGTGGTCGTTTCCCCCATGGTCGGCAGGTTAGGGCGAGTTCATTGTTTTGATCAAATATGATTTTCGATCCGTCGTTCTCTGCCAAAGTGGCCGTGTCCTGACGCCATATTGATCAAATCCTGCTCTTCACCCATGGTGCGCGTCGACGCCAACGAAGGGGGCCGGCATGGACTCGCGCTTTTCAATGGAGGGCCGCACGGCCCTGATCACCGGCGGTAGCGTCTCGATCGGTCGCGCGCTCGCGCTGGCCTTCGCGGAGCACGGCGCCGACATCGCCATCCACCACAGCGCGGCCGCCGATGCCGCCTTCGGCCTGCCCGACGCCGGAATCGAGACGGCGCAGGAGTGCAGCGGCCGCGGCGCGCGGACCGCGGTGATCGAGGCCGACCTCGTCGAGCCCGGCGCGGGCCGGCGGGTCGTCGAGCGGGCGATCGCGAAGCTGGGGCAGGTCGACATCCTCGTGGTCGGCGCCTCGATCCAGCACCGCGGCGGCTTCGAGGCGATCACGCCCGAGCAGGTGCGGAGCCAGGTCGCCATCAACTTCCAGGCGACGATCGACCTGCTGCAGGCGGCTCTGCCGCCGATGCGCGAACGCGGCTGGGGCCGCGTCCTGACGATCGGCTCCATCAACCAGGTGCGGCCCGAGCCCGAGCTCGCGGTCTATGCCGCGCTCAAGGACGCGCAGAGGAACCTCTGCATGAACCTCGCCCGCCAATACGCGGCCTGGGGCGTGAACCTGAACAATCTGGCCCCCGGCCTGATCGCGACCGAGCGCAACCGCTGGCGTCGCGCCGACGAGGCCGAATGGGCGCGGATCCAGAGGACGATCTCGCCCACGGGCCGCGCCGGCACGCCCCAGGACATCGTCGGCGCCGCGCTGCTGCTGTGCTCGGACGCCGGCGGCTATATCGCGGGCGCGGATCTGATGGTGACCGGCGCGGGGCACCTGCCGGGATTCGACGCCGGCTGACTCCGCGCTTTTCAGTGACTCGTCCGAAGCACTCGCTTGAAAAAGATGCGCGGGAAGCGGCCCACCGGTCCGTCCACGCCCGCAGCGGGCGATCCGATGACCGGCCGCCGCCGGGCTGCGCCGGCCGAACCGGGCCGACCTCACGCCATCGGGCCGGGATTCGTCCGACGGCGCATGACGGCTCGAGCCGCTGGACGAGCGGAGCCTCGCCGGCGCCCGGCTGCGCACGAAGCTGGCGCCATCGCCTGCTGCCGCCGCGGCGTCGCCGGCACTACTTCACCGGCGTCGCGAACATCGCGAGGGTGTCCTCGGACTTGTTGGCCTCGTAGCTGATGCCCTCGCGGGCGGCCCAGTAGACCTTCTGGAAATAGACCGGCACCACCGCGACGTCGCCGAAGGCGATGCGCGCGGCGCCCGCCAGCATCGCGTTGCGCCGGCCCTCGTCGAATTCGCCCAACGCCGCCTTGAGCGCGGCGTCGAAGGACGGATTCGAGTAGCGCATGCGATTGAGCGCGCCCTGGCCGGTGGCGCGGTCGAACGTGCCGAGCACGTTGCGCAGACCCGCCGCGGAATTGCTCGTGCCCGTGCCGAACGTGAAGACGAAGGCGCTGTACTTCCGCGCCGTCGCCTCGGCGGCGTAGACGTTGTACGGCAGCGCCACGACGCCGTTCACCTTCAGCCCGCCGCGCGTGAACATCTGGCCCAGCGCCTGGGCGAGCGCGCCGTCGTTGGCGAAGCGGTCGTTCGAGGAATGCAGCGTCAGCCCGAAGCCGTTGGGGTAGCCCGCCTCGGCGAGAAGGCGCTTCGCGCCGTCGGGATCGAAGGCGGCGGGCTTGAGCCCGGGATCGTAGCCGCCGAGCCCCTCCGGCACGATCTGGCCGGCCGGCACGCCGGCCCCGCTCAGCAATCGCTCCACGATCACCTGGCGATTGACCATCTTCGACAGGGCGATGCGCACCCGCAGATCCTTGAGCGGGTTGCGATCCAGCGGCGCGCCGGCCGCGTCGGTGATGAACGGGCTCTGGTCGCGCTCGTGATCGAGGCCGACATAGATGAGGCGCGTCGAGGCCGTGCCGAACACCTTCACGTCCTTGCGCGCCTCCAGCGTCGGCACGTCGTTGGGCGTGACGCCGTCGATGACGTCGACCTGGCCGGAGACCAGCGCGGCGACGCGCGCGGCGTTGTTCGGCAGGAACTTGAGCGTGACCTTGTCGAAGGCCGGCCTGCCGCCCCAGTACTCGGCATTCGCCGCGTAGACGACGTGGCTGCCTGGGACGGCCTCCTGGAAGCGGTACGGCCCGGTCCCGACCATCAGTCGTCCGCTGTTGAAGTCGGCCAGCGTCGAGCCCTCGGCGAGCCTCTTCGGCAGGATGAACACGAGGCCGACCTGCTCCACCAGCTGCGGGGTCGGCGCGGTCGTTCGCACGCGGAACGTCCGCGCGTCGATCACGTCCACGCCGGCGACATAGGTCACGGCATGGGCGTAGGAGGCCGGGCTGTTGGGGATGTTCTTCACGCGCTCGAAGGAGAAGGCGACGTCCTCCGGCGTGACCGGCGAGCCGTCGTGGAAACGGACCCCGGCGCGCAGCGTGAACTCCCAGGTCGTCGGATCGACCACGCGCCACGACTCCGCCAGCGCCGGCCTGACCTGGTTGTCGACATCGAAGGCGATGAGCCGCTCGAACACGTGCATCGCCGTCATGTTGTTCGTTCCGGTCTGCGAGAAGTGCGGATCGAGCGCCTGGTGCTCCGAGGACCGGCCGAGCACGAGGTCCCGCGCCTGGGAGGCGCCCGGGACCGGGAGAAGGGCCGCGGCGAGCATCGCGGCGCGAAGCATCCGTGTCGTCGTCATGATCGCCTTCCCGTCGGCTGAGGAGGGCCCAGGCTACTGCTTCACAGATCCGGCCGCGAGGCCCGAGACCATCCGGCTCTGCAGCGGCATGAACAGCAGCAGCGTGGGGATCGTCGTCAGCGCCGACGCCGCCATGACGCTGCCCCACTCGGTGACGTTCTCGCCGAAATACGCGTAGAGGGCGAGCGGCATGGTCTTCATCTCCTCCTGCGTCAGCAGCGCGAGGGCGAAGAGGTACTCGGACCAGCACAGCAGGAAGGCGTAGGTCGCGGTCGCCACGATCCCCGGCAGCATGATCGGCAGCACGATGCGCCACACGATCTGCAGGTGCGTCGCGCCGTCGATGATCGCCGCCTCGTCGAGGCTGCGCGGGATCGCGCGCAGGTAGCCGGTCAGCAGGTAGATCGAGAACGGCAGCGACACGGCGACGTAGATGAAGATCATGCTGAGCGGGTTGTTGAGCAGCCCGAGCCGCGCGCAGAGGATGAACACCGGCGTCACCAGCACGATCCACGGGAAGGTCTGCCCGAACAGCACCGAGGCGAAGAGCGACCGCTTGGCCGGAAAGCGCAGCCGCGAGAAGGCATAGGCGGCATTGACGGCGATCGCCGTCGAGATCGCGACGCTGGCGAGGCACAGCAGCAGCGAATTGGCGATGTTGCGCCAGAATCCCGTCTGCAGCAGCGCGATGTAGTTCTGTAGCGTGAAGCGCCACCTGCCGGCGGCGAACATCGTCTCCGGCGTCTTGAACGAGGCGACGATGACCCAGGCCGTCGGATAGACGAGCACGAACAGCACGACAAGCGTCGTGGCGACGATCGCCAGCTCGCCGAGAATCCCGACCCCGAGGCGCCGGCCTAGGCGGAAGCCCGGGCTCATCCGGCATCCCCCGTGCTTGCCCGGACGCCGCGGGGTTTGAGCGGCAGCGAGGGCGGAACTCGCGGAGATGTCGCACGCGCGCGAAACGCACTCGCCTGCTGCCGGGAGGATCGCGCCACGCCGACGCGTGGCGCGACGTCTCCGCGCTCTCCGCGGTTCAAGGAAGTCTCGGGCACCGCGTTCACCGCTCCTCCTCCGACAGCTCGCGCTCCGCGATGACGCGCAGGTAGATCAGGCCGAAGACGGTCATGATCGTCGCCATGATGACGCCGGTCGCGGCGGAATAGCCGAACCGGCCGTTGATGAAGGCCTGGATGTAGACCTCTGTCGCCATCACGTTGGTGTAGAGGCCCGGCCCCGCGCCGGTCGTCAGCCAGACATAGACGAAGTTGTTGAACGTCCAGAACGTCGACATCAGCACCATGACGATGACGGCCGGCTTGAGATGCGGCAGGTAGACGTAGCGGATCTGCTGCCAGCGCGACGCGCCGTCGATCCGCGCCGCCTCGATCAGCTCGTCCGGCAAGGATTGCAGGCTCGCCATGAAGGTGAGGGTGACGAGCGGCAGCGTATTCCAGGTGATGATCGTCAGGATCGCCGGCCACACCCAGAGGCGCTCGGCGAGGAAGGCGATCGGCTGGTCGACCAGCCCGAGGGCGATCAGCGCCGAGTTGATCGTGCCGACCCGCGGGTCGAGCAGCCAGCGCCAGACGACGATCGCCACGACCGGGGGCGTCGCCCACGGCACGATCAGCAGCACCCGAGCCAGCGTCTGCAATCGCCACCGCTTCAGCACCGGGCTGTTGAGCAGGAAGGCGAGCGCCAGCCCCAGGACGATGCGCACGCCGACGCCGATCACGGTGAGCCAGACCACCGTGTTCCACACCACGCGACGGAAATCGCCGCTGCCGAGAAGCTCGACGTAGTTCTCGACCCCGACCCAATCGCCGCCCTTGCGCAGCCCGAACAGCGACAGGTCGGTGAAGCTGGTCTCGAGGTTGAAGACCGTCGGGTAGACGTAGAAGCACGCCAGGAAGAAGAACGTCGGCAGCAACGCCACCGCAAGGAAGCGCCGCTGCCCGGTCACGCTTGTCATGGCTCGTCGCGTCGGCGAAGGGAGCCCGCCGCGCCGACGCGGCGGGCTCCGCCGCTCACTTCTGGTTCTTCGCCAGCTCCTTCGAGATCGCATCGTGCAGCTCGGCCGCGGCCTGGGCCGAGGTCTTCTCGCCGATGAAGACCGAGCCGGCCGCCCGGCCGACCGCGTTCCACATGAACGGGATCGCGACCGGCCCGGTGCCGTAGGGGCCCCAGCTGCGCGCGGACTTGAGCTGCTCGGGATAGCCCGCAAGCTCCGGCCCCCAGTCGCGCGCGTCGAGCGCCGCGCGCTGGGCGGGCGTGTAGTTCGTGTAGTGCTTCGTGAAGGTCGGGTCGGGCTGGGTCAGGAACTGGATCAGCTTCCAGCCCGCCTCGACGTTCTTGGAGTTGGCGCTGATCGCCAGCATCCGCCCTCCGAAGAACGTGCGCGAGCCGTTCGAACCCGCCGGATGGGGCGACGTCGCGAAGGGCGAGGGCTTGTCGGGATTGCGCTGCTTCCACTTCGTGTTGATCTCGATCGCGACGGTGTCGGGCACGCTCGCCATCGCCATGCTGCCCGAGAGCATGCCCTCGACGATCTCCGGCGCGCCCCACAGGCAGTAGGACAGGCTGGCACGCGGATTGTGCCCTTCCTGGATGTAGCGGTTGTAGTAGTCGAGGCCTTCCTGGATCTCCGCCGGCGTCATGCTGACGCGGAACTTGCCGTCGGGCGCACGGTCGATCAGTCCGGGGCCCTTCGACCACCAGTAGAAGTTCAGCACGAACCAGATCGTCGGCGTCCCGCAGCTGCCGGCCGGGAAGCCCCAGCCGGTCTTGCCGGTCTTCTGGTGGATCGCCTGGCTCGCGGCCCGCAGCGACTCCCAGTCCTTCGGGAACCCGTTCACGCCGGCCGCCGCGAACAAGTCCTTGTTCCAGATCATCGCGAACGTGTCGGTCGTCCACGGCACGCCGTATGCCTTGCCGTCGGGACCGACGGCGAGGTCGCGCGCGAAGAAATCGTCCCAGCCCTTCACGCCCAAACCGGGCCGCTGGATCAGGTCGTCGAGTGGGCGCAGCGCGCCCGCGCCGCCGAAGGATCGCGGCCAGACGAAGGCGACCTGCGCCACGTCGGGCGCGGTGCCGACCGCGGCCTCGCGCAGGAACTGCTGCTGAGCGTCGCCCCAGCTGACCCGCTGCATCGTCACCTTGATGCCGGGATTGCGCTTCTCGAACTCGTCGAGAGCCGCGCGCATCTGCGGCGCCTCGGGATCGTTGAACCGGAAGGTGATGGTCTGGGCGTCGGCGGCGCCCGCGCCGGTGAGGCCGAGCGTCAGGCAGGCGGCAAGGACGTGTCGGCGTAGCATCGGTTCCTCCCTCTTGGTTCCTAGGCGGACGGCAATGGCGCCGCCGGATCGATCAGGCCCTCGGCGCGCAGCTCGCGCCACAGGTCGGCGGGAACGGCGACGCGCAGCGCCTCGGCGTTCTCCGCCACCTCCTGCGCGCTGCGCATTCCCACGACGACGCTGACCAGCGCGGGATGCGCGAGCGGGAACTGCAGCGACACCGCGCGCAGCGGCGTACGATGGCGCAGGCAGACCGCCTCGATCCGCCGGACCCGGTCCAGGATCTCCGGCGGCGCGTCCGCATACCAGAACTTTGCGCCGGGCACGGCGCCAGTCGCCAGGATCCCCGAGGCGAGCGGCGCCGCCAGCGTGACGGCGATTCCGCGCGCGACGCAGTGCGGCAGCAGCGCCGGCAGCGCGGTGGTGTCGAGCAGCGTGTAGCGGCCGGCCAGCATGAAGACGTCGAAGTCGCCGTCGCGCGCGAAGCGCTGCAGGATCTCGACGTCGTTGACGCCGACGCCGATGGCGCCGATCACGCCCTCGCCGCGCAGCCGCTCGAGGGCACGATAGGCCCCTTCCATCGCCTGCCGGTAGCGCTCTTCGAGCGCGTCGCCCGCCCATTTCGGATTCACGTCGTGGATATAGGCGATGTCGATGCGGGCGAGGCCAAGCCGCTGCAGGCTGTCCTCGAGCGAGCGCAGCGCGCCGTCGCGGCTGTAGTCGTAGACGATGTCGAACGGCGAGGTGCTCGCGAAGGGGCCGGTCGTCCGGGCCGCCGCATCCGGCTTGAGCAGCCGGCCGATCTTCGTCGACAGCACGTAGGAGTCGCGCGGCACGCCGCGCAGGCATTCGCCCAGCCGATGCTCCGACAGGCCGTGGCCGTAGAACGGCGCAGTGTCGACGTAGCGCACCCCGGCCCCGCGCGCGGCCGCCACCGTCTCGCGCAGCGCGCCGTCGGGCACCTCGGCGAGCAGGTTTCCGAAGGGGCCGCAGCCGAGGCCCAGCGCCGACACCGCCAGCCCGCCGCGGCCGATCGGCCGGCGGCTCGAGGGATCGACGCTCATCGCCTCGCCCGCCCGCGCAGGCTCGCCAGGTTGTGGACGTGCACGTGCTCGCCGATGCCGACCGGCGCCGTCGCGGCGCCGATCGGCTGGCCGTACTTCCGCACCGCCTCGCCGGCCGCGATCGCGCGCAGCGCGAGCTTGTGCCCCAGCGCGATCGGCGCGCGAGCGACCACCTCCTGCAGCGCCTCGCCGCGACGCACGCGCACGGTCTCGCCCGCCACAATGTCGTGCAGAGCGACGGCGACGTCGTCGCCGACGTCGAGCGCCAGCGCGTCCCAGCGCATCGTCACGGCTTCGGCGACAGGCGGACCCGGACGCCGGCGGGATCCTCGCGCAGCTTGAGGAGCACGCCGACATCCTTGCCGCCATAGCCCTGGTCGAGTCCCTCCTGGCAGGCCGCCAGCGTCGCCGCCCCCACCGGCGTCTTAAGGCCCATTGCCGCGTTCATCGCCAACGCCAGCCGGCAATCCTTGTGCGCCAGCCGCAACATGAATCCCGGCTCGAAGTCGCCCTTGAGCGGGCGCGCCGGGAACGCGACGGCAAGCTGGCTGTTCCAGGCCATCGTCTTCTGCATCACGCTCGTCATGACGTCGAGCGTCAGCCCGGCCTTCAATCCGGCGACCAGCGCCTCGGCATTCGCGGCGACCAGCGTCGTCGCGAGCAGGTTGTTGACGCACTTCATAGCGTGACCCGCCCCGAGTCCGCCGCAATGGAAGAAGTCCGTGCCCATGCAGTCGAGCACCGGCCGCACCCGCGCGATCGTCGCCGTCTCGCCGCCGACCATCAGCGTCAGCGTGCCGCTGACGGCGTGCTCGGCGGTCTTGCCGACCGGGCTGTCGATCATGTCCGAGCCCTGGCGGCGCACCGCGGCCCCGATGCGCCGCGACGTCTCCGGATCGATCGTGCTCATGTCGATGTAGACGGAGCCGGGCTTCAGGCCCGCGAGGATGCCGTCGGCGCCGAGCGCGACACGGTCGACGTCCGGCGCGTCCGGCAGCATCGTCACCACGACCTCGCTCGCCTCGGCGACGGCCTTCGGCGTCGCGGCCGCGCGCGCGCCGTCCGCCACCAGCCCGGCGACCGCCTTGGCGTTCACGTCGAAGACCGTCAGCGCATGCCCCTTCCGGACGATGTTGCGCGCCATGGGCGCGCCCATGACGCCCAGCCCGATGAATCCGACATTGCTCATTGCCCGTCTCCCCGTGGCGACCCGCGCCCGATCACGTGCGATCCTTCCACTTGTCGAGGTCCCACACGGGCAGGCCGCGCAGGTCCTGCACGTCCTTCGCGGCGAACGCCGCGGCCTCGGGCTTGCGACCGCTCTTCTCGTAGGCTTCCTGGTGCAGGGCCGCGCCGAGACGGAACGACTCCTTCACCTGGGACCAGGCCAACGGCTTCTCGATCAGGCGGCCCTCGACCATGAACTTGGACACCTCGAGGATCGCCGCGGCGTCGCCCTCGGTCGGCCAGCACCAGCCGCGCTTGAACAGCACCTCGTCCTTCACGACTTCCGCACCCTGGTCCTTCGGGAGGCCCCAGTACTTGCTGACCAGCTCCGAGACGTCGCCCGGTGCCATCGCCGCGAGCTTCGCCACCGCATCCTGCTGCGCCATCAGGAAGGCGACGGTGACGGGCGGATTGTCCCGGATCGTCTTGGGGCTCGCGATCCAGAACGAGCGATGCAGGTAGTAGCCGTCCGGGAAGAACGGCGAGGCCTTCGCGGATTCGAGGAGCTTGCCCGCCCCCTCGCCCGCCGGCCCCTTATAGTTGGCCTCGGTGTAGCCGAAGGAGTTCACGATCGCGGTCGTGCCGATCTCGGCATTGGCCTTGAGATAGGCGGGATGGATCACGACGGCCGCGTCCATGCCGGCCGGAAGCGCCGCCGCCTGCGCCTGGGTCGGCGTGTTCACCACGGTGATGCCGTGCGCCTTCGGATCGCCGTTGCCGAGCTCGAACTTCAGGATCTGCGACAGCGCGTTGTACGGATCGCCGCCGAGCAGCGCGCCGACGGTCTTGCCCTTGAGGTCGGCGACGGTGCGGATCGGCGAGCCCTTGCGCACGGCGATGACGAAGCGCAGATGGCCCTCGCCGACGCTGAGGACGGCGAGCGGCTGGCTCTGCGCGATCAGGCGCACGATCGGGGTGTTGCCCCACATGCCGAAGTCGAGATTGCCGGAGAGCAGCGCCTCGACCATCGGCAGCGCCGAGGGGTATTCGCGGTAGTCGACCGTCAGGTCGTAGCCCAGCGACTGGGCCGTCTGCTCGAGGCTCTTCGCCGCCATCATGTGCTGGGTGACCGGCGAGTTGCCGGCCGCCCAAGGCTGGCGCCCGACCGAGATCTTGAGCTGTCGGCGCGCCTGCGCGCCGACGATCGCCGGCGCACCGAGCGCCGCGACACCGCTTGCAAGCACGAGACGACGGGACAGACGAGACATGGCGATCCTCCTTGGTTTTCGTTCAGGTCACGGTGGCGCGATAGGCCTCTTCGCGGATGAGGCCCCAGATCCTCTGCACGAGCTCGTTGAAGCGCGGCTCGGCGCGCGTGGCATCGTTGCGCGGGCGCGGCAGATCGACGGCGATGGTCGCCTTCAGCCGGCCGGGGTGGGCGCTCATGACGGCGACCCGATCGGCGAGGAACACGGCCTCGTCGATGGCATGGGTGATGAAGACGACCGTGCGGCGGCGCTCGCGCGGGCCGTCCTGTCCCCAGATGCGCAGCAGCTCCTCCTGAAGGATCGTGCGCGTCTGCGCGTCGAGCGCGGCGAGCGGCTCGTCCATCAGCAGCACGGCGGGCTCGTTCGCCATCAGCCGCGCGAGAGCGACGCGCTGGCGCATGCCGCCGGACAGCTGGTGCGGATACTTGCCCTCCGCGCCCTTGAGGCCGACGAGGTCGATGACCGCGCGCACCCGCGCCGCGCGCGCCGACGCCGTCAGCGCGGCCCCGGCCGGGCCGTGGCGCAGGCCGAACTCGACGTTGCCGAGCACCGTTAGCCAGGGAAACAGCGCATAGTCCTGGAACATGACGCCGCGCTCGGCGCCGGGCCCCGCGATCGCGCGCCCGCTCATCTCGACGCGGCCGGCCGACGCGGTCTCGAGCCCGGCGAGGATGTTGAGGACCGTCGTCTTGCCGCAACCCGAGGGCCCGACGACGACCAGGAACTCGCCCGGCTCGATGTCGAGCGAAAAATCCTCGATGGCCGTGGTCGTCGTCCCGTCGGCCAGGCGGAACTGCTTGCGCACGTCGGCGAGCCGAAGGCCGGCGGCGGTCATGCGCGCGCCCAGGGCATCGAGCGCGACAGCGCCGCGCGCAGGCCGCGGTCGAGCGTCAGCGCGACGACCCCGACGGCGAGCATGCAGACCACGATCGAGTTCAGCTCGACCGAGTAGGCGTAGAACACGAACATCATCTGGCCGATGCCGCCCGACGCGCCGCCGCCCGACTTCGCGCCGACCGCGAGCTCCGCCGCGATGATGGCGGTCCAGGCGACGCCGAGCCCGAGGCGCAGGCCGACGCCGATCTGCGGCAGGGCGCCGGGCACGACGACGCGGCACAGGATCGTCGGCCCGCTCACACCCATGGTGCGGGCGGCGGCGACGAGCCGACGATCGACGCGCTTCACGCCCGCGACGGTGTTGACCACGAGCGGGAAGAACGCCGCATAGGCGACGATGAAGACCGCCGCCGGCGTGCCGGTGCCGAACCACAGGATCGCCAGCGGCAGGATCGCGATCGCGGCGACCGGGCGGAAGCTTTCGACCAGCGGATCGAGGTTGCGCTCGACCGCGCGCACTGTCCCCATCGCGAGGCCCAGCGGAACCGCGACCGCCGCGGCGACGACGAAGCCGAGGAAGACGCGGCCCAGGCTCTCGGTGATGCCCGCGACCAGCTCGCCCGAGGCCAGCAGGCGCGCGCCCGCCGCGACGACCTTGGCGGGCTGCGGCATGCGGCCGGGCTCGTCGATCGCAAGGACGGCGAGCTGCCAGAACGCGATGAGTGCCGCCGGCAGCGCGAGGGCGCGCAGCAGCGCGGTCATGCCAGGCTCTCCAGCGTCGGTGCCCAGGGCGTCAGGCGCCGGTTGAGCCAGCGCAGCCCGGCGTCGCAAAGATAGCCGCAGACGCCGACGACGGCGATGAAGGCCATGACGCGGGGCGTCACCAGCATGTCGCGATACCACTGGATCGCGTAGCCGAGTCCGCTCGGCGCGCCGACGAGTTCGGCCGCGATCACCGCCGTCCAGGCCGCGGCAACGCCCAGGCGCATCGCCACCAGGATGCCCGGCAGCGCCGCGGGCAGCACGACGCGCAGCACGATCGTCGGCCACGCCACGCCCATCGTGCGCGCGGCGTCGACGAGGCGGCGGTCCGTCGCGCGCACGCCCGCGATCGTGCCGAGCAGGATCGGGAACAGCGCGCCGTAGAACATGATGTAGATCGGCAGGGCATGGCCGATCCCGAAGATGAACAGGGCCAGCGGGATCCATGCGATCCCCGATATCGGCCGCAGCAGCTCGACGACGGGATCCACGAGCGCCTCGACGAGACGGTTCATCGCCATGACGAGGCCGAGCGGGACCGCGACCGCCGCGGCCAGCGCGACGGCGACGATCATCCGCGCGACGCTGAGCCCGGCATGCTCGACGAGCTCGCCGTTCAGCGCTACGCGCCACAGCGCGTCGATCACGGCGAGCGGCGACGGCAGCAGCGCGCGATTGCCGATCCACGCAGAGGCCAGCGCCCAGACCAGCCCGAAAACGACCATCGTGCGCAGATAGACGCCCAGCGCCACGAGCCCGGGCGGCAGGCGCCTCACAGCGAGCCTCCGACGCGGATGAAGGTCTCCTCGCCCTCGTCGAGGATCTCGCCCCAGCTGCGCTCGCCGGAGGCCACCGCGAGGATCAGGGCGAAGAGGCGCGCGCCGGCGGCGTCGATCTCCTCCTCGCCGGCAAGGATCGCGCTGCCGTCGAAGTCGATCTGGTGCGGCAGATGGCCCGCCGTGTCGGGGCGCACGCTGATCTTGATCGTCGGCGCCAGCGCGTTGCAGAAGCTGTTGCCCGCCCCCGTCGTGAACAGCATCAGGTTCGCGCCGCTGCTCGCGAAGCCGGTCAACGACTCCGGCGAGAAGGCGGGCGCGTCCATCACGTAGAGCCCCGGCCGCGCCGGCGCCTCGGCGATCGCCAGCACACCCTGGATCGGCCGGGTGCCGCCCTTCGCGATCGCGCCCAGCGACTTCTCCTCGATCGTCGAGAGGCCGCCGCGGATGTTCTCCTGGCCGGGATTGTTGCCGGTGAGGTCGAAGCCGGTCGCCGCGACCGCGGCTTCGCGGCGCGCGACGGCGTCCACCAGCGCCTGCCCGATCTGAGGCGTGGCGGCCCGGCGCGCCAGCAGCTGCTCGGCGCCGAGCCACTCGACCGTCTCGCCGAACACCGCCTTGCCGCCCGCGTCGACGACGCGATCGACGGCGGCGCCGGCGAGCGGATTGGCGCCGAGGCCCGAGGTCGCGTCGGAATGCCCGCATTCGACGCCGAGGAAGAGGTCCGCCGCGGCGCAGGGCTCGCGGCGCTGTCGCGACGCCGCGCGCACGAGCGCGGCCGCGCACCGGATCCCGAGCGCGCTCAGCGCAAGCGAATCCTCGTGCACGTCGTCGAGCGCGACCACCTCGACCGGCTTGCCGGTCTGGGCGATGCCGGCGGCGACCCGATCCGCGGTCACGCGGTCGGCACCGACCACCAGCACGGCGGCGACATTGGGATTGCGGCCGAGGCCGACCAGCTGGCGCTCGTGGACGAGCTTGTCCTCGCCAAACTGGCCGCGGCCGTACGGCGAGGCGACGAGCAGCGTGCCGCGCACGGCCTGCGCGATGCGCCGCGCCGGCGCCGTGACGAGCCCGAGGATCGACAGCACGGCGACGTGGTTGCGCGTGCCGACGCGGCCGTCGGCACGACGGAAACCGAGGAAGCCGCCGACATGCAGCTCTGGCATTCCCTCCCCCTTCCCGACCGGCGTCGGACCCCGCACCCCTGCGGGCGGCGGCTCTTGCTCGCCGAATGAGCGCGATGTTACCGGTTACATCGGGGGAGACAAGATGCATCGACGCGACCTGCCGCATCCGCGATGGCCGGCGTGACCGCGACGCGCCCCCGGCTGCGCGACGTCGCGCGCGATGCCGGCGTCTCGACCATGACGGTCGTGCGCGTCATGCGCGAGCCGGCGAAGGTCGCCTCGCAGACCCGGGCGCGCGTCGAGGCGGTGATCGCGCGCACCGGCTACACGCCCGACCTCCATGCCCGCGGGCTCGCGCTGCAGCGCACCGGCGTCGTCGCCGCGATCGTCCCGCTCCTCACCAACTCGCTGATCGCCGAGGTCGTCCACGGCCTGACCGACCAGCTCGAGGCCGAGGGCATCCATCTGCTCCTCGGCCCGAGCGGCTTTTCCGCGGCGCGCGAGGAGGCGCTGGTGCGCGCCTTCCTCTCGCGCCGCGTCGACGCCGTCTTCCTCACCGGCACCTCGCACACGGCCACGACCCGCAAGCTGCTCGCGGCGGCGCGCATCCCGGTCGTCGAGGGCAGCAACCTGCCGCGCGAGCCGATCGACATGGCCGTCGGCTTCTCGAACCGCGATGCGGCGATCCGCGTCACGCGCCATCTGATCGGCCGCGGCTACGATCCGATCGGGTTCATCGGCGCCCACACCCGCGACAACGATCGCGCGGCCGATCGCCTCGCGGGCTTCCGCGAGGCGATGCGCGCCGCCCGCCGCCCCCTGTCGCCCGAGCTCGTGATCGAGACGTCGCTCGACATGACCGCCGGCGCCGAGGCCGTGGGCACGCTGCTCGCGCGCCGGCCCGACCTGCGCGCCGTGCTGTGCTCGGCCGACGCGATCGCGGCCGGCGCGCTGCTCGCCTGCCAGCGGCGCGGCGTGCGCGTGCCCGAGCGGGTCGCGATCGCCGGGTTCGACGACATCGAGATCGCCCGCCTCGTGACCCCGGCGCTGACGACGATCCGGGTGCCGCGGCTCCAGATCGGCCAGACGGCGGCGGCGATGATCCTGGCCCGCCTCGCCGGGCGCCGTGTCCGCCGCCGCGTCGTCGACACGGGATTCGAGCTGATCGTGCGCGACAGCGCCTGACCACGGGAGGAACCGGACGATGACCAAGGCCTTGATCGTGACGGGAGCGAGCCGCGGCATCGGTGCCGCGACCGCCCGACTCGCCGCCCGCGAGGGTTGGCGCGTCGGCGTGAACTACAACAGCCACGCCGACGAGGCCGAGGCCGTCGTCGCGACCATCCGGGGCGACGGCGGCACCGCCGTCGCGCTGCGCGCGGACATGAGCGACGAGGCCCAGATCGTCGCGATGTTCGAGCGCTGCGATCGCGAGCTCGGCGCGCTGGGCGGCCTCGTCAACAATGCCGGCTATCTCGGCGGCGAGCATCGCATCGAGGACTTCGATGCCGCACGCATGCGCCGGCTCTGGGACGTCAACGTCGTCGCCTATTTCATCTGCGCGCGCGAGGCGGTGCGTCGCATGTCGACCGAGCGCGGCGGCGGCGGCGGCGGCGCGATCGTCAACGTGAGCTCGATGTCCGCCGACAACGGCGGCATCGGGCCGCGCGTGCACTACGCGACGACCAACGGCGCGCGCAACACCTTCACCTACGGTCTCGCCAAGCAGGTGGGGCCGCTCGGCATCCGGGTCGCCGGCGTCATGCCGGGCGTGATCGACACCCATTTCAACGACGACTTCGACAATGCGGGTCGCAACGAGAGGCTCGGCCCGCTGATCCCGGTCGGCCGCGTGGGCGTCGGCGAGGACGTCGCCCGCGCGATCGTCTGGCTGCTCTCCCCCGCGGCGGGGTATGTCAGCGGCACCCTGATCAAGGTGAACGGCGGATTCTTCTGATGACGCAGGTCGACATCGCGGTGCGCGAGCCGACGATCCTCGGCGAGTCGCCGTTCTGGGACGGGGCGGCGGGGCTGCTCTGGTGGATCGACATCCGCGCGCCGTCGATCCAGGCCTGGTCGCCGGCGACCGGGGCGCATCGGCGCTGGCTGATGCCGGCGACGATCGGCTGCATCGTGCCGCGGGCGCGCGGCGGCCTGCTCGTCGGCCTGCACACCGGCTTTCACGCCTTCGATCCGGCGACCGGCGCGCTGGCGCCGATCGCGCGCCCGGATCCGGAGCTGCCGGACAACCGGCCGAACGACGCCCGCTGCGACCGGAACGGCCGCTTCTGGTGCGGCACGATGGAGAACTACGGCCGGACCCGGACCGGCAGCCTCTATCGCCTCGATGCCGACCGCGCGCTGCACAAGGTGGACGGCCCGTACATCGTGCCGAACAGCATCACCTTCGCACCCGACGGAAGGCGCATGACCTTCACCGACACCCGACAGGGCGACATCCTCGCCTACGACTACGATCCGGCCACCGCGACGCGCCGCGGGTCGCGCGTGCTCCTCGCGGCCGACGGCGCGCCGGGCCGGCCCGACGGATCCTGCGTCGATGCCGAGGGCTGCGTGTGGAATGCCCGCTTCGGCGGCGGCTGCGTCGTGCGCGTGACGCCCGACGGCCGGGTCGACCGGATCATCGAGCTGCCGGCGATCAACGCGACCGCCTGCGCCTTCGGCGGCGCGCGGCTCGACGAGCTCTACGTCACCACCGGCACGCTGCGGATGACGCTCGAACAGCTCGGCGCCCAGCCGGCTGCCGGCTCGGTCTTCGTGCTGCGCCCCGGCGTCGGCGGCGTCCCGGAGGCGGCCTATGCCGGCTGACGCGATGCAACGAGCGGAGGCCGCGCGCCGATGAATTCGTCCCCGCGCCGCACCGATCTTGTCTTCGCGCTGATGATCCTCGCCGTCGCCGGAATCACCTGGCGCGAAGCGGCACGGCTCGCCCCCGCCCCCTTCGATCCGCTGGGGCCCAAGACCGTCCCGATCGCGATCTGCGTCGGGCTCGTCGGGCTCGCGGGGCTGATGCTGCTGCGCCTGGCGCTGGGGGCCGCGATCGGCGCCTCGCGCACGAGCCTCATCACCGGTCTCGGCGACGACCCGCTGGCGACCCACGCGCCGCGGCCCTGGCTCGCGATCCTCGCCTACCTGATCACGACCGCCTATGTCGTCGCGCTGTCGCTGCCGGGGATCAGCTTCCTCGTCGCGACGATCGGCTTCATCGCGGCCCTGGTGCTCGCGCTCGGACCGCGTCGGCCGCGCGACCTCGCCGTCGCCGCCGCGGTCGCGGTCGGCGGCGGCTTCGTGATCGACGTGCTGTTCCGGCAGATCTTCGCGGTCGACCTGCCATGACGCTGCTCGACGCGTTCGTGCACCTCTTCACGCTCAAGCCGCTGCTGATCATGGTCGGCGGCGTGCTGCTGGGCATCGCGGTCGGCGTGCTGCCGGGCATCACCGCGGGCATGCTGCTCGCCCTGACGCTGCCGTTCACCTACCACATGACCAGCATCAACGCCGTGATCCTGATGATCGCGATGTTCGTCGGCGGGGTCAGCGGCGGGCTGGTGACGGCGACGCTGATGCGCATTCCCGGCGAGCCGAACGCCGTGATGACGACGCTCGACGGCTACCCGCTGGCGAAGGCCGGCTATCCCGGCCGCGCGCTCGGCCTCGGCAACGCGGCCTCGCTGGTCGGCGGCGGCCTGTCCTGGCTGGTGCTCGTGATGCTGACCCCGCCACTCGCGAAGCTCGGGGTCGCCTTCGGCCCGTTCGAGAACTTCGCGCTCGTCGTGATGGCGCTGGTGCTGATCACCTCGCTCAGCGACGGCTCGCAGCTCAAGGGCCTGATCGCGGCGCTGCTCGGCATGCTCGTGTCGATGCCCGGCATCGACGAGACCTCGGGGATGATGCGCCTGACCTTCGACTGGCACGCGCTCGACGGCGGCTTCAACAACCTGCCGGTCATCATCGGCATCTTCGCCGTGTCGCAGGTACTGGCCGACACGATCAACATCGACCAGGGCACCGACCACATCAGGGCGCGCATGGCGGGGATCATGATCTCGCTGCGCGACTACGTCGTGCACGGCTGGAACATGCTGCGCTCCTCGGTGATCGGGATCTGGATGGGGATCCTGCCGGGCGTCGGCGCGACCATCGCCTCGATCGTCGCCTACACCACGGCGAAGAACCTGTCGAAGACGCCCGAGAAGTTCGGCCATGGCAGCGAGGAAGCCATCGTCGCCGCCGAGAGCGCCAACAACGCGACGACCGGCGGAACGCTCGTGCCGCTGCTGGCGCTCGGCATACCGGGCGGCCTGACGGACTCGATCCTGCTCAGCGCCCTGATGATCCACAACCTGCAGCCGGGGCCGCTGCTCTACCGCAACAACCCCGAGATCGTGAACGCGATCATGGCCTCGCACCTCGTGTCCCACGTCCTCATGTTCGCGTTCATGACCGTGGGCTGCGCGGTGTTCGCGCGGATGATGCTGATCCGCGCGCACTTCCTCTATCCGTTCGTCCTGGTGTTCTGCGTGGTCGGGGCCTTCGCGCTCAACAACCGCGTCTTCGACGTCTGGGTGATGCTGGCCTTCGGCGCCATCGGCTTCGGCCTCGAGATCGCCAAGGTGCCGCTGGCGCCCTTCGTCATCGGCCTCGTGCTCGCGCCCGTCGCCGAGACCGAGCTGCGCTCGGGCCTGATGGCGACGGCCGGCGACCTCACGCCGCTCTTCACGCGGCCGATCTCCGGGTCGTTCCTGGTCGTGTCCGTTCTGGTGCTGTTCTGGCCCTTCGTGCGCTCGTGGCGGAGACGCAGGCCAGGCTAGCCGCCGGCCGCGCGGAGAGCACGGAGACGCTAGGGCGCGCGACGCGCCATGCCCTGGTCCGACAGGATCACGCCCCGCTGGAACGCGGCGAGCGCGCCCCTCGCTCGCCGCGGGTTGGCCACGGGCCCGGAGGTCAGTTGGACTTCTTCTCCGCTGCCATCGCGGCCTTGATCTCGTCGGCCACGGCCTTGATGCGGACCATCTGCTCGTCGAGCTGGGTCTTGAGCTCCGGCCCCGGCACGTAGATCGGGTCGACACCCTGCTCGCGCAGCTTGGCGATCAGCTCGGGATCGGCCATCGCGGTGCGGATCGCGGCGCGCAGCACCTCCATCCGCGCCGCCGGCACGCCCTTGGGCGCCAGGTACATGACCCGCTCGCCGAAGGTCAGCTTGAAGCCGGACTCGGCCGTCGTGCCGACATTGGGCACGCGCGGGTCCCGCTTGTCGGTGAACACGACGATCGGGCGGATGCCTGAGGGCGTGTAGCTCAGGAACTCGGGCACCGAGAACAGGCTGAACTCGGTATGGCCGCCGAGAACCGACTTGAGCCGCACCGCGCCGCCGCCGGCCTGCACGAAGCGGAACTTCACGCCGGTCTCATGCGCCAGCATCAGCGGCACGAAATGCGGCAGCAGGCCCACGTTCATCGCCGCGGTGACCTCGCCCGGCCGCGCCTTCGCGGCGGCGACGAGGTCGGCGACGGTCTTGACCGGGGAGTCGTCCTTCACCGCCAGGCCGATCGGGATCGCCCCGACCTGCGCGATCAGGTCGTAGGCGGTGTGGTCGTATTCGACCACGCCCATCGCCGGCGCCGTCAGCAGCCCCATGTGCCACGCGCCGATCGTGTGGCCGTCGGGCTCCGCATCCTTGATCATGCGCGTGCCGACGACGCCGCCGGCCGCACCGTTGTTCACGATCACCATCGGCTGCGGCAGCGCCTTGAGCTTCTCGATCGCCATCTGGAACGAGCGCGCGACGAGATCCGTCGAGCCGCCCGCGACCACCGGAACGACGACCCGGATCGGCTTGTCCGGATAGGCCGCGGCGACACCGGGCGCCGCCAGCGCGACAGCCAGGCAAAGGGCGAGCAGTGAACGGCGGGTCCTCATGGCGTCTCTCTCCGGGTTGCGATTGCGTCGAGTAGCGCATGACGGGCGGCACGCTGACAACCTCCCCCGTCGCGCTTCGGCTGCCGCCGGCCAAGGCCGGTCGGCGGTGCCCGATCGACCGGGCAGGTCGCCTCAGGCCGCCGCGGAGTTCGCCGGCCCCGGGGCCGGCATCGCAGGCAGATCGACCGCAAAGCACGTCCCGGCACCGACGCGGCTCTCGACCGCGACCGAACCGCCATGAAGCTGGACCAGCTCCTTCACGAGATTGAGACCGATGCCGGTGCCCGGCAGGGCCTTGGCGGTGCTGGCGCGGAAGAATCGGACGAACAGCCTGCCGACCTCGTCCTCGGGGACGCCGATGCCGAAATCGCGCACGAAGACGCGAACGCCCGACACGGTGCGGGCGACGGCGATCTCGATGCGCCGGCTCTCGCCCGAATACTTGATCGCATTGGCGACCAGGTTGGTGAACACCTGATCGAGCAGCCGGGCATCGGCCCGGATCTCGACGCAAGCGTTGTCGCTCTCGACGACGATGTCGAACCCCGGGGCGACCCCTTCCTGCCGGGCGACGACCGTCCGCAGCAGCGCCACGATGTCCAGCGACGCGAAGATGGGCTCGATCGTCCCGGCATCCAGGCGCGCGGAGTTGAGCATCGTGTCGATCAGCAGGGACATGCGCGAGACCGCGCCGCGGATCTTCTCGACGCGGGTCTTCACGTCGTCGGAGCCCGCCTGGGCGCCCGAGCGCGCGACACGCTGCGCGGCTCCGTCGATGATCGTCAGGGGCGTACGGAACTCGTGGGCGACGATCGAGACGAAGCGGCGCTGCTGGGCCGCGAGATCGCGCTCGCGATCCATCGCCTCGGCGAGATGAAGCTCCCGCGTCTTGCGCTCGGTGATGTCGACGTAGATCGTCACCACGCCGCCGCCCGCGACCGGGTGGCGGCGCATCTCGATCGTCCGGCCGTCGGGGCGCCTGCGCTCCGAAACCAGGGCCGGAGCGCCCCACCGCGCGCGGATGCGCCTGTCGGCCTCGGCTTCCGGCTCGCAGGGGCCGAACTCGCCGCCGCGCGCCTGCGCGATGAGCACATCGCGCAGCGCCATGCCCGCCCGCAGATCGCCGGCGCCGGTGAGCTCGGGAAACCGATCGTTCCACGCGACCAGGCGCAGTTCGCTGTCGAAGACGCTGATGCCCTCGTCCATGCTGGTGAAGATGGTCCGGAGCAGGTGCGACTGATGCTCCAGCTCGCGGTCGCGGCCGCGTGCCGCGGTCACGTCGCGTCCCGTGCCGCGATGACCGAGGAACTGGCCGTCGGGCGCGAACACGGGCACGCCGCTGACGAGGATGATCGCGCGCCGGCCGTCCCGCAGGACACCCTCGTATTCGACGTCCCTGAACGGCTCGCGGTTCGCCGTCGCCGCGGCAAGCCGGGCGATGCCGGGCTGTCCGCTCGGCACCGTGTAGGGCAGATCGGGACGACGCCGATCGAACAATGCCTCGGGCTCGAACCCGAACCGCGCGATACCGCTCGAGATCCAGGTGATGCGGCCGTCGGGCCCCGTCTCCCAAAACCAATCCGACGAGGCCTCGGCGAAATCGCGGAACCGCGCTTCGCTGGCTTCCGCCTGCGCCTTGGCCCGCGCCAGCTCGGCGGCGCCGGCCGTCTCGGCGGTGACGTCCTGATAGACGAGCACGACACCGCCGCCGCGCCGCGCATGGACCCGCTCGCGTACGACGCGTCCGTCCGCGAGGGCATGCGACGCCTGGAATCCCGGCGTCCCCAACGCGCGGGCGCAGCCGTCGATCCACTCGACGCGCTGCGAGGGGGCGACGGCGAAGAGCGCCGAGTGCGCGTGCAATTCGATGAACGCCCGCGCCTCCAGCCCGCACTCGAGGCATCCGGCGGCGTGGGGAAACATGGTCTCGGCGACCCCGTTCCAGTGAACGAGGCGACCGTCGGCGTCGAAGATGAGGATCGCCTCGCCGATGCTGTCGATCGCGTCGCGGGCCAGGCGGTCGCTGGTCGCGGCGGCATCGCGCGCCGCACGCTCGGCCGTGATGTCGCGGTAGGTGATGATGGAGCCGCCGCCGGGAATCGGGTCTTCGCGGACGCGGATGGTGCGGCCGCCGCCGCGCGCGACCTCGAATTCCACGCCCGGGTGCGCATGCTGCGCCATGCGCGCGCGGACATACGCCTCGCGCGTGGCCGCGCCGCCCTTTGCGACGGCGACGTCGGCAGCGATGGCGACCATCTCCTCGAAGGTCATTCCGGCACGAAGCACGGCCGCAACGTCCGGCGCCATCGCGCGGAGCCTGTCGTTCCACGCGACGATGCGATCGTCGGGACCGAGCATGATGATCCCGGTGTCGAGCGTGTCCATGGCGCCGCGCAGCAGCGTCTCGACCGGCGCGGCGTCCGTCGTGCCGTGAACGCGCCATGCCGCCGCCGCGAGCAGAGCCGCGGCCAGGAGGCCGGCCGAAGCGGACATGGCGTCGCCGACGACGGCCGCGACGGCGCCCGCCACCGCGGCGGCTGCCGCGGCGAGCACCGCGACGCGGCGGCGCGGCGGCATGGTTGCGGTCGTCGTCATGCGCAGGCGCTCGACCCCTTCGATACCGTAAGGGACCATTGCCGCTGCGCCCTAAAGGATCGATGAATTTCCGCCCTCGCAGCCACGCGCGGGGCAGGCTTCGATCGCCCCCCGGGGACGGCGCGAGGACGCCCCGCGCCCCGGCGGCGCCATCCACCGGCACGCCCGATCGCGGCCCTCGCCGCGATGCCGCCGCCGTTACGAGGCGCGGCCCCCGGCGGCACGTCGGCGTGGTGGAGCCGTCCGGCGCGTGGGTCTAAGGTCGCGCCATGCGCAAACCCAACATTCTCTGGTTCTGCAGCGATCAGCAGCGCTGGGACACGATCGGCGCGCTGGGCAACGCCTATGCGCAGACCCCGACCCTCGACGGCCTCGCCCGCGAGGGCGTGGCCTTCGCCCGAGCCTTCTGCCAGAGCCCGATCTGCACGCCGTCGCGCGCCACCTTCCTGACCGGCCGCTATCCGGCGGCGCATCGCGTGCAGCGCAACGGCAACGCCTATTTTCCACCGGGCGAGCGGCTGGTGACGAAGCTCTTCGCCGAGGCCGGCTACGATTGCGGCCTGATCGGCAAGCTCCACCTCTCCGCCTCGCATCATCTCGAGCAGCGTCCCGACGACGGCTACCGCACATTCCTGTGGAGCCATCACCCGACGCCGGACTACCCGAGCGGCCACGCCTATGCCGACTGGCTGGCGCAGGAGAAGAAGGTCGATCCCGTCGAGCTCTATGCAAAGGTCTCGGGGTTCGTCGGGCCGGGCATTCCGACCGAATACCACCAGACCACGTGGTGCGCGGAGATGGCGGAGCGCTTCATCCGCGAGCGCCGCGGCGGCGACACGCCCTGGCTTCTCTCGGTCAATCCCTTCGACCCGCATCCTCCCTTCGATCCACCGGCCGAATACCTCGCGCGCTTCGACCCGGACATCCTGCCGCCGCCGCGCTTCGAACCCGGCGATCTCGTCCGCCAGCAGGCCTTCGCCGGCGTCGACCAGCAGGCGATGGTCGCCCGCGATCCCACGCAGCGCATGGCCGTGAAGCCGGCCGACGTCGCCGCGCGCGAGGCCCTCGCCTACACCGCGCCCGATACGCTCGACGGCCGACTGATCAAGGCCGCCTACTACGCGATGATCTCGCTGATCGACGATGCGCTGGCGCGCGTGCTGGCGGCCCTGCGCGACACCGGCCAGCTCGACGACACGATCGTCGTGTTCCATTCCGATCACGGCGAGCTGCTCGGCGACCACGGGCTGATCCTGAAGGGCTGCCGCTTCTTCGACGGGCTCGTGCGCGTGCCGCTGATGTTCCGCTGGCCGCGGCGCTTCGCCGCCGGTGTCGCCAGCGAGGCGCTGGTCGAGCTGGTCGACCTCGCGCCGACGCTGCTGGACAGCGCGGGTCTCGCCGTGCCGCCCTACATGCAGGGCAGATCGCTCGTGCCGCTGCTCTCCGGCAAGGCCGATCCGCACCAGCACAAGCAAGTCGTCGTCGCCGAGTACAACGACGCGCTGGCGCTGCCCAATGCGAGCCACGGCACGATGAGCTTCGACGGCCGGTACAAGACGATCGTCTACCACGGCACCGGGCTCGGCGAGATCTACGACCATGCCCACGATCCGGGCGAGTTCGACAACCAATGGGGCCGCGACGACGGGCTTCAGAGCGCGCTGATCACCCATCATCTCGACGCGCTCGCCGCCACGATCGACCCCGGACCGCACCGCGTCGCGAAATACTGAGGCCCGCCGGCGCGCCCGGGCACGAGATCGTCCACGAGACCGCCCACGAGACCGACATGATCCGCGATGCCGAGACGCTCGAGGCCTTCCTCGCCCAGATCACGCGCTTCGTCGACGAGACCCTGATCCCGCGCGAGGACGAGGTCGCCGAGTCCGATCGCGTGCCGCCCGAGGTGATCGGCGCGATGCGCCAGCTCGGACTGTTCGGCATGTCGATCCCCGAGGCCTATGGCGGCCTGGGGCTGACGATGGAGGAGGAGGTTCTGGCCGCCTTCGCCCTCGGCCGCACTTCCCCCGCCTTCCGCTCGCTGATCGGCACCAACAACGGCATCGGCAGCCAGGGCATCGTGATCGACGGCACGCCGGCGCAGAAGGAGCGCTGGCTGCCGCGCCTGGCGACCGGCGAGGTCGTCGGCTCCTTCGCGCTGACCGAGCCGGACTCCGGCTCGGACGCGGCGAGCCTCAAGACCAGTGCGCGGCGCACGCCCGACGGCTGGGTGCTCAACGGCACCAAGCGCTACATCACCAACGCGCCGCATGCCGGGCTGTTCACCGTCTTTGCGCGCAGCGACGCCGCGAAGAAGGGAGCGGCCGGGGTCTCCGCGTTCCTCGTCCCCGCCGGCACGCCGGGCCTTCGCCTGGGCAAGCCCGACCGCAAGATGGGCCAGCGCGGCGCCCATACCTGCGACGTCATCTTCGACGAATGCCACGTGCCCGACGATGCGCTGCTCGGCGGGCGCGAGTGCGAGGGCTTTCGCACCGCGATGAAGGTCCTCGATCGCGGCAGGCTGCACATCTCAGCGGTCTGCGTGGGCGTCGCCACGCGCCTGATCGACGAGGCCCTGCGCTACGCCATGGACCGCGAGCAGTTCGGCCAGCCGATCGCCGAGTTCCAGCTCGTCCAGGCCATGCTCGCCGACAGCCGCACCGAGGCGCTCGCCGGCCGCTCGATGGTGCTGGAGACGGCGCGGCGCAAGGATGGCGGCGCGAACGTCGCCACCGACGCGGCCTGTTGCAAGCTGTTCTGCTCCGAGATGGTCGGCCGCGTCGCCGATCGCGCCGTGCAGATCCACGGCGGCGCCGGCTACATGCAGGACTACGCTGTCGAGCGGTTCTACCGCGACGTGCGGCTGTTCCGGATCTACGAGGGCACGTCGCAGATCCAGCAGCTGGTGATCGCGCGCAACATGATCCGCGAGGCCAAGGGGTGAGCGAGGCCGCGGGCGGGTCCGGCGCCGCGATCGGCGGCGAAGCGGTCCGGCGGATCGACGACATCCCGCGCCTGCAGGCGCGGTTCCATCCCGACGCGCCGGCGCTGGTCCAGGACGCCACGCGATGGAGCAATCGCGACTGGGAGGATGCCGTCGCGCTCGCCGCACGCGAGCTCGCCGCGCGCGGCCTGCGCGCGGGCGACCGGCTCGCGATCATCGCCGAGAACGGCCTGGTGCTCGCCACGCTGGTCCATGCCGCCAGCCGGCTCGCCGCCTGGCCCGTGATCCTCAACGCCCGGCTCACCGCGCGCGAGATCGACGCGATCCTCGCGCATTGCGTGGCGCGGCTCGTCGCCTGCGCCGTCGACGTGTCGGGCGATGCCGAGCGGCATGCGACCCGGCTCGAAGCGCGGACGACGCGGTGGGGCGCGATCCCGGAGTTCACGCTGACCGATGCGCGCGATGCCGCGCCGGAGTCCGTCAGCGGCGACCCAGCCCGCGACGTCGGCGCGGTGATCTACACCTCCGGCACGACCGGCATGCCCAAGGGCGTGCTGCTCACCCATCGCAATCTGCTGCATGTCGCGCACTGGTCGGGCGCGCTGCGGCGGCTGCGGACGACCGACCGCGTCTTCGGTGGCCTGCCGATCAGCCACGTCTTCGGGCTCGCCTCGGTCTTCCTCGCTTCGACGCTCAACGGCGCCTGCCTCCACCTCGTCGCGCGTTTCGATCCGGCCGCGGCCCTGGCGCTGATCGCGCGCGAGGGCCTGACGGTGTTCCAGGGCGTGCCCCAGATGTTCGCGCGCATGCTCGAGCGCGCGGTCCCCGACGGCATCGGGCCCGCGCGTGGCGCGCCCGCAGCGCCGCCTGCGCACGGCACCGCGCGTGGCGCTGGCCGAGCGGCCGGACGGGATGCCGCCTCGCCGGGGCTCGCGACGATCCGCTACCTCTCCGCCGGCGGCGCGCCGCTCGACATGACGCTCAAGCGCGAGACCGAGGCGCTGTTCGGCGTGGCGCTGAACAACGGCTACGGCATGACCGAGCTCGCGCCGACCGTCTCGACCACCCTGATCGACGCCTATCGCGACGACGATGCCGTCGGCCCGCCGCTCCCCGGGCTCGAGCTCCGCCTCGTCGACGGGCACGGCTGCGACGTCGCGCGCGGCGATGTCGGAACGCTGCGCGTGCGCGGCCCCACGGTGATGCGCGGCTACTATCGCGACGAGGCGCTGACGCGCGCGACGATCGACGCCGACGGCTTCCTCGATACCGGCGACCTGGCGCGGCAGGACGCGGACGGGACGCTGTTCATCGTCGGCCGCGCCAAGGACCTGATCATCCGCTCGGGCTTCAATGTCCACCCCGAGGAGGTCGAGGCCGTGCTGCGCGCGCATCGCGACGTGACGATCGCCGCGGTCGTCGGCCGTCCCGGCGTCGCCGCGAACGAGGACGTGGTCGCCTTCGTCCAGCTCGCCCCGGGCGCGGACGCCGACGAGGCGGCGCTCCTCGCCTGGTGCGCCGAGCGACTCGCGCCCTACAAGCGTCCCGCGCGCATCGTCGCGCTCGATGCCCTGCCCGCCTCCAGCACCGGCAAGGTCCGCAAGGCCGCGCTGCGCGAGCTGGCCGCGGCGCTGGCGTAGCGCGAGGCCGCGATGCGGCCAAGCCAAGACCGGCCCGAGCCCGACGCGCCGCCGCACCGGGCCACGACCGACCGGCGCACCCGCGCCGGCGCCGCTCACCGATCGCGCCACCGCACGCCCCTCTGCTCATCCGAGGCAGGGCTGTTGCGCCCGCGGCCCGATCGGTGCCGGACCTCCGCGGGCCCGCTGGATGGAGGTGCACGACCGTCCCTCCTCGCAGGATCTCGCCCAAGTCCATCCCGCCTCGAACGAGGACGGACGGGGCGCGAAACGGCCGGGGAGCCGAGTCCGGTCGCTTTCCGCCCCGATTGCATCGCGCTTCGACGCGGCGAATAGTCCGCCTCGTCCTCAAGAAACCCGGACGCACGCATGCCCAAGATCATCGACGCCCATCATCACTTCTGGGATCCCGCCCGCGGCCATTTCCCCTGGATGGCCGGCGACGCGATGGCGCCGATCCGGCGCGTCTTCGCGCCCGAGCATCTGGCCCCGCTGCTGCGCGACGCGCGCGTCGATGCGACGGTGCTGGTGCAGACACAGGCCTCGCTCGACGAGACGCGCGACTTTCTCGCGACCGCCGCGGCGACGCCCTTCGTCGCCGGCGTCGTCGGGTGGGTCGACCTCACCAGTCCTGCCGCCGGCGACGACATCGCCGCGCTCAAGGCGCGGCCCGATGGCCGCTACCTCGTCGGCATCCGCCACCTCGTCCAGGACGAAGCCGACCCGGACTGGCTGCTGCGCACGGACGTCCGCCGCGGACTCAAGGCGGTCGAGGCCCATGGGCTGGTCTACGACCTGCTGCTCAAGCCGCGCGACCTGCCTGCCGCGACGCGCCTCGTCGCCGAGATGCCGGGCCTGCGCTTCGTCGTCGACCACATCGCCAAGCCGATGATCGGGCGCGGCATCTACGCGCCCTGGGCCGAGCAGATGCGCGCGTTCCGCGGCCAGCGCGACCATGTCTGGTGCAAGCTCTCCGGCATGGTCACCGAGGCGAACTGGCGGAACTGGACCGCCGACGACCTGCGCCCCTATGTCGAGACCGCGCTCTCCACGTTCGGCACCGCGCGCTGCCTCTTCGGCAGCGACTGGCCGGTCTGCACGCTTGCCGGCAGCTACCTCGAAGTGAAGGGCGCGCTGGAGGAGTGCACGAGCGGCCTGACCGTGGACGAGCGCGCGGCCGTCTATGGCGGCACAGCCGCCGGCGTCTACGCGTTGCAGATGTCGTGAGCCGCCGAAACCTCCGGGGCTTCCTCAGGTCGTCCGTCGAAGCGTCCGGGTCCGGTGGACCGCGGCCAGCCATGCCTCGATCGAACAAACCTGCCCGGACCTGATTGCCGCCGTGGGCGCGCTGTCTGGCCCCGCGCCATGGCCGCTGCGGGCAACGCGCGTGGCCTGGACGATCCTCGGTGCCGGAGCGCCGGGACGCTCTCCTCCCCGATGCCTGCGGCGTCCGCCTCGCCTCATTCGACGAGAAGCCCTGGATGCGACGCGCGCCAGCGTCGGCGCTCAGAACATGAAATCGCGGGCCTGAAGGGTCAGCGTTCCGACCAGCTCGATCTCGAAATCGGCGACGGCGTCGCCGTTCACGTCGCCCATGACGATGGTTAGGTCGCCCTCGTGCCGGTAGCGCAATTCGCCGAGGCCGCCGCCGAAGCCGGTCATGCCGGGCAGGAACTGGAAGCCCTGGCGGCCGTCATGGACCGTGTCGGCATCGAGCAGCGACAGATCGATGCGATCGCCCGCGGCGCCGTCGAAGTCCGCGATCACGTCGCGCCGCCAGCCGACGCCGCTGTCGGCCAGCGTCTCGAGGCGGAAGATGTCGGCGCCCTCCTTTCCCGCCATGCGGTCGCGATCGGCGCCGCCGACCAGCACGTCGTCGCCTTCGCCGCCGGTGAGATAGTCGATGCCGCCGCGGCCGTAGATCGTGTCGTTGCCCGCGCCGCCATGGATCACGTTGGTGTACTTGGCGCCGTAGAGCGTGTCGTTGCCGCCGCCGCCGACCAGGTTCTCGAGATCGACCAGCATGTCGGCCCCCGCACCGCCGGTGTCCTGGCGGTCGAAGCGCGCGAGATCGACCGTCACCCCGGCGGCAACGTCGGCATAGCTGACCGTGTCGATGCCGAAGCCGCCGTCAAGCCAGTCGTCGCCGAGCCCGCCGAGCAGCGTGTCGCTGCCGCCCTGGCCGTAGAGTCCGTCGTTGCCCGCACCGCCCTTCAGCACGTGATCGAAGTCGTTGGAGATGAAGCTGTCGTCGAAGCGGCTGCCGACGAAGATCTCGATCGAGGAATGGACGTCGGATCCGGCGCCGCCGGTGGGCTGGAAGCCCCGCAGCCACATGACCACGCTGACCCCGCCGGTGGCGCTGGCGTAGGTCACGGTGTCGGTGCCGTTGCCGCCGATCAGCGCGTCGTTGCCTGCACCGCCGTCGAGGATGTCGTCGCCCTCGCCGCCGAATAGCCAGTCGTCGCCGGCATTCCCGGAAAGGATGTTAGCGCCGCCGTCACCGGTGATCGTGTCGTTGCCGGTGCCGCCGGTCACGTTCTCGATGCCGATCAGCGTGTCGTGCCCGGCGCCGCCGGTGTCCTGCGCCGTACCGGCGAGCCGCAGGTCGATCGTCAGCGGCGCGGCGATGTCGCGATAGCTCGCCAGGTCGCGGCCGTCGCCGCCGTCCAGCACGTCGTCGCCGAGGCCGCCGGACAGCGTGTCGTTGCCGCCGAATCCCTGCAGCACGTCGTCGCCGGACGTCCCGACGAGGATGTCGATGCCGTCGCCGCCGAGGGCGTCGGGCACCGCCTGCGCGGCACCTTGCAACATGGTCGAACGGAACGCGGTGGCGCGTGCGGTCATGGCGTGTGCTCCCTGGGCCTGCTGGACATCCCAGCCTCGACGCCCATCGCCTAACGCGACGTTGCTCGGCGCGCGAATTCCGGCGGAACTTGGCCGAAGGGTCGCGGGAATTTCATGCGATCCCGCCGCGTGTCGCGGGCGGGCGCCCCAGGTCGGCGAGGTCGGCGCACGATCACTCTGCGCCCGGGTCGGGAGACTTGGCGATCGCACCTCCGCGCGATTGCCCGGCCCGCCTCGCGCGAGACCGGAGGACGAGGAAGCGCGCACGAGGCGCCCGCCTCGAATGCGCCGGGACGCGCCGAGACGCGTCCGCCATGAAACACCTGCGACCGCGACCGAAACTCAGCGTGACTCCGCGCCACGATGCCTCAACAATCCGCAACCAACGAAAAGAGGCGGGGGACCGGGGACCATGCTGGAGATGATCGTGTCGGGCGTCGTGGCGACGGTGTTTCTCGACGTCTGGCAGCGCATCCTGCGCGCAATGACGGGATTGCCGACGGCGAACTGGGCGCTGACCGGGCGATGGTTCGTGAACGCCTTCCGCGGCAAGTTCATGCATTCGCCGATCGCGGCCGCGCCGGCCGAGCCCAACGAACTCGCGATCGGCTGGACCGGGCACTACATCGTCGGCGCGGCCTACGGCTTCGTCTACGTGCCGCTGATGCGACACGTCCTCGGCATCGAGCCGTCGCTGCTCAACGGCCTCGTCTTCGGCATCGCCAGCACGATCGTGCCGTGGTTCTTCTTCATGCCGGCGATGGGCGCGGGCGTCCTGGCGCGCAATACGCCCAAGCCGCTGGTCGGCTGCCTGCAGGCGCTCGGCTCGCACACCGCCTTCGGCGCCGGGCTCGCGGTCGGCGCGATGATGGTGTGACACGGGATGGTGGCCGGGAGCGCCGCCCTGCACGCGTTGCGCAGGATTGTCGGAATCGTCGCCGTCGTGGCGCCGGCGCTGCACCTGCTCAGCGATGTGCTGGAATGGCGGCTGGGCGGCTTCTCCAGCGCGCAGCTCTGGATCAACTACGCGGCGTTCCTGCCGATGCCCTGGCTGCTTCTGGGGATCCATGCCGCGCATGACCCGCGACCTGCGGGCTCCGGGCTCGCCGGCGCGCTGATCTACGGCGCGGCCTTCGTCTATTTCCAGCACACGACATTGGTCGCCATCGCCGAGCACGCGCCCGACTACGAGACCCTGTGGGCGCGCCTCGGATGGCTCTACACGCTGCACGGCGGGCTGATGATCCTCGGCGGTACGCTGTTCTCGCGCGCCGTCCTTCGCGCCGGATGGCTGCCCCGCCACGCCGTATTCCTGTTTCAATCCGGACTGGTTGCCAATCTCGCCCTGGCCCTGGTTCCGGCGCCGGCGATCCTCCAGACCGTCGGCAGCACGGCGCGCAATCTCGGCGTCATGGCGATCGGCGCCGCGATCCTGCGCGGCACGCGCCCGCCACGCGCGCACTGACGCCGCAAGGTCTGGCCCGGCGGCTTCCGATCGCGAAAGAGCGGATCATCGCTCGCGCTTGCGCAGCACGAACTCGATCGCGCATTCGGCGACGGGGGTGCGGGTCTGGTCGAAGCCCTTGGCGGCCAGCGCCGGGCGGAAGAAGTCGCGGAGCTGCACGATGCGCTCGGGGCAGGCGATTTCGGAGAAGCGCAGCGCGAGATCGAGGACGTTGATCGAGGCCGGCAGCAGCCGGGTCGGCCGGTGCGTCGTGAACGACCAGCGGTGATCGCCGTTGAAGCGGCTCGGCCATCGCCCGAGTTCGTACAGCTCCTCGTCCGGCACCGTCACGATCAGGTGGCCGCCGGGCTTGAGGATCCGCAGCCAGTTGCCCAGCGCGACCTCGACGTCGCGGAGATGCTCGAGGCAGTGGCTCGAATGCACGAAGTCGACGCTCTCGTCCGCGACCCCGGCCATGTCCTGCGCGTCGCCGTCGGCCATGTCCCATACGCGCACGGCGCGCATCAGCGGGAAGACGCCGACATATTGCGACAGCGGATCCGGCCCGCCGCCGATGTCGATGCCGTTCCCGACGAAATACCGCTGATGGAAGGCGCCGTCGAAGAAGCGACGGCGCGCCGCCTTGCTCTGTTCCCACATCGCCGGAGCCTCCGGTCCGGAAAATCGTCCCGACGTGCTGAACGGAGAATTAAGAGCGGCGAAGATCGCGGCGGCCTGCGCCCGCCGCAGCATCGGTGCCGCGGTGCGAGCGGCGCGACCGCGCGCGGAGCTACAGGGCCGCCGACGCGAGCCGGCCGTCGTCCGGGCGGGGTGCCCGCCCCGGCGCGCGTGGCCGTGCCGGCAGCGCGGCCACGTTCGAAGTCCCGCCGCTCAGACGCTCCCGCGCACGATCGGCAGGGCCGCGAGTCCGGCGAGCGGCTGTCCGACACACGGCGGAGCAGGCGGCTCGGAGAGGACGCGACCCAGCGGGCCGGTCGCGGCGAGGAACGTCCGGTCGCGGTCGTCGCGGCGGAAGCGCGTGCCCTGTATGCCGTCGCGACGTTGCTCGAGGCCGTGGCGCGGCCCACCTCGGCCGCAACGGCGTTTCGCCGATATCCGGGGCGCGGACGCCGCATCCCGAGGCCCGCTTTCGGGGGCTCGTCGCCCGCCACCTGATGTTGCTTATCCGTCGCCAGGCTCAACCGCCCCGGCGTATCGTCCCGCCGCCGCGCGCCCCGGCCCGCGGGCGCCGGATACGCCTGCGCCGCGGGCGCATCGCCCTCAAGACAGCCCAGGACACCCATGGACAACAGCGTGATCGAGGCCATCAAGCGGTCGTTTCCGCCGTCGCTGCACGCGATCCTGAACATCGATTGCCCGATCAAGATCGTCGACATCGGCGCCAATCCGATCGACGGACCCGCGCCCTACGCGCCGCTGCTCGGGACCGGCCACGCCTCCGTCGTCGGCTTCGAGCCGAACCTGGAGTCGCTGGCCAAGCTCAACGAGCGCAAGGGGCCGAACGACGTCTACCTGCCGCACGCGGTCGGCGACGGGCAGCGCCATACCCTGCGCCACTGCCTGCTCCCGGGCATGACCTCGCTGCTCGAGCCGAACCAGACCGTGCTCGGGCTGTTCGCCGGATTCCCCGAATGGGCCAAGGTCGTGCGCACCGAGGAGGTCGACACGGTGCGCCTCGACGACGTGCCGGAGACCGCCGGGCTCGACTACCTGAAGATCGACATCCAGGGCGGCGAGCTGATGGTGTTCAAGAACGCCCGCAAGCGCCTGCGCCGCGCGCTGGTCGTCCAGACCGAGGTCGAGTTCCTGCCGATGTATGTCGGCCAGCCGCTGTTCTCGGAGGTGGAGCAGTACATGCGCCGCCAGGGCTACGTGCTGCACAAGTTCTTCCCGCTGGTGACGCGCGACGTCGTGCCGCTGCTGATGAGCCTCGATCCCTACGAAGGCCACAGCCAGGTGGTCTGGGCGGATGCGGTGTTCGTGCGCGACTTCACGCGGCTCGAGAAGCTCGACGACGACCAGCTGCTGCGCAGCGCGATCATCCTCTACGACTGCTACCGGTCCTTCGATCTCGTGCTCCACCTGCTGCGCGAGCACGACCGCCGCACCCAGCGCGGCTACGGCGAGGCCTTCTTCAGGATCGTGTCGCCGCTGCTCAACGTCGCGGGATCGAAGATCCGCGAGAGCGTCGACAAGCGGCGCTGAGCCGGCCGCGGGCGACGGCGCCGCCCGTCCGCCCGCGTCGCGGCGCGGGCGGACGGATCGGCGCCCCGACCTCAGAGCGTCGGCAGCGCGAGCATCGGCTGCGCCAGGTACTTCTGGTGCAGGCGGTCGAGCTCGCCGTTCATCGTGTTGAAGAAGATGAAGCTGTTGAGCCACTGCAGCAGGCCGAACTCGCCCATCTTGACGCCCATATGCGCCGGGCTGCGGCGGATCACGAACTTCAGGTCGAACTCCTTGTTCGGCGCGCGCTTGAGCAGGTCCGGGATGATCAGGCTGTTGGTCGCGAACAGCTCCGCCTGGCCGGTGACGTAGGCCGTCGCGGCCGTCGCGTCGTCCTCGGTGCGCATGATGTTCGCCTTCGGGTTCATCGCCGACAGGCCGAGCTCCTGGGTCGTGCCCTTGGCCGCGACGACCTTCAGGTTGCCGAGCTCGCCCGCGGACTTGACGTTGATGCTCTTCGGCCCGAACACCGCGAGGTTGGTGTCGGCGTAGGGCGCGGTGAACATGATCTGCTTGGCGCGCTCCGGCGTCAGGCCCATCACCGAGATCACGATGTCGACCTTGTCGGTCAGCAGGAAGGGGATGCGGTTGGCGCCGGTGACCTGCTGCAGCTCCACCTTCACGCCGAGCGCCTTGCCGACCATCTCGGCGAACTCGATGTCGAATCCCTCGGGCTTGCGCTCCTGGTTCACCGAGCCGAAGGGCGGCACGTCGAGCGGCACGGCGATGCGCACGGTGCCCTTCTTGAGGATGTCGGCCAGCGCGTCGGCGCGCGCCTCGACCGTGCCGAACATCACCGCGGCCGCGGCGACGACGGCCGTGAGCAGACCCTTCATCGTGTTCCTCCTCGTCATGGTGTTCCTCCTGCGCTGGTTGACGTCGTGGATGGCGCGGGCCGCGCTCAGTGCAGCACCGCATCCAGGAAGGTCTCGAGCTCGGGCGTGCGCGGCTTCGACAGCACCTCGCTCGCCCGCCCCTCCTCCCAGATCCTGCCTTCGTGCATGAAGATCAGCCGCGTCGCGACGCGGCGCGCGAAACCCATCTCGTGGGTCACGAGCATCATGGTCATGCCCTCCCGCGCCATCAGCTCGAGGACCTTCAGGACCTCGCCGGTGAGCTCCGGGTCGAGCGCCGAGGTGATCTCGTCGAACAGCATGAGCTGCGGCTGCATGGCGAGCGAGCGGGCGATCGCCACGCGCTGCTGCTGGCCGCCGGATAGCTGGTCGGGATAGGCGTCGATCTTCTCGGCGAGGCCGACGCGCGCCAGGACGCGGCCGGCGAGCTCGCGCGCGGCGCCGGGCTCCATGCCCTTCACGACGCGCGGTGCCAAGGTGATGTTCTTCTCGACCGAGAGATGGGGGAACAGGTTGTAGCTCTGGAACACGATCCCGACGCGCTGGCGCAGGGCGCGCAGGTTCGTGCCGGGATCGTTGACGACCGTGCCGTCGAACACGATGCGGCCCTGCTGGATCGGCTCGAGGCCGTTGATGCAGCGGAGCAGCGTGCTCTTGCCCGAGCCCGAGCGGCCGATCACGGCGATGATCTCGCCGGGTTCGACGGTCAGCGAGACGCCGTTCAGCACGGTGTTGCTGCCGTAGCGCTTGACGACGTCGGTCAGCTCAACGAGCGCCATGGAGCTTCCTTTCCAGGCGACGGCTCCACTGGGTGAGCGGGAAGCACATCGCGAAGTAGATCGCGGCGACGACGATGTAGACGGTGAAGGGCCGGTAGGTGGCCGCGTTGGTGAGCTGGCCCTCGCGCGTCAGCTCGACGAAGCCGATGACGGCGCCGAGCGAGGTGTTCTTGATCAGCTGCACCAGGAAACCCACCGTCGGCGGGATCGCGACGCGCACAGCCTGGGGCACGATGATGTGGCGCAGCTGCTCGCCGAAGCTGAGGCCGAGCGCCGCCCCGGCTTCCCATTGCTGGCGCGGGATCGCCTGCAGGCAGCCGCGCCAGATCTCGCCGAGGAAGGCGCCGGCATAGACCGAGAAGGCCACCGTCGCGGCGATCCAGGGCGAGACCTGCACGCCCATGACGATCGGCAGGCCGAAGAAGAAGACGAACAGCCAGGCGAGCAGCGGGATGCCCTGGATGATGTTGACGTAGCCGGCCCCGACGGCGCGCAGGGGCGCGATCGGCGAGACCCGCAGCGCCGCGATCAGCACGCCGACGATGCCCCCGCCGAGGAACGCCAGCGCCGTCAGCGCCAGGGTCCAGCGCGCCGCCAGCAGCAGGTAGTAGACGTCGATGAGGGCGAACTCGCGGATCATCGGCGCGCGAAGGCGAGCTGATGGATGCCGGCGAAGAGCAGCTTGAACCCGAGCGCGAGCGCCAGGTAGATGCCGGCGACGACGGCGTAGATCTCGAAGTCCCGAAACGTCCGCGACTGGATGATCGACGCGACGTGGAACAGGTCCGGCGTGGAGATCTGGGACACCACGCTCGTCGCCAGCATCACCAGGACGAACTGGCTGCTCAGCGCCGGGTAGACGATCTTCACCGCGGGGAAGAGCACGATGTGGCGGAACACCTGGGGGCCCGAGAGGCCGAGGGAGTGGCCGGCCTCGATCTGCGAGCGCGGGATCGCCTCGAGCCCCGCCCGGATGATCTCCGTCGAATAGGCGCCGAGATTGATCGCGAGCGCGATCAGCGCTGCGGTCAGGGCGTCGAGCCGGATGCCGGCGCTCGGCAGCCCGAAAAACACGAGGAAGAGCTGCACGATCAGCGGCGTGTTGCGGATCACCTCGACATAGGCACCCGCGAGCAGGCCCATCCAGCGCGGCGCGTAGACGCGCGCCGCGGCGCCGGCCGTCCCGATGACGAGCCCCGCGACCATCGTCACCGCCGAGAGCAGCAGCGTGACGAGGACGCCGTCGACGATGAAGTCGGTCTGCGCCCAGATGTCGCGGAAGTTGAATGTGTATCCCATCCCCGCCCCGACGTTAGCCGACGCGCGCGGGAAGCGGGCAATGTTTCGCCTGGCGAACCGGCACGCGGGCGCGCGCCGACCGCCGACCGGTCGCCGCGATCAGTCGTCGCGCGGCTTCAGGGGCAGCTTGTGCGCGATCCCCTTGTGGCACTCGATGCAGGTCTCGCCGCGCGCCTGCGCGTCGGTCATCTTCTCCCGCGCGCGCGCAACCTGCTTGTGGAAGTCCATCGCCTCGTAGGAATGGCAGTTCCGGCATTCGCGCGAGTTGGACGCCGCCATCGACGCCCAGACGCGCTCGGCCAGGGCGAGCCGCTTCGCCTCGAACTTCTCGGCCGTGTCGATCGTCCCGGCCATGTGGTGGAACAGCTCGTTGGTCGCCTGGATCTTGCGCATCAGCTTCGCGGTCCAGTCGCGGGGAACATGGCAGTCGGCGCAGACCACGCGTACGCCCGACGCGTTCTTCCAATGCACCGTCTCCTGGTACTCGACATACACGTTGTCGCGCATCTCGTGGCACGAGATGCAGAAGCCGAGCGTGTTCGTGTGCTCCATGAACGTGTTGAAGCCGCCCCAGGCGACGACGCCGCCGAACCCGCCGAGCGCGAGCACGACGACGAAGGGCAGCCGTGTCGCCGGGCTCCAGAGGCGGCGCCAGACGCGGGCGATGCGGGAGGGATGTCGCATGGCGCGACGGGGCGTCGGCGCCGATCCCGGCGCCGACGATCCCCGCTCCGATCAGCGCTGCGGCAGCGTCAGCATGAACGCCACGAGATCGACCGAGATCTGCGTGTCGAGCGCGCGCAGGGACGGCATCGCCTCGCCGGGCTGGCCGTTGATCACCTTGTGCAGCATCTCCTGCGGGTTCTGGATCGAGCCCAGCGGCGGGGCGCCCTGGACCTTCTTGCCGTCGTCGCCATGGCAGCCGGCGCAGAGGGTCGTGAAGTAGGTCTTGCCCTTCGCGACGTCGCCGCGGGCCTTCTTCGCGGGATAGTCGAGGAACTTCATCATGTCGACTTGGCCCTTCGAGACGAAGAGCGCCAGATCGCTGACGTCGCGCGCGGAGAGCTGCGCCTCGGTGTAGCCGTGCGGCGCGGCGCGCAGCAGCGCCGCGATCGCCGCCGGATCGCGCCCGGCCGCCCCGTTGATGCCCTTGATCCCTGTCGCATGGCCGCCGCTCGAATAGGCGCCGTCCTTCCCGAGGTAGTCCCAGCCGTGGCATTCCTTGCAGCGCCAGGACACGTCCTTGCCGTACTGGCCGCCCTTGTGCGGATAGGCCTGGTGATCGGTCGTTGGCTTGGCGGCCTTGTTCTCGCCCCAGAAGCGGTCGTAGAGGCGCCCGCCGCGCGCGATCGCCGCGGCATCCTCCTGAGCGGAGACCGGAACGGCAATGGCCTGCGCCCCCAGCAGGAGCGCGGCGACCACCAGGCCACGACGGAACGGAATGCTGATCATGACGACGACCCTCCTCTTGTTCGTTTTCGATTTCCGATCGAGGGCTTGAACGAGACCGCGACCGACTCTTGATCCATATTCAGAGTACGGTCTTATCGAGGCCGGCCGTGTGAAATCGGTCGCGCTCGATTGTCGCAGCGCGACGCGCGATCGGATCGGCTCGATACGCGACGACCGCCGGGCCGCCGGCACGGCGAATGTCGCAGCGATGCGGTGGGATTCAGCGGCGGCTGAATCCCTTTGCATCGAGGAAGGCGCCGAGGCCACGGCGCTGGAGCTGGTTCTCTCCGCCGAGGCGGCGCGCCGTGTGCTCCGCCCAACCGTAGGCCGCGTCGGGAACGGGATCCGGAGTGCCGGGAGCGACGTCGTTCAGCGGCTCGCGACGCCCGTCATAGATGCCGGTCCTTCGCATCGCCTCGTCGTACGCGGCGAGGTCCTCCGCGAGATGGTCGTCGCTGTAGCGGTTGCGGCTGACTACCACGCGGCGCGGAAGGCGCGGCCTGACACCGAGATCCTCCGCCGGATACCCGACCGCGAGGCCGACCGAGGCGTAGACGTAGCGCGGCAGGCCGAGCAGATCCGACACGCCCTGCGGATCGTTGCGGACGTTGCCCAGCATGCAGGTGCCGAGCCCCATCGACTGCGCGGCGATCGAGGCGTTCTGGCAGGCGAGATTCGCATCGCCGTGCGCCACCAGCAGCGTGTTCACGTGGTCGCCGCGATAGACGTAGCCGCGGCTCTCGCAGACATGGATGTGACGCGTGATGTCCGAGCAGAAGACCAGCAGCGCCGAGCATTCGGCGACGAAGCGCTGGCTGCCGCAGAGCCGGCACATGCGCTCGAGCAGTTCGCGGTCGTCGACGACGACGATGCTGTAGCTCTGCAGGTTGCTCGACGTCGGCGCGCGCTGGGCCGCCGTGAGGATGAGGTCCAGCGCGGCGGCCGGCAGCGGCGCGTCGCGGTACCGGCGCGTGCTGCGATGCGCGAGGAGCGTCTCCAGCACCGGGTTGCGCTCGCCCGGCGGGAATCTCTCTGGCTCCACGGCTGAAACTCCAGGCGGTGTTGGCGCTTGATTCGGCCCGAGCTCCGCGCGCGGCGTCTCCGGCCTCCGCTGCGGCGCGTCCCCGCCGCCCGATCCGCGCTCGGCCATCACGCGACGATCAGGTCGCGGGCGGCGCGCGAGAGCAGTTCGGCCCCGTCCGCCGTGACGATGACGTTGTCGATGATTCGCACGCCCAACCCCTCCTCGCCGAGAAAGACCGGCGGTTCGATCGTCACCACCATGCCGGCCTTCAGCACGTAGGCGCTGTCGCCGATCATGTGGAGCGGCTCCGCCCAGCTCGGCGGAAAACCGGGACCGAGCCCGTAGCCCGAGAGATGCACGCGGCCGTGCTCGAGTCCCGCCGTCCCGATCACGCGCTTCGCCGCCTCGTGCGGCACGATCGCGGGCGCGCCGTCGCGGATCGCCGCGATCTGCACGTCGCAGGCATGCCGCACCACGTCCAGCACCTCGCGGTGACGCGCAGTCGGAGGCCCGATCGAGAACTGGCGACCGATGGTCGAGGTGTAGCGCCGGAACGTCGCGCCATACTCGACATTGCCGGCGTCGCCGGGGCGCAGGATCCGCGCCGTCGGCGCCCCGTGGCTGAACGCGCTGCGCTCGCCGGACACCAGATTGATCGGGCTCGCCGCGAGGCCGCTGCCGGCCCCGAGCAGGACGTCGTGGATCCGTCCCGCGACGGCGAGCTCGCTGACCCCTGGGCGCAGGGCCTGCGCGAACGCGGCCATCGCCAGGTCGCCGATGCGGCTGGCCTCGCGGACATAGCCGAGTTCGGCAGGCGACTTCACGAGCTTGAGGTCGTGCACGAGCGTCGTCGGCTCGGCGACGAGGGCCGACCCGAGCAGCGTTCGCAGCCGCAGATAGTGGTGCGGATGCAGATAGAACCCCGGCACCTCGAGCCCCACCCGGGCGCCGAGCAACCCGTGCCGATCCGCGATCCGGCCGAAGGCGGCGATCGGATCCTCGTTCTCGCCGCCGCCGAAGCCGTGGACCTCGTCCGCAAGCGAGTCGGCGCGGAACTCGTTGACCTCGCCGTTGCGCGTCAGCACCACCAGCGGGCCCGGGCGCGCCGACATCAGCAGGCACTGGAACTCCTGATAGCTCTTCGCGTCGGAACCCGTGAGCCAGTGGATCGACACGGGATGCACCATGACGAGCCAGTCGAGGCCCGCCGCCGCGATTGCAGCGCGGGTGCGCGCCCAGCGGTCGGCGAACTCCTCGGAGGTGAAATCGTGCTTGGACATGAACGTCGCGACCACCGTTGGGGAGGCCCGGCATCGCCGGGCCCCGCCGACCGCCGCTGGCCGGCTAGAGCGACGGCAGCGGCTGCATCGGGCCGCCGAGCCACTTGACGTGCAGCTTGTCGAGCTCCCCGTTGAGCGTGCTCTGGAAGATGAAGGTGTCGAGCCAGCGCAGCAGGTTGTGCTCGCCCATCCGCACCGTGACATGGGCCGGCGCGCGACGCAGCGCGAACTTGAAGTCGAACTCCTTGCCGGGCGTGCGCTTGGCGAGCTCCGCGACGACGACGCTGTTCGCCGCGAGCAGCTGCGCCTGGCCCGTGAGATAGGCCTGCACCGCGGTCGCGTTGTCCTCGGTGCGCATGATGTCGGCACGCGGCGCGACCGCGGTCAGCACGAGATCCTCGGTCGTGCCTTTCGCGACCGCCGTCTTCAGGCCCGCGAGGTCGGCGCCCGACTTCACCGCCTGCGCCTTCGCGCCATAGACGGCCAGCGAGGTGTCGGCATAGGGCGCGCTGAACTGGATCTGCCGGGCGCGCTCCGCGGTGATCGACATCGCCGCGATGTTCATGTCCGCCTTGTCGGTGAGCAAGTAGGGGATGCGATTCGCGGCGGTCGCCTGGACGAGCTCGAGCTTCACGCCCAGCGACTGCGCCACCATCTTCGCGAAGTCGATGTCGAAGCCTTCGAGCTCGCGGCTGGCGTTGACCGAGCCGAACGGCGGTACGTCCGCGAAGACGATGATCCGAACGACGCCCTTGGCCAGGATGTCGGCGAGCTTGTCCGCTCGCGCCTCCGCGGCCGCGAACACGCCGATCGCGACGGCGCCGAGCATGGCGGCGTAACGCTTGAACGCTGATCCCATCGTCCCCTCCTGTGGCGTTGCGAGGCCCCGGCGCGTTCGCCGAGGCCTCCCGAGCGTGGGCCGGCGGGCAGCGCGGTCCTATCGGCTTTTCGCGAGGCGAAACGACCGAGGCGCTCCCGGCCCGATGCTCATCGCCCGAGCAGGAGCTTCGGGAGCCAGAGCGTCAGGGCGGGGATGTAGGTCACGAGCCCCAGCACGATCAGCATCGGGACGTAGAAGACCATGATCGATCTCGACACCGCCTCCATCGAGACCTTGCCGATCGCGCATCCCACCGCCAGCGTCGGACCGACGGGCGGCGTGAGCAGGCCGATGCCGAGATTGAAGATCATCACGATGCCGAAATGGACCGGATCGATGCCGAACTTCGCGATCACGGGCATGAAGATCGGCGTGCAGATCAGCAGCATCGGCGCGAGATCCATGAACGTGCCGAGGAACAGCAGCAGCAGGTTCACGTAGAGGAGGAACGTGTACTTGTCCGGCGAGATGGCGACGAAGAGCTCGGTCGCCTGCGCCGGGATGCGCATGATCGCCATCATGTAGCCGAACGCCACCGAGAACCCGATCATGATCATGACCATGCCGACGGTGCGCACGACGCGCGCGATCAGGTGCGGCAGCTCGCGCAGCCTGTAGTCGCGGTAGATCACCGTCGTCACGAACAGCGCCCAGACGCAGGCCACGGCCGCGGACTCCGTCGGCGTGAAGATCCCGGACAGGATGCCGCCGAGGATGATGAAGACAGTGACCAGGCCCCAGACGGCCTCGACGGCGATCCGCCCGGCCTCGCGCAGCGTCACCGGCCGGCCCACCGGGAAGTTGCGGCGACGGGCGATGAACAGGCACAGCGCCATCAGCGCCAGTCCCAGCAGCAGGCCGGGAATGATGCCGCCGATGAAGAGGTGGGCGACGGAAACGGTGCCGCCGGCCGCCAGCGAGTAGATGACCATGTTGTGCGACGGCGGGATCAGCAGGGGCTGCAGCGAGCCCGAGATCGTCACGTTGACCGCGAAGAGCCTCGGGTACCCGGCCTTGATCATCTCCGGGATCATCACCGAGCCGATCGACGCCGTGTCCGCCACCGACGAGCCGGAAATGCAGCCGAACATCGTCGAGGCCAGGATGTTGACCAGGGCCAAGCCGCCGCGGATGAAGCCGACGAAGATCTTGGCGAGATTGATGATGCGCGTCGCCATCCCGCCCTCGGCCATGATCGCGCCGGCGAGGATGAAGAACGGGATCGCGAGCAGCGGGAAGTCGTCCATCCCGTCCGACGTCTTCAGCGCGATCGCCTCCAGCGGGAAGCCGAGCCAGAGCGCGGCCGCCACCGACGCCAGGCCGAGTGCGTAGGCGACCGGCATGCCGATCATGCAGAGCAGCGTGAAGCTGCCGACGAGTACCAGGGCGTCCATGTCCGTCGTCCACCTACTCCGCGGCCGCGATCACTCGGTCGAGATCGTGTCGAGCGCGTCGCCTTCGGGCGGCGGCGGGAAGAAATCCAGCTTGAGGAAGCGCTCGACCCCGAACAGCGCGGTGAGGAAGCCGCCCAGCGGTACCGGCAGGTACGACACGCCGACCGAGACGATCGGGAACTCCGCGATCGACTGGTGCCATGTGGTCTCGATCAGGCTGATCCCGTACCAGAACAGGAACAGGTTGGTGGCGAGCATGCACAGCTCGATGAACACGCCGAGGGCGAGACGGGGCCCCGCGCCCAGCAGGTTCGGGATCCAGCCCACGGAAATGTGCAGATGCTCGCGATAGCAGATCACCGCCGAGAGGAAGGAGAGCCAGATCATCAGCAGGATCGCCAGCGGCTCGGGCCAAGACGAGGCGCTGTTGAGCACGTAGCGCGTGAACACGCCCCAGGGGATGATCGTCGTGATCACCACCAGGGCCACCCCGGCCAGGAAGACGCAGGCGCGATGGACCGCGTCCATCAGCGCCAGGTACCGCTCCTTCATGTCGCCCCTCCCAGGGCCCGTCGGCGCACGACCGGCCGCATCGCCCGGAGGCGACGCGGCCGGTCCGCCGCCGCGGCGTTCAGCGGACGGCGACGATCCGCTCGATCAGCGCCTTGTGCTGGGTCGCGTACTTGTCCCAGACCGGCTTCACGGCGTCGACGAAGGCCTGCTTGTTCGGCACGTCGTTGATGACCACGCCGTTCTCGCGCAGGCGCTTCAGCGACTCCTGCTCGCGCGCGTACCAGAGCTGGCGCTGCTCCTGCTGCGCCTCGCGCGAGAACTTCGCGATCAGCGCCTGGTCGTCTTTCGACAGCGAGTTCCAGGTGCGCTTCGAGAACACCAGCAGCTCGGGGATCATCAGGTGCCCCGTGCGCGAGTAGTACTTGGCGTAGCGGTAGTGCTGGCCGCTGTCGTAGCTCGGCTCGTTGTTCTCGGCGCCGTCGACGACGCCGGTCTGCATCGCGTTGATCAGCTGGTCGAAGCCCATCGCGACGCCGTTGCCGCCGAGCGCATTCATCGTGTCGACGAAGAGCGGGTTGCCCATCATGCGGATCTTGAGGCCCTTCAGGTCCTCGAGCTTCTCGATCGGGCGCTTCGAGTTGTAGACATTGCGCGTGCCCGAGTTCATCCAGCACAGCCCGATCAGGCCCGCGGTCGGGTGGTCGGAGAGCTTCTTCAACAGCTCGTCGCCGATCGGCCCGTCGATCACCGCCTCCATGTGCTTCTCGTCGCGGAACATGAAGGGCAGGTTGAACACGTTCATCTCCGGCACGAGCGGCCCCATAGGGCCGACGGAGATGCGCGCGAACTGGAGCGCGCCGATCTGCGCCTGCTCGATCATCTCCTTCTCGCCGCCGAGCTGCATCGACGGGAACATCTGGATGGACAGCCGGCCGCCGGTCGCCGCCTCCAGCTTCTTGCCCATCGCCTCGACGGCCGCGACGGTCGGATAGCCGGTCGGATGGACGTCGGTCGCCTTGAGCACGAGCTTGGCCTGCGCCGACGCGGATCGCGGCCGCAGCGCCGCCGTGGTCAGCGCCGCGGCGCCGGTCGCGCCGATGAATCCGCGCCGCTTCATGCTGGGGGTCGTCATGTGCGTCTCCTCTCCGTTCTGCGCGCCCGGCACGGCCGCCTCGGGCCGGGGACGCGCGGTTGAACCGCCCGGTCGTCGTCCGCGCCGCGCGTCCCCGGGCTTCGCCCGACCGACGCCCCGCGGCGGCACCGCATCCGGCACGGCGCCGACGCGACCTTGATCGGGGCCATCACGAGGTGTACCAACTTGTACGATGACCCGACATCGGACAGATCTAGCAGCGGTCCGGAACGCTGACAAGCCTCTGCAGCTCCAGCCGCTGCGGCCGCAGCGCAAGCTCGCGGAGGAGGCCGTCACGCGCATCTCCGAGGCGATCCGCGACGGGCAGCTGGCGCCCGGTGCGCGGCTGCCGACCGAGGCCTCGCTGATGCGCGCGATGGGAGTCAGCCGCACGGTCGTGCGCGAAGCGGTCGCGGCCCTGCGCGCGGAGGGCCTGGTCGAGACGCGCCAGGGCGCGGGCGCCTTCGTCGCCGCGGACGACAGCCGCGTGCCGTTCCGGATCGAGATGGCCGGGCCGCGCGCGCTCGAAGAGGTGCTCGAGGTCATGGAACTGCGCCTGGCGGTGGAGGTCGAGGCGGCCGCCCTCGCCGCCGCACGCGCCTCGACGCGGCACGTCGCGGCCGTCCGCAAGGCGCTCGGCGCGATCACCGCCGCGATCGGCCGTCGCGAGTCGGCCGTCGCCGAGGATTTCGCCTTCCATCGCGCCATCGCCGCGGCGACCGGCAACGCGCGCTTCGTGCAGTTCCTCGCCTTCCTCGGCCGCCATCTCATTCCGCGGCAGAGCGTCCGCGCGGCGACGGCCTCGGCCGCCGAGAACCTGGAGTATCTCGAGCGCATCCAGAGCGAGCACGCGCGCATCGCCGAGGCCATCGCGGCCGGCGACCCTGCGGCCGCGCGAACGGCGATGCGCACCCATCTCGAGGGCAGCCTCGCGCGCTATCGCAAGCTGGCGTCGTCGCGCTCGCCTGCCCGCACCGCTCGCCGCCGCCGCTGAGCGCGCCGCCACGAACGCTTCGCCCTCAGCCGCACCGCGATGGCGCACGCCGCCGTCACGATGGCGCGATCGCCAAGCGGTCGGGAAAGGATCGACCGCCGGCGCGGAGCCGGTTCGGGCCGCGTGGGCGAGCCGGCGACCGACGCTCCGACACGTTGCGCCGGAGCGCGATCAGACGCGCGATGCGGCCGATGCGAATGCGGCGGCGACGAGCCGCCGGACAAGCCCGGCCGCGAACAGCACCGCAAGGCCCCACTTGACGCTCGCCGCCGTGGCGGCGAGCGCGACCGGGAATGCCGTGATGGCGCCGGCGCTGCCCAGCAGCGTCCAGTGCAGCGCATTCTCGACGAGGTCGCAGGCGCCCGCGACCGGCAGCGCGACGGTCCAGGCCCGCCGGCGCCAGCTCGGCAGGGCCGCGAAGAGGCCGCTCCAGCGCACCCAGGCGACGCCCAGCGCGCCATAGATGAAGGGATGCGCCATGTCGTAGGCGAAATGCTCGCGATAGCGTGCGATCCCCGCCTCGCCCCACCGCGACAGCACGTCGGTGAAGGCGTCCGGCGTGAAGGCGAGCTGCAGCGCCAGGATGCTCGGCGTCAGCGGCCCGACGATGCGCAGCAGGTTCGCCTGCGAGGCGATGAACGCGATGGAGGCGAGGGCCACGATCGCCGGGCGGACGCGGGCGGCGGCCGGATCGGGCGCCTCGTCAGCGCTCGGCGGCATGGGCCGCTCGCGCATGCGGCCACAGCACCGGGGCCGCGAGGATCGCGATGGCGGCGAGCGCGACGAAGCAGGTGCCGTAGCTGCCGACCATCGGCACGACGAGGGCGAAGACGATCGGCGAGAAGAGATAGCCGCTGAAGGTGAAGAAGGTGGAGCCGGAGGTCGCGTCGCCGACGCGCCCCGGCGGCGCGAGACGCGCGACCTCCGCGAGGTAGACGCCGTTCCAGCTCGTCGAGGTCATGCCGACGATCAGTCCGACCAGCGTCACCGCCCATACCGGCCAGCCGAGACCGATGCGCGAGACGACCAGGACCATCAGCGACGACGTCAGCGAAAGCACCACCAGGGCGCGCATGCCGCCCAGCTTGTCTGCGAGCCAGCCCATGACGACACGCGCGAAGGTGCCGGCGAACTGCATCGCCGAGAACGCCGCGCCCGCGACCGCCAGCGTGTAGCCGACCTCGGTCGTCAGCTGCGTCACGAAGAAGGTGAGCAGGCAGCCCTGGACGCAGGCGAAGCAGAACCCCGCGAAGGTGACCGGCAGCATGCCCGGGATGTCGAACAGCACGACGAAGGGCGCCTTGAGATTGGCGGGCGCGAAGAGATTGGCGAGCGTCGGCGGCCTCGAGGGATCGCGATCGGCATCGAGACGCGCGCGCCAGGGCTGCACGAGCAGCGCCGCGACCAGCGACAGCGCGGCGGCGGTCGCCAGCGCGACGCGCCAGCCGGCGGCCGCGGCGATCGGCGGCAGCAGCAGCCCGGCCAGCGCGCCGCCCAGCGGCACGCCCGACTGCTTGATCGACATGATCAGCGAGCGGCGCCCCTTCGGCGCGTTGCGGGTCAGGATCTCGCTGCCGGCCGGCGGCGACGGGCCGTAGCCGACACCGATCGCGATCGACGCCACCGCCAGCAGCGGCCAGTAGGCCGTCGTGCTGAGGAGGACCGACAGGCTGCCGACCAGCGCGCCGAGCTGCAGCAGCCGCACCGGCCCGAAATATGTGAGCAGCAGGCTGCCGCCGACCAGGAACCACATCGTGCCGCCCGCGACGAGGCCGGCGAGGATGCCGATCTTCTCCGGGGAAAGCCCCGCCGCGGCCGTGAGCTCCGGTCCGATCACCGGAAGCACGCGCATCAGGAACGCCGCCATGGTCTGCATCACCATGGTGATCGCCAGCGGCGCGATCCAGCTCGGCATGCCGCCGCCGGCGGCGGACGGCGCCGTGTTCGCGGCGTTCATCGCGCGCGGCTCCGGATCAGATCACCCACTGGAAGCCGTCGATCTTGAAGTCCTGGCCGGTCATGAAGTTGGGCTCGACCGTCGCCAGGAAGGCGACGAGTTGCCCGACATCGGCCGGCGAGCCGAGGCGGCCGAGCGCGATCCCCTTCTTCAGCTCGGGCTCGCGAGCCTGCGTGAGGCTGTTGCCGAGTTCGGTCTTGATCACGCCGGGGCAGATCGCGTTGATCGCGATCTCGGGCCCGAGCTCCTTGGCGAGCGCGCGGGTCATGCCGAGGATCCCGGCCTTCGCTGCGGCATAGGCGAACTTCGAGACCGCGCTCGTCACGCCGCCGGTATAGGCGTTGAGCGAGGACATGCTCACGATCCGTCCCGCCCCCTGGCGCTTCATGATCGGCGCGACGGCGTGGATGTAGTTGAAGCAGCTCTTGAGGTTGATCGCGATCGTGCGATCGAACTCCTCCTCGCTGATCTCGAGCATCGGCTTGGGCATCGACTTGCCGGCGTTGTTGAGCAGGAAGTCGATGCGGCCCCACTCCGCCGCGACCGCAGCGACGATCGCCGCCGCGCGCGCGAACTCGGCGACGTCGGCCTGGTGCACCGAGGCCCGGCGCCCCATCGCGCGGATCTCGCCCGCCGTGCGCTCCATCTCCGGCACGAGCAGATCGACGAGCGCGATGTCGAAACCCTTCTCGGCCAGCGCATGGGCGCAGCCGCGCCCGATCCCGCGCGCACCGCCCGTCACGATCGCAACCTTGCTCATCCGACTTCCCCCGCGCCTGCTGGGCGACGACTGCGAACGGCGAGTATCGCCTCCGACGACAGCGTCTCAAACAGCAAGAACATCCTAAGCCCCGCGATTGACTCCTGGGTAGGCGGTTCCTAGCCTCGTTCCGCATCGCGAACATCGTTCACGGACATGAACAGCTCGGAAGTGAAGTCGGCCGCGCGCGTCCTCGAGATCCTCGAGCTGCTCACGCGGGTCGGAGAGCCGGTGTCGTTCGGCGAGATCGCCGCCGAGCTCCGGCTTCCGAAGTCGAGCGCGCATGCCCTGCTGCGAACGCTGGTGGGTCGCGGCTATGCCGAGCGCGACGACGCCGAGCGCTATGTGCTGGCGGCGCCGTTCCGGAACGGCGGCTGGATCGGCGGCGCGGACTCCCATCTCGCCGCGGTCGCGCGGCCGGTGATGGAGGAGCTGCGCGCGCGCCTGCGCGAGACCGTGTTCCTCGGCGCGCGCGGCACCGGCGGCGACGTCAAGATCCTCGCCAAGCTCGTGAGCCCGGAGCAGATCCGCTACGACAACGATCGCCCGGGCCTGCGGCCGGCCTGGTGCACCGCGATGGGGCGCGTGCTCCTCGCGTACTGGGATGCGAAGGCGACCGCCGCCTACCTCGCGAAGCTGCGACCGCGGGCGATCACGCCGCGAACGGTCACCGATCCGGACCGTCTGCGTGCGATCATCGACCGCGTCCGGCACGACGGCTTCGCGGTCGTCGAGGACGAGTTCGCGACCGGCGGCTCCGGGGCGGCAGCGCCGATCCACGACGGCACCGGACGCGTCGTGGCCGCCCTGAACCTGGCGACCGTGACCCGCCGTTTTCCCGGCGCGCGCAAGAAGATCATCGACGGCGTCGTGCACGGGGCGCAGCGTATCAGCCAGAGGCTCGGCCATCGGCCGAGCCTCGGCAGCGCCGCCTAGAGGACGCGCAGCAACACCGACGACAGGAAGGACGACGGCGACATGGCGTATCGGGTAGGCGTGGATATCGGAGGCACCTTCGCGGACTTCTGCGCGTTGGACGAGGCGACCGGAAAGGTGCACACCCTCAAGGTGCTCTCCACGCCGGCGGAGCCGGGTCGCGAGGTCATGCAGGGGATCGGGGATCTCGGCCGGCGCTTCGGGATCGGCGCCGACGCGATCGGCTATTTCACGCACGGCACGACGGTCGGCATCAACGCCGTGATCCAGCGCAAGGGCGTGAAGCTCTACCTCTTCACGACCGAGAACTTCGTCGACGTGCTCGAGCTCGCCCGGCTGAAGATGCCGGACCCCTATCACCTGATGTCGCACAGGCCCGAACCGCTGGTCACGCGCGATCGCGTGGTCGGCATCCGCGAGCGCACCCTGGCGGACGGGACGATCGACCTACCGCTCGACGACGCCTCGCTGCGCGACGCCGTCGCGCGCGCCAAGGCGGCGGGCGCCGAGGGCATCGTGCTGTCCTTCCTGCACAGCTACGCGAACCCCGCGCACGAGAACCTGGCCAAGCGTCGGATCGCCGAGCTGGCGCCGGGGATGCCCGTGTTCTGCTCCTCCGAGGTCTGGCCGATCATCCGCGAGTTCGAGCGCACCTCGACGGCGGTGGTCCACGGCTACGTCCAGCCGCGGGTGGCGACCTACATCGCCTCGCTGCAGACCTCGCTCAAGAAGGCCGGCGTGCAGGCCGAGCCGATGATCACGAAGTCCAACGGCGGCGTGATGACCGCCGAGCTCGGCAAGACGCAGTGCATCCAGATGCTGCTGTCCGGCACCGCGGCCGGCACGATGGGCGCCGCCTTCGTCGCCCGCCACGCGGAGACCCCGCGCGTGCTCGCCTTGGATGTCGGCGGCACCTCCGCCGACGTCTCCGTGATCGTCGACGGAACGCCCAGCTACCGGTCCGGCGAGATGGTCGGCGAGTTCCCGATCTACATCCCGACCGTGTCGGTGACCTCGATCGGCGCCGGCGGCGGCTCGATCGCGCGCGTCGACTCCTTCGGGACGCTGACCGTCGGCCCGGAGAGCGCCGGCTCGACGCCCGGTCCGGCCTGCTACGGCCGCGGCGGCACGAACGCGACGCTGACCGATGCCTTCGTCGTCTGCGGATTCATGGGTCACAGCGACCTCGGCTACAGCGCCGTGAAGGTCGATCGCGCCAAGGCCGAGGCGGCGATGGCGCCCCTCGCCAAGGCGCTCGGCCGATCCGTCGAATCGGCGGCCGAGGCCGTGATCCAGGTCGCCGTGTCCGGCATGTATCGCGAGGTGAGCAAGCTCGCCGCGCACCAGGGCGTCGACCTGCGCGAGTTCAAGCTGCTCGCCTTCGGCGGCGGCGGCCCGATGACCGCCTGCCTGCTCGCGCGCGAGCTCGGCATGCCCGGCGTCCTGGTGCCGACCACGCCGGGCGTGCTCTCCGCGCTCGGCGGCCTCGTCGCCGACGTGAAGAACGACTTCATCAAGACGGTTTACGGGCATCTCGACGCCGAGACGCTGCCGTCGCTGCAGGCGGGCTTCGACGAGCTCGCCGCGGAGGCGACGTCCTGGCTGCGCGACCGCCAGGGCCACGCCGGCGCCGCGACGCTGATCGCGTCGGCCGACCTGCGCTATCGCGGCCAGAGCTTCGAGATCGAGACGCCGCTCGAGCTCGAGTGGGTGAAGAAGGGCGACCTCGCCGCGATCGCCGAGGGCTTCCATCGCGAGCACGACCGCATCTACGGCCATGCCGACCGCGAGGCGGCCGTCGACGTCGTCGCGCTGCGCATGGTCGTCGTCGGCCCGAGCGCGAAGCCGCAGATGCCGCGCCAGGACAAGCGCAGCGGCGCCCCGGCGCCGCGCGCGCAGGTCGACGTCCTGCTCGACGGCGATCGCCGGAAGATCCCTCTCTACCAGCGCGGCGACCTCGTCCACGGCATGACCTTCGCCGGCCCCTGCGTCATCTTCCAGGACGACACCACGACGGTCGTGCCCGACGGCTTCTCGGGAACGGTCGACGCCTTCGGCAATCTGCATCTTGCGCGCGGAGCCTGACCGCCCATGAGCAAGGCCTCGAAGCCCGTCGATCCCGTCACGCTTCAGGTGCTTGCCAACCACGCCCAGGCGGCGGCCGAGGCGATGGCGTTCACGCTGTTCCGCACGGCGCACTCCACCTTCGTGAAGGAGACCGAGGACTTCACCTCCGGGATCACCACGCCCGACGGCATGACCTTCGCGAGCCCGCGCGACCTCGGCGCGACCTGGTTCATCGGCCTCGACTACGGCAACGCGATCCGGATGATCGACAACTACAAGCCGGGCGACGTGTGCATCACCAACGATCCGTATTCGGGCTATGTCTGCACGCACTCGCCCGACCTGCACATCTGGAAGCCGATCTTCTGGGGCGACGAGATCGTCGCCTTCGCCGTCGGCCACATCCACAACACCGATGTCGGCGGCGCCGTGCCGGCCTCGCTATCGCGCCAGCTGACCGAGATCCACCAGGAAGGGATCCGCATCCGCCCGAGCAAGATCTACGACGAGGGCAAGCTCAACAAGACGCTGCTCGACGTGATGCTCACCAACGTGCGCATGCCCGAGCAGAACTGGGGCGACTTCAAGGCCCAGCTCGCCTCGGTCGCGACCGGCGAGCGCAAGGTCCACGAGATGGTGCGCCGCTTCGGCGTCGACACCTTCCGCGACGGCGTGAAGGACCTGCTCGATCTCGGCGAGCGCCGCGCGCGCGCCCTGATCAGGACGATCCCCGACGGCGACTATCCGTTCTGCGACTACATCGACGAGGACTCGCCCGGCGGCGTGCCCGTGCGCATCGCGGTCAATCTCAAGATTCGTGGCGACGAGGCGGTCCTCGACTTCACCGGCTCGGACCCGCAGCTGCATTCCTCCCTCAACGTGCCCACGGGCGGTGCGGAGCGGCACATCCTGCTGATGGTCGGCTACACCTACGCGATGTATTCGATCGATCCGTCGCTGCCGCTCAACGGCGGCATCACGCGGCCGGCGCGCTGCGTGATCCCCGACGGCTCGATCATGAATCCGAAATTCCCGGCCGCGGTCGGCATGCGCAGCCTGACCTCCCGTCACATCCAGAACGTGATCCTCGGCGCCTTCCAGCGCGCCCTGCCGAACCTGATGCCGGCGGGCCCCGCGGGCACGTCGGGCATCATGAACGTGAAGACGATCGACTCGAGATCCGGCCGCCGCATCATGGCGTCGATCAATCCGATCACCGGCGGCGCCGGCGGCTCGGCGTTCGGCGACGGCACCGACGGCTCGGGCGCCAACTCGTCGTTCCTCAAGAACACGCCGGTCGAGATCAACGAGGCCGAGGTGCCGATCCGCTTCCGCAGATACGGCCTTTCCCCGGACAGCGGCGGAGCGGGCAAGTTCCGCGGCGGCCTGGCGACGGATCTCGAGTTCCAGCTCTTCTCGCCGAATTCCGTGGTCACCGCGCGAAACCGCGATCGCTCGCGCTTCAGCACCTGGGGCGCGATGGGCGGTTGCAGCGGCGCGACATCGAGGTTCGTGCGCAACCCGGATTCGAACCATGCCGAGAATCTCGGCAACACCGACGTCGTCAGCCTCGACCCCGGCGACGTCATCCGGATCATCGCCGCCGGCGGCGCCGGGTGGGGACCGCCCTGGGAGCGGGAACCCGCCCTCGTGCTGCGCGACATCCGCCAGGGCAAAGTCTCCGCCGACGCGGCGGCGCGCGACTACGGCGTCGTCCTGCGCGATGGCGAGGTCGACGCCGCGGCGACGGCGCAGGCGCGGGCGGCGCTCGAGGCGGCCGATGCGAAGCGCCCGCCGTCGCATTTCCGCTACAACGCGGCGCGCGAGGAGTTCGAGCGCGAGTGGACGGAAGGGAGCTACGAGGTGCTGACGGAAGTACTCGCCATGCTGCCGGTCCACTGGCGGCATTTCGTGAAGCGCCGGATCTTCGATCGCGTCGCCGCGATGCCGGCTGCGGAGCGTCGTCCGGATGGCGGCCATGTCCGGACGCTGTACGCGGCGGTCGTGGCGGAGTTCCCGGAGCTCAGGCACCTGGGCATGCGCCCGGCGGCGGAATGAGGGCGCGATGCATATCGGCCTCGAGAGGAAGACGTTCCGCGGCGGCACTGCCGCCGTCTGCGTCCGCAGGGGACATGTCGGCTGCGGCGCCGCAAAGGCCGCTCGCACCGCGGCGGGGGCGCCGCGCACCGAGACACGCCGCGGCTCCGTCGGGACGGCCGCCGAGACCGGCATGCGTTGCGGGGCGAGATGGCGTGCGGCGCGTCAGGGCAGCGGCAGGATCCGCGGCATCACCTTCGCCGGCCCCTGCGTCATCTTCCAGAACGCCACCACGGCCGTCATGCCCGAAGGTTTACCGGGCCCGGTCGACGCCTTCGGCAATCTCCTTCTCGCGCGCGGAGCCTGACCTCCCATGAGCAAGACCTCGAAGTCCATCGATCCCGTGACCCTCCAGGTCCTCGCCAACCACGCCCAGGCGGCGGCCGAGGCGATGGCGTTCACGCTGTTCCGCACGGCGCACTCCACTTTCGTCAAGGAGACCGAGGACTTCACCTCTGGCCTGACGACGCCCGACGGCATGACCTTCGCGAGCCCGCGCGACCTCGGCGCGACCTGGTTCATCGGCCTCGACTACGGCAATGCGATCCGGATGATCGACAACTACAAGCCGGGCGACGTGTGCATCACCAACGATCCCTACTCCGGCTACGTCTGCACGCACTCGCCCGACCTGCACATCTGGAAGCCGATCTTCTGGGGCGACGAGATCGTCGCCTTCGCCGTCGGCCACATCCACAACACCGATGTCGGCGGTGCCGTGCCCGCCTCGCTGTCGCGCCAGCTGACCGAGGTGCACCAGGAAGGCATCCGCATCCCGCCGAGCAAGATCTACGAGGAGGGCAAGCTCAACAAGACGCTGCTCGACGTCATGCTGACCAACGTGCGCATGCCGGAGCAGAACTGGGGCGACTTCAAGGCCCAGCTCGCCTCTGTCGCGACCGGCGAGCGCAAGGTCCACGAGATGATCCGCCGCTTCGGAGTCGACACCTTCCGCCAGGGCGTGAAGGACCTGCTCGATCTCGGCGAGCGCCGCGCGCGCGCGCTGATCAAGTCGATCCCCGACGGCGACTACCCGTTCGCCGACTATCTCGACGAGGACGGCCCGGGCGGCGTGCCGGTGCGCATCGCCCTCAACCTGCAGATCCGCGGCGACGAGGCGGTCCTCGACTTCACCGGCTCGGACCCGCAGCTGCACTCCTCCCTCAACGTGCCCACGGGCGGTGCCGAGCGCCATATCCTGCTGATGGTCGGGTACACGTACTCCATGTACTCGATCGACCCGTCGCTGCCGCTCAACGGCGGCATCACGCGGCCGGCGCGTTGCGTGATCCCCGACGGCTCCGTCATGAACCCGAAATTCCCCGCGGCGGTCGGCATGCGCAGCCTGACCTGCGGTCGCATCCAGAGCGTCATCATCGGCGCCTTCCAGCGCGCGCTTCCCGACCTGATGCCGGCCGGCCCGGGCTCGAGCGCCGGCATCATGAACGTGAAGACGATCGACTCGAAGACGGGCCGACGGATCATGGCATCGATCAACCCGATGACCGGCGGCGCCGGCGGCTCGGCCTTCGGCGACGGCGCCGACGGCTCGGGCGCCAACTCGTCGTTCCTGAAGAACACGCCGGTCGAGATCAACGAGGCCGAAGTGCCGATCCGCTTCCGCAAGTACGGCCTCGTCGCGGACAGCGCCGGCGCCGGCAAGTTCCGCGGCGGCCTGGCGACCGAGCTCGAGTTCCAGCTCTTCTCGCCGAACTCCGTGGTCACCGCGCGCAATCGCGACCGCACCCGCTTCGCGACCTGGGGCGCTGTGGGCGGCCTGCCCGGGGCGAATTCGAGCTTCTGGCGCAATCCCGAGTCCAACCACTCGCAGGACCTCGGCAACACCGACGTCGTCAACCTCGATCCCGGCGACGTCATCCGGATCATCGCCGCCGGCGGCGCCGGCTGGGGCGTCCCGTACGAGCGCGACCCTGCGCTGGTCCTGCGCGACGTGCGCCAGGGCAAGGTCTCGGCGGCGGCGGCCGCGCGCGACTACGGCGTCGTGATCGTCGACGACCGCGTCGACGACGCGGCCACGACCCAGGCGCGCGCCGCGCTGGCCGATGCCGAGGCGCGGCGGCCGAAGGCGCATTTCCGCTACAACGCCGCGCGCTACGAGTTCGAGAAGCAGTGGACCGACGCCAACTACGCCGCGCTCACCGAGCTCCTCGCGACGCTGCCGGTGCATTGGCGGCACTTCGTCAAGCGGCGCGTCTTCGACCGCATCGACGCCCTGCCGGCGACGGAGCGGCGCGGCGACGGGTCGGACGTGCGCCGCGTCTTCGCCGCGGCGATCGCCGAGTTCCCCGAGCTGCGCGCGGCGGGCGGCAAGAGCGCGGCGGAATAGCGATGCGCATCGAGTTCCCCGGCCGGACCGTCGTCGTCCTCGGTGCCGCGCGCGGCATCGGGTCGGCGATCGTCGCGGAGTTCCTGGCGGCGGGCGCCGCGGTCTGGGCCTGCGACATCGCCGCCGCGGCGCTCGACGCCCTCGATCCGCGCGTCGAGCGCCGCGCCGTCGACGTCACCGACGAGTCAGCCGTGGCCGCCTTCATCCGCGCCGCGGAGGCGCGCACGGGCGCCGTCGACGTGCTCGTCCACGTCGCCGGCGGCGTGCGCGGCAAGCCGCGCCAGCCGATCGAGGACGTCTCGACCCGCGACTGGCTGGACATCTACGAAGCGAACGTGATGGGCGCCGTCAACGCGGTGCGCGCGGCGGTGCCGGGCATGAAGCGCGCGAAGTCCGGCCGCATCGTCATCATCGCAAGCCCGGCAGGGATGAATGTCAGCCTCACCGGCATCCAGAGCTACGCCTCGGCGAAGGCCGCCCAGCTGGGCCTGATGCGCCAGCTCGCGCACGAGCTGGGGCAGTTCGGGATCGGCGTCAACGCCGTCGCGCCCGGATTCATGCCGACCTCGCCCGACTACGAGCGGCAATGGGCCGGCTACGGGGAGGCAGGGCAGAAGGCGCTGATCGAGCGCAATCCGATGCGCCGCCTGGGGCGGCCCGAGGAGATCGCCTACGCGGTGATGTTCCTGGCTTCGCCCTATGCGGGGTTCATCAACGGCCAGGTCCTGCCGGTGACCGGCGGTCCGACCGTCTGACCATCGTCGACTTCAAGAGGGGAGGGTTCCATGCGACTTCGTCTGAGTGCCGCCCTGCTGCTGGTGGCCGCCGTCATCGCTTCGCCTCGACCGGCCGAGGCGCAAAACCGCTACGTGCACGCCAACAACTCGCCCTACGACACGCTCGACCCGCATGCCGTCAACGACGTCGGCCGCGCCGCGTCGCGCATCAACCTCTATGACGGCCTGTACCGCTGGGTCGACAACCCGCCGAAGATGATCCCGTGGCTCGCCGAGAGCCATACCGCCTCGCCCGACGGGCTCACCTACACGGTGAAGCTGCGCGCCGGCGTGAAGTTCCACGACGGCACCGAGATGACGGCGGCCGACGTGGTCTACTCGATGGAGCGCATGCTCGGGATGAAGAAGGGGCCCGCCAGCTTCTTCCTCGGCACGATCGAGCCCGGGACGACGCAGGCGCCCGACAAGCTGACCGTGGTGTTCCGACTCAAGGAGCCCTCGGCGATCTTCGCCGCCGTGCTGCCCGAGATCCAGGTCGTCAACTCGGCGCTGGTGAAGAAGAACGAGAAGGACGGCGACTGGGGCGAGACCTGGCTGTCGAAGAACGACGCCGGATCGGGCTCGTTCGCGCTGCGCCGCTACGACCCGGCGGTCGGCTTCATCGCGACCCGCTTCAAGGACCACTTCCTCGGCTGGGAGCCGGGCAGGAAGTGGTTCGACGAGATCGAGTTCCGCTCGATCCTCGACACCAACACGCGCGTCCTCGGCCTGATCAAGGGCGACTGGCAGGGCGTCGACGGCTACCTGCCCTACGACCAGATCGAGCGCCTGCGCAAGGAGCCGAGCATCCAGGTGCTCGAGCAGGAGTCGATGCGCGTCTTCCTGTTCTGCATCAACGCCTCCAAGCCGCCCTTCGACAACGTCCATTTCCGCCGGGCGCTGTCCTATGCGTTCGACTACGACGGCTTCATCAACGACATCCTCAAGGGCTCGGTCGCCCGCAATCCGACCTCGAACCCGAACAACCTCTGGGGCACGCCCAAGGACGTGAAGGGCTACGTCTACGACCTCGACAAGGCGAAGGAGGAGCTGCAGAAGTACGGCGGCCCGCTCCGCCCGATCACGATCAACGCGCTGGCCGGCTTCGCCGAGTCCGAGCAGGCCTCGGTGCTGCTCGCCAACTCGCTGCGCAAGATCGGCATCGACGCGCGCGTCGAGACCTCGCCGTGGTCGCTGGTCTCGCAGCGCTTCCTCAAGGCCGAGACGATGCTCGACATGGTGCCGCTGTGGAAGAGCACCTTTTACGCCGACCCCAACAACTGGGTCGGCGAGCTGTTCTCCACCCGCTATCTCGGCGGCCGGAACCTCAACTGGTACAGCAACCCCGCCCTCGACAAGCTGACCGAGGCGGCGCTGAAGACGACCGACCAGGCCGAGCGCGCCCGCCTCTACGAGGCGGCGGTCCGGCTCGTCGTCGACGAGGCGGCCAACATCTTCGTTTACAATACGAAGTGGTTCGGCCCCTACTCCAACAAGATCGACGGCATCCGCTTCTCCCCGGTCGGCAACGGCCAGGAGATGCGCTGGGCCTATTACAAGTGACGCGGGCGAACCCGCTCCGACGGAGCAATACAACGAGAACCATGGAGGTGTTCATGAACTGGCGCACGATCGGCCGCGGCTTCGCCGCGGCGGCGTTCCTCTTGGCCGCACCGGCTCTGGCGCTGGCGCAGGGCAAGTACGTCCACGCGAACAACAGCCCCTACGACAACCTCGATCCGCACGCGGTCTACGACGTCGGCCGCGCCGCCTCGCGCATCAACATGTACGACGGGCTCTACCGCTGGGTGGACAACCCGCCGAAGATGATCCCGTGGCTGGCGGAGAGCCACACGGTGTCGCCGGACGGCCTGACCTACACCTTCAAGCTCCGCCGCGGCGTCAAGTTCCACGACGGCAGCGAGATGACGTCGGCGGACGTCGTCTACACGATGGAGCGCATGCTCGCGATGAAGAAGGGCCCGGCCGGCCTCTTCATCGGCTCGGTCCTGCCGGGCGCGACCCAGGCGCCCGATCCCTACACGGTCGTGTTCAAGCTCAAGGAGCCGTCGGCGATCTTCGTCGCCACGGTGCCCGAGATCCAGGTCGTCAACTCGAAGCTCGTGCAGAAGAACGTGAAGGACGGCGACCACGGCGAGGGCTGGCTCAGCAAGAACGACGCCGGCACCGGCTCCTTCGTGCTGCGGCGCTACGATCCGGCGGTGGGATTCATCGCCGCGCGCTTCAAGGATCACTTCCACGGCTGGGAGGCCGGCAAGAAGTGGTTCGACGAGATCGAGTTCCGCTCGGTGCTCGACGTCAACACGCGCGTCCTCGGCATGATCAAGGGCGACTTCCACGGCACCGACGGCTACCTGCCCTACGACCAGATCGAGCGCCTGCGCAAGGAGCCGGGCATCCAGATCCTCGAAGACGAGTCGATGCGCGTCTTCTACTTCGCCTTCAACATGTCGCGGCCGCCCTTCGACAACGTGAACTTCCGCCGCGCCCTGGCCTATGCCTTCGACTACAACGGCTTCATCAACGACATCCTCAAGGGCTCGGTGGCGCGCAATCCCGGCGCCAACCCGAACAACCTCTGGGGCACCCCGAAGGACCTCAAGGGCTACGAGTACGATCTCGACAAGGCCAAGGCCGAACTCGCGAAGTACGGCGGCCCGCTGCGCACGATCACCATCAACCCGCTCGCCGGCTTCCCCGAGACGGAGCAGGCCGCGGTGCTGTTCGCCAACTCGCTGCGCAAGATCGGCATCGAGACGAAGGTCGAGGCGTCGCCCTGGAACATCGTCTCCGACCGCTTCCGCAACAAGGACCAGATGTACGACATGGTGCCGCTGTGGAAGAGCACCTACTACGCCGATCCGAACAACTGGCTCGGCGAGCTCTTCTCCACGCGCCATCTCGGCGGCCGGTCCAACACCTGGTACTCGAATCCCGAGTACGACAAGCTGACCGAGCGTGCGCTCGTCAGCACCGACCAGGCCGAGCGGCAGAAGCTCTACGAGGAGGCCTCGCGCCACATCGTCGACCAGTCCGTCGGCGTGTTCGTCTACAACACGAAGTGGTTCGGCCCCTACTCGGCCAAGGTCGGCGGCATCCGCTTCTCGCCCGTCGGCTCGGGCCAGGAGATGCGCTGGGCGTACTTCAAGTAACGGCTTGCCGCACCGCGCCTCACCCCGACCCTCCCCCGCAGCCCTGGGCTGGGGGGAGGGAGCGCGTTCCGCCCATGCGGGACGTGGCCCCCGCCACCGGAGCTTAGCGACCGGGCGAGGGTCGGGGCGGGGGCTTCCACGCACCTTCCGCTACAGATGAAACGCCTCGCCCTCATCTTCTCGCGCCTGCTGTGGTTCGTGCCGACGCTGTTCGGCCTGATCGCGCTCGTCTTCACGATCTCGCACATCATCCCGGCGGATCCGGTGAAGGTCATCGCGGGCGAGCAGGCGACCGCGGAGCAGATCGAGCTGCTGCGCGTGAAGCTCGGCTTCGACCAGCCGCTGTGGGTGCAGTTCCTCCGCTACCTGGGCCAGGTCGTCCAGGGCGACCTCGGCATGAGCCTGTTCAGCCAGCGGCCGATCGTCGAGGACCTGATGAACCGGCTCCCCGCGACGCTCGAGCTCGGCATCTCGGCGGTCCTGCTCGCGGTGCTGATCGGCGTGCCGCTCGGCGTCGTCAGCGCGCTCTACCGCAACACGCCCCTCGACCACGTCGTGCGCGTGATCTCGGTCTCCGGCCTCGCGATCGCCAGCTTCTGGCTGGCGATGGAGCTGCAGCTGCTGTTCTCGATGAAGCTGGCCTGGACGCCGCTGTCGGGCCGGCTCTCGGGTTTCCCGCCCGACAGCTGGTCGGGTTTCCTCATCGTCGATTCGATCGTGGCCGGCGACCTCGAGGCCCTGGGCGACGTGCTGCGGCATCTCGCGCTGCCGACGCTGACGCTGGCGATGCCCGCCGCCGCGCAGCTCGTCCGCCTGACGCGCGCCGGCGTGCTCGAGGTCATCAACTCCAATCACGTCCTCTACCAGCGCGCGATGGGCTATCCGGCGCGCACGATCATCTGGAAATACGTCCTGCGCGCCGCGATGACCGCGACGATCACGCAGATCGGGCTGATCTTCGGAGTCTACGTCCTCGCCGGGGCGATCGTCGTCGAGACCGTGTTCGACTGGCCCGGCATCGGACTCTTCGCTGTCAACTCGATCCTGCGCTCCGACTACAACGGCATCATCGGATTCACGATCTGGGCCGGCATCATCTTCATCGTGGTCAACCTGGTGGTCGACCTCGTCCACACCTTCGTCGACCCGCGGATCGTGCGATGAGCGGCGGCGGTCTCGTGGTGCTGCGCCGGTTCCTGCGCGACCGGGCGTCGTTCCTCGGCGCCGCGATCGTGCTCGGCCTCGTGTTCTGCGCCGTCTTCGCGCCGGTGCTCGCGCCGCATCCCAACGACATCTACGACTTCCACACCGCGAACCGGCTCAAGCCGCCGAGCTGGTTCAACCCGTTCGGCACCGATCGCATGGGCAGCGACCTCCTCTCGCGCATGCTCTTCGGCGCCCGCACGACGCTGACGATCTGCATCATCGCCGTCGGCGCCGCCTGCATCGTCGGCATCCCGATCGGCGTGATCGCCGGCTACTACCGCGGCTGGTTCTCCGAGATGCTCATGCGCATCGCCGAGATCTTCCTGTCGGTGCCGCAGATCGTCCTCGCGATCGCGATCTCCCAGACGCTCGGGCCGTCGATCGAGAACGTGGTGCTCTCGCTCGCGGCCTCGTTCTGGCCGTTCTGGGCGCGCCTCGCCTATGCCGAGACGCGATCGATCAAGAACGAGGTCTTCATCGAGAGCGCCGTCGCGCTGGGCTGCTCGGGCCCGCGCGTGATGCTTCTCCACGTCCTGCCCAACATCGCCTCGCCGCTGATCGTGCGCACCTCCATCGGCATGGGCGTCACGATCCTCAACGCCGCGGTGCTGGGGTTCCTGGGCCTCGGCGCGCCGCCGACGACGCCGGAATGGGGACGCATGATCAACGAGGCGCGCGAGTTCCTGCCCGACGCCTGGTGGTACGTGACCTGCCCCGGGTTCGCGATCTTCTTCGTCGTGATGGGCTTCAACCTGCTCGGCGACGGGCTGCGCGACATCCTCGACCCGCGGATACGCCGCGGCGGAGCGCGTCGTGGCTGAGCCCCTGCTCACCGTCGAGGAGCTCTCGCTGAGCTACCGGGTCGAGGCGGGCCTCGTGCGCGTGCTCGACGGCGTCAACCTGGCGATCGCGGCGGGCGAGATCGTCGGCCTTGTCGGCGAGTCCGGCTGCGGCAAGTCCACCCTCGGCCGCGCCATCCTCGGCGCCCTGCCGCGCGGCGGCATCGAGCTGCATGGCGGCGCGATCCGCTTCGGCGGCCGGGACCTGATGGCGATGGCCGAGCAGGAGGCGGCGCAGACCATCCGCGGCCGCGCGATCACCCTGATCCCGCAGGATCCCTTCACGTCGTTCAATCCGCTGTTCACGATCGGCGGCCAGATCGCCGACCTCGCGCGGTTCAAGTGCCCCGAGCTGACGAAGCCGCAGCGCCTCGCGCGCACGCTCGAGCTGCTCGACGCGGTCCAGCTGCCGCAGCCGCGCCAGATCCTCGCCAAGTATCCGCACGAGGTCTCCGGCGGCCAGCGCCAGCGCCTGATGATCGCGATGGCGCTGCTGCCCAATCCCAAGCTGATCGTCGCCGACGAGCCGACCACGGCGCTGGACGTGACGATCCAGGCGCAGATCCTCGGCCTGCTGCGCCGCCTCGCCAACGAGCGCGGCTGCGCCGTGCTCTTCACCACCCACGACCTCGGCGCCGCCTACGAGATCTGCGATTCCATCGCGGTCATGTATGCCGGCCAGAACGCCGAGGCCGCGCCGGTGAAGGACTTCTTCGAGCGGCCGCGCCATCCCTATACCACGGCGCTGCTCGCCAGCCTGCTCGACGGCAGCGGCCGGCTGCAGGGCATTCCCGGCGAGGTGCCCAGCCTGATCACGCCGCCGCAGGGATGCCGGTTCAATCCGCGTTGCGGGCGCGCCCTCGACACCTGCCGCGCGCACCGACCGGCCTTCGCCGGACCGGTCGGCGGCCACCGGTTGGCCTGCCACAACCCGAGCGAGGCCGGCCATGGCTGACCCCGCGCCGCCAATCCTCGAGGTCCGCAACCTCTCCAAGATCTTTCCGGTCCAGGGCGCGTTCGGCCGCGTGAAGGCGAGGCTGCGCGCGGTCGACGACGTGTCGTTCGCGCTCGCGCCCGGCGAGGTCCTCGGGCTGGTCGGGGAGTCCGGCTGCGGCAAGTCGACGCTCGGCAAGACCATCATGGGGATCCACGAGCCGAGCGCCGGCGAGGTCCGTTTCGAGGGCGAGATCATCGCGGGCGGCGGTTTCAGGCGCGACAACGCCATGCGCGCGAAGGTGCAGTACGCCTACCAGGACCCTGGCGCCTCGCTCGACCCGCGCTGGAAGATCCGGGACTCGCTGCACGAGCCGCTGATCGTCCACGGCAACATGCCGCGCGCGGAGCGCGATGCGCAGGTCCGCGAGATCGTCCGCCTCGTCGGCCTGCCCGAGACGCATCTCGACCTCTACCCGCACGAGATCTCGGGCGGGCAGCAGCGCCGCGTCGGCCTCGCGCGCATCCTCACGCTGCGCCCGAAGGTGGTCGTGCTCGACGAGCCGACCTCGGGGCTCGACGTCTCGGTGCAGGCGACGGTGCTGACGTTGTTCCGAGACCTGCAGCGGCAGTTCAATCTCACCTACATCCTCGTCAGCCACGATCTCGCCGTCGTGCGCACGATGTGCGACCGCGTCGCGGTCATGTATCTCGGGAAGCTCGTGGAGATCGGCCCGACCGCGGCGATCTTCGACGCGCCCCAGCACCCGTACACGCGCTCGCTCCTCGCCGCGACGCCGCGCATCGGCGGTGCGCGCATCGCGGCCGCCTTCGCGCTCACCGGCGAGCCGCCCGATCCCGCCAATCTGCCGAGCGGCTGCCGCTTCCGCACCCGCTGCCCGAAGGTCCAGCCGCGCTGCGCGGCCGAGGAGCCGGCGCTCGCGCCCGGCGCCGGCACCCGGGCCGCGTGCTTCTTCCCGGGCGCATGACCATCGTCGGAGCGCGGCACGGCATGCCAGGAACGGCATGCCAGCACGACCGGTTCCGGGCCGATCCCCGGATGCGGCATGCCGGGCGCACGACGTCCATGAGCCGGCGCCTGGACGGGGCCCCGCCCGGCATGCAGGACCGCGAGATGGCGACCGGACGCAGCAGGGACGAGGCGACAGACAGATGACCGAGCGAGCGAACTCCACCGCGGCCGACGCGATCTGCGCGGCCTTCCGCCGGCACGGCGTCACGCACGCCTTCGGCCAGAGCATCCCCGTGCCCTTCCACCTCGCGGCGCCGAGCTGGGGCATCAAGCAGGTCGCCTATCGCGCCGAGAATGCGGGCGGCGCGATGGCGGACGGCTATGCGCGCATCTCCGGCCGCGTCGGCGTCGTCACCGCGCAGAACGGCCCGGCGGCGACCCTGCTCGTGCCGCCGCTCGCAGAGGCGCTGAAGGCCTCGATCCCGGTGCTCGCGCTCGTCCAGGACGTCGCGCGCGACTCCAGCGAGCGCAACGCCTTCCAGGAGCTGGACCACCTCGCGCTTTTCGCCGGCGTGACGAAATGGGTGAAGCGGGTCGACCACTCGTCCCGGCTCGCCGACTACGTCGACATGGCGTTCACTGCGGCATGCTCGGGCCGTCCGGGACCGGTCGCCCTGATCGTGCCGGCGGACATGTTCCACGAGCCGCTCGCGGTCGACGCGCGGCGCGGCGCGGCGCTCGGCTCCTATCCGCTCGACCGGCCCGTGGCGGATCCGGCGCAGGTCGCCATCGCGGCACGGCTGCTCGCGGAGGCCGAGCGCCCGCTCGTGGTCGCCGGCGGCGGCGTCCATCTCTCCCGGGCCTGCGATGCGCTGGCGGCGCTGCAGTCGCGCGCGCACCTGCCGGTGGCGACGACGACGATGGGCAAGGGCGCGGTCGCGGAGACCGACCCGCTGTCGCTGGGCGTGATCGGCTACTACATGGGGCCCAACGGCATGGCGCGGCATCTGCGGCCGCTGGTCGAGCGCGCCGACGTGGTACTGCTGGTCGGCTCGCGGACGAACCAGAACGGCACCGATTCCTGGCAGCTGCTGCCGCGCGACGCGCGCTACATCCATATCGATGCCGACGGGCTCGAGATCGGCCGCAACTACGAGGCGCTGCGCCTCGTGGGCGACGCGCGCGCCACGCTCGAGGCGCTGTCGGCCGCGCTGTCCGCCCGCGACCTCGGCAAGCGGCGCGGCGCTCGACCCGCGGTCGAGGCCGCGATCGCGGCGGGCCGCGCCCGGCATGCCGACGAGTCCCGAGCCGTGACCGAGTCCGGCGCCAGCCCGATCCGCCCGGAGCGTCTGATGCGCGAGCTCGCGGCCCGGCTGCGCCCGGACGACATCGTGGTCGCCGACGCCAGCTACGCCTCGATCTGGATCGCCAACTACCTGCGCGCCGAGCGGCCCGGCCAGCGCTTCCTCACGCCGCGCGGCATCGCCGGCCTGGGCTGGGGCCTGCCGATGGCGCTGGGGGCCAAGGTCGCGGCGCCCGACGCGCGCGTGTTCTGCATCGCCGGCGACGGCGGCTTCGCGCATTGCTGGGCGGAGCTCGAGACGGCAAGGCGCATGGGCCTGCCCGTCGTCACGATGGTCCTCAACAACGGCATCCTCGGCTACCAGAAGCATGCCGAGCTCTCGCGCTACGGCCGGCACAGCGACGCCGTCGCATTCGCCGGCGTCGACCACGCGCTGATCGCGCGCGCCTGCGGCTGCCACGGCGAGCGGCTCGAGGACCCGGCGCGGATCGGGGCCGCGCTGGATGCCGCGATCGCGTGCGAGGTCCCGTCGCTGATCGACGTGGTGACCGACCCCGCCGCCTATCCGCCGATCACGTCCTTCGCCGGATCGATCGAGAAGTTCGTGTGACCCCGCGCGCGGCTGCGGCCGCGGCCGGAATTCGACTAGACTGCCGACCAGGACCCCTTCCCGGCGGAACGACGCTGAGCATCCCCGATCTCGATCGCATCGATGCGCGAACGCTGCGCGGACAGGCCGGCGAGGCCCTGCGCGCGGCGCTGCGCAGCGGCCAGTTCGAGCCCGGCCAGAAGGTGACGATCCGCGGCCTGTCGACCGCGCTCCGGATCAGCCCGACGCCGATCCGCGAGGCGCTCCACGGGCTGGCCGCGGAGGGAGCGATCGAGATCCTGCCCAACCGCCTGATCCGCGTGCCGCTGCTCTCCACCGAGCGGCTCGAGGAGCTGCGCTCGCTGCGCGTCATGCTGGAGGGCCACGCGACGGCGCTGGCGACGCGCAACTTCGACAAGCGCGACGTCGCCGCGCTCGAGGCCGCCGAGGCGCGGATCGTCGCGCTGCGCCGCGACGGCGACGTCAAGCTCCGCATCCGCGCGATCGGCGCCTTCCACTTCATGATCTACGACGGGGCCCGCCAGCCGATCCTGGGCGCGCTGATCGAGAGCCTGTGGCTGCGCACCGCGCCCTACGTGAACTACCTGTTCCCGGCCTATGCCGATCGCGAGGCCGGACGGCTGCGCGGCAAGATCCTCGCCGCGATCGCACGCAAGGACGAGGAGGCCGCGCGCGCGGCGCTCGAGCGCGATATCGGCGCGGCGCTCGACTACATCATCGAGCTGTCGCGGGCGCCGGCCTATCGCGCGCGCCTCGCCTCCGCCATCTGACCGGCCGCGGGCCATGCGCGCCGCGGCGGCGGGGCGCGGTCGATGCGCATCGGCCGCGCCGCGATGCTTGCGCGAGCGCGCGGCCGGCGAATAATGTGATCACATATAGCGCGTGCATCGGCGGCTGCGGCCGCGCCCGTCGACGGGGTGACGGAACGTTGCGAGCGGGGGATGAAGCCATGGTCTATCCGGATCCGAGCTCGCGTTCGGCGCAGCTCTACGCGCGGGCGTCGCAGGTGATGGCGGGCGGATCGACGCGGCTCACGACCTGGCAGGCGCCCTACCCGATCTACGCGGCGTCCGGCTCCGGCTGCCGGATCAGGGACGTCGACGGCGTCGAGCGGATCGACTTCCTCAACAACTACATGACGCTGATCCACGGCCACGCGCATCCCGAGATCGTCGCGGCGGTGCAGGAGCAGGCGGCGCGCGGCCTCTCCTTCGCGATGCCGACCGAGAACGAGGTGATGCTCGCCGAGCTGCTGTGCGGCCGCGTCAAGAGCTTCGAGCAGATCCGGTTCTGCAACTCCGGATCCGAGGCGGTGATGGTCGCGGTCAAGGCGGCGCGCGCCCACAACGGCCGGCCGATGATCGCGAAATGCGAGGGCGCGTATCACGGCATGTTCGATCCCGTCGAGGTCAGTCACGACGCCAATCCCGGGAACTGGGGCGACGTCGACGCCCCCGCGCGAACCCCCTACACGCGTGGCCTGCCCGAGAACGTGATGCGCGACGTGGTCGTCATCCCGCACAACGACGTCGCGAGGTCGCGTCACCTGCTCGAGCTGAACGCCGACCGCCTGGCGGCGGTGATCATCGATCCGCTCCCGCCGCGCATCGGCTTCGTCCCCGCCACCGCCGAGTTCCTGAGGATGGTGCGCGAGGTCTGCGACCGGCACGACATCGTCATGATCTCGGACGAGGTGGCATCGTTCCGCATCGACTACAACGGCCCGCAGCACGTGCACGGCTTCGACGCCGACCTGACGACGATGGGCAAGATCATCGGCGGCGGGATGCCGGTGGGCGCGGTCGCCGGCAAGAAGGCGTTCATGGACGTTTTCAACCCGACGCGTGGCCGGCCGCTCGCGAGCCACGGCGGTACCTTCAACTCGAATCCGATGACGATGGCGGCCGGCTACGCCGCGATGCGCATGATGACGCCCGAGGCGTTCGCGCGCCTGGCGACGCTCGGCGACCGCCTGGCGGAGGGGCTGCGCGCGGCGTTCCGCGATGCCAACATGGAAGGCCAGGTCACCGGCGCAGGCAGCCTCTGGAAGATCCACATGAACAACCGCCGCTACACCGACTACCGCTCGGTCCATGCGCTGCCGGCCGAGCGCAAGCGCCTCGACGGCCTCTATCGCCACCTCCTCAACGCCGGCTTCGTGATGGGCCCGACCGGCCTGATCGCGCTGTCGACCGCGATGGGCGAGAAGGAGGTCGACGACTTCTGCGGCGCCGTGCACGAGGGGCTCATGGGCATCCGCCGCGCCTCCGGCGAGGCGGCGTGACATGCAGGAGAAGGTCATCATCACCTGCGCCGTCACCGGCTCCGGCGCCACCGTCGGCAAGCACCCCGCGATCCCGGTCACGCCCGCGGAGATCGCCCGCGCGGCGATCGAGGCCGGCGAGGCGGGCGCCGCGATCGCCCACATTCACGTGCGCGATCCCAAGACCGGCGCCGCAAGCCGGGATCCGGCGCTGTTCCGCGACGTCGTCGAGCGCGTGCGCGCCAGCCGCAGCGACATCATCCTCAACCTGAGCTGCGGCGCGGGCGGGCGCTACGACCCTCACCCCGACGATCCGCGGCGGCACGGGCCCGGCACGACGATCGTGCAGCCTGCCGAGCGCATGCGCCACGTCACCGAGCTCAAGCCCGAGATCTGCAGCCTCGACGTCGGCACCATGAATATGGGCGAGTTCGCCTTCGTCAACATCCCGCGCCATCTGCGCGAGATGGCGACGCTGATGCGCGCGGCCGGCGCCAAGCCCGAGCTCGAGGTCTTCGACGCCGGCCACATCCGGTTCGCGAGCCAGCTGGTCGCCGACGGCCTGGTCGACGCACCGCCGCTGTTCCAGATCGTGCTCGGCGTCGCCTGGGGCGCGCCGCAGACCCCGGAAACCATGGCCTTCATGAAGAGCCTGCTGCCGCAGCGGGCCATCTGGGCGGCGTTCGGCATCTCGCGCATGGAGTTCCCGATGGCCGCGCAGGCCGTGCTGCTCGGCGGCCACGTGCGCGTCGGCCTCGAGGACAACCTCTACGTCGACAAGGGCGTGTTCGGCTCGAACGCGCAGCTCGTCGAGAAGGCGGTCAGGATCGTCCGGCTGCTGGGGCCGGAGGTGGCCACGCCTGCCGAGGCGCGCCGGATCCTCGGCCTGCGCGGCACGCAGTAGCAGGAGCCCGTCGAGCGATGATGCGCATTCCGCAGAAGGGCCGCGACTGGAGCTTCCTCAAGTCGGAGCTCGAGGACGCGAAGAAGGACGACTTCTCGTGGCGCCGCGGCCGGATGGCGCTCTACTACTACTACCTCGACGAGGAGCTGAAGCGCGTCCAGCAGGAGGCCTACTGCGCCTACTGGAACGAGAACAACATGGCGCACCGCGCCTTCCCCAGCCTGAAGCGTCTGGAGGGCGAGGTCGTCGAGATGGGCCTGTCGCTGCTGCACGCGCCGCCGGGTGCGACGGCCACCTTCACCTCGGGCGGCTCGGAGAGCATCTTCCTCGCGCTCAAGACCGCCCGCGACTGGGCGCGCGCCGAGAAGGGCGTGACGCGGCCGAAGGCCGTGGTGCCGCGCACCTGCCACCCGACCTTCACCCGCGCGGCGCACTACCTCGGCATCGAGGTCGTGCGCGTGCGGACGAGCCGCAACGACTTCCGCGCCGACGTGGCGGGAATGGCCGAGCGCATCGACGCGGATACGATCATGCTGATGGGATCGGCGCCGAACTATCCGTTCGGCGTCTTCGACCCGATCGCCGACATCGCGGCCCTCGCCCAGGAGCGCGGGCTCTGGATGCATGTCGACGCCTGCGTCGGCGGGTTCCTCGCCCCGTTCGTGCGCGACATCGGCCACGACATCCCCGCCTTCGACTTCGCGGTCCCGGGGGTCACCTCGATCTCCGCGGACCTGCACAAATACGGCATGGCGGCCTGGGGCGCCTCGCTGATGCTGCTGCGCGAGCAGCGGCTGAAGGACAAGTACCAGATCTTCACCTTCGACGACTGGGAGCGCGGCGCCTACATGCAGCCGACCGCCCAGGGCGCCCGCCCGGGCGGCGCCGTCGCCGCCGCATGGGCCGTGATGAACTATCTCGGCATGGACGGCTATCACCGGATCGCGCGCATCATCATGGAGACGAAGCGGCGCCTCACCGGGGGCATCAACGCGATTCCGGGCCTCGCGGTGCTCGAGCCCAACGAGCTCTCGATCTTCGTCTACCGCGCCAGCGACCCGGCGCTCGACATCGGCGCGATCGCCGACGGCATGGCCGCGCGCGGCTGGTTCGTGGGCCGTCAGGCCGAACCCAAGGGGATCCACCTCGCGCTCAATCCGAACCACGAGGTCATGGTCGACGACTACCTCGCCGATCTGCGCGCGGTGGTCGCCCAGGCCCGCGGCGTCGCCGGTGCGGCCACGGCCGAGCGCAGCTACTGACGCAACCGCGCCGCCGCGGGGGCGGCGCGATAATCCAGGGAGGGACGGCATGACGAGGAACTGGTTCGCCGCGGCGGCGGCGCTGACGTTGCTTGCACCGGTCGCGGCCGGCGCCGGGCAGATCGAGGACATTCGCGCGCGCGGCAGCTTCAAGTGCGGCGTGCCGGCGGACTCGCCGGGCCTCGCGACCCTCAGCGATCGCGGCGAGACGGTGGGCCTCGAGGCCGACTACTGCCGTGCCGTCGCGGCCGCGATCCTCGGCCCGAATCCCAAGGTCGAGTTCGTCAAGGTCACGTTCGCGCAGGCGATCCCCGGCGTGAAGGCCGGCGAGGTCGACATGGCCGGCTTCGCGATCACATGGACGATCGGCCGCAACACCGAACTCGGGCTCGACTTCGTCGGGCCGAACATGTTCTCGGGCCTCGGCTTCATGGTCCACAAGCGCGCCGGCGCCACCAAGCTCGCCGACCTCAATGGCGCGTCGATCTGCGTGGTCGCGGGCTCGCTGCAGGAGAGCTGGATCTCGGACTATTTCCGCGCGCGCAACATGACCTTCAAGCCGGTGGCGATCGAGTCCACGACGCAGATCTACCCGCTCTACGAGGAAGGTCGCTGCGACGTCGTCACCTCGGAGCCGCCGTTCCTCGCGATGCGCCGCGCGCGGCTCAAGCAGCCCGACGACCACGTCATCCTGCCCGAGCTCTATGCCAAGTCGCACATGGGCCCGATCATCCGCCGCGACGACGTCGCCTTCGCGACGGCGGCCAAGTGGGCGCACTACGCGCTCGTCACGGCCGAGGAGCTCGGCATCACCCGGGACAACGTCGAGAACTTCAAGGGTCACAAGGATCCCGCCGTGAAGCGCTTCATGGGCGAGGAAGGCGACATCGGCCCGAAGATGGGGCTCGCCAAGGACTTCGGCGCCAACATCGTCCGCACGGTGGGCAACTACGGCGAGGTGTGGGACCGCAGCTTCGGCATGAAGTCGCCCGGCAAGCTGCCGCGCGGGCCCAACGCGCTCGAGCGCGACGGCGGTCTGCAGTGGGCGCCGAGTTGGCGCTGAGCTGACCGGCGGCCCGCCGCGGCCGGATGCCGGGGCGGGCCGACCTGGACGAGCCATGACGGGCGCCGCCGCTGCGATTCGACGGCTGTGGAAGCGACCGGGCGTGCGATCGGCGTTCTGGCAGGGCCTCGCCCTGCTGGCGCTGCTCGCCGCCGCCGGATTCGCCGCGGCGAACATCCGCGCGAATCTGCCGCGCATGAAGCTCGAGCTCGGCTTCGGATTCCTGCTCGACGCCGCCGGGTTCGAGATCGGCGACAACCTGATCGGCTATCGCGCCGGCGAGCCGATCCTGCACGCCTTCGCGGCGGGGCTCGGCAACACGCTGCAGGTCGCCGTCATCGCGATCGTGCTGACGACCGTCCTCGGCACGCTGATCGCGCTGGCGCGGCTGTCGAGCAATCTCATGCTGTCGCGCGGCGCCTGGCTCTACATCGAGACCGTCCGCAACATCCCGCTGCTGCTGCAGCTCTACTTCTGGCACCTGCTCATCGTGAAGCTGCTGCCGGCGCCGCGCGCGGCCTGGAGCCCCCTGCCCGGCCTGTTCCTGTCCAATCGCGGACTCGCCTATCCGGCGCTGGAGATGCAGCCGGTCTTCGCCTGGATGGCGCTCGCCGCGGCGGGCGGCGGGGTGGCCGCGTGGCTGCTCGCGCGCCGCGCGCGCCGGCTCCATGAACGCACCGGCCAGCCGAGCGCCGTGCTCGGTCCGGCCCTGGCCGCGATCCTGTGCCCGCCGCTGGCCCTGTTCCTGGCCTTCGGCGATCCGCTCGCCTGGGACGTGCCCGCCCTGCGCGGCTTCAACTTCCAGGGTGGCGGCAACCGGGTACCGGAGTTCGCGATCCTCATCTTCGGCCTCGTCACCTACCAGGCGGGCTTCGCGGCGGAGTCGATCCGCGCCGGGATCCAGGGCGTCGCGCGCGGCCAGGTCGAAGCCGCGAAGAGCCTCGGGCTTTCGCGCGCGCGCACGATGCGGCTCGTGGTGCTGCCGCAGGCGCTGCGCATCGTCGTGCCGCCCCTGACCAGCCAGTACCTGAGCCTCACCAAGAACTCGTCGCTCGCGGTCGCGATCGGCTATCCCGATCTCGTGCGGGTCTCGATGGTCGTGACCGGCGACACCGGCCGCGCCGTCGAATGCGTCGCGATCATCCTTGCCGTCTACCTGACGCTCAGCCTCGCCACCGCGGCGTTCATGAACTGGTACAACCGCCGCATCGCCTTCGAGGCCCGCGCATGAGCGCCGCAGCGACGCGCTCGTGGCTGCGGCGCAACTTCTTCGCCACACCGGCGAGCGCGCTGGCGAGCATTCTCGGCGCGCTGGCACTGGCGTGGTTCGCGCCGCACGCGTGGCGCTGGCTGGTGACGGAGTCGGTTCCCGGCCCGGCCACGCTCGAGCAGTGCCTGAAGGCGCAGGGCGCGTGCTGGGCCTTCCTCCACGACAAGTGGCGCCTGATCCTGTTCGGCCAGTACACCTACGAGGAGCAGTGGCGGGCCGGGCTCGCGGTCGCCCTGTTCGTCGTGATGACGGCAGCCAGCTGCGTGGAGGCCGCCTGGAGCGCCCCGGCCCGGCGGCGCGCGATGTTCGGCGCGTGGCTGGCGACGCTGCTCGCGATCGCGGTGCTGATGCGCGGCGGCGTTCCGGGGCTGCCGCCGGTCGAGACGCGGCTGTGGGGCGGCCTGCCGCTGACCATGCTGATCGCGAGCGTGGGCTGCTTCCTCGCCTTCTGGCTCGGCATCCTGCTGGCGCTGGCGCGGCGCTGCGACATGGCCGTGCTGCGCTGGATCGCGACCGGGTTCATCGAGTTCATGCGCGGCGTGCCGCTGATCAGCCTGCTGTTCATGTCGATGGTCCTGTTCCCGCTCGTCCTGCCGCCGGGCTGGAACGTCGACCAGCTCCTGCGGGCGCAAGCCGCCTTCGTGCTGTTCTTCGCCGCCTACATGGCCGAGGCCATCCGCGGCGGGCTGCAGGCCATCCCGGCCGGGCAATACCTTGCCGCCGAGGCAATCGGCCTCGGCTACTGGCAAACCCAGCTGCGCATCGTGCTGCCGCAGGCGCTGACGCTGGTGATCCCGTCGCTGGTCAACATCTTCATCGCCGCGTTCAAGGACACGTCGCTCGTCGTCATCATCAGCATGCTCGACCTCCTGGGCACGACCAACGCCGCCAAAGCGGACACCAAGTGGTGGGGACTTTTCATCGAGGCCTATCTGTTCATCGCGGCGATCTACCTCGCCTTCTGCGCCTCGATGTCGGCCTTCAGCCGGCGCCTCGAGCGGCGCCTGGGCGACGGGCGCGGCCATGGCTGACGAGGCTCCGATCCTGCGGATGCGCGGGGTGCGCAAGCGCTTCGGCAGCGTCGACGTCCTCAAGGACGTCGATCTCGACGTGGCCGCCGGCGAGCGCGTGGTGATCTGCGGCCCGTCGGGCTCGGGCAAGTCGACCCTGATCTCCTGCGTCAACGGGCTCGTCCGCCACGACGCCGGCCGCATCGCGATCGAAGGCATCGAGCTCGATCATCGCGCCGGCACGGTGGGCGAGCTGCGTCGCCGCATCGGGATGGTGTTCCAGTCCTTCAATCTCTTCCCGCATCTCAGCGTGCTGGAGAACTGCACGCTCGGGCCCATGCTCGTCCAGGGCCGGCCTCGCGCCGAGGCCGAGGCGCTGGCGATGTCGCTGCTCGAGCGGGTGCGGATCCCCGAGCAGGCGCCCAAGCACCCCGCGCAGCTCTCGGGGGGCCAGCAGCAGCGCGTCGCCATCGCCCGCGCGCTGTGCCTCAAGCCCAGGCTGATGCTGTTCGACGAACCGACTTCCGCGCTCGATCCGGAGATGATCAAGGAGGTGCTCGACTGCATGATCGAGCTCGCCGCCACCGGCATGACGATGATCGTCGTGACGCACGAGATGGGGTTCGCGCGCGAGGTCGCCGACCGGATCGTGTTCATGGACGAGGGCCGGATCGTCGAGGCTGCGCCGCCGGACGGCTTCTTCGCCGCCCCCGCGAACGCGCGGACCCGCGACTTCCTCGCGCGGCTGATCCGCTGAGCGGCGCCCGGCCGCGGGCGGGTCAGCCGGCCGCGAGCGCCGCGACGTTGAACGCCTGGACCGGGCGCAGCAGGCCCTTGAGCTCGAGCGCGCCGAGCGGCTCGAAGCTGGCGACCTCGGCAGCCTCGTTGGCGACGCGCTGGCTGACGATGATCTGGCCGTCGGCCGCGCGGTCGCAAAGGCGTGCCGCGACGTTCACCGCCGTGCCGATCGCCGAGTAGTCGAAGCGCCCCTCGAAGCCGATGCGCCCGATCGTGGCGTATCCGCGCGCGATCCCGACACCGAAACCGAGGCTGAATCCCCGCGCCGACCATTGCCGCGCCACCGCCGCCATCGCCTCGCGCATCGCGTCGGCCATGCGGATCGCGCGCGCGCTCGGATCGGGGCACGGCACCGGATCGTTGAACAGGATCAGCAGCCCGTCGCCGACGAAGCGCTCGACCGTGCCCTCGTGGCGGAACACGATCGGGCCGAGCGTGGCGTGATAGCTCTCCAGCACGGCCATCACGTCCTCGGGCTCGGCCGTCTCGGCGAAGGCGGTGAATCCCCGCAGGTCGCAGAACACAGCGGCGACGTCGCGGCGGCGGCTCCTGAGCGGGTCGGCGCCGCCGTCGGCCATGATCAGCTCGGCCACCTGCGGCGCCAGGAAGCGGCGCAGCCGGCTTGTGCGCTCGAGCTCGGCGACCTGTGCGGCGACCCGCGCCTCGAGCGTGCGGTTGAGCTCGCCCAGCTCGCGCGCCTGGCGTTCCACCGTGTCGTGCAGGGCCTTGATGCGCAGCATCGCGCGCACCCGCGCGACCATCGTGGCGTGGTCGAAGGGCTTGGTGAGGTAGTCGTCGGCGCCGGCATCGAGCCCGGCAACGACGTCCTTCACTGCCGCCTTCGCGGTGAGAAGGATGATCGGAACGAAGGGGAGCGATGCGTCGGCCTTGAGGCGCCGCGTCACCTCGATGCCGTCGACCTTCGGCATCATGATGTCGAGAAGGATCAGGTCCGGGGGCGACGCGGCGACCATCGCCAGGGCAGCCTCGCCGTCGACGGCGGTCTCCACGGCGAAGCCCTCGCGCTCGAGACGCAGCTTCGCGATCTCGACATTGTCGGGCATGTCGTCGACCACGAGGATCCGGCGCGCCTCGGTCATCACCCGCTCCTCAACCGAGACGGCCGCGGATCTTCTGCAGCAGCTGGCGCGGGCTGAACGGCTTGGCGACGTAGTCGTCGCAACCCGCCGCCCGCGTCTTCGCCTCGTCGCCGGCCAACGCGTAGGACGTCACGGCGATGATCGGGATATGGGCCAGCGCCGGGTTCGCCTTGATCCGTCGCGTCGCCTCGTAGCCGTCGATCTCGGGCATCTGCATGTCCATCAGGATCAGATCGGGCCTCTCGGTCTCGGCGAGGCGCACGCCCTCCGCCCCGTTCACCGCCTCGATCATCTCGTATCCGGCGGCGTCGAGCATGTCGCGGACGATCTCGCGATTGTCCATGGTGTCCTCGACGACGAGGATTCGCTTGCTCATTGCGCGGCCTCCTTGACCGGCGCGGCGCGCATGGGAATGCGCACGCGGAAGATGGAGCCCTTGCCGAGCTCAGATTCGACGCTGATCGTGCCGCCGTGCATCTCGACGATCTTCTTGCTGATCGCGAGTCCCAGCCCCGTGCCGCCCTTCTTGCGGGTGCTCGAATCATCGACCTGCTGGAACTCGCCGAAGATCTTCGCCTGGTTCTCAGGCGCGATGCCCGGGCCGGTATCGCGTACCGCGATCTCGAACGTCTCGCCGTCGCCGCGCGCGGCGATGACCACTTCGCCCTGATCGGTGAACTTGATCGCGTTGCCGACGATGTTGAGGAACACCTGCGTGAGCCGACGCTCGTCGCCCTGGCCGGGCGGCAGGTCCGGCTCGATCTCGGCGCCGAGACGGATCGCCTTGTTCGACGCCAGCGACTCGGTCGCCGCGATCACCGCCTGGACGACCGCGCCGACCGAATACGGCTCGTTCGCGAGCGTGAACTGGCCCGCCTCGATCTTCGACAGATCGAGCACGTCGTTGATGAGGCCGAGGAGATGCTTGCCGTTGGTCTGGATGCGCGCCAGCACGCCCTGGGCCTTGTCCGAGAGATCGCCGTAGATCCCGTCGGCCATCAGCTCCGCATAGCCGAGCACGGCATTGAGCGGCGTGCGAAGCTCGTGGCTCATGTTGGCGAGGAACTGCGACTTGTGCTGGCTGGCGAGCTCCAGCTGGCGGCTCTTCTCCTCGATCTCGCCGAACAGCCGCGCGTTCTGGATCGCGCCGACCGACTGCGCCGCCAGCGTCTTGATCAGATCGACGGTGCGCGACGGGAACAGGCCCGTCTGCTTCCGGCGCATGACGAGCGCCCCGATGACGCGCTCCCGGCCGATCAACGGGACGATCAGCAGCGAGCGGTAGCCCGCTGCGAGGAGCATGCGAACCACCGGCGTGTCGGGCACCGCCGTCAAGTCGGTGATCTGCACCGGCTCGCGGGTGCGCGCGGCGTCGCCGAGCGGGGTCTGCATGTTGAGCTTCTGCTGGCGGATCGCCTCGGTCAGCTCGGGCGTCCCGCCGGCACTCGCGCGCATGCGAAATGCCTGATGGCGCGTGCTGTATCCGTAGATGACGCCCGCCTCGGTGCCGGAGATCTCGACGGCCTTGGTGATGATCGTGTCCAGCACGCGTGCCGCATCGAGCGTCGAATTGACCGCCTGGCCGACCTCGCCGAGCGCGCGCAGCTCCTCGACCGACTGCGCGAGCTCGCGCGTGCGCGCCTGGACCTCGTCGAACAGGCGGACATTCTCCATCGCGATGACGGCCTGATCGGAGAACCCTGCCACCAGCTCGATCTGCTTGGGCGTGAAGCCCTTCACTTCGTCGCGATAGAGGGCGAAGGCTCCGATCAGCTTGCCGTCCTTCACCAACGGCACGGCGAGGAAGGTCCGTGCCTGGCCGAGATCGACGAGGTCCGTGCGGATCGGCATGCGATCGGCATAGGCCTGCCCGACGCGAAGGTCCTCGACATGGACGGGCTCGATGCGCGCCAGCATCCGGCCGAATGCCGAATCCGGCGCGACATTCCGGAAATAGGGCGGGCTGGAGCGAAGCACCTCCGCGTAGGCCGGCGGCACGTTGCGCATGGCCTCGACGCGAAACCCGTCGGTGCCGTACCGGAACACGATGCCGAACCTCGCCGCACAGATGCGGGTCGCGCTCTCGAGCATCTGGTCGAACACCGGCGCGAGCGCGCCGGGCGATGCGCTGATGACGCGCAGCACGTCGCTCGTCGCCGTCTGCTGCTCCAGCGACTCCTGCAGCTCGCGCGTGCGGTCGGCGACCTTCTGCTCGAGGCCGGCGTAGCTCTGTTGCAGCTGGCCGGCCATCTCGTTGAAGCTGTCGGCGAGCGACTGGATCTCGTCGCCCGTGCGCACGTCGATGCGATGACCGAGGTCGCCGACGCCGAGCCGGGCGGCGCCGGCGGTCAGCGCGCGGACCGGGGCCAGCATGCGCCGCGCGAAGAAGATGCCGCCGAGGGCGGCGATGGCGAGGCCGGCCAGCAGCAGCCCCGCCGTGCGCCACATCGTGGCGTAGAGCGGGGCCAGCGCCTCCTGGATCGGCGATTCGACGAAGACGATCCAGCCGAGCTGCGGGATCGTCGCGTGCGCCGAGAACACCGAGCGGCCGTCGAAGCCCGGCACCACGATCGCCTGCGCCTCGGCGAAGCGGTTCTCGACGGCGTCGCGCGCGGCGACGACCTGGGCCGAACGCGCGAGGTCGGTGTTGCGCAGCACCAGGCTGATGTCGGGATGCGCGATCAGGCGGCCCTCGCGGTCCACCACGTAGGCATAGCCGCGCTGACCCAGGCGGATCGACGTGACGACGTCCCAGATGAGCTTGAGGTTGACCTCCGCCGCGGTGACGCCCGCGGCGCGTCCGCCGTGCGCGACGGCGATCGTCATGTACGGCTCCGACTCCTTCCGGAAATAGACCGGGCCGTACCAGACGCGGCGCTGCTTGGCCTCGACGAATCGCGCCTCGGCGGAGAGGTCGGCGCCGCTCCCGACCACGTCCATGGCGAGGCGCGAGACCTTCAGCTGCTCCTTCCCGGTCGCGTCGATCTGGACGAGCTCGGTGATCGCCGGCACCTGGCGGAGCAGCCGCACGTAGTCGAAGCGGCGCTGGTCGACCGTGCCCGCTGCCCATTGCGCATGCGTCGTCCAGCCGATCTGCCGCTCGATCTCGGCGATGAACTGCTCGATGCGCTGCGCCGCCGCCTCGGCCTTCGAGTCTTGGACGAGCGCCAGGGTCGTGCGCGTCTCGCGGTAGGAGAACCAGCCGTCGAGCAGCCCGCTGGCGAGGAGCACGAGGCTCACCACGCCGATGAACGACAGAACGTACTTGCGGAACAGCCGGCCGCGCGGTTGCGCGGCAGCGGCCGGGATGGCGGACCCCGATGGCGGAGCGGCAGGCCCGGGCGCGCTCATCCGCATCCCGCGGCGACGCCGATGGCGAGTCTCGAGAGCATGTCGTGCCGCGACCGTTCCATGGCCCCACAATCGCCACCGGGACGATACGACGCAACCGTCGGCAGAGCTCGTCGCCCATCGGCGCGCGGGCGGCGGGCCGCCCCGATCCCTCCGGGCACCGGCAGTCCCCGCGGCCCAGCATCGCCCCTGCACTGCGGCACCCGCCGGCGCCGTGCGATCGCTCCTGCGGGGCCGGCCCTCACTCTATTACCTCGTCGGCGTAGTCGAGCATCACGGCCGGCGGCGAGAGGCCGAGCGCGCGCGCCGTTCGCAGGTTGAGCACGAGCTCGAACCGGACGGGCTGCTCGACCGGAAGATCGGCGGGCGCCACGCCGCGCAGGATGCGCGCGACATACCCCGCCGCCCGGCGATGCATCTCGACGAAATCCGCCGCGTAGGAGACCAGGCCGCCGGCGCGGACCGGCTCCGCCTGCTCGTAGATGACCGGCAGCTTGACGCGCGCGGCATGGGCGACGATCGCCCGCATGTTGGCCTCGACGAGGAAGTCCCGCAGCACGATCGCCCCGTCCATGCCCGCGGCCTCGTCGAAGGCGCGGCCCATCGCCTCGACGTTCGCGAATCCGATTTCGCGCGTCTCGATGCCGATCGTGCGAGCCGCGGCGGTGATCGCCGCGCGGCGGCCGGCCGAGGTGCGGCTCAACGTGCTGTGGAGGACCGCCACGCGCATGGCCTTCGGCACGAGCTCGCGCAGCACCTCGATGAGCTTGGGCGCGAGCTCGACGGACTGCAGGCTCAGCCCGGTGACGTTGCCGCCGGGACGGGCGAGGCTGACGACGAGACCGTCGTCGATGGGATCGATCGCGGTCGCGAAGACGATCGGCACGGCGTCCGTCAGTGTCCGTGCGAGCAGCGTGACGTTGCCGCCGCCCGTGACGATGACGGCCACGCGGCGCGCCAGCAGATCGGCGACGATCGCGCGCATCGGCTCGAGCGTGCCGGCGGTCCAGTGGAACTCGACGTCGATCGATCGCCCGAGCACGAGGCCCTGGTCGCGCAGGCCGGTGACGAATGCGCGCTCGAAGCGCTCCTGGCGCGACGATGCCGCGATGAAGCCGACCAGCGGTCGTGCCGTTTGCGCCGCGACGGGCGATGCGGCGGCGACCGCCGCGGCGCCGGCCAGCAGGGGACGACGCCCGATCATTCGATCACCTCGTCGGCGCGCAGCAGGATCGACGGCGGCACGACGAGGCCGATCGCGCGCGCCGTGCGCTGGTTGACCACGAACTCGAGCTTCGTCGCGAGCTGGATCGGAAGATCGCCCGGGCGGTCGCCCTTGAGGATCCGGTCGGCATAGCCGGCGGCGCGGCGGAACAGGTCGCGCATGTCGGCACCGTAGGACATGAAGGCGCCCGCCTCGGCGAAGTCGCGCTGCTCGGTGACGGTCGCGATCCTCTCCTCGATCGCGGTTCCGTAGATCGCGTCGCGCACGGAATGCGTCAGGAAATCGCGGATGACGATCAGGGCCTCGGCGCCCGCGGGTCGCAGCGAGCGCACCAGCCGGACGACCTCCGCGGGGTCGACCGACGTCAGCCCGAGACGCACGGAGACCAGGCCCTGACCGCGGATCGCCGCCTCGGTTTCGACGCCCCATTCGCGGAACACGGGATCGACCACGTTGTGAAGGACGCCGATCGCCTTGAGACCCGGCAGCACCTCGCGCATCAGCTCGATCCGCTTGCCGGCGAGCTCTTCGGCGAAGTTCGAGAAGCCGGTGACCGTGCCGCCCGGCCGGCTGAGGCTCTGGAACAGGTCGGGGTCGCTCGCCGTCGGGGGCAGGCCGATCGCGACGATCGGGATGCGGGTGATCCGGTGCAGCAGCCGCGCCGCCGCCTGCCCCGGCACGACGAAGACGCCGACCGGCCGAGCCGCCATCTCCGCGACGAGGGCCGGGACGCGATCGACATGGCCCTCGGCATGCCGACTCTCGATCACGATCGTGCGGCCTTCGACATGACCCAGCTCGGCGAAGCCCTGACGCAGCGCCACGACGCTCGCGCGATCGCTCGCTTCCGACGCGAAGCCGAGGAACCCGACCACCGGCAGGCTGCGCTCGGCCTGCGCATGCGCAAGGCCGGAGGCGAGGGCGAGGCCGCCGGCGGCGATGGCGGAGCGGCGGCCGATCATTCGATCATCTCGTCGGCTCGGGCAAGCAGCAGCGGCGGGACGACGATGCCGAGGGCCCTCGCCGTCCCGAGATTGAAAACCAGCTCGAGCCGATCCGGCTGCCAGACCGGCAGGGCCGACGGCCTGGCGCCCTGAAGGATCCGATGCACGTAGCTTGCGCCATGGCGGAACATGTCGCGATTGCTCGCGCCGTAGGAGACGAGCCCGCCGGCGAGCGCGTTCTCCCGCGCAAGGAAGATGGCCGGCACGCGCCGTTCGATCATGAACGCGATGATACGCGAAATCTGCTGCTGCACGACCGGATCGAGCGTCATCAGGAACGCATCGACGCGCCGCTCGAGCATGAGCGCGAACGCCTGGTCGACCTCGCCCGCGCTGCGCATGGGTGCGGAGACGATCTCGAGCGCCAGCGCCGGAGCCGCCGCGCGCAGGTCCTGCAGGAACGCGGTGCTCGAGGCGTTGTCCGGGTTCCACAGGCACGCGACCCGGGCCGCCTTGGGGATCAGTTCGCGCAGAAGCTGCAGGCGCTTGGGGCCGAGATCGACGCCGATCATCGTGTTGCCCGTCAGGTTGCCGCCCGGCTGCGAGAGGCTGTGCACGAGGCCCGCGCGCACGGGGTCGCCGGTGGCGATCGAGACGATCGGGATCGTCGTGGTGGCGGACTGCGCGGCCCGGCTGGCGACGGTGCCGTACACGGCGAAGAGGTCCACGGGAAGCCGCGCCAGCTCGGCGGCGGCGGCCGCGAGCCGCTCCGGATTGCCGTCGGCGGCGCGATATTCGTAGGCGATCGTGCTTCCTTCGACATAGCCGAGCTCCCGCATCGCCTCGCGGAAGAAGATCCAGTTGGGGCCGTCGTCGAGGATCCCGATTCGCGGGCCCCGCGGATGGGCCTGCTGCGCCGGCGCGGCGCCCGCCGACGCGACGATGATGCCGCCGGCGCCGGCGGCCAGTCGTCTGCGGCCGATCATTCGATCACCTCGTCGGCACGGAGCAGAAGCGTCTGCGGAACGGCGATCCCGAGTTCGCGGGCCGTGCGCAGGTTGACGATGAGCTCGAGCCGGTTCGGCGCCTGGACCGGGAGCTCCGCCGGCCGGGCTCCCCGGAGCACGCGATCGACGTAGTCGGCGGCGCGGCGGAACGGGTCGACGAGGTCGGGGCCATAGGCGATCAGTCCGCCCGCGGGCGCGAAGTGGTCGTAGGGATAGACCGCGGGCAGCCGCAATCGCGCCATCGCGGCGATCAGGCGATCCCGCCCCGCGCCCGCCGCCGAGCTCGCCGCGACCACCACGCCGGCGTGGGGGAGCTGAGCGAAGTCGCCGAGCGCACGCTCGACCGCGTCGATGTCGCGGACATCCAGGCGCGTGAGCGCGAGGCCGAGCGCGCTGGCGGCGGACTCTGCGACGGCGACCTGTCCGCGCGTCGACGGCACCGACGGGTCGTCGAGCATCGCGACGCGGCGCAGCGCCGGATCCACCTCGCGCAGGATCTCGAGCCATTTGCCGGCGACGTCGTAGTCGATCGACGTGAACCCGGTGATATTGCCGCCGGGTCGCGCGAAGCTCTCGACGAAGCCGGCGCCGACCGGATCGATGACGGCGACGAAGACGATCGGGATCGTGCGAGTCTCGCGCTGCAGCGCGGCGACAACCGGCGACGAGCTGGCGAGGATCACCGCCGGCGCGGCCGCGACGAGCGCCCGCGCGCCGACCTGCAACTGCTCGTCGCCTGCCACGCGCCAGCGATGATCGATGCGGATGTTCCGGCCGATGACCCGGCCCGTCTCCTGCAAGCCCTGCGCGAAGGCGGCGAGGCGCACCGATGCGCGCGTGTCGTCCGCCGGGACGTCCATGTAGACCGCGATCCGGGCCGGCCGCTCGCCGGACTGGGCCGTGGCCAGCCGCGGCGCGACCGCCGTCAGCCCCAGGGCCCCGATCGCCGAGCGCCGCCTCATTCGATCACCTCGTCGCTCTGGGCCTGCAGCGAGGCGGGAAACCTGACTCCGATGGCCGCGGCCGTCTTTGCATTGAGGACGAGCTCGAAGCGGTCCGGCCGCTCGATCGGCAGTGTGCCGGGCCGCTCGCCGCGCAGAATGCGATCGGCGAGGACCACGGCGCGCGGGAAATAGCTTTCCTGGCTCGGCCCGTAGGTCAGGAGAAGACCCAACATCGCATATTGCCGCAGGAACGAGATGGTGGGCAGGCGACGGCGGATCGCCGCCGCGGCGAAATGGGCCGCGACGACCGCAAAGCCCGGCGAGCCGAGTTGCACGACCCCCAGTCCCTGCGGCGATCCCATCCGCGCGAAGGCGCCGTCGATCTCGGCCGTGCTCCGCGCTTCAAAGACGCTCGTTCCGATGCGCATCGCCGCGGCCGCCTCGACCGCGAGCTCGAGCTGGTCGCGCGTCGTGGTCGGATCCCAGACGATGGCCAGGCGATCGGTGCCCGGCACGGCCTCGCGCAGCAGCGAGATCCATTTCGTCGCCAGCGACGGCTGGTCCACGAACAGTCCCGTCACCAAGCCACCGGGGCGGGCGAAGCTCTGCGCCAGCCCCGTGCGCACGGGATCGGTCTCCAGATCGATCGCCACGATCGATGTGTCGGGGACCGCCTGCCGCGCGGCGCGCACGGCCGACGGCCCGACCGCGATGATGACGCCGGCGCCGGCGGCGACGAGCTCCCGCGCCAGCGTCGGCAGCCGGGCGAGATCGCCCTCGGCGCCGCGCAGCACGAAGCTGTCGCCTTCGACGTAGCCGAGCCGCTGCCAGGTCGGACGCAGGATCTGCACGGTGGCCGCATCGGCATCCGCGCTGCGCGGATGCAGATAGCCGATCCGGCCCGGCGGGCGCGGCGCCTGCGCCCGCGCGGCATCGGCGCCCATCCCGATCGCCGCGGACGCGGCGAGGAGCGGCCGCCGCCCGATCATTCGATCACCTCGTCGGCACGGGCGAGGACGCCGGCCGGAATGGTCGCACCGATCGCGGCTGCGGTCCTCATGTTGACGACAAAGACGAAGCGCGTCGGCAGATCGACCGGCAGATCCCCCGGCGGGTCGCCGCGCAGGATGCGATCGACATAGCCCGCGACGCGGCGCGGTTCGTCGCGATCGTCGGACCAGTACGACAGCAGCCCGCCGATGACCATCGATCGGCGATTGGTGAGCATCGCCGGCAGCTTCAGCCGCAAGGCGGCCGCCGCGATCGCGGGCGTCGCCGTGAAGGCCTGTCCGGCAAGCTGGATGAACGCGCCGGCACCGCGCCGGGCGGCCTGCGTCAAGGCGGGCTCGGCCTCGTCGGGCAGTCGGATCGGGACCGCTTCGGTCGCGATCCCGAGCGCCCGTGCCGCCTGCTCGACCGCATCGCGCTGTCCCGCGTGGATCGGGTCGTCGGGATTGAAGACCACCGCGATCCGCTTGGCCGCGGGCACGGCCTCGTGCAGGAGCTGCAACCGCTTGGTGGAGAGCTCGACCGACAGGTTCGAGATGCCGGTGACGTTGCCGCCCGGCCGCGCCAGGCTCGCGACAAATCCCAGCCCGACCGGGTCCCCGACGGCCACCATCACGATCGGCACGCTCCGCGTCGCGGCGATCGCGGCGGCGCTTCCCGGCGTGTTCACCGCGACGATGACCGCTACCCGCCGGGCCGCCGCATCCGACGCGAGGGCGGGCAGCCGTGAAAGGTCGCCATCCGCAGACCAGAGCTCCAGGGCGATCGACACGCCGTCGACCCGCCCCAGCGCGCGCAGCTCGTCGCGAAAGGCGTCGATGTCGAACTGCTGCTGCGACGGCGTGAGCACCACGACCTCGGGCCGCCGCGCATCCTGCGCGCTCGCGACGCCGGCGAGCAGGCTGCCAAGGATCCCGGCCCGCCGCCCGATCATTCGATCACCTCGTCGGCGCGCGCGAGCAGGGCGGGCGGCACGGCGACGCCGAGCGACCGCGCGGTGCGCAGGTTCAGGACAAGCTCGAACACCGTCGGCTGCTCGATCGGCAGGTCGCCGGCATTGGCGCCGCGCAGGATCCGCGCCACGTACTGGGCGAGGCGTGCGCGCATCGCGAGCTGATCCGTCCCGTAGCCGATCAGGCATCCCGCCCGTGCCATGTCGGGCCACTCGCAACTCAGGGCGAGGCGCGCCGCGCCGGCCAACGCGACCAGCCTGTCGACGGCCGCGTAGAACTGGGGGTCCGGGCCGATCACGGTCGCCTGGACGCCGGCCGCGCGCAGGACCTCGAAGGCCGCGGGGAAGTCGCCGGCATCGTCGGCGTACGCGATCGTCAGCGCGAGCCCGGCTCGGGCCGCCGACGCGGCAAGTTCGGCTTCGAGTTTGGCGCGCGTCGGGGAGATCGCCTTGAGCAGGGCGCCCACGCGGGTGATCGACGGAAGTGCCTCCCGCAGCAGGTCGAGACGCTTGGCCTGCAGGTCGACGACCATGTTGGCGACCCCGGTCACGTTGCCGCCGGGGCGCGCAAGGCTTGCCGCGACGCCCATCGCGACCGGATCGTCGGCGAACATCACGATCGGCACGCTCGTCGTCGTGTCGCTCATCGCGCGCAGGGCCTGGGCGCCGATCGCCACGATGACATCGGGCCGTCCGAGAAGGATTTCGCGCGCGAGACGCGGCAATTCGGCCGCCGACCCGTGGCGTCCCTCGATGACCAGGTTGCGCCCCAGGACGAACCCCAGAGTCTCGAGCTCCGGCACGATCCGATCGCGCGTAAGCTGCTCCGAGCGTTCGGTCACGCCGAAATGCCCGATCCGATAGACGCGTCCCGCCTCCTGAGCGCGCGCGCGCCATTCGACGAACGCCGTCGCCGCGGCAGCACCGAGCGCTGCGCGCCGCCCGATCATTCGATCACCTCGTCGGCGCGCGAGGCGAGGATGTGCGGGATCGTCAGGTCCAGGCGCCGCGCGGTACGCTGGTTGATGACCAATTCGATCGACCGCGGGAGCTCGGCCGGCAGGTCGGCGGGCCTGGCGCCGCGCAGGATGCGATCGATGAAATAGCCCATGCGGGCATAGGTGTCGTGGCGCACCGGGCCGTAGCTCATCAGCCCGCCGGCAGCCGCGAAGTTTCGCCAGCCGAAGACCGACGGCATGGCGTTCTCGATCGCGAAGTCCGCGAGCCGGGCCGCCGCGGCCGAGGTGAGGGCTTCGGGAAAGGCGGTGAGGCCGTCGCAGCCGGCATCGCGGATCGCGGCAAGGGCCGGCACGATGTCGGCTTCGTCGCGGATCTGCCGATACACGATCTCGATGCCGAGTTCGTGCGCCGCCTCCTCGGTCACGCGGCGCTCGTTGCGCTCGCCGGCATGCTGCGGGTTGGAGACGACGCCGACGCGCCGGATCCCGGGAGCGGCCTCCTTGAGCAGCGAGAGGCGCTTGGGCACCAGGTCGAGCGCGAGGAAGGAAATCCCCGTCACGTTGCCGCCGGGTCGCGGCAAGCTCGCGATGATTCCCGCTTCGACCGGATCGCCGCTCATCGCGAAGACGACCGGAACCCGCTGACCGGCGCGCGACGCGACCTGCCAGGCCGCGCCGCCGACCGCGAGGACCGCGATTCCCGTCGCGAGAAGCTCGTCGAGCAGCGCGCCGAAACGGTCGAGACGGCGCTCGGCATAGCGGATCTCGAGCGTATAGCTCGCGCCCTCGACATGACCGAAGGTCCGCAGCCCCGCCCGCAGCGCGTCGACGTCGCGATCGGGCGCCTCGAAGGCGGACAGGTACCCGATCCGCACAGGCCGCGCCGCCTGGCCCTGCGCGCATGCAAGGGCCGGCGCCAGCAGCATCGCGGTCGAGGTCGCGACGAGCCGGCGACGCCTCACGCGCGCACCTCGGCGATCGTGCCGTCGCGGCGCGTCCGGGCGATCGTCACCCGCCGCCACCGGGTGTCGGCTCGACCTGAGCGCTCCGGCCCCGCCATCGTCCCCGTCACTTCCGTCCCCTCCCCCAGCGACCGATCCACCAATCGCGAATACGAGCAGCCTACCAGCTGCAATCACCCGCCGCAGCGACGAGGCTCACACGGCTCGGGATGGTAACCGCGGCCGTCGACCAGACGCGACGAGTCGGCGGTGCCCGCCGACGACATCGGCTCTCCCGAGCCCGAGGCGGGGCGCAGGAGGGCCGAACGGTTCCGGCCCGGCCATGGCGGTCGCTCACGCGCCGAACGGCAGCCGCCGGTGCTGATGGACCGGGATCTGCGCCCGCACCTGCTGCACCTTGCGCGGATCGATCCGCGAGGTGACCACGCCCGGCCCATCCGAGGCCCGGGCGACGACGAGACCCCAGGGATCGACGATCATCGAATGGCCGTAGGTCTGGCGCTGCGCGTTCCCTTGCGTATAGGCCCCGCACTGGCCGGCAGCGGCCAGGTAGGTCTCGGTCTCGATCGCCCGCGCCCGCACCAGGACCTCCCAGTGGTCCTTGCCGGTCTGCATCGTGAAGGCGGCCGGCAGCGCGATCACCTGCGCGCCCTTCGTTGCCAGCGCCTGGAACAGCTCGGGAAAGCGCAGGTCGTAGCAGATCGCCGCGCCGATCGTGACGCCCTCGCAGTCGTAGGTGACCACGGCGTCGCCGGCCTTCACGTGCTTCGACTCCTTGAACTCCACCCCGTCCGGCGTGGTGACGTCGAAGAGATGGATCTTGCGGTACAGCGCGATCTGCCGCCCGTCGCGGTCGAACACGACGGAGGTGTTGTAGACCTTGTTCTCGCCTTCGACCCTCTCGTTGATCGAGCCGGCATGGACGAAGATCCGGTGCGTGCGGGCCATCTCCTGGCACATCAGGTAGGCCGGGCCGCCGGGCACGATCTCGGCCGCGGCGAGGCGCTGTGCCGAGGTGCCGCCGGCCCAGTCGAAGGTCTCCGGCAGCAGCACCCAGTCGGGCCGGTCTTCGGCGACGGCCTGTTCGATCAGCGCGCGGGCCATGGCGATGTTCTTCGCCTTGTCGTCGATCGAGTTCATCTGCACGAGCGAGCACTTCATCGGCGGCCTCCTCGCAATTGTGCGGCGCAGCGCGAATTACGGGATGCTGCGCCGCCTCGCGGGCAAGGTCCACTTAACCATCGTTTAAGTTGCAGGCGTTAACCTAAGCTCGTTCTGCGAATCGACGTTGCGGGAGGGCTTGATGGCCCATCGTTTCGTGCGCACTCCGCCGCGGCCGCGCCCCATGGGCCTCGGCGCGGCGATCTGTCTCTTCCTGCTCACGCTCGGCCTGGTCCTCGCGGCCCCGGCGCGATCGGCGGAGGTCGATCTCCAGCTCGTGCTCGCGGTCGACGTCTCGCGCTCGATCGACGACCAGGAATACGAGCTGCAGAAGCGCGGCTACGCCGAGGCCTTCGAGCATCCCGCCGTGCTGCAGGCGATCCGCGCCGGCAAGCATCGCGCAATCGCGGTGACGCTCATCGAGTGGTCCGGCGCCGACCACCAGCAGGTGCAGGTGCCGTGGTCGGTGATCACCGACGAGGCGTCGGCGCGCGACTTCTTCGAGCGCCTGATGGCGACGCGACGCGCCTTCTGGGGTTGGACCTCGATCTCCGCGGCGATCGACTTCGCGGTGCGCGTGCTCGCCGACTGCCCGCATGTCGCCGAGCGGCGCGTCATCGACGTCTCCGGCGACGGCGTGAACAATTCGGGCCGGCCGGTCCATCATGCGCGCGACGACGCGCTCGCCGGCGGCGTGATCGTGAACGGCCTCGTGATCATGAACGACCGTCCGGTTCCCGGCTTCGTCGCCCCGCGCCAGGAGCCTCCGCTCGACGATTTCTATCGCGAGCAGGTGATCGGCGGGCCCGGCGCGTTCCTCATCGTGGTCGACGACTTCGTGGCCTTCGCCCACGCCCTGCGCAACAAGCTGATCCGCGAGATCGCCGGCGACATCCGGCCCGTTACCCTCGCCGAAGCCAGCCTCGACGCGCGCTGAACCGCCGCCGGCGGTCGGGGTTCGCCGCCGGCATCGCGTGGCGCCGCCGTCGGTCCGCCCGCGCGTGGCCCGGCGCCCCGTGACTCCGCCCGCCATCCGCGCCCGTTGCGATCGATAGCAATCGCGCGCCGGGACCGGTACTCCTCGGCGCGTGAACGATGCGAGCGAATCAACCCCCGTCCCCCTGACCGCCTATCTCGCCGCGGACGGGTTCATGGAGCAGCTGCGTGTCGAGCTCGACGACGCCCCGATCGAGGCGGTGCGCGAGCGGCTGGTGGTGACGCGCGGGCCCGCCCGTCCTTGCGCCTGGGCCGCGAATGTCTGGCATGACGCGCGGTTCCTGCCGATCGCCTCGATCGGCGACGGCGCCCGGCAGCTGCGCGCGGTGCAGCGCAATTGGGCCCTCTACCCGACGGGGCATTTCCGGCGCGCCAGCCTGATCGAGTCGAAGCTGCCGCCGCTCAAGCCCAAGCCGCTGCCCTTTCCGGCCGCCGTGCCGAGTGCGCCGCTGGGATCCTGGACGCTGTGGGAGCCGGAGGTGATGCTGGCGGCGGCGCGCTGCAGCTCGCCCTTCCGCCACGGCGAGGTGACCTTCGTCGAGGATCGCGAAGGCCCGCCGAGCCGCGCCTACCTGAAGCTGTGGGAGGCGCTGACCCGCATCGGCCGGCTGCCGCAGCCCGGCGAACGCTGCCTCGATCTCGGCGCCTCGCCCGGCGGCTGGACCTGGGTGCTCGCCGGGCTCGGCGCACGGGTGATCGCGGTGGACAAGGCGCCGCTCGAGCCGCGCATCGCCGCGATGGCGGGCGTCGAGATCCGCGCCGAGAGCGCCTTCGGCCTGGAGCCCGCGACGATCGGCCCGGTCGACTGGCTGTTCAGCGACGTGATCTGCTACCCGGCAAGGCTGCTGGCGCTGGTACAGCGCTGGCGCGACGCCGGCCTTGCACGCAACATGGTCTGCACGATCAAGTTCCAGGGCGCGACCGACCACGAGTCGGCGCGCGCCTTCGCCGCCATACCCGGCTCGACCCTGATGCATCTCCACCACAACAAGCACGAACTCACCTGGGCCCTGCTTTCGCCATGACCAACGACGCCGCCGACCATCAGCGCCCGAACCCGGGCGGACTCGTCCTCGACCACATCGCCCATTTCGTCCCCGACATGGCGATCGCGGAGCGCGATCTCGAGCGCCTCGGATTCACGCTGACGCCGTTCTCGCAGCAGTCGCATCGCTTGGCGCCCGACCAGCCGCCCGTGTCGGCCGGCACCGCGAACCGCACCGCGATGCTCTCGCGCGGCTATCTCGAGTTCCTGACGACGACCGGCGACACGCCCAATGCCGCGAGGCTCAAGGCGGCGATGGCGCGCTACACCGGCGCGCACCTCGTGTGCTTCGGCACCGCCGAATCCTCCAAGGTCCACGCACGGCTCGCGCAGCGCGAGTTCGATCCGCCGCCGGTCGTTCACCTCGCGCGCATGGTCGAGGGCGAGGACGGCAAGCCGATGGAGGCCCGCTTCTCGGTGACCCGCGCCGCGCCCGAGCGGATGCCCGAGGGGCGCATCCAGTTCTGCGAGCACCACACGCCCGAGGCGATCTGGCAGCCCCGCTGGCTCAGGCACGCCAACGGCGTCCAGTCCCTGCTCGCCGTCGCGGTCGCGGTCGAGGACATCGACGAGGCCACCCAGCGTTGGTGCAAGCTGACCGGCCGCACGTTCCGCGCCACCGGCGACCTGCGCGTGATCGTCACCGATCGTGGCCAGGCGATCATCGGCACCGCCGCGGCGATCGAGCGGACCTTCGGCATGAAGCCGCCGACGCTGCCCTGGATCGCCGGGCCGGTGCTCGGCGTGCGCCACCTTTTCCAGTCGGAGACCTTCGTGCGCAAGGCCGGTGCGAGCGTGCTGCGCGACACGGCCGGACGGATCGTGATCGCGGCCCCGCCCTCGATCGGCGGCATCATCGGCTTCCAGCAGGACACCGCGCTCTGAGCGCGCGCGCTCAGGCCGCCGGCGCCTCGCGCGGCGGCCGGTAGATCAGGATCCCCGCGAGCACGCAGGCCACGCCCAGCCACTGGCTCGTGCTCAGCGACTCGCCCAGCAGCCAGACACCGAGCACGACAACCGTGACGAGCTCGAGGCTCGACATGATGCCGAACCCGGCCGGGCCGAGGCGCGGCAGGCTGTAGGCGAGCGCCAGCATCGGCAGCGCCGACCCGATGGAGGCCACCGCGAAGGCGCGCCCCCAATCCGCCGCGCCCGCCGGCACCTTCAGGCCGAGCGTCGCGGCGACCAGGATGTAGCCGCCGAACAGGCCGAGCTGGATGAAGGTCGCCCCGGTCAACGCGGGCATGACGCGCGTGTAGCGCGCCAGCACGATGACGTAGACGCCGTAGGAGACCGGGACGATCCCGGCAAAGAACCAGTCGAGCGCACGCACGCCCTCGAGCCGCAGCGTGCCGACCGCCATAAGCGCCGCGCCCGCCACGATCAGCAGGCAGGCGGCGAGCGTGATCACCGGCGCGCGCCGCCCCTGCCACCAGCGCTGCACGGCGAGCGTGAACAGCGGATAGACGTAGAAGAGCAGGATGGCGACCGAGGTCGGCATGCGCTCGACCGCCTGGAAGTAGCAGAAGGTCTGGAACGTCCCGAGCGTGAAGGCCGTCAGCAGCAGCGGCCTGCCACCGTTGCGCCATGCGCTCGCCAGCGGCTGTCGCAGCGCGAGCGCGAGCGGAAGCAGCATGCCGAGCGCGAAGAGGTAGCGCCAGAACATCAGCGACGGCGAGTCGACGCCGCTGCGCGACAGCTCCACCGCGAGATAGGGAACGCCGCCGATCGCGATCGCGCCCGACGGCGCGAGAACGAACGCGAGGGTCGTCGAGGTCGGACGGGGACGCGGGTCGCTCACGACGCGCAGTGTCCGCCGGCGGCGGCCCGCGGCGCACGTGCAAGCCGTGCAGCCCGCCAGCCCGCCGCCGCAATTGACAAGCCCGCGACCTCCATCCGGCGTGTCAGGCGCCCGCGCGGTGGCGATCGCCGTAGCGATCGAGCTCGAGGCCGGCGATTTCGATCTCCGGCTCGCGGCCGCCGACCAGGTCCGCGACGATCCGCGCGCAGCCGTGCGAGGTCGACCAGCCCTGCGGCCCGTGGCCCGCATTGACGAACAGGTTGGCGATCGGCGTGCGCCCGATGATCGGCGGGCCGTCGGGCGAGACGCCGCGCAGCCCCGCCCACCGCAGCGGCGGCGACGCGGCGAGGCTGGGCGCCAGGGCCGGAAACAGCTCCAGCGCCGCCCGGGTGAGAGCCGCGCAGCGCGACGGCGCCGGCGTGGTGTCGAAGCCGGTGATCTCGGCCGAGCCGGAGACGCGCAGACGGTCGCCGAGCCGGATCAATCCGAACAGCCGCGTATGGTCGATCACGGCGCCGCGCACCGCATCCGGCCAGTCGACCACGGGGACCGTGATCGAGACGCCCTTCACGGGACAGATCGGCACGCGGATGCCGAGGGGCGCGAGCAGACCCGGCGTGTGGCTGGCGCAGGCGACGACGATCGCGTCGGCGGCGATCCGGCCGGCGGCGGTCGTCACCGCGACGGCGCGGCCGGCCCCATGCTCGATGCCGGCGACCGGCGTCGCGAAACGGAACTCGACCCCGGCGCGGGCGGCCATGCCGGCCATCGCCTGGGTGAATTTCCGGCAATCGCCGGTCTCGTCCTCGGGAAAGAGGATGCCGCCCGAGATCGGCGCCGCCGCCAGTGCGGGCTCGATCCGCGCGCAGCCCGCGCGGTCGAGCACGGAGAATCGCATGCCGTAGCCGCGCGAGGCCTCGAACTTGCGCGCGAAGGCCTCAAGCTCGGCGGGCTTGCCGTAGACCTTCAGTGCGCCCCCGGCGCGGTGGTCGAACGAGAGGCCGGTCGCCTCGCGCAGCGCGGCAAAGCGCGCCAGGCTGTAGCGCGTCAGGCGCAGGCTCGCCGACATCGCGCGATGGAACGCCGCCTCGTTGCAGTTGGCGAGGAACTTCACGCCCCAGCGCCACATGTGCGGCAGCTGGCCCAGCCGCAGCAGGAGCGGCGCGTCCTCGCGCCCGAGCCAGCGCAGCAGGTGCAGCGGCATGCCCGGCTGCGCCCAGGGCTCGACCTGGGTCGCGCCGAGGACGCCGCCATTGCCGAAGCTGGTCTCGTCCGCCGGACCCGCGCAGCGCTCGACGACCACGACCTCGTGGCCCTGGGCCGCGAGCTCGTAGGCCGTCATCACACCGGCGACGCCGGCCCCGATCACGACGACGCGCATGGCGCTTGCTCCCCTGCCGCGGCCCCCGCCCCGGCGACGGGCAGAGCATACGCCCGGAATGCCGGCCGTGAAGACCGCCTGCGGACCGGCGGGCGGCCTCGTCGCGACGATGTCCTCCCGCCCGGCTTCGCGCTATCTACCCGCGCCATGCTCACCCTTACGAACGTCTCGGTCCGCCTCGGCGGCCATCCGATCCTGGAGGGCGCGAGCGCCTCGCTGTCGCGCGGCTGGCGCGTCGGCCTGGTCGGGCGCAACGGGGCCGGCAAGTCGACGCTGCTCGACGTGATCGCCGGAACCCTCCATCCCGACACCGGCGACGTCACCCTCGCCGGCCGCGTGCGCATCGGCCTCGTGGCACAGGAGGCGCCGGGCGGCACCACGACCCCGCTCGAGGCGGTGCTGGCTGCGGATGTCGAGCGCCACGAGCTGCTCGCCGAGGCCGAGCATGCCGACGGCCATCGACTGGGTGAGATCCACGAGCGCCTCGCGATGATCGCCGCGGACTCCGCGCCGGCCCGCGCCGCGACCATCCTGTTCGGCCTGGGCTTCGATGCCGAGGCGCAGTCGCGCCCGCTGTCGAGCTTCTCCGGCGGCTGGCGCATGCGCGTGGCGCTGGCGGCGGCACTGTTCGCCGAGCCCGACCTTCTGCTGCTCGACGAGCCCACCAACCACCTCGATCTCGAGGCGAGCCTGTGGCTCGAGGCGTTCCTCAAGCGCTGGCCGCGCGGGCTCATCCTGGTCAGCCACGATCGCAACCTGCTCAACAGCGTGCCGACCCACATCCTGCATCTCAACGACGGCCAGCTGACGCTCTATCCCGGCGACTACGACCGCTTCGAGCGGGTGCGCGCCGAGCGCATGGAGCACGCCTCCGCGCTTGCGGCCAGGCAGGCCGCGACGGCCAGGCACCTGCAGAGCTTCGTCGACCGCTTCCGCGCCAAGGCGACCAAGGCCCGCCAGGCGCAGAGCCGCCTGAAGATGCTCGAGCGGCTGAAGCAGGATGCGGTCACGATCGAGCGCGACGACCCCGCGATCCGCCTGCACTTCCCCGATCCGGGCGCGCTCAAGCCGCCGATCATCGCGATCGAGAACGCCAGCGTCGGCTATGTGCCCGGCAAGCCGGTGCTGCGGCGGCTCAACCTGCGCCTCGACCCCGAGGATCGCGTCGCCCTGGTCGGCGCCAACGGCAACGGCAAGTCGACCCTGGCCAAGCTGCTCGCCGGCCGACTCGCCCCCGAGACCGGCACCGCGCAGCGCGCGCCGAAGCTCGAGGTCGGCTTCTTCGCCCAGCACCAGATCGAGGAGATGCGCCCGGAGCGCAGCGCCTACCATCACCTGGAGGCGATCCTGCCGCGCGACACGCCCGAGCAGCTGCGCACGCGGCTCGGCGGGTTCGGCTTCTCGGGCGACAAGGCCGACCTGCCGGTGAGCGAGCTTTCCGGCGGCGAGCGCGCCCGGCTCAATTTCGCGCTGATCACCGCGCACAAGCCCGCGCTGCTGCTGCTCGACGAGCCGACCAACCATCTCGACATCCCCTCCCGCGAGGCGCTGGTCGACGCGATCAACGACTTCGCGGGCGCGGTCGTCCTGGTGACGCACGACCTGCACCTGATCGAGCTGACGATGGATCGGCTCTGGCTGGTCGCCGACGGCAAGGTCACGAGCTTCGAGGGCGACGTCGAGGAGTATCGCCGCCTCGTGCTCGGCGAGCGCAGCGCGCGCGGCGACGGCGCGAAGCGCGGCGACGCGGGGCCGTCGGCCAAGGACGAGCGCCGCGCGGCGGCCGAGCGGCGCCAGGCGCTGGCGCCGCTGCGCAACCAGGCAAAGACCGCCGAGGCCGAGCTCGCACGGCTGTCGAAGGAGCGCGAGAAGCTCGAGGCGGAATTCGCGGATCCCGCCCTCTACGCCGACGCCGCGCGCGCGACGGCCCTCGCCAAGCGCCGCGCGGAGCTCAACGCGGCGATCGCGGCGACCGAGGAGCGCTGGCTCGAGGCCGCCGAGGCGCTCGAGGCCGCCGAGCGGGTGGCGTCGTGAGCGCGCGACTGCTGCCGGCGGGCGGGCATGTCGACATGCCGTGGAAGAACGGGCTCGGCCGCACCACCGAGATCGCCCGCGCCCCGGCGAGCGGCGACGGCTTCGACTGGCGGCTGTCGATCGCGAGCATCGACCGGGACGGCGCCTTCTCGGCCTTCGCGGGATGCGACCGGACCCTCGTGCCGATTGCCGGCGGCGGGCTGGCGCTCGACTTCGACGGCGGCGAGACGCTGCGCGGCGAGTTGTTCGAGCCGATGCGCTTCGCCGGCGATCGGCCCTGCTTCGGCCGCCTGCTTGCCGGGCCGGCCCGGGATCTCAATGTCATCACCCGCCGCGCCGCCGCCCGCCACGACGTCGCGATCCTGACCGGCTCGACGACCCAAGCGACGACGGGGAACGTGAGCTTCGTCGTCGGCGTTTACGGTTCGCTAACCATAGCGACCAACGATGGGCGCTGGCGCCTCGATGTCGGCGATGCCCTGCGCATCGACGGCCACGGCGTCGCCCTGCGGCTGATGGCGATCAGCGAGCCGGCGCGCGCCGCGCTCGTATCGATCGCCTTGCGGCCGCCGCCATGACCCCGAGGTGAGCGTGACGGCCTTCGCCGTATCCCCGTACCAGAACCGGACCCTCTGGCTCGCGGTCGGCCTGTCGATCCTGATTCACCTTGCGCTGATCGGGACCTCGCTCCTGGATCTCGCGGCCCTGTGGCCCCGCCCCCGCCCCGCGCCGCCGCCCGTCATCGAGCTCGTGACCCTGCCGGAGCCCGAGCCGCCCGCACCGCCGCCACCCGCCCCCGTCCCGACACCGGCGACGCCGCTGATCCTGGCGCCGCCTCCGCCGCAGCTCGAAGAGGCGCCAATCGCGCCGGAATCGCGGCACGCCGGCGAAGCGCCGCAGCCGGCCGCTCCCGCCGCGCCGCCCGAGCCCGCGCCGCGCGCTGCCGCGCCACCCGCGACACCGCCGGCGCCCATGGTCCAAAGGCCGCGCCGGCGCCAGCCGTCGCAGGCCGACGTCGCCGAAGCCGGCGCCGGGCTCCCGCTGCCGCAGCGCATCGACGCGCCCACCCTGCTCGATCGCGGCCAGGCCGGCATCGGCGTGACGCCGCGCCGCGGCGGCGGGGCGGAGGCGCGCCAGCAGAGCGAGGGCGATTTCGTGCTCGCGCAGATCATGCCGCACTGGCTGATCGACGTGCGCAGCCCGCGCTTCCGCGACGTGGTGCTCGGCGGCACCTTCTACCTGCAGGCCGACGGCACGCTGACGGCGCCCTACGGCCGCAACGATCCGTGGACGCCGGAGCGGATGATCGACAACTACCGCCAGCTGCAGACTGCCAACGCCGAGCCCATCCGCGTCGCGCTCGAATCCTTCCTGCGCGCCTCGCGCGCCGCGCAGCCCTTCCGATTGCCGCCCGGAGCGACCGGCGGCTTCCCGCGGCCGATCCGCATCGTCTTCAAGATGGGCGATCTGTAGCGTCGTCGCGCGGCCCCGGATTAACGACCGGTTGATATGTCCCGACGGACCATGTGGCCTCGACGCATTCGAGGACGGAGCCGGCGGACATGACCATCGAGCAGGAGATCACCAAGGCGATCGGCGCACATGGCCTTTGGAAGGGGCGCCTGGGCTCGATCATCGCGACGGGCAGCTCGGACATCGCCGCCGAGAAGATCGCCCTCGACAACGCCTGCGATTTCGGCCGCTGGCTCTACAGCCCGGCGCTCGACGCGGCGGTCAAGCTGTCCGCCGAGTACGTTCGCTGCCGCGAGCTGCACGCGCAGTTCCACAAGGCGGCGGCCGAGACGGCGCGTCTCGCGCTGGCGGGCAAGCGGGCCGAGGCCGAGAAGAGCATGGCGCCCGGCGGCGCCTTCTTCGAGGCGTCGCTGGCGCTGACCCAGGTCATGCTGAGCTGGAAGCGGGCGAAGGCCGCCTGAGGGACGGCCGAGGCCGACCCGGTCCGGGACGTCGGGCGGCTCAGGCCGCGGCGCGGAACTTCTGAGCCGCCTCGTGCGGCTGCGCGAAGAGATCGAGCACGATCGGCCGATGGTCCGAGCGGCCGCGGTCCAGCGCCCGGGCGTGGCGACCGACGAGGCCGCGCACGAAGCAGCGGTCGATCCGGACGGGAACCAGGCCGTTGGCGTAGTGCGTCGGCTCGCGCGGGCCGACCTCCCTGAAGCCCGGCAGCTTCAAGGGCCCGACCATGTTGAAATCGCCGGCGACCACGGCCGTCGCCGTGGCCAGCGCCTCGCTGGCCTCGCGAGCCTGCCGCCGGCACATCAGCTGGCCATGGGAAAGGTGAACGCAGGCGAATGCCGTGCCGCCGATCTCGGCGACCAGGGCGTGCCGGCGGATCGTGCGGCTCTCGAGCGGCACGCGGCGCGGCCTGGCCATGCCGTGGCGGGCCCAGATCGCCGGCCCATGGATGCGGCCGGGCAGCGCATGACGAACGAAGGCGCCGCCGATGAGGCTGGGCAATGCCTCCATGTCGACCGTCGCCTCCTGCAGCAGCGCCACGTCGACGTGCTGCGCCTCAATGAGACGCGCGACGTCCTCGCAGGTGGCGCCGATCCTGCGCAGCAGGTTCCAGCTGAGGACGCGCACGCCGCTGCCCTTGATCGGCGGCGCGACGGGCACGGACGGGGGAGCGGATCGCATCGACTTGCGGCGCGGGAGCTTCAAAGCGGGGAAACGGCGCCGCGGTCCGGCGGGGGCGCCGGTCTCGAGCGACTCGTCGACAGTCGTCTGTCGCCGTAAAGACCCGGTAAACGCAGCCAGCGTATCGAACATGATTCCAGATGCGATGAAAACGCGTCGTCGGCGCGTCTCATTCCCGGGTACGCGCTTTCGCTGCAATGCGCAAGAGACTCCAAGGAAGTGCGGCGGCTTCGCGCAGGACGGCGAACAACCAGGCACCGCGCCCCATCGCCATGCGCTCCGCGTCCGGCGCGACGACGCCCGCGACCCCGACGCCCAGGAGGCGCAGGAGGAGCCGGCAGCGCAACGCATGATAGCCGCTGGTGACCACGATCACGGCCGACTGCCTGCCGCGCGGGCGGAGCAAGGCCGCCACCCTCCGGGCGGAGTGCAGCGTGTCGCGGGCCTCGTCCTCGACCACGATCCGGTCGGCGTCGACGCCGTGACCGAGCAGCGCGTCGCGCATCGCCCAGGCCTCCGGCCTCGCCGTGGCGACGGGGCCGCCGGTGACGATGACCGGCGGGTCAGGCCAGCGGCGCGCGGCCGCCGCCGCCGCGACCAGGCGCCGCGCGAGCGCGCGCCCCGGCGTCCCGTCGTCGGACAGCGGAGCGCCGAAGACGATGATCGCCGCGATGGCGTCAGCCACCGGGAACGGTGGCGGCTGGAAGGGCCGCCGCATGCGCCGCGATCGCGCCCGCCGTCGTCAGCCAGAGGCGTTCGCGCCGCCCGGCGACGTGGGCCAAGGCGCGCCGGAGGTGCCGCAGTCGATGAGGCTGGCCGACCAGATAGGGATGCAGCGCGATCCCCATGACCAGCGGCTGGGCTTCGGCCTGCTCCAGCATCTCGTCGAACTGGTCGACGATCATGTCGGCGAAGTCGTCGCCGCCGAGCTTGCGCCCGACGATCATCGGGATGTCGTTCAGCTCCTGCGGGTAGGGAACCGCGAGGATCCGCCCGTGCCGGGTGCGGAACCAGATCGGCTGATCGTCCATGCACCAGTCGAGCAGGTAGCGATAGCCCGCCTCCTGCAGCAGATCGGGCGTGACGCGGCTCTCGGAGATCCAGGGGCCGAGCCACCCCGCCGGCGACCGGCCCTCGTGGCGCGCGATCGTCGCGGTGGCTTCCTCGATCAGCGCGCGCTCGCCGGCCTCGTCGAGCACGCCCTGGCGCTCGGCATTGGTGCGGCCATGGCCGACGAACTCGTCGCCGCGCGCGCGATGCGCCGCGAGCAGCTCGGGCGCGTAGTCGTACATCGCGCTGTTGAGCAGGACGGAGCACGGCCAGCCGAGGCGGTCGAGCAGCTCGAGCATCCGCCAGGCGCCGACGCGATTGCCCCAGTCGCGCCAGGCGAAGTTCAGCACGTCGGGCTGCGGTCCGCCCGGCGCGAGCTCGGCGCCCAGCCCTTCGCCGAAGGCGAAGTGCTCGAGGTTCAGCCCGACATAAACGGCGAGGCGGGCGCCGTTGGGCCAGTCGTAGACCGGGCGCTGCGTGATCGGGACGTAGTCGTAGCGGTTGTGGGAGCGGAGGATCATGCGATCATCGACGGGGAATCGCTCGCTGATTGCCGGGCCGGGAGATGATCATGGCCGAAGACCTCGACAAGGACACCCTCGAACTCCTCGAGCGGCGGATGGCGGATCGCGTGGCGGAGCGCGTGCGCGGATCGCTGTTCAAGGTCTATGCCCTCGTCGGCTCGGCGGCGATCGCGGCCCTCGGCTATGCCGGCGTCGACTTCATCAGCACGACGCGCCAGAGCGCCCTCGACGCAGCGAAGCGCCAGACGACGGAGACGATCAAGGAGACCGCGGACCAGGCGCGCGCCGCGATCGATCGCGTCCGGATCAGCGCCGTCGTCGCCGAGCAGATGCAGGAGCAGGCCCGGCGCACGATCACGCGGCTCGACGACCAGATCGCGACCCTCGCCCCCAAGATCCAGCTGCTCGAGCAGATGGCCACGCAGATCGATGCGCTCGAGGCCAAGCGCAAGACGTTCGAGATCCAGATCGCGAACAACACCGACGCCGCCCGGGCCGGCGCGGAGTCGGCGACCCGCGTCGCCGAGCTCGCGCGGCAGGTCGAGGAGCTGAGCAAGCTCGTGCGTGTCGCGTCGGCCGGCGCCCAGCCACCGGCCTCCGCGGCCATCACCGCGGCCACGCAGCAGATCTACGATGCCGCGAGCGCCGCCGCGACCGAGCAGCGCCGGATCCTCGATCGGCCGCCGACCACGGTGTTCCTCCAGTTCGCCGGAATGCCCCGCGACGCGGCGAACGAGCTGGCGCAGGCCCTCCGCAAGCACGGCTATGCGGTTCCCGGAGTCGACGAGGAGCCGGCGCGGGCGCTGAACCTCCGCGAGATCCGCTACTACTGGCCTGCCGACGAGAGCGCGGCGCGGAGCCTCGCGGTGCAAGCGCGGCAGGCGCTCGCGCAGCTCAATCTCGGCGACGACCGGGAGATCGCGGTCCGCAACTTCACCGGCTGGTCGCGGGCCAAACCGACGCAGGGAATCATCGAGCTCTGGCTGGGGCTGGCGCCCCGGCGCTGACGCCGCGCGCTCGCGCGCGATCCGCCGTTCGCGGATCCCGCGGACGGTCGCCTCAGCGCTTGCGCTTCTCCTCGGTCCACGCGCTTGCGACCGCCGTGCCGAGCGGAATCTCGGCGCCGAGCCCCTCGACGAAGGCGACGCCCTCGTCGGGATAGAGGCAGACCTCGTGCGGGAACCGGTTGCCGAACGCCCAGATCACGAGATCCGCATCGCCGGTGTTCTCGAAGCTGTGGATCTCGGGATCGGCGGGCACATAGCAGACGCAGCTGCCCGGCCCGACGGCGATGCGCGCGTCGCCATGGAGCAGCGTGCCCTGCCCCGCGACGACGACCAGGATCTCCTCCTGGAACACGTGGCGGTGGCGGCGCGAGGCGCGATTGCCGGGCGGGATGGTCTGCACGATCATCCCGATCGTCTCAGAGCCGAGGCGCCGCCCGACGTCCTGCATGCGCCCGCCGATGTTGCCGGCGAACGCGTAGTCGAAAGGCGGGATCTCGGAGATCGTCGTGAGCCGAAGGGCCATGGCCTGCCTCCCCTGTTCATCTCCCCGCCGTCGCGCGCCGGCGCGAACGGGCGGGCCGTGGCGCGGCACCGCCGCCGGCGAGGAGTGCGCCGGCGTGGCCGCGTCGCCGTCACACGCTGAAGTACTTGGCCTGCGGATGGACGCAGACGATCGCCGAGGTCGACTGCTCGGGATGGAGCTGATCCTCGTCGGACATCTGCACGCCGATGCGATCGGCGCCGAGCAGCTTCAGAAGCTGATGCTGGTCGGCGAGGTTCGGGCAGGCCGGATAGCCGAACGAGTAGCGCGAGCCGCGGTAGCCCTGCTTGAGCATCGCGTCCATCTCCTTGGCGTCCTCGTGCGCGAAGCCGAGCTCGGCGCGGATGCGCTTGTGCGTGTACTCGGCGAGGCCCTCGGCGAGCTCGACGCCCATGCCGTGGAGGTAGAGATAGTCCTGGTAGCGGTTCTCCGCGAACCACGCGCGCGCCGTGTCGCTCGCCTTCTGCCCCATCGTCACGACCTGCAGGCCGATGACGTCGAGCTCGTTCGACGAGCGGTCGCGGAAGAAGTCGGCGATGCAAAGGCCGCCCTCGCGGTCCTGGCGCGGGAAGGCGAAGCGCGCGACCTCGTTCTTGCCCTCCTCGTCGTCGAAGAGCACGACGCTGTCGCCCTCCGACACGCAGCGCCAGTAGCCGTAGCAGGCCTGCGGCTGCAGGATGTCGTCCTTCTCGCAAAGCTCCATCATCCGCCGCAGGATCGGGCGCACCTCGCGGCTCGACCACTGCTTCCAGTCCTCCAGAGACTTGCCCGCCTTGCGGAAGCCCCACTGGAACTGGAACAGCATCGTCTCGTTGAGATAGGGGATCAGCGTCTTCACCGGCACGCGCTCGACCACGCGCGCGCCCCAGAACGGCGGCGTCGGCACGGCGTACTCGCGCGCGAGCTCGGCGCGACGGAGCTTGACCTCCTCGCCGTCGACGGGCCGCAGCGGCTTCGCCGCCTGGCCGAGCGTGCGCTTCGTGTTGGACGGGCGGCTCGCCCGCTTGGCGCTGTTGGTCCGCACGAGATCGTCGAAGCTCCGGGTGACGACCTTGTCCATCAGGTCGAGGCCGTCGAAGGCGTCGCGCGCATAGGCGACGCGCCCGGCGCCATAGGAGGCGACGCAGTCCTCCTCGACGTACTTGCGCGTGAGGGCCGCGCCGCCGAGCAGGACCGGAATGTCGAGCCCCTCGCGCGTCATCTCCTCGAGATTCTCGCGCATGACCACCGTCGACTTGACCAGCAGCCCGGACATGCCGATGGCGTCGGCGCGGTGCTCGCGGGCCGCGGCCATGATGCTGGCGATCGGCTGCTTGATCCCGAGATTGACGACCTTGTAGCCGTTGTTGGTGAGGATGATGTCGACGAGGTTCTTGCCGATGTCGTGGACGTCGCCCTTCACCGTGGCGAGCACGATCGTGCCCTTCTGCTGGCCGTCGACGCGCTCCATGAACGGCTCGAGATAGGCCACCGCGCTCTTCATCGTCTCGGCCGACTGCAGCACGAAGGGCAGCTGCATCTTGCCGGCGCCGAACAGGTCGCCGACCACCTTCATGCCGTCGAGGAGGAAAGTGTTGATGATGTCGAGCGGCTTCCAGCTCTTCATCGCCAGCTCGAGATCGTCGGTCAGGCCGAGCTTGTCGCCGTCGACGATGCGCTCCTTCAGCCGCTCCTCGACCTTCTCGGCGCGCCGCTTCTCGGTCTTCGCCGCGCCCTTGCGGTCCTGGAACAGCGCGATGAAGGCCTGAAGCGGGTCGTAGCCCTCGGCGCGACGGTCGAAGATCAGGTCCTCGGCGATACGCACCTCCTCGGCGGGGATCTTGTGCAGCGGCAGGATCTTGGAATGGTGGACGATCGCACCGGTCATCCCGCGCTTCACGGCATGGTCGAGGAACACCGAGTTGAGCACGTGGCGCGCCGCGGCGTTGAGGCCGAAGGACACGTTGGAGAGGCCGAGCACGATCTGGCACTCCGGCAGCTCCTTCGCGATCCGCTCGATGCCCTCGAGCGTCCATAGCGCGAGCTTGCGGTCGTCCTCGTTGCCGGTGGCGATCGTGAACGTCAGCGGGTCGATCAGCAGGTCCGAGGCCGGCAGGCCGTGCTTCACGCAGGCGAACTCGTGGAGCCGCTTCGCGATGCGCAGCTTGCCGTCGACGTCCTTGGCCATCCCCTGCTCGTCGATCGTCAGCGCGACCACCGCGCAGCCGAACTTGCGGGCGAGCAGCATGCGCTTCTCGGCCGCCTCCTCGCCGTCCTCGAAGTTGATCGAGTTGATGATCGCCTTGCCGCCGTAGAGCTTGAGCGCGCTCTCGAGGACCGGGTACTCGGTCGAGTCGATGACCAGCGGCGCGGTCACGCTGCCGCGCATGCGCCGCACGACCTCGTTCATCTCCTTCACCTCGTCGCGGCCGACGAAGGCGGTGCAGATGTCCAGCGAATGCGAGCCCTCGCGGACCTGCTCGCGCCCCATCTCGACGCAGCCCTCCCAGTCCCCCTTCTCCTGCAGCGTGCGCCACTGCTTGGAGCCGTTGGCGTTGCAGCGCTCGCCGATCGAGAAGTACGCGTTCTCCTGGCGCAGCGGCACCTGGCCGTAGAGCGAGGCGACCGACGGCACCCAGACGGAGCGGCGGGCCTTCGGGGCCGGCCGGAGCCCATCGCCGGCGCGCCGTCGGAGCATGCGGTCGAGGGCGCGGATATGGCCGATGTCGGTGCCGCAGCAGCCGCCGACCATGTTGAGCCCGTCGTCGTTGATGAAGCGCTCGAGCCACTTGGCGAGATCGTCGGGGGTCAGCGGGTAGTGCGTCCTGCCGTCGACCAGCTCCGGCAATCCGGCGTTGGGCTGGACCGAGATCAGCCCCGGCCAGTTCTCGGCGAGCCACTTGACGTGCTCGGCCATCTCCTGGGGGCCTGTGGCGCAGTTGAGGCCGATGACCGGCACGTCGAGCGCGTTGATGACCGTCGCCGCCGCCGCGATGTCGGCGCCGACGAGCAGCGTGCCCGTCGTCTCGACCGTCACCTGGACCATGATCGGCGTGTCGGCGCCCGCCGCCATCCGTGCGATCTTGGCGCCGTTCACCGCCGCCTTGATCTGCAGCGGGTCCTGGCAGGTCTCGATCAGGATGGCGTCGACGCCGCCGGCGATCAGGCCCTCGGCCTGGACGACCAGCGCCGCCTCGAGCGGGTCGTACTCGACATGGCCGAGAGTCGGCAGCTTGGTGCCCGGGCCGATCGAGCCGATGACGAACCGCTCGCGCCCGTCGCCCCGGAACTCCTCGATCGCCTCGCGCGCCAGCTCCGCAGCGCGCCTGTTGATCCAGTGGGCCTCGGACTCGAGGCCGAACTCGCCGAGGGTGATCGGCGAGCCCCCGAAGGTGTTTGTCTGCACGCAGTCGGAGCCCGCCTCGAGGTAGCTGCGATGGATCGCGCGCACGATGTCCGGCCGCGACTTCACGAGCACCTCGGTGCAGTTCTCCTTGCCGAGATAGTCGCGGTCGATGTCGAGCGTCATCGACTGGACGCGGCTGCCGGTGCCGCCGTCGCAGAGCAGGACGCGTTCACGAAGGGTGTCGAGGAACTTGGACATCGATCTCTCCGGAGGATCGTCAGGCGGCCTTGGCCAGGGCGGCGGGGCGCAGGCCCAGGATGTGGCAGAGCGCGTAGGTCAGGTCCGCGCGGTTCAACGTGTAGAAGTGGAACTCGTCGACGCCGTGCTCCTGGAGGCGGCGCACCTGCTCGGCGGCGACGGTCGCGGCCACGAGGCGGCGCGTCTCGGGATCGTCGTCGAGACCCTCGAACAGGCCGGCCATCCAGGTCGGGACCGAAGCGCCGCAGGCGCGAGAGAACTTCACCACCTGTTGAAAATTGGTCACCGGAAGGATGCCCGGCGTGATCGGCGCCTTGAGGCCCGCGCGCGCGCAGCGGTCTCGGAAGCGCAGGAAGGTCCAGACGTCGAAGAAATACTGGCTGATCGCGCGCGTCGCGCCGGCATCGAGCTTGCGCTTGAGGTTGTCCAGATCGGACTCGGGCGACGCGGCCTCGGGATGGGTCTCGGGATAGGCGCCCACCGAGATCTCGAAGTCGGCCACGCGCCTGATGCCGGCGACGAGGTCGGCGGCGAAGGCGTAGCCGCCGGGATGCGGCGTGTAGCCGGCCGCGCCGGCCGGCGGATCGCCGCGCAGCGCGACGATGTGGCGAACTCCCGCCGCCCAGTAGTCGCGCACGACGGCGTCGATCTCTTCGCGGGTGGCGCCGACGCAGGTGAGATGCGCCGCGGGCTTGAGGCCGGTCTCGTCGACGAGACGCTTCACGGTCGCATGCGTGCGCTCGCGCGTGGTGCCGCCGGCGCCGTAGGTCACCGAGACGAATTGCGGCGCCAGCGGCTCCAGGCGCTTGATCGACTGCCAGAGCTGCGTCTCCATCGCCTCGGTCTTCGGGGGAAAGAACTCGAAGCTGACCTTGAGGCGCTGGCCCGGCGCCGCGCCGCCGATGGATCCGTTGGGCATGGCTTGTCTCCGTTGCTGTCTACTGCGCCCGCTCGGCCGCCCAGATGGCGACCGTGAGCGTCTTGCCGGGAAGGCGGTCGACCTGGCCGAGGCGCAACCCGGCGTCGGCGAACCATGCCGCCACCTCGTTGTCCGCGAAGCCGAGCCGGCGGTGGGCGTGGTCGCGGCGCAATGCCTCGACGTCGTGCGGGGCGAAGTCGACGATGACAAGCCGTCCGCCCGGCCGCATCACGCGCGCCGCCTCGGCGATCGCGACGCCCGGTTCGTCGGCGAAGTGCAGGACCTGATGGATGGTGATGGCATCGAAGCTCGGTGCCGACCACGGCAGCCGATACATGTCGCCATGGCGGACATAGACGTTCGAGAGCTGCGCCTTCGCGAGATTGGCGCGCGCGACGGACAGCATCTCGCGCGACATGTCGACGCCGACGCCATGGACGCCCTGCCCGCCATAAAGCTCGAGGATCCGTCCGGTGCCGGTCCCGATGTCGAGCAGCGAGCCGAGCCCCCGCGGCGGCAGGATCCGCAGCAGATGCCGCTCCACCTGGTCGTCGTCGACATGCAGGCGACGGATCTCGTCCCAGCGCTCCGCGTTCGCCCGGAAATACTCGGCCGCCGCCGCGGAACGCGCCCGGCGAACCGCGACCAGGCGCTCGCGGTCCTGCGCCAGGACCGTCTCGTCCGCGGGCAGCTGATCGACGATGTGCCGCGCCAGCCGGCCCGCCTCCGCCTCGACGGCCAGGCGATAGAAGACCCAGCTGCCTTCGGGGAGGCGCTCGAGCAGGCCGGCGTCGGTCAGCTGCTTCAAGTGCCGGGATACGCGCGGCTGGCTCTGGCCGACGATCTGCGTCAGCTCGCTGACCGTCAGCTCGCCTTCGGCGCAAAGCGCGAGAAGGCGCAGCCGGGTCGGCTCGGCGACGGCACGAAGGGCGTTGAGCAGGATCTGCACGCTGTGACCTTAGGACAAGGACATAACGATATCCTTATGCGATGTATTCCATGGGGACAAGCGTTCAGTTCGGGTCGCGTGACGGCGCGCACTGGTTGTTGGTAATTCCCTTGTGGTAGGAGACGGGGGTCTGCGGAAACGACTCCGGCGCGATTAATCTCGGCTTTACCGCGAGATGGCCAAATCGATGTCCGGGTCGAGGGCGTAGACGCAAGGCGGCCCGCCTGGCGCCCAGGTGGCGTGGACGAACCCGGAACACGGTTGAAAATCCAGATGAATCGATTGGCTTCCTTCTTTCGCGCCTTCCGGACCCTCGCGGCGGCGAGCACCGTGCTCGCGGCGGCGGCCTGCACGACGCCGGCCCCCGAGGGCGACAGCGCGGCGGTCAACGATCCGATCGAGCCGTTCAACCGCTACATCTTCGAAGTGAACCGCTTCGGCGATGAGTTCTTCCTCAAGCCGGTGGCGGTGATCTATCGCGGCACGGTGCCCAGCGTGGCGCGCGACTCCGTCTCCAACGCGGTGGCCAATCTCCGTCTGCCCTGGACCGCGACCAACGACGTCCTGCAGGGCGAGATGGGCCGCGCCGGGCGCGCCGCGGCACGGTTCGCATTGAACTCCACCTTCGGATTCCTCGGCCTGTTCGACATGGCGAAGGATGTCGGCCTGCCGCACCACGACGAGGATTTCGGCCAGACGCTCGGCGTCTGGGGGATCCCGGGCGACCCCTATCTCGTTCTGCCGTTGTTCGGGCCTTCGAGCCCGCGCGACACCGTGGGCCTCGTCGCCGACAATTTCCTCGATCCCGTGACCGTCGTCGCCAAGGGCGGCATCGGTGGCTCGGGCAACGCTTTCACCTACGGCCGCACCGCGGCCAGCGTCGTGAGCGGTCGCGAGCGCACCCTCGAGGCTCTCGCGGAGCTCGAGCGCGGCGCCGACTTCTACGCAGCGGTGCGCAGCGCCTACCGCCAGCGCCGCGCCGCGGAGATCCGCAATACGGTGTCCACGGGATCGACGGTGGCGCCGCGCCTCGGCGCGGACTGACCCACACCGAGGCTCGATGATCGCGTCGAGGCTACATCGCCGCACGCTGCTCACGGTCGCCGTGACCGTGCTGCCGCTGCTTGCGGGCGTCGCGAGCGCCCAGGCGGATGCGCGCCAGGTCGCGGACGCCGGGCAGTTCGTCGCCCGGATGGCGCAGACGGCGATCGACGATCTCGCCACCGCGGACGTTCCCGATCCGCAGCGCCAGCAGCGCTTCCGCGAGCTGTTCGAGGAGGCGTTCGACGTCCCGCTGATCGCCCGCTTCGTCCTCGGCCGCTACTGGCGCCAGGCCTCCGACGGCGAGAAGCGCGAATACCTGAAGCTTTTCGACGAGCTCGTCGTCCAGACCTACTCGCGCCGCTTCACCGAATTCAACGGTGCGCGCTTCCGCGTGCTCTCCGTCAGCAAGCCCAACGAGGACAACGACGTGATCGTCGGGGTCGAGGGCACGCTGGTGGGCAAGCCGCCGATCCGCCTCGACGTGCGCGTCCGCCAGGCCGGCAACGTGAACAAGATCATCGACGTCGCGGTCGAAGGCGTGTCGATGCTGATCACCCAGCGCGACGAATTCGCCTCGGTGATTCAACGTGGCGGAGGGCGGGTCGACGCCCTGCTTGCCAATCTGCGGGAGAAGGTCGGGACGCGCTGAGTACCATCGCCGGGAGGGGAATGACCCCGGGCTGGAGCCCATTGCGCCATGATCGTGGTCGAGATCATCGAGCGGAACCGACGCAGGCCGGCGCGCGTCATCTTCAATGACGACTCGCTGGCCGAGGTCTTCCTGCGGCACGCGAGAGAGCGCGGCGCGAAGATCCGGCAGCTGACCGCCGACGAGGCGCGCGCCCACGTCGAGTCCCTGCGCGACCGCACCGCGAAGCGGTCGGACTGGCGCGCCGGCGCCACCGCGACCGACGTCGCGCGTCGCATCGTCGACGCGAAGCTGCGTGAACGGACCCGAGAGATCGTGGTCTCCGTGCCGCTGCCGCGTCAGATCAAGGCTGAGCTCGACCGCATCGCGCGGCTCGCCGGCCGCACCACGGAAACCATCATCCGAGCCGCGATCGCCGCCTTCCTCAAGGCGGCGCGGCGCGGCGCGGCCAAGCACTGATCGACCGTCGGCCGCTCAGCCGCCGCGACCATCCGGGCGCGCGCGCACCAGCATGGGGCCGTACGCGACGACGAAGACGCCGAAGCCGGCGCTCCAGGCGAGTCCGGCCGGCGGCAGGAGCGACGACGTGCCGGCGACCGCGGCGGCCACGCGCAACGTCGCGGCGACGGTCACGAGCGCAAAGGCCGCGACGGTGAGGCGCGACGCCGCAAGCGGACGCCCCGTATGCCCGAGCGTGGCTCGGGTCATCACCGCCAGGATCATCGTGCCCGCAGCGCCGCCGCCCAGCGCATGGATGCCGGCCGACCGCGGCACCACGTCCAGGACGCCCAGCGCCAGCAGGGACAGGGCGACGACCAGCCATGTCATGCCCAGGTGGAGGATCCAGACGAGCGGCACGCGCCGCGTGCGCCAGCCCTGCCAGCGGCCGAGCCGCCATGCCTGCAAGCCGGCGGCGGCGAAAAGCGCAGCAGCGGTCCCGGATCCGCCGAAGCCGGCCACCCACAAGGCGAGCGCGATGCCGGTCGCCGTCAGCACGGCGCGATCGAGCAGCGGCCACGGCTCGATCGCGACCGGCGTGCCGGCCATGCGCATCCCGCCGAGCGTGAAGGCCGGAACGATGCGGCCGCCGATCAGCGTCACCATCACCGCGAGCACCGCAAGCCCCGCATGCGCGGCCGGCAACGCCGCTCCCGCCCTATAGCCGAGGCGGTCGGCGTGCCAGGTCGCATTCGCGATCGTGAGCACCAGGAGCCCGACGACGAGGATGCCGCTGCGCCGGCCGGCATCGCGCAGGACCGAGGGGCCGACGACGGCTGCAAGGCTCGGAAGGAACAGCAGGTCGACGCCGGCGAAGAGCATCCATCCGCTCTCGGGCGTGAAGCTCAGCGCGCGCCCGGACAGCCACAGCGCAAACAGCGCGGCCAGGGGCCGGCCGCGCACCGGCCCGGCCGACGTCCAGTTCGGCACGGCAGTCAGCATGAAACCGGCAAGAGCGGCGCCGGCGAAGCCGAACACCGTCTCGTGCACGTGCCAGCCGAGGTCGATCGCGGCGGGCAGCCCGCCGTCGTGCCACGCGTGCACCCAGAGCAGCACGCTCAGCACGGCCCAGAGACCGGCACCGAGGAAGAACGGCCGGAATCCGTAGCGGAACAGGGCGATCGCCGGCACGTCGGCGCGACGTCCCGGTTCCGTGATGTCGATCATGGCAGGCGCACTCCTCTCAAGGCACGAGACACGCTTCCTCGCCGATCGTCGCGGCGCGGCGCCGCCCGACGGTCGCGCTCGCCGACGTCATCGACCGTCGTGCGCCGATGCAGAATGCAGATGAGGATCGCTTCTTCCCATGCGAGATGACGTCGCTGCCCCTCCCCGTGGCCACCGGCCGCGATGCGAACGGGGCAGGAAGGCACGGCTCCCGGCATCGCAACGGCAGCCGCCGGGGCGAGGGATCCGGCCGGTTCGCGCAGCAGTGCTGGATCGTGGCGCGCGAAGATCGAACCGGCCGGGGCCACGTCGCGGCCGGCGGCGACGCTCATTCAGGAGCCGCGTCATGCTGAAGCTCGACCATCGTCACGCCCTCGATGCGCGCCGCCGCCGCGAGCGACGCGACGAAGCGACCCACGTCCCGCCGCCACGCCCGCGCGCGCAGCGCATCCGCGATGCGCGGCCGCACATGCTCGAAGGGAAGCACCACGCCTTCGGCCCGGGCCAGGCACCGCAGCACATGGAAGCCGTAGCGGCTCGGCACGGGCGCCGCGCAGAATTCGCCGGCGTCGAGGCTGAACAGATAGGTCTCGAACTCGGGGACGGTACTGCCGCGGGTCAGCTGGCCGAGCATCCCGGCATTGGTCTTCGACGGGCAATCCGAATGCATCTCCGCCAGGGCGGCGAAGCGCGCCGGATCCGCCTGCAGCTCGCCGAGCAGGCGCTCGGCCCGCGCCTGCGCGGCCGCGCGGGCCTCCGCGTCGTCGGGCGCCGCGGCACAGAGGATGTGCTGGGCCTCGACCAGATCCGGGCTGCGGAAGCGTTCGGGGTGTCGATCGTAGATCTCGCGGCAGGTTGCCTCGTCCGGCTCCGCCGGATCGACCACCTCGTCGAGAAGATGGTCGATCGCCTCTTCGCCGGCGCCGTCGATCGCCCGTGCCGCCGCGGCCTGACGAAGCAGCTCGCGCACCGCGAGCGCGCGTGACGCCTTCTCGCGGGCCGCCTCGACCGACCCGGCGGCATGGTACTGCATCTCCGCCAGGATCCGCGCCTCGGGGATGACGATGTCGTTGATCCGCAGGGTCACGGCGTCACCCTCCTCTGCGCCGGGGCGCGCCCGCCGCGGCGGCGGACGACCTGGTAGGGGCGCAGCACGTAGCCGATCGGCGCCGACCAGATGTGCACGAGGCGGCTGAAGGGAAAGAGCAGGAAGATCGTCAGCCCCAGCACCAGATGGAGCTGATAGGGCCAAGGGAGCCCGGAGACGAGCTCCGCCGCCCCCGCCCGCAGCGTCACGATGCGCTGGGCCCACTCGGACAGGCGGATCATCACGCTGCCGTCGGCATGGCCCAGCGAAAAGGGGATCGTGAGCAGCCCGAGCACGAGCTGCGTCCACAACACCACGAGCACGGCCACATCCATCGCCGAACTCGTCGCCCGAATGCGCGGATCGGTGAGCCGCCGGTGCATCAGCAGAGTCAATCCCACGAAGCAGATGGTCCCGGCCACGCCGCCGGCCACGATGGCGAGCAGCTGCTTCGCCTCGGCCGAGATGACGCGGTGGTAGACCGCATGCGGCGTCAGCAGGCCGACCGCGTGCCCGACGACCAGGAACAGGATGCCGACATGGAAGAGGTTCGAGCCCCATCGCAGCTGCCGCGCGCGCAGCATCTGGCTCGAGCCCGAGCGCCAGGAATACTGCTCGCGATCGAAGCGGATCAGGCTGCCGATCAGGAACACCGACAGACACACATACGGATAGACCTGGAACAGGACGACGTCGACGTAGTCGGTCATGGCACGGGGACCTCCCAATGGGGGGGCTCAGCGGGCGACGAAGCGCGGGGCGCCGCCGCACTCGTCCTTCGCGGGCGGCGCGGCGCCGAAGGTGACGGCCGCATCCTCCCAGGCCCTGTCGATCGCCTCCGGGCTTTCCTCGTCGGGATCGCCGTCGATCGCGACCGGCGCGACCTTGATCGCCGCGATGGCGATGAGCGCATCGAACAGCGACGCGTAGTCGCTGCCTCGCGCCTCCAACCGCGCCTTCAGCCGCGCCAGGATCGGCGTCGTCTCGGCGAGATGCTCGCGCGCCGCGCCGGGCGCCATGACCGAGAAGAACTCGAGGACGAGCGGCAGATAGTCGGGAAGCTCCTTCGCGGTCACGTCGAGGCCGTGCCGGCGGTAGAGCTCGACCAGATCGACCATCGCCTGCCCGCGCGATCGGGCGTCGCCATGCACGTGCTCGAACAGGTGCAGCGAGAGGGTCCGGACGCGATCGAAGTGCTGCACGTGGATCGCCTGGCTGTCGATCAGGTCGGCCGTCGCCAGCCGCTCCATCAGACCGATCACCGCCGCGCGCGGGGCCGGCGGAAGGACGTCCTCGGCCACCAGCAGCGCGCGCAGCTCGGGCAGCGCGGCGACGAGCGGCGCGGTCGGATAGTCGAGCAGGCGCGCGAGGATGCGATAGGTCTTCATCGCTTCGCCTCCATCGGCGTGCGCGGCTTCGAGGTGCCGCCGCCGAACAGCCCCTTGCCGTCCATCCCGTCGCTGCAGCCGTTCCCGAACGAGAAGCCACAGGCGCCCTTCAGGTCGAAGGCGCTCTCGGCGTACTCGCGATGCGTGGTCGGGATGACGTAGCGGTCCTCGTAGTTCGCGATCGCCATCGTCCGGTACATCTCCTCGACTCGCTCGACCGTCAGGCCGACCTTGTGCAGCACGTCCTCGCGCTCCACCCCGTCGACGTGCTTGGCGCGCATGTAGACGCGCATCGCGGCCATGCGTTCGAGGCCCAGCACCATCGGCACCTCGTCGCCCGCCGTGAGGAGGTTCGCGAGGTACTTCACCGGGACACGCAAGGATCGGATGTCCGGCAGCTCGTTGGCCATCGCGACCTTGCCCGCGTCGGCAGCGGCGGTGATCGGCGACAGCGGCGGCACGTACCAGACCATCGGCAGCGTGCGGTACTCGGGATGCAGCGGGAAGGCGATGCGCCAGTCGATCGCCATCTTGTAGGTCGGGGAGTTCCGCGCCGCCGTCAGCCAAGCCTCCGGCACGCCGTCGCGTCGCGCCTGCGCGATCACCTCGGGATCGTTGGGATCGAGGAACAGCGAGAGTTGCGCGGGATAGAGCTTGTGCTCGTCCTCGACCGACGCGACCTCTTCGATGCGGTCGGCATCGTAGAGGAGCACGCCGAGATAGCGGATGCGGCCGACGCAGGTTTCCGAGCACACCGTCGGCTCCCCCGCCTCGATGCGGGGGTAGCAGAAGATGCACTTCTCGGCCTTCCCCGATTGCCAGTTGTAATAGATCTTCTTGTACGGGCAGGCCGAGACGCACATGCGCCACCCGCGGCACTTGTCCTGGTCGACGAGGACGATGCCGTCCTCCTCGCGCTTGTAGATCGACCCCGACGGGCACGCCGCGACGCAGGCGGGATTGAGGCAGTGCTCGCACAGCCGAGGCAGGTAGAACATGAAGGTCTTCTCGAACTGGCCGTAGATCTCCTTCTGGATCTGGTCGAAGTTGCGGTCCTTCGAGCGCTTGGCGAACTCGGTGCCGAGGATCTCCTCCCAGTTCGGGCCCCACGCGATCTTTTCCATCCTCTCGCCGGTGATCAGCGACACCGGGCGCGCGACCGGCATCGCCTCGGACTCCGGCGCCGTCTGCAGGTGCTCGTAGTCGAAGGTGAAGGGCTCGTAGTAGTCGTCGATCTCCGGCAGGTTCGGATTGGCGAAGATGTTCGCGAGGATGCGCCACTTGCCGCCGATCCGCGGGACCAACTTTCCGGCGCGCGTCCGCCGCCAGCCGCCCTTCCAGCGCTCCTGGTTCTCCCACTCCTTCGGATAGCCGATGCCGGGCTTGGTCTCGACGTTGTTGAACCAGGCGTATTCGACGCCCTCCCGGCTCGTCCAGACGTTCTTGCACGTCACCGAGCAGGTGTGACACCCGATGCACTTGTCGAGGTTCAGGACCATCGCGATCTGGGCACGGACCTTCATGACAACTCTCCTTCCCGGGCCTCGGTCGTCACTCGGCCGCCGCGGCGGGGGATCCCGCGTGCGGCCGCTCGAGCCAATCGACCTTCGACTGCTTGCGCACGATGACGAACTCGTCGCGGTTCGTGCCGATCGTGCCGTGATAGTTGAAGCCGTAGGCCTGCTGGGCATAGCCGCCGATCATGTGCGTCGGCTTCGGGCAGGTCCGCGTCACCGAGTTGTGGATGCCGCCCCGCGCGTTCGTGATCTCGCTGCCTGGCACGTTCACGATCTTCTCCTGCGCGTGGTACATGAGCACCATCCCCTCGCGCACGCGCTGGGACACCACCGCGCGCGCGACGAGCGCGCCGTTCGTGTTGAAGGCCTCGATCCAGTCGTTGTCCTCGATCCCGGCCTTCTTCGCGTCCACCTCGCTGAGCCAGACGATCGGCCCGCCGCGCGAGAGCGTGAGCATCATCAGGTTGTCCGTGTAGGTGGAGTGGATGCCCCACTTCTGGTGCGGCGTGATGAAGTTCAGGACGATCTCGGGATGGCCGTTGGGGCGCTTGCCGAGGAGCGGCGCCACCGCCTTGGTGTCGATCGGAGGCTTGTAGAGGCAGAGGCCTTCGCCGAAGGCCAGCATCCACGGATGGTCCTGGTAGAGCTGCTGGCGCCCGGTGAGCGTGCGCCAGGGGATCAGCTCGTGCACGTTGGTGTAGCCGGCGTTGTAGCTGACGTGTTCCGACTCGATCCCCGACCAGATCGGCGAGGAGATGATCTTGCGCGGCTGCGCCTGCACGTCCCGGAAGCGGATCTTGTCGTCCTCGCGCGGCACCGCGAGGTGGCCGTGATCGCGGCCCGTGAAGGTCGCGAGCGACGCCCATGACTTCACCGCGACCCGGCCGTTGGTCTCCGGCGCCAGCGTCAGGATCACCTCGGCCGCGTCGATGTCGCTGTCGATGCGCGGCAGCCCCTTGGTGACGCCGTCCTCGGTGACGACGCGATTGAGCTCCTTGAGGAACGCGATCTCCTCCTCGGTGTTCCAGGCCATGCCCTTGCCGCCGTTCCCGAGACTGGCGAGCAGCGGCCCGAGCGCCGTGAACTTCCGGTAGGTGTTCGGGTAGTCGCGCTCGATCACCGCCATCGACGGCGCGGTCCTGCCGGGCACCAGGTCGCACTCGCCCTTGCGCCATTCCTTCGGCTCGAACGGCTGCGCCAGCTCGCCGGGCGTGTCGTGCAGGATCGGTGTGAGAACGAGCTCCTTCTCGACGCCGAGATGGCGCGGGCACAGCGCGGAGAAGCGCTCCGCGATGCCCTTGAAGATCTCCCAGTCGCTGCGCGACTCCCATGCCGGATCCACCGCCGCCGACAGGGGATGGATGAAGGGATGCATGTCGGAGGTGTTGAGGTCGTGCTTCTCGTACCAGGTGGCGGTCGGCAGCACGATGTCGGAGTACATGCAGGTCGTGGACATCCGGAAGTCGAGAGTCACGAGCAGGTCGAGCTTGCCCTCCGCGCCCGCGTCGCGCCATGCCACCTCCTGCGGCGTGGCGAGCCCTTCCGCGCCGAGGTCCTTGCCCTGCAAGCCGTGCTGCGTGCCGAGCAGGTACTTGAGGAAATACTCGTGGCCCTTGCCGCTGGAGCCGAGCAGGTTCGAGCGCCACACGAACATGTTGCGCGGCCAGTTGCGGGGATCGTCGGGATCCTCGCAGCTCATCTTCAGCGCGCCCGACTTGAGCTGCTTCGCGGCCCAGGCCGTCGGCTCCTCGCCCGCCGCCGCGGCGTCGCGCACGGCGCGCAGACCGCCGCACTGGAGCTGGGGCGCCGACGGAAGCCAGCCCATCCGCTCGGCGCGCACGTTGAAATCGATCAGGCTGCCGCTGAGCTCCCCCTTCGCCAGCGGGGACAGGATCTCGTCGATGCCCAGGCGCTCGTACCGCCACTGCCCGGTGTGCGCATAGAAGAACGAGGTGGAGTTCATCTGCTTCGGCGGCCGGTGCCAGTCCAGCGCGAAGGCGAGCGGCGTCCATCCCGACTGCGGCCGCAGCTTCTCCTGGCCGACATAATGCGACCAGCCGCCGCCGGACTGCCCGATGCAGCCGCACATCACCAGCAGATTGATGATGCCGCGGTAGTTCATGTCCGCGTGGTACCAGTGGTTGACCGCCGCGCCGAGGATCACCATGGCCTTGCCCCGGGTCTTGTCGGCGGTGGACGCGAACTCGCGGGCGACCGCGATCACGTCCGCCGCCTTCACGCCGGTAATCCTTTCCTGCCAGGCCGGCGTGTACGGCACGTCGTCCTCGAATCGCGCCGCGACGTTGCCGCCCCCGAAGCCGCGATCGACGCCGTAATTCGCGAGAAACAGGTCGTAGACCGTCGCCACCAGCGCCTCGCCGTCCTTCAGCCCCACGCGGCGGGCCGGGATGCTGCGCTCGAGGATCGAGGCGTGGGCCGTCGCGGGGAAGTGCTCGTGCGCGAGATTGCCAAAATACGGGAACGCGACCGACACGATCTCGTCGCTCGTCCCGGCCAGGGTCAGCCGCGGCCTGAACTTGGCGCCCGTCGCCGCATCGCGGTTCTCGAGATTCCACTTGCCCTTCTCGCCCCAGCGGAAGCCGACCGAGCCGGTGGGCACGACAAGCGCGTCGCTCGACTCGTCGATCGCCAGCGGCTTCCAGTCTGGATTGTTGGTCTCGCCTTTGGCATCGGCGAAATCCGAGCTGCGCAGCATCCGGCCCGCGACGAGCCGGCCGTCCTTCCGCTCCAGCCGGACCAGCATCGGCATGTCGGTATAGCGGCGGCAGTAGTCGTCGAAATACGGGCTGCGGCCCTTCGCATGCCATTCCGTGAGGATGACGTGGCCCATCGCCATCGCGAGCGCGGCGTCGGTCCCCTGCTTGGGCGCGAGCCAGATGTCGGCGAACTTGGACGCCTCGGAGTAGTCGGGCGTCACGGTGACGATCTTCGCGCCCTTGTAGCGGACCTCGGTCATGAAATGGGCGTCGGGCGTGCGCGTCTGCGGCACGTTCGAGCCCCACATCATGATGAAGTTCGAATTGTACCAGTCCGCGGATTCCGGGACGTCGGTCTGCTCGCCCCAGGTCTGCGGGCTCGACGGCGGCAGGTCGCAGTACCAGTCGTAGAAGCTCATGCAGACGCCGCCGATCAGGCTCAGGTACCGCGAGCCCGCGGCGTAGGAGACCATCGACATCGCCGGGATCGGGGAGAAGCCGATGATGCGGTCCGGGCCCCACGTCTTCGCCGTGTGGACGTTCGCGGCGGCGACGATCTCGTTCGCCTCCTCCCAGCTCGCGCGCACGAAGCCGCCCAGGCCGCGCACCTTCTGGTACTCGCGGCGCTTCACCGGATCCCCGACGATCGACGCCCAGGCCAGGACGGGATCCGGGTGCGCCTGCTTCGCCGCGCGCCAGAGCTTGAGCAGGCGGCCGCGGATCAACGGATATTTGAGCCGGTTCGCCGAATAGAGGTACCAGCTGTACGACGCGCCGCGCGAGCAGCCGCGCGGCTCGTGGTTCGGGAGGTCCGGCCGCGTGCGCGGATAATCCGTCTGCTGCGTCTCCCAGGTGACGATCCCGCCCTTGACGTAGATCTTCCACGAGCACGAGCCCGTGCAATTCGCGCCATGGGTCGACCGCACGATGCGGTCGTGCGCCCATCGCGACCGGTATGCCTCCTCCCATCCGCGGTCCTCGTTGGTGACGACGCCGTGCTGGCCTGAGAAATTCTCCGCGTTCTTTCGGAAGAACATCAGGCGGTCGAGGAAGTGGCTCATGGAGAGTCTCTCCGAGTGGATGTCGCGGGCCGGATGCCGGTCACTGCGCCGGCTGCGAGGCGCCGAACGGTGGCGGCGGCGTCGACGCGTCGAAGCGGATCTCGGCGCCGGGACGCGTGTAGAACCACCAGTTCAGCGCCAGGCAGCTGGCGTAGAAGGCGAGGAATACGTACAGGGCGCCCGCGGGGCTGCCGGTCAGCGCGATCGAACTGCCGAAGGTCTTCGGGATGAAGAAGGCGCCATAGGCGCCGATCGCCGAGGAGAAGCCGAGCACCGCAGCCGCCTCCTTCGCCGCGCGTTGCGGCACCGCCTGGAGCGCGTCCGGGCCGCCGCCCGCGGCCCAGCCGCGGTGCTGGAAGAGGAAGATCGCGGGGATCATCTGGAACGTCGACGCGTTGCCCACGCCCGCGGCGGCGAAGAGCAGCATGAACGTCAGGAAGAAGCCCCAGAACTGACCGGCGCCGACGAAGAAAAGCACCCCGAGCACGCCGGCGATCATCGCGACGAAGACCCACTGGGTGACGCGCGCGCCGCCGACGCGATCGCAGAGGCCGCCGCTGAACGACCGTGTCAGCGAGCCGACGAGCGGCCCGAGGAAGGCGTATTGCAGCGGGTTCGCATCGGGGAACTGCGTCTTCATCAGCAGCGGGAATCCCGCGGAGTAGCCGATGAAGGACCCGAAGGTGCCGACATAGAGCCAGCACATCAGCCAGTTGTGCTTGCGCCGGAAGATCACCGCCTGCTCGGCGAAGGAGGCGCGCGCGCTGGCGATGTCGTTCATGCCGAACCACGCGGCCAGCGTCGCCGCGACGATGAACGGCACCCACACGTAGCCGGCGTTCTGCAGCCACATCGACCCGCTCGCGCCGCCCTTGACCACCGCCTGCGGGGGGCCGCCGAACGCCCCGAAGACCCCCGCCGTGATGGCGATCGGCACCACGAACTGCACCGCGCTGACGCCGAGATTGCCCAGACCGGCGTTCAGGCCGAGCGCCTTGCCCTTCTCGGCCTGCGGGAAGAAGAAACTGATGTTCGACATCGAGGAGGCGAAGTTCCCGCCGCCGAGGCCGCACAGCAGCGCCAGGACGAGCATGGCGATGTACGGCGTGCCCGGGTTCTGCACCGCCATTCCGATGCCGATCGCGGGCACGAGCAGCGAAGCCGTCGACATCGCGGTCCAGGTCCGCCCGCCGAATATCGGAACGGTGAAGGAGTAGAAGATCCGCAGCGTCGCGCCCGACAGGCCCGGCAGCGCCGCGAGCCAGAAGAGCTGGTCGGTCGTGTAGGTGAAGCCGATGGCCGGGAGGTTCACGACGACGACGCTCCACACCATCCACACGGCGAATGCGAGCAGCAGCGCGGGGATCGAGATCCAGAGGTTCCGCGTGGCGATCGCCCGTCCCTTCGCCGCCCAGAACGCGGCGTCGTTCGGGTTCCAGTCCAGCAGGACGGCGGGGCTCTCGAGCTCCGGAAGATCGAAGGGCTTGCGCTCGAGCCGCATGATCGCGAAGTGCATCCACGCCAGCGCCATCGCGACGAGCAGGAAGAGCAGCATGAAGCAGCTCGTCCACACGCCTGTGACGTCGTTGAGCACGCCGAAGGCGATCGGCAGCAGGAATCCGCCGATGCCGCCGATCAGCCCGACGATGCCGCCAACCGAGCCGACATGGTCGGGGTAGTAGACGGGGATGTGCTTGTAGACCGCCGCCTTGCCCAGGCTCATGAAGAAGCCCAGCGCGAAGGTCAGCAGCATGAACGGCACGAAGCCGAGTGACAGGCTGAAGGTGATCGGTCCGCGGATACCCGCGACTGTGTAGGTCGTTGAAGGGTAGGCGAGCAGGAACGTGCAGACGACGGAGCCGATGAAGGTCCAGTACATGACCCGGCGCGCACCGTACCGGTCCGACAGCGTGCCGCCGAGGATGCGGAACAGCGAGCCCGGGATCGAATAGGCCGCCCCGAGCAGCCCCGCGCTGACGATGTCGAGGCCGTAGACGCCGACGTAGTAGCGCGGCAGCCAAAGCGAGAGCGCGACGAAGGCACCGAAGACGAAGAAGTAGTAGAGCGCGAAGCGCCAGACCTGGAGATTCTTGAGCGGCGCCATCTGCTCGGCGAAGCTTTGCGGCCGCGCGCCGGTGCGCCGCCGCTCGGCGAGATGCGGGTCGTCTTGGGTCGTGACGAAGAACACGACCGCCATGACGAGCAGCCCGACCGCCCAGACCTGTGCGACGGCCTTCCACCCGAACGCGACCATGATCATCGGCGCGATGAACTTGGTGACCGCGGCGCCGACGTTGCCGGCGCCGAACACGCCGAGCGCCGTGCCCTGCATCTCCTTCGGGTACCAGCGCGAGACGTAGGCGATTCCGACCGCGAAGGCGCCGCCGGCGACTCCAACTCCGAGCGCCGCGAGCAGGAACGTCTCGTAGCTGTAGGCCCAGGACAGCATCCACGTCGCTGCGGCGGCCGACACCATCACGAGCACGTAGACGATCCGGCCGCCGTACTGGTCGGTCCAGATGCCGAGCACGAGACGGATCAGCGAGCCGGTGAGGATCGGGGTGCCGACCAGGAGACCGAACTGCGTGTCGTTGAGTCCGAGTTCCTGCTTGATCTGAACGCCGATGATCGAAAATATCGTCCAGACGGCGAAGCACACCGTGAATGCGATCGTGCTCATGGACAGGGCAACTGCCCGACCCGCGACCACGCCCTTGCCGGCACCCCTCATCGTCCGCGCTCCCGTCGGTGGGTCCGCGCGCGAATGGCGGCGCGAACGCAGCGGACGTTGCGCCGCGTCGCGATTCCGATCCTTGATAAATGTCAAACGATGCGGCGCTGCGACATTTCGTGCGCGCGGCGCTCGCGTTGCCGCACGACACCGCGGGCCGCCGCCCGAATGCCACTCGGCTCGACGTGGAGCTAAGCGGTCATCCCATGCGCGACGAAGACCATAGGCTGATAGAGGCCACCTCGTTCTACGCCGCGGTCGGCAAGGAGGCGATGGCGAAGCTGACGCGCAGCGCCTTCGTGCAGGTCGTGCCGAAGGGCTCGATCCTGTTCCTGCAGGGTGACATGCCCAGGTTCGTGCATCTCGTCCTGAGCGGGCGAATCAGCCTCGGTGCGGAGAGCACGGCCGGCCATTCGACCGTTGTGGAGATCTTCCGTGCCGGCGAGTTCCTTGTCCTCGCCGCGGCCATCCTGCGCAGGCCGTATCTGATGACCGCACGGGCATTGAGTGAATCCCGCGTGCTGAAAATCCCGGCCGAGCCGTTCCGCGACGCGCTCGACGGCGATCCCCATGTCAGTCGCGCCCTGGTCGACATCCTTGCGAATCACTGGCGCCTTCTTGTCCGGCAGATCAAGGACCTCAAGCTGCACAGCGCCAACGAGCGGGTCGCCACCCTCCTCGTCGCCCACGCGGACGGCGTCGACGGCCCGGCGACGGTGCAGCTCACGGAGGATCTGCGCACGGTCGCGCTGCGACTCGGGATGACGCCCGAGAGTCTGTCGCGCGCCTTCACTGCCCTGCGCGCCCACGGCGTCCGGTCGCGCGGCCGGACCGTGACGATCGAGGACGTCGCCCGGCTGCGCGCCTATTGCGGTTATGACGACCCGGATATCGACGCGAAGTGAACGCGGCCCTCCGACCGGGCGGCGCTCAGTCGACGATCTCGAAATAAAGCAGCGAGTGGTCGGAGTAGCGCTTGATCCAGTTGTCCTTCTCGGCGGCGGCCGCCAGCGAGGCCCAGCCGCGGACATCCACCTCGGCCTTGCCGCCAGCCGGCCGGGGGAAGGCGCGGAACTTCAGGTTGGTCGACGCGACGACGTGATCGAGATTCGACGGCGGCAGCGAGGACCGGCTGCCGTTCCACCAGCTCGCGTCCACCGTCTTCGCCAGCCGGCTCATCCCGCGCCGCTTGGCGATCGCGTCCCACTTGGCGAGTTCGACCTCGGGAGCGATCGAACGGTCGAGCGGGTATTTCATCCCCATCGTGTTGAGATCGCCCAGGAAGAGGTAGCGCGCACCGCTCGCGCGGCCGTCGCGGGCGTCGAGCGTCTTCCGGAAGTCGATCGCGCGCTCGATCATGTCGTCGCGCAGCCCCATCCCGCGCGGGTCGTTGCCGCTGGCGAGGTGGAGGAACAGGAGCATGTAGCGCTCGCCGTCGACCGTGACCGTCACGAGCTGGCCGGGGCGCATGTGGGTCGTGCCGGAACGGAATTCGGTCCGCTGGGTGATGAAGGCGGAAACGCCGTGACGGATGCCGATCAGGATCTCCTGGGTCTGCTCGCCCTCGGTGATCTGGAACGTGTAGTCGGGCATCGCCTTTACCAGCGCATCGAAAACGGTCGCGCCCTCCACCTCGTAGAGCCCAAAGACGTCCGGCGACTGCGCGCTCACGAACTCGACCACTCGTTTGACGCGCGACAGGTCGTCCTTGAAGTGTTCGACGTTCCAGGACGCCACAGACAGGATCTTCGCCATCGCTCCCCCTTCGCCCGCTCCGACTCGCGGACCGTTCGGCCGAACCTAGGCGCGCGACCAGGATGCTGTCACGACGCCTGCCGTGCCCGGGCCATCGCCGGCGATGGTCCCCGGCACCGTTAACGGCCCGCAGCTTGCAGGGCCGGCAAGGCGAGGCGCGAACGCGGCGCCGCGGCGCCGGTTCAGCCATGCAGCACCGGCGGCCCTGCGTTGCGGGTGCTTCCCTCGCGGGCACCGGCTGCCCAATTCATGATCTGGCCGCAATCCGCAGCGAATCTGCGGCGAGCGCCCGCTTGGAGATCGACGACGCGATGAGACGCGACAAGTTCAGAGGCAACGTCTTCGTGGCCAACCTTCCGATCGGCTTCACCGACGAGGAGCTCGCGCAGCTTTTCGACGGTTTCGGCCTCGTCCTGGCCGCCTATCTGCCGCGCGATCCGGAGACGAAGAAGACGAAGGGCCATGGCCTGGTCAACGTCGCGCCCGAGCGCGCCGCCAAGCAGGCGATCGAGGCCCTCAACGGCACAGTGATCGGCGGTCGCCGCATCGAGGTGAAGGCGGCCAATCCGGATATGGCGATCACCCTGCCGAAGCCGCCGCGGCTCGCGGCGCGCCGTTCGAGCTTCCCCGCAGCCGAGGCCGCCATGCCGGCCAAACCGCCCCGCCAGGTCATCGTCGAGTACAAGCGCCGCAGCTTCGCGCCGCGCTGACGCGGGCGGAGGACATCGCCGCCGCGCGAGATCGCCGCACGCGGCATCACGCCGACCAGCCGACGAATCGACACGCGGCCGCAAGCGGTCGAGGCCCTTCCACCGGTGAATCCGCGCGATCCCGCCGCCGAACCGCAGCGGTATCGCAGCTGCCCCGGACGCCTCGGAAGTCCGGACCGGTCAGGCCGCGCTTCGCCGGGTCAATCCATCGAGCAGCGCCTCGACCTCGCGGTCGGATCGCAACCGCACGAAGCGCGGCCCGCGCCACGGCCCCGGATCGCGCAGGATCGCGCCGTACCGGCGACGGTTGGCGGCAAACGTGCGGATGAACCAGACGAGGATGCTGTCGCGGCCGACGAGATGGCGCCACGTCTCGACATTGCCATTGCACACCACCGCACCGGTCCAGGCGCGCCGGAAGCTGCGGCGCAAGAGTCGCGAGAACAGGGGCAGGAAGCCGCCGTCGAGCCAGACCACCAGCTCCGCGCGCGGCCAGGTCAGGGGCCAGGTCGCGCGGTAATTGCCCACCACGATCCAGGCGGGACCCTCGGTCGCCCGGGTGACGGCGTCGTGGAACTCGCGCTCGGGACGCTTGCGCCATCCGGGCAGCCAGTGGAGTTCGTCGAGTTCGACGATCGGATAGCCGAGACGGGCGCCGATGCGCCGCGCCAGGTGGCTCTTGCCGGCCCCCGTCGTGCCGACGATGACGATGCGCTGAGGCAGCGGTGCCTCAGTCCGCGCCATGGGCGCCGAGGTCCGGAACGCCCGTGTCGGCCTTGCCCTGGCGCATGGCGCGGCGCGCGCGCTGCGCGAGCTTCTGGTACTCGAACCGGATGCGATCGAGCTCGTGCTCGTCCAGCTCCTCGAGGTCGAGGAGCGCATTATGGGCGCCTTCGATCGACCGGATCACCTCGTCGAGCTTCACCTGCAGCGCCTCGGCGTCGCGGTTCTGGGTGTTCTGGATCAGGAACACCATCAGGAAGGTGATCACGGTCGTGCCGGTGTTGATCACCAGCTGCCATGTGTCGCTGAAGCCGAACAGCGGCCCGGTCACGGCCCAGAGGACGATGATCGCGATCGCAGCGGCAAAGGCCGCCGGACGACCCATCATCCGCGACGTCCACTTCGCGAAGCGCGTGAAGTTCGAGGTCGATCTGGTCGGTCTCATGGCGTGGCTCCCGCTGGCAGTGGACGCGCGTCGCGATCATGCCAGGACCCGGGGGGCCGCGTGCGGAGTCGCGGCTCGACACCGGCGACCGGCGCATGGGAGCGCGCCCCTCGCGACGGAGCCGTGCCGCTCCCGGCGGCCGCCGGGCCGGACTCGGAGCCCGATCGCCAAGGCCGCCCCAAGGCACGAAGTGGTGTCCCGAAAACGGACCGGGGCCGGGGCACAGGCCCCGACCCCGGTTGCGACGCGCAGCGCGACGCGTCTCGGTCAATGCGTGAGCTTCTTGTACTTGATGCGGTGGGGCTGGTCGGCGTCCGCGCCCAGGCGGCGCTTCTTGTCGGCCTCGTAGTCCTGGTAGTTGCCCTCGAACCAGACGACCTGGCTGTCGCCCTCGAACGCGAGGATGTGGGTCGCGATGCGGTCGAGGAACCAGCGGTCGTGGCTGATGATGACCGCGCAGCCGGGGAACGAGCCGAGCCCCTCCTCGAGCGCGCGCAGCGTGTCGACGTCGAGGTCGTTGGTCGGCTCGTCGAGCAGCAGCAGGTTGCAGCCGGTCTTCAGGATCTTGGCGAGATGCACGCGGTTGCGCTCGCCGCCCGAGAGCACGCCCACCTTCTTCTGCTGGTCGTTGCCCGAGAAATTGAACTGCGCGACGTAGGCGCGGCTCTGCATCTTGCGCCCGCCGATCTCGACGTCGGGCGCGCCGTTGGTGATCTCCTCCCAGACGCTCTTGTTGGCGTCGAGCGTGTCGCGGCTCTGATCGACATAGCCGATCTTCACCGTGTCGCCGATCCTGAGCGTGCCGCCATCGGGCTTCTCCTGCCCGGTGATCATGCGGAACAGCGTCGTCTTGCCGGCGCCGTTCGGGCCGATGACGCCGACGATGCCGCCGGGCGGCAGCTTGAAGTCCAGCTTGTCGATCAGGAGGTTGTCGCCGAAGCCCTTGGTGAGCCCCTCGGCCTCGACCACGACGTTGCCCAGGCGCGGACCCGGCGCGATCGCGATCGACATCTCTTCCGGCGCCTTGTCCTTGGCCTCCGCGAGCAGGTTCTCGTAGGCGGTGATGCGCGCCTTCGACTTGGCTTGGCGCGCCTTCGGGCTCTGCTGAATCCATTCGAGCTCGCGCTCGAGCGTCTTCTGGCGCTTGCTCTCGGTCTTTTCCTCGAGCGCGAGGCGCTTCTTCTTCTGGTCCAGCCAGGACGAGTAGTTGCCTTCCCAGGGAATGCCCTTGCCGCGGTCGAGCTCGAGGATCCAGCCCGCGACGTTGTCGAGGAAGTACCGGTCGTGGGTCACGGCCACGACCGTGCCGGTGTACTCGTGCAGGAAGCGCTCGAGCCAGGCGACGGATTCGGCGTCGAGATGGTTGGTCGGCTCGTCGAGCAGCAGCAGGTCTGGCTTCTGCAGCAGCAGGCGGCACAGCGCCACGCGGCGGCGCTCGCCGCCCGAGAGCTTGGTGACGTCCGCGTCGCCCGGCGGACAGCGCAGCGCGTCCATCGCGATGTCCACGGTGCGCTCGAGCTCCCACGCGTTGGCCGCGTCGATCTTCTCCTGCAGCTCCGCCTGCTCGGCGAGCAGCGCGTTCATCTCGTCGTCGTCGGTGACCTCGCCCAGCAGGTTCGACACCTCGTTGAAGCGATCGACCATCGCCTTCAGCGGCCCGAGGCCCTCCAGCACGTTCTCGTAGACGGTCTTCTTCGGATCGAGCTGCGGCTCCTGCTGCAGGTAGCCCACCGTCGCACCCTCGGCGACGAAGTTCTCGCCGGCGACGTCCTTGTCGATGCCGGCCATGATCTTCAGCAGGGTCGACTTGCCGGCGCCGTTGAGGCCGAGCACACCGATCTTGGCGCCGGGCAGGAAGGACAGCCAGATGTCCTCGAGGATCTTCTTGCCGCCCGGAAAGACCTTCGAGAGGCCCTTCATCACATAGACGTACTGATAGGAGGCCATGGGGTACCTGCGTTGACGCGAGAGCCGGGAGACGACGGCGGGAGGGCGGGCTTCTAGCGCAGGCGCAGTTATCCCCGCAATCCGCGCCACCAGGCCGGTCGTCGCGAGGCGCCGTCGGGTCTATGTTCCCGCCCTTCCGCTCCCACCCCGATCCCGGTCCCCGAGTCGCCCCATGGCGTTCCCGCCAAGCTTCCTCGACGAGATCCGCAATCGGCTGACCTGCTCGAGCGTGGTCGGGCGCAAGGTGCGCCTGGTCAAGAAGGGCCGCGAGTTCAGCGGCCTGTGCCCCTTCCACAACGAGAAGAGCCCGAGCTTCTTCGTCAACGACGACAAGGGCTTCTTCCACTGCTTCGGCTGCGGCGCGCATGGCGACGTCATCGGCTTCACCATGCGCATCGACAATCTCGCCTTCCCCGAGGCGGTCGAGCGCCTCGCCGAAGAGGCCGGTCTGGAGGTGCCGCGGTCGTCGCCGCAGGAGGCCGCCCGCGAGGAGCGCCGCAAGACCCTCGGCGACGTCGTCGAGGCGGCGGCCAAGTGGTTCGAGCAGCAGCTCTGGAGCGGCGCCGGGCGGGCCGGGCTCGACTATTTCCGCAGCCGCGGCCTGAGCGACCAGACGATCCGCGACTTCCGCCTCGGCTACGCGCCGGAGGGGCGTGACGGCCTGCGCCAGGCACTGCGCAAGCAGGGCTTCGAGGAGCCCCTGATGCTCGAGGCGGCGCTGCTCGTGAAGCCGGACGACGGGCGCGAGAGCTTCGACTTCTTCCGCGGCCGCGTGATGTTCCCGATTTCCGATCGCCGCGGTCGGGTGATCGCCTTCGGCGGGCGCATCCTGGGCGACGGCCAGCCCAAGTACCTCAATTCGCGCGACACGCCGCTGTTCGACAAAGGCAGGAACCTCTACGCCCTGGACAAGGCAAGGCTCGGCCTCAAGGACGGTGGCGACGCGATCGTCGCCGAGGGCTACATGGACGTGATCGCGCTCCATGCCGGCGGCTTCCGGGGGGCCGTCGCCCCCCTGGGCACCGCGCTGACCGAGGGACAGCTCGAGCTCGTGTGGCGGCTGGCGCCCGAGCCCATCGTCTGCCTGGACGGCGATGCCGCCGGTCAGCGCGCCGCGCGGCGCGCCGCCGAGCGGGCGCTGCCCCTGCTCAAGCCGGGCAAGTCGCTGCGCTTTGCCACCCTGCCGCCGGGCGAGGATCCCGACAGCCTGCTGCGGGGCGGCGGCCGGGACCGGCTTGCGGAGAGCCTCGCCACCGCCCAACCCCTGGTCGAAGTCATCTGGAATGCCACGCTCGAGGGGCGCGCGATCGACACGCCGGAGCGCCGCGCCGCCTTCCAGGCCGATCTCGACCGGCTGGTCGCGACGATCGCCGACCCGTCCGTCCAGGCCCTTTATCGCGATGAATTCCGGGACCGGCTGTGGCGGGCCTTCCGCAGGCCCCTCTCGGGGACCGGCCCGGGCGCGCGGTTCCAGGGGCGCGACCGGCAGGACCGCCGCCGCGGCGGCCCGCCCGCCTCGACCCAGCCCACCCAGATGAGCGGCCCGCTGCCCATCCCGAGCCCGGGCCGGAGCCTGCACATCATCCTGGCGACGGCGATCGCATTTCCGGCGGTTCTCGAGGCCGACGCCGAGTTGTTTGCGCGCATCGAGGTTCCCGAGCCGGACCTCGCCAGACTGCGCCGGGCGATTCTGGAGGCGCATGACACGCAGCCCAGCCTTGACCGCGAACAGTTACGGCTCCACTTGAATGCTGCGGGCTTCGAAGGCATAGTCGCGCGCCTTTTGGGATCCAGCATTTTCAAGGGTTTAGCGTTCGTTCGTCGCGATGACGTCCAGGCGGCGAACCTGAATTGGCAAAAAACCCTGCTGGAACTCCATAAGAGGGGGGCCCAGGAGGAACTGCGGCGAGCCGGCGAGGTGACAGACGCCGACCTCACCGACCTCTGGAGCCGCAAGGTCGAGGAGATGCAACGCGAGCTGTCACGCACACAGGCGCTCGAACTCGAAGACGAGCCGCCGATCGTTCAATCCGTTGCGTCACGCGACGGTCGCAACGCCAGCTGACTCCGGGTCAGTGACTCGAGACTGAGGACGAACCGAACCGATGGCATCAAAGAATAAGCCGGCCGAGCCGCCCGTTCCTCCCCGCGATGATGCCGTCGATGGCCCGCTGATGGATGGAACCGCCGCCGCGATCAAGAAGATGATCGCCAGAGGTCGCGAGCGTGGTCACGTCACCTACGACGAGATCAACGCCATCCTGCCGCCCGACAAGGTGTCATCCGAGCAGATCGAGGACACGCTCGCGATGCTGTCGGAGGCCGGCATCAACGTGGTCGAGAGCGAAGAGAGCGACGACACCGACAAGCCGGCGACGGCCCAGGCCGTGCGCACCGCCAACACCGAAGGCGGCGACGACGAGCCCGAGGGCGAGCAGAGCAGCACCGGGGGCAGCGCCGCCGGCAATGTCGACGAGGACTCGCTCGGCCGCACCGACGATCCGGTCCGCATGTACCTGCGCGAGATGGGCTCGATCGAGCTGCTCTCGCGCGAGGGCGAGATCGCGATCGCCAAACGCATCGAGGCCGGCCGCGACAAGATGATCGGCGGACTCTGCGAGAGCCCGCTCACCATGCGCGCGATCGTCCAGTGGCGCGACGCGCTCATGGACGGGAAGATGCTGCTGCGCGACATCATCGACCTCGAAGCGACGATGGGCGGCGCGCCGGGCAGCGAGAATCCCGCGGCGCCGGCGATCAACGGCAACCTCGACCCGGCCGATGCCCAGGCCGATGCCGACGAGCGCGAGCCGGCGGAGCCCGCCGAGCCCGGCGCCGATCCCAACGCCGACGGCGGGGACGGCGAAGGCGACGAGGCCAATCTGTCGCTCTCCGCGATGGAGATGCAGCTCAAGCCGCAGGTGCTCGAGCAGTTCGAGAAGATCGCCGCGACCTACAAGCGCATGCACAAGATGCAGGAGAAGCGCCAGGACGCGCTGCATGCGGGCCGCATCTTCAATCCGACCTCGGAGAAGACCTACCAGAAGTCCAAGGCGGAGCTCGTCGAGATGATGGAGGGCGTGCGGCTCAACAACGCGCGCATCGACCAGCTCGTCGAGCAGCTCTACGAGTTCAACCGCCGCCTCCAGGTCGGCGAGGGCAAGCTGCTGCGCCTCGCGGATTCCTGCGGCGTGAAGCGCGACGAGTTCCTGTCCAAGTACCAGGGCAAGGAGGTCGACCCGCGCTGGTACAGCCGCGTGATCCGGATCGAGACCAAGGGTTGGCAGAAGTTCGGCCAGGCCCGCTACAAGGACGAGATCGAGGCGCTGCGCGCCGAGATCGCGGAGATCTCCGAGCGCTCGGGACTGCCGATCCCGGAATTCAAGCGCATCGTCCAGACCGTGCAGCAGGGCGAGCGCGAGGCCGCGCGCGCCAAGAAGGAGATGGTCGAGGCCAACCTCCGCCTCGTGATCTCGATCGCGAAGAAGTACACGAACCGCGGGCTGCAGTTCCTGGACCTGATCCAGGAGGGCAACATCGGCCTGATGAAGGCGGTCGACAAGTTCGAGTACCGCCGCGGCTACAAGTTCTCGACCTACGCGACGTGGTGGATCCGGCAGGCGATCACGCGCTCGATCGCCGAC
>JAEULA010000014.1 GCA_016793165.1 Alphaproteobacteria bacterium | reverse complement strand
CGGTGTCGTGTCGCCGTCGACGATGTCGATGCCGCCGCCGCTGACTGCGATCTCGGCCGGCGTCACCACGGCGTTCACGACGCCGGTGATGGAGAAGTTGAACGGGTTCTCGTCGGCGTCGCTGGTGGTGAAGCTGATCTGGCCGGACTTGGCGCCGACGACCGACGTGTCGAGCTGGACCGTGAATGTGTCCGTGCCGCCCGCCGCGATCGAGGCCGAGAGGCCCTCGACGAGCGTGAAGCCCGTGGGTAGCACCAGACCCGACGTCGTCAGCGCCGAGCCGCCGGAGTTCGTCACGGTGTAGGTGCGCTGCACGGCGGCCGCGCCTTGCGTCGCCGCGCCGAAATCGGTCGCGTCGGTCGCCGAGGGCGTCGTGTCGCCATCGACGATGTTCACGCCAAGGCCCGAGACCGCAATCTCCGCGGGCGTCGGATTGACGACACCGGTGATCGAAAAATTGAACGGGTTCTCGTCGCTGTCGTTGGTCGCGAACGAGATCTGGCCGGACTTTGTGCCGACCACGGCGGTGTCGAGCTGGACGGTGAACGTGTCCGAGCCGCCCGCCGCGATCGACGCCGAGAGCCCTTCGACCAGCGTGAAGCCGGTCGGCAGCACGAGGCTGGAGGTCGTGAGTGTGGAGCCGCCGGTATTCGTGATCGTGAACGTCTTCTGCACTGCGGCTGCACCTTGTGTCGCTGCGCCGAAGTCGGTGCCGTCAGTCGCTGCCGGCGTCGCGTCGCCGTCGACGATGCTCAGCCCGCCACCGCTCACCGCGATCTCCGCCGGCAGCGCTGCGCCAATCGTCGTGACAGGCACTGGCGTCGACGGCGAGCCGCCCGCTCCGTCGTAGCCCCGGACCAACAGGATCTCGGAGTTCGGTGCGCTGCCCGCGACATACTCGGCGGTCGCAAACGTCGCCGGTGTCAGGAAGATCGGCGTGCCGCTGGCCTGGACGACGCCGCCCACGCGAATAGAGCCCCCACCGGCGGGATCGATCACGTCGAAGATGAGCCAGTCACCGCCGTCGACGTCGGTCACAGTGAAGAGGGAGGTCAGCGGCGTCGCGGAGTTGACGGCGACATTGGCGCCGGTAGGCGTGACGACCGGGCGGAAGCCATTGGTGCCGATGGTGATACTCGTGTAGCCCCACCGGATTCCGTCGTAAGCCTCGAAACCAAAGACGTTGGTGCCCGAGCTGCTGCCACCGCGGAGCATCGCCGCTGCGAACTCCGCAGGTGTCAGCTCTCGACGGACATTCGCGGCCAGCGGGGTCCCGGCAATCTCAATCTGCGCGCCGCCGGCCTCGAGGTCCGTCACTCGATAGCGCTGGATGGCATCGCCCTCGGGATCGACCGCCGTCACGAAAGCCGAGAGTTCGCGAAGCTGGCCGAGTCCGGCCGTCTGTGCATTGCCGCTAAAGCGCGGCGCCGCGTTGCTCGACGCGACGACGTTGAAGTTGACGAACTGCCAAGGCGTCCAGCCTGTGCCGTCGTTCGCTTGCATGAAGATCGTATAGGGAGACGCGGAGTCGATGGCGGTGACCAACGCGGTCGCCAACTGTGCGGGCGTCGCCTCGAAGATCTCGCTCGGCGCCTTGACCTGGCCATCCACCTCGATGCGGCCACTCATCAGGCTTCCGCCGAGACTCTGGAAACGGTAGCGCGTGATCGGATCGCCGTCGGCATCGGAAACCGAGAACAGCGATGTCAGGGGTGTGGCGGTCTCGCCCTGGAGCGTCGCGTTCAGCGACGTGATCGTCGGCGCGAAGTTCGCGCGCGTCGTTGCGATCGTGAACTCCGGGAAGCTCGATTCGAGACCGTCGTTCAACTCGACACGGATCGTGTCGACCGTACCGGCGGGGCCGCCTTCGTAATAAATCTCCGACAGAGGCACCCCGATGGTCTGCGTGATCTCGAACTCCGGGTAGAAGGGGCCCAGAATTCGGATCAACCTTCCACCGCCCTGGGTGAGGTCGGTGAACACGTAACCACCGACGGTCTGGCCGTTCGCGTCGGAGGCCGAAAAGAAATCGGTGATCGGGCGGCGCGTCTGAGAAGCCGCTCCGACTCCGGTTGCGGTCGCCGTCGGCAGCGCGTTGGCAAGGGCCGTCGCCACGCTGACCCGCGTGCCGGCGAAGTCGAGGAACTCGACGTTCGAAAGGGAATCGGTGCCGTCGGCCGTCAGCGCGGCCGCGGTCAGTCCGGCCAGCGTCGCGCTCCCGATGCTTCCGGTGATGCTGTACTCCCAGCGAGGCCGCGTGAATAACGCGACGTCGGCTGTGCCGCCGCCGCCATTGAGCACATCGTCGCCGGAGCCGCCGCGTATCGAGTCATCCGCGCTCGACCCGGTGATCGTGTCGGCACCGGCTGCTCCGATGACCTCGACCCCCCGCGGGGCGGTGGAGGCGTTGATGACGTCGGCCGCGGCCGTCGCGACGACGACGTCGAATGCGCCGACCAGATTGTCCGCTACGACCCCGACACCTCCGCTTCGAAGGACGGCCGATCCGCCGGAAGCCGTCAGCGTGATCTGGACGCCGCCCACGGCGCCGGAGAAGTTCGCGGTATTGCGCGCCGTGCCGGGCGCATCGCTCGCCGTCACCGTGTCGCCGCTGTCTGCCGTCAGCAGATAGACGTCGTCGCCGGTCCCGCCATCGAGATTGTCGGCGCCCGCGCCGCCCGTCAGCGTGTCGTTGCCGATGCCGCCCAGCAGCGTGTCATTGCCGATGCCGCCATCGATCGTGTCGTTTCCGTACCCGCCATGGACGGTGTCGTTGCCGTCGCCGGCGGTGACGATGTCGTTGCCGGATCCCGCGTAGACCGTGTCGTTGCCGCCGCCGGCGCTGATCGTGTCGTGCCAGCCGGTGCCGAGGATGACCTCGCTCGCGGCGCTGCCGGTGATGCGCACGAGCTGGACGCTTGCGTCCCAGGCGCCGGTGATGCCGTTGGCATTCGCGGCGCTGCGGCTCCCGTACAGCGTCTCGGCGGCGTTCACGTCGTAGTTGCGGAGCGTCGTCGGGATCGAAGTGACGGTATACGACATCACCGTGAAGTCGGTGTTGTCCACCGACTGGGCCAGCACGGGATCGCCCTCGAACGGATGCTTGAAGCCGATCGCATGGCCGATCTCGTGGATGGCCACCCAGTAGCCCCAGTCGCCGACCGCCATGTTCCCGACGTCGAGCTCCGAGAACCACACCTCACCCGACAGCGACGTCGGCGAGCGGTCCATCCCGTCCTCGGGCAGATAGGCGAAGGCCGACGCCCAGTCGATGTTGCCGACCATGCCGAAGACGATGTCGCCCCGCGTGGTGCTGTCGCCGGGAACCTCGATGAAGGTGATTCCGGCTTGCGCGGCAAAGAGCGACAGCGCCGAGCGCACTGCGTTCTTCTGCGTCGCGGTCATCACCTCGAAGCCGGACAGCGGCTCGCGCGCGAGGATGCCGGCGCCGTCGTAGGTCGGGAAAGAGTCGAAGAACGAGAAGGTGACGAAGGCTTCGGTGCCCATCGGCGCTTGCGAGTTCAAGCGGACATTGCCGCCGTCCTCGAGCAGCGCGAGATAGCCGTTGGGTCCCGAGACTTCCGTCATGGCACTGCCCTTGCGCGCACCGCGATTGCACCGAAGGCGCGCCCGACCGGACGCCACGACGCAGCGCACCAGGCGCAGGTCGACGTCGTCGGCCGGAGTAGTGCCTCCCACCTCCCGTCGCCGCGTCCCGACGTCCGCATGCCGCGTCGTGAAACGACGATGGTTAGCTGCCGATTAAGCTAACGCGAGCCCCCGCGGGCGGGAACAAGGACGTGGTGGTTTCGCTGTCGATCGCGGCTTGCCGACTCAACCGCACATGAAACACCCGGGCGCGTTTCACACGGGGCGGTCGCCCTTCTTGACGACGAGGGTGCGGCTGTCGACGGCCGGCAGCATCTTGGCCGGGTCGCGGGTCACGACGACATCGACGATCGTCGGCCGATCAGTGGATGCGAAGCCCGAGCGAATCGCGTTGGCGAGCGCGGCCGGATCCTCGACCCTGACACCGTTGCAGCCGAAATCCTGAGCGAGTCGCGCGTAGTTGAGCTCGTGCAGGTCCGACGACTGGTAGTTGCCGGCCCCGTACATCGCGTGCTGCAGCGCTTTCACGTAGCCGGAGGCGGCGTTGTTGACGACGAAGAGCGTGAAGGGCAGGCCGATTCGCCGGGCCGTCTCCAACTCGCCGATCATCATGTTGAAGCCGCCGTCGCCCGTGATGCCGACGACCTTGCGGCCGGGGGCGGCGAGTTGCGCGCCCATCGCGCCGGGCAGGCCGTAGCCGATCGAGGCGAAGCCGCGATCGGGCACGAAGTGGCGGCCCGGCGCCTTGGTGTCGAACAGCAGCCCGGTCCAGTGGCCGGCGAAGCCGCCGTCGGCGACGAGGATGCCGTCCGCGGGCAGCGCCTTGTTCAGCTCGTGGATCAGTCGCGCCATGTTGATCGGGCGCTCGTCGGATTCGAGGCGCGGGCGCGCGTCGTCGAGCCACTTGCGCATCCGAACCGGCACCTCGGCGGCATAGTCGGCGCGCGCCGTGCGCGCGGCCTTGGCATCGCCCGCGAGCGCGGCGGCGAGATCCTCGAGCCCGCAACGCGCATCGCACCACAGTGCCACGTCGGCGCGGCTGGTGCGGCCGATCTCCTCGGCGACGATATCGAGATGCACGATCTTCGTGTCGGCCGGCAGCAGCGAGAAGCGCTTGGTCGCGATCTCGCCGAGCTTGCAGGCGACGACGATCAGCAGGTCCGAGGCCGCGATCAGGTCGTTGGCGATGCGGCTGTAGCGGCCGAACAGGCCGGCGCTGAGCGGGTGCGAGCACGCGATGCCGCCCTTGCCGCTCATCGTGTGGGCGACGGGTATCGACTGGGCCTCGGCCAGCGCCTGCAGCGCGGCCCAGCCGCCCGAGAGATGGATGCCGCCCCCGACGAGCAGCAGCGGCCGCTTGGCGCCGCGGATCAGCGCCGCGGCGCGCTCGACGCCGTTGGCATCGGGACGTGCGCGGCGCGCCGGGATCGAGGTCGTCCCGGGATCGCAGCGGAAATCGTCGGGCGCGAAGTCGTGCTCGCCGTGGCAGACGTCCTCGGGCACGTCGAGGACCACCGGCCCGGGGCGGCCCGACGTCGCGACGGTGAAGGCGCGGCGTACGAGTTCGGGGATGCGCTTGGTCGCCTCGACGCGGATCAGCTCCTTCGACGCCGGCCGCAGGATCTCGGTCTGGCGCGCCTCCTGCGTCATGTTCTTCCAGGCGTGGTCGCGATGCGCGTCGCCGACGATCAGGACCTGCGGCACGCCGGCATTCAGGCTCTCCACCATCGCGGTCACGAGATTGGTGGCGCCCGGCCCGAGCGTGGCGTCGCACACGCCGGGGCGTCCGGACACGCGTGCATAGGCGTCGGCTGCGAAGCAGCCGCAGCGCTCGTCGTTGATGAGCTGGTGCTTCAGGCCGAGGGCCCGCATCGCCTCGTAGAACGGCAGCAGCTGGAAACCGCCCATGCCGAACATCGGCCCCACGCCGTGCGCCTGGAGCATCTCGGCGAGCGCCTGGCCGCCGTTCATACGGCGCGGCGTTGCGTTCTTCTGCGGCTGGGCAGTCGACATCGGCGGTTCCCCTTCGTGTTCCGGCGTTCCGATCGGCCGCCGTGCTGCAGCGGCCGAAGGCCGGGCATGAAAGGGGAGGGCGGCGCCAGCGTCAATCGGGCTCTGCGCGGGCGCCGCGGCGTCGACGCGCCTGCCGCGGTTCCGGCGGTCAGTTGCGCGCGGCGAGCCGGAGCAGCGTGTGGAGCAGCACGTCCGCGCCCGCGACGAGGTCGGCGGGCTCGGTGTGTTCGGCGGGATTGTGGCTGAGGCCCTTGACCGACGGCACGAAGATCATCGCGGTCGGGCAGATGCGCGCCATCATCTGCGCATCGTGGCCGGCACCCGACGTCATGCGTCGCACGCTGCGCCCGAGGTCGCGCGCCGTCCGCTCGATCAAGTCCGCGACGTCCGCATCGAAGACCACCGGCTCGAAGCGCGCGAGCCGGCGCCGCTCGACCTGCGTGCCCGTGCGCGCGGCGATCGCGTCGAGGAAGGTCGCGAGCCGCGCCTCGGCCTCGCGCAGCAGCGCCTCGTCGGTGTTGCGCAGATCCGCCGTGAACACCGCGCGCGCGGGGATGACGTTGATGTAGTTCGGGTGCAGCTCCATGCGCCCGACGGTGCAGACCTGGGCGCCGCCCATCTCGTGCGCGAGACCGTGCAGGAAGGATGCGGTCGCCGCAGCGACATAGCCCGCGTCGCGGCGCAGGCGAATCGGTGTCGTGCCGGAGTGATTCGAATGGCCGGAGACTGTGATCTCCTGCCAGGAGATGCCCAGGAGGTCCTCGACGGCGCCGATCGTCACGCCCTCGGCGTCGAGGATCGGTCCCTGCTCGATATGCAGCTCGACGAAGGCGTGCGGCGTCACGAAGCCGGGCGCCTCGGCGCCGCGATAGCCGATGCGCGCGAGCTCGTCGCCCAGCCGCGGGCCGTCGGCGGCACGCGCGGCATAGGCCTCGTCGAGCGGCAGTCCGCCGACATGCACGAGGCTGCCGAGCATGTCCGGCTGGAAGCGCGAGCCCTCCTCATTCGTGAAGAACGCGACGCACAGGGGTCGCGGCGGTGCGATGCCGGCCGCCTGCAGGGTGCGCACGACCTCCAGCCCGGCGAGGACGCCGTAGTTGCCGTCGTAGCGTCCCCCGGTGCGCACCGTGTCGATATGCGAGCCGGTCATCACCGGAGGCGTCGCCTGCCAGCCCGCGGTGAAGGCGAAGACGTTGCCGATCGCGTCGATGCGCAGCTCGAGCCCGAGCTCGCGCATCCAGCCGACGACGAGGTCGCGGCCGCGCCTGTCGTCGTCCGTCAGGGCGAGGCGGGCGCAGCCGCCGCCGTCGATTGCGCCGACGGCCGCGAGCTCCGCGATCCGCGCCAGCAGCCGCGTCCCGTCGATGCGCAGCTCGCCGATGGCCATGGATCAGACCTCGACCTGTGTGCCGAGCTCGACGACCCGGTTGGAGGGGATGCGGAAGAATTCGGTGGCGGAGAGCTGGTTGTGCTGCATGGCGATGAAGATGCGTTGGCGCCAGCGCGCCATCAACGGCTTCATCTTCGGCACGAGGCGCTCGCGGCCAAGGAAGAAGGACGTCTGCATGACCTCGAACGGACCTCCGGCATTCTCGATCCGGGCGAGCGCGCGCGGCACGTTGGGCGACTGCTTGAAGCCGTAGCTGAGCACGATGCGGTAGAAGCCCTTGCCGAGGTCCTCGACGGCGTAGCGCTTGCTGCTGCCGACGAACGGCGAGTCGAGGAAGCGCACGGTCAGGAACACGATACGCTCGTGCAGGATCTTGTTGTGCTTCAGATTGTGCAGCAGCGCATAGGGAACGCCGTCGCGATTGCCGGTGAGGTAGACCGCGGTGCCGGCGACGCGCTGCGGCCCGTGGCCGTTGAGCCGGCCGATGAAGGCGTCGACCGGGAGCGTGGCCTCGTGCAGCTGGGTGGCGAGGATCCGACGGCCGTCGCGCCATGTCGCCATCACCATCACGATCACGGTGCCGACGATCAGCGGGAACCAGCCGCCGTCGACGATCTTGAGCATGTTCGAGCCGAGGAAGGCGGCGTCGACCACGACGAAGCCGGCCACCAGCGCCGTCGTCGCGACCGGCGACCAGCCCCAGACCCGGCGCGCGACGAACCAGAACAGCAGGCTGTCGATCAGCATCGTGCCGGTCACGGCGATGCCGTAGGCGGAGGCGAGGGCCGACGAGCTCTTGAACCCGGTCACCAGGATGATGACGCCGATCATCAGCAGCCAGTTCACGCGCGGCACGTAGATCTGGCCGATCTCGTGCTCGGAAGTGTGGCGGATCTCGAGGCGCGGCAGGAAGCCGAGCTGGACGCACTGGCGCGCCAGGGAAAAGGCGCCCGAGATGACCGCCTGCGAGGCGATCACCGTCGCCATCGTCGCCAGGACGATGAGCGGGACCAGCAGCCAGCCGGGCACCATCATGTAGAAGGGATTGCGCACGGCGGCCGGGTCGGCGAGCAGCAGCGCGCCCTGGCCGAGATAGTTGAGGGTCAGCGCCGGGAAGACGAAGCCGAGCCAGGCGATGCGGATCGGCCGCGCGCCGAAATGTCCCATGTCGGCGTACAGCGCCTCGGCGCCCGTCACCGCCAGGAAGACCGCGCCGAGGGTGATGAAGGCGATCATCGGGCTGTGGACGATGAAGCGCAGCGCGAAATGCGGCGACAGCGCCTGCAGCACCGCCGGGTTTCCGGCGATCTGCCAGAGGCCGAGCATCGCGAGGACGAGGAACCAGAAGCCCATGATCGGGCCGAACAGGCGGCCGACGGACTCCGTCCCGCGGCTCTGCACCGCGAACAGCACGACGATGATGACGATGGTGAGCGGCACGATCGCGGGATGCAGCCAGGGCGCGGCGAACTCGAGGCCCTCGACGGCGCTGAGCACCGAGATCGCCGGCGTCAGCATGCCGTCGCCGAAGAACAGCGCCGTGCCGAACGCGGCCAGCGCCGTGATGATCGCGCCGGTGCGTCGGCGCTGGTGCTGGCCATGGATGGCAAGCGCCATCAGCGCCAGGATCCCGCCCTGGCCCTGGTTGTCGGCCCGCATGATGAAGATGACGTATTTGAGCGTGATCAGCAGGACCTGCGACCACACGATCGTCGACAGGACGCCGAGGATGTTCGCCTCGGTGACGGCCAGCACGCCGCCTTCATGCGTGAAGCATTCGCGGATCGCATAGAGCGGCGACGTCCCGATGTCGCCGTAGACGACACCCAGGGCGGCGACGAGCAGGACGCGTGTGCGATCGCTTCCCGGCGCATAGGGACCGGACGGGGCCGACGATGACATCGATTGGGCTCGCGCAACTCCGGATCGGAGAGTGCGGCGCAATATACGACCGGGCAGTTGCCAAGCGCGGCGGAATCCACGAAGGCGCCATGCCGGTCCCGCATATCAGAGCGGGTCGGTCGGGTTAACCGCCCCCTCAGCGGCGTCGGAAAATGCCCCAGAGCGCGTGCCGTCCCGGGCTGGGCACGACCGTCGCGAGATGGACCGGGTCGCCGAAGCGCGTCCAGGTCGCGCGGCAGTCCTCCGACGACAGGGCGCCGTCGCCGCCCCAGACGAGGAAAAAGGTGCCGCGCGGGAGCGCGTCGAGCGCGATCTCCACCCGGCTGCGCCAGAAGGCCGCGGCGCTCTCGCCGCATTTGGTCAGCGGCACGAGGCGGTTGGCGATCAGGCTGTGCACGACCTGATCGTCGATGACGTATTCGTCGACGCCGTTGGTCGGCGGGTTCACGGCGACCAGCGTCGGCCCCGAATAGTCGATCGCGCCGGCGACGTCGCGCATGTCGCCATGGAGGATCGCGACGTCGCGTGTGCGCAGGGCGCCCTGTCCGGCCGCGATGTCCCGGCTCACGGCGGCGATGATCTCGGACGGTCGTCGGGCGCGGTCGAGGAAGCCGCGCCAATCCTCCTCGTCGTCGGCGCGCAGCTGCGCGGGGTCGTGGGTCATGAGGATCCGGAAGCCGTCCTCGTCATCCGCGAAGCCGAGCACCCAGCGCAGCGCGACGTAGCGCGCCGTCATCGCCTCGGCGGCCGGAGCCAGCGCGAAATAAAGCCGGTCGAAGATCTCGGCCACGTCGCGCGTCAGGTGATCGGCGATGAAGCGGAAGCTGGCGACGTGCTGCCGTCGTGGCGCCGTCGCGGCGGCGGCGCGACGGACCATCGTCTCGGCATCGGCGGGCGCGCCGCCGAACAGCGCCTGCGCGGCGACCTGCGTGCGGCTCGCCGTGTCGTTGACCACCACCCGCCGCGCTCCCGCGGCGGCGAAGGCCATCGGCAACAGGCAGGAGCCCGCGGTCAGATCGACATAGGCCAGGTCCGCGAGCGGCACCGCCTGCGTCGCGGCTGCGACCGCGGCCAGGATCGGCTCGGCATGGTCGGCGATCGACCCGTCCATCGGCAGCATGGCGCGGCGCAGTGTCGCCAGGGTGTCGGCGGCGAGGGGAAAGTCCGGAGCGGTCATGGCGGCGTGGCGGGCGGCAGGGTTGCGAGAAATCCGATGATCGCATCGGTCATCCCGTGTTCCGGGAGGTCGGTGTGGCCGCCGCCCGGATAGAAGATGCCGCGCTTGGGCTCGCGCGCCGCCTCGAGCAGGCGCCTGCCATGGGAGGCGGGCGTCACGGTATCGAGGTCGCCGTGCAGGATCAGCAGCGGCGCGCCGATGCGGTCGATGCGCGACAGGTTGTCGAAGCGGTCGCGCACGAGGCGACGTGCCGGCGTCCACCAGTAGATCTCCTGGGCGCGATCGGCGACCGACGTGAACGGCGCCTCGAGGATCACCGCGCCCACGGGCACCGCCGTGGCGAGCGCCACCGCGGCGCCGGTGCCGAGGCTCTCGCCCCAGAGCACGACGCGCGTCCCGGCATGGCCGCGCGTCGCCGCGGCCTCGAGCCCGGCCGTCGCCATCGCGAGGATCGACGTTTCGGTCGGCGCGCCGGCGACGCCTGCGAAGCCCGGATACTCGACCAGGAGAAGGCCGTGGCCGTGGCCTCGCAGGGGCTCGACCTTGTCGAGGGCGCCCGCGACGTCGCCGGAATTCCCGTGCAGGAACACGACGATCCGGCCGCCGGGCCGCGCGGGCGCCGCGTACCACAGCGCCGAGGGGCCGCGCGCGGGCTGGTCGAGCGCGACATAGCCGCGCGCGCGCAGCGCCGCTTCGTCGAGCGGCGAGCGGGGCGGGTGGTAGATGAAGTTGCGCTGGAAGATCGCGAGGAACGCCACGACGGCGAGGTAGCTCGCCGTGATCGTCAGCGCGATCTTAACCATGATCTGAATCAAGCCGTTCTACCTCGCCGCGAACTGGCGTCGATTTGTCACCAAGTTGCCCCTGTCGCCCGCCTGCGACGTTCTGCGCAAGCTCGCGACGTGAATTCGGTTCATCGTTAGGGCCTTCTACACCACGCGCCGACCCGCGTGGTGTCGAAACACAAACCATTGCGCACGTTGTGCTTTGTCGCTGCTCTTCATTTCCGATAAACGCTGTGCGCGTCGCCCGGCGATTCGTGTCGCTCAACGGCGCGGCGCGACGAACGCACCACATGCGCGGTTGAGGGATCGAATCGAATGACGTCGGCGGCTGACGGATCCGTCGCCCTGGCCCAGGCGCAACCGCCGGTTACGCCGGACGTCGTGACGTCGCGACGCCGTTTCACGTTGCGCCGTGGCGAGCGGCAGATCGTCGACCTGCAGCCCGGCGAAGGGATCGCGCTCGATGCGCTGCCGGCGGCACTCACCTATCGTCGCACCTCGGCGGGATTGCTGGTGGTCGGCCCGGACGGCGCCGAGATCCTGCTGCGCGTGCCGACCGACCAGCCGATCACCGGCGATGCGGAGCTCGGCGACGGCTCGCGCGCGTCGATCGCCGATCTCATCGCCAATGCCCTGCAGGACGTCGCGCCGGCCGCCGGTCCCGAGGCCGGACCTGTCGCGCCGTCCGCGCCGCCTGCCCTTGCGGGCTCCGGCCAGGGAAATTTCGCGAGCCTGCTCGTCAATCCGCTCGTCGGGCTCGTCGATACCGGACCGCTCGGCTTCTCGCAGCTCGGCCGCAGCACGCCGGAGCCGGTGTTCCGGAATCTTCCGCTCGACGGTGCGCCGGGTGCCGGCGGCGCCGCCACGATCGTGCCGCCGAAGGATGTCGTCGTTTCGGGCGGGCCGGCGGCCGCGGCGGAGACCGATGCCCCGGTCGACGTCCCGCTGGCCCTCGGCATCGCGATAGCCGACAGCGACGGCGGGACGCCCGAGCGCCTGCTGCGCGTCGAGATCACCTTCGCGGTCGCGCCGCCGGCCGGCGCGTCGTTCTCGGACGGCACGCTGGCCGGCCGTGTCCTCGTCCTCGACGTCGCCGATTTCGGCGGCGACTCCGCCGCCCTGCTCGCTGCCGTCGCGGCGCTGCGGATCACATTGCCCGCGGATTGGGGCGGCGTGCTGCCTGCGTCGGTGGTCGCGACCACGGACGAAGGTGCGAGCGATCCCTTCGCCTTCGATGTCGTCGTGGCGCCGAGCCCCGACATCGTCGCGACCGCGACCGGCGACAGCGGCACGGAGAGCGACGAGCCGGTCGAGCTCGCGATCCCGCTCGCCGCGGCGATCGACGACACGAACGGCGACCTGCCCGAGACGCTCGCCGGCGTCACCATTACCTTCCCGGGCCTGCCGCCGGGCGCGAGCGCGTCGGCGGGCACGCTGGTCGGCGAGGTGCTGACGCTGACGGCCGCAGAGTTCGGCGGCCCCGCGGGCCTCGCGGCGGCACTCGCCGCGCTGCGACTGACGCTGCCCGCGGACTGGAGCGGCACGATCGACGCCAGCGTCGTGATGCGCTCGACCGAGGGCGAGGCCGCGCCGGTCATCGTCACGCTGTCGATCGCGCCGGCCGCCGACGTCGAGGTCGTCGTGCCCGACGTCACGAGCGTCGAGACGGACGCGCCGCTGGTGATCGCGGTGCCGGTCGCCGCGACGATCACCGATCTGAACGGCGCCGTGCCCGAGACGCTCGCGAGCGTCGTCGTCACCTTCGCCGCGCTGCCGCCGGGCACGCGCTTCTCCGCCGGCGAGCTCGTCGGCACCGTGCTCACGCTGTCCGCCGCGTCGCTGGGCGGTGCCGCGGCGCTGCAGTCGGCGCTCGCCGCGTTGACGATCGAGGTGCCGGCCGATTGGAGCGGCACTCTGACCGGCACCGCGGTGGCGACCTCGTCCGAGGGCGTCGGTGCGCCCGATGCGTTCACCATCACCGTCGCGCCGGAAGGCGATGTCGCGGTGACGGGGAGCGACGCCGTCGGCGTCGAGACGAACGCCCCGGTCGTGCTCGCCATCCCGGTGATCGCGACGATCGGCGACCTCAACGGCGAGCTGCCCGAGACGTTGGCCTCGGTGCGCATCACTTTCACCGATCTGCCGCCGGGCAGCGGCTTTTCGCACGGCATCCTGGCAGGCGCGGATCTCGAACTCGATGCCGCTGCGTTCGGCGGTTCCGCCGGCCTGGCCGCGGCGCTCGCGTCGCTCACGATCATCGTGCCGCCCGATTGGAGCGGCGTCATTCCCGCCTCGGTCGTGGCCCGCTCGACCGAGGGCGAGAGCATCGCTGCCACCTTCACGGTCTCGGTCACGCCCAGCCCCGACATCGTCGCGACGGCGTCGGACGTGCTGGCGATCGAGAGCCCCACGCCGCTCGTCCTCGCGATTCCGATCACGACGGCGATCTCGGATGTCAGCGCCGGCGCGCCGGAGACGCTGTCGCGTATCGTCGTCACCTTCACCGGCCTGCCGCCGGGTGCGACCTTCTCCGCCGGCACGCTCGCCGGCGACACGCTGACGCTCGACGTCGCGGGCTTCGGAGGCGACCCGGCGGCTCTCGCCACGGCGCTGGCGGCGCTGACGGTGACGCTGCCGCCAGGCTTCTCCGGCGGCATCGCGGCGATCGTGCAGCCCTTCAGCTCCGAAGGCGCGGGGCTAGCCGCCAGCTTCGCGATCGACGTTCTGGGCGCGTCGGGCACGCCCGGACTTACGTTGCCCGTCTCGCCGTCGGTGCTCGAGGATCTCGGCGGCGGCGTCGGCGCGCTGGCCGTGACGGTGACTCCCGGCGGTCCGGGCGAAACGGCATGGGTCGTCATCGAAGGCATCCCGGCCGACGTCACGCTGTCGGCGCCGGGCGGCGCCCTGTCGCCGGTCGGCGGCGTCGTCACCGTGTCGGCCGCAGATGCGCTCGGGCTCAGCATCACGGGCCTGCCGGCCGACAGCGATGCCGACATCGTGCTGACCCTGACGCCGTTCTCGCAGGACCTCGGCGCACCACCTGCCGCCGGAGCGCCGCAGACGCTTGTCGTCACGGTGGATGCGGTCGTCGATGGCCTCGTTGTCAACACGATGCCCGCGGTCGGTGCCGCCGGCAGCCCGATTCCCCTGGTCTTCTTCGCGACGCTCGGCGATTCCGACGGATCGGAATCCGTCCTGCGCTATCTGATCGACGGGGTGCCGCCGGGCAGCATCCTGCTCGCCGGCGCAACGACGCTGACGCCGGACGCCGGCGGCACCTATGCGCTGACGCCGCCGGAGGTCGCCGGCCTGTCGCTGGTCCTGCCGGCCGGGACGGCGGGACCGGTGATGCTGATCGTGACCGGGCTGGTCGGCGAGACGCCGACCGACCGCGAGAGCGACCTCACCAACAACGAGGCCGCGGGCAGCGCACCCCTCATCATCACGCTCCTGCCTGACGACGAACTGCCGACGATCACGACGACGCCGGTGACGACGGTCGAGGATCTGGCGGGCGAGCCGCCAGGCGGAGTCGTGCTGCCCGCGACGCTGACGCCGGGTACCAGCGCGACGTCGAGTTGGGTCGTCGTTTCGGGCATCCCCGCGGGGATGACGTTCAATGTCGGCGCGCCGGCGGGTACGGGCGCGATTCGGATCGAGGCCGCCGATCTTCCGGCGCTGCGGCTCGTTGCCCTGCCGGCCGACAGCGACGCCGACGTCGTCCTGACGCTGGCGCCGTTCTCGGCCGGACCGCTGGGCACGATCGCGGGAGCGCCGCAGACCTGGACAATCACCGTCGACGCGGCGGCGGATGTGCCGGTGCTGACGGCGCTGCCGGCACTCGGCGCGGAGGCATTGCCGATTCCGCTGACGATCACGGCGAGCTTCGGCGACACGCTGGACGGCTCGGAGACGCACACGATCGAGATTGCGGGCGTGCCGGCGGGCGCGACGCTGTCGGCGGGCACGGATCTGGGCGGCGGCAC
>JAEULA010000116.1 GCA_016793165.1 Alphaproteobacteria bacterium | reverse complement strand
CGGTCGTCCTGGGGACGCTGGCGTTTCCGTCCATGGCATCGGCGCAGGTGCCGGTCACGGCGCTTTCGCCGGAGAAGCAGATCGACGCGCTGAAGAGCGCCGATCCCAAAGAGGCCGCCAACAAGAAGCTGGTTTACGATTTCTGGCGCGAGGTCTTCGTCGGTCGCGACATGAGCAAGGCCGAAACCTACATGGCCGAGAGCTACATCCAGCACAACCCGAACGTCCCCGATGGCCGCGCCGCCTTCGTGAGCTTCTTCTCGAAGATCCGCCAGCCCAAGCCGATCGAGCCGCGCGTCGCGGCCCCGCTGGTCGCGATCCTCGCCGACGGCGACCTCGTCACCCTCGTCTTCGCGCGTGAACTCCCGGAGCCGAGCGACGCCACGAAGAAGTACACGACCACCTGGTTCGACATGTTCCGCATCGAGAACGGCAAGATCGCCGAACACTGGGACCCGGCGGTGAAGCGGTGACGCCGCGGGCGTGATCACTTGCCCGATGCGGCGGCCGTCGGCGCCCCGCGTCCGGCCGCCTGCCGGCCGCTCTGCCGTCGTGTTAAAGCCTCGCGATCGCTGCCGCCGCAACGACGGCCCCGCTTCCGGAACATGAGGCTCCCTTGATTCCAGGCCCCACGCTCGCCACGCCCGACGACGATCCGTTTCTTTGGCTCGAGGAGATCGAGGGCGAGCGGGCGGTCGCATGGGTCGAGGCCCGCAGCGCGGAGACGCTGGCGCGCCACGCCGGGCCGGCAACGCTCGCGGATCGCGATGCGCTCGCGGCGATCCTCGACAGGGCCGACAAGCTGCCGAGCATCGCGCGGCGCGGGTCGTGGATCTGGAACTTCTGGCAGGACGCCGCGAACCCGCGCGGCTTGTGGCGGCGCACGACGCTCGCGAGCTTCCGGACCGAGAAGCCCGACTGGGATGTGGTGCTCGATCTCGATGCGCTGGCGGCGCGCGAAGGCGCGGATTGGATCTGGCAGGGTGCGTCGACGCTGCCGCCCGACCATGACCGCGCGATACTGCGGCTTTCGCGTGGCGGCGGCGATGCGGTCGTGCTGCGCGAATTCGACATCGCGGCGCGGGAGTTCGTCGCCGGCGGTTTCGAGTTGTCCGAGGCGAAGGGCGGCATCGACTGGATCGATCGCGACACGCTGCTGCTGTCGAGCGCGTTCGGTGGGCCGGAGATGACGACCGACGCGGGCTATTCGCGCACGATCCGCCTGTGGCGACGCGGTGCCGATCCGGCGCGGCTGCCCGTCCTGTTCGAGACGACGCCCGCGGCGATGGGCGCCTGGGGCTGGGTCGATCGCGTCGATCGCGGGCGCCTGTGGTTCGCCGAGAAGCCCGGCTTTTTCGAGCAGCGCCTTTGGTTGGGCGACGCGGCCGGCAGACGCGAGCGCCTGGACCTGCCCGAGGATGTCAGCGTCGCGATCGAGGGCGACTGGCTGGCGGTGAAGCGGCGCAGCGACTGGACGATCGGCGAGCGCACCTGGCCGGCGGATACGCTGCTCGGCATCTCGCTCGGCGCATATCGCGCCGGCGATCGCGGCTTCGCGCCGCTCTACGAACCGGGTCCGCGGCGGGCACTCGAGGAGTTCTTCTGGAACCGGGGCACGTTGATCGTCGCCAGCCTCGACGAGCTGCTGCCCGTCTTCGAGCGCCACATCCCCGCCGCGTCGGGTCCGTGGCGGCGCGAGCGGCTGACGCAGCTTCCGCCGCAAGGCGTGGTCGATGTCGGTCGACTCGACATCGAGGCCGACGAAGGTGCGGGCGAGCTTCTCGTCACGGCGCAGGATCCGCTCACGCCGCCGACGCTGATGCTGCTTTCGGACGCGCTTGCCGCCCCAGAGATCCTCAAGCGTTCCTCGGCGGTGTTCGCTGCGCAGGGGCTCGTCGTCACGCAGCACCAGGCGACGAGCGTCGACGGCGAGCGCATCCCCTACACGCAGATCGGCCCGGCCACGGCGCGCGGCGACGCGCCGGTGCATCTCACCGCCTATGGCGGCTTCGCCATCGCGATGCGGCCGAGCTACGGCTCGGCGATCGGCAAGCTCTGGCTCGAGCGCGGCGGCACGCATGTGATCGCCAATATCCGCGGCGGCGGCGAGTTCGGAACGCGCTGGCACGAGGCGGGGCGGCGCGAGGGCAAGTTCCTGGCACACGAGGACTTCGCCGCGGTCGCCGCCGACCTCGTGCGGCGCGGCGTGACGACGCCCGCGCGCATCGCCGCCGAGGGCGGCTCGAATGGCGGGCTGCTGATCGCCAACATGCTGGTGCGCCACCCCGGGAAGTTCGGCGCGCTGTTCTGCACGATCCCGCTGATCGACATGCGCCGCTATTCGAAGCTGCTCGCGGGCGCGAGCTGGATCGCGGAGTACGGCGATCCCGACCGGCCCGAGGATTGGGCGTTCCTGCAGCGGATCTCGGCCTATCACCTGGCCGAGCCCGGCCGGGCCTATCCGCCGATCCTGATCGCCACGACGCGGCGGGACGATCGCGTCCATCCCGGGCATGCGCGCAAGATGGCGGCACGACTGCGGGCGCTCGGACATCGCGTCCAGCTCTACGAGCCCGCCGCCGGCGGCCACGGCTACGGCAAGGACAACAGGGAGCGCGCGCTGTTCACCGCGCTCGGCCTCGCCTTCCTGCGCGAGGCGATCGGCTGGCCGGAGCCGGGAGACGCGGCCGCGGCCTCAGCGCCGCGCTGAGCCGGCGCGGCGACGCGCGCAGGCGGCGAGGAGCCCCGCGCCGAGCAGCGCCGCGGTGCCGGGCGACGGCACGGCGGTCGCGTCCTCTGCGAGCGTCAGCGTCGAGAAGTCCAGCCCGGCGCTGTTGTTCGGCAGCATCACGCCGAGCGTGCTGAAGGTCGGGCCCTGAAGCACGAGGGTGAAGCTCGCGGCGCCGTCGCTCAATCCGGGCAGCGCCGCGGCCGGGAGCGCGATGTCGTAGACGAAGAGATCGCCGTTGTGGCCGGCATCGGCCTCGAACAGCGCATCGATCGCCGCCGTCAGGTCGACGCCGTCGACGGTGAACGACGCGACCTGGCTGCCGGGATCGCCGGAATCGTGGTCGACGATGCCGAAGCGCAGCGTCGCGCTCGCATAGGCCGCGGCGGGAAAGACGAAAGTCCAGGTCGCGTCGAAATCGGTGTCGTTGTCGTTGCCGATCAGGCCGCCGAATGGCGCCGGCTCGCCGGCGGAGGCAGTGTTGTAGGGGATCGTGGCGACGGTCGACCCGTCGGCGAAGTCCTGTTCGCCGAGCGTCACGACGATCGCCGCGGCGGGCCGGGGCATCGACGCGGCGGTGGCGAGGGCGAGCATCGCAAGCAGGCGGATCCGTCGCGAAGGCATGACGTCGATCTCCGATCAGTGGGGACGGGATGGCGCGACTCGGCCGCGACGGCGCAGGACCACCATGGCGAGGCCCGGCGCGAGCAGCATCGCGCTCGCCGGCGCGGGGACGGCGGCGATGCCGACGATCGGCTCGTCGTTCACGAGGCCGAAGGACTGGACGGCGAAGCGGCCGTCGTCGCTGCGGGCCCAGGCGAAGATCTCGCGGTCGAGCAGGCCTGGAAAATCGAGCAGCAGGTAGTTGCCGCGCGCGCGGACCTCGCGCGGCAGCGAATCGAGATCGCCTTCGAACACGAGATAGAATTCCTCGCCGGCGCCGAACTCGAACGGGGTGAAGCTCAGCTCGTGGGTGCGGCCGAGGCGCACGAGCTCCTCCCACGTCCGGCGCAGCACGTCCGGCGCGTCGATGCCCAGCCCCTCGACATCCGCGAAGCCGATGCCGCCGACATGGGTCGGCGTGTCGCTGTTGACGAGCTTGAGGCCGCGCGCGACCACGCCTGGCGATGCCTCCTGCTGCAGGATCGCGCCCGTCGGCGCTGTCCCCGCGACGGCCAGGGTCGCGTCCGCGAATTCGTAGAACGGCACGAAGCTGATCAAGCTCAGCGGGATGATCTCGCCGTCGGTCGCGCGCGTCGTCGCCGCGGTGGCGGTCCAGTCCCAGACGTCCTGCTGCATGGCGATGCCGAAGCCCTCGCCGTCGGGGATCTCGCCGCCCTCGGGCTCGCTGAAGATGTGGCCGCGGTTCTCGAAGTTGAACAGCTCGAAGGTGCTTGCCGGCGCGTATTCGGTGAAGTTGTGCGGATCGTTCGAGAGCACCACGAGTAGCGGCTCGCGGTTGCTGGTGCCCTGGCCCCGGATCGACAGGCGATCGATCGCCTTGCCGGTGGCGTTGGTGACGTCCCAGGATCCGGTCGACGGATCGATGCCGATCGAGCAGGTCGCGCAGCTCGCGGTGGGGTTCGCATTCATCGTGAAGCTCGCGGCCGTGATGCGCCGGCCCTTGCTCGCGTCGCCGGGATCGCGGGGATCGGACTCGTCGACACCGCCCTGGCCGAGCGCTCCGCTGTCGGACGTCCCGTCGAGATTGTACGCGGTCACGATGATCTGGGCGGGGGCGTTCCCGGCGACCTCCTTGAACGTGATCCGTCGGCCGTAAACGTAGTCGAGGAACAGCAGTTCGTCCTTCGACACCGTCCGCCAGTATTCGCCGGGCGCGATGCCCGTCGGCGGCTTGGAGGCGGGCAGCGTGCCGGGCTGGAACCCCTCGTTCATGATCTCGCCGCCAAGCGGCGGCGCCGCGATCAGGTCGCCGCCGGCGTCGTAGCGGAAGTTGCGGTTCAGGCTGCTGTTGAACCACGCCGCGTCGGGATGCTGGGAGCCGAGCGTATGGCCGATCTCGTGCGTCACCGCCGAGCGCAGGTCGTAGACCTGTCGCGCGCCGTCGCTGCGCACCCAGTGGTAGCGCGGCGAATCGCGCCGCTCGGCGCTCGCCGACGCGCTCGACCATTCCCCGAAGGCGAGCCGGACCTGGGTGTGCAGCTGGGCGTTGGGAAAGGCGGCGAGGAAGTTGTCGCTGAACTTCCACGTGATCTCGTCGCCGTCGAACGAATAGAAATTCTGCGGCTGGACGAGCAGGTCGGCCGTGCCGATCAACGCGAAGCCCGCAGCCGGCGCCGTCGCCACGGCCAGCAGCGGTGCCGCGAGCAGGGACGCGGTTGCGGCGGTGGCGATGGCGCGCGCGAAGACCGGCATGGCGACCTCCCGAGGACGTCCGCTTGACGTCGCGGAGCATCGCCTCCGGCACCGTGGGAGTCCTGACAGGATCCTGAGCTTTGTCTGATATCGTGCGGAGATCACGAAAGGCCCGACTCCGCCCATGACCATCGCCGCCGCTGCGCCTGCCGCGCCCGTCCATCTCGACATGGACAGCGACGACCCGTCGCCGGCCGCCTATGCGCGCCGCCTCGCCGAGGCCGCCGGCCGCGCCGGCGAGGCCGCGGACAAGTACGGCGAAGGCGAGGTCGTGCGCGCCGCCGAGCGCCTGATCGCCGAGCGCCTGGGCAAGGAGCGCGCGGTGCTGTTCGCCACCGGCACCCTCGCGAACATGCTGGCGCTCGACCGGCTCTGCCCGCGCTTCGCGCGCCGCGTCCTCGTCCATCCCGACAGCCACGTGCTGGCCGACACCGGCGACGGCGCCGCCTCGGTGATGGGGCTGACGCTCGTCAACGTGCAGCCCTCGGGTGCCGGCTTCACCGCCGAGGCGGCGAGACGCGCGATCGCGGAGTCGCGGGTCGGGCGCGTGAAGCAGGGTATCGGCGCGGTCGTGGTCGAGACGCCCGTGCGGCGCCAGTCCAACGCGATCTTCCCGATCTCCGACCTCGACGCCGTCGTCGCCGCGGCGCGCGCCGAGGGCGTGGCCACGCATCTCGACGGCGCGCGGCTGCCGATCGCGGCACAGAGCGCCGGTCGCAGCATCGAGGCATTCTGCGCGCCCTTCGACAGCGTCTATCTCTCGCTGTGGAAGATGCTGGGCCTGCCCTTCGGCGCCGCCCTGGCGGGATCGGCCGGGCTGCTCGACTCGATCGAGCATGATCGCCGCCGGCACGGCGGCGCGCTGCCGCAGCTCTGGTCGCTCGCCGTGATGACGCTCGCGCATTTCGATGCGCGGCTCGCGCAATGGCCGGCGATCTTCGCGGCGAGCGCGGAGCTGCGGGCGGCGCTGGCGCGCGAGCCGCTGTTCACGGCGTCCCCGATCGGCAGCGAGCCGACCAACGCCTTCTGGCTCGAGGCGCCCGGCCTCGAGCCGGCTGCGCTGCGCCGCGCTGCGCGCGCCGAAGGTCTCGCCCTCCCCGAGCCGCAGGGCCGGCGCTTCGCCGTGCGCGCGAACGCCAGCTGGTTTGCGACGACGCCCCCCGACATCGCCGTGCGGCTGGCGCGCGCGGCCGCTGCAGCGCGGGCGTGAGCCGCCTCGGCGCGATATCGGCCGGGCGATCGGCGGCGTCGCGTCCGCGCGTGCGGTCCGGCCTCGCGCGGTCCTGCGGCGCTTGCGTCCTGGCGCTGGCGCTCGGCTTCGCCGCCGTCGGCCGCGCCGAAGTGCAGGAGCGCTCCATCGCGAGTCCGGCGCTCGGCCGCGACCTGCCGCATGTCGTCTACACGCCGCCCCCGGAAACCGTTCGCGGCCGGACGCCGGCGCTGGTGCTGCTGCTGCACGGCACGGTGTCGCGCGGCGGCGACTGGATCACCATGGCCAAGGCGGCGGAGACCCTGGACCGGCTGATCGCTGCCGGACGGCTGCGCCCCGTCGTGGCGTTGATGCCCGATGCCGGGAACAGCTGGTACGTCGACAGCGCCGCACTGGGCGGGCCCGGCGACTATCAGCGCGCGATCCTCGACGATCTCCTGCCGGCCATCGAGAAGCAGTGGCGCACCGATCCGCGCCGCGAGGCGCGCGCCGTCGCCGGCATCTCGATGGGCGGCTTCGGCGCGTTGCGCTTCGCCTTCGCCCGGCCCGAGCTGTTCGTCGCCGCCGCCTCGATGAGCGGCGCCTTCTGGACGCGCAGCGACCAGCGCACGCGCCCGCCCGAGATCGTGGCGCGGATCTTCCAGGGGGCGTTCGGCACGCCCTTCGACCGCGATCGCTTCGTCGCGCTGTCGCCGCTGGGCGAAGCCGCGCGCCTGGACCCGGCGCGCGCGCCGGCCGTCATGTTCATCGCCGGCCGCGAGGACAGGTTCCGGACGCTGGAGGAATCGCGCGACCTCGCGGCGCGCTTCGCCGAGCGCGGCATCGCCAGCGATATCGCCGAGGTGCCGGGCGACCACGACTGGGGCACCTGGGAGCGCTCGCTGGAACCGGTGCTGCTGTTCATCGAGCGCGCGTTCGCGGCGGCGCGGTAGCCGAGGCGGCGCGCGCGTCGCGGCGGTCGCCTGCGTTTCTCAGCCCGCCTTCGGATTGCGCGATTCGTAGCGCAGCACGTCGGCGCCGCGGAAACGCACCGTGCCCGCACGCTGCATGCCGATGCGTTCCATCACGCGTCGCGAGCCGTGGTTCTCCGGGCGGGTGAGCGCGACGACGTGGCCGAGGCCGGCGGCGTCGAATGCGAATTCCCGTGCGGCGACGGCGCCCTCGGTCGCGTAGCCCTTGCCCCAGGCGGTGTCGTCGAGGGTGTAGAGGATCTCGGTCTCGGCGAACTCCGGCAGGAAGCGCAGGCCGTGATGTCCGATCAGCGTGCCGGAGGATTTCTCGACCATTGCCCAGGGCCCGTAGCCGTGGGTGTCCCAATGCGCGATGAACTCGCCGAGATAGTCCCGCATGCGGACCCGCAGCCGCGCGATCGGCTCGTCCCACGCGGTGATGAAGCGCGCAACCGCCGGCTTGGCGCGGATCGCCGCGTAGGCGTCGGCATCGTCGAGCGTGAACGGACGCAGCAGCAGGCGCGCCGTCTCGACGACGCGCCCGTCGGCGACCGCCGTGCTCATGCGGTTCCGGCCTCCGCCAGCATCGCGTGCAGCAGCACGTTGGCGCCCGCGGTGATGTCGCTCTCCTTGGCGTCCTCGATCTCGTTGTGGCTGATGCCGCCGACGCAGGGCACGAAGATCATCGCGGTCGGCGCGACCTTCGCCATGTAGACCGCGTCGTGGCCGGCGCCCGAGACGATGTCGCGATGGCTGTAGCCGTGGCGCGCCGCGCCGTCGCGCACCGCGTCCACCAGGCGCCGCTCGAACGGCGTCGGCGGGAAGTACCAGAACTCCTTGACCGCGAGCTCGAGCCCGCTGTCGGCGGCGATGGCCGCGAATCCGGTGCGCAGCGCGGCATCCATGCCGGACAGCACGTCGTTGTCGGGATGGCGGAAGTCGACGGTGAAGAACACCTCGCCCGGGATGGTGTTGCGCGAGTTCGGCTTGGACTGGATGAAGCCGACGGTCGCGCAGGCATAGGGCGGCCGCTCGCGGCCGATGCGGTTGACGAGCTCGATCATCCGTGCCGTCCCGACCAGCGCGTCGCGCCGACGCGGCATGGGCGTCGGCCCCGCATGCGCCTCCTGGCCGGTCACGGTGACCTCGTACCAGCGCTGTCCCTGGGCGGCGGTCACGACGCCGATCGTCTTGTCCTCGGCCTCGAGGATGGGGCCCTGCTCGATATGCGCCTCGAAATAGGCCTTTACGGTTCTTTTGCCCGGCTCGTCGGATCCTGCGAAGCCGACGCGGGCGAGCTCCTCCCCGAAGCGCTTGCCGTCGACGTCCTTCTTCTCCAGCACCTCGGCGATCGGGAACACGCCGGCATAGACGCCCGACCCCATCATCGCCGGGGAGAACCGCGAGCCCTCCTCGTTGGTCCAGACCGCAACTTCGATGGGGGCATCGGTCTCGATCCCGCGGTCGTTCAACGTCCGGATGATCTCGAGCCCGGCAAGGACACCGAAGATGCCGTCGAACTTGCCACCCGTGGGTTGCGTATCGAGATGGCTGCCGGTCATCACCGCCGGCTTTGTGTTGTCGCGCCCCGGGCGCCGGGCGAAGATGTTCCCGACCTTGTCGACCGAGATCGAGCAGCCCGCCGCCTTGCACCACTCGATGAACAAGTTCCGCCCCTGGCGGTCGAGATCCGTGAGCGCCAGGCGGCACACCCCGCCTTTCGGGGTGGCGCCGATTTTTGCCATTTCCATGAGGCTGGCCCAGAGCCTCTGGCCCTCGATCGTCAGATTGCGCATCGCCGTCCCTCGCTCGTCGCGTCGCCAGGATGATGCACGAAAGCCGGCGGTGCGGAAGGCGGCATCGGCGATCGCGATGTTGCTGGCCGCCGCCATCGTCGCGCCGGCCGCGCGCGCCGCCGACGCCTGCTACGTCGAGCCGGCCCAGCTCCTCGAGAGCCCGCACCGCCTCGAGCGCACCGCGCGCCTCGTCGCCGCGGGCGAGCTCGTGCGCATCGTGGCGCTCGGCTCGTCCTCCACCGAAGGCGTCGGCGCTTCCGACTACGGCCACGCCTATCCGGCGCAGACGCAAGCCGCGCTCGCCGGGCTGCTGCCGCGCAGCCACGTCATCGTCTTCAACAAGGGCATCGGCGGACAGGAGGCGCGCGAGATGGTCGATCGTCTCGCCGCCGACGTCCTCGCGGAAAAGCCCGATCTCGTGATCTGGCAGGTCGGGACGAACAGCCTCATCCGCAGCAAGGACCTGCAGACGCTCGTCGACGACATCTTCGCGGGCGTGCGCCGCATCCAGGCCGCCGGCGTCGACGTGATGCTGATGGGCCCGCAGAAGAGCCCGCGCGTCGACGGCAAGCAGGAACGCACGATGTTCGCGCAGCATCTGCAGGTCATCGCCGAGACCGCGCGCATCCCCTATTTCGCGCGCTACGAGATCATGGCGGGGTGGATCGCGCGCCGGCAGATGACGATGGATCAGATGATCGATCCCGACGGGTTGCACATGACCGACCTGTCCTATCGCTGCCTCGGCGCGGCCGTCGCGCAGATGATCGTCAACCTCACGCGCGCCCCGCTCGCACGCCAATAGGCGTGATAGAAGCTCGGTCCGGCGGCCGTCAGCGACACGGTGCCGGAACGGATGCGCCCATGACCGAGCCTGCATCGACTCTCGCCGAGCTGATCGCCGGGCTCGCCGCGCGCGGCGAGCGCGTCGCGGTGCGCCAGGTCGCGGCGGCCGGGCACCGAACGATCGCATACGGCGAGCTCGCGGGACGGGCCACGGACCTCGCGCACCGCCTGGCGGCGCACGGCGTGGTCCCCGGCGAGGCCGTGCTGATCTGGGCGCCGAACTCGATCGACTGGCTCGTGGCGCGGATGGCGCTGGTGCTGGCCGGCGCGGTCGGCGTGGCGCTCGACGAGCTGACCACGGACGCGGAGCTGCCGGTGCTCGCGCGCCATTCCGGGGCGCATCGGGCGTTCGTCGCCGCGGCGAATGTCGCGCGGCTGGCCGCCGCGGCGCCGGACCTCGAGATCCTCGTGCTGGAAGCGCAAGCACCGCGCGGCTGGGCAGGGCTGCCGCCGGCGCCCGACCGCGGGCTGCCGGCGCCCGCGCCATCGGATCCCGTGGCGATCGTCTACACCTCGGGCACGACGGGACAGCCGAAGAGCTTCGCGCTCAGCCACGCCAACATCATTGCCAATGTGCGCGCCCTGTCGGACCAGAAGCTGCTGGCCGGCCACGAGCGGGTGCTGCTGCCGCTGCCGCTGCATCACGTCTACCCGCTGACCGTCGGCATCTTCACCGCGTGGTCGAACGGCTGCGAGGTCGTGCTGCCCGAATCGGTGACCGGCGCCGACCTGGTGCGCGCGCTGAAGGAAGGGCGCTGCACCATCATGCTCGGCGTGCCGCGCCTCTACGCCGCCCTCGTGCAGGGCCTGAGGAGCAAGGTCGTGCAGCAGGGCGCGTTCCGGGCGCGGCTGTTCGAAGCGCTGCTCGCGCTGTCGATCGCGGTCCGGCGGCGCTGGGGCGTGCGGCTCGGCAAGCGCCTGTTCGGCGCGCTGCATCGCCAGCTCGGGCCCGATCTCTGGCTGATGGCGTCGGGCGGCGCGAAGTTCGAGGCCGATCTCATCTGGACCCTCGAGGGCCTGGGCTGGGAGACGCTGTCCGGCTACGGCCTGGCCGAGACCGCCTCGATCCTCACCAACAACCACAAGGGCCGCGCGCGCATCGGCAGCGAGGGATGGCCGCTCGCCGGCGCCGAGCTGCGCATCGCGCGGCCCGACCCGGCGGGCGAAGGCGAGATCGAGGCGCGCGGGCCCTCGGTCTTCGCCGGCTATCGCGACGCGCCCGAGCTCAACGCGCAGGCATTCACGCCGGACGGCTGGTTCCGCACCGGCGATCTCGGCCGCGTCGATGCCGACGGCTATGTCTGGGTCACCGGCCGCGTGAAGGAGATGATCGTCCTCGGCGGCGGCAAGAACGTCTATCCCGAGGAGCTCGAGAAGCACTACGCCGCGCATCCCGGGATCGCGGAAATCGCGGTGCTGGAGCGGGCGGGCGCGCTGGTCGCGCTGGTGCGGCCCGATCTCGCGGCGATCGCGGCGAACGGCAACCTCGCGATCCGCGACGTGCTGCGCGTCGCGCTTGCCGAGCGCGCCCAGCGCCTCGCGCCGCATCAGCGCCTGGCCGGCTATGCGATCGCGCGCGATCCGCTGCCGCGCACGCGCCTGGGCAAGATCCGCCGCTTCGAGCTCGCGCGGCTCTACGAGGCGGCGCTGGCGGGACGACGCGCCGACGGCGATCCGGCCGCGCGGCCGGCGCCGACATTCGCCAGCGATCTCCAGCGCGAGGTCTTCGCGTGGCTGTGCGCGCGCCATCCCGGCGTCGCGCTGGACCTCGCCGCGTCGCCGCAGCTCGATCTCGGAATCGATTCGCTCGGCTGGATCACGCTCGGCATGGAGTTGCAGGCGCGCTTCGGCATCGCCCTGCGCGAGGACGATTTCGCGGAGGTCGCGACGATCGGCGATCTGCTGCGCCTGGCCGAGCTGCGCCTGGGCGGCGCCGTGGCGGATGCCGTCCTGACGCCGGCGCAGCGTCTGGCGATCGCGCCACCCTCGCCGCTCGAGCGCGCGCTCGGCGCGGTGCTCTGGGCGGTGAACGGCGCGCTCATGCGGTTGCTGTTCCGGCTGCGCGTGGAAGGCGACGGATTCCTTCCGGGCGCGACGCCGTATGTCGTCATGGCGAACCACGTCAGCGATCTCGATCCGCTGCTCATGACCGCGGCGCTCGGCCCCGCCCGCCTGCGGCGCCTGTGGTGGTCGGGCGATGCCGGCCGGCTGTTCGAGAATGCGGTCACGGCGAGGCTGGCGCGCGCCTGGCGCGCCTTCCCTGTGCGCGAGAGCGCCACGTCGACCACTCTCGCCTTCGCCGACGCCGTCCTCGCGCAGGGCGACGGGCTCGTCTGGTTTCCGGAGTCCTGGCGCTCGCCGGACGGGCGGCTGCAGGAGTTCCGCCCCGGGCTCGGGCACATCCTCGCGCGCCGGCCGGTGACGGTCGTGCCTGCGATCATCGTCGGCGCATTCGAGGCGATGCCGCGCGACGCGCGCCTGCCCCGGCTGCACCGCGTCGTCATCCGCTTCGGCGCGCCGATCCCGGCCGCGACGATCGCCGCGGCCGCCACGCCGGAGGCGATCACGGCGCTGGCCAGAAAGGCGATGCTCGAACTGGCGGGCGAAGGCAGACTGGCGCCGGCGTGAGGCCGAGGGCCGGCCGCACGCGCTGATCGACGCGAAGCACGGGACGGGATCGACGGCATGCGCCTGCGGCGGCTCTGTTGGGTGGTGGTGGCGATGACGGGCCTCGCCCTGGACGCGCCGGCATCGGCGCAGGAGCGCCATTTCCTCGGGCCGCAGGCCGGACCGCCCGGCCCCTTCACGGCCTACTGGCTCGCCCAGGCGTGGGACGACCGCAAGCCGCGCGGTCCCGCCGAGGCGCGCGGCATCGTGCTCTGGAGCCATGGCGTCTCGGGCACGAAACCGCAATACGGCGGCTCGCCGCCGCGCACGATCCGCCGCCTTGCCGATGCCGGCTGGGATGTCGTGAAGATCCAGCGCAATCCCAGCTACGAGAACACCTGGACCAATGCCGGCCTCCGGCACGTCGCCGACCTGGTCAAGCGTGCGGACGACGCCAAGGCGGCCGGCTACAAGCGCGTGATCGCGGCGGGCCAGTCCTATGGCGGCGCCATCTCGATCGAGGCTTCGGGCCGCACGGACGCGATCGAGACCGTGATCGCCTTCGCGCCGGGTCATGGCAGCGACGCGGCCACGACCTCGCACATGCGCCTCTTCGACAACCTGACGGAGCAGCTCGCCGGCGCGCTGCGCGCGGCGAAGGCCGGCCGCATCGTCGTCGCCGCGGCCGGCCGCGATGCGCTGCATCCGCACGAGCTGCGCGGCCCCAAGCTGCGTGCGGCGCTGGAGTCCGAGCCGCGGCGGCGCTTCGTCCTGTTCGACGAGACGATGCCGCTGGACGGCCATGCCGCCGCCTACGCGCCCGAGTTCGACGCCTGGTACGGTGGCTGCCTGGCGTGGTTCATCGAATCGTCCGGCGCGGCGCCCGGCGAGACCGCCTGCCGCGCCCCCGGCGCCGAGCACCCGTTCTTCGTGCCGCCGGACCTGCGCGTCGAGCCGCCTGTCGCGGGCGTGCCGCGCGCCGTCGCCGCGCTCAGCGGCGCGTGGACCGGCGCCCTCGATCCCGACGACGGCCAGCGTTGGCTCGTCGTCGTGACGCGGGTGGCGGCCGACGAGATCCGCTACCTCTTCGCGACCGACGCCGGCAGCGACGGCAAGCGCACCCGCGGTTCCTTCACGCGCGTGGGCCGGCGCGTCGGCGACAAGTTCGTCTCCACCGACAGCGCCGGATGGAAGCACGAGATCCTGCTCGGCGACGGGAGCGTGCTGCAGTTCGCGCGCAGCAATCCGGCGGGCGACCGGCGATGGACCGCGCGCCTCGCGCGAACGACGCTGGCGCCATGACGCCGCCGATCGCACCGGTCGAGCTTTGCGACGACGACGCTCTCGGCTATCGCCGGTCGCGCACCGCCTTCGCACCGGGCGCCGGCCTCGCCCTCGACGAGGCGTATCGGCATGCGCATCTGCCGCTCGTCGCGCCCGGACATCCCGACGTCATCGCGACACGGTCCGGCAGCGCGCATGTCGACGGCCGGCACCCGCCGGTGTTCTCGCTCGTGCTGATGGTCGATGCCGCGGCGCTGCGCGGCTCGCCCGCCTACCAGGCGCTCGAGCGCGCGCTGCGGGACTCGCCGCTGGCGGGAAAGATCGCCTGGGACGTCCTCGATCGGCGCTGGGATCGCGTGCACGCGACGCTGTGCGGCCACCTCGGCATCGGTGCGCCGCCGGCCCTCGCGCCGCTGCGGGCCGCGTTGCGCGACACAGGGCCCTTTGCGGTCGAGCTGCGCGGGCTGTTCTCGGGCGACGTCAATCGCGGGCGACTCTATCTGCGCGTCTACCCCGAGCGGCGCGGCGGCGCGAACGTCGTGCAGGCGATCCAGCGCCGGCTCGGCCGCCGCGAGACCGACCTCTACCTGGTCGGCCTGTTCAATCTCGTCGACCATCTCGATGCGGCCGAGGCGGCGGCGCTCGACGCCCTGCTCGCGGCGTGGTGGGACCGACCGCTGCTGCGCTTCACCGTCGAGCGGCTCCGCCTTCTCGGCGCGACGGACGACCTCGTGCTCGAGCCGCCGACCGCGGTCGATCTGCCGCTCACGGCCGGCGCGACGCCAGGAGCGTGAGCGCGCCGGAGAGCAGGATGGTCGCGAGGCCCGCGAGCATCCAGGCGTCCGGCCGCTCCCCGAAGAACACGAAGCCGAGGAGCACGGCCCAGACAAGCTGGCTGTAATGCGCCGCCGCCACGCGGCTTGCCAATGCGCGCCGCGCGGCCTGGACGAGGGCGATCTGCGCCACGCCGTCGAAACCGCCGCCGACCAGGATCAGGAGCCACTGCTCGCCGCTCGGCCAGCGGAAGCTCGGCAGCATCAGGACGCCGTTCACCAGCAGCGTGACCAGGGCGACAGCGCCCAGGATCGTGGTGCGCCGCTCGGTCGTGCTCAGCCTGCGCAGCAGCATCAGCGACGCGCCGACCGTGAAGGCGGCGGCGAAGGCGGCGAGATGTCCGAAGGCGAGGCTGCGCAGGCCGGGGCGGATGGCGACGAGCACGCCGATCAGGCCCAGCGCGATGGCCAGCAGGGTGCGCGCGTCCAGGGGCTCGCCGAGGAAGAGCCGCGACAGCAGGGCGGCGAGGATCGGCGCCAGGAAGATCAGCGCGAAGGCCTCGGCGAACGGGATCGTCGTGAAGGCGATGACGACGCCGATACCCGAGAAGGTCGCGAACAGCGCGCGCAGCGCGACGAGGCCCGGCTGGCGGATGTGCAGGGCCGCGCGCCAGCCCTCCCCGCCCGGCCGCGTCGCCAGCATGACCGGCGAGGCGACCAGCATCTTGAGGAACCCGATCTCGAAGACGTCGAGTCCGCCGCCGATCGCCTTCACCGTCGCGTCGCCGCAGATGTAGAGCGCGTAGCCGAGGAAGGCGAACAGGACGCCGGCGGTCTGCTTCGTCATGGCGCGCGCCCCGCGGCCGGGCGCGCGCGGCCTCGTCCGCTACGCACGGCGCGCGCCGCGGACCTGGACCCAGGGATACCCGTCCTCGTCGAGCCCGACCCTCGCCTCGACGCCGTAGACCCGGCGCAGCAGCTCGTCGTCCAGCACGCGCGTCGGCGGGCCGGCGACGGCGGCCATGTCGTCGCCGAGCACGACGAGCCGGTCGGCGAAGCGCGCCGCGAGATTGAGGTCGTGCAGCACGACGACGGTGATCATGCCGCGCCCTCGGCACAGCCGCCGGACGTCCTCCATCAGCAGATGCTGGTGGCGGAGATCGAGGGCGCTGACCGGCTCGTCGAGCAGCATCACGCGGGGGTCGCGCAGCAGCGCCTGGGCGAAATAGACGAGCTGGCGCTGCCCGCCACTGAGGGCGTCGAGCGAGCGGTGCGCGACCTCGGCGAGGCCGAACTGGTCGAGCGCCATCGCGGCGCGGCGAAGCTCGGGCTCGGGCACGTGCAGGGCGAGCCGCTCGATCGAACCCGCGAGGACCGTCTCGAGCGCGGTCAGCCCCATCCGGCCGCGATTCTCCTGCGGCATGTAGCCGATGCGCGACTGCCAGTGCCGCAGGCGCGTGGCGTGGAGCGGCGTGCCGTCGAGGCGGATCTCGCCGGCGCGCGGGCGGTGCTCGCCGAACAGGGCGCGCAGCAGCGTCGACTTGCCGACGCCGTTGGGGCCGACCAGCGCGGTCACCTCGCCGGGGCTGACGTCCAGCGTCAGGTCGGTGACGACCTCGTGGGCGTCGTGGGCGAGGGTGAGGTTGCGGATCTCGAGCATCGCTCAGGCGTCCAGCCGCCGCCGCGACAGGATGAGGTGGAAGAAGAACGGCACGCCGACCAGCGCGGTGACGATCCCGACCGGCACGAGCACGCCCGGCATGATGATCTTGGACAGGACCGAGGCCGCCGAGAGCAGCAGCGCGCCGACGAGGCCGGACATCGGCAGCAGGAAGCGCTGGTCCTCGCCGACCAGCAGGCGCGAGAGATGCGGCGCGACCAGACCGATGAAGCCGATCGTGCCGACGAAGCTGATCGCGGTCGCGGTCATCAGCGAGATCAGCGCGATGGTGACGAAGCGCAGCCGGCTGACATTGACGCCGAGCGCGCGGGCGCGTTGCTCGCCCAGGCGCAGCGCCGTCAGCTTCCAGGACTGGCGCAGCAGCAGCGGCACCGCGCCCAGGCAGGCCAGCGTCGTGATCGTCACGCTGGTCCAGGTCGCCTTGGCGAGGCTGCCGAACAGCCAGAACACGATCTGCTGGCCGACCTCGGGCGACGCGCGGAACTGCAGCAGCGACTGCAGCGAGTGGAACAGGAAGAGCAACGCGATGCCCGCGAGCACCATCGTGTCGGTGCCCATGCCGCGGATCGTGCCGACGCCGTAGATGATGGCCGACGCGAAGCACGCCATCACGAATGCGCAGGCCGGGACGATGAAGGCCGGGTTCAACCCCCAGCCGCCGTTCTGGATGCACAGCGAGGCGCCGACGCCGGCGGCCGCGGCGAGGCCGAGCGTGTAGGGGCTCGCCAGCGGGTTGTCGAGCAGCGTCTGCATGCTCGCGCCCGAGGTGCCGAGCGCGACGCCGACCGCGAGCGCCATGAGCCCCATCGGCAGGCGCAGCTCCCACACGATCGCCAGCAGCGTCGGGTCCTCGCCGTCGCGGCGCAGCAGCGCTGCGAGCACGTCGCCCACGGGCAGGAGCGCCGGGCCGGTGGCGACGTCGAGCACCAGGAAGACCGCGACCAGCAGCAGCAGGCTGCAGAGGATCGCGAGTCGTCGCCGCTCGACGCGCCGGTGCAGCGCGATCGCGTTGTCGACGTCCTGCGTCACGCCCGTCTCACGTCAGGCTCGTCATGAATGTTCCTTGCGGGCGGATCGGCAGGTGGCGCGCGTAGAAGTCGAGATAGGCGGCTTGCGGATCGAGGTCGGCGAACAGGTCGGGGTAGAGGATCTTGGCGAAGTACTGCACGGCGGCGTAGTCCATCACGGTGCGCGAGGCGCCGTGATAGATCGCATGCACGCGCCCGTCCCGCACGGCCGGGAGATTGGCCCAGCCGGGCCGCCGCGTGAAGCCGGCGAGGCGCTCGCGCGCCGTGCCGAGCGCGATGCCTTCGCCCATGAGCTGCGCCGTCGGGTGCCGCCATTCGGAGCCGGCGATCACGATGACCTCCGGCCGGGCCGCCAGGATCTGCTCCGGCGCCACCGGTGCCCAGGTGCGCACGACCTGGCGGGTGATGTTGTCGCCGCCGGCGCTGCGCGCGATCGCGCCCCACATCTGATCGCCGTAGCTCACGCCCTGCTCGGCCGGCCCCTTGTTGCCGAGCTCGATGTAGATGCGCGGCGCCGGACGGCCGCTTCGCGCGACGCGTTCGCCGACGTCGCGGACCGCGCGCTCGTAGTCCTGCGCGATCGCCTCGGCGCGCGACTCGGCGCCGAGCACCGCGCCGAGCAGCCGCGTGCTCGCGAGGTGTCGATCGAGCGATTGCGCGTGGTAGTCGACCACCACCACCGGCGGGCCGAGCGCGACCAGGCGCTGGAACTCCGAGCCCAGGCCCTTGGCCTGCCAGTCGCCGAGGACGACCAGGTCCGGCCGCAGCGCCACGACCTTCTCGACCGAGAATGTGCCGACCTCCACCTCTCCGACGTCCGGAAGGGCGTCGAGGCCGGGACGCGTGGCGACATGCGCGGCCCAGTTTGCCGGCCGCCAGTCCTTCCAGGCCGCCTTGGAGATGCCGACGACGCGGTCCATGGCCTCGGGGCCGCCGATCGCGAAGAAGTCCTCGAAGTAGAAGCCGAGCAGGATTCGGCGGGCCGGCAGCGTCAGCGCCACCTCGCGGCCGATGACGTCGGTGACGCGGCGTGTCTGGGCTCGTGCGAGCGACGGTGGCGCGATCGCGGCGGCGGTAGCGGCGGCGGTGGAGAGGAAGCGGCGGCGATGGAAGCTGAGCATGGGGGCCTCGCGGTGGCTGTGGTCATCACCGCGAATGGAGCGTTGCCGGACCGGTTGCGATCGCGACGCTCCCGTCAGGTCACCCCGCCCGACGTCTTCGCACGTGACTACGGCCGACGGCAGGTCTCCTGGCTCGCGGGTCGTCGCCGCCACCGCCTTCCCGGGACGTCGTGTCCCAGTGGCTCGTCTGGTGGAGGCCTCGCCGCTCACAGTTGCGGGGGCAGCCGCAGATCGGCGCCGTGGCGCCTGCTGCGTTCCCTTTTGATCCCGTGGGGGAACCGTCGCCGGGAACGCTAGTCGGGCCCCCCCGGCCGGGTCAAATCCCCGCGCCGAGCTCGACCAGGCGGCTGTGCCAGATCGGCACGTGCCGGGCGAGAGCGGCACGGATCGGCGCCTCGTCGACGAGCGCGAGCCGGCCCTGGTCGTAGACGATGCGGCCGTCGACGACGCTGGTCGCGACGTCGTCGGCGCGGGCATAGAACACCAGCGCGGCGTAGTCGCCGTAGAAGGGCTGCAGGTGCGGCCGGTCGAGATCGACGACGATCAGGTCGGCCTTCTTGCCGGCCTCGAGCGAGCCGATCTCGTGCTCGAGGCCCATCGTCTTCGCCGCCTCGATGGTGATGCGCGCCAGCGCCTCGCGGCACGGCATGACGTCGGCGTCGCCGGCGATCAGGCGGAGGGCGCTGATCGCATAGCGCATGGTCTCGAATGGGTCGTTCTGCATCCAGTCCGTCGCGAACCCGGTCTGGATGCCGCGATCGACGATCGCCTGGAAGCGCGGATAACGGCCGCGGCGCGGATACATCGTCGGGCAATGCGCGTAGTGCGCGCCGCTCGACGCGACGGCGTCGAGATCGGCGTCGGTGGCGAAGGTCAGATGCGCGATCGTCGTGTCGGGCCCGAGCACGCCGAGCTCGCGCAGGAGCTCCAGCGGGCCGCGCCCATGGCGGCGCCCGATCTCCTCGACCTCGCGTCGAGATTGCGCGGTGTGGACGTGCAGCCCGAGCCGGAGCCGGTCGGCCTCGGCACGGATCGTCCGGTGCAGCGCGGGCGCGCAGGTGTCGCTGGCATGCGGCCCGAGGCGCGCCAGGATCCGCCCGTCTTCGCGCCCGTGCCAGCGCTCGGCGAAGTCGATCCCCTCGCGCAGCCGCGCCTCGCCGATCTCGGGATAGTGCGTGTAGTCCTCGGCCGAGAGCCGCTCGAGCCTCACGTCGAAGATCTTGTTGGCGATCGTCGCCCGCAGCCCGGTGGCGACGCAGGCCTCGGCGAGCAGGTCAGGCGCGTACCAGAGGTCGTTCACGGTCGTGAAGCCGGAGCGGATCATCTCCGCCGCGCCGGCCCAGGACAGGTCGCGCCATTCCTCCCGACCGATCGACTTCTCCATCCTGAAGGCGACGTCGTAGAGGCCGAGCCCCCGGGTGTTGTCGTCCGTGCGGCCGCGGAACACGATCGAGGCCGTGTGGGTGTGGCAGTTCACGAAACCCGGCAGCACCGCCATGCCGGGACCGCCGAGTCGCCGCTTCGCCCGCCACGTGCCGTCCGGCTGCCGTGGCCCGGCATGGACGATGCGATTGCCGGCGACGGCGACCTCGCCGTCGCGCCAGACCGGGAACCCCGGGCTCATCGGATAGAGGAAGCCCGCCGTGACGAGCAGATCGATGTCGCGCATGGACGTTTCCCCCGGGGCGCTGCCGCCGAAATCACACTACTGCAGCCGGGCACGACTTCCAGCGCCGCGCACGGCGTCGACCAACGCGGGCCGACGGCGTCGCGACCGGGAGCGACCTTCCGCGGTTTACGCGTCCCCCGCCGCTGCGCATCATGGCGCGCCGAAACCGTCGGATCGAAAGGACCTCCGTCGTCGCCATGCGCCTGCGCATTCTCGTTGCCGGCCTGTTGCTGCTCGTCGGCGCGGCCGGTGCGGCCGCCCAGCCGGCCTTCCGCTACGCGGCGTCGCAGGACGTCGAGACGATGGATCCGGTCGGTCGATTCGGGATCTTCACGCTCGGATTCCTGCACGCGATCTACGAGCCGCTGGTGCGCTACGACCGCGACCTGAAGCTCGAGCCGGCGCTTGCGACGGCATGGACCCGGGTCGATGCGACGACCTGGCGCTTCACGCTGCGCGAGGGCGTGCGATTCCACGACGGCAGCGCGCTGACCGCCGCCGACGTCGTGTTCTCGATCGAGCGCGGCAAGGCGGAAGGCTCGGCGATGGCGGCGACGCTCGCGCCGGTGGCGGCGGCGGTCGCGATCGACGCGCGCACCGTCGAGCTCGTGCTCGCGCGGCCGCAGCCGACGCTGCTCAACGACCTGGCCTTCGTGTTCATCATGAGCCGGCGCTGGGCCGAGGCGAACAACTCGGTCAAGCCGACGAACCTGCGCGCCAACGCGCTGGTGCCGGCGCACGGCGATGCGATGGGCACGGGGCCCTTCCGCCTGGTCCGGCGCGAGGCCGACACGCGCACCGAGCTCGCGCCGAATCCGGCGTGGTGGGACCGGCCGGCGAAGCCGTTGCCGCGCGTCGAGTTCCGGCCGATCCGCGCCGCGGGCACGCGAATCGCCGCGCTGCTCTCGGGCGAGGTCGACTTCATCGATCCGCTGCCGCTGCAGGACGTCGCGCGCATCCAGGCCGCGGGCGGCTTCACCGTCCGCCAGGCCGCGGAGCTGCGCACGCTGTTCCTGGGCATGGACCAGGCGCGGCCCGAGCTGCTCGGCGCGAGCGTCAAGGGCGCCAACCCGTTCAAGGACCCCCGCGTGCGGCGAGCGATCTACCAGGCGATCGACATCGGCGCGATCCGCGAGCGCGTCATGCGCGGGGCGGCCGACGTCACCGGCTCGATGGTCGGCCCGGGCGTCGTCGGCTACGAGCCCGGCTTCGAGCCGCGCCTGCCCTTCGATGTCGATGCCGCGAGGCGGCTGATGGCGGAGGCCGGCTACGCCAGCGGGTTCTCCGTCGGCTTCGACTGCCCGAACGACCGCTGGGTGAACGACGAGGCGATCTGTCAGGCGATCGTGCCGATGCTCGCGCGCATCGGCATCATGGCGACGCTCGATGCGCAGCCGGGCGGGCGCTACCTCAACAAGGTGCTCAACCGCGAGACCGCGCTCTACCTGCTCGGTTGGACGCCCGGCAACAACGACGCCTTCGACGTGATCAAGCCGATCATGGCGCCGCGCGAAGGCGCCTACGGCCTGTTCAACATCGGCGGCTACGCGAACCCGCGCGTCACCGAGCTCGCCAAGGCGATCGAGGTCGAGGCCGACGGCGCGAAGCGGCTGGCGATGATCCGCGAGGCGATCGGCCTGCACGCCGCCGACATCGGCCATGTGCCGCTGCATCGCCAGTACACGACCTGGGCGCATCGCCGCGGAATCGAGGTCGTGCAGCGAGCCGACGGCGTCCTGCCGCTCTGGCAGGTGCACGTGCCGTGACGGCGCTCGGCGCCGCGCCGGTCGAGGCGATCGTCGACTTCGCCGCGCGGCTGATCCGCACGCCGAGCCAGGGCGGCGTCGACTCGCCGCGCGCCGTGCTGGAGCTCGCGGCGCGCGAGCTCGGCGCGCTCGGGCTGCGTCCCGCGCTGCTGGCGAACGACGAGGGCCAGCCCGTGGCGCTCGCGGCGGAGGTCGCCGGCGCGCGCGCCGGACCGACCTGGGTGCTCGATGCCTGCATCGACACCGCGCCGGTCGGGGACCGCGCGGCTTGGAGCATCGATCCGTTTGCCGGCCTCGTGCGCGACGGCTGGCTGTGGGGCCGCGGCGCGGCGGACAGCAAGATCGGCGTCGCCACGATGGCGCTGCTCGGCGCGGCGATGGCGAAGCAGCGCGACCGGCTCGCCGGCACGCTCGTCGTGCTGTTCGATGCCGACGAGCACACCGGGCGGTTCGGCGGCATCAAGCGCTTCATGCGCGACGGCCGGTCGATCGCCGGCGTGATGATCGGCTATCCGGAGAACGATGCCGTCTTCATCGGCGCGCGCGGATTCTGGCGCGCCGAGATCGAGGCCTACGGTCGCGCGGAGCATTCCGGTGCCACCGGCACGACGCCCTGCAATGCGGCGGTGAAGCTCGCCGCGCTGATCGGTCGGCTCGCCGGCGCGCCGCTCCCGGCGGCGAGCGATCCGGGCTTTCCCCTGCCGCCGAAGCTCACCGTCACGGCGATCGGCGGCGGCGAGGGATTCTCCGTCGTCCCGGACGCCGCGCGCCTCAAGCTCGACGTCCGCCTGACGCCCGCGTTCGGCAAGCGCGAGGCCGAGTCGCTGGTGCGCGCGCAGGTCGAGGCGATCGATGCGGCGCATCCGGCGCCGCGGCCCTCGCGCATCTCTCTCGTCGACAGCTGGGGACCCTATCGCCTGGACGACGGCGAGCCGCTGGCGCGCGCCGTGCTCGCCGGCGCGCGGACGGCGAAAGGCGTGCCGGTTTCCGGCGACGTCTGCGGCCCGTCGAACATCGCCAACTTCCTGGCCGATCTCGGGGTGCCGGCGACCTGCGGCTTCGGCGTCACCTGCCATGGCGTGCACGGCGCGGACGAACGCGCCGAGATCGCCACCGTGCCACTGGCCTGGACCGCCTATGGCGAGGCCGTGCTGGCGCTGATGCGCTGAGGGCGCGCCGGACCGGTCGCACGGCGCGCTCCGCCCCGGCTCACCCGATGTCGAGCGCCTTGCGAACGCCGGCGCCGCAGGCGGGATCGATCTTGTCGAAATGCGCGAGCCGGCGATCGACGATGGCGCGCGGCAGGCGGCCCATCGCCGCGGCGATGTCGGCGACGAGGCGCTGCTGCTGCGCCGCGCCGAGCAGCCGGAACAGCGCGCGGGGCTGGCCGTCGTCGTCGTTGCCGACGCGGTGATCGTGGCGATCGCGGTCGCCGCTCCGCTTCAGCAGCGGCTCGCGATACGCGGATGCCGGCGCCGGGTCATCGAAGGCGTTCGGCTCGTCGTAGGCGACGCCGTGCAGCATGTTCGGCGTGACCCGCATCGCGCCGTCCGTGGGGTAGTGGTGCACGCGGCATCTCGGGGCATTGACCGGCAGGGCCCCGCAATGCGCGCCGAGGCGATAGCGGTGCGAGTCGGCGGAGGCGAAGATCCGCGCCTGCAGCATCTTGTCCGGCGAGAAGCCGATGCCCGGCACGACTTCGAGGGCGCGGACGCGGCCCGCTCTGCCGCGCCATCGTTTCTGGCCGATTGCACGTGCCGCAGCCGGGCGCAAACATGCGTCGGCTCGATCATGGCGCGTGACCCGATGGCCTCATCCGACGACCTTCCGCTCGATTGCGGCCGCCCGGGCCTGCACCTGTGCGATCGCGGGGCGTTGCCGCGCGTCGATGCGTGCCTGTCCGCCTGGCGCCGAGTCGGTCCATGAGCGCCGATCCGCCGCCATCCTCGCATCGGCACGATCAACCCGTGCTCCGCATCCTCGGCAAGTCGAGCTCGATCAACGTCCGCAAGGTCCTCTGGCTCTGTGCCGAACTCGATCTGCCGTACGAGCAGGAGCAGTGGGGCGCGGGATTCCAGTCGACCGATGCCGCGGAGTTCCGCGCCCTCAACCCGAACGCGCTCGTACCGGTCATCCGCGACGGCCCGCTCGTGCTCTGGGAGTCGAACACGATCTGCAGGTATCTCGCGGCGAAGAAGGGTCGCGTCGATCTGCTTCCGGCCAAGCCCGCGGCGCGGGCCGTGGTCGAGCAGTGGATGGACTGGCAGGCGACCGAGCTGAACAACGCTTGGCGCTATGCCTTCATGGCGCTGGTGCGCAAGAGCCCGGCACACGCGGATCCGGTTGCGGTCGCGACCAGCGCGCGCAGCTGGAATGCGCATATGCGCATCCTCGACGATCGGCTCGCGCGGACCGGCGCGCATGTCGCCGGCGCGACCTTCACGCTTGCCGATGTCGTGCTCGGGCTCTCGACGCATCGCTGGTTCATGACGCCGCTGGATCGGCCGGCCCTGCCGGCGGTCGACGCGTATTACGAGCGGCTGAGCGGCCGACCTGGATTCCGCATCCACGGACGAAACGGCACGCCTTGAGCCGCGCCGGGCCTGCCGTCGTCCATTTGGCCGATGGCTGAAACTGGTTTCTCGCGAGTCAAGACCGTCGACGATCTACAATCTTTGCGTTTGGTTAACCGTGCCGTGGTGGCCTGTGGTGAAGGACCGTCCTCGGATGATCGTCGTCCGAGGCCCAGCCATCGCCATCGCCTTGAAGTCGGACCAGACCCTCGCCATTGCCGCCCGTCGCCGACTTCGCACGGTGTCCGTGCTGATGCTTGCCGCTACACTGTTCACGGCGGTCATCGCGCTGGCGGCCGGATACCGGTCATGGGACAATGCGTTATCGCGCGAGGAAAGTTTCCTGCGCGGCACGACGGGATCGCTGGTCGCTACGATCGACCGCCGACTCGAGCTCGTCGAAGGTGTTCTGTCGACGGTCGCAGCGTATGAAGCGTCGATCGAGACCAGAAGTTACGATGGCGGCGGCTTCCTGGATCCGGAGTTCGGGCGCCTGCGCAGCCTCAGCCTCGGCGTCGAGAGCCTCGGGATCGCCGACGTCTCGGGTCGCCTCGTGGCGATCTGGCCGCCCTCGACTGTCTCCGCGGATGCCGACGCGATGGCGGCGCAGGCGCTTTCCCATCATTCACGACCCGGCGCGGACGCCATGCTGATCGCGCCCGGTCCGAGCCGCGGCGCCGACCGGCGCATCATCTTCGTCATCTCGCGGGCGCTGCGCGGCGCCGATGGCGGGCTGTCGGGCGTCGTCTTCGCGGCGCTGCCGATCGACGATCTCGTCGCTACCGTCGCCGAGTCGATCAATCGCGAGGGCGGCCGCGTGACGGTCCTCAATGGCGCCTATCACGTGATCGCCCGGTTGCCGCGGGCGAGCCTCGGCGCCGACCTCTCCAAGACTCCGATCAGCCTTGCGATCAAGGCCGCGCCGGGAACAGGGGTTCTGCGCGCGCGCTCCACCATCGACGGGCTCGAGCTGCTGACGTTCTACGCGTCCTCGCCGCGCTTCCCGCTTCACGTCGTCATGTCGAAGGACCTGCCGGCGATCCGGTCGAACTGGCTCGACGAACAATGGCTCGAATTCCTGCTCCTGGGCCTCCTCTTCGCCGGCACGCTCCTCTCGAACGTCGCGTTGAACCGGACGATGCGCCGGCAGCAGGTCGCGGAAAATGCGCTGCGCACGTCGGACCAGCGGCGCTACCAGCACGGCCTCGAGGGCGCGCGCGACGGCCTCGCGATCTGGGACCGCGACGGCGAGCTCGTCGTCTGGAACAGCCGCTTCGACGAGCTCGCGGGCCTGCTCGGCGCGAAGTTGCGCGCGGGCATGAGCTACCGCGACCTGCTTCGCGGCGCGGCGCGGGCCGCCACCGTCGGCAACGGGATCGATTCGCCGGCGGACTGGTTCGACCGGCTGTCCCTGGCCCACGACCGGGCCGACGTCGAGCCGAGCGAGATCGTCCTGCCGGAGGCCTGCATCCTCGACGTGGCGCATCAGCGCGCGGCCAACGGCGACACCGTCACGACCCTGCGCGACGTGTCGGCCGAGCGCGCCGCCCAGCGCCGGATCGAATCGAGCGAGGCGCGATTTCGCGACGGTATCGAGAGCATGGGCGAGGGCTTCGCCCTCTGGGACCACGATGACCGGCTCGTGGCCTGGAACGAGCGCATCCTGCAGCTGATGCCGCTGCAGGTCCCGATGATGCGGCTCGGCACGCGCTTCGAGGACGTGCTCGCCCATCTCGCCCGCCATGCGGCCGACCAGCCGCAGCCCGAGGAATGGCTGGCGCATCTCGCCGAACGGCGTCGTCGCCGCGAGCGTCTCGGGATCCCGGCGACCTTCCGCACCGGCGCAGGACACCTGGTCGAGGCGGTCGATCGCCCGACCTCGGACGGCGGCATCGTCACGATCGTCCGCGACGTGACCGATCAGCATCGACTGCTCGACCGGCTCCAGGCGGGCGAGGCGGAGCTGCGGCGCGCGCTCGCCGCCGAGCGCGACATGAACGAGCAGCAGCGGCGCTTCGTCGCCATGGCGAGCCACGAGTTCCGCACGCCGCTCGCGATCATCGACAGCGCGACGCAGCGGCTGATCGCCGCCAATGTCGTGCCGGCCGCGACCCCGAGCCACAAGCGCCTCGACCGGATCCGCGAGTCGGTGTCGCGCATGACCGAGATCATCGACCGGACGCTCGCCACCGCGCGGCTGGACGAGGGCCGCATCGAGTTCCTGCCCGAAGCGTTCGATCTCGTTGCTCTGGCGCGCGAGGTGATCCGCCGCCAGCTCACGATCGCCCCGGACTATCGCATCGATCTCGACCTGACGGCGCCGGAGCTGGTCGTCGATGCCGATCGCCGGCTGATCGACCACGTCCTCACGAACCTCCTGTCCAACGCGGTGAAGTACTCGCCGCGCATCCGTCGCGCCGAGCTGCGCATCGACCTCGACGGGGACGACGTCGTCATCGCCGTCTCGGATCAGGGGGTCGGCATCCCTGCCGGGGAGATCGACCGGCTGTTCACCCGCTTCTTCCGCGCGAGCACGGCAACCGGCATCGTCGGGACCGGGATCGGCCTGCATCTCGTGCGCGAGTTCGTCGCCATGCATGGCGGCCGGATCGAGGTGCGCAGCGAAATCGGCCGCGGCTCCGTCTTCACGGTACGCCTGCCGCGCCGGCGCCGGGTCGACGCCGCGGCGTGACGAAGCGCGCTTTGCGCCGTCGCGTCAGGTCGGAATCGTTGTGCGCTCCCAGATCTCGGTCAGCCGCGTACCGGCGGCGCGCAGCGTCGCGTGCAAGGGCGAGTAGCGGGGCAGATCCTCGGCCCAGATCGCGAGGCGGGAATCGTCGGCGGGCGTGGCGATCCGGACCCTGGAGCGGATCTCCGGCCACGGCACGGCGATCGCTTCCGCGAGCCACACGCCGCGACGATCGAGCACCGCATCGACGGCGACATCCAGCGCATCGATGGTCGCGGCGTCGCGGCGCGCGAGGCGGTGCAGGATGACATTGGTTGCGCCGATGAGCGCCGCGACCATCGTCTCCGTCGGTGCCGGCCCGAGATCGGTGCCGCCGCGCTCCGGCGGCTCGTCGATCGTGACGACATGCGAGCGGACGCGGATCCGGCTCAGGGCGTAGCCCTCGCACTTGCCGGTGAGCCGCAGGGTCACCGGCTCGAGCCAGTCCGTTCGGATGTCGAGTTTGCCGCGCTCGGCCATGCTGCGATCTCCCAAGGCAAGGATGGGGCCCGGAGCCGGGCCGTCGCCGGAAGCGATCCTGGTCGATGCCGGCGGCCCTGGCGACCCCCGCATCGGCCGGCGGTGCCGGCTGCAACGACGGGCTCGCGATCCTGAGAAACTTCGAGATCGTCGAGGCCAGGCGGCGCCCTGGCTTCATCGTTGGTCAATGGATTCGATCGAAGCTGCTTTCGAAATGCTGGAGCGTCCGATCTCGCCGGCCCCTCGGGTCGGCGGGCGCGTCTCGGCGTCGACGGGATTCGATGAGTGTAGGCAAGTCCGTTCGTCCAACAGGACTGCATGTCGCGCCCGCGACGGCGGAGGTTCGGCGCAGCCCGGCGCGGCCCGCGCCGGGTCAGATCGTCGTCCTGGTGGCCATCGCGGCGATCGCCGCGGTCTGGATCGGGGTCGGCGCCTGGCTGCGCCAGCTCCAGGACGTCGAGACGACGGCGGCCCGGCGCGAGCTCGTCGGACATGCCGGCCTGCTCGCCGAGCATGCCGAGCGCACCGTGCAGAGCGTCGACCTCGTGCTGTCGCTGCTCGTCTCGCGGGTCGAGACTGCGCTGGAGCACGGCGGGGGCGGCGACCCGGTCCAGCTGCATGATCTCCTGCGCGTCGGCCTCGCGGGGATGCCGCAGGTCCGCAGCGCGCTGGTGCTCGCGGCGGACGGCCGCTCGATCGGCGACGCCACGGTGGCCGTACCGCGTCCGTTCAACGGCAGCGATCGTGCCTACTTCACGGTGCATCGCGAGGGTCCCGACGCCGACCTGTTCATCGGCGATCCCATGCAGAGCCGCATCAACCAGCTCTGGGCGATCAGCCTGTCGAAGCGGCTGACCGCACCGGACGGCCGCTTTGCCGGCGTCGTCGTCGCCGCCGTCGACCCCGACTATTTCGCCTCGCTGCACGCGCGGACCGAAGTGCAGGAGGGAATGACCGTCACGTTGGTCAAGCGCAGCGGCGTCGTTCTCGCGACCACGCACCCCGATCGCGGCGCGCTGCTCGGGACTCCCGCGGGCGTCGATCCGGCGGCCTTCGGCCGCGCGACGAACGGCCCGTCTCAGGGTTTCGTCGACTTCGCGCTCCCCGGCGAGCGGCGATCGGGGCTGACCGCATTCGCCACGTCGCGCACCTATCCGATCGTGGTGCTGTCGTCGCGGACCCACGACGCGATCATCGAGGAGACGAGCGGGCCCGTGATGCTGGCGACGGCGTCGGGCGCGGTCATCACGGCGCTGATCGTCGCCCTGGCCGCGTTGCTGCGGCGCCAGCTTCAGTCGATGGACCGACGGTTCCGCGACGGCATCGAGACGATTTCGGACGGATTCCTGCTCTGGGATGCCGACGAGCGCCTGGTCGCGTGGAATTCGCGCTACGAAGGCCTGTTCCCGGAGGCCCGCGACGTCCTGCGGGTCGGCGTGCCGCATCGCGAGCTGACGCGCCGGGTGCTGCCGCGCATCCAGGCGGATGTCGGGCCGGAGCGGATCGAGGGCATGGTCGCGGAACGGATGGCGCGCTTCCGCGAGCCGCGCGGGCCCTGGGAGCTGCGCCTGCGCGACGAGCGGATCGTCGAGATCGAGGAGACGCGCTCCGTCGCCGGCGAGGTGGTCACGATCCTGCGCGACGTCACGGCGCGAAGGCGGCACGAGGCCGAGCTCGAGCGCGCGCTGGCCGCTGAGCGCGAGGCGAGCCAGCTGCACCGCCAATTCGTCGCCATGGCGAGCCACGAGTTCCGCACGCCGCTCGCCATCATCGACGGCGGCGCGCAACGCATCATGTCGCAGCGCGGGGCCGAGGACGCCGGGCTGCGCTCCCGCGTCGACCGGATCCGCGGTGCGGTGACGCGCATGACCGGGCTCATCGATCGCCTGCTTTCCAGCGCGCGGCTGGACGAAGGCGCCATCAAGGCCGAGCGCACCCGGCTCGACCTCGCTTCGCTGCTGCGCGAGGTCGGCGAGCGCCAGCGGCAGATCAGCCCGGAATTCGACCTCCGCCTCGACTTGCCCGATGCACCGCTCGCCATCGACGGCGACGCGCATCTGCTCGATCAGGTTTTCACGAACCTGCTGTCCAACGCCGTGAAGTTCTCCGGCCGCAGCCGCTGCGTCGAGATGGCCGTGGCGGTGCGCGACACCGAGGTCAGCGTCGCGATCCGCGACAGCGGCGTGGGCATACACGCGGACGAGATGGACCGGCTCTTCACCCGGTTCTTCCGCGCCCGCACCGCGATGGGCACGCCGGGCACCGGGATCGGACTGCACCTGAGCAATGCGCTGGTGCGCATGCATGGCGGGCGCATCGACGCCTGCTCGGAGCTCGCCAAGGGCTCGGTCATGACGGTGACGCTGCCGCGCGCCGCCTCTCCTGCCGGCTCCGTCGCGGCCGCCTGATCACGCCGGCGGTCGCCCCGGCGCGCCGGCGATCAGACGAGGCGACTCGGGGTGCGCCCTGCCTGTAGCATGGCGCATCGCCAACGCCCCTCTGGCCGCATGACCGATTCGACCGAGTCGAAGCCTTCGACGACCGGCACGCTCTGGCAGCTCGTCGCGATCCTCACCGGCGCCTTCACGCTGCAGATCGCCGGCGCGGCGCTTGCGCTGGCGGTGCCGCTTCGCATGGCGCTCGACGGCCGGCCGGCAACCTTCATCGGGCTCGCGGGCTCCGCGAGCGCGATCGGATTCCTCGCGGGCTGCCTGGCCAGCGCCTCGATCGTCCGTCCGATCGGCCACATCCGCGCCTTCGCGGTGCTTGCCGCGGTCCAGGCGGTCGTCACGCAGCTCTTCGCCCTGACCGACGATCCCTGGCTGTGGGTCGCGCTGCGGCTCGTCAACGGCGTCGTCAACGCCGCGCAGTTCGTCATCGTCGAGAGCTGGGTCAACGACCGCACGCCCGATTCGCTGCGCGGGCGCATGATGTCGATCTACATCGTTTGCTCGCGCGCGGGCCTGATCCTGGGTCAGATGCTGCCGCTTGCCTTCGCGAATGCCGGCGTCGAGCTTTTCATCGCCGCGAGCGCGTTCTATTCGCTGGCGCTGATCCCCGTGGCGCTCAATCGCGCGCCGAGCCCGGCACCGCCGCCGTCCGTCGCGGTCATGAGCCTGCGCGACCTGTTCGGCGTCGCGCCGGTGAGCTTCGTCGCCTGCTTCTACGTCGGCATGGTCGGCAGCGCGGCCTTCAACGTGCTGCCGCTGTACGGCGTTGGCATCGGCCTGGGCAATGTCGCGATCAGCATGCTCGCGGCGACCGTGCAGCTCGGCTCGCTCATCATGCAGTGGCCGCTGGGGTGGTTGTCGGACCGCCAGGACCGGCGCGCCGTGATGATCGGCGCCGCGATGACGACGGTCGTGGGCGGGTTGATCGTCGCTCTCGCCGGCGGGATGCCGATCGTGCCGCTCGCCCTGGTGATCGCGGTTGCGGTCGGCGGCTGCCAGGCCGTCTATGCCATCGCCGTCGCCCACGCTTTCGATTTCGCGGGCAGCGGCCGCACGGTCGCGTTGTCGAGCAGCCTGATGCTCGTCTGGGGTGTGGGCGCCTCGGCGGGGCCGCTCGTCGCGGCCGCGGCCGTCGACCGGCTCGGCCCCCCGGGGCTCTTCGTCCATGCCGTCGTCTTCTCGCTCGTGTTCGTCGGCTTCGCGATCTGGCGCATGACGCAGCGCAAGCCGCGGCCGCCCGAGGAGCGCGAGCGCTTCGTCGACCTGCCGCCGACCCTGCCGAGCGCGCCACGGCTCGATCCGCGCGCCGAGGTCAGGCCGGAAGGCTCGAAGGCCGACGCGGCCTGACGCGCGATCGGGGCGGCCGACGGGCAGCGCGGCCGTTACGCCGACGAGACCACCTCGACGCGAACCCGAGTTAACTGTCGGCTCTTCTTACGTCTTTACAGGAATTAACCATGTCGACTCGGACTAACTTGCTGATTGATAGGAAAACTCGTCGCGCGGTACGGCAATTGCTTGTAGTGATTCAAAGCGGCCCTTCGTCGTTGGAGTCAGTTCAATGAACCGTTCGTTTGCACGTGCCGTCCTTGCCACGCTGGTCGTCGCCGGCGGCATCGTTTCCACCGACGCGAACGCGGCCTTCCTGGTCCGCCGCGATCCGCTGCTCGATCCGAGCGAGCCGATGGGCGAGGGCATCATCAAGCCCGCCGACGGCGTGCGGATCACCGTCACCGGCGACGGCGGTGCGAACTTCGTCAATGTCGGCGTCGGCATCTTCTCGCTCGAGGCGGCGCCGTCGCCTCCGGGCACGACGTTCAGCGACCTGATCACCTTCTGCCTGGAGATCAACCAGGTCCTCGACTGGGCCGAGGCGGTCCACACCTACAACGACGTGTCGCTGGCCACCGGCATCACCGCCGGCCAATCGAACATGATCGGCCGGCTGTGGAACAACTCATTCGCCAGCGTGCTCGGCGATGTGAGCGGCGAGCGCGGCGAGCGTGCGGCCGCGTTCCAGGCGGCGATCTGGGAGATCGTCGAGGACGGCACCGGGACGCTCGACGTTGCGGCCGGCAACTTCCAGATCCAGTGCGCGACAGCCGGCGATGTCTGCACCTATGCCGCGGGCTTCCTGACGGGCCTCGGCTCCGGTCCGCAGGATCCGACGCTGATCCGCTTGGCGAGCGACACGCAACAGGACCTGATCGCCTTCCGCGGCGGCTCGGGCGGTCTCGGCGATCCCGATCCGGTGCCGGCGCCGGCGACGCTGCTCGTCCTGGGCACGGCGCTCGCGGGCCTCGGGGCGCTTCGCCGGCGCGCCTGAGACGCAGTCACCCGCCGAACAGGCGGCTAGCGACGGGCGGTCCCGGATCCGGGGCCGCCCGTTTCGTTTGGCGCGGGCTCGCCTCGGCTTCTTGGCCTCGAAACGGCGCACTGCGGCGATGCATTCGTGGCGCGACGCGAGTCTTGTGCTATCAGCGACGTTTCCGAACGCCTCGAGGTTCCCGTGATGCTGATGTGCCGGATGCGGCTGATGGCCTGCCGCGTCGCCGGGAGTTGCCGGCTCGTGCCTGATCGAGCCGGCCGCAGCGCCGCCGATCCCATGGCCCGCCACGCTCGCGGGCAGCACCGGCCGCTCGTCGCCCCAACTGCCGCCTGAGCAGCAAGACCGCAGCGACTCGTGTCCGACAGCTTCCGTCCGCCGACAGATCAGGAGATCAGCCGCCTCTTCGGGCCGCGTGCCGCCTTGCGCGGCGCCCAGTACCAGAGCGAGCGCCGCGTCACGCTGACCGGCGTCCGCGAAGGCGGGCGCTATGTCGACGCGCGCGTGCGCGGCTCGGAGCGCGAGCCGTACGAGGTCGAGGTCGAGCTCCAGCGACTTCCCGAAGGCCTCAACTGCCTCTCGACCTGCGGCTGCCCCGTCGGCGGCGACTGCAAGCACGTCGCGGCCGTCCTGTTCGAGATCCAGCGCCACGGCTTGCCGCGCTCCGGCGCCCCGTCCGGCGAGGCGCCTGCAGTTCCGGCCGACGAGGAGACGCTGTCGCCGCGGGTCGGCGAATGGCTCGCGGCGCTCGATTTCACCATTCGGCGCGACGGCGAGATCTATCCGCCCAAGGTCCGGGACCGTCTGCGCTACGTGCTGCGGCTGTCCAGGTTCAAGGAGCAGCCGCAACTCGTGGTCAACCCGGTGCGCGTGACGCTGGGTGCCGACGGCGGCATCGCCAAGGACGGCGCGCGCGCCTTTCCGCTGGGCCAGGCCGTCGCGGGCAAGGCGCCGGCCTTTCTGCGCGTGAACGACCTCGAGATCCTGGCGGTGCTGCATGATCTCGACTTGAACGGCGCGCAGTACGTGCCGGGCGGGGTCGTGCTGTCCGGAACGATCGGCGCGCGGCTGCTCGAGCAGATCCTGCGAACGGGGCGTGCCCATTGGGACCGCGGCGACGGCCCGGCGCTTGCCTCGGCGCCGGCGCGCGACGCGACGATCGTCTGGCAGGCCGACGAGTCGGGCGGCCAGCGGCTGAGCTTCGGCGGCGACGGCGTGGACATGGTGCTGCCGGTGACGCCGCCGTGGTTCGTCGATGCGACGACGGGGGCCTGCGGCCCGATCGAGACCGCGCTGCCGCCGCATGTCGCGGGTTCCCTGGCCGTCGCGCCGCCGGTGCCGAACGCGGCTGCCCCGCTGCTTGCGGTCGAGCTCGCGCGCCGCTTTCCCGACCAGCGCGAGGCGATCCTGCGGGCGGCGGGACGCACGCGGCACATCGCGACGAGACCGGTGGTGCGCCTGCGCCTGGCGACGGCACGGCTCGACCACCAGTCGCGTCAACATGGCGGGCGGGCGGAGAGCGAGCCGGGGATCGACGTGATCCTCGCGACGCTGGGCTTCGACTACGACGGCGAGACCGTGCTGCCGCAGCTCGAGGCGAAGACGATCAGCCGGCGGCATGGCGCCGACCTCGTGGTCATCGAGCGCGACATCGAGGCCGAGCGCGCCGTCCTCAAGGAGCTCGAGCGCGCTGGGATGCACCAGGCCACCGGATGGGCCAGCGGCTATCGTCTCGACGCGGAGCAGCGCACGGCCTGGATCCGCCCGAGCGGCCCCGACGGCACGCTGGCGGGCGCGTTCGTCTCCGAGACGCTGCCGCGCTGGGAGACGGCGGGCTGGCAACTGGAGTACGCGCCGGACTGGCCCTACAGCTTCGTCGACCTCGAGGGCGACCTGTCGATCGACATCACCGAGTCGTCCGGACTCGACTGGTTCGAGTTCGATCTCGGCGCCATGGTCGACGGCGAGCGCGTCAACCTGCTGCCGGCTCTCGGTCCCCTCTTCGACCGGCTCGGCGAGTCGGCGCATCGCGTCGGCGTCGCCGAGGCGCTGGCCGAGCTCGCCCGGGCCGGCGCCAAGGTCGTGATCGCGCTGGCCGACGGTCGGCGCGCGCGGCTGCCCGTCGCGCGACTTCTGCCGCTGCTGACGACGCTCGTCGAACTGCTGGCCGGCGGCCTGCTCACCAAGGGCGGCCGCGTGCGCCTGCCGCGCCTGCGCGCCGCGGAGCTCGCAGCGTTGGAGGCGGGCACGCTCGAGGCGACGCGGCTGCGCTGGCTCGGCGGCGAGCGGCTGCGCGAGCTCGGACGGCGGCTGGCCGACTTCTCGTCGATCGCGCCCGTCGATCCGCCGAAGGGCTTCAAGGGCGAGCTGCGCGCCTATCAGCGCGACGGGCTCTCCTGGCTGCAGTTCCTGCGCGGCTACGGGCTCAACGGAATCCTCGCCGACGACATGGGGCTCGGCAAGACGGTGCAGACGCTTGCGCATCTTCTCGTCGAGAAGGTCGGCAGGCGTGCCGATCGGCCGAGCCTGGTGATCGCGCCGACGAGCCTGATCCCCAACTGGCGCCTGGAGGCCAGGCGTTTCGCGCCCGCCCTGCGCGTCGTCGTCTGGCACGGCCCGGATCGCGCCGCCGAAACGCTGGGCGACAGCGACCTCGTGCTGACGAGCTACGCCCTGCTGGCGCGCGACCGCGAGACACTCGCCGGACGACCCTGGCACCTCGTCATCCTCGACGAGGCCCAGGCGATCAAGAACCCGCAATCGATCGCCACGCAGGCGGTGCAGACGCTCGATGCGCGCCATCGGCTCTGCCTCACCGGGACGCCGCTGGAGAACCATCTCGGCGAGCTGTGGTCGCTGATGAACTTCCTCAATCCGGGCCTGCTCGGCGACAGGGCGCGCTTCTCGCGAGAGTTCCGGCAGCCGATCGAGAAGCGCGGCGATGCCGAGCGCCGCGACACGCTGGCACGTCGCGTCAGGCCGTTCCTGCTGCGCCGGACCAAGGACGCGGTGGAGCGCGACCTGCCGCCGAAGACCGAGATCATCGAGCGGCTCGAGCTCGAGCCGCATCAGCGCGACGTCTACGAGAGCGTCCGGCTCGCCGCCTACGGGCGGGTGCGCGAGGAGATCGCCGCCAAGGGGCTGGCGCGCAGCCACATCGTGGTACTCGACGCGCTGCTCAAGCTGCGGCAGGTCTGCTGCGACCCGCGCCTGCTGAAGCTCTCGCGCGGGACGAAGGATGCGGGGTCGGCGAAGCTCGCGCGACTGATGGAGATGCTGCCCGAGCTGCTGGAGGAGGGGCGGCGCGTCCTCGTCTTCTCGCAGTTCACGAGCATGCTGGCGCTGATCGAGGCGCAGCTGGTCGCGAGCGGGATCGACTTCGTGCGGCTCACCGGCGAGACCACGGACCGCACGACGCCGGTGCGCCGCTTCCAGTCCGGCGAGGTCCCGGTGTTCCTCATCAGCCTGAAGGCGGGCGGAGTGGGCCTGAACCTGACGGCGGCCGACACGGTCATCCTCTTCGATCCCTGGTGGAACCCGGCCGTGGAGGCGCAGGCGATCGACCGCGCGCATCGCATCGGCCAGAGCAAGCCGGTCTTCGCCTACCGCCTGCTCACGATCGGCACGGTCGAGGAGAAGATGCTCGAGTTGCAGGGCCGCAAGCGGGCGCTGGCCGACGCGCTGCTGTCCGGCTCCGCGACCGCCTCGAGCCAGATCACCGAGGCCGATCTCGAGGCGCTGTTCGCGCCGCTCGGGGAATCGGAGTCCGAGGCCGCGTCCTGAATCGCCGCCCGGCGCTCAGAACCACCCCTTACGCTTGAAGAACATGTAGGGGACGATCGCCGAGAGGATCATCAGGCCGATCGCCATCGGATATCCGAAGGTCCAGTCGAGTTCGGGCATGTGCTTGAAGTTCATGCCGTAGAGGCTTGCGACGAGGGTCGGCGGCAGGAACACGACCGCGGCGACCGAGAACAGCTTGATGATGCGGTTCTGCTCGATGTTGATCATGCCGAGGGTGGCATTGAGCAGGAAGCTGACCTTGCCCGTCTCGAAGGACGAGTGCTCGGCCAGCGATGCGATGTCGCGGTCGAGCGTCTTCAGCCGCGCCTTGAGGTCCTTCTGTTCCTTCTTGGAGCCCGCCTCGAAGGTCGTGCCGAGGAAGCGCGCGACCCGCGAGACGGAGAGCAGGCTCTCGCGCGTCGTCGATGCGAGATCGTCGTTGCGACCGAGCGTCTTCAGGACGGCCTGCATGTCGCGCTCGTCGCTACCGGGCGAGGGATCGAAGATGGTCCGGCTGGTCTGGTCGAGGTCGAGGCTCACGCGCTCGAGGATGTCGGCGAAGCGGTCGACGAAGGCCTCCAGCAGGCCGACGAGCGCGTCCTCGGCCGCGGCGCAGCTGCCGGGCTGGCGGGCGATGCGGGTCGCGAAGGCGGTGACCGGGCGCGGATCGACGTAGCGCAGCGTCACGAGCGTGCGGCGGGCCAGGACGAAGGTGATCGGATCGGCGCTCGGGTTGGGATCGTCGGCGCGGTTGAGGACGGTCGCGGTCATGTAGACGGCATCGCCTTCGGAGTAGAGCCGCGACGACGGCTCGATCTCCTTCATCTCCTCGCGCGACGGAAGGCTGACGCCGAGCTCGGCCTCCACCCGCGCACGCTCCTCCACCGTCGGCTCGAAGAGGTCGAGCCAGATCGCATTGGGCGCAAGCGGCTGGCCGCTGAAGATTTCGGTCCGCTCGACATGGGCATCGCGCGGGACAAAGGCGTAGAGCATGGCGCGCCGGGAGGTTGCCGCTGACGTCTACACCAGCCGTTGGATCGAAACCATCGCCGGCCGTGGTCTTCCGTCGGGCCCGATCGAGCGAGCCGCGCGAAGGCACGGTCGGCCCGCCGTCCCCGGACCCGCCATTCGTCCTGACCCGCCATCCCCCAGAAACGGACCGGGGGCCCTACGCGTCCGCGCGGGCCCCCGGAAGGATCGGCCGGGATCTGTGCCGATCAGCCCCAGGTGCGGACCGGGCCGACGTCCAGATGCAGGAAATCGCGATTGCGATAGGTGCCGACGCCGCCTGCCTGGAGCGACACCGCCGCGCGGCGCAGCTGCCCGAGCGAGTGGCCTTGCACGCGGATGTCCACGGCCTTGCCCTGCATGTGGAAGCTGTTCACCGCGACGCGGCGGTCCGAGCGGCGCGCCACCGCATTGCTGCGCGGCGACCGGTAGCCCGAGACGACTTCCAGGGCCTGGCGCGTGTCGAGGGTGCGCTGCATGCGCGCCATGAGCTCGATGAGCGCCGTGTCGATCTGATGGAAGGAGTTGTCGTTGGCGTCCCGGAGCAGGCGCTTGATGCGCGTCAGCGCATCCGGGTCGTACTGGCCTGCCGCCCAGAAGACGCCCCTGAACGATTCCCCGGCATGGGCGCGGGTGATGAACAGGCTCTTCTCGGGGATCAGGACGCGGGCCGCCGAAGCGGGCTTGTTGATCAGGAGCAGGCTGCATGCGCCTGCGGCGAAGGCGAACAGCGAACGGCGGCTAGGGTTGCGGGCGGTGTTGTTCGACTGGTCGAGGGGTCGTCGTTGCGGCGGTGTACCCGTCATCGCGGCGGCCTCCATGTTACAGGTTGAAACAATCCGTGAGTCCCACAGGTTTACTGCCAAAGAGTCGGAGGAAGGAGCAACCCTAAAATCCAGGCCGGGTGTTTAAGAATTGTGGAAAAGTCGCGCCAAATTTTTCCGGTCGGGTTGCGTGACGACCTAACTCCCTGGCGGTGTTGAAGGTTCCCGCCCCACGCCGATGTCTTGACAGAAATCGCCGTCTGATCCCTCTATATCTTGTTGTCCGGAGGTTGCCGGGCACAATCGTTGGGATGAGAGGTGGTGCCATGGAATGGACGGACGAGCGGATCTCCGAGCTCACGAAGCTCTGGAACGACGGGCTTTCGACAGCCGAGATCGGGAAAATGCTCGGGATCTCGAAGAATGCCGTCGTCGGTAAGGCGCATCGCCTCCGCCTGTCGTCTCGCCCCTCACCCATTCGTCGTATGGCGATGCGTCCGTTGACTCCGCGGATCCCGCGTGAGCCCCGCAGCAGCGGCGCCCCGGCCCTTCCCGCTTCGGTTGCGATGACGCCGCCGCGCCAGTCTCAGGCGGTCGCGGCACCGGCGCCGTCCCCCGCCAAGGTTCGCGTCGAGACTCCCGTCCTGCAGCTCTCGAACCAGCGCTGCATGTGGCCCGTCGGCCATCCCGGCGATACCGACTTCCATTTCTGTGGCGAGCGCTCGCTCGTCGGGAAGCCCTATTGCGCGACCCATTGCGCCGTGGCCTATGTAAAGGCGAAGCCGAAGACGGGCGAAGCCGCCTGATCGGCAGGCGGGCGTCCCGGCCGGGCGCCCGCCGCAACGGTCGTGACGGAGGGTCGTAGCGAATGGCCGATGTCGAGGGCGTGCTCGTCGCCCGGGGTGAACGTCCCCACGAACTGCTCCTGCCACTCGCAAATCGCCACGGCCTCGTCGCCGGCGCCACCGGAACCGGAAAGACCGTCACGCTGCGCGTGATGGCGGAAAACCTCTCGGCCAACGGCGTTCCGGTCTTCATGGCCGACGTCAAGGGCGACTTGGCCGGGCTCGCCAAGCCGGGCGCCGAGAATCCCAAGTTCGCCGAGCGTGCCCAGAAGCTCGGGGTTCCCGACTACGCGATGGCCGCTATGCCGGTCGTGTTCTGGGACATCCTGGGCGAGCAGGGACATCCGATCCGCGCCTCGATCTCCGAGATGGGTCCGATGCTGCTCGGCCGCCTGCTCGAGCTCAACGACACCCAGGCCGGCGTGCTGCAGATCGCCTTCAAGTACGCCGACGACAACGGCCTCCTGCTCGACGACATCAAGGATCTGCGCGCGCTGCTGGCCGACTTGGCGGAGCGCGCCAACGAGATCCGCCAGACCTACGGCAATGTCAGCGCCACGACCGTCGGCGCGATCCAGCGCGGGCTTCTCGCCCTCGAGGCGCAGGGCGGCGACAGGTTCGTCGGCCTCCCGTCCTTCGATGCCAACGACCTGCTGAAGACGGACGGCCGCGGCCGCGGCATCGTTCATGTCCTCGCCGCGGACAAGCTGATGATGCGGCCGAAGCTCTACGCGACCTTCCTGCTGTGGCTGCTGGCGGAGCTGTTCGAGAACCTGCCCGAGGTCGGCGACCTGCAGAAGCCGAAGCTCGTCTTCTTCTTCGACGAAGCGCATCTGCTCTTCACCGATGCGCCGCCGGCGCTGGTCGAGCGCATCGAGCAGGTCGTGCGGCTGATCCGCTCGAAGGGCGTCGGCGTCTATTTCGTCACGCAGAACCCGCTCGACGTTCCCGAGACGGTGCTCGGCCAGCTCGGCAACCGCGTGCAGCATGCGCTGCGCGCGTTCACGCCCAAGGATCAGAAGGCGGTCAAGACGGCCGCCGACACGTTCCGCGGCAATCCGAAGCTCGACACCGCCAAGGCGATCACCGAGCTGGCGGTCGGCGAGGCCCTCGTCTCGTTCCTCGACGAGAAGGGAACGCCGGGCATCGTCGATCGAGCGCTGGTCTGCCCGCCGCGCTCGTTCCTCGGCGCGATCTCGCCCGACGAGCGCAAGCAGTGCATCCAGGGCAGCCCGTTCCTTGGCCGCTACGAGCAGCGCGAAGAGCGGGACTCCGCCAGCGAGCAGCTTGCAGCGGCCAGCCAGCCTGCGGCGGCGCCGGCCGGCGGCGGCGGCATCCTCGACGCGCTTGGCGGCATCTTCGGCGGCGGCAAGTCGGCGGCGCCGGCGCCGCAGGGACGCGGCCGCGCAACCGCCCGGCAGCCCGAAAGCATCGGCGCGACGATCGCGAAGTCGGTGGCGCGGAACGTCGCCGGCCAGATCGGCCGCGATCTCGGCGGCGCCGTGCTCGGCAAGTACGGCCGGACGGCAGGCGGCGCGATCATCCGCGGCGTGCTCGGGTCGCTGCTCAAAGGGCGATGACCGCTTCGAGCCCGGCGCCGTCCAATCCGCTCGGCGCGATCCAGAAGGCGATCGGCGAGAAGCGCTTCGACGAGGCGATCCAGTTGGCCGAGGCGCTCGTCGCGGCCTCGCCCGGCAGCCACGAGGGCTGGAACGCGCTCGGCGTGGGCCTGCGCGCGTCGGGCAAGCCGGTCGAGGCGCTCGGCTGCTATCGCCGCGCCCTCGACATCCGGCCCGGCGACCTCGCCGCGACCGGCAATCTCGCCAACGCCCTGAAGGACCTGCAGCGCTACCGCGAGGCCATCGAGCTGCATCAGCGCGTCGTGTCGTCCCAGCCGACGACCGCGTCCTGGACCAATCTCGGCGTCGCGCTGCACGACGGCGGTTATCTTGCCGACGCGCTTGCGGCATTCGATCAGGCCGTCCGCCTCGACCCGGAGAATGCCAGCGCCCATTTCGACCGCGCGCAGATCCTGCTGCGCCTCGGCCGCTACGCCGAGGGCTGGAAGGCGTTCGAATGGCGGTGGCGTCTCGCGGACCGGCCGCCGATGCCAAACTACCCTACGCCCGTCTGGGATGGCCGCGCGCTGCCCGACGGCGCGCTGCTGGTCTGGCCCGAGCAGGGCTTCGGAGACTCGATCCTGTCGATGCGGTTCCTGCCGGCCGTCCGCCGCCGCGTGAAGCGCATCGCCGTCGGCTGCAAGCCCGAGCTGCTGCGCCTGTTCCAGGGGGTCGCGGGCGTCGACGAGCTCGTGCCGGTCGGCAAGGTCGCCCCGCCGCACGCCGCCCATATCCCGGTCATGGGCCTCGCCGGACACGCGATGAGCTCGCTTGCGGATCTTCCGCCGCCGGCGCGCATGCATGTGCCGCCGGAGTCGAAGGCGCGCCTGGCACCGCTCGTCGAGCGCGCCGGGCGCCGGCTCAAGGTCGGAATCGTGTGGTCCGGCAGCGTCACCTTCAAGGGCAACGCGCACCGCGCCGTGCCGCTCGACCGCTTCCTCGCCTTCGCCGAGGTGCCGAACGTGCAGCTCTTCAGCCTCCAGAAGGGGCCGCGCGCCGCGGATCTCGCCGCCTGCGGCGCGCGGAACTACATCGTCGACCTCGGCGCACAGCTCGAGGATTTCGCCGACACGGCGGCGGCACTCGAGCTGCTCGACCTCGTGGTGATGACCGACTCGTCGGTTGCGCATCTGGCCGGCAGTCTCGGCCGTCCGATCTGGAACCTGCTGCCGTTCATGGCGTACTGGCTCTATCTCGACGGGCGCAGCGATTCGCCCTGGTATCCGTCGATGCGGCTGTTCCGCCAGCGCCAGCCCGGCGATTGGGACGGCGTCTTCGCCGAGGCCAAGTCCGCGCTCGCCGAACTCGCCCGCCGCCATGCGCAGACCTGAGCATGCGGCGCCGCGTGTCGGCGCCGTGTTCGTGGCACTCGCCGCAGCCCTCGCCATCCGGGCGGCGGCTGCGAGCGAGATGCAGAATGTCGGCCCCGGCCACGCCAGCAGCACCTGCGTCGGCGAGAGCGGCAGCGCCCGCTGCGCCGTGGACACGCTCATGGCCTGCTTCGCCCGCGCGTCCCGCTCGCTGTGCGCGCGCATCGGCGCCGAGCCGCCCGACGGCGCGCCGGAGCCCCGGCGGCTCGAATACGTGGTCGAGCGCGAAAGCGTGATCAGCGCGGACCAGATCACCGATGATCTGCGCGAGATCGCATGGTTCAAGCCCGGCTTCACCCTGGTCGAGCTTCAGATCCGCTCGTGCAAGCCCGACGCGGCCGATTGCGACAGCGAGACCTGGGAGGACCTCCAGGTCTACCTGCGCCAGCAGGGCCCGGCATGGCGTGTGGTCCATTGGCGTGCGCCCGGCGATCCCGACGCGCCGGTTCAGGTTCCCGACGCGCTGCGATGATCCGCGGCGCTGCGGCCGCTCAGCCAGCGCCGCGGATGTCGGCGAGCGTCGATTCCGCGAACGCGATCTCCGAGAACTCGGCGCGGACGCCCGCGCCGCGCGAGCTGTGGGCCGTGAAGCCGATGCGGAGGTCGTCGAGCCGGCCGATCTCGAAGTAGCGAACGAGCATCCAGCCGCGGCCGTCGAGCGAGGCGTGGAAGGCGAGCGTCTCGTCGATCCGCGCGAGACGAAGATGCACCGCCGGGGCCCGGACGACGAAGCCGTTGGCGTCGTCGGAGCGCCCTCGATTGACCACCGAGACCACCATCGCCTGGCCGTCGGGCGCGCGCTCGAAGCAGAGCTTCGCCCACCGCCCCTCGTCGACCCAGGCGAGGAGCGCGCCGACGTCGAACACGCTGGCGAATTCGACCGACACGCAGGCCCGCAGCCAGCCGTCGCCGGCGAGCGGGAACAGCAGCCGTGGCGCGGACGCGACGAGGCGTCCCGAGCGGGGATCGCAGAACAGGTTGGTCGCGGCCGGCGCCGCGACGGCGATCCTGTTCGCCGCGGCGTCGATGTCGAAGCTCGCCGCGTCGCCCGGCTCCGCCCGCAGGCGCGGGGCGAACGCGGCGAGCGGGACCGGCACCCGCGACGTCACGGATGCGCGGCTCAACCCTTCACCGCGCCGACCGAGAGGCCCTGGACGACGTATTTCTGCAGCAGGAACACGAGGATCACGGTGGGCGCCAGCGCCAGGAGGCAGATCGCCATCATCAGGTTGAAGAAGACGTGGACGTCGCCGACCAGGCTCGCGATCACCACCGGCAGGGTCATGAAATCCGGCCGGGCGTTGAGGATCAGCGGGATCAGCAGCTCGTGCCACGAGATGATGAACATGATCACGCCGCAGGCCGCGAGGCCGGGTGTCGAGAGCGGCAGCACGATGCGCACGAACGCGCCGATGCGCGAGCAGCCGTCGATGCGCGCCGCATCCTCGAGATCGCGCGGGATGCTGTCGAAATAGGGTGCCAGGATCAGGATCGCGTAGGGCAGCAGGAAGCCCGTCTCGGCGATGATCACGCCGGTCAGCGAGTTCAGCAGCTCGAGCTTTCGCATGACGATGTAGAGCGGGATCATCAGCACGATCGCGGGCACGAAGCGGGCGACGAGGTTCGTCTGCAGCAGCCACTGCGTCCACCGGTAGCGCTGCCTCGCGATGGTGTAGCCCGAGAGCGATCCGAACAGCAGCGTCAGGAAGGTCACCGACAGCGCGATCGCCGTCGAGTTCCCGACCGCGTTGTAGAAGCGCTTGATGTTGTCGGGCAGGTAGCTGATCTGGTCGAAGATGCGACCCTTCTGCTCGCCCTTGCTCAGGATGACCGTGAAGTTGTCGAGGGTGAACTCGGACGGCCAGAGCCGGCGCGTGTCCGCCTGCAGCGCCTTCTCGGACTGGATCGATCCGAACACCACGGCCACCAGCGGCAGCAGCAGGAAGACGATCACGACGACGTTTGCGAGGTGGAGCAGGATCCGCGTCGTGCGCGTCGGGGCGAACATCGGGCCGTCTCCTACAGCGTCACGCGGCGATAGACGAAGCGCACGTAGAAGATCGCCAGGGCGCCGATCATCAGCGCGAGCACGTAGGCCGAGGCCGCGCCGAGCCCGAAGTTGTTGGGCGGCGCGAAGCTCATCTTGTAGCTGTACCAGGCCGCGACCCAGGTGGCGTCGCCGGGACCGCCCTGCGTGATCGCCAGGATCTCCTCGAAGACGGCGAAGGCGAAGGAGGTCCGCAGGATCAGGATCACGGCGACGATCGGGCGCAGCAGCGGCAGCGTGATCCGCCAGAACCTCTGCCAGGCCGTCGCGCCGTCGACCGCGGCCTGCTCGTAGAGGTCCCGTGGAATTCCCTGAAGCGCCGCGTGCACGAGCAGGATCGCGAAGGGCAGCGTGCGCCAGATGTACGGCACGGTGACCGCGTAGAGCGCGGTGTCGGGATTGCCGGCCCAGTTGATCGGCTCGGTGATCAGCCCGAGCGAGAACATGATCCGGTTCAGGAAGCCGAACTGGAAATTGTACATGAAATGCCAGATCAGCCCGTTGGCGATCGGCGGGATTGCATAGGGCAGCAGGATCAGCAGCCGCGTCACGCGCGACGTCCAGATCCGCTGCTGGTTGATCAGCAGCGCGATCAGGATCGCGAGCACGACCTCCGCGCCGACGGTGATGAACGTGAAGGTGACCGTGTTCTTGACCGCGAGCCAGAACAGCCGGTCCTCGAACAGCCGCGCATAGTTGTCGAAGTCGTTCCACGGGAACTCGCCGCGGCGCAGCTGCGCCAGCCCGACGCGATGGAACGAGATGTAGCCGGCGTAGATGACCGGGTAGGCAAGCACGAGGAGGAGGCATGCCAGCGACGGCACGTTCATGAAGAACGTGAACCAGCCGGCGGACATTTCCCGCCGCAGCAGGCTCGTGCGCGGCGACGCGGCGGCGGAGACGGCTCCCGTCGTCATCGCATCCGACCGTGGCGGGCGGACCGGGTCGGCACGGGTGGCCGTGAAGCCGACGAAGAAGTCCTGCGCGGCTCACGAGCGGCGAGCAGGCTCCCCGACGTCTGCGTCGGCGCCCCTCCCGCCGCGTTGCGGCAGGAGGGGACGTGAGGAACGATCAACGGATCGCCCTCAGATCTTGCGCTTCGCTTCGTTGATGCCCTTGATCAGGTTGTCGCAGCAAACGTCGGCGCTGATCTGGCCGGTGAGGCACTTCTGGACCTCGATGTTGAGCTGGTCGGTCCAGGGGAAATGCCAGGGCTGATACACGGACGAGCAGACCTCGCCGATATAGGCCGCGTTGTTCCACATCTTCAGGATCGCATCCACGTCGCCCCAGGGCGACCAACTCTGGCGAAGCTGCGGACTGTTCATGACGGACTGGAAGCCCGAGCCGAGCATGGCGTCCTTGGCGAGGCTGTAAGCCTGCGTGAGGTTGCCGTCCTTGCTGCGGCCGCCGAGATACTGCAGCAGCTTCCACGCCCATTCCTTGTCGCGCGTCGCCGACGACAGGAAGTAGACGTGCGTGACGCCGATGGTCTTGCCGTCGCCCGGCGAGCCGTGGACCTTGATCTTGCCGGCCTTCGGCGACTGCGCGGGATCGTTGGCGATGTTGAGGCCGTAGTGGTGGTTCGGGCCGCGATAGAGGTTCTGGCCGGCGCCGAACGCCTTGGCCGACTGCGTGAACTGGACCTTGAGGGATTCCGGATCGGAGATGTCGAGACCCTTGTCGAAGGTGTTCGCCCACCACTTGAGCGTCTCGCGCGCGATCGAACCCGCGCCGAGCATGTGGTTGCCCTGCGCGTCGAAGAAGCGCCCGCCGCGGTTCCAGGTCATCTGGTACCAGGTGCCGGGCAGCTGCTCGAGGCCGACGCCGGCGACCCACATCACGGGATAGCGGCAGACGCCGTCCTTCTTCGCCTTGACGCAGTGCTCGGTGAACTCCTCGTAGCTCGTGAAGGCCTTCTGCAGCTTCGCCTTCTCGAGGAGCTCCTCGTTGTAGTTCCAGACCCAGATCGCGGAGAAGTAGGGCAGGCCCATCGTCTTGCCCTTGTACGTCGCGACCTGCTTGGTGAAGGGCGTGAAGTCCTTGATGTATTCGTCCGCCCCCGGCAGTCCGTCGATGGGCTCCACGAGGCCCTGCTCGATGAAGTTCGGGAATGAGAACGGCGACGACTGCGAGACGTCGACCTTCTCGCCGGCCGCGAACATCGTCGTGAGCTTGGTCGGGTGGTCGTTGAAGGACGAGATCGTCGACTCGACCTTGACGCCCCAATCTGATTCGAACCTGCGCGCGATCTGCGTGTAGATGTCGCCGTAGGTCCAGACGACGAAGTTGACCTTGTCGACCTTGCTGCGCGGCGCCTGGGCCCATGGCCCCGCCGCCTGGGCAAGGGCCGCGCGCGCCCCCATCGCCGAGAGGCCCGCACCTGCCGCCGCACCGGCCAGCACATGTCGCCGGCCGAGACCGAACCTGCCGATTCCCCGCTCCGTCATGGTGTCCCCCTCGCTGTTGCGTCCCCGAGACCGCCGCCGATCGGTTGTCCCGTCGACTTCTGTTGAATTGTCACATCAGAGATCATCGGACGCGGCGGCGCAATGGGCCATATCGACGCCGCGCCGGGCACGGGCGACTGGACCGCCGCGCGACCGGCTGCTTAGTCTCGTCGCCGAACCGGGAGTCCGACGTGACGATCGATGTGCACAGCCTTGCGCCGCCGCTCGCCGAGCGTCTGCCGAAGACCGAGCGCGAGCTCCGCGTCGAGCTGGCCGCCGCCTACAGGCTCGTCGCCCTCCACGGGATGGACGACACCATTTACACCCACATCACCGCGCGGCTGCCGGGCCCGGCGCATCACTTCCTGATCAATCCCTACGGCCTCGGCTTCGACGAAGTCACCGCATCGTCGCTGGTGAAGATCGACCTCGACGGGCGCAAGGTCGAGGACAGCCCCTGGCCGGTGAATCCGCCGGGCTTCGTCATCCACTCCGCGGTCCACGCCGCGCGTCCGGATGTGACCTGCGTCGTGCACACGCACACGCAGGCGGGCATGGCCGTTGCCGCGACCGAGCGCGGACTGCTGCCGATCAGCCAATTCGCGCTCGAATTCCACGACCGGCTCGCCTACCACGACTACGAGGGCATCGCGACCGACCTGTCGGAGCGCGAGCGGCTGGTGCGCGATCTCGGCCGTCATCCGGCGATGATCCTGCGCAATCACGGCCTGCTGACCGTCGGCCGCACCGTCGCCGAGGCGTTCTACTTCATGTTCTACCTCGAACAGTCCTGCCGCGTTCAGGTCGCCGCGCAGTCGACCGGCGACAAGCTTCGCCTCGTCGGCCCCAATCTCGCGGAGCACACCGCCCGGCAGTTCGACATCGGCGCCGGCAAGGGCGAGCGGATGTGGCAGGCGATGCTGCGCAAGCTCGATCGCGTCGACCCGTCCTATCGCGATTGACTCCGATGCTCGCGGACAACGCCAAGACCCTTCACATCCGCAATCTGGTGAAGCGCTACGGCAGCGTCGCGGCGGTCGACGACGTCTCCTTCACGGTGGAGCGCGGGCGCTTCGTGACGCTGCTGGGTCCGTCGGGCTCGGGCAAGACCACCGTCCTCATGTCGATCGCGGGCTTCGTCGAGCCGAGCGCCGGCCGGATCCTGATCGGCGAGCGCGACATCACGCATCTGCCGCCGGAGAAGCGGAATTTTGGCATGGTGTTCCAGGGCTATGCCCTGTTTCCGCACCTGACCGTGTCGGAGAACGTGGCCTTCCCGCTGCGGGTGCGCGGGATTCCGGCGACGGACACCGCCCGGCGCGTCAAGCGCGCGCTCGACATGGTCCAGCTCGGCGCGCTCGGCGAGCGCCTGCCGCGCCAGCTTTCCGGCGGCCAGCAGCAGCGCGTCGCGCTCGCGCGCGCGCTGGTCTTCGAGCCCGAGCTGCTGCTGCTCGACGAGCCGCTGTCCGCGCTCGACAAGAAGCTCCGGGCCGAGCTGCAATGGGAGCTGAAGGCGCTGCATCAGCGCGTCGGCCTGACGTTCATCTACGTCACGCACGACCAGGACGAGGCGCTGTCCATGTCCGACGAGATCGCGATCCTGCGCGACGGACGGATCGTCCAATCGGGCGGCCCCGGCGATCTCTACGACCGGCCGCGGTCGCGGTTCGTCGCCGACTTCCTCGGCAAGAGCAATTTCATCGCCGGCGTCGTCGAGCACGCCGATGGAGCGGGGTTCGTCTACGCCTGCGGCGGCCATCGCTTCGGCCAGGTCGGCGGCGGCGAGACGGTCGGCGCCGCCGCATTGATCGCGATCCGGCCGGAGAAGATCCGGGTCTCGCAGGAGTCGCCGGGGGACCGCACCAACCGCGTACCGGGACGGATCGTCACCTGGAGCTTCTTCGGCGCCGACATCCAGTTCCGCATCCGCGTCGAGGGCGTGGGAGAGCTCGTGGCGACGCACCCGGCCTGGAAGTCGGCGATCCCCCTGCAGGCCGATTCGCGGGTGTGGCTGAGCTGGGACGGCGACGACTCGATCCGGGTGGCCGAGGACTGAAGCGCTCGCCGCGCGGCACGGGCACGGTCACGGCAAGAAAAAAGGCGCCGCGGTCGGACCGCGGCGCCTTTTCCGTGCGTCCGTTCGCGGCTCAGCTGCGACGGCGCAGCCCCAGCGCGGCGATCGCCGAACCGAGCAGCGCCAGCGATGCCGGCGCCGGCACGCCCGTCGGCGGGTCGACATCGACCGGGGCGAAGGTGTCGCGGAACTCGAACGAGAGGATGTCGTGGTTCGCGCCCGCGGACCCGGTGCCGGACGTGAAGCCGACGAAGGCGTCCGTGGTCTCGAGCACCGCCGCGAGATCTACGGTGCGCGCGATCAGTGCCGTCGCCGGCCGCGAATCCGACGTGGCGAGGCGCATCTCGAGCAGATCGGTTGCGCCGTTGTAGTCGACCCAGGCGAACACGTCGCCGGAGCTGTCGAAGTCGATCGTCGCCTTCGGCACGCTCACGGCGTCGCCGATGGCGTTGAGCAGGCCGCCGGTATTGACCGCGACGTGATTGTCGTCCGGGTCGCCGAAGCCGGAACCGTTGGGCCAGTTGTCGATCTCGATCCCGACGCTCTTGGCGATCCCGGTGTAGCCGATGCCGCCGCCGAAGCCGCCGACGTTGTTGGCCACGGTCTGGACGACGAAGACGATGCCGTCGGCGCCGCCGTTGATCGGATTGTTGATGTTGAAGGCGAACTTCGCGCTGAAGGAGGCGTCGGCGGCAAGGCTGATCGCCGTCGTGCTGAACGCGCTGCCGGCCTGGCTCAGGTTGTTCGTCAGACGCAGGACCTGCCGGCTGGACGCGTCCGTCGCAACGGCGGCTGCGCCGTTGAGTTGCAGGCCGCCCGTGGAGGAGAAGTCGGCGAAGGTGATCGTAGTCGCACCGGCCGCCCCGGCCATCGCAATGGCCGAGACGCCGATCATGCCGGCAAGCCAAGTCTTCATTTTCGTCTCCGAATGAATGCTGTTGGTGGTCGTCGGGGACGAAGCAAGACCGATGCCACGCTTGTTTTTCAGCGCGTTACGAGGATTGGGCCTCAACTTTGTAAGGTTGTTCGATATCGCTCAGCGCAATGAGGCGCCGGCGTGCCGGGAGCCAAAAAGACCGACGGCCCGGCTTGGGGAGCCGGGCCGTCGACCTCGTCGGAGCGGAAACCGTCTGGAGGGACGGATCCTAGTTCACTGCAGCCGCCTGGGCGTTGCAGAAGCGCTGGGCGCTTTCGATCGCCGGGGCGATCGAGTTGGCGGTCATGATCCGCAACCCGTGGCGGTCGACCTCCTCGGCGAAGGCCACGAAGCTGATCTTCTCTTCGACGCGCTCCATCACGCAGCGGCACGTGCGCGCAGTGGCGCCCTCGGCACAGGCCTCGAGGAACGTCTCCTCGTAGGCCATGCCGTGCTCGACGTTGACGCCCGCGGTGGCCGTCGCGGCCAGCAGGGCCAGGGAACTCGCGGTGAGGAACAGGGCACGCATCGTCGTCTCCCTCGTCGGCGGGCTCGTCCCGCCCGCGCCGGCGATCCCCTTGGACCGCCGTTCATGAGTGGGAGCATGCCCCGGATCGCGTTCAGGCGATGTGACCGGGACCACAGAAAGCATCGGAAAATTGCATCGAATTGCGATGCATCTGTGCGGACCGTCACTCGCCGCCGACGCGCGACTCGCCGGTCGCCGCGTCAGCCGAGGTGTCATGCCACCATCGGCAGGCGCCGGTCATGATCCGGAAGGGTGACGCGTGGCCGTGCGAGTTTCAGCCGCGCCAGTGCCCGTCCGCGTGGGCGAACTGGATCATCGCCTTGCCGCTCGCAGCCATCACGATCGGCCGCGGGTTGCGACGCCGGATCCGGGCGGCTTGGCGATGCGCCACCACGCCGTCATGGCGGCCGCTCTCCACGCCGATCCCGGCGTGGATGCCTCAAGACCCGGGCAGGCGGAACTGCCCGTGGCCGTCGAGGAACTCGCGGGTGCGGGCCTGCCGCGGATTGAGCAGCACGTCGCGCGGCGTCCCCTGCTCGTGGATCAGGCCTTCGTGGAGGAACAGCACGCGGTCGGCGACGTGGTACGCGAAGCCGAGCTCGTGGGTGACGATCATCATCGTCATTCCCTCCTCGCTGAGCGCCAGCATGGTGCGCAGCACCTCGCCGACCAGCTCCGGGTCGAGCGCCGACGTCGCCTCGTCGAAGAGCATCACCACCGGCTCCATCGCCAGCGCACGCGCGATCGCGACCCGCTGCTGCTGGCCGCCGGAGAGCCGGGACGGATAGCTGTCCGCCTTGTCCGCGAGCCCGACCTTGTCGAGCAATGCCAGCGCCTGCGTCCGGGCCTGCGGGCGCGGACGGTCCAGCACCGTCACCGGGCCTTCCATGACGTTCTCGATCGCCGTCATGTGCGGAAACAGGTTGAACTGCTGGAACACCATCCCGATGCGCGCCCGCACCCGGCAGAGCTCGCTCTCGACATAGCGCACCGCGCCGCCGGGCCCCTCCTGCCCGATCGGCCGGCCCTCGAACTGGATTCGTCCGGCGCTCGGCAGCTCGAGGAAGTTCACGCAGCGCAGCAGCGTGCTCTTGCCGGATCCGCTCGCGCCGATGACGACGATCGTCTCGCCCCTGCCGACCGAAAGGTCGATGCCGCGCAGGATCTCGGCGCTGCCGAAGCTCTTGCGCAGGCCCTCGAGCCGCAGGATCTCTTCGGTCATGGCAGCCTCAGTCGCTTCGCCCGAAGCGACGCTCGAGCGCGTAGGTCAACTGCACCAACGGGAAGAGCACGACGAAGAAGAGCAGGGCGACCGCGGTATAGGTCTCGATCGGGTTGAAGTTGACCGCGGCCAAGGCCTTCGCCTGGTGCATGGTCTCGGCATAGGCGATGACCGAGGCCAGCGTCGACATCTTGAGGACCTCGATGCCTCGATTGGTGAGCGCCGGCAGGATGCGCTTGATCGCCTGGGGCAGGATCACGCGGCGCATCGCCTGGCCCGCGCTCATCCCGATCGCGCGCGCGCCGTCCCATTGCCCGCGTTCGATCGACTGTATCCCGGCCCGGTAGATGTCGGCCGAGAACGCGGCCGTATTGAGCGATATCCCCATCACAGCTGCCGTGAAGGCCCCGATCTCGATCGGCGAGACGATGGGAAACGCGAAATAGAACCATACGATCTGGATCAGCACCGGCGTGTTGCGGAAGATCTCCACGAAGACCGCCGCCGGCAGCGAAAGCAGCCGGCGGCGCGCATAGCGCGCCATCCCGACCAGCAGGCCGCCACCGAGACCGAGCACGCTGCAGACGGCGAAAAGCAGCAAGGTGCCCCTGAGCCCATCGACGAGGACGTCCCAGTTCTCGATAACCGGTCCGAAGTCCCAGACATGGCCCATCTTCGGCACCGCCTAGTGTGTGGTCGTCTCGCCGCTGCGCGCGAGCACGCGCTCGAGCTGGCGGACGGCGAGGCTGACGGGGTAGATGGCGAGGAAATAGAGCAGCGCAGCGACGGTGAAGACCTCGAGCGGGCGGAAGGTCTTCTGCGCCAGCTCGTTGGCCTGGTAGAGCAGGTCGGCATAGGAGACGGTCGAGACCAGCGCCGTGGTCTTCAGAAGTTCGATCGCCCGCTCCAGGAAGGCGGGGATCATCCTCTTGACGGCCTGCGGCAGCACCACGCGCCGCATCAGCTGCAACCGGGTCATGCCGAGCGCGCGCGCCGCATCCCACTGCCCACGCGCGATCGATCGGATGCCGGCGCGGAAAACCTCCGCGAAGAACGCCGACGACTGGATCGAGAAGGTGACGGTGGCCGCGATGAACGGCGTCATCGACACGTCGATCAGGATCGGCAGCGCGAAGAAGAACCAGAACAGCTGCACGAGCGGCGGCGTGGTGCGGAAGAACTCGATCACCAGGCCTGCGACCGCCGAGATCGCGAAATGCTGCGAGAGGCGCATGAGCGCGAGAACCAGGCCGAGCGCCACGCCGAAGCACAGGGCCAGGCCGGTGACCTTGAGGGTGTTCGCAAGCCCGAGCAGCAGGACGTCGACGTCGCGCCATACCGACCAGAAGTCCCATTGGTACATCGGGCGTCCTGGCGCGGCGGCCAGTCCCCTAGGCGCGATGCGGGCGGCTCACCATTCGGCCTTCAGCACGCTCGGCACCTTGGCCGGATCGATGCCCTGGGACTCCAGCGTCTCGCGATACCAGGTCGAGATCTGGCCGATGTTGTACCAGAAGAAGATCGAGGCGCCGGCCCAGTCGCGGAACCGCTTGTCGGGCTCGATCCGGACCGCGGCGCCGGCGGCGCTGGCCACCAACGGCCTGGGAATGACGATCTTCCCGCGGTTGACCTTCTGCTGCAGCACGATGAGCGGCGGCAGGAACATCGAAGCGACATTGGCGCGCTTCGACTGGAAGGCCGCGACCGCCTCGGCGTTGGAGGGGAAGCGCAGGATCTGGGCCTTCGTCAGGGTGCGGGTGACGTGCCGGTCCATCGACGTGCCCTGCGGCACGGCAACCGTGATCTTTGGATCGTTGAGGTCGGCCCAGCTGTCGGCCTTGATGTCGTCCTCGGTCAGCACGCCGAGCGCGATGTCGACGACGGGCACGAGCGGGAAATCCACGGCCTTGGCGCGTTCCGGCGTGGTGTCGAGGAAGAACATGATGTCGATGCGCTTCGACTGCAGCGCCGGGATCGCCGTGCCCCATTGCACTTCGACCGGCTCGAACTTGACGCCGAGCGCCTCCGCCATCGCCTTGCCGATGCTCACACCGGTGCCGGTCCACTCCTTGCTGCGCGGATCCTGGATGAACCACGGCGCGGTGTTGACCACCCCGACGCGAAGCGAGCCGCGTTTGGCGATCTCCTCCATCGTCGACGCTTCCTGGGCGTGCGCCGGCACCGCGGGCGCCAGCGCGGCGGCGGAGAGACCGGCGAGCATCGCCACGCGGCGCGAAATGGTGATCCTGTCCATGTCCCGTCCCCCGATGTGCCTGCAAACAAGTTTGATGAGCTTCTTCAGGATCATAGGAGCGTCGGCTTGGGGCTCACAAGCCAATATGATCGCGCTCCGCCAACCGGAGAAAGTCCATGAGCGCGCAGCGACGACCGAACATCCTGCTGATCGTATGCGACCAGTTGTCGGCGCGGGCGCTGCGCCTCTACGGCAACGCCGTGTGCCGAACGCCGGCCATCGACCGCCTTGGCCGAGAAGGCGTCGTGTTCGAGAACGCCTACAGCAATTTCCCGCTGTGCGCGCCGGCGCGTTTCGCGCTGATGACCGGCAGGCTGCCTTCGCGCATCGGCGCGTTCGACAACGCCGCCGAGCTTCCCGCCGCGATCCCGACCTTCGCGCACTACCTGCGCGCCGCCGGCTACTACACGTGCCTCTCGGGCAAGATGCATTTCGTGGGGCCCGATCAGCTGCACGGCTTCGAGGACCGGCTGACGACGGAGATCTATCCGTCCGATTTCGGCTGGACGCCGCGGCCCGACGATGCCGGAACCGACGGCGACGAATCCTCGGGTGTCTCCGGGGTCGATATCGTCAACGACTCCGGGCCGATCGCCTGGTCGATGCAACTCGACCACGACGACGAGGTCCACCATCGCGCCCGGCGGCGGCTGCACGAGCTGGCACGCGACGGCCGGGACCGGCCGTTCCTGCTTACCGTGTCCTACACCCAGCCGCATGATCCGTTCGTCATCACGCAGCCCTATTGGGATCTCTACGACGACGCGGAGATCGACGCGCCCAGGGTGCCGATGCCCCCGGAGGCCGGCCGCGATCCGCATACCCGCTTCCTGTTCGAGCACTACGGCATAGACCGCGGCGCGATCTCGGTCGAGACGACGATCCGCGCGCGGCGCGGCTACTACGGCATGATCAGCTGGCTCGACGCGCGCATCGGCGAGCTGACGGCGACGCTCTCGGCGCTCGGCCTCGCCGACGACACCGTCGTCATGCTGACGTCGGACCATGGCGAGATGCTCGGCGAGCGGGGCCAGTGGTTCAAGAAGACCTTCTTCGAGCCTGCGATCCGCGTCCCGCTGCTGGTGCACGCGCCGCGCCGATTTCGCCCCGCGCGGCGGACCGAGCTCGCCACCCTCGTCGACGTCCTGCCCACGCTCGTCGATCTCGCCGGGATGGGTCGCGAGGCGGTGGTCACGCCGCTCGACGGCGCCAGCCTGCTGCCGGCGCTGGAGGGGCGCGCGCTCCCGCGGCCGAACCGCGCCGCCGCCGAACATCTCGACGAGGGCGCGCCGGCGCCGCGCATCATGCTGCGCGAGGATTCCTACAAGCTCGTCGTTTCGCCGGCCTATCCGCCGATGCTCTTCGATCTCTCTCGCGATCCCGACGAGCTGCGCGACCTCGCCGGGTCGACGGCCCATGGCGACACGCTGAAGCGTCTGCTCGACGTCGTCGCCGCGCAATGGGATCTCGACCGCCTCGCCGTCGACATCGCCGGGAGCCGCCGCGTGCGCTGGTTTCTGCGTCGCGCGCTCGGCATGGGCCGTCGCCAGTCCTGGGAATTCGAGCCGCCCGCCGAGTCGGGCCGCAGCTACGTGCGCCACGGCGACAAGTTCCCCGACGTCGAGCGGCGCCACTATCTGCCGTATCCGGGTCGTTGATTCCGCGCGCCGATTTCCTCGTGCTCGCATCCCGGGATCGCGAGGCTCAGAGGTCCTTGCAGATCCTGGCAGCGTCGTACATGGCGGCATGGATGTTCCGCGAGGCCACCGCATCGCCGATCCTGAACAGATCGAAGCCGGGCTGGCCTGGAGCGCCCACGGGCTGGGGCCGGTTCATGCGGAAGGCGCCGAGATCCACGATGCCGTGATTGCGCGACTGCGGCTTGAGGGCGAGATAGAGCTCGTCCGCCGGCAGGGTTCCGCATTCGACGACGATCTGGCCGGTCTCCAGCCGCAGCTCGCTGCCGTCGAATTCGTGTCGGAACGTGCAGACCAGGCCGTTGCCGCGCCGGGCGACGGAGACGAGCCGGGTGTCGGTCGTGATCGATACGCCGGCCTTATGCAGGTTGCGCAGGTGGATGGCGAAGTTCGTCGGTCCCAAACCGCCGCCCGCCATGCGATGCGGCGTGACGAAGCGCGTTGATCGGGCCTGTCGGGCGATCGTCTCGGCGGCGGAGAGCCCCTGGTGATGGCCGTGGTCGTCGTAGACGACGACGTCGTCGGCGCCCTTGACCTGCCCGGACAGGATGTCCCAGGTGCTGACCGCGAGATCGCTTCCCTCGAAGAACTCCTTGTTCGGGAGGCCGCCGGTCGCGATGACGACGACATCCGGATCCTCCGCGCGCACGTCCTGGGCATCGGCGTAGCGGTTCATGCGCAACGTGACGCCGAGGCTCGCGAGCCGGTCGGCGCGCCATCGCACGATGGCGATGAGATCCTTGCGCCATCCCGCCCGCGACGCGAGCAGGACCTGCCCACCGACCTCGTCGGCTGCCTCGAAGACGACGACGCCATGCCCGCGCTCCGCGGCGATGCGGGCCGCTTCGAGGCCGGCCGGTCCGGCACCGACCACGACGATCTTCCGGCGCCTGCCCTCGGTGCGCCGAATGACCTGGGGCACCGATTGCTCCCGCCCGGTGGCGGGATTGTGGATGCAGAGCGAATCGCGCCCGGCATAGATGCGGTCGATGCAATAGCCCGCGCCAACGCACGGTCGTATCTCGGCCTCGCGGTTCTCGGCGGTCTTCCGGACGAGATGCGGATCCGCAAAGTGCGCCCGCGTCATCCCGACGAGGTCGACGAATCCGCTCGCGAGCGCATGTTCGGCGGTCGCGAGATCGCTGATGCGGCAGGCATGGATGACGGGCATGCCCGTCTCCCTGCGCACCGCGGAGACGAGATCGATCGCCGGCATGCTCCCGTACGCCATGGTCGGCACGGATCGCGAGAGGCCCGCGTGGGTCCAGTTGTTCGAGGAAACGAGATTGAAGTAGTCGACCAGGCCGCTCGTCGCGAGCCGAAGCGCGATCTCGACCGTCTGGGCGGCGTCGAGCCCGTCGCGGATCATTTCATCGACCGAGAACCGCAGCCCGACGAGGTAGTCGCCGACGCTTCGCCTGATCTCGTCCAGCACCTCGAAGGTGAACCGCAGCCGATTGTCCAGCGAGCCGCCATAGGCGTCCGTGCGCTGATTGATCGCGGGCGACCAGAATTGGCCCAGCAGGTGTCCTGAAACGAAGACCTCACAGCCGTCGAGTCCGCCCTTGCGGCACCGGCCCGCGGCGCGCGCGAAGTCGGAGGCCACGCGACGGAAATCCTCGGGCTCCATCACCTTGGGAAAGGACTTGTGCGCCGGCTCGGGCTGGGCGCTCGGCGCGATCGGCGTCATCCAGTCGCCACCGTCCCAGCCGGTGCGCCGGCCCATGTGGCTGATCTGGCAGATCAGCGCGCAGCCATGCGCATGGATGCGCGCCGAGAACTTCTCGAACCACGGGATGATCGAATCGTCGGCGACGGAGATCTGACCGAACGAGGCCGGCGAGTCCTCGGAGACCGTCGAGGACCCGCCGAACATGGTCAGCGCCAGGCCGCCTCTCGCCTTCTCCTCGTGGTAGAGCTGATAACGCTCGCGCGGCTGAGAACTCTCGGCGTAGGCGGGCGAATGCGCCGTGCTGACGATGCGGTTGCGCAGGGTCAGTCCCTTCAGCGTGAAGGGTTCCCAGATCCGGTGCAGCGCCATGTCACGCCTCCAACCATCGGCTCCGATGCGGGTGGCCGCGCTGCAACCGGGTCCGGACTCGCCGCGTCCACGACGAAGCGCACGCGCCGGTACGTCCCGGCGATGCGTCCGATCGGGCTCACGGTAGCGTACATGTCCGGCCCGCATGGCCGCGCGCCTTTTCATGTCGCCGACGGGAGGACGGTCCGTCGTCGGCGCGGAATTCGCCGGCCGCGACGGGTGCCGCCGGCACGCGCGCCAATGGCGAAGAGCTGGTGTGCCTCGAACCGCTTGGTCGCGCGGAAGTCCGCCGACGCCCCATACCCGTGACTGATGGGGAGTGGTAATGGAGGCCTTGCCACTCATCGGCGAGAGCGAGAGCCATCAGATGGAATCCAAGGGCGCGCAGACCCATGTCGACGATCCGCGCAACGCGGGCGTGCTGGTCTACATCAACGGCGCGATGGTGCCGCGCGACAAGGCGGTCGTGTCGGTGTTCGACTCGGGCTTCGTGCTCGGCGACGGCATCTGGGAGGGATTCCGGCAGGTGAACGGCCGGATCGCGTTCGCGGACGCGCACATCTCCCGCCTTCTCGATGGCGCGAAATCGATCGACCTCGACATCGGACGAACCCGCGACGAGCTCGTGGCGGCCCTGCACGAGACCTGCCGCGCGAACGGCATGCACGACGGCGTGCACATCCGCCTGATGGTCACCCGCGGTCCCAAGCACACGCCGAATCAGGACCCGCGCAATGTCATCGGCCCGGCGACCCTGGTCATCGTTGCCGAGCACAAGGTGCCGGATCCCTCGGTCAAGCAGCGCGGCATGACGCTGTTCACCTCGACCTTCCGCTGTTCGACGCCCGACGTCTTCGACCTGCGGCTCAACTCGCACAGCCGGCTGAACCTGATCCAGGCGCTGCTGCAGGCGATCCGCGCCGGCGCCAACGAGGCGCTGATGCTCGATCCCCACGGCTTCGTGGCGAGCTGCAACTCGACGAACTTCTTCATCGTCAAGGACGGCGTGGTGCGCACGTCGACCGGGCGCTTCAACTTCTGCGGCATCACCCGAGCCAACGTCCTCGCGGTGGCGCGCGCGAACGCCATTCCGGTGGAGGAGACCGACTTCACCCTTGCCGAGACCTATGCCGCCGACGAGGCCTTCGTCACGGGCACCTTCGGCGGCGTGACGCCCGTGTCCACGATCGACGGCCGGCGCATCGGCGCCGGCGCGCTTCCAGGCCCCGTGTCGCAACGGCTCGGCGAGCTCTACAGCGAGCTGCTGCGCCGCCCCGACCACGCGCGCTGATCCGGCCGCGACGACGTCGGCGCGCGATCGCCGGAAACCACCTGGTGGCCATGCGGGATCGCCTCGACGACCATCGCGACCCCCGGCGGCGCTTTGCGTGCGAAATGCCGAGCTTGCTGCGGCGGCGAGCTTGCGCCGCATCGCGGCGGCCGACATGGACCCGACGGCCCAGGCCGGCGGCCTGCCGGCTCGTCGCACCCCCGCTCCTGCGGCCACTCTTCAATGATGCCGGCGACGGCGATATCGCTTCGCTTCAGTTCAGCACGCCACCCGGGTTCGACCATCGCGCGGGGCCCGACTCCAGCCCGATCACCAGGCGCTCGCCGACGTCGTCGCCCGCGGCGAAGGGCAGGATCACGCGCCGGCACACCGGCGGGCCGCCCGGCAGGCCGATCGCGTGATAGGCCGGGCTGCCGCTCAGCGCGCAGTCGGTGCAGTCCTCCTTGAAGAGCGCCAGGGCGTCGCAACGCGTGCGGATCGGGATGGACCCGCCGCCGAGGCCCATGGCGCCGCGATCGAGGGTCAGCGACAGGTGCCGGCCGCGCCGACGCCGGACGATCGCGACGAGCACGAGCCGCTCCATCCCCTGGATCAGCGCGGTGTGACCCCAGCCGGGATAGGCACGGGGCGGGGCGAGCTGCGCCCACCAGTGGAGAAGCTCGGCGGCCATTGCGTCGTGGCGGGCGGCGTCCTCGAGCGGGAGCGGGTGGCGAACGAGCTCGTCGGGCGAGCGGCGTCGGCGCTGCAGGGCTGATTTGTCGATCATGGCCGCCACGCTAAACCGCGTACCGGGCGGCGCCAGACGGGACAGGGCTACTTTCGGGACCTCGTCGCGGTCCCGCCCGTCTCAGGCGCGACGGCCGAGCCGCCGCGTGATCTGCCCGGCTGCGCTGCGCAGCGCGGTGATCATGTCCTGGCGCACGGGCCGCGTCATGCGCTGCTCGGGTGCCGAGATGCTGAGGGCGCCGACCGGACGGCCGTCGCGATCGAGGATGGGCACCCCGATGCACATCAGGCCCTCCTCGTTCTCGCCGGCCTCGATCGCGTAGCCGCGCCGCGCGACGTCGCGCAGCTGCCGGCGCAGCGCCCCGGCATCGGTCATGGTCCTTCGCGTCATCGCCCGCAGCGGGGCCGCCAGCAACGGCGCGCGCTCGGCCTCGGGCATGAAGGCGAGGATCGCCTTGCCGAGCGAGGTCGAGTTGAGCGGATGGCGTTCGCCGATGCGCGCCTGCATGCGCAGCGCGCGGCTGCTCTCGATCATCGCGACGTAGACGATGTGGTCGCGTTCGGCGACGCCGAGATTGATCGTCTCGTTGAACCGCTCGCGCAGCTCCGACATCACCGGCAGCGCGAGCTCGCGCAGGCGCGGGACGCTGATGTCCGGTGCCGCGCCGGGCCGCAGACGCGGCCCCGGGCGGTAGCGGTCGCGGCCGTCGCCGTGGGCCACGAAGCCGGCGGCGGTCAGGGTGTAGAGGTAGCGGAAGGCCGAGGTCTTGGGCAGGCGCAGCGCCGCCGCGACGTCGCTCAGGCCGACCTCGCGCCCCGCATCCTCGATGAATGCCAGCACGGCCAAGGCCTTGGCCACCGGCTTCACCACGTACGGGTCGCGTTCCACCTCGGAAGCGGTGGCGGGCGGGCGGTTTGTTTCGTCTCGTGAAATGCGCATTTCGCTTCCGGAAATCCATGGCCTAGTGTCGCGTCGCGTGCAAGCGGGGTGGGGGAATGTCACCTGACGCAGAGGGAGCCGCCGCAGCGCTGCCCGGACACAATTCCGGGCAGCGCTGTGTTTTCGACGAGTCGGCGCGAAGGATCAAAGAGAATTCGCGTTTTCTCGCCGGCGGCGTGAGTAGCAATTTCCGGCTGGGCATCTCGCCGACGCCGCTCGTGTTCGAGCGGGGCGAGGGCGCGTGCCTGTTCGACGTCGATGGCAACCGGCTCATCGACTACTACCTGGCAATGGGGCCGATGATCCTCGGCCACAATCCGGCCGTGGTGCGCAGCGCCGTCGAGGCGCAGCTGGCCCGCGGCATCCTCTATGCCGGGCAGACCGACCTCGAGGCGCAGGCCGCCCGCAAGGTCTGCGAGATGGTTCCCTGCGCCGAGCGGATGCGCTTCGCCTCCTCGGGGTCCGAGGTGGTGCAGGCGGCGTTCCGGCTGGCGCGCGCGGCGACCGGCCGGCGCACGATCATCAAGTTCGAGGGGCATTATCACGGCTGGTTCGACAACGTGCTGTGGTCGAACGCGCCCACGCTCGAGGCCGCGGGACCGGAAGAGGCGCCCAATCGCATCGCGGGCAGCAAGGGCCAGGAGCTCGAGGCCGGCGGCGGCATCGAGATCCTGTCGTGGAACCGCCTCGACCTGATCGAGAAGCGCCTGGCGCGCGGCGACGTCGCCGGCGTCATCATGGAAGCGGCGATGTGCAACGCCGGCGCCGTGCAGGCCGCGCCGGGCTATCTCGAAGGCGTCCGCGCCGCGTGCACGAAGCACGGCACGATGCTGATCTTCGACGAGGTGATTACCGGCTTTCGACTCGCGCCGGGCGGCGCGCAGCAGCGCTTCGGCGTCACGCCGGACATGGCGACCTTCGCCAAGGCCATCGCCAACGGCTTCCCGGTCGCGGCGATCGCGGGGCGCGCGGACGTGCTGGACCTCTTCGGCCAGGGCGTCCTGCACGGCGGCACGTTCAATGCGCAGCCGGTCGCGATCGCCGCGGCACTGGCGACCATGAACGCGCTCACGCCCGAGGTGTTCGCGACGATCGAGCGGCGCGGCCGTCGTCTGATGGACGGCATCCGCAGCGAGCTGACCGCCGCCGGCCACAAGGTCGTCGTCACCGGCTGGGGACAGTTCTTCCATGTCGCCTTCGATCTCGACGCGCCGGCGCGCAACTACCGCGACCTCGTGCGCATGAACAAGGCGAAGTACGTGAAGTTCACGACGGCGCTGCTCGGCCACGGCGTGCGCGCGCTCGAGCGCGGCGCGTGGTTCATGTCGATCGAGCACGACGACGCGATCGTGGACCAGACGCTCGAGGCGGTGAAGAAGGCGGCGCGGGACATCGGGGCGGCCTGATGCGCATCGCCGTCGGGTCGCTGATGCAGGAGACGAACACCTTCGTCGCCTTCAAGACCACCGTCGATACGTTCAAGGCCTTCTATCTCCGCCGCGGCGACGAGCTTCTGACCGGCTACGGCGCCGCCCGCGTCGAGGTGCCGGCATTCTTCTCGGTGTTCCGCGAGGCCGGCGTCGAGGCGGTCCCGCTGATTGCGGGCCATGCCGGCGCCAGCGGCGTCGTCCTGCGCCGGGACTTCGACGAGCTCCTGGGCGACATGCTCGAGCGGCTGCGCAAGGCCGGCCCGGTCGACGGCGTCGCGCTCGCGCTGCACGGCGCGATGGTCGTCGAGGACGAGCCCGACGCCGAGGCGGAGATCGTGCGCCGCGTGCGCGGCGTGGTCGGGCCCGGCGTGCCGATCGGCGTGTCGCTCGACCTGCACGGCCATATCACCGCGGCGATGATCCAGCCCGACGTGTTCTACATCGGCTACCGCGAGTACCCGCATGTCGACATGTGGGAGACCGGCGAGCGCGTCGCCCGGTTGCTGCTCGAGGCGATCGCGGGCCGGCGCCGGCCCGTGATGGCGCTGGCCAAGCGCCACATGATCGTCTCCCCGATCAAGGCGACGACGCGCCAGGAGCCGCTGTCGCGGATCGTGGCCGAGGGTCGGCGCCGCGAGGCGGCCGGCGAATGCCTGCACGCCTCGCTGTTCCCGGTGCAGCCGTGGCTCGACGTGCCCGATCTCGGCTTCGCGGCCTTCGTCTGCGCGGACGGGGACGCGGCGGCCGCCCAGCGGGTCGCCGAGGATCTCGCCGAACTCGCCTGGCAGGCCCGCGACGAGTTCGAGCCCGAGCTCGTGCCGCTCGACGAGGCGATCCGCACCGGCCTGCGCGGCGAGGGCACGACCGTCGTCAGCGACAACGGCGACAGCCCGAGCGGCGGCGCGGCCGGCGACAGCGCCGCGGTGCTCGCCGCATTGCTGCGCCTCGGTGCCGACAAGTCGGGGCGCCTCACCTACCTGACTCTCTGCGACGGCGCGGCGGTGAAGGCCGCGGTCCAGGCCGGGCCGGGAAGCCGGATCCGGCTCGCGCTCGGCCACCGCGTCTCCACCGCCGACGGCAAGCCGGTCACGGTCGAGGCCACCGTGCGCTCGCTCAGCGACGGCGTGTTCACGATGTACGACGCGGGCGCCGAGGGCTCGGTCGTGGAGCTCGGCCCCAGCGCGGTGCTCGCCATCGGCGACATCCGCATCGCGCTGCGCACCAACCCGGCCTTCGAATGGGACACCGGGCTGTTCAACGCCTTCGGCCTGGAGCTCAAGCGCGCCGCGCTCGTCTTCGTGAAGTCGCCGCAGCACTTCCGCGTCGCCTTCGCCCCGCATGCCGCCCGCATCCTGGTCGCCGACACGCCGGGCCCGACCTGCGGCAACATGCGTCGCCTGGTCCTGAAATCGGTGACGCGGCCGCTCTATCCCATCGACTGGAACGAGGCGCATCCCGCGCGGACCTGATCAATCGCACCTGACAAGGAGGACGGCCATGTCTCTGCTTCGCGGTACCGCATTCGCGGTTGCACTCGGCGCGTGGTCGATGCAGCCCCTCGTCGCCGACGCGCAGACGGTGCGCTTCGTGCCGCACGCCGACCTCAAGATCCTCGACACGACCTGGACCAATGCGCTGATCACGCGCAACCACGGTCTGATGATCTACGACGCGCTGTTCGCGCTCGACTCGAAGCTGCAGCCGAAGCCGCAGGCGGTCGAGAGCTTCACGCGCAGCCCCGACGGCATGCTGTGGACCTTCACGCTGCGCAAGGGGATGAAGTTCCACGACGGCACGCCGGTCACGGCCGCCGACGCCGTCGCCTCGCTCAACCGCTGGCACAAGCGCCGCGTCGACGGCACGGCGATGATGGCCGCCGCGGAGTCGCTGACGGCGAAGGACGAGCTGACCTTCGAGCTCAAGTTCAAGACCAAGTTCGGTCCCGTGCTCGAGACCCTCGCCAATCCGATCCTGCCGACCTTCGTGCTGCGCGCGAAGGACGTCCAGGGAGACGCGTTCCAGCAGCAGAACTGGGACCAGATCGTCGGCTCCGGCCCCTTCACCTTCGACAAGAACGAATGGGTTCCCGGATCCAAGGTCGTGTACCGCAAGTTCAAGGACTACGTGCCGCGCAGCGATTCCGCCGACGGCTGGGCGGGCGGCAAGGTGGTGAACGTCGATGCGGTCGAATGGGTGATCATCAGCGACCAGGCGACCGCCATCCAGGCGCTGATCCGCGGCGAGGTCGACGTGATCGAGGCGCCGCAGCACGACCTGCTGCCGCTCGCGGCCCGCGATCCCAACATCGTCGTCGCGGCGATGGACCCGATGGGATGGCAGGGCCTGCTGCGGCCCAACTCGCTCCACCCGCCGTTCAACAACGCGAAGGCGCGCCAGGCGCTCGCCATGCTCGTCGACCAGACCACCTATCTCACGGCGATGGTCGGCGACATGAAGTACGGCAAGCCGTGCCTCGCGATCCTGATCTGCGGCTCGCCCAACGAGACGCAGGTCGCGACCCAGTCCTTCGCCCGGCGCGACGTCGCCAGGGCGAAGCAGCTGCTGCAGGAGGCCGGGTACAAGGGCGAGCCGGTGGTGCTGATGGCGCCGACCGACATCGCCTACCTCAATGCGATCGGCGTGGTCACGGCGCAGAACCTCCGCGATGCGGGCGTGAACGTCGACCTGCAGCTGATCGATTGGGGCACGCTGTCGACGCGCCAGCAGCGCAAGGAGCCGCCCGGTGCGGGGTCGCCCGGCTGGAACGCCTACGTGACGGCGGCCCCGGGCATGCTGTTCTTCAATCCGCTGACCAACTTCGCGATGGCCACGCCGTGCGACGGGAAGAACTGGAACGGCTGGGCCTGCGACGAGGAGCTCGAAAAGCTGCGGGTCTCGTTCGGCGGCGCGAGCACCGATGCCGAGAAGAAGGCGATCGTCGAGGCGATCCAGGCCCGCTACTACGAATCGATCCCGTTCGTGAACGTCGGCCAGTTCCAGTGGCCGAAGCTGTGGCGCAAGACGATCACCAACGTCGCCCCCGGCCCGGACATCGTCTTCTGGAACCTGAAGAAGGGATGACGGCGGCGCCGCGCCGCGCCGCCGCCGCGGATCCGGCAAGGACGCGATGCTCGGATTGATCGTCCGCCGCGTCCTCGCCACGGTGCCCGTCGTCGGCGTGGTGGCGCTCATCGTCTTCTCGCTGCTGCACTTCAGCCCCGGCGATCCCGCGGCGATCATCGCCGGCGATCTCGCCACGACCGAGGACGTGGAGAAGATCCGGGCGAAGCTCGGCCTCGACGAGCCGCTGCCCGTGCAGTTCGCGCGCTGGACCTGGCGGCTGGTGCACGGCGATCTCGGCAACTCGATCTTCTCCAATCTTCCGGTCACCCGCCTGATCGCCCAACGCGTCGAGCCGACGCTCGTGCTGACCCTCACGACCACCTGCTGGGTCGTGCTCACGGCGATTCCGATGGGCGTGCTGGCCGCCTGGCGCGCGGGGACGTGGATCGACCGCGCGGTCATGGCCTTCGCGGTGCTCGGCTTCTCGTTCCCCAGCTTCGTCATCGGCTACGTGCTGATCTTCGCGGTGGCGGTCCAGCTCGAGCTGCTGCCGGTCCAGGGCTACGCGCCGCTGTCGCAAGGTGCGGTGCCGTTCCTGCGCTCGATCGTGCTGCCGAGCGCGACGCTGGGGCTGGTCTACACGGCGCTGGTCGCGCGGATGACGCGCGCCAGCATGATCGAGATCCTCGGCCAGGACTACATGCGCACCGCGCGGGCGAAGGGCGTGGCGCCGCGGCGCCTGCTGCTGCTGCACGGCCTCAAGAACGCGGCGGTACCGATCGTCACCACGCTGGGCGCGGGCGTCGCGCTCCTGATCGGCGGCGTGGTCGTCACCGAGAGCGTGTTCGGGATCCCGGGCCTCGGCCGCCTCACCGTCGACGCGATCGTGCGCCGCGACTACCCGGTCATCCAGGGCGTGATCCTGGTCTTCGCCGCCGCCTACGTGATGATCAACCTCGTCGTCGACCTGATCTACGTGCTGGTCGACCCGCGCATCCGGTACTGAGATGCGCCTGCTGCGGCGCCATCCCACAATGGCCTTCGGCGCCGTCATCCTGCTCGTCGCCGCGGCGCTGGCGATCCTGGCGCCGGTGCTGTGGACCGTCGATCCGCAGCAGATCAACCCGGCGCGGCGGCTGCGGCCGCCGTCGCGCGAGGCGTGGTTCGGCACCGACATGTTCGGCCGCGACCTGTGGAGCCGCGTGGTCTACGGCACGCGCGTCTCCCTGATCGTCGGCTTCGGCGTCATGGCGATCAGCGTCTCGATCGGCCTCGCCATCGGCCTGGTCTCCGGCTACGTGCGTCGTCTCGACGCCGTCGTGATGCGGCTGATGGACGGCATGATGGCCATCCCCGCGATCCTGCTCGCGATCGCCCTGATGTCGCTGACGAAGCCGAGCATCGGCAACGTGGTGATCGCGATCAGCGTCGCCGAGATCCCGCGGGTCGTGCGGCTGGTGCGCGGGATGGTGCTGACCCTGCGCGAGGAGCCCTATGTCGCGGCCGCGGTCACCAGCGGCAGCCGCATGCCCAGGATCCTGCTGCGCCACGTCCTGCCCAACACGATGGCGCCCCTGCTGGTGCAGGGCACCTACGTCTTCGCGGCGGCGATCCTGATCGAAGCGGCGCTGAGCTTCCTCGGCGCGGGCACGCCGTCGAGCGTGGCGAGCTGGGGCAACATCATCGCCGAGGGGCGGAGCCTGTTCCTGCTCGCGACCTGGATCGTCCTCATCCCCGGATTCTTCCTGTCGCTGATGGTGCTGGCCATCAACCTCCTCGGCGACGGCCTGCGCGACGCGCTCGACCCGCGCTTCACCAAGCGACTGTGACGGAGAACGACATGACGGCGACGACCCTGCGTGCCCCGAGCTTCGACCTGACCGGCCGCATCGCGCTGGTGACGGGCGCCACGCGCGGCATCGGCGGCGCGATCGCCGAGGGCCTCGCAGCCTCGGGCGCCCATGTCGTGATCAACGCCCGCGACCTCGCCGCCGTCCAGGCGCAGGTGGAGCGCTTCCGCGCCGGCGGCGGCAAGGCCTCCGGCCTCGCTTTCGACGTCAACGACGCGCCCGCCGTGGTCAATGCGGTGGAATCGATCGTACGCGCCCACGGCAGGCTCGACATCCTCGTCAACAACGCCGGCATGACCGTGCGCAAGCCGCTGCTGGAACAGACCGACGCAGACTGGCAGCGCGTGGTCGACACCGACCTCACGTCCTGCTTCCGGCTGTCGCGCGAGGCGGCGCGCTCGATGATCCGCCAGCGCTTCGGCCGGATCATCATGGTGTCGTCGATCAACGCGACGATCGCGCGGCCGACCACCGGGCCCTACACCGCCGCGAAGCACGGGCTGCACGGATTGATGCGCGCGCTCGCCGTCGAGCTGGCGCCGCACGGCGTCACCGCCAACGCGATCGCGCCGGGCTATTTCCCGACCGAGGCGAATGCGGGCGTGCGCGCCGACAAGTCGTTCTACGACATGGTCTGCCGGCGCAATCCGCTCGGCCGCTGGGGCGAGCTGCCCGAGCTCGCCGCCGCCGCCGTCTTCCTCGCCTCGGACTCGGCGGGCTACTGCACCGGTTCGGTCGTCACGGTCGACGGCGGCCTGACCGCGACGTTCTGACGGCGCACCGCTCGCGCGAGACTCAGCGTCGCGCCGGCGCCGGTTCGACGATGTGGCCGACGATCCAGCGCACCAGCGGCAGGACGAAGAGGACGACGACGAAGGCGGTCGCCCAGGAGATCGACCAGTTGCTCATCCAGCGCCCGAGCAGCTCGGACGCCCAGCCGATCGACCGGATTGTCGATATGCCGGAGACGATCAGCGACATCAGGCCGGAGAGCAGGAATGCGGTGACGACGTGGGCAAGGCGGTGGGGAATGCGCGGCATCTCTACCTTCTGAAGCGCAGATCGAGGCCGCGTCTTTTCCATTCCGCCTCCATCGCGTCAAGATCGGTGAGGCCGGCCGGGTTGGCGAGGCTCGGGTACCAGTGCCGCCGCGGCTCGACGTCGCGCCGCCAGATCGCCAGCAGGCGTCCCAGCTCCGGGATCGGGTCGGCGTGATCGTCCACGCGCAGGTTGACGTCGGGAATGATGTCGTCGGTCGTCACCATCAGCGCCGCCGACTGCTTGCCGCGCTTGTCGCCGCCGGCGGCCTGGCCGGCGACGAGCGCGCCGAGCAGTCGCTCCGGGAAGGGCGTGCCGGCGCCGCGCGCATAGGCCTCGCGGCTCGCCTCGACGACGGGTGCGCCGGCGAGCATGTTGCCGGCGACGCTGAAGCCGTCGGCGGTCCGGTGGCCGCACCACTCCACGCAGTTCCCGCCGGTCCAGGCCGCCGTGCGGCCGTGGCGATCGACGCAGTGGACCTGCCGCAATCCGCGCCCCGCATCGCCGGCCAGCGCCGCCTCGATCGCCTGTGCCGGCTCGACGCCATGGGCGAGCCGATCGAGGATGGCAGGGCCGAGGTAGTGGTTGCTCATGGATTGCGTCGACACCGCGCCGACGCCCGCGCGCAGCCACGGGCAGCGCGCGCCGACGGCGAAGGCGCGCGTCGCGACGGCGACTCCGAAGGCGCCGGTGGCGGGGTCATGCGCGACGATGGACCAGGTCATGGACGAACTCCTCGACGTGGGCCGCGATGGTCCTTCTTTTCGGTTCGTGAGGCGAGGGGCGGTTGCGGATCGGGCGCCGGCCGAACGACGAGGGCCGGGTCGGCGCGGCGCCGTCGATCGGCGAGGCGAGTCGTCGGAAGCGTGCCGGTTCGCCGGCGCGCCCGCGCACCGCCGCCCGGACGCGTCCAGAGCAGCGCGCCTCGCAGGCGTCCCGCTCGGGCCCGCCGTATAGTCGGCCCCGCGATGAAAATCTCCAGCAACGCGCGGCCGCCCCGGACCGCGCTCGTCCGGCATGCCATGGGCCTGATCGCGGCGCTCGTCGCGGGTCTCGTGCTCGCGTTCGTGCGGGCACCGGGCGTGCTGGTGATCCAGCCGGCCCGTGCGCTGGCCGCAAGTCTTCCGATGATCGGCCTTGTCGCGGCCGCGCGTCGTCTCGCAAACGTCCTTCGCGTTGCCAGGGCGCGCGTCCTGCTCGGGATCTTCGGACTGGTGCCGGCCGCCGTCGCACAGGACCTGAGTGCGGGTTTCCAGCGGATGACGGTTTTCGCGGACGGCGACGCGCAACCAGCGCCGGTGGCGCTGTTCTACCCGACCCGCGCGCCCGACCGCGCGGTGGCCATGGGCCCGTTCACGGCGCGCGTTGCGATGAACGGGCCGGCCGAGCCCGGCGTGAAGGCGCTGATCGTGCTGAGCCACGGGACCGGCGGCAGCGAGCTCGGCCATTCCGGCCTCGCGGCGGCGCTCGCGCGCAACGGCTATCTCGTCGCGGCGCTGCGGCACGGCGGCGACAACTGGCAGGACCGATCCCTCCTCCGGCGCGCGAACGGCGGCTACTTCGTCGAGCGGCCCCGCCAGGCCTCCCGCGTGATCGACGCCGTTGTCGCCAGCGCGGAGTGGCGCGACCGAATCGCACGCGACGACCGCGGCCCCAAGGTCGGCGCCATCGGCCATTCCGCCGGCGGCTACACCGTGCTCGCCCTCGCGGGGGGCCGCCCCGACCCGGCGCTCGTGATCAGCCACTGCGCGACGTCGCGCGCCGAGGACCCGGTCTTCTGCGGCGTCGCCGCGTCGGCGGGCGGCGATGCGCCTGCCGCCGCCACGCCGGCGTCCGCGGTCGAGCTCCGCGATCCGCGCGTGCGAGCCGTGGTCGCCCTCGCCCCGGTCGGTGTCGTGCTCGCCGCCGAGTCCCTCGCGGCGATCGTCGTGCCGACCATGGTCGTCGTGGCGGAGAAGGACAGCTTCCTGGTGCCGCGCTTCCACGGCCTGCGCCTCGAGCCGCTGGCGCCGCAGCTGCGCGTCGAGCGCGTGGCGGGCGCCGGGCATTTCGCCTTCATGGACAGGCCCGGTGCGCCGGTCCCGACCGAGGACGGCGATGCCGGCGCCGATCCGCCGGGCTTCGATCGCGCGAGCTATCTGCGGGAGCTGCAGCGCGTGGTGCTCGCCTTCCTCGACGACGCGATCCGTTGATCCGCCCGGCCGGCCGCAACGACGATCGGCGTCGGCGCGTCGGCCCGGCTGGCGTCGAACATGGGCGCGTCTCGCGATGCGATTGCGCCCGCGCAAGAACCAGCCCGGCGACCCGTCGTAGACGATACCGGATCGCGCCGGGCCGGCCTGCGCGCGCACGCCGTGGGGAGGCCGATCCCGGTCGTCGCCGTCCGGTCCGCTGCTTCGAATTGTCGATGAGGAGGGGAAGGCCGATGACGGGACGCGCGGGGCTGATCGTCGTGCTGACGCTGTTGCTGATGCCGTCGCTGCCGGCGCAGGCCGGCTACGTGACCTACGAGGGCGATCCGGTCGACCTGAGCTTCGAATCCGAACGTGTCTGCTGCGTCGACGTCGCCGCCAGCAACATGCTGACCTACCTCGCGCGCCACAAGCAGGGAGTCCGCGACACGCTCAAGGATCCGAAGACCGAGCAGGAGAACTTCCACCGCAGCTACGATCCCGAGTTCAAGAATCCGACCAGGGCGGGCTCGGCCGAGGCGGTGGCCGGCTGGAAGAAGACGCTCGCGGACAAGGGCCTGCAGGGCGACGTGAAGCGCTTCCTCACCCGCGAGCTGAGCTACGAGACGCTGGTCAAGGAATGGAAGGACGACGAGCTGATCATGCTGAACATGGCCAGCGCCGACGGGACGATCGGCCACTCGGTCTTCCTCTGGGGCCTCGACGACGATCCGAAGTCCGCGACGCCGACGATCGGCGTGGTCGATCCCAACGTGCACCCGAACACCAATCACGGCGGCGCCGGCGGCAAGGGCGTCGTGACGAAGTCCGCGCTGGCGATCGGCAAGGACGACGCCGGTCTTCCGGAATGGAAGATCACGGTGCCGGCGGGCACCTACGAGTATGCCGACGGCGAGGTGTTCACCTGGAAGGAGACGACCTACCGGATCGTGTCCTTCGTCAGCGTCTCCGATGTCGGCACGATTCCGGCGCCGCCGAGCCTGCCGCTCTTCGCCGCCGCCGGCGCCGGGTTGCTGCTCTGGCGCCGCCGTGCGTGACGACGGCCGACCGCCGCAGGCGCGGCACGCCCGGAACGACCGCCGCTCGCGTGCGAAGCCGATGCCGGGACGGGCGCGCCGGGTCCGTCAGCCAGCGCCGTCGACGATGACGAAATTGCCGTCGGCCGACTTAAGCCGCAGCGGCAGGACCTTCTGGTAGGCGGGCGAGCGATACCAGTCCTCGGCGGCCTGCCGCGACGGGAACTCGATGACGACGAGCCGCGGGTGCGGCCACGTGCCCTCGACGACCGTCATCGTGCCGCCGCGAACGACGAAGCGCGCGCCGAACGGCTCCAGGGTCGCCATCACGTGCTTGCGATACTCGGCGAACATCGCCTCGTCCTTCACTGTCTCCTGGACGATCGCATAGGCCTTCATTGTGTTCTCCTTTGTGGGTGGGCGCTGGCGTGCCGGCGACGCGGCGCCGGGGCCTGCCGTCGCGCGAAGGGCGATGGGAGGTCGCGCGGGAGGCTCACGTGCCGATCTCGACGAACTCGTAGGGCAGCGTGTTCATCGTCTCGTGACCATCCTCGGTGACCAGGAGCTGGTCCTCGATGATGAACGCGCCGACGCCGTTGACGTAGTACGGCGTCTCGAACGCCATCACCATGCCCGGCTCGAGCGCCACGTCGACGTCGTGGCCGGTATAGGGCCACTCCTCGCTCCAGACGTTCTGGCCGATGCCGTGGCCGAAATGGCCGCGCATGAAGGTCGTGAAGCCGTGGGCGCGCATCGCCGCGACGCAGGCCGCGTGCACGTCCCCCAGCGCGCTGCCGGGCTTGAACACGCTGCGCCCCGCGTCGAAGGCGGCGCGCAGTCCGTCATAGACGCTGCGCGCGTGGACGCTTGCGCGGCCGAAGCAGAAGGTGCGCGCGGAGTCCGAGCTGTAGCCCGAGAGAACGCAGCCGACGTCGATCTTCACGACGCTGCCATGCTCGACGACGCCATGCGGACTCCAGGGGTCCGGGCCGACGGCGGTGTAGTCCCATTGGCCGGTCAGGTTGGCGACGCCTTTGCGCCGGGCCTCGGCGAGCACCGTGGCGCGCCACAACTCGGAGATCTCGGCGCGCGTCTGGCCGACATGGATCTGCGCCATCACGGCGCGGATGCCGGCCTCGGCGAGCTGCGCGCCCTTTCGCAGCAGATCGATCTCGGCCGGCGTCTTGACCATGCGCAGGCGGTCGAAGACGGGCGAGGAGTCGACCAGCGTCGCCTCGGGCAGCACCGATTCGATCAGGCGCATGTCGCTGACCGGCAGGAAATCGAACTCGACGCCGAGGCGCGCCTTGGCCAGTCCGCGCTCGGCCAGCGCATCGCGCGCGAGCTCCAGCGCGCGGCGCGGATCGAAGGTCGGCGGCCGGTGGAAGCCGCGCGCGCGCTCCGGCTGCACCTCCGCGATAAGCTCGGCGATCGGCCGGTTACTCGGCAGCTTCGCCGCGACGTCGACATTGTCGACCCAGGCGGTGTGGGTGCGCACGTCGCGCAGCGCGGCGCTGCGCCGGAACGGGCCCTCGCCGAAATCGGTGACGATCGCCGCGGGCTCGGCGCCGGCCGCGGCGGGCACGATCGCGATCGCCGCGCCGACGCGCCGCCAGGACGCGGCGATGCCCGGCGGGCCGCCGGTCGCGTAGGCGAAGTTCTCGGGCTGGACGACCAGCAGCGCATCGATGCCCGCCTTGGCCATGAGAAGCTCGGCACGCTGGCGATCGATGAAGGGCTTGGGCATGGGCGGTCGGGCCTCTCGCGGAAACCGGCGCGTGCAGACTGCCGCAGGGCCGGCGCCGCGTCGATGTCGTAGGATCGTCGCTCGCAAGCCGCCGCCACCGGAGCCGAGCCGCCATGACGATCCCCTCGCGCCATTGGGCCGATCTCGCCTGGACCGATTTCCCGCGCCTGCCGCCCGAGACCGTCGCGATCCTGCCCGTCGGCGCGATCGAGCAGCACGGGCCGCACCTGCCGCTGCGCGTCGATGCGACGCTGAACGCGGGAATCGTCGAGCGCGCGCTGGCGCTCGTCCCCGCCGCGGTGCCGCTGCTGGTCCTGCCGACGCAGGGCATCGGACTCTCGGTCGAGCATGCACGGTTCCCCGGCACCCTCACCCTGCAGCCCGCGACGATCCTCGCGCTGTGGAACGACATCGGCGACTCGGTCGCGCGCGCCGGCCTGCGCAAGCTCCTCATCCTCAACAGCCATGGCGGCCAGCCGCAGATCGTCGACCTGGTCTGCCAGCAGCTGCGCGGCCGCCATCGCATGCTGGCCGTGGGGGTGAGCTGGTGGCGACTGGCGGGCGTGGCGCAGGTCGAGGATGCGCTGCCCGCGACGGAGCGCCGGCATGGGATCCATGGCGGCGCCGTCGAGACGGCGATGATGATGCATCTTGCTCCCGACCTCGTGCGTCATGCGGCGTTCGCCGATTTCGCCTCGACCTGGATCGCGCGCGAGGCGGGCCAGCAGCAGCTCGGCCCCTTCGGACCGGCGGCCTTCGCCTGGGAGACGCAGGACCTCAATGCCTCCGGCGCGGTCGGCGACCCTCGGCTGGCGACGCCGGAGCTCGGGGCGCGGCTCGTCGAGGCGGCTTCGCGCGCCCTGGCGGCGCTGATCGAGGAGATCCACCGCTTCGATGCGCAGGTCTATCTGCGCGACTCACCGTAGCGGCGTCGGCCCCGGCGCGCCGGCCCCTCAGCGGCGCAGCAGCGCGATGGCGCCCCCGGTGGCGCCGACGGCCGCGACGCTCGCAAGCGCGACGAAGAAGCTGTCCGTGAGGGCGAGGACGAGGCCGACCAGCGGCGGCCCCAGCATCACGCCGAGATAGTTGAGCACCATGACGCCGCTGGCGGCGCGGCCGACGCGTCCCGGCGGCGCGAGGCGGGCCGACTGCGCGAGCACGACCCCGCCCCAGCCGCCGGCGGTGGCGCCGAGCCAGGCGCAGATCGCGAGGATGGTCGTGAAGCCGTAGCCGGGATCGATCGTGCCGAGGGCCAGCGAGGCGCCGGCCATCAGGAATCCCATCACCGCCAGCGTGCGCTGCGGCGTCAGCACGCGATCGGCGACGACGCCCCAGCACAGCCGCCCGCCGATGGCGCTCGCCTGGGCGACCGCCGCGCAGAGCCCGGCGCGCGCAAGGTCGAGCCCGCCGAGCGCGCTCACGACCGTCGGCACGAAGGCGTTGAGGGTGGCGAGCATCGAGGAGAACAGGAACGAGGTCGCGACCAGGGTCTTGAGCTTGGGATCGCCGATCACCTCGCGCACCGGCCCCAGGATGCCGGCGCCGCCGCGATAGGCCGGAGGCTGCAGCGCATCGAAGCGCCGCACGAAGCGCAGCGTCGCCAGCGCCACGACGGTGACGGCGGCGGCCATCACGACCAGCGCGCGCTGCCAGCCGAGCCAGGCGACGAGCAGCGGCAGCACGAGCCCGGTGCCGAGGACGCCGAGCGGCGCGCCTGCCTGGCGCACGGAGAAGATGAAGTTGAGGTCGGCGCGTCCGACGATGCGGGCCATCATGTGCGAACTCGCGGGCGCGACCGGGCCGTAGCCGAGGCCGATCACGAAGGCCGCTGCCGCGAAGGTCGTCAGGGACAGCGGCAGGACGCCGAGCAGTCCGACCGCGGCCAGGATGCAGGCGACGGCGCTTGCCGTCGCCGCGCCAAGCCGGCGGAAGATCGTCTCGCCGGCCAGCGTCGCGCCGATCGCGCCGACATACATCATCATCGCGTAGAGCCCGGCGAGCCCCTCGAAAAGCCCGGCGCTGCGTGTGAGCTCGGGCATCACGACGGGCACCGACGCGGCGATCGCCGACACGAGCACCTGATGCAGCAGCGAGCAGCCGACGATGCGGGCGGCCGGGATGTCGTCGTGCGGCGCCGACGGCTCAGCCATGCAGCGTGACCGGCTCGGCGGAACCGCGCATCGCGCCGAAGCGCGCGAGACCGAATGGCGCGATCGGGAATTCGCTCGCCCCCGTCGTGGCGAGATCGGCGAGGATCGCGCCGGTCACCGGACCGAGGCAGAAGCCGTGGCCGGAGAAACCCATGCCGATCACGAGGCCCTGCGGCGCCGCGGCAGGCGCGTCGAGCACGGGCAGCGCGTCGGGCGTGAGGTCGATCAGACCGGCCCAGATCTCGGCGATGCGCGCGGCCCGGAACTCCGGCACCAGCGCGCCGAACTTGGAGACCGTGCCGGCGAGGGCTTCGGCGGCGCAAGGCACGCGCGGCGCGTCGCCGTCGATCAGCTCGCCGTGCCACGGCTCGACGCCGCTGGTTGCGCGCCAGCGCCCGTCGACCTCCTGCCGCCCGGCGCAATCGGCATTGGCGACGCCGATGACCTGGTCGAGACGGCGCGTCGTCGGCGTCGAGCGCAGCACGGTCACCATGTGCAGCGCCAGTGGCACCTCCAGGCCGAGCGGGCGCAGCAGCTCGTTGCCGAAGATGCCGGCGGCGAGCACGACCGCGCCCGCCGCGATGCGGCCCTTGTCCGTCGTCACGCCGGCGACGCGCCCGCCGGCAATCTCGATTGCCAGGACGCGCTCGCCGACACGCAATTCGGCGCCGTGGCGCCGCGCGGCCGCGACGAACGCCTGCACGCTGGCCACGGCATCGGCGTGTCCGTCGCTGCGGCACAGCGAGCCCGCGATCGCGGCGGGCCCGATCGCGGGCGCAACCGCGCGGATGGCGTCGTGATCGCCCAGGAACTCGATGTCGAGACCGGCCGCCGACTGCTCGCGCACGAGGCGCTCGATGACGTCGGCCTCCGCCGCCGTGCGCGCGAGGCGGAGATTGCCCTGACGTCGATAGAAGGTCTTCGCCCCCAACGCCTCGTCGAGCGCCGCCCAGCGGTCGACCGCGGCGCGCGCCAGCGGCAGCTCCGCCGGATGGCGGCCGGACTGGCGGACGCCCGCGAGCGACCAGCCCGAGCCCATGGCCGCGGGATGCCAGCGCTCGACCAGCGTCGTCCTCACGCCGCGACTGGCGAGCTCCCAGGCGCAAGCCGCTCCGCTGATGCCCGCCCCGATCACGACCACGTCGGTCATCGTGCCGCTTCCCCGCTTCCGCGAACCCCGTCGGCGCGCGCCGCCGATCCGTGCCAAACTCCGTGCCGCGGCGCGACGCAGCGTCGACGCGATCTTGGGGAGGGACACGCGCGATGGGCAATCATCTTTCCGCGGCTGCCGTCGCGGCCTATCGACGCGACGGATACGTCCATCCGCTGCCCTGCCTGACGACCGCCGAGGCGAAGCGCTATCGCGACGGCCTCGAGGCGTGGGAACGCGAGTCGGGCGAGCAGGCGACTCTGATCATCCGGAACAAGGGGCACCTGAAGCTGCGGATGCTCTACGACCTCGTGCACGATCCGCGCATCCTCGATGCGATCGAGTCGGTGATCGGCCCGGACATCCTGTGCTGGTCGTCCAGCCTGTTCGTGAAGGAGCCGCACGACCCGGCCTTCGTCGCCTGGCATCAGGATTCCTACTACTGGGGCCTCGAGCCCGACGACGTCGTCTCGGCCTGGGTCGCCTTCGCGCCGAGCACGCTCGCCAACGGCGCGATGCAGGTGATCCCGGGCTCGCACACCGCGCCGCAATTCCCGCACCGGAAGTCGGCCGAGGGCAGCGGCAACATGCTGTTCACCCACGAGGAGATCGCGGTCGATGTCGACGAGGGGCAGGGCGTGAGCCTGCTGCTCGGCGAGGGCGAGATGTCGCTGCACCATGTGAAGATCGTGCACGGCTCGCCGCCCAATCGGTCCGATGCGCGCCGCTACGGCTACGCCATCCGCTACGTGGCGCCGCATGTCCGCCAGCGCGGCGACATGCCCTATGCGACGCTGGTGCGTGGCCGCGACGACCACGGCTTCTTCAAGCGCGATCCGGTCCCGACCCGCGACTTCGATCCCGCCGTGCTCGCGCTGTTCCCGAACCGCAAGCCGGTCCAGCACCAGCGCCCCGCCGGCTGATCGCACGCCGCGCTCAGCGAGCGGGCGAATAGCGCGTCGGCGCGAGCACGCGCGCGGCGGTCTTCTCCCAGGGGAAGTCGCCGTTCATCCGCGTCTTCGCGGCGACCCAGTTCGGCTCGATCTTGAACGCGGCCCAGGCGCGTTCGCGCGCCGCCGCATCGTCGAAGGCGACGAGATAGACGAAGCTGGTGCCGTCCTTCGGCTCCGGCTCCCAGAAGCCGAGCATCCGGATGGCCACGGCGTCGAAGGCCGGCAGGCAGGAACGCTCGAACACCGCATGGCATTCTTCCATGCGCCCCGGCTTGATGGTGTACTCGCGCAGCTCATAGATCACGTGTGGACTCCTTGTTTGCGGGGTGGCGCGTCTGAAAGGCGGGGGGAATGCGGTACAACAGGCTTGGCAAGAGCGATCTCGTCGTGTCGGAACTCTCGTTGGGCACGATGACCTACGGCGAGCAGAATACGGAAGCCGAAGCGCACGAGCAGCTCGACTACGCGTGGGACCACGGCGTCAACTTCCTGGACACGGCGGAGATGTACGCCGTGCCGACCCGGGCCGAGACCCAGGGACTGTCCGAGCGCTATGTCGGCAGCTGGATGAAGCGGCGCGGCCGCGACAAGGTGATCGTCGCCGGCAAGGTCACGAGCACCAGCCCGAAGAAATGGATCCCGCCCAACCGGACGCCGGCGCAGCCGCCGGCGATCACCCGGCTCGATCGCGCGTCGATCGTCGGCGCCGTCGAAGGCAGCCTGCGGCGGCTGCAGACGGACTACATCGATCTGATCGAGCTTCATTGGCCGGAGCGCTACATCGGGACCTTGTTCGGAGCCTACAAGTACGAGCGCCAGAAGGAACAGACGGACGTCGTGCCGTTCGACGAGCAGGTGGACGCGCTGCACGGGCTGGTCAAGCAGGGCAAGATCCGGGCCTGGGGACTGTCCAACGAGACGACCTACGGCGTGTGCATGTTCGCCGATGCCGCGAAGCGGCTGGGCGCGCCGCCGCCGGCCACGATCCAGAACGACTTCAGCCTCGTCGACCGGAGTTTCGAGCCCGAGCTGGCCGAGGCCTGCGCGCCGCGCCATCTCGACATCGCGCTGCTCGTCTACGGCGCCCTGTGCGGCGGCACGCTGGCGGGCAAGTATCTCGACGGCGACCCGCCCGGCGCGCGCCATACGCGCTGGCCGACCTTCCAGCCCCGCTATCACTCGCCGATCACGCGCTGGGCGGCGAAGGCCTATGTCGAGATCGCGCGCAGCCACGGGCTGCTGCCGAGTCATCTCGCGCTCGCCTGGGTGGTGAGCCGGGAATACGTGTCGTCGACGATCCTGGGCGCCACCACGATGCCGCAGCTCAAGGAGTGCATGGCCGTCCTGGACGTGAAGCTCGGGCCCGACGTCCTCGAGGCGATCGAGCAGCAGCACATGCGCTGCCCCAATCCGAACAAGGCGGCGCGCGCGATCAGCCCGGGATTCGTGAAGGACGTCCGCCAGGGCGTCTGATCGCAGCCGGCGATTGCGGGGCCCGGGCGCGTGATGCAAGGTCCGTGGCCGGGGATTCAACGGGGAGGGGACGATGACGATGAAGATGAAGAGACGCAGCGTGCTTGCCGCCCTCGGCGGCGCGGTCGCGGCCGGGAGCGCCTCGCGCGCCGCCTGGTCGCAGGGCAAGCCGATCCGGGTCGGCTCGAAGAACTTCACCGAGAGCATCGTCGTGGCGAACATGATCGCGGACGTGCTGGAGGCGGCCGGATTCAAGGTCGAGCGCAAGCTGCAGCTCGGCGGCACCGGCGTGATCCACCAGGCGCTCGTCAACGGCGACATCGACGTCTATCCGGAATACACGGGCACCGCGCTGCTCGTGCAGCTGAAGATGCCCGTCGAGAACGACGCGGCGAAGGTCTACGCGATCGTCAAGAAGGAATACGCCGAGAAATTCAAGCTGGCCTGGGCCGACACGCTGGGCTTCAACGACACCTACGCGCTGGCGATGAAACGCAGCGAGGCCGAGAAGCGCAAGATCGTGTCGATCTCCGACCTCGCGGCGCAGTCGAGCGAGCTGCGCTTCGGCGGCTCGCAGGAATTCCTCGTGCGCCCGGACGCCATCCCCGGGCTCGAGAAGACCTACGGCCTGAAGTTCAAGGAGAAGCGCGGCATGGATCCCGGCCTCGTCTACCAGGCGATCGGGACCGACAACGCGGACGTCATCTCGGTGTTCACGACCGATGCGCGGATCAAGGCGCAGGACCTGAAGGTGCTGCGGGACGACAAGTTCTTCTTCCCGCCGTATTTCCTCACCTCCGTCGTCCGCCAGGACGCGCTCGAGGCGAACAAGGGGCTGCTTGAGGCGCTCAACCGCATGGGCGGCAAGTTCACCGAGGACGAGATGATCCAGATCAACGCGGCGATCGATCTCGACAAGCGCCCGGCCGCCGAAGTGTCGAAGGAATGGCTCAAGAGGAAGGGCATCGTCCAGTAGTGCGGCGATGACGGCGCGGCGCGCCACCGGCGCGCCGCGGGATGGGGGCGCGAGATGACGATGTCGAATACGGTCCTGATCCTCGGGATGGGGGAGCTCGGCGGCCTCATGGCCGAGCTCCTCGCAAGGTCGCCGCGCTTCGCCGGACGCATCGTCGGCGCCGACATCAACGCCGATCTCGGCCTGCGCAAGATCAATTCGGCGCGCCAGGGCGCGATCGCCTGGGGCTCCGACGTCGCGCTCGATTTCGCCGCTTGCGACATGAGCGACGTCGATCGCATCGCCGAGCTGCTTCACCGTGTGAAGCCGGACCTCGTGTTCAATGCCACCACCGTGTCGAGCTGGTGGCTGCGTGACCTGCTGCCCGCCGATATCAAGGGCCGGCTGCATGCGATCGGTGCCGGATCCGGCCTCTGGTCGGCGGGCCACGCGGCCTACGCCTACAACATGATGCGCGCCGTCCGCCGGGCGGGCATCACGCCCTGGGTCGTCAACAGCGCCTATCCCGACGCCGTCAATCCGGCCCTTGCGCGCGCCGGCCTCGCGCCGACCACCGGCATCGGCAACGGCGCCCTGCTCGAGGCGCCGTTCCGCCAGCTCGTCGCATCGAAGCTCGACGTGGCGCCATCGCGGGTCCGCGTCACGCTCGTCGCCCATCACTTCCACGGCTACAACACGCTGGTTCACGGTGACACGCGCGGGCTCGATTTCCATTTGAGGATCCAGCGCGACGGCGAGGACGTGACCGCCCGGTTCGACCGCATGGCCCTGGTCAAGGCCGTGCCCGACGCGGCGAGGATCCCCGGCGCGGCCGGCGCCACGTGGATCGTGGCCGCCCAGGCGATGCAGGTCGTCCTGGCCCTCGTGACGCGCGGGACCGAGGTGGTGCATGCGCCGGGGCCGCTCGGGCTCGTCGGCGGCTATCCGGTCAGGATGGCGCCGCAGGTCGCGCTTGCGCTGCCCGACGACATCGATCGCGAGCGGGCGATCGCGATCAACGAGGCCGCGCAGCGCGCCGAAGGCATCGATCGGATCGATGCCGACGGCACGCTGGTCCTCGGCGACGTCGCTCGCGCGACGCTCAAGGACGTGTTCGGATTCGAGTGCGACCGCTACCGGCTCGACGACTGCCTCGAGATCGCACGCGAACTCGGCATCCGGTTGCGCGAGCTCGGCGACCGGCTCGGCATCCGCCTCAAGGTCCACGCCTGACGGCGATCCGGGGCGCCATTGGACCCGATCATCGAACTCGTCGACGTCCGCAAGACGTATGGAAGCGTCGCCGCGGTCGACGGCGTGAACCTGGCGATCGCGCCCGGCGAGACCTGCGTGCTGATCGGGCCGTCGGGTTGCGGCAAGACGACGACGCTCAAGATGATCAACCGCGTCATCGAGCCGAGCGCGGGCACGATCCGCATCCGCGGCCGCGATGCCCGCGACCTCGATGCGGTCGCCTTGCGGCGGAGCATCGGCTACGTGATCCAGCAGATCGGCCTGTTCCCGCACATGTCGGTCGAGGCGAACGTCGCCATCGTCCCGCGGCTGGCCGGCATGCCGCCGGCGCAGCGCCGCACGCGCGCCGCCGAGCTGCTGGCGCTTGTCGGCCTGCCGCCCGAGGAGTTCCTCGACCGCCATCCGAAGGCGCTGTCGGGCGGACAGCAGCAGCGTGTCGGCGTCGCACGCGCGCTCGCTGCCGATCCGGAGATCGTGCTCATGGACGAGCCCTTCGGCTCGGTCGATCCGTTGGTCCGTCGCCAGTTGCAGCGCGAGCTCAAGCGGATCCAGGGCTCGGTCCACAAGACGATCGTCCTCGTCACGCATGATCTCGCCGAGGCGCTGTATCTCGGCGACCGGATCGCCCTGATGCAGCGGGGCCGGATCGTGCAGGTCGGCACGCCGGCGGAGCTCCTGTTCCACCCCGCCGCACCCTTCGTCTCGGAGTTCTTCGCCGACCACCGCGACCTGGCTCAGCTCGGGCTGCGGCCGGTGACCGAGATCATGGCGCCGCCGACCCGGTCGCTGGGCGGCGCATCCGGCACCATCGCGCCGACCGGGACGCTGCTCGACGCGATCCGCCTGTTCTCGGCCCCCGCGTCCGGCGCCGCCGCGTCGCAAGGGTCGATCGACGTCGTCGATCCGGCCACCGGTGCCGCCATCGGCGTGGTGACGCCGGAGGCGCTGCTCGGCGCCGTCGCGGCGGCGCTCGGCGGCGACGGCGGACCGGCGTGAAGTTCATCGCCGCGAACCCCGGCCAGATCGCGCTGCTCGCCGGCCAGCAGCTCTACCTCGCGCTGGTCGCGGTGCTGATCGCGTGCCTGATCGGCATCCCGCTCGGAATCCTCGCCCGGCGCTTCAGGCCCATCGAGCTGCCGACGATGCTGGTCGCGGGACTCCTCTACCTGATCCCGAGCCTCGTTCTGTTCGCCTTCCTGATCCCGTTCTTCGGCCTCGGGCGGACGCCGGCGATCATCGCGCTGGTGCTGTACTCGCTGCTGGTCATCGTGCGGAACACGGTCGCCGGTCTGCGCGCGGTTCCCGCGGCGATCGAAGAGGCGGCGCGCGGGATCGGCATGTCCGCGCTGCAGCGGCTCTGGCTCGTCGAACTGCCGATCGCGCTGCCGGTCATTCTCGGCGGGGTGCGCATCGCGACCGTGATGAACATCGGCGTCGCGAGCATCGCCGCCTATATCGGTGCCGGCGGCCTCGGCACGCTGATCTTCCGCGGGATCGCGACGGTCGATTCCGACACGGTCCTCGCCGGCGCCATCCCGATCGCGATCCTCGCGCTCGCCGCCGATGCCGTGCTCAAGCGGGCCGAGGCCTGGACGCGACCGTGACACTCGTCGGCGAGCTTCGCGAATTCGCGATCGACAACGGCGATCTCGTCCGCGAGCTCGCGCTCCAGCACGTCACCCTGGCCGGCACCGCGGTGGCGACCGCGGCCGTGCTCGGCATCGCGATGGGGATCGTCGCCACGCGGATGGAGCGACTGGGCACCTATCTCCTCGCCTTCGCCAATGTCGCGCAGGCCGTGCCGAGCCTCGCCGTGCTCGGCTTCGCCCTGCCGCTGCTCGGCATCGGCTTCGCGCCGGCCTTCTTCGCGCTGGTGCTGCGCGGCCTGCTGCCGGTGTTCCTCAACACCTATCTCGGCATCCGCGGCGTCGAGCCCGCGATCGTCGAGGCCGCGACCGGCGCCGGGTTCCGCCGCATCGAGATCCTGACCCTCGTCGAGCTGCCCTTGGCGTCGCCGGTGATCCTGTCGGGGCTCAGGACAGCCGCCGTCGAGGGCGTCGCGCTCGCGACCTTCGGCGCCTTCATCGGCGCCGGCGGCTTCGGCGACCTGATCCTGCAGGGCATCGCGCTCGTCGATACCGTCCGGCTGCTCGCCGGCGCGATCCCCGTCGCCCTGCTCGCGATCCTGGTCGAGCTGGTGCTCGGCGGGGTGGAGCGCCTCGTGCGCCGCTTCATCGTTCACGCCTGACGTTCGAGCCGGTGCACGCCGGCGCCCGTCGGGTCCTGCACCGTCAACGCGGACGGCAACACGAGCACCTGAACCGCGTCAGGCGTCGGAATGCGCCGGATCGGTCGGCGAAAGTCGTCGGGGGCGCGACCGATCCGGTCCAGGCCGGGGGGCGCGCGCGCGAGTCGCCGCATGCTCTCACAGCGCGATCGTCAGGCCGTCCTCCGCGACCGTGCAGGGCAGCGAGCCGGCGCGGGCGAGCATCTCCTCGCTCATGTGCGTCAGTACCAGCCGTCGGGGCCGCAGTCGCGGCAGCTGCGCGGCGAGCGTGGCGTAGTCGAGATGCGTCTTTACCTGCCTGTCGAAGAAATAGGACTCGGCGACGAGCAGGTCGCAGTCCCGGATTGCGGGCACCAGCGCATCGGTCCATTCGGTGTCGCCGGTATAGGCGATGCTGCGGCCCTCCACCTCGACCCGCAGGGCGAGGAACGGCCCGCCTGGCGGCCCGTGCGCGGCCTGGGCCGCGGTGACGCGTGTGCCGGCGATCGCGACCGGGTGCCCGGGCTCGAGCTCGACCAGCGACAGGTCGAACTTGCGCGTCGCGGCGGCGGAGCCCGGGAAGGCGGTCTCCATGACGCGCTCGTACCAGGCGGGCAGGCCGCGCGGCCCGGCGACGATCAGGGGCTCCGTCCGGCGCGAGAAGAACTGCGCATCGAGCATGAAGAACGGGATGCCGCCGAAATGATCGGCGTGGAAATGCGTGACCAGGATCGCCCGGATCGCGTTGCGATCGATGCCGAGCCGCTTCATCGCGATCAGCGAGGACGCGCCGCAGTCGATCAGGACGTTCACCGTCTCGCCGACGAGGTGGAAGCATGTGTTGAAACGGCCGCCGCTGCCGAAGGCGTCGCCGCAGCCGATGAACTGGAACCGCATGCTCTCGCTCCTGCCGGGATCCGACGGGCAGCCTAGAGCGCAATCGGCGCGGGGTGAATCGCGGCGCGCCGTGCCGCGGCTGCGCGCGCTCGGGCCGGTCGCGGCGCGGGCCGGCCGCATCGCGCGCCCCGGCCGGCGACGATTCGTCGGCCTTGCCCCGACACGCGGCGATGCGGAGAGTGGCGCCCGACTCACCACCACCGGAGCATCGCGACCCATGGCATCGCCGTCCGACGTCATCTTCATCAGCACGCCGCTCGAGATCGAGCAGGTCGCGCGCATCCGGGCCGCGGCGGGCGCACGCGTCGAGGTGATCCACGAGCCCGATCTGCATCCGCCGCTGCGCTACGTCGCCGATCACAACGGCGTCGACGGCTTCGCGCGCACGGCCGAGCAGGAGGCCCGGTGGCGCCGTCACCTCGCCCGCGCGACGATCCTGTGGGACTTTCCGCCGAAGAGCGCCGACGGCACCGGCGGCTTCGCGCTCGCCCCGAACGTCCGCTGGGTGCAGACCACCAGCGCCGGCGTCGGGCAGATGGTGGCGAGGCTCGGCCTCGCCGACAGCGACCTGGTCGTCACGACCGCGAGCGGCGTGCATGCCGAGGCGCTGACCGAATTCGTGTTCCTGGCCCTGCTCGCGCACGTGAAGGACCTGCCGCGCCTCCAGCGCGACCAGAGGGCGCACAAGTGGGAGCGCTATTGCTGCAGCGAGCTCGCCGGCAAGACGATCGCCATCGTCGGGGCCGGCAAGATCGGCGCCCAGACCGCGCGCATCGCCAAGGCGTTCGGCATGCGCGCGATCGGCGTGGTCGCAAATCCCTCGCCGAGCCGCGCCGCCGCGATGGGGCTGGACGCGCTCTACGGAATGGACGACCTGCGGCAGGCCCTCGCCCAGGCCGATGCTGTCGTCCTGAGCACCCCCCACACGCCGCGGACCGAGCGGATGATCGACGACCGCGCGATCGCCGACATGAAGCCCGGCGTCGTCCTGGTGAACGTTGCGCGCGGCGTCGTGATCGACGAGGCGGCGATGATCGCCGCGCTGCGTCGCCGGCACATCGGGCTCGCGGCGCTCGACGTCGCGACGATCGAGCCGCTGCCGGCGGACTCGCCGCTCTGGGACATGGACAACGTCCTCATCAGCCCCCACTCCGCGAGCACGGCGCCGAGCGAGAATCGCAAGATCACGGACATCTTTCTGCACAACCTCGCGTGCTGGCTCGAAGGGCGTCGCGACGCGATGCGCAACGTGCTCGACAAGAAGCGGATGTACTGAACGGCGCGCCGGCCGCGCGGTCAGCGGCGGGTGAGGACGGCGTAGGCGATCGCCGCAGCCACGAGCAGCGCGCCGATGCTCGCGAAAGCCGCGCCATAGGCGCTCGCCGTGCCGAGGCTGCGATCCAGCACGGCCAGCATGGCGCCGGCGCCGATCTGGCAGCCGGCGACGCCGATCAGGAAGGCGAGGTTGAGGACGGACAGCGCGCGCCCGGCCTGCCCCTCCGGTGCCGCGGCGCGCACATCGGCGTATTGCAGGACGAAGGCCGATGCCGACGCGGCGAAGAGGACCAGCAGGCCCGCCGCCGTCCAGATCCCGGGCCGTGCGAGGCCCAGCGCGACCAGCGCCAGGCCGGCGATCGCGAAGGCAGCGGCGAGCAGCGCCCGCCGATCGGCGCCGCGCCGGTCGGCGTAGCCGAAGGCGAGCGGGGCGGCGATCATGACGACGGAGACCGCGAAGGCGACGGTGCCGGCCCGCGTCGGCGACAGCCCGTGGACGCCTTCGAGGAAGGGGCCGACCCACAGGCCGCGGATCGCCAGCAGGCTGCCGTACGAGACGAGACCGAGCAGCACGCAAGCGAAGACGCGCGGGACCGCCAGCAGCGCGCGCAGCGACGCCGGGCCGGCGATGCCGGCACCGGGCGTCGGTCGCGTCCCGGCACCGGCGGCCGCCAGCGCCACCCAGCCGACGAGCAGCAGCGTGAGCGCCGCCACGAGCCCGGCGGCGACCCGCCACCCCGCGCGCTCGAGCACGAGCGCGAGCGGCGTCGTGGTCAGGAACATGCCGCTCGACCCGACGGCGGCGGCGATCGTGCTGATCCAGGCGAAGTCGCCGGGCGGCCGGATGCGCGCGATGTGGACACAGCACGCGAGCCACAGGCCCGAGCAGCCGATGCCGATCAGGACCTGCGACGCGACGAGCGCCGCGAGCCCGTTCGCCGCGGCGAGCAGCAATGCCCCGGCGATGGCGGCGGTCAGCAGCGCGACGACCAGGCGCCGAAGATCGACGCGATCGAGCGCGAAGCCGATCGGAATCTGCATCGCCGCGAAGGTGAGATTGAACGCCGCGCCGTAGACGCCCAGCGCCCAGGGATCCAGCGCCAGGTCGCCCGCCAACGTCGGTGCGAGCGCCGCCGGCAGCGTGCGGTAGGTGTGGCCGATCGAGAAGGCGGCGACGAGTGCGACGAGGAATGCCATGGGCGCGGGAGGCGGGACCGTAGTGGAGCCCTCCGCCGACCGCCAGCCCGTCGCCCTCGTTGGGGCTCGCGAGCGGCAAGGGGCAACGCGCGGGACTTCAATCCGGCGGCATGCTTGTCGCCCGAGATCGCCGTCGCGCGTGCGTCGCGGACCGCTGGTCGCAACGGCTCGACATGGCCGGGAGACGCGCGGATCGGCGGGAACCGGTCTTAGAATGCCGTCCTTCGATCCGGCACCAGGGGAGCTTTGCCATGTCCACGCCCGTCTTCCATATGATCGCGGGCCTGCCGCGATCCGTGAGCCCGAGCAGCCATGCCGTCGAGGCCGACGGTTTCGTATTCCTCACGGGGCAGTTCGGTCGCGACCTCGATGCGCCCGAGCTGCCGCTGCCCGAGGGAATCGAGGCGCAGACGATCCGGACGATGGAGAACATGAAGCGCGTGCTCGCGGGGCTCGGCCTCGGCCTCGAGCATGTCGTTGCGGTGCGCGTGTTCCTGACGCGCTTCAAGCGGGACTACTCGGCGATGAACGCGGCCTATGCGACGTTCTTCCCCGAGGGCCGGCGCCCGAGCCGCACCTGCATCGGCGTCACCGACCTGGTGCGCGATGCGCTGATCGAAGTCGACGCGATCGCACGCCGCCCCTGAAGGATGCGGCTGCGCGGCCGGGCCGGCTCAGTCGCGAGCGGCCTCGTCGAGCGCGACCGCGAAGCGCTCGAAGACGCCGACGGCCTGGGCGACCGCGACGCCGACCGCCTCGTCGTCGCCCAAGATCTCCTCGAGGGCGAGGCATGTCGCCTGCCACCGCGCTCGCGTCTCGTCTCCGTATCCCGCGAAGAACCGTCCGCCGTTGCTGGCGTCGATTCCCATCGCGCGGCGGAGCCGAACGCTGATCGCCTGCCCGCCGAGCGTCGCGCCTTCCAGCGGATAGAGCATGCCGATGAGGGCCGCGCGGCTGGCGACGACCGGCGCCGTCGCCGCGGCGTCCGGCTGGGTGCCGCCCGGCGCGACGCCGAGCGCCCGCAGGTCGGCTTCCAGCCAGGGAAGCTTGCGCCGCTTCGGCCAGTCGAACCCGGGCGGAACATGCACCGCGGCGCCGTCGATCGCCGATTCGAGCGCGGCATAGAGCGCGGCATAGCTCTGCAGCAGGCGCCCATAGCGCGCGATTCCCGCGCCCCCGTCGAGCAGATCCGCCATCAGCGGATGCGCGTCGAGCCGGCCGTGCGCGTCGCGCGTCGCCTCGCGCAGCGCGGCGCGGACGCTGCCTGCGGTGGGACGCGTCATGGCGCGCCGGCCATCGTGCGCTTGAACGCGCGGACATGGTTGCCCGGCGCCCAGTACTGGATGTCGTCGAAGCTGATCGCGCGCGACATCGCGATGCCGCGGCCGTGGACGTCGGTCGCGCGGCTGGCGTCGAAGCTGGCGTAGCGCGCCCAGTCGAAGCCGTCGCCCTCGTCCTGGATCGTGAGGGCGATGCCGTCGTCGACGCGGGAGAGCGCGACATGGGCGCGCCGCTTCGCGTAGTCGGGCAGCTCCAGCCGCCGCGTGATCTCGGAGGCCCACTTGCCTTCCGCGTGGAGCTTCGACTTCTCGGCGTAGGTGATCGCGAGGTTGCCGTGCTCGACGGCGTTCAGCATCAGCTCGCGGATCCCGACCAGGGCATCGGCCGGCACGGGGTACATCCGCGCGAGGAAGGCGGAGATGCTGTCGACGTCCTCGAGCGTGCGGAAATGGAAGTGGCAATCGAGGACCCGCGACAGCGCGAGATCCGCCTTGCGCAGGAACTGCTCGAGCCGCACGTACGTCTCGCGGTCGTTCAGGGCATTGCGCAGCACGGCCAGCAGGACTTCGCGACTGAACGGCTTGGTCAGGTAGTAGAAGACGCCCTCGGACAGCCCCTCCGCCACCTGCTGGGGTGTCGCCGCGGCGGTCTGCATGATGACCGGGGTCCGGCGCAGGCGCTCGATCCGACGCATCTCGCGCAGGAATGCGATGCCGTCCATGCCGGGCATCATGCGATCGAGCAGGACGACGTTGGGCGTCAGGTCGCCGTGCAGGCTCTCGAGGGCCTGCTCCGGGTTGTCGAAGGCCGTCAGCGCATACGGTTCGTCGGCCAGGTACTCCTCGATCATCAGGAGGTTGCTCGCCGAGTCGTCGATCGCGACGATCATGCCGGTCATCGCGAAGCCTCAGACGGCGCGCAGCGCGGCGATGTTGGCGCCGCCGGCGGCCGCGACGAAGGGAAGCTGGGCGACCATCCGGGTTCCTCCTGTCGCGGGGGCCTCGGCCCAGATGGCCCCGAAATGCTGCGCCATGATGTTGCGGCAGATCGGCAGGCCGAGGCCGGTGCCGCCCGCGCCGTCGCGCGTCTTGCTGCTCTGCACGAACTTGTCGAAGACGGTCTCCAACTCGTCGGGGGGAATGCCGATGCCGGTGTCCGTGACGACGAATTCGAGGCAGGGCTCGGCCGACCCGCGCAGGGCGCCGGGGCGAAGCCGCAGCTCCACCGATCCGGCCTCGGGCGTGAACTTGACCGCATTGGAGAGCAGGTTGAGCAGCACGCGCGTGATCAGGCCGCGATCGAGGGCGACGGCGCCGCGATCCCAGAGGTCGGTGACGAAGATGCGGATCGACTTCTTCTCGGCCAGGGGCGAGATCTCCGCGAGGCAGGCGTCGGCGATCATCCGGGGCGCGCTGGGCTCGAGCATGGCCTGCGTCTTGCCGGACTCCAACTTGGCGAGATCGAGCAACTCGTCGACCAGCCCGAGCAGGCGCCGGCCGCTGTCGCGGATGATCTCGAGGTACTGGCGCTGTCGCGCGGCGGGTATCGCCCCGCCGCGGCTGATCATCGATTCGGAGAAGCCGATGATCGCGTGCATCGGCGTTCTCAGCTCGTGGCTGATGTTCGCCAGGAACTCGCTCTTGAGGGCGTTCGCGCGCTCGGCCTCCTCGCGGGCGCGCAGGGCGAAGTGATGCGCCAACCCCTGCGAGAAGGCGTACTGCAGCGACGACGCGAGGTCGGCATATCGCGAGCCCCATGGCAGCGACGTGGCCTCGACATGCTCGACATGGGTCTGGAAGGAGCGGCGCGGCAGGGCGCGGCCGTCCGGCGTCGCACGCAGCGCGTCGTTGGGGTCGCCGCTCCATTTGCGGTCGATCCTGACTTCGCGTCGGTGCAGGACGAGCAGCTGGCGCGAGTCGCGGTCGAGCGGGATCGCGTAGATGCCGCTCGCGCGCTCCCGGATCGCCGTAAGCTCCGGCGCTTCCCGGCTGAGGCTATGGGTCGAATAGGGAGTCCCGTTGCCGGTCTGCTGGACGCACCAGTTCAGGAGCTGCCAGGCGTCCTGAGCATCGATCTCGCCGGCATGGAGGCGCTCGCCGTCGGTCGCGACGACGCCGTCGGCCGCGAACAGCGCGCGAAGCGTCGGCGTGGCCGCGGCGGCGAAGGCCACGACGTCGCAGCCGGCCTCGCTGAACGCCTTGGCGACCTCGATGACCTGGAGATGGGACGCCTTCAGGCGCCGGCGCTGCCGGCGCATGCGCAGGACGGTGCTGCGGTTGGCGAAGCTGTCGGCGAGCTGCGTGCAGCGCAGCAGCTGACGATGGGTCAGGTGACGGGGCGCATGGTGGTGGGCGCCGAACAGGGCGCCGAGGCGATCCTCCCCGATCACGGAGAACGACGTCGAGGCGACCGCGCCCATGTTGCGCAGATACATCAGATGCGTGTCGGCGATCGCCCGGCAGGTCGAGCCGGCGAGATCGAGCTGCACCGGCTCGTGCCCACGGCCGAGGATCGGGCAGGGCTCGGCCCCGGAATCGGGGATCAGGCGGAAGCGATTGGCGACGTAGAGCTGGCGGATGCGCTGCGGGATGTCGGTGCTGGGAAAGTGGTGGTGCAGCAGCGACGGGAAAGGCCCGTTGAGCGCTTCGGCCGGCACATAGCCGTGGCCCGGCCCGTCGAACTCGCAGAGATATACGCGATCGAATCCGGTCAGCGCGTGGATCGAATTGCAGACCAGCGCCGCGAGCTCGTCGACGGAACCGTCGAAGTTGCAGACGCTGTCGCGCATCCAGCCGAACTCGAGCTCCGACAGCGCCGGCGAGGTCGCTGCCGTGTCGGGCAGCAGGACCTCGATGCACAGGTCCGTGCCGACGCCGTGGACCCACGCGTCGACGGTCCCGACCTCGGGGCTCGCCGGCCGCAGCTGACGCAGATCGGGGACCGCGCGCGGCTTCAACGGCCGGCCCGCCGCGACCTCGGCGACCAGACGCTGCACGCGCGCGCAGGATTCGGCGTCCACATGCTCGGCGAGCGGCGTGCCGAGCAGCTCGGTCGCCGTGGCGCCGAACAGCCGTGCGGCGTTGGCGCTCGCATGGGTGACGATCAGGTCCGGCGAGCTCACCGCGACCAGGACGGCATGCGGCTGGACCCGGTCGCTGAGATTGTAGACGGGAATCTCGCAGGCGCGGGCCGCGAGGTCCGAAGTCGAAAAGATCATGGCAGCCGATTTAACGCCGACGCGGCTAACGCATCCTTGATCCGATCATGCGGGTGCGGCGTGCCGGCATTCGGATCCGGCATTGCGTCCCTCCCGATCCGCTCGGGACCGCGGCCTCCGACGATCGTCGGTTAACAGCGCTTAAACGACGTGCCCGCATCGGCACCGCCGGCCGGCGTCAGGCCGCCCGCCAGGCTTCGACCCCGCCGACCCAGGTCGACAGCGGCCGCGTCTCGCGCAGGTCGTCGATCGGGCCCGCGAAGATGTCGCGGTCGAGCACGACGAGGTCGGCGAGCTTCCCGATCTCGAGCGTGCCCTTCTCGTGCTCCTCGCGGCCGGAATAGGCGCCGAGCCGCGTATAGGCGTCGAGCGCCTCGTGCACGGTGATCGCCTCGTGCGGATCGAGCGAGCGGCCGCTCTCCGACTTGCGCGCCACCATCGACCACATCGCGGTCCAGGGGTTCACGCGGCAGACCGCGAAGTCCGAGTGGCCGGGCGCCGGGATGCCGCGGTCGATCAGCGTGCGATGCGGCCACATCCAGCGCATCGCCGCGTCGCCGCGGTTGGCGGCATAGGCGTCGCCGAGATCGTACATGAAGCCCGTGGCCGAGGAATCGACGACGCCGAGCCGTTTGATGCGCTCGAGCAGCGGCGGCGTCACGTAGCAGCAATGCTCGACCCGCATCCGATGATCGGCGACGGGATGCGCGGCCAGCGCCGCCTCGATCGCGTCGAGGGCAAAGTCGATGCCGCGATCGCCGACGCCCTCGATGCACACGAGGTGGCCGGCCTTGTGCGCGGCGATCGCGCGGCGCTTCAGGTCCTCGGCCTCGTACAGCAGCATGCCGGTATTGTTCTCGGGCTCGCCGAGGATCGGCGTGCCGACATAGGGCTCGTAATAGGCGGCGGTACGGCCCGAGGTCGAGCAGTCCGGGCACCATTCGACGGCGACGAGCCGCAGCCGGTCGTCGCCGAATCCCGAGCGCATGCCGGCCTGAGTCAGCGCCTCGATCAGACCGTCCTCGCGGCCCGAGGCGATGATCCCCATGCGGCAGGCGAGCCGACCCTCGTCCTTCATCCTCTGATAGGCGCGGATGGCGCGCGCCGGGGTCAGCGAGTTGTAGATCGACGTGATGCCGTGGCTCAGCGCCTCGCGGAACACCTGGTCCATGCCGTCGGCGATCTCGCCCTCGCCGTCGGCGGCGTGGATCTGCGCGAGGAAGAGGTGCGCCGCGGTCTCGCGCACGAGGCCCGTGAAGCCGTTGGTCCGCGGATCGCGGTCGAAGCGGCCGAAGGCGGGATCGACGGCATCCGCGCCGATGCGGCAGGCCGCGAACGCCGCCGCATTCGCGAGCGCCAGATGGCCGTCGGTGCGCAGGATGAACACGGGCCGGCCGTTGCCCGCGCGATCGAGCTCGGCTTGCGACGGATAGCCGCCGGTCTTGCGGTCGTCGAAGCGATAGCCGGCGAACCAGCGGTCGCGAGGACCGTCCCGAGTCGTGCGGTCGATCAGCCCGAGAAGCTCGTCGCGCGTGGCGATTCTTTCCGGCCCGACCCGGTGCCACTTGGCGAGGCGGATCGCATAGCTGTCGGGATGGGCGTGCGAGTCGACGATCCCGGGCACGACGGTCCGGCCCTGCAGATCCACGACCCGGGTCCCGGGCCCGCCCAGGTCCGCGATCTCGTGGTCGGCGCCGAGTGCGACGATGCGGCCGCGATGCGCAGCCAAGGCGGACACGATCCGGCGGTCGCCCGCCATCGTCGCGATCCGGCCGCTGCGGAAGATGAGATCAGCGTGAAGCGCCATGCGGGGATCGTGCCTCATGCCCCGGAGGGAAGACCAGGGGAACCCGGGGGCCGCGCGGATGTCGCCCCGCCGGGCAGCGCGGCGCGATGGGCGTGCCGGGCGATCGCGCGTTGCATGCGAGCGACGCGCCTGCGCGCCCCGAGGTCCTTCGCGTTCCCCTCGTTTACCGGACCCGCTAAGCTCCGGCCCAGACAGCCGTAGGGGGTTCCATGCTTCGTGCATTCACACACGCGGTCGTCGGGCTCGTGCTCGCGACCGGAGCGGCACTGGCGCAGCAGCCCGCGACGCTGGTCGTGCCGCAGCTCGGCGAGCCCAAGACTCTGAGCCCGAACTTCGCGTCGGACTCGATGGGGTTCGCGCCGACGAGCAACGTGTACAGCCACCTCGTCGCGATCGACTGGGGCGTCAACAACGGGACCGGCGCCTACGGCGATCTCGCCGAGAGCTGGTCGACCAGCGCCGACGGCCAGAGCGTCACCTTCAAGCTGCACCGGAACGCCAAGTGGCACGACGGCAAGCCCGTCACCGCGCATGACGTGAAGTTCACCTACGACACGATCATCCGGAAGAAATACCCGGCCTCGGTCGTGCTCAAGAACGTCCGCGAGATCGCGGTGCCCGACGATCACACCGTCGTGCTGAACCTGATCGACCCCGAAGTCGGCTTCGTGCCGATGCTCGCCCAGGTCTCGACCTGGACGGCGAAGATCTATCCGAAGCATCTCTGGGAGGGCCAGGACGGTTTCGAGGCCGGCCCGCAGCTCAATGCGCCGGTCGGCTCCGGCCCGTTCAGGTTCGTGCGCTGGGAGAAGGGCGGCCTCGTCGAGCTCGAGGCCAATCGCGACTACTTCCGCGGCGCCCCGAAGGTCGATCGGCTGGTGTTCCGCCAGATCACCGACGTGAACGTGGCGCGGGCCGAGTTCGACGCCGGTCGGCTGCAGTTCCTCAACTACGAATACGCGCCGCCGCTGGCCGAGGTCCCGGCGCTGCAGCGCGATCCCAAGGTCAAGATCGTCTTCACGCCGTCGCATTTCAGCCGCGACATCCAGCTGAACATGGCCCGCGCCCCGCTGGACAAGCTCGCCGTGCGCCAGGCGATCGCGCACGCGATCGACCGCGAGGCGATGAACCGGCTCGCCTTCAACGGCCTGTGGCGGCCCGCGCCGCATGCCAGCGTCGAGAGCCAGAAGGACTGGATCAATCGCGATGCGAAGTTCCCGGCCTTCGACCGGGCGCGCGCGGAGAAGCTGCTCGACGAGGCCGGCCTGCCGCGCGGCCAGGGCGGCTGGCGCTTCGCGATCGCCGTGACCAACCCGAACTTCCCGGACTGCAAGGCCATGATGGAGGTGCTGGTGCAGCAGCTGCGCCAGGTCGGCATCAACGCGCGGCTCGAGCAGTTCGACCAGGCGACGTGGTTCCGCCGCCAGTTCGAGAAGAACTTCGATATCTCCTGCTACTTCACGCGCTACGGTCCGGACCCCGACGCCTATCGCGAGCACTTCATGACAGGCGGCGGGCGGAACTTCATGGGCTTTTCGAACCCCGAGTTCGACCAGCTCGCGACCCGCGCCTCGACCCTGCGCGACGTCGAGGAGCGGCGGCGGATCTACCGCCGGCTGCAGGAGATCATCGTGACCGATCTCCCCTACATCAATCTGTTCGACGAGCAGAAGACGACCGTGATCCGTGCGGGCTGGTCCGGGTTCATGACCGAGCCCGCGGCCTTCGACAAGGCGCTGACCTGGTTCGGCTACTACACCGTCACGCCGCCGGGCCGGTGAGGCGCGACGCGTCGCCTCGCGCCGACGCCCGCCGGCGCGCGCCGGCTCCGGCGCCGCCGTGCCGGACGCCGGCCCGCGCCGCGCCTGCGGCGGCGCGCATCGTACGCGCGACGGCCGGACGGTGATGCGTCTCCGCCGCTACATCCTGCTGCGCGCGCTGCAGCTGGTTCCGGTCACGCTGGTCGTCATCGTCCTCAACTTCCTGCTGATCCACCTGGCGCCCGGCGACATCTCGCTGATCCTCGCGGGCGAGACCGCCGATCCCGCCTATCTCGCCTCGATCCGCGAGCGCTTCGGGCTCGACCAGCCCTTCCACGTCCAGCTCTGGCGCTATCTCGTGCAGGTCGCCTCGGGCGATCTCGGCCTGTCGCTGCGCTCGCGCGAGCCGGTATTCGCCGAGATCATGAGCCGCGTGCCGGCGACGCTGCTGCTCGTCGGCACCAGCCTGGCGCTGTCCGTCGCGCTCGGCACCTGGATCGGCACCTGGATCGCGCGCCGGCCCGGCTCGGCGCTCGATCGCTGGGTCAGCGCGCTCGCCGTCGCGCTGTTCAGCGTGCCGGTGTTCTGGCTCGGCCTGATGCTGGTCCTGCTCTTCGCGGTGCGGCTGCCGATCCTGCCGGCGATGGGCATGGCCAGCGTCGACGGTCCGCGCGACGGCATCGGCCGCATCCTCGACGTCGCGCAGCATCTCGTCCTGCCGGTGCTCGCGCTGATGACGGTCTCGCTGGGGCAGTACGTGCGGTTGGCGCGCAGCGCGGTCGCCGAGGTTATGGGCGAGGCCTACATCACGACGGTGCGCGCGATCGGCTTTCGCGACCGCACCATCCTCATGCGCTACGCCCTGCGCAACGCGATGCTGCCGGTGGTCACGGTGCTGGGCCTGCAGCTTGCGCTGATCCTCACCGGCGCGGTGCTCACCGAGACGGTGTTCTCCTGGCCGGGGCTCGGGCGGCTTCTCTACGACGCCATCCTGGCCCGCGACACGCCCGTCATCATGGGCGCCTTCATCATCATGTCGGTCACGGTCGCGGCGGCATCCCTGGCCACCGACCTCGTCTACGCGGCGCTCGATCCGCGGGTGAAGCTGTAGTGGCGCGGCTGCTGCGCCGGCATGTCGCCTTCTCGCTGAGCGCCGCCGTGATCCTGGCGGCGGTGGCGGCGGCGATCGCGGCGCCGTTCCTCGGGCTCGTCGATCCGAACGCGATGGAGGCGAGCCCCTACCTGCCGCCCGGGGACGGGCATTGGCTCGGCACCGACAATTTCGGCCGCGACGTCCTTTCGCGCGTGGTGTGGGGGACGCGGCTGGCGCTGCTCGTCGCCATCGTGTCCTCGGCGATCGCCAGCCTGCTCGGCATCGCGCTCGGCTCGCTGTCCGGCTATTTCGGCGGCGCGGTGGATGCGGCGCTCAGCCGGACCTTCGACGTCTTCCTGCTGATCCCCTCCTTCTTCCTGGTGCTGCTGATCGTCGCGCTGTTCGGCTCGGGCATCGAGTACACGATGATCGCCATCGCGCTGACGACCTGGCCGCGCTCGGCGCGGATCATGCGCGCGCAGGTCCTGAGCCTGAAGTCGCGGGTCCATGTCCAGGCCGCGCGCGCGGCCGGGGCCTCGCACGCGCGCACGCTGCTGCGGCACGTCATCCCGAACGGACTCGCGCCGATCATCACCGACGCGACGATCCTGATGGGCCTCGCGATCCTGACCGAGGCCGGGCTGAGCTTCCTCGGACTCGGCGACCAGAACTCGGTGAGCTGGGGCCGCATGATCTTCGAGGGCCAGCGCCAGCTCCGCCTCGCGCCATGGATGTCGATCTTTCCCGGCGCGGCACTGCTGATCCTGGTCGCTGCGTTCAATCTCCTCGGCGACGGCCTCAACCAGGCGCTGAGCCCGCAGCTGCGGCGGCTGGTCGCCCGTGCGGTCGGCCTGCCGCCGATCGAGGTGCCGCCTACGGCGCCGGCGTCCGACGGCCCGATCCTCGCGGTGCGCGGCCTCGCGATGAGCTATCGCCTGGGCGACGGCGAGATCCGGGCCGTCGACGGCGTGAGCTTCGAGCTGGCGCGCGGCGGCAGCCTGGGCATCGTCGGCGAGAGCGGCTGCGGCAAGTCGAGCCTCGGCGCGGCCCTGCTGCAGGTCATGGCGCCGAACGCGACGACCACCGCCGGCGACGTCGAGCTGGCAGGGCGCGTGATCCTGCGCGACGGCCGGCGCGCGACGCGCGACGGCGTCGACGCGATCGCACCGCTGCGGTGGACCAAGGCGGCGATCATCTTCCAGAGCGCGATGAACGCGCTCAATCCGGTGATGACCGTCGGGCGCCAGCTGGCCGATGCCTGGCGGCTGCACCGCCCCGACGCCTCGCGCGCGCAGACCGAGGCGCGCGTCGCCGCGGTGTTCGACCTGATCGGCATTCCGCGGGCCCGGCTCGACGCCTATCCGCACGAGCTGTCGGGCGGGATGCGCCAGCGCGCGATGATCGCACTCAGCCTGCTGCACGAGCCCGAGCTCGTCATCGCCGACGAGCCGACCACGGCGCTCGACGTGCTGATCCAGGACCAGATCCTGGGCGAGCTCGATGCGCTGCGCCGGCGCATGGGGTTGTCGCTGATCCTGATCTCGCACGACATGGGCGCCGTCGCCGAGACCTGCGAGCGCGTGGCGGTGATGTACGGCGGGGAGATCGTCGAGCTCGCGCCGACCGCGCGGCTCTTCGCCGATCCGCGCCATCCCTACACGCGTGCGCTGCTGGCGGCCCTGCCGAGCGTCACCGGAGCGCGCCGCGTGCTGAGCAGCCTGCCGGGCGAGCCCTTCGTCGCGACCGGCGCGGTCACGGGATGCCGGTTCGCGGCGCGCTGCGCGATGGCGCAGGAGCTGTGTCGTCGCGCGACGCCGCCGCGCGTGCAGGTGACCGCGGCGCACGAGGCGCTCTGCCACTTCGCGGCCGAGCCGGCCGTCGCGGAACGCGCCGCGGCGCCCACGCCGGTGCCCGTGGCGACTGCTTCTGCGGCGGGCCTGGCAGCGTCGCCGACTCCCGCCCCGCCGCTGCTCGAGGCGCGCGATCTGACGAAGCTCTACGACCTACGCGCCGGCTGGTTCCGGGCCGGCGTGCCGCTGCGCGCGGTCGACGGCATCGACCTGAAGCTGGCGCGCGGCGAGATTCTCGCCCTGGTCGGCGAGTCCGGCTCGGGCAAGACGACCACCGGCAAGCTCGTCACGCTGCAGGAGCAGCCGAGCGGCGGCTCGCTGCGCTTCGAGGGCGCGGATGTCGGCGGGCTCTCCGGCGCGGCGCTCAAGGCCTATCGTCGGCGGGTCCAGATGATCTTCCAGAACCCGTACGAGGCGCTCGATCCGCGACATCGCCTCATCGACTCCGTCATCGAGCCTCTGGCGATCCACGGCATCGGGACGGCATCCGAGCGGCGCGCGCGCGCCGAGCGGATGCTCGAGATGGTGGAGATGCGCCCCGCGTCCCGGTTCGCGCAGCGCTTCCCGTCCGATCTCTCCGGCGGCCAGCTGCAGCGCGTCGCGATCGCGCGCGCCCTCGTGCTGGAGCCGGCGCTCGTCGTCGCCGACGAGCCGGTCAGCATGCTCGACGTCTCGGTACGGTCGGGCGTTATGAACCTGATGCTGCGGCTCAGCCGCGATCTCGGCCTCGCCTCGCTCTACATCACGCACGACCTCGCCGTGGCGCGCCACATGTCGACGCGCATCGCGGTGATGTATCTCGGCGCGATCGTGGAGGAGGGACCGACGGAGAAGCTCGTGGCCGACGCAGCCCACCCGTATACGCGCCTGCTGATCGCGGCGGTGCCGGGCCACCAGGCCGCGCGCCGGCACCGCGTCCGGCTTGCCGGCGAAGCCGCGCCGCTCGCGGCCGTAGCCGCCGGCTGCCGCTTCGCGCCGCGCTGTCCGCTCGCGAGCGAGATCTGCGGTCGCGTGCCGCCGCCGCGCATGGCGCTGGGCCCGGACCACTGGTCGGCATGCCACTTCGCCGGCGAGCCCGATCTCGGCGCGCGGCTGTCGGGGGCCGCAGCGTGGAGCGGCGTTCCATGACCGCGGACGTCCGCGTCGCGGCCATCGACGTCGGCTCGCAGAGCGTCCGCGCCGCGGTGTTCGGGCTCGACGGGCATTGCCTCGCGCGCGCGACCCGGCCGATCACGATCCATCGTCCGGCGCCCGACCACGCCGAGCAGTCCAGCGCCGAGATCTGGGCCGCCGCCTGCGCCAGTCTTCGCGAGGCGATGACGATCGCGCGTTGCGCGCCGGTGCAGATCGCGAGCCTCGCCTTCGATGCGACCAGCTCGGTCGTCCTCGGCCGGCGCGACGGGGTTCCGCTCGGCATCTCGACGACCGGCGAGCCGCGCTGGGACGTCGTCATGTGGTGCGATCATCGCGCGGTCGCCGAGGCGGCGGAGATCGACGCGACGCGCCATCGCGCCCTCGACTTCGTCGGCGGCCGCATGTCGCCCGAGATGGTGCTGCCCAAGCTGATGTGGGTGAAGCGCCGGCTCCCCGCCGCCTGGCAGCGCGCCGACCTCGCCCTCGATCTCACGGACTGGATGGGGTGGCGCGCCACGGGCCGCGACGCGGCGTCGAATTGCGCGCTGACCTGCAAATGGGCGCATCTCGCCCACGAGGAGCCGGCATGGCCGGCGGATCTGCTCGCGCGCATCGGCCTCGACGACCTCCTCGCGCGGACGGCCCTGCCGGCACGCGGGCTGCCCACGGCAGCGCGCCTCGGCCCCCTTTCCGCCGCGGCCGCGGCGGAGCTCGGCCTCACCACGGATTGCATCGTCGGCGTCGGCGTGATCGACGCGCAGGCCGGATGCCTGGGGTCGCTCGCGTCGCTCGAGGCGACGCGCATCGACCGCGAGATCGCGGTGATCGGCGGCACGTCGACCTGCCACATGGCGATCTCGCGGACGCCGCGCCCGGTGCCCGGGGTCTGGGGCCCCTATCTGGGCACGCTGCTGCCCGGGCTGTGGCTCAACGAGGGCGGGCAGTCGGCAACGGGTTCGCTGCTCGAGCATGTCGTCGCATCGCACAGCGCGGCACGGCAGTTCGGCCCGGATCCGCATGCCCGGCTGTGGGCCGAGATCGAGAGCCGCAGCGCGCGCGAGCCGGACTGGCTGCCGCACGCGATCGTCGTCCCGGACTTCAACGGCAACCGCTCCCCACTCGCCGATCCGCAGGCGCGCGGGCTGGTCTGGGGCCTGACGCTCGACGCCTCCCCGGACGCGCTGGTCGATCTCTATGCCGCCGCCGCCATCGGCGCGGTGCTGGGTACGCGCCACGTGATCGAGGCGATGGACCGCGCCGGCTGGGCGATCGAGCGGCTGCATCTGGTCGGCGGACATGCGCGCAGCCGCGGATTCGCGCAGCTCTATGCCGACGCGACCGGATGCGAGGTCGCGCTCGCCGAGGGCGAGGACGGCGTCCTCGCCGGCACGGCGATCATCGCCGCCACGGCCCTGGCCGGCACGCCCGATCCGGCGGACGCTGCGCGGCGGTTCTGGCGACCGACGGCCGTGCTGGCGCCATCGCCGGGGCGCGCGGACCGCCTGCGCCGGCACTACCGCGCGTTCCGCGATCTCCAGGCCGCCGGCCTCGCGGCCGGGCGGCTGATCACGTCATGAACGCGCGGCGGCCTGCCGGCGTCGGATCTCCATGGCGAGATCGGGACGGTCCGTGTCGATCCACCCGATCGGCTGCCGGAGCCACTCGTCGATCTCGTCGGCCTCGTTGACCACCCAGCCCACCAGCTGCTCGTCGGCGAAGTGCGCGCGGCACAGGTCGAGCGTCGTCTTCATCAGCGACTTCTCGACGGCGAAGTAGTCGATCGGGATCGCCTTGAAGCGCCGGAGCGCGGTCTCGAAGCCGCCGAGGTCGGCCGCCCATTTGCTGTTGATCGACGCCAGCACGCGGCCGCGCGGCACGACGCGGCGCAACTCGGCGACGACGTCGGGCGAGAACGACGTCACGACCGCCTGCTTCATCACGCCGCGCCGCTCCAGCTTCTCGGCAACCTTCGCCTCGATGCCGGGATAGCGCTGACCGTTGGCGTCCAGCTTGATCTCGACATGCAGGTCGAACCCGGCCGGACCCAGCACGTCGAGGACCTGGTCGAGCGTCGGCACCGTGTCGCCCTTGCCGTCCTTCAGCGCGATCGTTCGCAGCTCGGCCGCCTTGCGCGCCGCGACCGGCCCCTGCGCGACGGTCGTGCGGTCGAGCGTCGGGTCGTGGATGACGAACAGCTCGCCGTCGGCGCTGGGGTGGATGTCGAACTCGACCCCGTCGACGCCCAGCCCGATCACCGCGCGAAACCCCGTCAGCCCGTTCTCGGGCCACACCAGCTTGCCGCCGCGATGCCCGATGATCTTCACTTCCCGCTTGGCCGTCATGTGCGCCGGACTCCCCTGATCGCCGTCGAGTTCATGGATAGATGATCGCCTTGATGATCCCGTCCTCGCGCGCGGCCTGCATCTCGAAGGCGCGCGGCGTCTCCTCGAGCTTGAACCGGTGCGTCGCGAGCGGGCGCATGTCGACGCGCCCGCTCGCCGCGAGGGCGATGGCGCGCGGGTAGATCTCGGGCATGCGCCGCGAGAACTTGACGCTGAGCCCGCGCCGGCGCGCCTCGGAAGCGGCGATCGTGTAGCGGTTGCCGGTCGGGATGCCGACCATGACGAGGCGGCCGCCGATGCGCGCGGCGCGCGTCGCGTGATCGAAGCCGTGCTCGGAGTCGGTCGCCTCGAGGACGAGGTCCGCGCCGCGCCTGCCGGTCGCCTCGGCGAGCTCGGCGATCGTCGCGAAGCCGGCTTCGGCGCCCATCGTCGTCGCGAGGCGGTGGCGATAGGCGACGGGGTCGACGGCGAGGACGCGGCCGGCACCCGCCGCGCGCGCGAGCTGGACGAGCAGGAGCCCGACCGGGCCGCAGCCGAGGACCGCGACGGTCTCGCCCAGCCGCGGCCTGGCGAGGTCGACCGCGTGCAGCGCCACGCCGAGCGTCTCGAGCAGCACGCCGTCGGCGGCATCCATCCCCCCGGGCAGGGCGTGCAGCGCATCGGGCGGCACCGACACGAACTCGGCCATCGCGCCGTTGTTGGGCGGGTAGCCCAGGAAGCGGACATCCGGGCAAAGATTGGTGTGGCCGCGCTCGCACCATTCGCACACGCCGCATGGCCGTGCGGGATCGACGGCGACGATCGTTCCCGCCGCGAGGCCGACGCGGTCGGCGATATCGGGCGTGATCACGCCCGCGAACTCGTGGCCGAGGACCAGGGGCTGGACCACCTGCGCGCCCGTGGTGCTGCCCTCGAGGTAGTTGTGCAGGTCGCTGCCGCAGACGCCGACCGCGGCGACACGGACGCGAACCTCGTCGTTGCGGGGGCTCGGTGGCGGCAGTTCGCCGAGCTTGATCGAGCGGATGCCGGTCAGGATGGCTGCGCGCATGGCGACCTCATCTCCTTCGAAGCCTGGGCAGGCGGGGCTTGGCGGCCGTGTCGTCGAGCAGGCGCTCGGCGGCGGACTCGTCGGTGACCAGCGTGTCGACATGGCCGAGTCCCAACACGGCCCGCAGGATCGGCACCTTGTTCTCGCCGCCCGAGACGACGACGAGGCGAGGGATCCGCCACAACGCCTCGAGCGGCGGCATGACGACCGTGCGGTTGGCGGCGTGCGGCACGGCGCGGCCGCCGGCATCGACGTAATAGCCGAAAACGTCGCCGACGGCGCCGGCGGCGATCAGGCCCTTGCGGTGCGCCTCGGACAAAATCCCGAACTCGACATTGGTCGAGCTGGTGCCGAGATGCCCGAGGCTGATCAGCGCCATGTCGACGCCGAGCATGCGGCGGAAGGAATCGCGCACGAGATGATGGTGGCGCAGCGCGCGCGTGCTCGAGTCGGTCGACCCGACCATCGGCGCGTTGAGGAAGTAGCACTCCGCCTGCAGGACCGCGGCGAAGCGCGAGGCGATGTCGTAGGGGTTGATCGTCGCGCTGCGCGGCAGGCCGCCGAACATCGACACGATCTTGAGGCCGCGCGGGCCGCCGAACGCCAGGGCCCGCGATGCCGCATGCATCGTCTTTCCCCACCCGATGCCGACGGACTGGCCGGCGCGGAGCCAGCCCGGCAGCACCTCGCCCGCCGCCGTGCCGACGACGATCGGCGCGTCGCCCTCGTCGACAGGGCGCGGCGCGACGACGACGTTGGAGAGCTTGAACCTCCGCATCAGGCCCCGCTCGAGCTCGACGGCATGGGCGAGCTTCGAGCTGATCTGGAACCTGACGACGCCCAACTCGCGCGACTCCGCGAGCAGGCGATTGACCCGCCCGCGTGTCAGCCCGAGCGCGCGACCGATCCGTTCCTGGGTGAGGCCCTCGATGTAGTAGAGCCACGCGATGCGGATCCGGAGCTGCTCGAGCCGCGTGCCGTCGGGAGCCATCGGACGATCGCTCATCGCGCGGCCGCCTTGCGGGCGGCGTCGCCGGCATCGAACCATCGCGCGATCGCGGCCACCTGCGGCGGCGCGAGATGCAGGCCCAGCTTGGTGCGCCGCCAGATCGCGTCGTCCGCGCAGCGTGCCCATTCGCCATCGCGGAGATGGACGAGCTCGCGCTCGTGCAGCCCGGCGCCGAAGTCCCGACCCAGATCGTCGGTGCGCCGCGCATCCCCGATGAGACGCCGCGCGCGCGAGCCGTAGGTCCGCGCATAGCGCCGCGCCAGGGCGGGCGGCAGCCACGGGAAGTCCCGGCGCAGCGACTCCGCGAAGTCTTCGGCCGCCGCAACGCCGCCGTCGCCGCCCGGCAGGACGCCGCCGGCGGTCCAGGGCGCCGCCGTGCTCCCCAGCAGCGGGCCGAGCTCGCGCAGCGCGTGCTCGGCGAGCCGGCGATAGGTCGTGATCTTGCCGCCGAAGATCGACAGCAGCGGCGGCCCGCCGTCGCGCCGCTGCAGGTCGAAGGCGTAGTCGCGCGTCACGGCCGAGGGATTGGCCTGGCCGTCGTCGAGGAGCGGGCGCACGCCGCTGAAGCGCCAGACGAGGTCCGCAGCCGTCAGCGACAGCGCGAAGCGCCTGTTGAGCGCGCCCAGCAGGTAGGCGATCTCGGCGTCGTCGATCGCCACCGCCTCGGCCCGGTCGGTGAAGGGGATATCGGTCGTGCCGACGACGACGAAGTCGTCCTCGAACGGCACGACGAAGAGCAGGCGTCGGTCGTCGTTCTGCAGCACATAGGCGTGATCGCCCGCGTACCACTTGCGCAGGACGACGTGGCTGCCCTTGACGAGCCGCACGCGCCGATCGGCATTGGCCCGGATCGCGCCGCGGAGCACCTCGTCGACCCACGGTCCCGCGGCATTGACCACGGCGCGGGCGCGCACGGCGTGCCGCATGCCGCCCTCGGCCTCGAGCGTCGCGATCCAATGCCCGTCCTCGGCATGCGCCGCGACGCAAGCCGTGCGCGGCAGGACCGTCGCGCCGCGTTCGGCCGCATCGATGCAGTTGAGGACGACGAGCCGCGCGTCGTCGACCCAGACGTCGGAATAGACGAACGCCCGGTCGTTCCGGCGGCGCAGCGTCGCGCCGGCGGGCGACCGGTCGAGCCGGATGACTTCGGTGCCGGGCAGCGACTTCCGCCGCCCGAGATGGTCGTAGAGCATCAGGCCCAGCCGCACGAACCAGAAGGGCCGGCGCTCGATGTCGTGCGGCAGCACGAAGCGCATCGGCCGCGTGATGTGCGGCGCGATGCCCATCAGGGTCTCGCGCTCCGTGAGCGCCTCGCGCACGAGGCGGAACTCGAGATGCTCGAGATAGCGCAGGCCGCCATGGATGAGCTTGCCGCTGGCCGACGACGTGCCGCCGCCGAGATCGCCCTTGTCGCAGACGACCACGGACAGGCCCCGGCCGGCGGCGTCGCGCGCGATGCCGGCGCCGTTGATGCCGGCGCCGACGACCAGCAGGTCGCAATCCATGGCCGCCCCGCTCACCGGCGCCGCTTCGGCCCGGGCTTCAGCTTGGGCTGCTGGCCGTAGCTGCCGAATTTGCCCATCACCGTGGCGATCTCGGCCGCGGAGAGCAGCTTCGGCTTGCCCGCCTGCAGCGCCCGCCAGTACTGGGCAGCCAGCGTCTCGACCTCGACGGCGAGCCACATCGCGCGCGCGAGCGTCGGGCCGAGCGCGATCATGCCGTGGTTGGCGAGGAGGCAGGCCTTGCGATCCTCGAGCGCGGCCAGCGCGTGGTCCGACAGCTCCTGCGTGCCGTATGTGGCGTAGGGCGCGCAGCGGATCGACGGGCCGCCGGCCGCCGCGATCATGTAGTGGATCGGCGGGATCTCCTTGTGGAGGATCGCGAGCGTCGTCGAGAACATCGCGTGGCAATGGACCACCGCGTTGGCGTCCGGCCGCCGCGCGAGGATGTCGCGATGGAAGCGCCACTCGCTGGACGGCAGGACGTCGCCCTTGAAGCGGCCGTCCGCCGTCATCAGCACCATCAGCTCCGGCGCGAGCTTGTCATACGGAACTCCCGTGGGTGTCACCAGGAAGCCGCCGTCGACGCGGACGCTGATGTTCCCCGACGTGCCTTGGTTGATCCCCAGCCGGTTCATGTCGCGGCAGGCCGCGATCATGGCCCGGCGTTCCTCGAGGTGGCGAAGCTTCGGCATCAATGTCTCCCGGTTTCATGCAACGACGACCAGACGCGTCGCGAGTCCTCGCGGCCGACGCGATAGGCCGAGAAAATCTGCTCGTAGCGATCGGCGAGCGCGGGCTCCGCAATCTCCGCCGCGCCGAGCTGCGGGTCGACCCAGGCCACGCAGGCCGCGTCGATCGACGCGAAGGCGCCAAGGCCTACGGCGGCGACCGCCACCGCGCCGAGTGCGCCGGCCTCGTCGTGCCCGCTGCGGCGCACGCGCGCGCGCAGGGCCGCGGCCATCGCCTGGCGCACGGTCGCGCTCCGCGCCGCGCCGCCGGCGAGCCGCAGCTCGCGCGGCTGCACCGGCATCGCCGCGTAGCAGTCCCGCGCGGCGAAGACGATGCCCTCGAGCACCGCGCGCATCAGGTCGTCGATCGTCGTGCGCGTGCTCAGCCCGTGGAACTGGGCGCGTGCACGCGGCTCGACGAAGGGGCCGCGCTCGCCGGCCTCGGAGATGTAGGGGTGATAGAGCGCCGCGCCCGGCGCAGCCCGGGCAGCGCCCTCGTCCAGGAGGCCCAGCACGCGCCGGCGATCCACCGTCGTGCCGGTGATGCGCTCCGCGGCGTCCGCGGCCAGGCCGACGAGCCAGTCGACGTTCAGGCTCGTCGCCATGTTCGAGACCATGCGCAGCCAGGTGCCCGGCCGCGGGAACAGGACGGTGTAGCCGCACGGCGCGCCCTGCGTCGCGGCGACGGGGTCGGCGAGCAGCATCAGGTGCATGCCCGCGCTGCCGAGCACGGAGCAGCCGATGTCGTCCGAGTCGCCGAGGACGCCGCCGCCGATCGCGGTCGCGAGATAGTCGACCGGCGCCAGCACGACCGGCAGGCCGGCCGGCAGCGCCGTCGCGCGCGCGGCCTCGGGCGCCAGCCGGCCGCAATGCGCGGTCCCGTCGACGATCTCGGGCAGCAGCCGGCGCTCGGCGTACAGACCGAGACGCTCGAGCACGCCGTCGTCGTAGCGGCGGGCGAGCACATCGCCGTAGGTGTTGACGCCCTCGCAAGGATCGGTGCCGATCTCGCCGGCGAGCTTGTAGTAGAGCCAGTCCTTGCAGTGCAGCGCGTGGGACGCGCGCGCGAGTTTCTCCGGCGCGTGCCGGCGCATGGCGAGCAGCTGGGCGCTCTGCAGCGACGGGCTCAGTACGGTGCCGGTGGCGCGGAAGACCGCCGCGTCGGTCCCGTCGCGGCGCAGCTCGTCCACGATCGCGCCGCCGCGGCCGTCGAGCCACAGCCAGGCGCGCCCGACGGGCGCGCCGCGGCCGTCGATCAGCCAGGTGCCATCGCCTTGCGCGGTGACGGCGAGCGCCGCGGCGCGCCGCGCGAGATCGGGCACGCGCTCGCCGAGCGCCGCGACGACCTGCGCCGCCGACCGCCAGACGTCGTCCATGTCCTGCTCGACGCCGCCGTGCCCGACCGCGATCGTCCGGTTCGGCGCGGCCGCCATGGCGATCTGCCGCCCCGCCCGATCGAAGGCGATCGCCTTGACGACGGACGTGCCGGAGTCGAGACCGATGAACACGTCCCCGCGATCGGCGCGCAGTTCCATCGACGCTCCCCGGCCCGTGCCGAACAAAAGTGTTCCGCGCGCAACAGATGTCCGCTAGCGTCGCGCCGTGTCAATGGGGTGATCGGGCGGGCCGCTCCGGCGCGGCGTCGTCGACGCGTTCGATGCTTCGGCGCGCCGCCGGCGGGGCGGATGCCCGACGGGGACCGGATCGGGCCGCGCGCGCCCGGACGGTCGGGACAATCGGCGCGCTGAAAACGGGGAGGACGCGATGTCGGGAATGACAAGGCGCGGCATGTCGGCAGTGGCGGCCGCGGCGATCGGCCTGATGGTCAGCGCGGCGCCGGCGCAGGCGCAGCGCACGACGATCAACTGGTGGCATTCGATGAGCGGCCAGCTCGGCGAATGGATCGAGGATGTCGCCAAGCGCTACAACGCCAGCCAGGACAAGTACGATCTCAAGCCCATCTTCAAGGGCAGCTACCAGGAGAGCTTCAACGCGGTGACCGCGGCGTATCGCGCCAAGGAGCATCCGCATCTGCTGCAGAGCAACGAGTCCAGCGTCATTACGCTGATGCTGTCGGGCGTGGTCGAGCCGGCGCACGAGATCCTCGAGCGCAACAAGGTGGTCTTCGACGTCGCCGACCTCGTGCCGCCCGTGGCGCTCGTCTACACGGACCCGAAGGGCAAGCTGATCGCGATGCCCTTCAACAGCTCGACGCCGATCCTCTACTACAACGCCGACCTGATCGAGAAGTTCGGTCTCGGCGGCCCGCCCAAGACCTGGCAGGAGATGGAGAAGCAGATCGAGAAGATGAAGGCCGGCGGCGTGCCGTGCGGTCTTGCGCTGCACGGCTTCATCCCCCACGGCCAGTGGATCGACGTCGAGAACTACAGCGCGCGCAACGACATCCCCTATGCCAGCGGTCAGAACGGCATCGAGGGTCTCGGCGTCGAGATGATGTTCAACAAGACCAGCGTCGTTCAGCACATGGAGCGCATCAAGCGCTGGATCGACACCAAGTACGCGATCTACGGCTCCGCGGCGGGCGCCGCGGCCGGCGGGCCGCGCGCCGAATTCGGCGAGGGGCGCTGCGCCTTCATCGTCGACAGCTCGGCGCTGCACGCGCAGTTCGAGCGCGACGTGAAGCCGAAATGGGGCGCGACCTTCCTGCCGCACGAGGAGGGGCGTCCGGCGAACAACACCGTGATCGGCGGCGCGGCGCTGTTCGCGCTCAAGGGCCACGCGCCGGCCGTCTACGCGGGGATCGGCGACTTCTTCCGCTTCCTGTCGCAGAAGGAGATCCAGATCTACAACCACCAGCGCACCGGCTACGTGCCGGTCACCAAGTCGGCCTACGAGCAGCTGGTCAAGGACGGCTACTACAACCAGAAGCCGGCGATGGGGATCGCGATCCGGCAGCTGCTGCTCAACGCCCCGACGGCGAATTCACGGGCGATCCGCCTCGGCAACCACGAGGGCATCCGCGTCGTCTTCACCGAGGAGGTCGAGCGCGCGCTGATCGGCCAGAAGAGCGTGCAGCAGGCGATGGACGATGCGGTCCGCCGCGCCAACGAGCTGCTGCGGCGCTTCGAGCAGCAGAACCGCGGCAAGCTCTGAGCCCGGGACCGGTCCGACCCGCCGCCCTGCGCGGCGGCGGGTCGGACCTCGCCGCCGCGACGACATGGGCTCGTCCGTCTTCCGCAGCCGCTGGCTACCCTATCTGCTGCTCGTGCCGCAGCTGCTGATCCTGTTCGTGTTCTTCTACTGGCCGGCCGGACAGGCGATCTACCAGTCGGTCATGATGACCGACGCCTTCGGCAACAATCCGCAGTTCGTCGGCCTCGAGAACTTCACGCGGCTCTTCGAGAGCCCGGAGTATCTCGAATCCGTCCAGGTCACCTTCCTGTTCAGCTTCCTCGTCGCCGGGCTCTCGACGGCGATCGGCCTCCTCCTCGCGCTGTTCGTCGATCGCGCGGTGCGGGGTCGCGGCGCCTACCGCACGCTGCTGCTGTGGCCCTACGCGGTCGCGCCGGTCATCGTCGGCGTGCTCTGGATCTTCCTGCTCGACCCGGGCATCGGGCTCGTCGCCTACGTGCTCACCAAGTGGATCGGCATCGAATGGCGGCCGAACCTCGATCCCGGCCACGGCCTGGCCCTGGTCGTGGTCGCCTCGGTGTGGAAGCAGATCAGCTACAACTTCATCTTCTTCCTCGCCGGCCTGCAGGCGATCCCGCGCTTCCTGATCGAGCAGGCGGCCATCGACGGGGCGGGCGTGCTGCGCCGCACGCGCGACATCGTCGTGCCGCTGCTGGGGCCGACCACGTTCTTCCTTGTCGTGATGAACGTCGTCTACGCCTTCTTCGAGACCTTCGGCATCGTCCACGTCATGACGAAGGGCGGCCCCGGGACTGCGACCACGATCCTCGCCTACAAGACCTTCCGCGACGGCTTCGTCAGCCTCGACTACGGCTCGTCGGGCGCGCAGTCGGTGATCCTGATGATCCTCGTGATCCTGTTGACGCTCGCCCAGTTCCGGCTGGTCGAGCGCAAGGTCCATTACGCGTCGTGACGGCGTCATGATCGAGCGCACGCCGATCCTGGACGTCGTGACGCACGCGGTGCTGCTGGTCGCGCTCGTGCTCACCGGGCTGCCGGTCGTCGTGGTGCTGATCGGCTCGACTCTCAGCGTGGAGCAGCTCAACAGCTTCCCGATGCCGCTGCTTCCCGGCAGCCGGCTGGCCGAGAACATGGCCGCCGCCTGGTCGAAGGGCGATCTCGGCACGCGGCTGATGACCAGCGCGATCGTCGCGCTTGGCATCACCGGCGGGAAGATCCTGGTCTCGATCCTCTCGGCCTTCGCGATCGTCTATTTCGACTTCCGCTTCAAGACGCTCGTGTTCTGGCTGATCTTCGTCTCGCTGATGCTGCCCGTGGAAGTGCGCATCGTCCCGACCTTCGAGGTCGTCGCCAACGCGCTGGCGCCGGCGATCTGGATCTTCGATGCGCTGCATCTCGGCGACCTCGTCGGGCTCTTCACCGGCACGCCCGCGCGGCTCGACGTGAAGGTCAACCTGCTCAACAGCTACACGGGCCTGATCCTGCCGCTGGTCGCTTCCGCCACCGGTACGTTCCTGTTCCGCCAGTTCTTCATGACCATCCCGCGCGAGCTCGCCGAGGCGGCGCGAATCGACGGCGCTTCTCCGATGCGATTCTTCCGCGACATGATGCTGCCGCTGTCGCGCACGAACATCGCGGCCCTGGCGGTGATCCTCTTCCTCTACGGCTGGAACCAGTACCTCTGGCCGCTGCTGATGACGACCGACGCGGCCTACCACACCGCGGTGCTGGGCGTGTCGAAGCTGCTGCCCGGCGGCGACGGCCGTCCCGAATGGAACGTCGCGATGGCCGGGGCCGTGATCGTGATGATCCCGCCGATCGCGGTCGTGATCGCGCTCCAGCGGCTGTTCGTGAAGGGCCTGGTCGAAGCCGACAAGTAGCTCAGGCGGCCCGCTCGATCTCCTCGGCCGCCCAGGCGACGGGGACGTGGCCGCAGCCGATCAGCGCGTCGTGGAAATTGCGCAGCGGCAGCCGCGTCCGGCGGCGCAGCGCCTTGATCTGCTCGGTGCCCAGGAAATACATCAGCCGCGTTGCGGGAAGCAGCGAGTTGCGCGTGGTCTCGCCCCAGATGCGCGCCGCCGGGAACCCGGCCTCGTCGCGGTAGAAGGCGCGCATCCGCTCCAGCGACCACTCGCCGGTGTGCAGGCGGATGTCGGCGATCACCGAGGCGGCATTGCGCCGGTCGCCCTGGATCAGGGCCAGCGTCTCCGCCGGCGCGTAGTAATCGTCGATCTCGGCGAGCAGCTCGGTCGCGTAGCAGGCCCAGCCCTCGACCATGGTACCGGCGCCGAGGAAGGCGATGCCCGCTGCGCAATCGGTGCCGGCGAGCCGGGCCAGCCGCGACGGCGCGCAGCGTGCCCGCGCGTTCTGGGTGTGATGGCCGACCGAGCCGTGATGCGTCGCGTGCGTCTGCTTGATCGCGACGACGCTCTGCGCCGCGGGCGCTGTCCAGTAGACGCTGCCCATGCGCGCGTCGAGCGCCGGCGGCGAGCGGTAGGAGAGGAAGTACAGATCGCCCGCGATCGCCTGCGCCCAGGCGGGCAGCGGCGCGAAGGTCAGCGAGTAGTCGTCGGCCGGCGTCACGAGGCCGGTCGCATCGGTCAGCGCGCGGTCGTGCCAGTGGCCATAGGCGCGCGGCAGGACGTCGGCCTCCCGGGTCTCCGTGGCGAGCGCGGCCAGCTGCGCGCGCCAGTCACGCGCGGGATCGATCTCCGCGGCGCGCCGCTCGAGATCGCCCTCCAGGCGCGCGAAAGCGTCCTCGGCGAGCGCGACCGCCTCCTCCGGCGTCCAGGGCAGGCCGTGCACCTCGCGCATCAGCAGGGCCAGATAATCGCGGCCGCAGGCGGGATCGGCAGGGGGCAGGCCGGCGAGCGACGCGGCGAACGACGCCAGCGCCGCCGCGGCGCGATCGCGGGCGGTCGCCAGGCTGTCGCGCCAGAGCGGATGGTGCGGCAGTCCCTGCGCCAGCAGCCGCTGGACCGCCGCGGCCTCGCGGCGTGCGCGCTCGCACCAATCGGGCGGCACCGCCTTGCCCGCGAGATTTCGCCGACCGGCATCGAGGAAGGCCGGAATCGCCGCAAGGCGCGCGTGCAGGCCCGCGGCGGCGTCGGGCGGCGCCGAAGGCAGCAGCAGCGAGATCAGCCCAAAGGCGGCCTCGCCGGTGTACCAGCTCGGCTGGCCGAACCGCGGCCGATGCTCGAGCGCGGCGCGCGCGTGGATCAGGGCGCCGCGCAGCATCCGCGCGTCGAGCCTCGCGCCCGCCGAGTTCGCGCGCGCCGGGTGCCTGCCCGCCGAGTCCGCGATCGCCGCGGCGTCGAACTCGCGGCGCAGCGCATCGAGCGCGGCGGCCTCGCGCGATGCGGCTTCCGGATCCGCCGGCGGAAGGCGCTCGTTTGCCCCGGCGAGCCCCATGAACGTCGCGTCGACGGGGAAGAACGTCGCGTGGTGCGCCAGGAAGCGGTCGACGAGAGCCTCGATCGCCATCGGCTCAGACGTCGCGGTAGAGCGGGAAGTCGACCCAGCGCCGCTCGACATGGGCGAGCACGCAGGCATCGACGATCTCCTGGCTGCGGGCACCGTCGCGGAAGTCGCCTTCGGGAGGGCGGTCGTCGAGCAGCTCGCTGACCCAGAGACGGATGAGGTTGCGGTAGTAGAGCTCGCGCCACTCCGTGCGCAGGCTCGTGCCCGGCGGGAAGTCGGAGTCGGGCAGCGCCACGGGCTCGAATTCGACCGCGTCCGCGCGCGCGAAATGAAGGGTCTCGGCGATACCGCGCTCGGTCACGAGGCGCCCGACCGCCGCGGCCTTCGAGCCGTAGACGCGGATCTCGATCCCGGGATAGTTGCCGACCGCGACGATCGATGTCTGCAGCATGCCCTGCGCGCCCGACGCGAACTCGACCAGGGCCACCGTTCCGTCGTCGACGTTGATGCGCTGCATGCCCGGATAGCCGCGCACCACGCGCTCGGGCACGTAGTTGCGCATCGTCGCGGCGACGGCGGCGAACTCGCCGCCCATCCAGCGCATCAGGTCGACGAGATGCGACCCGTATCCGACGATCGACTGCGGGATCGGGTGCTTCGCCTTGAAGTCGACGCCGGCGGGCACCTGTCGCAGCGGGAACATCGGATCGAGGAACTGGCTGTTCTGCTCGAGCCCGTGGACATGGAAGACGTCGCCGATCGTGCCGTCCTCGATCCAGGCGCGGATGCGCCGCAGCGCCGGCGAATAGCGGAAGGTGAACCCGACCTTCGTGCGCAGCTTCGCCGCCTCCGCCGCGCGGGCCATGCGGAAGGCGTCGCGTGCGTCGCGCGCGATCGGCTTCTCGCACAGCACGTGCTTGCCCGCCGCGATCGCCGCGAGCGCGAGGTCGAGATGCGTGTCGGTCGGCGTGCAGACATCGACCATCCGGATCTCGCCGTCGGCGAGCAACGCCTTGGGGTCGGTGTAGACGCGCCGGGCGCCGAACTTCCGCGCCATCGCCTGCGCGCGCTCGGGCACGACGTCGCAGATCGCGACGAGGTCGACGCGCGGATCGGCGGCGTAGCCGGGCAGGTGCGCCTTCTCGGCCCAGGTATGCGCGCCGAACACGCCGACGCCGAGCTTTCCGCCTGCCATTGCCGTTCCCCTCCGTCTGATGCGCCCGCAATGGTGTCGAATTCCGGCGCGGAATGCGAGCGGACCGGCGGCGGTCGCGTCAGGCGGGACGCGGGATCGTCGCGCGCGACCGGCGGCGAAGCTTGCGCCGCGCCCACATGAAAAGCCCGGTGCCGAGCAGGCCCGCGAAGGCGATCGAGACGGCCACGTTCAGCAGCGCGGGAAGCGCGCCGCCCCACACCCCCTCGTGGATGAGGCGCGGCCAGTTCCGCGGCTGCGGCTGCAGCCCGGCGCCGGTCACCGCGAAGACGCGGTACTCGCCGTCGACGATCACCCGGGCGATCGGCGTGTTCCCGCGGCTGCGGATCCACAGCAGGTTCTTCTCGTCGTGCACGGCCGCGACGGCGGCGGCGGCTTGCGCGATCGACACGCGGCCGGCAGCGCCCACGGCAGCGGGCGTCCCGCCGACATCCGCGAAGGTGATGTTCCAGGCGAGCATGAGCCCGGTGAGCGGGCTCGCGATCAGCAGCGGCATCAGGAACCAGCCGGTCGCCTTGTGCCAGCCGCCGACCGTGTTGCGCAGCGTCGGCAGCCCCATCGCGAGCCCCAGCCCGATCAGCACGAGCATCGCGACGGTCGACGGCACGACCAGCCAGTCGAGGCCCTGGACGAGATGCTCGTGGACCGAGCGCGAGGTTCCGAACAGCGCCGGCAACGCGCCTGCGCCGTCGCGCCGCTCGCCCGTGGAAAGGGCGACGATGCGCGCCCCGCCCGGCAGGCCGGTGATCACCATCTCGTCGGCGTAGCGACGCAGCATGATCCCGCGCGCCCGGCCCTCGGGATCCTGCTGTGCGAGGATTCCCGTGATGCGCGCCCCGTCGAGCACTCCGGGCCCCGTCGCGCCCGTCACCACGAGCGGCTCGACCGACAGGATCAGGCCGGTGACGATGAGAGCCGCGAGCGGCAGCGCGAAAAGCAGCGTGGTCCAGCGGTGCAGCCGGAACAGCAGGGCCTTGTTCATGCAGCGGGCTCCTCGAATGTCGCCGGCATCTGCCGACTGCGACGACGCGTTCTACCGCGAGGATCGGGCCGTTGTGTGTCGCGGCTGTAGCGTCGAGCTACAGCTGGTAACGACCGAGCTGCCCGGCGAGCGCAGGCACGCGGTGGAAACGGACAATTCGCCGCACCCGGAGCAAAGGGTGGAAGGCGCGCGGTTCGCGCCGGCGGGCCCTGGTCGCGGCTTCGGCTGCGAGCAGGAATGCGGTGCGGCGGCGATGGGACGACCGGAGCGTTCCGGGCGTGATCGCTTTCCCTTCGTGGTCTTGCGGTCGCCGGGGCGGGGCGCGATGGCGATTGCGAACGCCGGGCCGCTTCACGCCCGAGCGAGGCCCGCGAGGGCCATGCGGATGATGTCGTTGGACCGCGACGTGACCATGATCTTCCACTCCGGGACCGACGGATAGAACATCTCGCGGATGAAGGCGCGGATCTCGCGGCCCTGCGCGCCGTGCGGATCGCCGTGGGCCCACAGCCAGTTGTCGGCGCGAATCGACTTCAGCACGTTGCGCACGTCGTGCGTGCCGTATTCGAGCCCGCCTGCGGTCAGCCGCGCCTGGGGGAGCAGCTTGAGCAGATGGCGCGACAGCGTGCCCGGAATCGAATTGGCCGTGTGGCCGCCGGCCTTGCGCTTGGCCGCCTCGATGTCCTCCTCGGTCGGCGTCACGTGGTCGAACCAGTCGCGGGCGCGACCCATCGCCGGCGAGTTGCCGAAGATGATGTCGCCGTGACCGAGCGGTCCCAGGCCTGTGTGGTAGTCGATCACGCAGAGGTCGGTCGCGCGCACGAAGTGGCGCGCGACGATCGCCTCGAAATTCCGCCGCGCCCAGGTCGGCGCGAAGCCGCCGAAGTAGGTCCCCTTGTCGTTGACGTATTGGCCGCCATGGATGGCGCGCGGCAGGAAATCGGCATTGGGCAGGTTGTAGTGGCGGGCGATCGCGAGGTCGGCGGCCTCGATCGCAGCGTCGGACCACTCCCGCGGATTCACATGCGCGGCGAGCGCCTCGTAATCCGGATTGCTCGGCAGCGGCGCGGCGAAGTCCACGAAGTTGCGGTTGAGATCGACGTTCTCCTCGGTGACGCGCCGGCCCCAGGCGAAGCCGTGCGGGTTGACCGCGTGGACGAGATAGACGGCGACGTCGGGCGTCGCATCGCGCCAGTAGTGCTTGCGCTGAAGCCAGCCGACCTGGCAGCCCGAACCGCAGTAGCCCTCGATCCCGTGAGTCGACGAGACGAGGACGAGGATCTTGCGCGCGTCGCCGGGACCGATCCGTCCGACATCCGTGAACAGCCGGCCGCCGTCGGGACCCTTGTTCGGATTCTCGCAGCTCTCCAGCAGCACGCCGCCGCCGGCCTCGAGCGCCGCGAGGAACTTCTCACGCGCCTCGGCGTAGCTCTGCGAAAAATACGATTCGACGCTTGCCATGGATCGACACTCCCCCGCCCGCGCGCCGTCCACCGGCGCTGCCTGGCGCGAGCATCGCCGATCTCGTCGGCTGGAGGCGAGCGGATCGCGCTCGGCGAAGGCGCGGGCGACAGGTCGGCGGGGACGGGCGACCTTGCGGGGCTGCCGGATACCCGTGGCGCCGGATGGGGGCGAATCAGCGGCGGCGCCGCGCGAAGCCGAGGCCGGCGAGGGCTGCACCGAGCGTCGCCAGGGTTGCGGGCGCCGGCACATCGGTCGCTCCGCCCGGGCCCGAGGTCAGGACGTCGCCGGTCACCGACAGGCTCCAGCCCGCGGCGCCGCCGTGGTCGGCGCGCAGGAACTGCAAGTAGTGCGTGCCGGCGGAGAGATCGCCGAGGCCGACGATGTATTCGCCTGCCACCGCGCGTCCCGGCGCGGTCGCGCCGAACACGTAGGTGCCGTCGAGCCAGACGAAGACGCCGTTGTCGACGCCGATGCTGGCGACGACATCGTCGAGGCCGAACGACGAGTTCAGCACGTAGATGATCGCCGTCTCGGTATTGACGGTCCAACTTGCGGGGATCGCCTGCAGGCCCGTCCAGCTGCCGCCGGGCGCTCCCGGGGTGGTCAGCCAATCGCCCAACGCGGACGTGATGCCCGCCCCGGCGCCCGAGAAATTCGGTGCCGACGCGAAGCTCGCGACCGGGTCGCCCTGCGAAACATTGGCGCCGGGGAACATGCGCTCGGCTCCGCCGTTGCCGTTCACCGCAGCGTTGTTCATCCAGGGGTCGGCGGCGAAGTCGCCGAGGCCGCTGTTGTACAGGCCCTGCGTTGCGCTGTTGACGAGGACGGTCGCACCTGCCGGCATCGCCATCGCGGTGACGGCGAGGGCGGCAGAGAAGAAGGCCAGCTTCATCATGGCGAGGGTCCCTTGCGTCGGGCGCGGGTCGCCTGCACTGCAGCGCGAGTCGGGTTCCGGGCCCCGCTCCGGCTTCCAAGCAGCAATGGTCGTGCCATCGCGACAAGCTCCTGATGTCGAACGATACCCCTCCTAACCTCGATTGCATTAAGTAAGTGCTGCCGACATCTCGGTTCTCGATCCCTGCCGCCGCGACGCGAGGCCTCGTCGAGGCGGCAGCGGGGGAGCTGCGCGCGATCTCGTCGTCAACCCTGCTGCTTGCTGCGTCGGGGAGTCGTGCCGCAGGATGCGACGATGAAGCCCGAGGCCCAGTCCGCCGCCGCCGGCGGACCCGCATGACCGCCGTCGTCGCGTCGCGCGCCCTGTCGACGCGCCAGTTCTACTGGCTGCTGATCGCGCCGGCCGTGCTGATGATGGCGGCGTTCTACCTCTATCCGCTGTTCAAGGTCCTCTGGATCAGCTTCGCCGAGCCGCAGCTGGGATTGTCGAACTACGAACGGCTGTTCACTTCGGAGCCGGTGCAGCGCGTGCTCTGGGTCACCGCGCGCATCTGCGTGACGACGACGGCGATCACCATGATGCTCGGTTACGTCGTCGCCTACGCGATGGTGCATGCGAGCGAGGGTCAGCTGCGCTGGCTGACCTTCTTCGTGCTGCTGCCGCTGTGGATCTCGGTGCTCGTGCGCGCCTTCGCCTGGGTCACGCTGCTGCGGTCCAACGGGCTGATCAACGGCGGCCTGCAGGCTCTCGGCCTGATCGCCGAGCCCTTGCCCCTGCTGCGCAACGAGATCGGCGTGATGATCGGGATGGTGCACTACATGATCCCGTTCGCGGTGCTGCCGCTCTACGCGAACATGCGCGGCATCGACCTGCGGCTGATCGCGGCCGCGCGCGGGCTCGGCGCCGGCGCCTGGCAGTCCTTCGCGAGGATCTTCCTGCCGCTGTCCATGCCGGGCATCGTCGGTGCGGGCGTGCTGGTGTTCATCTTCTCGCTCGGCTTCTACGTGACCCCGGCGATCCTGGGCGGCGGCCGTGTGCTGATGGTCTCGGAGTACATCGGCGTGCAGATCCTCAACACGATCCGCTGGGGCCTGGGCGCGATGCTCGCCACGACGCTGCTGGTCAGCGTCCTGCTGCTGCTCGCGGCGCTGTCGCGCATCGTGGACCTGCGGAACCTGTTCGGCGCGCGCTGATGGAACGCCTCGGCGCCCGGCTCGGCCTTTCCCGCCCGCTCGTCCTGGCGATCGCCTGGTGCGTGCTGCTGTTCCTCGTGCTGCCGATCCTGGTGGTCTTCCCCGTCTCGGTGACCGACCAGCGCTTCCTGTCCCTGCCGCAGGAGACGATCTCGTTCCGCCACTTCGAGAAGCTGTCGACCAGCGCGGCCTGGCTCGGCTCGATCTGGCAATCCCTGGCGCTGGCGGTCGTGTCGACCGTCGCCTGCGTGACCGTCGGCACGCTCTGCGCCGTCGGCTGCTGGCGGCTGGCGAGCAACGCCTCGGAGTGGGTGCGCAGCTTCATGCTGCTGCCGCTCGTCGTGCCGTCGATCGTCTACGCGATCGGCGTCTACCGCCTGTTCGTCGATCTCGGGCTGCTCAATTCGTTCCTCGGCGTCGCGCTGACCCACATCGTCACGGGCCTGCCGTATGTCGTGATCACCGTCTCGGCGAGCCTCGCGACCTTCGACCCGAGGCTCGAGCAGGCCGCGCGCAATCTCGGTGCGTCGCTGTGGCAGACCGTGCGGTGGGTGATCGTGCCGAACATCATGCCGGGCATCCTGTCCGGCGCGATCTTCGCCTTCATCCATTCCTGGGACGAGACCGTGATCGTGCTGTTCATCGCCGGACGCAGCATCTACACGCTGCCGCGCCGCATGTGGGACGACATCAACGAGAACCTCGATCCGGTCATCGCGGCATGCGCGGTGGGCCTGATCTTCGTGACCCTGATCATGCTGCTGGCCGAGCTCGCTTTGCGCGCCCGGCGCCAGGGCCCGGCGACCTGAAGGGAGACACCACGTGAACAGGAAGCCGACGGCGGCGCAGGCGACGGCGCTCGCCTGGGTCGGCGCGAACGAGGCGGCACTCTCGCGCGACCACACGACGATCTGGGAGTTCGCCGAGCCCGCCTGGCGCGAGTACCGGTCCTGCGCCTGGTATGTCGAGCGGCTGCGGCGCGAGGGCTTCGCGGTCGAGGAGGGTTCGGGCGGGATGCCCACCGCGTTCTGCGCCACCTGGGGCACGCAGGGCCCGATCCTCGGCACCTATGCGGAGTACGACGCGGTCCCCGGCATGAACCAGGCGGCG
>JAEULA010000112.1 GCA_016793165.1 Alphaproteobacteria bacterium | reverse complement strand
AGGTCGCCGACGACCTTGCTGCGCATCGCCGCGATCTGCTCGTGGACCTCCTCGGCGCGCATCACGTCGCGACGCTGCTCGTAGACGACCTTGCGCTGGTCGTTCATCACGTCGTCGAAACGCAGCAGGTTCTTGCGGATATCGAAGTTGCGCGCCTCGACCTTCTGCTGCGCCTTCTCCAGCGCCTTGTTGATCCAGGGATGGATGATGGCCTCGCCCTCCTTGAGGCCGAGCTTGACCAGCATCGTGTCCATGCGCTGCGAGCCGAAGATGCGCATCAGGTCGTCTTCGAGACTCAGGAAGAACTTCGATGCGCCGGGGTCGCCCTGACGGCCGGAGCGGCCGCGCAGCTGGTTGTCGATGCGGCGGCTCTCGTGGCGTTCCGTGCCGATGACGTAGAGGCCCCCGGCCTTGAGCACGACGTCGCGGGCCGCGGCGATCTCCGCCTTGATCTTGTCCGTGCGCGTCGCGCGCTCGACCGGGTCGGCGACGTCGGCAAGCTCGTGACGCACGCGCATGTCGAAATTGCCGCCGAGCTGGATGTCGGTGCCGCGGCCGGCCATGTTCGTGGCGATGGTGACGGCGCCCGGACGGCCGGCCTGCGCGATGATCTGCGCCTCCTGCTCGTGGTAGCGCGCGTTCAGGACGTTGTGCGGGATGTCGCGCTTCTTGAGCTCCGCGGCGAGGGTCTCGGACCTCTCGATGGAGACCGTGCCGACGAGGACCGGCTGCTGGCGCTTCCGGCACTCGTCGATCAGCGCGACGATCGCCTGAATCTTCTCGGCCATCGTGCGGTAGACCTCGTCGTCGGAGTCCTGGCGCGCGACCGGCACGTTGGTCGGCATCTCGACGACCTCGAGCTTGTAGATCTCCGCGAACTCCGTCGCCTCCGTCATCGCCGTTCCCGTCATGCCGGCGAGCTTCGGATACATGCGGAAGAGGTTCTGGTAGGTGATCGAGGCCAGGGTCTGGTTCTCGGTCTGGACCTCGACATGCTCCTTGGCCTCGAGGGCCTGATGCAGGCCCTCCGAGTAGCGACGGCCCTCCATCATGCGGCCGGTGAACTCGTCGATGATGATGACCTTGCCGTCCTTGACGATGTAGTCGACGTCGCGCGTGAACAGCTTGTGGGCGCGCAGCGCCTGGTTCACGTGGTGCACGAGGCTGACGTTCTGCAGGTCGTAGAGGTTTCCCTGCTTCATGATGCCGTGCTCGCGCAGCAGCTGCTCGATCCGCTCGGCACCGGTCTCCGTCAGCGTGACGGTGCGCTGCTTCTCGTCCTTCTCGAAGTCCTCGGCGACGAGCAGCGGCATCAGCTTGTCGACCTGATTGTACTCCTCGGGCGAATCCTCGCTCGGCCCGGAGATGATGAGGGGCGTGCGCGCCTCGTCCACCAGGATCGAGTCGACCTCGTCGACGATCGCGTAGTTGAACGGCCGGTGGCTGATCTGGTCGAGCCGGAACTTCATGTTGTCCCGGAGATAGTCGAACCCGAGCTCGGAGTTCATCGCATAGGTGACGTCGCAGCCATAGGCCGCGCGGCGCTCGTCGTCCGTCATGCCATGGACGATCACGCCGACCGAGAGGCCGAGGAACTTGTAGACCTGCCCCATCCACTCCGCGTCGCGGCGCGCGAGGTAGTCGTTCACCGTGACGACATGGACGCCCTTGCCGGTGAGGCCGTTGAGATAGACCGGCAGCGTCGCGACCAGCGTCTTGCCCTCGCCGGTCTTCATCTCGGCGATCTGGCCGCGATGCAGGACCATCCCGCCCATGAGCTGGACGTCGAAGTGACGCTGCCCGAGGGTGCGCTTGGCCGCCTCGCGGACCGTCGCGAAGGCGTCGACGAGCAGGTCGTCGAGCGTCTCGCCCTTCTCCAGGCGTTCCTTGAGCCAGGGCGTGCGTGCCTTCAGCTCGTCGTCGGAGAGCTTCGCGACCTCCGGTTCCTTGGCGTTGATGGCGTCGACGGTCTTGCGCAGGCCGCGGACGACGCGGTCATTGGACGAACCGAAAAGCTTGCGGGCGATGGCGCCGAACATGCGCGAGGCATCCTTCGATCTTGCGGCCGAAAATTCCGATTGCAGCCCCGGCAAATGGGCGCGAACAGATAAGTCTCGCAACGGGTTGTGTCAACTTTGCGACGCCTTGTCCCGGCCGATCGCCTGGAGGCAAGATGCGCGCTCCTTCTTCAGCCCGCGGGGTTTACCAATGTCTTACTTCGTTCGCGTCGCAGCGCTGGCCGGTGCGGCGTTCCTGGCGTGCGCCGCGCCGCCGGTCCGGGCGCAGACGGTGACCCCGCCGCAGGCTGCCGACACGGCCGCCGATCCGGTAATCGCGATCGTCGACGGGTCTCCGATCAAGCGCTCCGACATCGTCGCGATGCAGCGTTCGCTGCCCGCGGAGGCGCAGCAGATGCCGCTCGAGGTCCTCTTCCCGCTGATCATCGATCGCCTCATCGACGTCAAGCTGATCGCCCAGGCGGGCCGGCGCGACAATCTCGACCGCGATCCCGAGGTGCGCGAGCGCCTCGCGAGCATCGAGGAGCGCCTGATCCAGGACGTCTACCTTAAGCGCAAGATGGCCTCGGCGATGACCGAGGACGGCATCAAGGCGCGCTATCAGAAGTTCATCGCGGAGAACCCGGCCGAGGTGGAGGTCAGCGCCCGGCACATCCTGGTCGCCACGGAACAGAAGGCGAAGGAGATCCTCGGCCAGGTCAAGTCCGGCGGCGACTTCGCCAAGCTCGCGGGCGAGAACACGCTCGATCCCTCGGGCAAGCAGAGCGGCGGCGATCTCGGATTCTTCAAGAAGGGCGAGATGGTGCCGGAATTCTCCGAGGTCGCGTTCAAGCTCAAGGAGGGCGAGGTCAGCGACACGCCCGTCAAGACGCAGTTCGGCTGGCACATCATCAAGGTCGACAAGATCCGGACCCAGGCGCAGAGCCTCGACGACGTGCGCGACCAGATCACCAACGAGCTGGCGCAGGAGATCGTGCGTGCCGAGCTCGGCCGGTTGCGCCAGGCCGCGAAGGTCGAGCGCTTCAATCTCGACGGCACGCCGCAGCGCTGAGGACGTCGACGATGGCCGCCCATCCCGTCTCGCCGCTTGCGCCGGCGAAGTTCCCCGCCCTTCCCGCCATGCCCGGCGTGCGCTTCGCCACCGGCTGCACGGGCATGCGCTACAAGGGTCGCGACGATCTGATGCTCGTCGAGCTCGCGCCGGGCTCGACCGTCGCCGCGGTCACCACCCGCTCGAGCATGTGCTCGCCGCCGGTGCTGTGGTGCCGGCAGCATGCAAAGCGTGGAAGGATCCGCGCGATCGTCGGCAACGCCGGCAACGCGAACACCTTCACCGGCCGCGACGGCGATCGCGCCGTGCAGCGCACGGCCGCGGCGACGGCCAGGCTGCTTGGCTGCAAGAAGGAGGAGGTCTTCATCGCGTCCACCGGCGTCATCGGCGTCAAGCTGCCGGTCGAGATGATCGAGGCGAGCCTTCCGCAGCTGGCTCGCGGCCTCGAGGCGGACCGCTGGGAGACGGCCGCGCGCGCGATCATGACCACCGACACCTTCCCGAAGGCGGCGCGCCGCACGGCGCGCATCGGCGGTGCGGAGGTCTCGATCGCCGGGTTCTGCAAGGGCTCGGGCATGATCGCGCCGGACATGGCGACGATGCACTGCTACGTGCTGACCGACGCCAAGCTGCCGGCGACCGTGCTGCGAACGCTGCTCAAGGCCGCGAGCGACAAGTCGTTCAATGCCATGACGGTCGACGGCGACACGTCGACGTCGGATGTCGTGCTGCTCTGCGCGACGGCGCAGGCCAAGCATGCGCGCATCGGCGCGGCCGGCGACCGCATTCTCGCGGATTTCCGCGCCAAGCTCGACGAGGTGATGGTCGAGCTCGCGCAACTGGTGGCCAAGGACGGCGAAGGCGCCCAGAAGTTCATAACCATCAACGTGTCGGGCGCGGCGACGCGCGACGCCGCGCGGCGCATCGGCCTCGCGATCGGCAATTCGCCGCTCGTGAAGACCGCCATCGCGGCGGCCGACGCGAACTGGGGCCGAGTGGTCATGGCAGTCGGCAAGTGCGGCGAGAAGGCCGATCGCGACCGCCTGGTCATCAAGTTCGGCGGCGTCACGATCGCCGCGAAGGGCGAGCAGGTTCCGGGCTACGACGAGACGCCGGTCGCGCGGCATCTGGCGGGGCGCGAGGTGGTCATCGACGTCGACGTGGGAGTGGGGAAGGGCGCCGCGACCGTTTGGACCTGCGACCTCACCCACGGCTACATCGATATCAATGGCAGCTACCGAAGCTGAGGGGTGCGCCGGCGACACGCCGGCGGGCTGGAGCGGCAGTGCCAGCGAGGCCGCGCGGACGGTGCTCGTGGCGGCCGCCGCGCTGGTCGACGACGACGGGCGCGTGCTCATCGCGCAGCGGCCGCCCGGCAAGCCGATGGCCGGCCTCTGGGAGTTTCCGGGCGGCAAGGTCCAGCCCGAGGAGACCCCGGAGGCGGCTTTGCGCCGCGAGCTCCATGAGGAACTCGGCATCGACATCGCCGCGGCGTGCCTGGCGCCGTTCACCTTCGCGTCGCATCGCTACCCGACGTTCCACCTGCTGATGCCGGTCTATCTCTGCCGGCGCTGGCGCGGGGTGCCGTCGGCGCGGGAGGGGCAGACCCTCGCCTGGGTCCGCCCGGTCCGTCTCGGCGACTACCCGATGCCGCCGGCGGACGTTCCGCTGGTCGCCATGCTGCGCGATTATCTCTGACGCACCAATTGTGATCGTCGCCGCCCGTCGGTGGGTGGGCGCGTCCCGGGCCGGCAAACTGTCTGGTTTGGATTACAGCAGCCCGAAGTCAGATCCGGGCGCCCGTGCCAAGGCATTGATTGAATAAGAATAAATTTTGGTTCGTGGTCTGGCTCAAGAATTGCTAGGTACTTCATAGTTGATTTGCCGACGTGGCAGGTCGGCCGCGAAAACGCGGTGGCGTCGAAAACGGAGGATAAAATGCGATCTGGAATTGCAAAGCTGGGTGCGATCGCGGCGATCGGTGTCGGCATGGCTGTCACCGCGGCGCCTGGCGCCTCGGCGCTGACCTGCCTGTCGGGTAGCGGCACGGCGGTCGGCAATCCGATCTTCGGCGCCACGATCGGCACCTTCGAGGGGCTCGGGATCGATGCCACGACCACCTGCATCGGCAACGAGGTGTGGGCCCCGCCGAGCGGCTTCACCTTCGGTACCTACGTCAAGGGCGCCGACGCCTCGGGGACGACGACGGATCCGACGACGCTGGGTGCCTACACGTCGGGCGGCGACTTCGCCACGGCGGCGAACGCGCTTGACCACAAGTGGGTCCAGGACACCAGCCCGAATGTCGGCCTCGGCGGGATCGTCGGCGCCGGCCCGTCCCAGGGCATCATCTGGGATCTCGGCGGCCCCGCGAACAAGGCGGTCGTCTTCGTGATGGTCGACCACGGGCCGGTTCCCGGCGAGGTGCTCGAGAACACGGCGTGGCTCTCCAACGATCCCGATGCGGCCGATGGTGCCTGGACCCCGGCCGTGCTGAAGGAAGTGCATGGCGGCGGCTGGGCGGCCGATCCCGTCGTTTCCGACGGCTTCGTTGCGGTCTACGAGCTGCCGGGCGGCGCGACCTTCCGCTATGTCTCGGTCACCTGGGGCGGTCCCGGTGCGGTCGTGCGCGACGGCGACAACGAGATCGATGCCGTCGGCGGCCTGACCGTCGAGGGCGGCGGTCTCGGCACGGACGTGCCGGCGCCGATGTCGCTCGCCCTGCTGGGCGGCGCGCTCCTCGGTCTCGGCGGGCTTCGCCGCCGCGGCTGATCGCCACGGACGACGTCGACGACAGGGCCGGGGCGCGGATGCGCCCCGGCCTTTTCTTTTGCGGCCGCCGGTCTTCGCGGCCGACCGCCATCCCTGCGGCAATGTCTCCGAGTTGACGCATTCGCGACTCGCCGTTGAGCGGCGGTGTTCGCGTGTGGCAGCTACGACTCCGCCCGAGCCGACGAAGCGAAGCCGGACGAAGCGAGGGGAGTCCCGATCGATGCGTAGATTGATGGCCGCCGCCGTGGCGGCGTTCTTCGTGGCCGGTCTTGCCGTACCGGCGGAGCCGGCGCGCGCCCAGGCGGCGATGCCGGCGGCGAGCAAGGCGAAGAAGAAGAGCGCCGCAAAGCACCGGATGCGGGGCTATGCGCTGTGGTACGGCGGCCCGAGATTCAACGGACGGACGACGGCGGGCAACCAGGTGTTCGACGAGGCCGGCATGACGGCTGCGCATCGCACGCTGCCGTTCGGCACGAAGGTCCGCGTCACCAACCTGCGGAACCGCAAGTCGGCCGTCGTGACGATCAACGACCGCATGGCGCGTCGGCGCACGGTGATCATCGACGTCACCCGCGGCGCTGCGGCCGAGCTCGACATGCTGAACGCGGGTCGCGTTCCGGTGAGGCTGGAGATCGTGCGCTGAGCGCGATCGACGCGGTCGCCGCATCGGTGGGGTGAGGCTGCGTCCCGCGACGTGTTCCCGGATCGCGGGGCCGTCGCGGCAACGTCGTCCTCCTACGAGGGCTTGCCGCGCGCGCGGTCGCCTGCCGGGATCTCGACGCTTCCGAGGGCGTCGGCGAGACGCATGGTGGCGCTGCCGGGCCGCAGGGCGCGCGGCTGCGCGGGCCCGGGCGACCAGGCCGTGAGCGTCACGATCTCGAAGGTCGCGACGATCCGTCCGTCGGCGCCCGCATGGCGCTCGGCGTAGGTCCCGGCGGCGCGCAGCAGGACGTCGCGGCGCGAGAAGTGCCGGCACCGCGTCGCCAGCGCGTTCGTCTCGCCCATGCCGCGAAGGTCGCGCATCAGGGCGAAGGCATCGGCATAGGTCACCGTCAGCGCATCGGCATCGACGACCGGCATCGCGAATCCGGCGCGCTGCAGCAGGGCGCCGGCGCCGCGCACGTCGACGAACGGCGAGATCCGCGGCCGCGCCCCGCCCGACACCTCGATCTCGGCGCTGACGAGGCAGTCGCGCAGCTCGGCGAGCGTTCGCCCGCCGAGCAGCGAGACGAGGAGCAGCCCGTCCGGCTTGAGGCAGTCGCGGATCTGCACCAGCGCGCCGGGCAGGTCGTTCACCCAGTGCAGAGCCAGATTGCTGATCGCGAGGTCGAAGGTCGCCGGGGCGAATGGCAGCCACTCCTCGTCGGCGACGAGGCGCGGCGCGGGCGCGGCAGCCACGCAGGCTGCTGCCGGGTCCGTCGTCACGAGGGTGCCGATGCGATCGAGCCCGGCGACCGCCTCGCGCAGCAGGGGGCCGCGCGCGCCGAGTTCGAGGGCGAGCGGAAAGCGACGTGTCATCACGTCGAGCCGGTCGGCCAGCCGCTCGGCGCCGGCGCGATGCAGGAAATCGAATGCGGCGAATCGCGCGGCGGCGCGGGCGCGCGCGCGTCGGACCGCGGGGCGATCGAAGACGACGGCAGGTGCGTTCATCTGTCCTCAGGCTTAGCCCGTCCGGTCCCGACGGAGCAATCCGCCGCTCCGCTTGCTTCCCCCGCGGGCCGTGCGCTGCCATCCGCGCCGAACGGGGAGAGGCCGATGATCGGAAGATGCGGGGCCGCCGCGCTCGAGGCGGTGCTGCCCTGGACCTGCCTGGCCTGCGGTCGGATCCAGGGCGGCCCGGGTCTCTGCGCGGCGTGCTGGTCGCGGATGCCGTGGATCGCGCCGCCGCAATGCGTGCGCTGCGGCACGCCCTTCGATGTCGGCGCGGGCAACGCCGCGCGGGGGCGCATCTGCGCGGCCTGTGCCGGCAGGCCGCCTGTCGTCGCAGCGACGCGCGCGGCCTTGCGCTACGACGCCGCGAGCCGAGGCCTCGTGCTGGGATTCAAGCACGCCGACCGGCTTCACGGCGCTCCGGTCTTCGCCGACTGGCTGCGGCGCGCCGGTGCGGATCTGCTGCCCGGGGCCGGCCTGATCGCGCCGGTGCCGCTCCATTGGAGCCGCCTCGCATGGCGACGCTACAACCAGGCGGCGGTGCTCGCGCGGCACGTCGCGGCGCGCAGCGAGGTGCCGTGTGCCGTCGATCTGCTGGTGCGGCGGCGCCGGACGCCGTCGCAGGGCGATCTGAGCCGCGAGGGGCGGCGGCGAAACGTGGCCGGCGCCTTCGCGATCGGCCGTCGCTGGCGGGATCGCCTTTCCGGCCGTCGGATCATCCTGGTCGACGACGTGATCACGTCGGGCGCCACGCTCGCCGCCTGCGCGCGGGTGCTGCTCGATGGCGGTGCCGCAGCCGTCGATGGGCTCGCGATCGCGCAGGTGGTCGATCCGGTCGGGGCCGATCTCCACCCTGGAAGCGCCGCGCCGACCGACCTATCCTCGACTCTGCCATGACCGCCAAAGTCGAGATCTATTCCAGCCCGTTCTGCGGCTATTGCGCCCGCGCCAAGTCGCTCCTCGCGAAGAAGGGCGTCGACTACGTCGATCACGACGTGCTCGCCGACTCCACCCTGCGCGACGAGATGGTCAAGCGCGCCGGCGGCCGCAGCACCGTTCCGCAGATCTTCATCGACGACCGCCACATCGGCGGCTGCGACGACCTGCACGCGCTCGACGCCGCCGGCGGCCTCGACCCGCTGCTTCGCGCCTAGGCGGCGGTCGCGCGCGCGGCGATGCGCTGAACCATCGCCGGCCGAGGCTCGGCCACTTCAAGGTCCTCATAGGCCAGCACGCGCAGCTGGGGCCGGACGCGGTCGAGCAGCTCGCCGGGCTGCAGCAGGAAATCCGGGTTGCTCGGCTTGCCGAAGCGCTCGTTTCCTGCGGCGAAGGTCTCGTAGACCAGCAGGCCCGACGGCGCGAGTGCCGCGATCAGGGGCGCGAAGAGTGGACGATGGAGGTAGTTCGTCACGACGATCAGGTCGACGCGCCGGGTGCCCAACGGCCAGGGCGAACCGTCCTCGAGATCGGCCTGCAGGATTTCGAGCCGCGGGCCGGTGAGCGGAACGAGGCCCGCGACATCGCGATCGACGGCGATGACCTTGTGGCCGGCCTCGAGCAGAAGACGGGTATGACGGCCGCCTCCGGCCGCCAGGTCGAGGGCGGTCCCGGGCCGGCACAGGGCCGCGAAACGGCGGACCCATGGCGACGGGGGCAGGGAAGCGCCCTGCACGCTGGGGGTGCGCATGCTCATGGCGATGCCGGATCCGGCGCTCGTTAGCACTTGCAATGGCCGAGTGACAGATCCAATTCTGTCGGCACCATGATCACATATGACCTCTGCTGCGAGCGCGGGCACAGCTTCGAGGCGTGGTTCAAGGACAGCGCCGAGTTCGCCCGCCAGTCCAAGCGCAAGCTCCTGAGCTGCGCCATCTGCGGCTCGCCCAAAGTGAAGAAGGCCGTGAGCGCGCCGGCCCTCTCGGGGACGCGCAGCCAGAACGACTCGGCGGCACCGCAGGGCTATGCGGCCCATCCGGACGCGAAGAAGGCGGCCGCCTTGATGAAGGAGCTCGCGGAGCTTCGGCGCAAGGTCGAGGAGAGCGCCGACTACGTCGGCGACCGCTTCGCCGACGAGGCGCTGAAGATCCACTACGGCGAGGTCGAGAAGCGCAGCATCTACGGCGAGGCGACCGACCAGGATGCGACGCGGCTGGCCGAAGAAGGCGTCGAATTCGCCCGGATCCCGTGGGTGCGGCGCGCCGACTCCTGACGGCGGCCTGACCGGCCGCTGCGCGATGGCTCGCGAGCCCGCCGTTCAGCGCGTCGCGAACGCCAGGTAGTTGACGCCCAGGTCGCGCCCGATCCGCCAGCTGTCGCTCAGCGGATTGTAGGCGACCCCTGCGAGTTCGCGCAGGATCACGCCGGTCGGCCGCAGCGCGCGCGCCAGCTCCGACGGACGGACGAATTTCGACCATTGGTGCGTCCCGCGCGGCAACCAGCGCAGCACGTACTCGGCCCCCACGATCGCCAGGGCGAAGGCCTGAGGCGTGCGATTGATCGTCGCGACGACGAGCGCGCCGCCCGGACGGACCAGGGTGGCGCAGGACTCGAGGAACCTGTCGACATCGGCGACGTGCTCGACGACCTCCAGCGACAGCACCGCATCGAAGGTCTCGCCGGCGGCGACCAGCGACTCGGCGGTGGCGCAGCGATAGTCGATGGCGAGGCCGACCTGCTCGGCGTGGAGCCGCGCGACGGCGACATTGCGCTCGGCCGCGTCGATCGCCACGACCTCCGCGCCCAGACGGGCCATGGGTTCGGCGACCAGGCCGCCCCCGCAACCGACATCGAGCACGCGGAGGCCGGCCAGGGGCTTCGGTGCCGACCCGTCGCGGCCGAAATGGGCGGTCAGATGGTCGCGGATCCAGCCCAGCCGGACCGGATTGAACTTGTGCAGCGGCCGGAACTTTCCGGCCGGGTCCCACCATTGGGCGGCGATCGCCTCGAATCGGGCGATCTCGGCCGGATCCACGGTCGAGCGGTCGGCGGCACGTGGCGTCTCGTTCATCGGAATGCACCATCGAGGGGCGGGCACGCCGCTTGCACGGCGCGCCCGCAGAAAATATGAATGGGACGCGGCGCGGGACAACAGGCTCGCGCTGTTTTTCTTCCTTTCGCCCGGTCGAGCGCGGGCGCAACTCGAGTTCGGGCACCGCGGAACACCATGGCGCGCATCGTAATGAAGTTCGGCGGCACCTCCGTCGCCGATATCGATCGCATCAAGAACGTCGCCCGCCGCGTCAAGCGCGAGGTGGACGCCGGCCACGAGGTCGCGGTCGTGGTCTCGGCCATGTCCGGCGTGACGAACCAGCTGGTCGCCTGGGTGAACCAGGTGGCGCCGCTCCACGATGCGCGCGAGTACGACACTGTCGTCGCCACGGGCGAGCAGGTCACCAGCGGCCTGACCGCGCTCGCGCTTCAGGAGCTCGGCGTGAATGCCCGCTCCTGGCAGGGCTGGCAGATCCCGCTGATCTCCGACGACGCCCACGGCAAGGCCCGCATCCAGGCGATCGAGACGGACGAGCTCCGGCGCCGCTTCCAGGAGATGCGCCAGGTCGCGGTCGTTTCGGGGTTCCAGGGAATCGGGCCGGACCGACGGATCACGACCCTCGGCCGCGGCGGATCCGACACCTCGGCGGTCGCCCTGGCGGCGGCGCTCCAGGCCGACCGCTGCGACATCTACACGGACGTCGACGGCGTCTACACCTGCGATCCCCGCATCGTTGCGAAGGCGCGCAAGCTCGATAAGATCACCTACGAAGAAATGCTCGAGATGGCGTCGCTGGGCGCGAAAGTGCTGCAGACGCGCTCGGTCGAGCTCGCCATGAACCATCGCGTGCGCGTGCAGGTCCTCTCGAGCTTCGAGGACAAGCCCGGCACGCTCGTTGTCGACGAGGACGAGATCGTGGAGAAGCAGGTCGTCAGCGGAATCGCCTACTCGCGAGACGAGGCGAAGATCACGCTCACCAAGGTGGCGGACAAGCCGGGCGTCGCGGCCGACATCTTCGGCCCGCTCGCCGATGCGAACGTCAACGTCGACATGATCGTCCAGTCGTCGTCCGAGGACGGCAAGACGACCGACATGACCTTCACGGTCGGCAAGGCCGACATCGAGCGCGCGACGAAGCTGCTCAAGGACTCGGCCGGCCGCATCGGCTACCAGGACCTGATCGCCGACCCCGGCGTCGTTAAGGTGTCCGTGATCGGCGTCGGCATGCGCTCCTATGCCGGCGTGGCGCTCACGATGTTCCGCACCCTGGCCGCCAAGGGGATCAACATCCAGGTGATCTCAACCTCCGAGATCAAGATCAGCGTGCTCATCGACGAGCAGTATCTCGAGCTTGCGCTGCGCGCGCTTCACACGGCCTACGGACTCGACAAGCAGTGACGGCGACCCCCGCCCGCGATCGCCTCGACACGCTTTGGGCGCGCGGCCGGGCTTTTTTCGGCACGCAGGTCGCCATTCTCGGCGGCGCGATGACCTGGGTCTCGGACCGCAACCTCGTGGCCGCGATCTCCAACGCGGGCGGCTTCGGCGTCATCGCCTGCGGTTCGATGGACCCCGACCGGCTGCGCGTCGAGATCCGCGCGACCCGCGCGCTGACCTCGCTGCCGTTCGGCGTGAACTTGATCGTGCTGCATCCACGCCTCGCCGAGCTGGCGCAGGTCTGCCTCGACGAGCACGTCGGCCACGTCGTGCTCGCCGGGGGGCTGCCGCCGGCGGAGACGATCAAGCAACTCAAGCAGGGCGGCGCCAAGGTCGTGTCCTTCGCGCCTACCGTCGGCTTCGGCCGCAAACTTGTCCGCTCCGGCGTCGACGCGCTGATCATCGAAGGCGCGGAGGCCGGCGGTCATATCGGTGCGGTGTCGACGGCGGTGCTCGCGCAGGAGGTCCTGCCGGCGATCCGGGACGTCCCGGTCTTCGTCGCCGGCGGCATCGGTCGCGGCGAGGCGATCGTCGCCTTCCTCGAGATGGGGGCGGCCGGGGTGCAACTCGGCACGCGCTTCGTGTGCGCGAGCGAGTCGGTCGCGCATCCGCGATTCAAGCAGGCCTTCATCCGCGCTTCGGCGCGCGATGCGGTGCCCTCCGTGCAACTCGACCCGCGCTTTCCGGTCATCCCGGTCCGCGCCCTGGGCAACAAGGGCACCGAGCAGTTCCTGGTCGTGCAGCGGGACATCATCGCCCGCTACGACCGCGGCGAGCTGACCCGCGAGGCGGCGCAGCTGGCCATCGAGCATTATTGGGCCGGGGCCCTGCGTCGCGCGGTCATCGATGGCGACGTCGAGACCGGTTCCTTGATGGCCGGCCAGTCCGTGGGGATGGTCACCCGCGAGCAGCCGACGCGCGCGATCATCGACGAGCTGATCGACCAGGCGCTGGGGATGCTCGACGCGCGCGAGTCCCCGGCCAAGGCGCGCGGAGCCGCCGAATGAGCCAGGCCGGCTTGGGCCCGGGCGGCGCCCGCCGCCTGCTCAAGCGGCTTCGCGATCTGATGGCCGGCGCCGGGACGGCGCAGGAGCGGCTGAACCAGATCGTGCGCCTGATCGCGGCGGACATGGTCGCCGAGGTTTGCTCGGTCTACATGGTTCGGCCGGGCGACGTGCTCGAGCTCTTCGCCACCGAGGGGCTCAAGCAGGAAGCCGTCCACAAGACCCGCCTCGCCATCGGCGAGGGCCTCGTCGGCGACATCGCGGCGCACTCCCGGCCGCTCGCGCTCGCTGACGCGCAATCGCATCCGAACTTCGCCTACAAGCCGGAAACCGGCGAGGAGATCTTCCATTCTCTGATGGGCGTGCCGATCCTGCGCGGCGGCCGCGTGCTCGGCGTCCTGGCCGTGCAGAACCGCAGCTTCCGCGAATACGACGAGGAGGAGGTCGAGACCCTCCAGACGATCGCGATGGTCGTCGCCGAGCTCGCGAGCGTCGACAGCTTCGTCGGCCCCGAGGACGTCCAGCTCGAGAACGCGGCGCTGCTGCCCGAGCGCTTCGAGGGCCTCCGGCTGAACGAAGGCCTCGCGATGGGGCGCGTCGTCTTCCACCAGCCGCGAGTCTCGATCCGGCAGATGGTCGCGGAGGACCCGGCGCGCGAGCGCAGCCGGCTCGACGAGGCGGTCGAGCGCATGCACCGCGCGATCGACGACCTTCTCAATCGCGCCGATCTCGGCCACGCCGGCGAGCATCGCGAGATCCTCGAGACCTATCGCATGTTCGCCGAGGACCGCGGCTGGCTCGGCCGCATCGTCGAGGCGATCAACACCGGTCTCACTGCCGAGGCGGCCGTGCAGCGCGTCCAGGACGACACGCGCGCACGCATGAGCCAGGTCACCGATCCGTACCTGCGCGAGCGTCTCTCCGATCTCGAGGATCTCGGCAACCGCCTGCTGCGCCACCTGACCGGCGACCGCACGGCCGCGCAGTCGGGCGGCCTGCCCGACGAGGCGGTGCTGATCGCGCGCAACATGGGGCCGGCGGAGCTGCTCGACTACGACCGCACCAAGCTGCGCGCGGTGGTGATGGAGGAGGGATCGCCCACCGCCCATGTCGCGATCGTCGCGCGCGCGCTCGGCATCCCGATGGTCGGGCGGGTCAAGGACGTGCTCAGCCGGACCGGCGCGGGCGAGCCGATCATCGTCGACGGCGAGCAGGGCGCGGTCGTCGTGCGCCCGAGCGAGGACGTTCGCGAGGCCTTCGTCGCCGCGCTCAACGATCGGGCCGCCCGCCAGGCGCAATTCGCGCAGATCCGGGACCTTCCGGCCGTGAGCCGCGACGGTGTGGCGGTCGAACTGCTGATAAATGCAGGACTGTTGATCGATCTCGGTCATCTCGAGTCGACCGGCGCAAAGGGCGTCGGCCTCTACCGCACCGAGATCCCGTTCATGATCCGCTCGGCATTCCCCGACGTGCCGGCGCAGATCGAGTTCTATCGCGACGTCTATGGCCGCGCCGGCGAGCGACCGGTCGTGTTCCGCACGCTCGATGTCGGCGGCGACAAGCGCCTGCCCTATCTCGAGATGGCGGACGACGAGAACCCGGCGATGGGATGGCGCGCGATCCGCATCGCGCTCGACCGGCCGATGATGCTGCGCTATCAGCTGCGCGCGCTGCTCGTCGCCTCGGGCGGCCGGCCCCTCGACGTGATGTTCCCGATGGTCGCCGACGTGTCGGAATTCGACGCTGCGCGCGACCTCCTCGATCGCGAGATCGCGCGGCTGCGCGAGCAGGGCGGCGTGCCGCCGAGCGTGATCCGCGTCGGCACGATGCTCGAGGTGCCCGCGCTCTACTGGCAGCTGCCCGCGCTGCTTTCGCGCGTCGACTTCATTTCGGTCGGGTCGAACGACCTGATGCAGTTCCTGTTCGCCTGCGATCGCGGCTCGACGCGGCTTTCGGGCCGCTACGACACGTTGTCGCCGATCGCCCTGCGCTTTCTCGGCGACATCGTCGACGCGTGCACCGCCCGCGGCGTGACGCTGACCCTGTGCGGCGAGATGGCAGGGCGGCCGCTCGAAGCGATGGCGCTGATCGGGCTCGGGTTCCGCCGCCTTTCGATGTCGCCCGGGGCGATCGGCCCGGTGAAGGCGATGATCCGCAGTGCGGATGTCGCCGCGCTCGCGGGCTTCACGCGCGGCCTGACGACGCTCCCGGACCATGCGGTGCGCGGGCGACTTGCCGCGTTCGCCCGCGATCGCGGCATCGCCGTCTGAACACGCCGCCGCCTGCGGTTGCGGGGGGCGAAGGGCGCTGGTAGAAACGAGCCGCGTTTCGCCGGTGCGCGCTGCGATGCGTCGTGCGCGGGTCGGCGCGCTGCGCTCCCGCATGGATGCGCTCCCTCTTGGATGCAGGCCCGATGGCGCGATCTCGCCAGAAGCGTTCGAAGACCGTGGATCTGGTGGAGCCGTCGAGTGGCGACGACGCGGTCGGCGGTCGGCGCTTCGACTCGGTCGGCATCACCCTGCGTGCCGAGCGCGAGCGGCGAGGCTGGGACCTCGGCGACGTCGCGCACCAGCTCAAGATCCGTCGCGTCCATCTCGAGGCGATCGAGGAGGATCGCTTCGATCTGGTGCCGGCAGGCACGTATGCCGTCAATTTCGTGCGGACCTATTCCGAGGCGCTCGGCCTGGACGCAGTCGAGATGGTGCGACGCTATCGCGAAGCGCTCACCGGCAGCGAGCGACGCCTCGAGCTGCATTTCCCGCAGCCGCTGCCGGAGAGCAAGTTGCCGGGCGGGATCATCCTGCTCGTGTCGATCGCCATCGCGGCGCTTGCCTACGGCGCATGGCTGGTGCTGAACCAGGGCGTGCGCGACACGCTCGCGCGCGTCGACCCGGTGCCGCAGCAGCTGCAGCAGGCGGCGGTCGCGCCGCCGCCTCCGGCGCCGTCCCCGAGCCCGACACCTTCGCTCGATGCGCGGGCCGCGACCGAGACCGCGAGCGCGCCGGCCGTTGCCGAATCGACGCCGCCGGCGGCGCCGCCGAGCGCCGCACCCGTGACCTCCCCGCCGCCGGCGCTCGCCGCGGCGCCGAGCCCGCCGCCCACCCCGGTTCAGCCTGTGCCGGCGGCGCCGCCCGTCAGCGCGCCGCCCGTCAGCCCGGCGGGCGCCGGCGCGACCTTGCCTGGCGGCCCGCCAGTGGCGCCGCAGCTCGCGCCGGTCGCGCCCGCGCCGCCGCCGCCACAGCCTCAGGTCACCGAGACCCCGCAGGGCACGCGGATCTTCGGCGAGGGGGGACCGCCGGCGCGAATCGTCATCGTCGCGCAGGCCGACAGCTGGGTGCAGGTCCGCGAGGCCAGCGGCGCGACGATCTTCATGCGGATCCTCAAGGCCGGCGACGTCTACAACGTCCCCAATCGGCCCGGGCTGCTCCTGACGACCGGCAGCGCGGGCTCGATCGAGGTCAAGGTCGACGGCAAGGTCGCGCCGTCGCTCGGCAACAAGGGCTTCGTGCGCCGCGACGTGCCGCTCGACGCCGATCGCCTGCTCGCCGGGTCGACCGGGGAGGCCGTGCGGCCGCCGCAGGCTGCGCCCGCGCGGCCCGGCGGCTGAGCCCGGTCCGGCCGGCCGCGCCGCTGGCAGCCCGGCGCGGCCTTCGCGTATAACCCGCGCCGCGCGCCGCTCCCCGTCGGAGACGCCCGTGAAGAGGCCCGTGCCGTCATGACCGCCATCCGCCCCTATCGACAGATCCTGCGGCGCAAGTCGCGCCAGGTGCGCGTCGGGACCGTGCCCGTCGGCGGCGACGCGCCGATCTCCGTGCAGTCGATGACGAACACACCGACCTCGGATGCGGCGGCGACGATCGCGCAGATCCGCTCGCTCGAGGAGGCGGGCGCCGACATCGTGCGGGTCTCGTGCCCGGACGAGGCCTCGACCGCCGCGCTCGCCGAGATCGTCAAGGCGGCCAAGGTGCCGATCGTCGCCGACATCCATTTCCATTATCGCCGCGCGATCGAGGCCGCCGAGGCGGGCGCCGCGTGCCTGCGCATCAATCCCGGCAATATCGGCAGCCGCGAGCGCGTGAAGGAGGTCGTCAAGGCGGCCCGCGACCACGGCTGCTCGATGCGCATCGGCGTGAATGCCGGCTCGCTCGAGCGCGAACTGCTGGAGAAGTACGGCGAGCCCTGCCCCGAGGCGATGGTCGAGAGCGCCCTCAACCACGCACGCATGCTCGAGGACGAGGGATTCCACGAGTTCAAGATCAGCGTGAAGGCCTCCGACGTCTTCCTGGCGGTCGCGGCTTACCAGCAGCTGGCCGAGGCCTGCGACTATCCGCTCCATCTCGGCATCACCGAGGCGGGGGCGCTGCGCACGGGCACGATCAAGTCGGCGATCGGCATGGGCTCGCTGCTGTGGGCGGGGATCGGCGACACGATCCGGGTCTCGCTCTCGGCCGATCCGGTCGAGGAGATCAAGGCGGGGTTCGAGATCCTCAAGGCTCTCGGCCTGCGTCGGCGCGGCGTCACGGTCATCGCCTGCCCGTCCTGCGCGCGCCAGCAGTTCGACGTGATCAAGACGGTCGAGCGGCTCGAGGAGCGGCTGGCACACATCGCGGTGCCGATGACCGTGTCGGTGATCGGCTGCGTCGTGAACGGCCCGGGCGAGGCGCGCGAGACGGATATCGGCTTCACCGGCGGCGGCAACAACACGCACATGGTCTATCTCGCCGGCCAGCAGGACCACCGGCTGAAGGATCAGGACATCGTCGAGCACCTCGCCGGGCTCGTCGAGAAGAAGGCGGCGGAGATCATCGCCCGCGAGAAGGCCGGCAAGGCCGCGGCGGAGTAAGAGGCAGAGCGAACATCATGGCCAAGCTGCAGCCCGTCCGGGGTACCCACGACCTGATCGGCAACGACGCGCGCCGTCATCGCGCGGTCGGCGAGACCGCCCGTCAGGTCGCGGGCCGCTACGGCTACGACGACATCGTCACGCCGATCTTCGAGTTCTCCGAGGTGTTCACGCGCTCGCTCGGCGACACGACCGACGTCGTGACCAAGGAGATGTACACGTTCACCGACAAGGGCGGCGAGACGGTGACGCTGCGCCCGGAGAACACCGCCGGCGTCGTGCGTGCGGTGCTGTCGAACAGTCTGCTGCAGCAGGCGCCGCTGAAGTACTTCTATGTCGGCCCGATGTTCCGCTACGAGCGGCCGCAGAAGGGCCGGCAGCGGCAGTTTCATCAGATCGGCATCGAGCTCATCGGCGTGCCCGAGCCCGCCGGCGACGTCGAGGTCATCGCCTGCGGCTGGGCGATCCTCAAGGCGCTCGGCTTCTCGGACAAGATCACGCTGGAGCTGAACACGCTCGGGGATTCCGAGAGCCGGGCGAGCTACCGCGAGGCGCTCGTCGCGTATTTCCGCGGGCATCTCGCGCGGCTATCGGCCGACAGCCAGGCGCGGCTCGACCGCAATCCGTTGCGCATCCTCGATTCCAAGGACGAGGGCGACCGCGCGCTCGTCGCGGCGGCGCCTGCCTTCGGCGATTTCCTGACGCCCGGGGCGCGGGAGTTCTTCAAGCGCGTCACCGGCGGCCTCGAGACTCTCGGCATCGGCTACGCCCTCAATCCGCGGCTCGTGCGCGGGCTCGACTACTACTGCCACACGGCCTTCGAATTCACGACCACGGCGCTGGGTGCGCAGGGGACGGTGATGGGCGGCGGCCGCTACGACGGCCTGGTCGAGCAGATGGGCGGGCCGGCGACGGCCGGCGTGGGATGGGCCGCGGGCGTCGAGCGCCTGGCGATGCTGCTTGCCGCCGATCCGCCGGCGCCGCGCCCGGTCGCCATCGTGCCCGTCGGGGAGAAGGCCGAGGCCGCCGCGCTCGCGCTCGCCGATCGCCTGCGCGCCTCCGGGCTGCGGGTCGAGCTCGGCTATCGCGGCAACCTGAAGCGCCGCTTCGAGCAGGCGAACAAGCGGCACGCGATCGCCGCGCTGATCCTGGGCGACGACGAACTCGCGCGCGGCGTCGCGGCACTGAAGGATCTCGACAGCGGCGAGCAGGCCGACGTGGCGCTCGCCGAGCTCGACGCGCGGCTCGCGCGCTATCGTTAGCGCCGTGGCGACCGAGCCGGCCGCGTCCCGCGACGCGCTGCCTGGGCTCGCCGTCGTCGGTCTCGATCACCGCACGGCGCCGCCCGCGCTGCGCGACGCCATGTTCCTGACCGAGGGCGAATTGCCGGCCTTCGGCGCCGCACTCGCGGCCGCGGGCCTCACCCAGGCGATCGTGTTGTCGACCTGTGATCGCGTCGAGGTGCAGCTCAGCGATCCCGATCCCGCCGCCGCCGCGGTGCGCGTCGCCGGCGTGTTCGCCGCGCGCGCCGCGGAGCGCCAGCTCGTCCTGGCCGACTCCCTGTCGCAGCGCGTCGGCACCGAGGCACTGGGCCATATCTTCCGGGTCGCTGCGTCGCTGGAGAGCCACGTCACGGGCGAGCCCCAGATCCTCGGCCAGGTGCGCGACGCCGATCGCCGCGCGCGCGAAGCGGGCTTGCTCGGCCCGGAGCTCGATGCCGTCCTGCAGGCTGCGTACGGCGCCGCCAAGCGCGTGCGCTCGGAGACGACGATCGGCGAGCGGCCGGTGTCGATGGCGTCGTCCGCGGTGGCCGTCGCCCGCGACGTGCACGGCGATCTCGCGCGGGCCAACCTGCTGGTCATCGGCACGGGCGAGCTCGGCGAGCTGCTGGTCGAGTATCTTCGCGCCGCCGGCTTGCGGCGAGCGATGCAGACCGATCCCAACATGCGACGGGCCGAGAGCCAAGCCCGCCGGCTGGCGATTGCGGCGGTCGATTTCGCCGCCCTCGGCGAGACGCTGGTCGACGCCGACATTATCGTCGCCGCCGCCGGGCTTGGCCGAATCCTGATCGACCGCGCGACCCTCGACCGCGCCTCGCAGCGCCGCCGCAGGCGCCCGGTGCTGGTGCTCGACCTCGCGGTGCCCAACGACGTCGACGTGAATGTCGACGCGATCGACGGGGTCTTCCGATACGATGCCGACGATCTCGAGCGCGTCGCGCTGGAGGGGCGCATCGGACGCGAGGCGGAGATCGCCGCCGCGCGGCGCATCGTCGACGAGGAGCTCCAGCGGTTCCTCGCGGGGCGCGCCTCGCGCGCCGTGGTTCCGACGATCGCCAGCCTGCGGCGGCGCTTCGAGGCCGAGCGCGTCCGCGCGCTCGCCGACGCCGGTGGCGACGCGGCGCGCGCGACGGAGCTGATGATGAATCGACTTCTTCACTCACCCCAGGAGCGGCTCCGGGCGCTCGCCGCAGGGGCGGACGGGCCGTCGGCGCGCGCCGCGGCGGAGCGCCTCCTGCGCGAGCTGTTCGGGCTCGACGACGAGAGCATGCGCCGATGAGCATCGAAGCCAAGCTGAACGGCGTCGTCTCCCGCTACGAGGAGATCCGCGACCGGATGACCGCGGCGGACCTCGATCCGCGCGACTTCCAGAAGCTCGCCAAGGAGTTCTCCGATCTCGAGCCGATGGTCGCGGCGATCCGCGAGTTGACGCGGCTGCGCACCGAGCTCGGCGACCTCGGTGCCATGATCGCCGACGCCGGCGGCGATCCCGAGATGAAGGCGATGGCGGAGTCGGAGTTCTACGCGCTGAAGGCGCGGCTGCCCGAGCTCGAGCGCGAGCTCCAGATCATGCTGCTGCCGAAGGATGCGGCCGACGAGAAGAACGCGATCCTGGAGGTCCGCGCCGGCACGGGCGGCGACGAGGCGGCGCTGTTCGCGGCCGAGCTGTTCCGCATGTACCAGCGCTACGCGATGGTGCACGGCTGGCGGTTCGAGCTGATGGAATTCACCGAGACGGGCCTCGGCGGTCTCAAGGAAGGCATCGCCAGCATTTCAGGGCGCGGCGTCTTCGCGCGGCTGAAATACGAGTCCGGCGTGCACCGCGTGCAACGCGTGCCGGAGACGGAGGGCTCCGGGCGCATCCACACCTCGGCGGCGACCGTCGCGGTGCTGCCGGAGGCGGAGGAGGTCGACATCCGGATCGAGGACAAGGACCTGCGCATCGACGTCTTCCGTGCCCAGGGCGCCGGCGGGCAGCACGTGAACACGACCGACAGCGCGGTGCGGGTCACGCACTTGCCGACCGGACTTGCGGTGTCGCAGCAGGACGAGAAGTCCCAGCACAAGAACAAGGCCAAGGCCCTGAAGATCCTGCGGGCACGGCTGTACGAGATGGAGCGCGCCCGCCAGGACGCCGCGCGCGCCGCGGACAGGCGCAGCCAGGTCGGTACCGGCGACCGCTCGGAGCGCATCCGGACCTACAACTTCCCGCAGAACCGCGTGACCGACCATCGGATCAACCTGTCGCTCTACAAGCTCGAGCAGGTGCTTGCGGGCGAGTCTCTCGACGAGCTGATCGATGCGCTGATCACCGAGGACCGGGCGGCGCGCCTCGCCGAGCTCCCCGCGTGACGACCGTGGCCGTGGCCCTGCGCGACGCGCGCGCCCGGCTCGAGGCGGCGGGCATCGACGAGGCGGCGCGCGAGGCGCGGCTCCTGCTCGCGCATGCCATCCACGAAACCCCCGCGCGCCTTGTCGGCTGGCCCGAGCGCGCGATCGTCCCAGAGGAGATGGCGCGCTTCGATGCGCTCGTCGCGCGCCGCGCGCGGCGTGAGCCCGTCGCCTATCTCGTCGGCGCGCGCGAGTTCTGGGGGCTGTCGTTCCGCGTGACTTCGGCGACCCTGATCCCGCGCCCGGACACCGAAACGGTCGTCGAGGCGGCGCTCGCGGCGATGCGCGGCAAGGTTGCGAACTCGCGGGTCCTCGACATCGGCACCGGCTCCGGCTGTCTCCTGATCGCGTTGCTGCACGAGTTGCCGGATGCGAGCGGCGTCGGCGTCGACGTCTCGCAGGCTGCGCTCGCGGTCGCGCGGGAAAACGCCGAGCGCCTCGGCGTGGCTGACCGCTCGCAGTGGATCGTCGGCCTCGATGCACTCGACGCCGACGCCGGCTTCGACCTGATCGTCGCCAATCTGCCCTACATTCCCAGCGCCGATATCGCGACGCTGGCCCTGGACGTCCGCGCTTTCGAGCCGCGTCTGGCACTCGACGGCGGCGCCGACGGCATGGCGATCATGCGCGAAGTGACGGCGGCGCTGCCCCGGCTGTTGCGTCCCGGCGGCCTCGCTTTGTTCGAGGGTGGTGCCGGTCAAGCACCTGAACTCGAACGGCTATTCGCGGCCACCGCGGGGCTCGAGCCGGCCGGCCGATGGGCCGATCTGGCGGGTATCGAGCGCGTGACCGGCGCCCGCCGGCGCCCACCTAACCCCCAAATCTCACTTGGAAAACCGGGGCTCCGCGCCTAGTGTCCCCTGTGCGCATCGCGGTGAACGCGATGCCGATTCGGTCAATGCGCCGACCACGGGGCCAAGGCCCCGAACCGCCGGTAGGCAAACAACAAGTCAAACGACCGAACCCGGGGATCGTCGCCGACGCGGCGAGCCCGCGCTCAGAGCCCAGGAAAGGGCGTCGTATCAACCCATCGGTTTTGGATCATGAAGCGCCAGCGAGGCCGTCATAACGGCCGCAAACCTCATCATCATCAGCCTCACAATCCCAATCTGCCGATCCGCTCGCAGACCTTCGACTCCAACGGGCCGGACGTGCGGGTCCGCGGCAATGCGTTCCAGATCCTGGAAAAATATCTGGCACTCGCGCGTGACGCCCAGTCCGCCGGGGATCGCATCGCGGCGGAAAACTACTACCAGCACGCCGAGCACTATTTCCGGCTGATCAACGAGAGCGGCGGCCACCAGCAGCAGCGGCCGCAGCAGGGCCAGCCCTATCAGGGCCAGCCGGACTCGCGCTACGGCCAGCAGGGCGGCGAGGGCCAGGGCCAGGGTGGCGGATCGATGCAGGGCGGCTCGCAGGGGCCGCAGGTGACGATGCACGGCCAGGGTGGAATGCATCAGGGCAACCCGCAGGGCGATGCGATCGTCCGACCCGCCTATGCCGGGGCGGGTAGCCAGAACTCCGACGGCCAGGCGGAGTGAGTCCGCCGCGTCGGCGGTCGCGACGTCAGCCGACGCTGACCGGATCGCCGACGCCGATGGCGCCGCCGGAGACGACTTCGGCGTAGACGCCGCAATCGGCATGGCCGAAGGCATCCTGGAGCGAGCGCGGGATGTTCATGTCGCGGGCGGCCGTGACCGGATCGACGTTGGTCGCGGCGCAACGTTTGATGCGCTTGACGACCCGCAGGGTTGCGCCGCCGACCGACAGGGTGCGACCGACCCAGTCGAATTCCGCCCAGGGCGGCGTTCCTTCCAGCTGGATGTTGGCGCGGAACCGCAGCGGATCGACGCGGCTGCGCTGGACCCGCTCGATGTCCTTCACGCTGGCGAGGCCGATGATCGACACCATCTTGGCCGCGACGTCCGAGAACATGTGACCCGGCGCCTCGACGAGCCTCGGCGTGCGGCGCAGCTCGCTGCCCATGAACGCCGAGAAGAACTGCTCGATCACGAGGCGGCCATGACTCTCGAACAGGCTGCCATGGGCGACCGTCTTGCCGTCGCGCTGGATCGTCAGGACGCCGGACGAGTCGTCGAAGCGGGTCTGCAGCTTGGCGAGCCGCTCGTCGCGCATCAGCATCAGGAAGCTGGTCTTGGGCAACCACTCGGGCGCGGCCGGATCGAACGGCGCATTCCCGACATGCAGGGCGAAGCGGCGGTCGCCGGGGAGGCCTTCGCCGGTCGCGAGCGTCGTGCGCGCGAGCGCCTCCGGGCTCAGCCCCTTCACGGGGTATCGATGGATCTGGGCGATCGTAGGAGGCATCGGGATGTTCCGGTCGAGGGGGCGGGCATCTTGGCGGGCGATCCGTACGTGTCAATCCGCCGCGCAGGCTTGCGATCGACCGGGCCGTCGACCATATCGCGAACGGGCTGCCGAACCGGGGCCCTCGATCTCGTGTCGCCCGTCAGGGGACCCTTCAAAGAGGCTCGAACATCATGAATCTCGACAAATACACCGAGCGTTCGCGCGGATTTCTGCAGAGCGCCCAGACCCTCGCCCAGCGCTCCGGGCATCAGAGGCTCGGGCCAGAGCATCTCCTGAAGGTGCTACTCGAGGACCGCGAAGGCCTCGCCGCCAATCTGATGCGCGCCGCCGGCGCCGATCCGCAGAAGGCGCTCGTCGCCATCGAGGCCGAGCTGGCGAGGCAGCCGAAAGTCGAGGGCGCGGGCGCGGGGCAGGTGTTCCTCGCCCCCGAACTTGCGCGGGTCTTCGAGCAGGCCGAGAAAGCCGCCGAGAAGGCCGGCGATTCCTTCGTGACGGCCGAGCGGCTGCTGCTCGCGCTCGCGATCACGCCCAACACGCCCGCCCACAGGGCCCTCGCCGAGGCGAAGCTGACGCCGCAGGGGCTCAACGCCGCCATCGAGCAGGTGCGCAAGGGCCGCAAGGCCGACAGCGCGTCGGCCGAGGAGGGCTACGATGCCCTCAAGAAGTATGCGCGCGACCTCACCGAGGCGGCGCGAGCCGGCAAGCTCGATCCGGTCATCGGTCGCGACGAGGAGATCCGCCGGACGATCCAGGTGCTTTCCCGGCGCACCAAGAATAATCCGGTCCTCATCGGCGAGCCCGGCGTCGGCAAGACCGCGATCGTCGAGGGGCTCGCCCAGCGCATCGTCAACGGCGACGTGCCGGAATCGCTCAAGGACAAGAAGCTGCTGGCGCTCGACCTCGGCGCGATGGTCGCCGGCGCCAAGTTCCGCGGCGAGTTCGAGGAGCGCCTCAAGGCTGTGCTGCAGGAGATCCAGGGCGCCGCCGGCGAGATCATCGTCTTCATCGACGAGCTGCACACCCTCGTTGGCGCGGGCAAGGCGGACGGCGCGATGGACGCCTCCAACATGCTCAAGCCTGCGCTGGCGCGCGGCGAACTGCACTGCGTGGGCGCCACGACGCTCGACGAGTACCGCAAGCACATCGAGAAGGACGCCGCGCTGGCGCGGCGCTTCCAGTCGGTCTTCGTGTCCGAGCCGACCGTCGAGGACACGATCTCGATCCTGCGCGGCCTCAAGGAGAAGTACGAGCTGCACCACGGCGTCCGCATCACCGACGGCGCGATCGTCGCCGCGGCGACGCTCTCCAACCGCTACATCACCGAGCGCTTCCTGCCCGACAAGGCGATCGACCTGGTCGACGAGGCGGCGAGCCGGCTGCGCATGGCGGTCGACTCCAAGCCCGAGCAGATCGACGAGCTCGATCGGCGCATCGTGCAGCTGAAGATCGAGCGCGAGGCGCTCAAGCGCGAGACCGATCCGGGGTCGAAGGACCGGCTCGGCAGGCTCGAGATCGAGCTCGCCGAACTCGAGAAGCAGTCAGCCGACCTCACGGCGGTCTGGAAGTCCGAGAAGTCGAAGCTCGCCGGCTCGCAGAAGCTGAAGGAGAAGCTGGAGCAGGCGCGCCAGGACCTCGAGGCGGCGCAGCGCAAGGGCGATCTCGCCAAGGCGGGCGAGCTCAAGTACGGCGTCATCCCGACGCTGGAGAAGGAGCTCGAGACCGCGCAGGGCAAGGGCGCGGGCGAGCGCATGCTGAACGAGGAGGTCACCGACCAGGACATCGCGGGCGTGGTCTCGCGCTGGACCGGCGTGCCGGTCGACAAGATGCTCGAAGGCGAGCGCGACAAGCTGCTGCAGATGGAAAAGGTCATCGGCGGACGGGTGGTCGGCCAGGACGAGGCGGTCGCCGCTGTCGCCGAAGCTGTGCGCCGCGCGCGAGCCGGGCTGCAGGATCCCAACCGCCCGATCGGCTCGTTCCTATTCCTGGGACCCACCGGCGTCGGCAAGACGGAGCTCACCAAGGCGCTGGCGGCATTCCTGTTCGACGACGACCAGGCGCTGATCCGCATCGACATGTCCGAGTACATGGAGAAGCACGCCGTCTCACGGCTGATCGGAGCGCCGCCGGGCTATGTCGGCTACGACGAGGGCGGCTCGCTGACCGAGGCCGTGCGTCGCCGGCCCTACCAGGTCGTGCTGTTCGACGAGGTCGAGAAGGCGCATCCCGACGTCTTCAACGTGCTGCTGCAGGTGCTCGACGACGGGCGCCTGACGGACGGGCAGGGCCGGACGGTCGACTTCAAGAACACGCTGATCGTGCTGACTTCGAATCTCGGCTCGGACCTGCTGGCCAACCAGGCCGACGGCGAGGACGTCGAGAAGGTCCGCCCGGGGGTCATGGAAGTCGTGCGCCGCGCATTCCGGCCGGAGTTCCTCAATCGCCTCGACGAGATCCTGCTGTTCCGCCGCCTCAGCCGCCAGCACATGACGGGAATCGTCGAGATCCAGCTCAAGCGGCTGGAGAAGCTGCTCGAGGACCGCAAGATCGTCCTCGATCTGGACGGCCCGGCCAAGGCGTGGCTCGCCGAGACCGGCTACGATCCGGTCTATGGGGCGCGGCCGCTCAAGCGCGTGATCCAGCGCGAGCTCCAGAACCCGCTCGCGACCGCGATCCTCAAGGGCGAGATCAAGGACGGCGACACCGTCGCGGTGCGGGTCGGCGCCAAGGGCCTGACGGTGGCGGCTGCGGTCGACACGCCGAAGCGCAAGAAGGCTAGCTGAGCGCGAGACGAAGACGGGGCCGGAGCTGTCGCTCCGGCCCCGCGTGTCCTCGGCATGCCCGCCGGCTGGCCGCCGGTGGCGCGGTCGTCACATCGACAGCTGGCTCACGAACTTCGTGTTCAGATACGCCTCGAGGGCTTCGCTGCCGCCCTCGGAGCCGTAGCCCGAGTCCTTCATGCCGCCGAAGGGAACTTCGGGCAGCGCTAGGCCATGGTGGTTGATCGACACCATGCCGCTTTCCACGGCGGCGCCGACCGCCGTCGCGAGCTTCGTGTTCCTCGTATAGGCGTAGGCCGCGAGGCCGAACTCGAGTCGATTTGCCTCCTTGATCGCCGAGTCGAAGTCCTTGAAAGGGGCGATCATGGAGATCGGCCCGAACGGCTCCTCGTTCATGACCCGAGCGCTGGTTGGCACGTCGGTCAGCACGGTCGGCTCGAAGAAGTAGCCCTTGTTGGCCACGCGCTTGCCGCCCATCTGGACCTTGGCGCCCGACTTCACCGCATCGGCCATGAAGCCTTCCATCGCATCGACGCGGCGCGCGTGGCAGAGCGGTCCCATCGTCGTCGCAGGATCCATTCCGTCGCCGATCTTCAGCGCCTTCGACGCCGCGATGAACTTCTCGACGAACTTCTCGTACACGGGCTGCTGCACCAGGAACCGCGTCGGCGCGATGCAGACCTGGCCCGCGTTGCGGTACTTGTTCATCGACAGGATGTTCACGGCCTGATCGAGATCGGCGTCCTCGAAGACGATCGCGGGAGCATGGCCGCCGAGCTCCATCGTCACGCGCTTCATGTGCTTGCCGGCGAGCGACGTGAGGTGCTTGCCGACCGCGGTCGAGCCGGTGAAGGAGATCTTGCGGATCACCGGATGCGGGATGAGGTACTCGGAAATCTCCGCCGGGACCCCGTACACGAGGTTGACGACGCCGTCGGGCACGCCGGCATCCAGGAAGGCCTGGAAGAGCGCGGCGGGGGCCGCGGGCGTCTCCTCGGGGCACTTGGCGATGATCGAGCAGCCCGTCGCCAGCGCGGCCGACGCCTTGCGCACGATCTGGTTGATCGGGAAGTTCCACGGTGTGAAGGCGGCGACCGGTCCCACCGGCTCCTTCAGCACGAGCTGGTAGACGTTTTCGGCGCGTGCCGGCACCACCCGGCCGTAGGTGCGCCGGCCTTCCTCGCCGAACCAGTCGATGATATCGCCGGCGAGCATCGTCTCGATCTTCGCCTGCGCAAGCGGCTTGCCCTGCTCGGTCGTCATCACCTTGGCGATGTCGTCGGCGCGCGCGCGCATCAGGTCGGCAGCCTTGCGCATGATCTTGGCGCGGTCGTAGGGCGACACCTTGCGCCACTTCTCGAAGCCTTTCTTGGCGGCGGCGAGCGCGCGGTCGAGGTCTTCCTTGCCGGCATGCGCGACGGTGCCGATCTGCTCCTCGTTCGCGGGGTTCAGGACCGGAATCGTCCGGCCGCTGGCGGCCGGGGTCCACTTGCCGTCGATCAACAGCTGCGTGCTCGGATACATGCTGGCTCCTTGGGTCTCGTGTCCGGGCCGATGACGCCCGGACGGGCGGGGTGGCGGAAAATGACCGCCCGCCCGAAGCGTTGCAAGCGCCCGGTCAGCCGGCCGCCCATGCGGTCTTGAGACGCGCCGACTCGAGTCGATACACGCCATGCAGGGGTGCTCCTGCGGCGCCGTGCCGCGCAAGGATCGCGGGTTCCAGAATTCCGGCAGCGGCACGCCGCAGATGCTCCGGCGAGATCGCCTCCACGAGCAGCACCCACGGCGGGATATCGGTCGGATTGGCGCGCACCTTCTTCTCCGCGGTCTCGATGCGCGAGCCGGCCTCGTCGGTGAACCCCAGATGCGCGCCGACGACGCCGACGCCGTCAAGCAGGGCGGGCAACGCCGCACGCAGGAGATGGGTCTTGAGCTCGTCGCCGCGCCCCTCCGCGGCGACGATGCGCAAGGTCGCGATGGTTCCGCCCTGCCCGACGCCGAGCGACCCGGCGACGCGGCACAAGCCGCGGGTGACGACGCGGAAGTGCTGGACCGCCTTCTTCGTCCACGGCGTCGGCGCGTTGAGGCGATTGAGATAGTCCTGGCCGACCAGCACCTCGAAGGTGTCCACCTCGTAGAGGTTGAAGAACGTCTGCCCTTCGCCCTCGACACGGATGTAGCGCCGGCCGCGGCGGAAGCCCGGGATGCCGAGTCGCTCCGGCATATGCTCGCGATGGTGCCACTCGTAGAAGACGTCGAGTCCGACGGGCTCGATGTCGTGCCAGATCGCCACGAAGGCCTCGCCTGCCAAACCGCTCATGTCGTCGCTCCGTCAGTAGGTGGCGCGGCCACCGGACAAGTCGAAGGTTGCGCCGGTCGAGAAGCTCGCGTCGGGGGAGCATAGCCATGCGACCATGCTCGCGATCTCCTCCAGCTCGACGAATCGCCCGGTGGGGATGCGCGCCAAGATGTCCGCGCGACGCTCGGCGGTGATCTGCTTCGCCATCGCCGTCTCCGCCGCGACCGGCGCAACGACATTGACGGTTATGTTCTCGGTCGCAAGCTCCTTGCCCATCGTCTTGGCGAGGGCCATCACGCCGGCCTTGGCGACCGAATAGGCGGCCGCAAGCGGCATGCCCTCTTTGCCCTGGATCGAGCCCATGAGCACGATCCGGCCGGCGCGCGTCTCTAGCGGCCCGCGCAGCATGGTCGCTGCCGCGGCCCGCGCGACGAGGAAGCTCGCCGTGAGGTTCACATCGATCACGCGGCGGAACGCCGCGGGCGCGTGATCGACGGCCGAAGCCACGGGGCCGAGGATGCCGGCGCAATGGACGACGATGTCGGGCGCCTCCGCGGCCATGGCGTCGTCCACGGCGGCACCGTCCGTGACATCGACGACATGCACGTGCACGCCGGGAAGCTCGGCCGCGGCGACTCCGAGCGCGCCACGCTCGAGATCCCAAAGCGATACGCGGGCGCCCTCCCTCATCAGCCTGCGCGCGCAGGCGAGACCGATGCCGCCGGCGCCGCCCGTGACGACGGCGCGGCGGCCGGCGAGCGCGTAGCGGTTCATCAGCTCCGGGGCGCGTTCGGCACGAACTCGTTCGTGTAGAAGTCGGTCGCCTTCTGGCTGGTCTCGAGCCCCATGTACTGCTTCATCAGATCGAGGGTGCCGCTCCAATCCTCCGGCGCCATATAGCCGATCGGCTTGCCCTTCGATGCCTTCGACGGCATCAGCGAGATGCCGACCTTGAGCTGCTCGAGGCTCAATTCGGTTTCGAGGTCGGACTTCGCCTTCTGGCCGGCCTTGATCGAGGCCATCGGGTCGGCGATCGCCGCCTCGAACGAGCGCACCGTCGCCTTCACGAACCGGCGGACGAGGTCGGGCTTGCCCTTGATCGTGTCCTCATGCGTGTGGATCTGCAGGCCCACGGTGTTCACGCCGTAGTCCGCGTACCCGAAGTTCACGAGGGGCACGCCCTGGCGGGGCAGGGTGATCGACTGGTTGTCGAGGCCTGCCATCAGGGCTTCGACCCGCTTCTCGGCGATCGCGACGTTCTTTCCCGCGCCTTCGACGCGCAGGATCTTCACCTTGTCACCGTCGACGCCGTTGGCTTTCCAGACCGCCCCGAGCAGTTGCAGTCCCGCTTCGCCGGGCGCGGTCGCGATCGTCTTGCCCTCGAGGTCCTTGAGCGACTTCACTCCGGCATCCGCCCTGACGCCGATGGCATAAGGCGACGAGCTGGTGATCGACATGACCGCACGGATCGCGGCGCCCTTGGTGGCGACGTTGATGACGCTCGGTCCGTCGGAAAGGCCGAACATGTCGCCCTTGGCGCCGACGGTCTGGGCCGCCCGCACCGAGCCCTGCCCTTCGCCGATCGTCAGGTCGATCCCTTCCTCCTTGTAGTAGCCGCGCTCGACGCCGAGATAGAACGGCGTGTGGAATCCGTAGAGGATCCAGTTCAGGCGGAAGTTCACCTTGTCCTGGGCGTTGGCCGTGGTGGCGGCGGCGAGACCTGCGGCCAAGGCGCAGCCGGTCGTCAGAAGGCGCAGCAGCGACATCGTTTCCTCCTCTGTGGATTGGAATCAGGCGGCGGATGATCCGCCATCCGCCGCGCGGCGCGAGACGTGCCAGGGAATCGCGAGACGCTCGGCGAGTTCGACGGCGCCATAGAGCAGCAATCCCATGACGCATAGCACCAGGATGGCGGCAAATGTCATCGGCGTGTTGTTGTTGTTCGTATACTCGAGGATCCGATAGCCGAGGCCGCGGTCCGAGGCGACGAACTCGGCGACCACGGCGGCCGTCGCCGACAGGGCGGCGGCGACCTTGACGCCGGTGAACAGCGTGGGCAGGGCGTGGGGAAGCCGAACCATGCAGAAGATTCGCAGGCCGTTTGCCCCCGTCGAGCGGGCGAGATCCATGATCTCCGGATCGACCGACTTGAAAGCCGAGATGCTGCTGACGAGCACCGGGAAGAACGACAGGAGGAAGACGATCAGCACCTTCGACGTCATGCCGTAGCCGATCCAGATCAGGAATAGCGGCGCGATCGCGATCTTCGGGATGATCTGAAGGAAGACGAGCACCGGGTAGATCAGGTCTTCGAGCTTGCGCGAAAAGGCGACGAGCAGCGCCAGGGCGACGCCGATGACGACCGAGGCGACGAAGCCGACGAGCATCGATTGTGCGGTGAACAGCGCCGCATCGACGACGACATCCCAGCGGCGCAGCATCTGCTGCATGACGATGCTCGGCGCGGGAAGGATGTACGGCTTGATGCCGAAGGCGTGGACCGCGGCCTCCCAGGCCATGATCGAACCGCCCAGCCCGGCCGAAACGAGCGCGAATTTCCTGGCCCGGGCGCCGATCGCCATCGATGCGTCTTTCCTCAAGTATCTTTTCTGATTGACGAAAGCCTATCGAGCGGAACAGCGTTCCGTCAATGCGCGTGATCACGACGAACCTGGACCGCGCGATCGATGTGATCGAGTTCCTCGCGGAGGAGGCTGAGGGCTTGCGTCTTTCGACGATCGCCGAGCGGCTGTCGTTGCCGAAAAGTGCTGTCCATCGGCTGTTGGTGCCGCTTTGCGCGCGCGGCTGGGCGGAGCAGGACGCCGAGAGCGGTCGCTATCGCCTGAGCCTCCGCCTGGCTGTGATGGGGCACCGGCTGCTCTACGCGACCCGACTCCCCGATGTCTGCCAACCCGTGCTCGATCGGCTCGCTCGGTCGAGTCGCGAGCTCGTCCGGTTGACGCTCGTCCAGGACGAGTCGCTGGTTTGGATCGCCTCAGCGCAGGGCGCACCGCCGGGCCTGATGTACCAGCCCTCGATGACCGGCGCCGTTCAGCTCCATGCCACCGCGAACGGCAAGGCGTGGCTGGCATCCCTTCCCGAGCGCGAGTCGGCCCGAATCGTGCGTCGCGACGGGCTCGCTCGGATGGCGCCGCGGACGCTTGCGACTTTCGAGGATGTCGTGGCCGAACTCGAGCGCACGCGCGCGAGAGGGTGGGGACTTGCCGAGGAGGAGGCGGAGCCGGGCGTCGCGGCCCTCGCCGTCGCAATCGCGGCGATCGCGCCCGGCGATCCCACGGTCGGCACGGTCTCGATTGCCGGCCCGGTCGTGCGTGTCACACCACAACGCTATCCGGAACTTGTCGAGATGCTGCGCGCCGCCGCGGCTGAACTGCAGCGCCTTTGGCCTCTTGCCGCCGCGCCTCGGCGGGCACGCGCGGCAGGCGGATAGGAGGACGTGCATGACCAAGGCGGATCCGGGCGACGCGGGAATCGCGATTCGGGGAGTCGCGAAGATGTTCCGGCGCGGGGCCACGGAAACGCGGGCCTTGGACGACGTGTCGTTGGACGTCGGGGCGGGCGAATTCGTGGCGATCGTCGGGCCATCGGGATGCGGCAAGTCGACCCTGATGCGGCTCGTCGCAGGCTTGATGATGCCGAGCGCCGGCACGATCGATGTCTTCGGACGTCGGGTAGCGGCGCCGGTGACCGACGTCGGGATCGTATTCCAGAGCCCGATCTTGCTGGATTGGCGCGATGTCCTCGCCAACGTTCTCTTTCAAGTCGAGATCCGGGGGCTGCGCGCCGCGGGTTACCGCGACCGCGCGCGCCAGCTGCTGGACCAGGTCGGGCTTGCGGACCGCGCGGATCGCTACCCTCACGAGTTGTCCGGCGGCATGCGTCAGCGCACCGCGATTGCACGCGCCCTCCTGCACGATCCGCCCCTCCTGATGATGGACGAGCCGTTCGGCGCGCTCGATGCGCTGACTCGCGAGCAGATGCGCATCGACCTTGAGATGCTGTGGCTCGCCAGCCGGAAGACGGTGCTGTTCATCACGCACTCGATCGACGAGGCGGTGCTGCTTGCCGACCGGGTCGTGGTCATGACTCCGGGGCCGGGGCGCATCGAACGGATCCTCGACGTGCCGATGGCGCGGCCGCGCGGACTGGCCGGCCGCCGGGATCACCAGTTCGTCGATCTCGCCGAGTCGATCACCTCGATATTCCTGGCGCGAGGGGTCCTGTCCCGCGGAGCGCGGGCCGGGGACCAGCCCGCGACGCGTCCATCATGACGCCCGCCGGCCACATTGACGGTCTGGGCGGAATTCTCGAGGAGATCGCCGATGTCTTCGGGCGTGCCGAGTCCGATCTTGTCGAGCGACTGGTCGATGAGATCGCGGGCGCGCGGAAGGTTCTCGTCCACGGCGCGGGCCGCACCGGGCTCATCATGCGCGGCCTTGCGATGCGCCTCTACCACCTCGGACTGCAGGGCCACGTTGTCGGCGACATGACGGCCCCGCCGATCGGGCCCGCCGACCTGTTGCTCGTCAACGCCTCGACGGGGGACCTGCCTTCGGGCTTGGCCCACCTGCAGGCCGCTCGCCGTGACGGCGCACGAACCGTCGTGATCACCGCCGCGGCGAGTGGCGCGGCCCTGGAAGCGGCCGACCGCGTCCTACGGCTGCCCGCGCAGACGATGCTCGACGATTCGTCCGGATCGCCGCGCTCCGCGCTGCCCATGGGCAGTCAATACGAGCTCTGCTTGTTCCTGTTGTCGGAGTTGGCAATTGTCCAACTCTCGAAACGTCTCGGCATATCGTACCTGGATATGCGGAAGCGCCACGCGAATATTCTCTAGTCGGCGGGCTTCGGCTCGGCCGGCCGCGCGGCAAGCTGGACCGCGACGGCGGCGGTCGACAGCAGATGGTCGACCTCGCCGCGAATGCGCTTGAAGGCGACGAGTTCGATGCCGTCGAGCTTGCGCCCCGTGGGGAACTTGACGCCCATCGGGTTGATCTGAGCCCCGCGTCGCAGCACTTCGTAATGAAGGTGCGCGCCGGTCGATCGCCCGGTCGTGCCGACATAGCCGACGATCTGTCCCTGCTTGACGCGAGCGCCTTCCTTGATCCCCGGCGCGTAGCGGCTGAGGTGGGCATACGCCGTCGAGTACTCGCCGTTGTGCTTGAGGCGGACGTAGTTCCCGTATCCGCCGAACCATCCGGACATCTCGACGACGCCGTCGCCGGCCGCCTGGATCGGAGTTCCGCTCGGCGCCCCGAAATCGACCCCCTTGTGGAAGGCGCTGTACCCGAGAATTGGATGCATCCTCGATCCGAACCCGGACGTAAGGCGGGCACCGTCGATTGGAGTCTTCAGCAGGGCCTTGCGCACGCTTTCCCCGCGCTCGTTGTAGTAGTCGGCCATGCCGTCGCGATCCGGGTAAAGGTAGATCGCGAGCCGCCGACCTGAGAGGAGCAAGGACGCATGGCGAAGGGCCCCGTCCTTGACCGTCCTGCCTGTCTCGTCACGATATCGGTCGAAGATCACCTCGAAGGCGTCCCCGGGCTGAATCTCCCGCTGGAAATCGACGTCGAAGCTGAACGCCCGAATGAGTTCGACCATGATCTGCGCGGGCACGCCGGCGGAGAGGCCAGCCTCATAGAGGCTTGATCTAACCATGCCGGCGGCGCGGGTCGGTTCGAGCGTCAGCGCCTTGTCTCGTTGCAAGGCCGTGAAACGGCCGCCAGGCTCGCGGGAGAGGCCGACATCGCGATCGGCGCGGGCCGCGAGCCATGCGCCGACCATTGGTCCGCTCTCTCCGGGGGCGAATGTGAAAGTGATTTCCTGGCCAGGCTTCAATCCACGCGGATCGAACACCCCTGACAGCGCGCTCACCGCTTCGTGCGCTTCTGCGCGCGGCAGGCCAACGGAGAGCAATATATCCATCAGCGTGTCTCCCCGCCTTACCGCAATCACTTTTTGCGGGACGCCGTTGAACTCCGACGACGTCGGCGGGGACTCGGCGTGCAGTCGTGGATCGTGCAGTGCAGCACCCTCGGAATCGATCGCCGCCTCATCATCGGGCTGACCGTCAGAGTCCGCCGTCCTCGCGATCGCAGGTTCGAGTTCGCCCACAGCAGGTGCGCCGCCTTCAGCGCCGCCGAGCAATGTCTCGGACGCCTCGAGCGCCACCAGAAGTCGCGACGTGCGGTCCGATGCAAACAAAATTGCCCCGAAAACGGTGGCAAACAGGGCGAGGCGCAGGACGATCCCGACCTGCGACGAGATGGGCTGCGCATGGATCCTGCGTCTGGCCAATCGACCAACTCCAGCAGTTTGATGTGGCGGCAATTCACGCCTGCTGGCGGCATGCAGACTCCGCATGCCCCCGATGCGACGGGGCTTAACGTCCATTTACCATCGCGCGATGTCAACGGCATTTCGACGTGACATCAATGCCTTCGGCTTCTTTTCCCGATCTTTTTTCGAGCGAAGCTTCAGTTGCTTGACACGTTTTGGGTCGGGGCGTATACACCGCGCCCCTGCCGCCGGGCGGGACGACAAGAACCCCTGGCGGCGCGCTGATTGAAATGTGAAACACGGAAGGGATGCGCGGGCGGCGGCACGAGAGTTTCGTGCTCGTACGCATCGCGCGTCTTAAATGACAACACTTTGGCCGGTCGTTTAACGGCCAGTCGAAGTGCGCGTTTGTGAGTAAATACGAGTACGGGCTCAGACAGTCGGATCCAACGATCCGACCGTTAACTTGAGAGTTTGATCCTGGCTCAGAACGAACGCTGGCGGCATGCCTAACACATGCAAGTCGAACGGATTGTAGCAATACAGTCAGTGGCGAACGGGTGAATAACGCGTGGGAACCTGCCTTGGAGTTCGGAATAACCGCGGGAAACTGCGGCTAATACCGGATACGACCTGAGGGTGAAAGCAGCAATGCGCTCCGAGAGGGGCCCGCGTCCGATTAGCTAGTTGGTGGGGTAACGGCCTACCAAGGCGATGATCGGTAGCTGGTCTGAGAGGATGATCAGCCACACTGGAACTGAGACACGGTCCAGACTCCTACGGGAGGCAGCAGTGGGGAATATTGGACAATGGGGGAAACCCTGATCCAGCAATGCCGCGTGGGTGATGAAGGCCTTCGGGTTGTAAAGC
>JAEULA010000100.1 GCA_016793165.1 Alphaproteobacteria bacterium | reverse complement strand
CCCCGCGTGGGGGCTCCGGTTCCCGCCTTCGGGCCGGCGGGCGGGGGGGGGGGCGCGGCCGGGCTGGGGGCGCCCCCCGCGGCCGCGTGTCTCCGAGGTTGAAGGCGGTGTCGAGGTGCACGCGCGGCCCGCAGCGGAGCTGCAGCCGGCGCCTCAGACCATCGGGCTGCCGGTCGCGGGGCCGTCGCGCAGCAATTCGGCAAGGATGCCGAGCCCCCGCTCGACCTGGCCCCGATCGCCGGGCGCGGAAACGCAGACGCGAACCGCATGCGGCACCGAGGCGCGGCCGACGGCGAAGGCGTCGGCGGAGGCGACACCGACGCCGCGCCGCCGCGCCGCGGCCGCGAACTCCTCGCGCCGCCAGGGCTCGGGCAGATGCAGCCAGAGATGGATCGCATAGGACGGCGCCGTCATCGTCGCGCCGGCGAGGATCCGCCGCGCGATCGCCTGCCGCGCGATCGCCTCGTTGCGCTGGCCCTCCGCGAGCCGGCGCGCGACGCCGGTGCGGATCAGGCGCGTGGCCACGTCGGCGAGGATCGGCGGCGCCATCCACAGCGACGCGCGCATGCCGCCGGCGAGGCGCTCCTGCAGCGGTTCCGGCGCCCGAACGAAGCCGAGGCGCAGGCCCGGGGCGATCGATTTGGACAGGCTGACGAGATACACGGTGAGCTCGGGCGCGAAGGCGGCGAGGGGCGGCGGCGCCTCGGGGGCGAGGAAGCCGTAGATGTCGTCTTCGATGATCGTGACGCCGTGGCGGCGGCAGATCTCGGCGATCGCCTCGCGACGCGGCGCGGACATCGTGGCCGTGGTCGGATTCTGGAGCGTCGGCAGCGCGTAGAGCGCCTTGGGCGAATGCAGTCGGCAGGCGGCGTCGAGCGCGTCCGGAAGGAGGCCCTCGCCGTCGCAGGCGACTCCGGAGAGCCGCAGGGACAACATGTTGGCGATCGACTTGAGGCCGTAGAACGTCAGCTCCTCGGTCAGCACGACGTCGCCCGGGCGCGCCACCGCATGAAGCGCCAGCATCATCGCGTGCTGAGCGCCGCCGGTGATCACCACCTCGGCAGGATCGACCTCGAAGCCCTCGCGACGCAGCCACTGGGCGGCGGCTTCGCGATGCTGCGGCAAGCCCGTCGTCGTCGCGTAGCCCAGCATCGTCGCGAAGTCGTTCGCCTGGGCCACCTCGACGAGCGCGGCGGCGATGGCTCGGCTCTGGCCGTGCTCGGCGGGGAAATTGCGCGAGAAGTCGATGAAGCCCGGCGCGCTGCGCGCCGCCGCCGGCAACAGACCGGCCTCGGCATTGCGCTCGCGGATGAAGGTGCCGCGCCCGACCTCGCCGACGATGAGGCCGCGGCGCTCCGCCTCGGCATAGGCGCGCGTGACGGTGCCGACGGTGACGCCGAGCTTCCACGCGAGATCGCGATGCGTCGGCAGCCGGTCGCCGGTCTTGAGTCGCCCTTCGGTCACGTCGCGTGCGAGCCGATCGGCGATCGCGAGATAGCGCGGGCCGCGCTGCTTGCCGATCTCGGGGGACCAATTTGTCATGATGACAATCTAAGAATTGACCGCGGATTGTGTCAAATGGACACTGTGATTGTATCGAGTGAGTGCCGGCAATGCGGCACGAATGTGAGGTTTGTATGGGTACAATTCATTGGCATGGTCGCGCCCTGGCGATCGACCTGGTGACCGGCGCAGGCCAGGTCCTGAGCCGGACGACGATGCATGCGCTGGGCTGGCTCCTCGCCGCCTACCAGCGCAGCCTGTCGCGCCGCGATCTCGCCGCGCTCGATGATCGCGCCCTCAAGGACGTCGGCCTGAGCCGCGCCGACGTCATGCTCGAGACCGACAAACCTTTCTGGCGCTGACCGCCGGGGGAGCCGCTTCGATGTACGTGCCGCCGCATTTCAACGCGCCGGAACCCTCCGCCGCCCACGACGTGATCGACGCCAATCCCTTCGCGCTACTCGTCAGCGCCGGCGGCGCCGATCTCGCCGGCACCCACCTGCCGCTCGACCTCGACCGCGCGCGGGGCCCGCAGGGCACGCTGATCGGCCACATGGCGCGGGCGAACGATCATTGGCGCGCTCTCGACGGGGCGGCGACGCTGGCGATCTTCAGCGGTCCGCACGCCTATGTGAGCCCGCGGTGGTACGCGGGCGGTCCGGCCGTTCCGACATGGAACTACGTCGCCGTCCACGTGTACGGGCGCGCGCGCGTCGTCGAGACGCCCGACCGGCTGCGGGAGATCCTGGCGGCGCTGACCCGACGCTACGAAGGCGACGGCCCGTGGCGGATGGGCGAACTGCCGGAGAAGTTCTTGGACGCCATGGTGCGCGGCATCGTCGGCATCGAGATCGAGGTCGCCCGGATCGAGGCGAAGTTCAAGCTGAGCCAGAACCGCTCGGCCGCGGATCGCGACGGCGTGGCGGCGGCGCTCGAGGCGACCGGCGATGCCGGCGACGCGGCGCTCGCGGCGACGATGCGTCGGCTCGCGGCCAAGGCTTGAGGGGGCCGGCCATGCGCCTGCCCATCTACCAGGTCGATGCCTTCGCCGACCGGCGCTTCGCGGGCAACCCCGCGGCGGTGGTGCCCCTCGATGCGTGGCTGCCGGACGCGACGCTGCTGGCGATCGCTGCCGAGAACAACCTCTCGGAGACGGCGTTCTTCGTGCGCGAGGGCGCGCGCCACCGGCTGCGCTGGTTCACGCCGGCGACCGAGGTCGATCTCTGCGGCCACGCGACGCTCGCCACGGCGCATGTCATGTACACGCGCCTGGGCGCGGCTCCGGCGCGGATCGAGTTCGAGAGCCGAAGCGGCGTCCTCGCGGTCGATCGCGACGGCGATCGCATCGTGCTCGACTTCCCGGCGCAGGCCGTCGCGCCGGCGACCGTCACCTCGGACATGACCGCCGCGCTCGGTGCGGCTCCCGTCGAGGCGCTCGCCAACGCCCAGTTCCTCGTCGCGGTCCTCGATTCCGCCGCGCGCGTGCGCGAGCTGGCTCCCGATCTCGGACGCCTGCGCCGTCTCGCCGCCTACGGCGTCACCGTGACGGCGCCGGGCGAGGATTGCGACTTCGTCTCGCGCCACTTCGCGCCAAATCGCGGCATCGACGAGGATCCGGTCACCGGCTCGGCGCATTGCCGCCTGATGCCCTACTGGGCGAAGCGCCTCGGCCGGACGTCCCTCGTCGCCCGGCAGCTCTCGCGGCGCGGCGGAACGCTGTGGTGCGAGCTCGCCGTCGGACGCGTGCGCATCGCGGGCCATGCCGTGACCTACCTCGAAGGCGCGATCGAGATCTGATCGCGGGCGATGCCGTGACCGAGCTGTTCCTCGCGACGCTGACCTTCGCCTTCGTGACCAGCGTCACCCCGGGACCGAACAACGTGATGCTGACGGCGGCCGGCGCCAATTTCGGGATGACGCGGACGATCCCGCACATCGTCGGCATCAGCGTCGGCGTGGTGGTGATGGTCTACGGCGTCGGTATCGGCGCGGCGCAGCTGCTGCAGCGCTACCCCGTCCTGCACGAGGCGATGAAGATCATCGGCGCCGTCTACCTGCTGTGGCTCGCCTGGGCGATCGCGCGCGGCGGCCGCCCCGCCGAGTCCGGCGACCGGCCGGCGCGGCCGATGACCCTGCTCGAGGCGGCCCTGTTCCAGTGGGTCAATCCCAAGGCATGGATCATGCTCGCCGGCGCGCTTCCGGCCTTCACCACCGTCGGGGGCGACCTGATGTGGGAGCTGACGCTGATCGCGCTCGCCTACGTCCTGGTGTGCCCGCCGAGCTGCGCCCTGTGGTGCGGGTTCGGGATGGCGATCGGGCGCCTGCTGCGCTCCGACCGCGCCTGGGCCTGGTTCAACGGGTCCATGGCGGCGCTGCTTGCGGCGTCGGTGGTCGCGGTCCTGGTCTGAGCCGTCGCCGCGGGCAGCGGAAGACGGCCGCAAGAAACGGGTCGTGCCGGCGGCGAGGCGGGTCCTAGATTGCCTCCCAACGTCGGAGAGACCCCATGCCCAGTGACTACGCCCGCATCGGCAAGGCTCTGGCCTTCATCGCCGAGAATGCCGAGAACCAACCCGATCTCGACGCGGTCGCCGCCGCGGCCGGGCTCTCGCCGTTCCATTTCCAGCGCCTGTTCACGCGCTGGGTCGGCGTTAGCCCGAAGAAGTTCCTGCAGTACCTGACGCTCGAGCGCGCCAAGGCGTGCCTGGCGAGCTCCGCGAGCGTGATGGAGGCGGCCTATGAGAGCGGCCTGTCGACACCGAGCCGCCTGCACGACCTCTTCGTCGCCCACGAGGCGATCACGCCGGGCGAGTTCAGGCGGCGCGGCGAGGGGCTCGCCATCGCCTATGGCTGGGCCGAGTCGCCGTTCGGCGACGTGCTGATCCTGGCGACGGCGCGCGGCATCTGCGGCCTCGCCTTCGAGTTGCAGGCCGGGCGCGCGGCGACCCTCGCCGACATGCGTGCGCGCTGGCCGGCCGCGACGTTCCACGAGGATGCGCGGCAGGTCGCGCGGCTGGGGCGGTCGATCTTCGCGCCGGCGCCCGGCGAACGCCTCGACCTCGTGCTCTACGGCTCGCCGTTCCAGATCAAGGTCTGGGAGGCGCTGCTGCGCATTCCCGCCGGCGCGCTGGTCTCCTACGACGCGGTGGCGGCGGCGGTGTTCGGCACGGCGCGCGGCGCGCGCGCGATCGGCGCCGCCGTGGGCGACAACCCGATCAGCTATCTGATCCCGTGCCATCGCGTGATCCGCAAGTCCGGGGCGATCAACGACTACCACTGGGGCCGTGCGCGCAAGCTGGCCCTGATCGGCTGGGAAGCCGCGCATGGCGAGGCCGGCGAGCGGCCGAGGCTGGTTGCCTCGGCGTGACGTTCGGCTAGTCTCACGCCGGTTTTTGCGAGGAGCGTGAGACACATGGCCACCAACGCCTACAAGATCGCGGTCATCCCGGGCGACGGGATCGGCAAGGAAGTCGTCCCCGAGGGCCTGCGCGTCCTCGACGTCGTGGCGGCCAAGTTCGGCCTCAGCTTCGAGTACACGCATCTCGACTGGAGCTGCGAGAAGTACAAGGAGACCGGCGTGATCATGCCGGCCGACGGCATCGATCGGCTGCGCGACAAGAACGCGATCTTCCTCGGCGCCGTCGGCTTCCCCGGCGTGCCCGACCACGTCTCCCTCTGGAGCCTGCTGATCCCGATCCGCCGCGCGTTCAAGCAGTACGCCAACGTGCGCCCCGTGCGCCTGCTCGCGGGCATCGAATGCCCGCTGAAGAACCGCGCGCCGGGCGACATCGACATGGTGATCGTGCGCGAGAACACCGAGGGCGAGTATTCGGAGATCGGCGGCCGCCTCTACCGCGGCCAGGAGGAGGAAGTCGTCGTCCAGGAATCGATCTTCACCCGCAAGGGCGTCGATCGGGTGATGCGCCACGCCTTCGAGCTCGCGAAGAAGCGCAAGAGGAAGGTGACCTCGGCGACCAAGTCGAATGGCATCATCCACACCATGCCGTACTGGGACGAGCGCTTCGCCGAGATGAAGAAGAGCTACCCCGGCTTCACGACGGACCAGTTCCACATCGACATCCTCTGCGCGCATTTCGTGCAGCATCCCGACTGGTTCGACGTCGTGGTCGCCTCGAACCTGTTCGGCGACATCCTCACCGATCTCGGGCCCGCCTGCGTCGGGGGCATCGGCATCGCGGCCTCGGGCAACCTCAATCCCGAGGGCGAGCATCCCTCGATGTTCGAGCCGGTGCACGGCTCGGCGCCGGACATCGCGGGCAAGGGAATCGCCAACCCGATCGGCCAGATCTGGTCGGCGGCGATGATGCTCGAGCATCTCGGCCATCCGGACGCGGCCAAGGCGGTCATGACCGCGATCGAGGACTGCCTCGCCAAAGGCGGCCCGCGCACCCGCGATCTCGGCGGCAAGGCGACCACGGTCGAGGTCGGCAAGGCGATCGCGGACGCGATCAAGTGACCGGTGCCCGCGCCAACCTGCACCTCGACGACTTCACGGTCGGGGAGCGGTTCGAGGCGAAGGGCATGACGCTGACCGAGGCCGACATCATCGGCTTCGCCCGTGTCTGGGATCCGCAGCCCTTCCACATCGATGCCGAGGCGGCGCGGACGGGTCACTTCGGCGGCATCATCGCGAGCGGATTCCAAACGCTCGCGGTGACCTTCCGCATGCTCTACCAGGCGGGATTCCTGTCGGATGCCAATCTCGGCGGACCGGGGATGGACGAGCTGCGATGGCTCAAGCCGGTGCGCCCCGGCGACACGCTCTACGCGCGGTCGACAGTGAAGGAGGTGACGCCGTCGCGCTCGAAGCCCGACCGCGGCATCGTCAAGTTCGCGGCCGAGACGCGCAACCAGCACGGCGACGTCGTGATGACCGTCACCTTCATCGTCATGGTGGCGCGGCGCGCCGCCGCGCGACCGGCGTAGCCGGCGGGACGGCGCCTAGGCGTTCTCGACGCCGCGCAGCGTGAGCTCGGCGGCCCGGTGGCAGGCGACCTGCCCGCCGTCTGCGGCGGTCTGCAGCTCCGGCGTCTCGATGCGGCAGCGCTCGGTGGCGTAGCGGCAGCGCGGATGGAAGGCGCAGCCCGGCGGGACGTTCGAGGGGTCGGCGACCTCGCCCTCGAGCACGATGCGCTGCGCGCGCTGGCGCGGATCTGGCACCGGCACGGCCGAGAGCAGCGCCTCGGTGTAGGGATGGCGCGGCCGCGTGAAGAGCTGCGCCGTCGGCGCGATCTCCACCATGCGGCCGACGTACATCACCGCGACGCGGTGGCTGACATGCTTCACGACCGAAAGGTCGTGCGCCACGAACAGGTAGGAGAGGCCGAGCCGCTCCTGCAGTTCGAGCAGCAGGTTGATGATCTGCGCCTGCACCGAGACGTCGAGCGCCGACACCGGCTCGTCGGCCACGATCAGCTGCGGGTTGAGCGCGAGCGCTCGCGCGATGCCGATGCGCTGGCGCTGGCCGCCGGAGAAGGCGTGCGGGAAGCGGTTGAGATAGGCGCGCGGCAGCTGCACGACGTCGAGCAGTTCGGCGACGCGTCGGCGCCTCTCCTCGAAGCTCCCGATGCCGTTGACCAGCAGCGGCTCGCCGATGATGTCGGCGATCGTCATGCGCGGGTTCAGCGACGAGTACGGATCCTGGAAGATCATCTGCATCTGCCGGCGCACGGGACGCAGCTCGTGGCGCGGAAGCGCGGTGACGTCGACCTCCCGGCCCTGGTCGGAGCGGAAACGGATGACGCCCGACGTCGGCGTGACGGCGCGCAGGATGCAGCGCGAGGTCGTCGTCTTGCCGCAGCCGGACTCGCCGACCAGCGACAGCGTCTCGCCGCGCGCGATGGTGAACGACACGTCGTCGACCGCCTTCACGTGCCCGACGACCCGGCGCAGGATGCCGCGCCGTATCGGGAAGTGCTTCCGCAGCTTCTCGACGGCGAGGACCGGCGGGGACGGCGGCGCGCTCATGCGCGGGCTCCCGCGACGACGTCGTAGAGGAAGCAGCGCGTCTCGTGGTCGGTCGCCAGCGTCGTGACCGGCGGGGCGGCGGTGTCGCAGGTCCCCTTGATGAAATGCTCGCAGCGCGGATGGAACGGGCATCCGGGCGGCCTGGCGTAGGGATGCGGGATCGAGCCCGAGATCGTCGCGAGGCGCGACAGCGGCTTGGCAAGGACGGAGGGGATCGAGCGCAGCAGCGCCTGGGTGTAGGGGTGCTTCGGCGCATGGAAGATGGTGTCGACCGGGCCGGTCTCGACGACCTTGCCCAGGTACATGACCGCGACCGTGTCGGCCATCTCGGCGATCACGCCCATGTCGTGGGTGATCAGGATGACCGCGAGGTTTCGCTCGCGCTGGATGCGTCGGATCAGCTCCAGGATCTGCGCCTGCGTAGTCACGTCGAGCGCGGTCGTCGGCTCGTCGGCGATCAGGATGCGCGGCTCGGCGGCGAGCGCGAGGGCGATCATCACGCGCTGGCGCAGGCCGCCGGAAAGCTCGAACGAGTAGCTGTCGACGCGCTGCTGCGGGCGCGGGATGCCGACCATGGAGAGCAGCTCGATCGCGCGCGCGCGGGCGGCGTCCTTGCTCAGGTCGCGATGCAGCCGGATCGCCTCGACGAGCTGGTTGCCGATCGTGTGATACGCCGAGAGCGAGCTCATCGGCTCCTGGAAGACATAGCCGATCTCCCCGCCACGGATGTCGCGGATGTCCTTTCCCTTGGCGTCGAGCTTGACGATGTCGACGACGCTGCCGTCGGCGCGGCGCAGCAGCACCTCGCCGCCCTCGACGCGGCCGGGCCGCTCGACGATGCGCAGGATCGACCGCGCGGTGACGCTCTTGCCGCAGCCGGATTCGCCGACGATGCCGAGCGTGCGGCCGGGATGGAGGTCGAAGGATGCCCCGTCGACGGCGCGGACGACGCCCTCGTCGGGATGGAAGAAGGTCTCCAGCCCGCGCACCGAGAGGATGGGCTCAGCCATAGGGATCCGCCGCGTCGCGCAGTCCGTCGCCGAGGAAGTTGAAGGCGAGGATGACCATGATGACGGGGACGGCGACGACCAGGAGCCAGGGCGCGATGCCCAGGGCCTGGATGTTCTGCGCGTCCTGCAGCAGCACCCCCCAGGAGATCGCGGGCGGCCGCAGGCCGAGTCCGAGGAAGGACAGGGTGGTCTCGCTGATGATCATCGCCGGCAGCGCCAGGCTGACCGCGGCGATGATGTGCGACAGGAAGGACGGCACCATGTGGCGGAAGATGATCCGCAGCCGCGAGGCTCCGGCGAGCTCGGCCGCGGTGATGAAGTCCTCTTCGCGCAACGCCAGGAAGCGGCCGCGGACGACGCGGGCGAGTTCGGTCCAGCCGATCAGCGAGATGATGACGGTGATCGCGATGTACACCTCGGTGACGGACCAGGTGTTGGGCAGAGCCGCGGCGAGACCCATCCAGAGCGGGATGGTCGGGATCGAGCGCAGGATCTCGATGACGCGCTGGATCACGGTGTCGACGACGCCGCCGTAGAGCCCCGACAGGCCGCCCAGCAGCACGCCCAGGAACAGCGACAGCGCCACGCCGATCAGGCCGATCGTCAGCGAGGTGCGGGTGGCGAGCATCAGGCGGGACCAGACGTCGCGGCCGAGCTGATCGGTGCCGAGCAGGAACAGCGCGTCCTCCGGCTTGCCGCGGTCGAGGCCGAACAGATGGCGGTTGGTCTCGAACACGCCGAGCAGGCTGTAGCTGTAGCCCTCGCCGAACAGGCGCAGATAGCGCTTGTCCGCGGGATCGGGCGCGTAGACCAGCTTGAAGGTGCGCATGTCGCGCTTGCCCTTCAGCGCGTAGACATGCGGGCGGAAGCTGCCGTCCTCGTCGAAGAAATGGATCGCCTGGGGCGGGATGTAGCTGCGCGCCGCCTCGGTGGCATGCGGCTCGGTCACGGCGAGGAAGTCCGCGAAGATCGCGCCGACGTAGAAGAGGAGCACGAGGATGCCGCTGGCGACCGCGAGCTTGTGCTTGCGGAACCGCCACCAGGTCAACTGGAGCTGGGTCGCGGCGGCGACCTTCTCCTCGGCGACGGTGACGAGCGGGCCGGCTGCGGCGGTCGGGGGCGGCGCGCTCATCCGTGCATGCCCGCCCGGATGCGCGGGTCGATCCACATCAGGATCAGGTCGGAGATGAAGGTGCCGATCACGGTCAGGATGCCGAGCAGCAGCACGATCGTGCCGGCAAGGAACATGTCCTGAGCGATCAGCGAGCGCAGCAGCAGGGGGCCAACGGTCGGCAGCGACAGCACCAGGGACACGACGATCGAGCCAGAGACGACGAAGGGCAGCAGGTAGCCGATCGTGCTGGCGAAGGGATTGAGCGCGGCGCGCACCGGATACTTCATGATCACGCGCCATTCGGGCAGTCCGCGCGCGCGCGCCGTCGTCACGTAGGGCCGGCGCAGCTCGTCGAGCAGGTTGGCGCGCATGATGCGGATCAGCTGCGCGGTGCCGGCGAGGGCCAGGATGACCGCCGGCAGCGGCAGGTGCTTGAGCAGATCCCAGACCTTGCCCCAGGACCATGCGGCGAGCTGGTACTCGGCGGAGAACAGCCCGCCGATGTTCAGGTCGAAGAGCTTGAAGCCGAAATACATGATGATGAGCGCGAGCAGGAAGTTCGGCACCGCGAGCCCGACGAAGCCGACGAAGGTGAAGATGTAGTCGGCGAAGGAGTACTGGCGCACCGCGGAGTAGATCCCGATCGGCAGCGCGATTCCCCAGGTGATCACGATCGCCGCGAGCGAGATCACGATGGTGAGCCAGAGGCGGTCGCCGATCACCTCGATAACCGGCCGGCCCCATTCCATGGACATGCCGAAATCGCCGACGGCGACCTTCTCGATCCATTTCCAGTATTGGACCCAGATCGGCTTATCGAGGCCGTACTGTTCGCGCAGCGCCTGCGCCTCCTCGGCGCGGACGGCCGAGCCCGAGGCGGCGAGGTTGGTGATGTAGGTGTCGACGAAGTCGCCGGGCGGCAGCTGGATGATCACGAAGGAGACGACCGAGATCGCCCAGATCGTCACCAGCGCCAGGCCGATGCGCTGCAGGATGTAGGTCACCATGAGCGGAGCAGCCCACGGAGGTCATCCGTGGGCTGTCCCTTCGTCGTGTGCACGAGGACGCTGGTCAATTCTTGTAGAACCACGTCTCCGGATGCGCGCCGCCCGGCGTGCGGCAGTGCTGCGCGATGCAGTTGCGCGAAGGGATGTTGCCGAGGCGGTTGCTGACCAGGCGCACGCCCATCAGCGCCGAGGACTGGCCGACCGTGCCGATGCCGTACTGCTGGTCGATCACGATCTTCCAGATCTCCTGCGCCGTCTTGATGCGGTCCTCGGTCTTCTGGCCCGCGGCCGAGGCGTAGAGCTCGAAGATCTTGAGGATCTGCGCGTCCTCCGGCTTCTTGCCCTGGGTGCCGCCGGACGCGTACCACTTGCCGTGTTCGGGGCCCATGAAGGCCTCGCTCGGCGGCGCCTCGACCGGGATGGCATGGCGCGGGAACAGGTACAGCAGCTCGGTGCCGCCGTTGTTCCAGACCATGATGTGGTGCTCGTTGTTGAAGGTGCGGGTCATGGCGAGCGTGCGCTCGGTGTCGCGCACGTCAGCCTGGATCCCGACCTTCGCCCACTGGTCGGCCACCATCTCGGAGATCTTCGGCCACGGCAGGAAGGCCTGCACCGCCTGGATCTGGAGCCGCAGGCGCTGGCCGTTGTCGGTGCGCACGCGGAAGCCCTGGGCGTCCTTCTTCGAGAGCCCGATCTTGTCGAGCATCTCGTTGGCCATCTTCAGGTCGAGGGTCGACCACTTCTCGCGCCAGCCCTGGCCCGGGAAGTAGGGCAGGGCCTCGCCCGGCGCGGCCGAGCCCGGAACCGCGACGCCGAGCCAGAACGCCTCGTTGAGCTGCTTGCGGTCGAGTGCCATCGACAGCGCGCGCCGGAACTCGGTGTTGCGCAGCCACTTCGCGATCTCGGGATCGGAATCGAAGCTCTGATTGAAGTAGTAGACCGCGTCCGAGCCGTTGAGCGCGAGGTCGAGATGGACCTTGTATTTGCCGCGCGCCTGGTTCTCGAGGATCACCGGCAGCTTGCCGATGTCGATGTGGCGCTCCTGCAGGTCGTACTCGCCGGCCATCGCGCGCAGGTTCAGCACCTCGAGATTCTCGGCCAGCGTCATCACGACGCCGTCCATGTAGGGCAGCTGGTTGCCGGCCGTGTCGACCGCCCAGTAGTACGGGTTGCGCTCCATCACCCAGGTCGCCTTGTTGATCGCCTGGACGGTCTTGAACGGACCGAGGACCGGCAGCTCGGGATTGAGCGTCCAGTCCTTCTTGAAGTGCAGCCGTGCGACCCAGTTGTCGTAGCCCTCGGCCTTCGCCGCGGCGTTCGCCGCGTCGACGCCGCCTGCCACGTACTTGGGCAGGAACTGCTTGAGGTAGTGCGCCGGCGCGTAGGCGCCGTGGCTGCGCTTGTCGGACTGGCGCACCGCCTGGCCGCCGCCGATCAGCGTGTCGCCGGCCATCAGGTCCTCGAACAGGAAGAACGGCACGTCGAACTCGAAGTTCACCGTGTAGTCGTCGACCTTGACGATGCGCCCGGGCTTGCCCTGCGGCGACATGTCGGGGATCGGCGTCGGCACGATGTCCTTGTTGCCGTAGATGTCCTCGAACCAGAACACGAAGTCGTTCGCGGTCATGGGCGCGCCGTCGGACCACTTCAAGCCGCGGCGCAGGTGGAGCGTGAAGGTCTTGCCGTCGTCGCTCATCTTCCAGGCCTTCGCGAGCGACGGATTGGCCTTGGCGCCGGTGTGATCGACCAGGATCGGACGGTCGGAGGCGTTGATGCGGTTGCCGTTCTCGTTGTCGCCCGGGCCGGTGAAGCCGCGGCGCCACACGCCGCCGTACTTGCCGATCTCCTGGACGGGCTTGATGACCATCAGGTCCTGCGGCAGGCGGTCCTTGACGGCCGGCAGCTTGCCCTGCTTGACGAGCTCGGCGAGCTGCGGGGCCTCCTTGAACTCCTTCGGCCACTGCGCCTGGTCGGTGACGATCGTGATGCCTTCCGGCGTGCCGACGAGGCCGGATTGGGAAAGCGCGCTCTGGGCGGACGCCTCGAGCGCGGGCGCCATACAGAACGCGAGAGCAGTGCTCAGCGCGAGCCGAGCGAGAAACCGCCGTCCGATTCTCATCGTTTCCCCCAAAAATGTCGGGTTGTTGCCCCGCCTCTGCGGGTTCGAACAACTCAGAACATTTGCACGCCGGAGCGTCAAGCCGGGACCGCATCGGCGGCGGCGCTTGTTCGGCTCCGAAGCGCTCCCCTACGATGCCGGCCGAGGCGCCGACGCGATCGGGCGTGCGCAACCACGATGAGGACGACGATGACGGCAGGGATGAATCGGGTGCTGATCACCGGGGCCGCGGGGGGCATCGGCAAGAGCCTGCGCCGGCTGCTGCCGGGGACCTACCCCGAGTTGCGGCTCAGCGACAGGGTCGTGCCCAACGACCTCGCCGCGGGCGAGAACTTCGTGCGCGCCGATCTCGGCAGCCTCGCCGAGGTGGAGGGCATCTGCGCCGGGGTCGACGGGATCATCCATCTCGGCGGTCGCAGCGTGGAGGACAGCTGGGAGGAGATCCACCCGGCCAACATCGTCGGCACGTACAATCTGTTCGAGGCGGCGCGCCGGCAGGGCGTCAAGCGGGTCGTCTTCGCCTCGACCAACCATGTCGTCGGCTTCTATCGCCGCACCCAGCGCATCGACAACGAGGTCCAGCCGCGCCCCGACGGCCGCTACGGCGTCAGCAAGGCCTATGGCGAGGCGCTCGGCGCGCTCTATGCCGACAAGTACGGCCTGCGCGTCATGTGCGTGCGCATCGGCAACTACGGCGACAAGCCGCTCGACAAGCGGCGGCTCAGCATGTGGCTGAGCCCGCGGGACTTCGTGCAGCTCGTGCGCATCGGGCTCGAGCATCCGGCCATCCACTACGACATCGTCTACGGCAGCTCGGATTGCGAGCGTGCCTGGTGGGACAACGGCCACGCCGAGCGGCTGGGCTACCGTCCCCAGGACAAGGCCGAGGACCATCGCGACGAGGCGCTGGCCGAGACCGCGCGCAATCCCGAGGGGCCGGTCTCGGCGCTCTTCATCGGCGGCGCCTTCTGCGAGATGGAGTTCGCCGGCGATCCCGAGCGGATCCGCTGACCGAACGATGGCGCTGGACCGCTTCGAGACGCTCACCGTCTTCCTCGCCGTCGCGAAGGCCGACAGCTTCGCGGCGGCGGCGACGCAGCTCGGGCTGTCGCGCGCCATGGTGTCCAAGCACATCCAGGCGCTGGAGAGGCGTCTGGGCGTGCGGCTGATGAACCGTACCACCCGCCGGCTCGCGCTCACCGACGCGGGCCGCTCGCTGCGCGCGCGCGTCGAGCGCATCCTCGCCGATCTCGAGGCGGCCGAAGGCGAGGTCGCCAGCGGTTCCAACGAGCCGCGCGGCCTGCTGCGCCTCAGCGCGCCGGTGTCCTTCGGCGCGCGCCATGTCGCCCCGGCGCTCGCCGAGTTCCTGGCGTCGCATCGCGAGCTGCGCGCCGATCTCGTGCTCGACGATCGCATCGTCGACCTCGTCGCCGAGGGCTTCGATCTCGCGGTGCGCGTCGGCCGCCTCCAGGATTCGAGCCTGATGGCGCGCAGGCTGGCGCCCTGCCGCCTGGCGGTGGTCGCCGCACCGGACTACCTGGCCGCGCGCGGCACGCCGCACCAGCCGAGCGATCTCGCCGGCCATGACTGTCTCGGCTACGCCTATGCCGCCGAGCGCGGGGTCTGGCGGTTCGTCGGGCCGGGCGGCGCGGTCGAGACGGTGAACGTCGACGGCACGCTGCGAGCGAACAACGGCGACGCCCTGATGCAGGCCGCGATCGCCGGCAGCGGGATCGCGCTGCTGCCGACCTTCATCTGCGGCGAGGAGATCCGCCGCGGCCGGGTCGTGTGCGTGCTCGAGGGGTGGGCGCCGAGCGAGATCGCGGTCAACGCGGTGCACCCGCATACGCGCCACGTGCCGGCGAAGGTCCGCCGCTTCATCGAGTTCCTTGCGGGCCGCTTCGGCTCGACGCCGCCCTGGGACGACTGGATGGTCGAGACTCCGCGCCGCAGGCCCCCGGCGCGCGCACGCTGACCGCCGTGGTCCGATGACGTTTGGCGGCCGCGGGCGTGCCGCCGGGACGGCGCGCGAGATTGTCGCCTCGCGGTTGACGGTCCCGTCGCCGCGCCGGCGGTTCTCCCCGAAGGTTCCGATACCCATTCTCGCTGTCGTCGCAATCGTGCGGCCGGGCGCGCCGTCGCCGCGGGCCGCCGCCACAGGAGAGCCGCCATGACCGAGTCCAAGACCGCCGACGCCGCCGCGCTGATCCTTCGCCTCGCCCTGGGCAGCGCGTTCATCGCCCACGCCCTGCTCAAGATCCTCGTGTTCACGATGGCCGGGACCGAGGCCTTCTTCGTGAAGCTCGGCTATCCCGGCTTCTTCGCCTGGATCGTGATGCTGGCCGAGCTGCTCGGCGGCCTCGCCCTGATCGTCGGCGTCCAGGTCCGGCTCGTCTCCCTGCTGCTCGTCCCGATCATGATCGGCGCCCTGCTGGTGCATCTGCCCAACGGCTGGCTCTTCACGGCCGCCGGCGGCGGGTGGGAGTATCCGGCCTTCTGGACGGCGACGCTGCTGGTGCAGTTCCTGCTCGGCGCCGGCCGCTATAGCCTGGCCTCCGGCGGCGCGAGCGAGCTGATCCGCCCGCGCACGCCGGTCGCCGCGGAGTGAGCAAATGCCCGAACGTTCGATCTTCCTGTCGCATGGCGCGCCGTCGCTGATCCTCGACGACGCGCCGGCGCGGCGCTTCCTGGCCGGCTGGGGCGCGAGCCTCGGCCGGCCGCGCGCCGTCGTGGTCGCCAGCGCCCATTGGCTGACCCGCGAGCCCGCGGTCTCGGCCGCGCCCGCCCCGGACACCATCCACGACTTCGGCGGCTTCGATCCCAAGCTCTACGAGATGCACTACCGCGCGCCCGGCGCGCCCGAAGTCGCGCGCCGCGCGGCCGATCTGCTCGGCGCGGCGGGATTCGCCGCGGGCATCGACCCGCAGCGCGGGATGGATCACGGCGCCTGGTGTCCGCTGACGCTGATCTATCCGGCGGCCGACATCCCGGTCGTCTCGATGTCGGTGCAGCCGAATCGCGACCCGGCGCACCATCTCGCGGTCGGACGCGCGCTCGCGCCGCTCCTCGCCGAGGACGTGCTCGTCATCGGCTCGGGGAGCACGACGCACGACCTGCGCCGCTTCCGCCGCCAGCCGATCGACACGCCGGAGGCGCCGGACTCGCGGGCCTTCGCCGAGTGGCTTGCGCAGACTCTCGAGTCGGGCGACGTCGAGGCGCTGGCCGATGTCTGGCGGCGCGGACCGCACGCGCTGGCGAACCACCCGACGCCGGAGCATCTGCTGCCGTTCTTCGTCGCGCTGGGGGCGGGCGGCGGCATCGGCCGGCGCGTCCACGCCTCCGCGACCTACGGCATGCTCGCGATGGATGCCTTCGCCTTCGGCACCAGCGACGGAGAGTCGCGCCGCTCCGCCGCCTAGGCGACAGGACTCGGTTGCGCCCGCGGCGGCACCTCTCTAGGTTCCGCCGCGGGCCAAGACCTCCCAACGGGTCTCGGCCATCTGAAAGGATGGCACTGCATGACGACTCCCGCCGCGCGTCCGCGCGTTCCCAATTTTTCGTCCGGTCCCTGCGCCAAGCGCCCGGGATGGACGCTTCAAGCCCTCGACAAGGCCCTGGTGGGCCGCTCGCACCGCTCGAAGCCCGGCAAGGCGCGCCTCGCCGACGCCATCGAGCGCACGCGCCGCGTGCTCGGCATCCCCGCCGACTACCGCATCGGCATCGTGCCGGCCTCCGACACCGGCGCCGTCGAGATGGCGCTGTGGTCGCTGCTCGGCGCGCGCGGCGTCGAGCTGCTGGCCTGGGAGAGCTTCGGCGAGGGCTGGGTTGGCGACGTCGTCAAGCAGCTTCGGATCAAGGACTCGCGGAGCCTGACCGCCGCCTACGGCGCACTGCCCGATCTCGGCGCGGTCGATTTCGCGCGCGACGTCGTGTTCACCTGGAACGGCACGACCTCCGGCGTGCGCGTGCCGGACGGCGACTGGATTCCCGACGATCGCCAGGGCCTGACGATCTGCGATGCGACCTCGGCCGCTTTCGCGATGCGCCTGCCCTGGGACAAGCTCGATGCGACCACGTGGTCGTGGCAGAAGGTGCTCGGCGGCGAGGGCCAGCACGGCATGCTGGTGCTGAGCCCGCGCGCCGTGGCGCGCCTCGAGAGCTTCACGCCGGCCTGGCCGATGCCGAAGATCTTCCGCCTGACGCAAGGCGGTAAGCTGATCGAGGGCGTGTTCAAGGGCGAGACGATCAACACGCCGTCGATGCTCTGCGTCGAGGATGCGATCGACGGTCTCGACTGGGCCGAGCGCATCGGGGGGCTCGACGCGCTGATCGCCCGCGCCGAGGGCAATCTCGCCGCGATCGAGGCGTGGGCCGCGCGCGCGGGATGGGTCGGGTTCCTCGCCGACGACAGGCGCATCCGCTCCTGCACCTCGGTCTGCCTGCGGATCGTCGATCCCGCGATCCTCCGGCTCGACGCCGCCGCGCAGGCCGCGGTGCCGAAGCGGATCACCGCGCTGCTCGAGGCCGAGAAGGTCGCCTTCGACATCGACGCCTATCGCGATGCGCCGCCGGGCCTGCGGATCTGGGCGGGCGCCACGATCGAGCGCGCCGATCTCGAGGCGCTGTTCCCGTGGCTCGACTGGGCCTTCGCCCGCGCCACGGCCGACCTCGTCCAGGCCGCCTGAGTTTTCACCGCAGAGGACGCAACGAGCGCAGAACGCGCGGCGAGACCGCGCCAGGCGTCGGCCCGGCGCATCACAGCTGCCGAGGCGTGCGCACTTCGCGCGCGGCTCGGCGCCGCGGCCCTCCGCGATCTCGGCGGTGAATTCAATCCACGTGAGGATCCAGATGCCCAAGGTGCTGATCAGCGACAACCTCTCGCCGCGCGCGGTCGAGATCTTCAAGCGGCGCGGGGTGGCCGTCGACGTCAGGACCGGGCTCAAGGCGCCGGAGCTCGAGTCGATCATCGGCGCGTATGATGGCCTCGCGGTGCGCTCCTCGACGAAGGTGACGCCGGCGATCCTCCAGGCCGCGACGAGGCTTCGGGTCATCGGGCGCGCCGGCATCGGCGTCGACAACATCGACGTGCCGGCGGCGACGCAGCGCGGCGTCGTGGTGATGAACACGCCGTTCGGCAACTCGATCACCACGGCCGAGCACGCCATCGCGCTGATGTTCGCCCTCGCGCGGCAGATCCCCGCGGCCGACCGCTCGACCCAGGCCGGCAAGTGGGAGAAGAACCGCTTCATGGGCGTCGAGCTGACCGCCAAGACGCTCGGCGTGGTGGGCTGCGGCAACATCGGCGCGATCGTCGCCGATCGGGCGCTCGGCCTGAAGATGAAGGTCGTCGCCTACGACCCGTTCCTGACCCCCGAGCGCGCGCAGAAGCTCGGCGTCGAGAAGGTGGAGCTCGACGAGCTGCTCGCGCGCGCGGACTTCATCACGATGCATACGCCGCTGACCGAGGCGACGCGGAACCTGATCGACGCCAAGGCGCTGGCGAAATGTCGCCGGGGCGTGCGCATCGTCAACTGCGCGCGCGGCGGCCTCGTCGTCGAGGCGGATCTCGCGGCCGCGCTGGAGTCCGGCCAGGTCGCGGGCGCAGCCCTCGACGTCTTCGCCACCGAGCCGGCGACGAGCAATCCGCTGTTCGGCCGCGACGACGTGATCTGCACGCCGCACCTCGGCGCCTCGACGACCGAGGCGCAGGAGAACGTCGCGCTGCAGGTCGCCGAGCAGATCTGCGACTTCCTGCTCGACGGCGCCGTGAACAATGCGGTGAACATGCCGTCGGTCTCGGGCGAGGAGGCCAAGCAGCTGGGGCCCTACATGTCGCTCGGCACGAAGCTGGGTTCCTATCTCGGCCAGCTTTCCGACGAGAACATCCGCTCGCTCACCATCGAGTACGAGGGCCACGCCGCCGAGCTGAACACCAAGCCGATCACGGCGTGCATCCTCGCGGGGTTCCTGTCGCCGCAGCTCGAGACGGTGAACACGGTCTCGGCGCCGGCCGTCGCGCGCTCGCGCAACATCGCGGTCACCGAGATGCGCCACGACCGCCAGCTCGACTACCCGACGCTGATCCGGGTGACGGTCGAGGCCGACGGCCATCGCCGACGCATCGCCGGGTCGCTCTTCGGCAACAAACGCCCGCGCATCGTCGAGATCGCCGAGGTCGCGATCGAGGCCGAGTTCTCGCCGCACATGCTCTATGTCCGCAACAAGGACAAGCCGGGCTTCATCGGCCAGCTCGGCCGCGTGCTCGGCGACGCGCTGGTCAACATCGCGGCGTTCAACAACGGCCGCACCGGGCCCGGCGCCGATGCGATCTGCCTCGTGGCGACCGACCAGCCGGTCAGTGAAGCGGTCATCGCGCAGCTGCGCACGATGTCCAACGTGCTGCGGGTACGGACACTGCGGTTCTGAGCCGCCCGCGCCGCCGCGGCGACGGCGTCAGGACTCCGCGGCGCCGGCGGCGCGCGGCGTGGTCCACTCGTTGAGCAGGGTGTAGCCGACGGCGAGGAGCGTCGGACCGAGGAACAGGCCGAGGAAGCCGAAGGCGAAGACGCCGCCGATGATGCCGAGCAGCGTGATGACGATCGGCGTGGTCCCGCCGCGGCTGATCAGCAGCGGGCGCACGACGTTGTCGGCCATGCTCACGAGGCCCGCGCCCCAGACGATCATGAACACTGCCCAGCCGAGGCCCTTGGTCGCATAGAGCCATGCCGCCGCGCCGAGCCAGATGAACGGCGGCCCGACGGGCAGCGGCGACGTCACGCCGGTGAGGAAGGCGAGGAGCAGCGTGTTCGGCACACCGGCGATCGTCAGGCCGATCAGCATCAGCAGCCCCTGGATCAGCGCCGTCCCCACGACGCCGTAGACGACGGCCTGCACCGTGTTGCTCGCGACCTTGAACAGCCGGTCGCCGCGGGCGCCGAGCAGGCGAACCGCGGCGCCCTGGACGCGCCCGGCGACCTTGTCGCCGTCGCGGTAGAGGAAGAAGGCGATGAACAGGGCCAGTGCGAGCTCGAGGACGCCCTGTGCGAGGCCGAGCCCGACATTGACGCCGGCGTCGAAGCCCCAGCGGCCGAGCACCTGCGCGTAAGGGGCGATCACGGCCTGCAGTTCGGCGGTGTCCGTGCCGATGCGGCGCCATTCGGCGTCGAGCATCGCGCCCACGATCGGGATGCCGGCGAGCCATGCCGGCGGGTCCGGCAGGCCGGCCTCGATCAGCTGGCGACCGGCGGTCACGAGCCGGCGGGCGTCGTCGGCGAAGTCGGCGACCACCAGCGTGAGCGGCGCGACCATCAGGAGGAAGGCGAGCAGGATCATCACCAGCGCCGCGATCCAGCGGCGCACGGCCAGGCGCTCGGCCAGCCAGCTGAATACCGGCCAGGTTGCGAAGACCAGGATCGCGGCCCAGAGGATGGCGGCGACGAACGGCCTCAGCACGAGCAGGCAACCGATCGCGAGTCCGGCGAGCAGGGTACCCGCCAGGATCCGTTCGAGCCGGGTCGGCGGCGAGGGCGAGGCGTCGGGCGTCATTGCCGGGCAGTTATGCGCGGAAGCGCGATACGGCTCAAGCGCGCTGCCCCAGCACCGCGAGGAAACGGCGCACCGGCGCGTCGTCGAGACGCAGCGCGGCCGGGACGCTCATATGGCTGTGCGCCCAGACGTAGCGGTTCGCCGCGGGGACGTGCCAACGATCGAGCTGCGCGATGCCGCCGCCGACGGGCATGACGCGATCCTCGCGGGCAAGCAGCGAGACGACGCGCTCCGGCGCGACGCCGAGCGCATCGCTCGGCGCGAGAAGAGGGCGCCAGCGCTGCAGCGACGGGCGCGACCAGCCGGCATCCGCCAGCGCCCGCAGCAGGCCCAGCGATTCGATCAGCTCGCCGGCGAAGGCGATCTCGTCGACGTCGCCGCTGTGGAGCACGAGGAAGGCCGCATCGGGCCGCGCGACGTCGGGGCCCTGCGCCCCATGGGTGATCGCGAGCTGCGCGACCAGCGCGCTCATCGACACGCCGACGATGCCGACCGGGCCGCCGAACGCCCGGCGGCACCAGGCCGTGAGAACGGCGAGCTCCTGCGCCTGGCCGACGAAGAGATCGAGCGCTCCCATCGGCACCGTCGCGAAGAAGCGCTCGCCGCCGTACCAGCCCGGCGGCGTGCGGCGGGCATGCCACGGGGACGTCATCTCGACGACGCGCACGCCGCGATGCGCGAGGCTGCCGGCGATCTCGAGGACGCGATTGGGATACATCTCCGGCTCGATGAACACCCCGTTGCCGGCGATCACCGTGGCGGCGGGCATCGGCGCGATCGGCTCGGTGACGCGCGCGATTGCGACGTCGCCCAGCCGCGCATGCGGGGCGGCGAAGCGCACCCAGTAGGTCCGCATGCCCGCCGTCTCGATGGCGCGGGACGCCTCGACCTCGGGCCATGGCTGCATCGGCACGAAGGCATCGGCAGGGCGGTCGAGAAAGCGCCCGTAGGCGGCGTCGACGATGGCAGGAGCGGGGATCTGCAGGCGCAGCGGCGGCACGGCGGCCATCATGCGTAGCGGCATGAGGGAGGCGCGCCCCGCCATCCAGCGGGCCGCGGCCGCGCGGCGATCGCGCTCGAGCGCGACGAGCCGCGGCGCGTCGACGGCGTCGGCGCCGAAGAAGCCCGTCTCCCAGGCGCGCAGGGCGTCGCGATGGGCGGCGTGCCGCTGCGCGACCGGCTCGACCAGGGCCGCGATCATGCTGCGCGCGAGGGGATTGTCCGGTGCCAGCGCCGTTTCGGCCGCGAAGCGGGGATCGCCGGGGACATGGATGCTGGCTGCCGCCCACAGCCGCGACAGCGGGAAATAGACCTGCCGGAGGGCGGGAAGGGTGAGCGGATCGACCCAAGGGCCGCAGGTATCGATGACGGAAGCGAGGGCGCTGCGCAAAGGCATGGACGAGACCGAATTCCACGCGCGCTTTGTGGCGGGGCTGCGGCGGGGCGGTGCCGCCGCGACGAAATTTCGACTGGCCGGAGGCCCCCGGACCCGCTACCAAGCCCGGCCGGTTCAACCGCTCGACCGCTCCCCAGCACCCCGATGAACGATCTCGCCCGCCGCGCCCTTCTGCCTGCCGGCTTCGCCGATCTGCTGCCGCCCGAGGCCGGGCACGAGGCGGCGACGGTCGAGCGGCTCATGGCGCATTTCGCCGCCCAGGGCTACGTGCGGGTCAAGCCGCCGCTCGTCGAGTTCGAGCAGTCGCTGCTGACGGGATCCGGCCAGGCGATGGCGCCGCACAGCTTCCGCCTGATGGATCCCGTGTCGCAGCGCATGCTGGCGCTGCGCCCGGACATGACGCTGCAGGTCGCGCGCATCGCCGCGGTCCGGCTGGCCAACGCGCCGCGTCCGCTGCGCCTGTCCTATGCCGGCCAGGTCGTGCGCGTAATGGGCGATGCGCTGCGCTCGACCCGGCAGTTCGGGCAGATCGGCGTCGAGCTGATCGGCGCCTCGACGGTCGAGGCGGACATCGAGGCCGTTCTCCTTGCCGCGGGCGCGCTGCTCGAGGTCGGCGTCGAGCGCCTTTCGGTCGACCTCTCCTCGCCGACGCTGGCCGCCTCGATCATCGACGACGCCGGCCTGCCAGCGGCCCAGGCCAAGCAGCTGCGCGAGGCGCTGGACCGCAAGGATGCGGCGGCCGTCGCGAGCGCCGGCGGCAGTGCCGCCGCGAGCCTCGGCCTGCTGCTTCGCGAGTCCGGCGACCCGACCCGCGCCCTGGCGGCGCTCGCCGCGGTGGCGCTGCCGCCCCGGGCGGCCGACGATGCCGATCGGCTGACCCGCGTGGTCGGGGTGCTGCGGGCGCGCAATCCGGGCCTGGCGGTGACCGTCGATCTCGTCGAGAACCGCGGCTTCGAGTATCACACCGGCCTCTGCTTCACGCTGTTCTCGCGCGGCGTGCGCGGCGAGCTCGGCCGCGGCGGCCGCTACCTCGCCGGCGCCGATTTCGCGGGCGGCGAGGGCGAGCCCGCGACCGGCTTCACGCTGTACACCGACACGGTCATGCACGCGCTCCCGGCGCCGGAGGTCCGTCGCCTCGTCTACGTGCCGCTCGAGTCTCCGGCCGAGATCGGCGCGCGGCTGCGTCGTGAGGGGTGGGCGACGCTCGCGGGGCTGACGGCGGCGCCCGATTCGCGCGCCGAGGCCCGGCGCCTGGGCTGCACCCATGTCTGGCGCGACGATCGCGTCATCGCATTGAAAGAGTAGATCGCCATGAGCAACGTCACCGTCGTCGGCGTCCAGTGGGGCGACGAAGGAAAGGGCAAGATCGTCGACTGGCTCTCGGAGCGCGCCGAGATCGTCGTGCGCTTCCAAGGCGGCCACAACGCGGGCCACACGCTCGTCATCGGCAATCAGACCTTCAAGCTGAGCCTCCTGCCGTCGGGCGTCGTGCGCCCGGGCAAGACGTCGTTCATCGGCAACGGCGTCGTCGTCGATCCCTGGGCCCTGCTCGACGAGATCGAGCGCGTGCGCAAGCAGGGCGTCGCGATCACGCCGGACACGCTGCGCATCGCCGAGAACGTCGTGCTGATCCTGCCGCTGCACGGCGAGGTCGACCGCTTGCGCGAGGAGCAGCGCGGCGACCGCAAGATCGGAACTACGGGCCGAGGCATCGGCCCCGCCTACGAGGACAAGGTCGCGCGCCGCGCGATCCGTCTCTGCGATCTCGCGGACGCCGAGACGCTGGACTGGAAGCTCGACGAGCTGCTGCGCCATCACGACGCCCTGCGTCGCGGCATGGGCGCGGCGCCGATCGATCGCGCCGAGCTGCGCGCCAAGCTGATGGACGTCGCGCCGAAGGTTCTGCCGTTCGCCGAGCCCGTCTGGATGACGCTCGACCAGGCGCGCCGCGCGGGCAAGCGCATCCTCTTCGAGGGTGCGCAGGCCGCGATGCTCGACATCGACCACGGCACCTACCCGTTCGTGACCTCGTCCAACACCGTCGCGGGCCAGGCAGCGACCGGGTCGGGCCTCGGGCCGCAGGCGACCGGCTACGTCCTCGGCATCTGCAAGGCGTACACGACGCGCGTCGGCTCCGGGCCGTTCCCGACCGAGCTCACCGACGAGGTCGGGCAGGGACTGGGCGATCGCGGCCACGAGTTCGGCACGGTCACGGGACGGCGCCGGCGCTGCGGATGGTTCGATGCCGTGATGGTGCGCCAGGCGCTGCGCGTCGGCGGCGTGCGCGGCATCGCCCTGACGAAGCTCGACGTGCTCGACGGGATGAAGGAGATAAAGGTCTGCGTCGCCTACCGCCTGCGCGGCGCGACGCTGCACCACTTCCCCGCCAACATGACGGCGCAGGCCGCGGTCGAGCCCGTCTACGAGACGATCGAGGGATGGAGCGAGTCGACGCGCGGCGCGCGCAGCTGGGCCGAGCTGCCCGGCAACGCGATCAAGTACATCCGCCGCCTCGAGGAGCTCGTGGGCGTGCCGATCGCGTTGCTGTCGACCAGCCCCGAGCGCAACGACACGATCCTGGTCAGCGATCCGTTCGCCGACTGAGTCCGGATTCCGCCGGTGCCGTGGTACGTGACCGCGTACGTGCTGGTGCTCATCGCGCTCGCCGGCATGAGCTGGCAGGTCGGTGCGCGGATCGGCCTGCCCGCGTTCCTGCGCAACGGCGACGTGCTGTCGACTCTCGCCTCGATCGTCCTGACGATCGCCTATTGGCACGAGCGGTGGCGCCTGGCGGTCGGCATGCTCGCCGTGCCCTTGTTCGTCGGCGTCGTCGCGTGGCTGGTCTACGCGGTCAAGCCGATGATGCGGCTCGGCCTCGAGCTTGCGGCCGCGACGGCTGGGCACGGCGGCGACTCCAACAGATCCGGCGCGATCCTCAGCTGCGTGATCGGGGTCCTGATCAGCGCGCCGGCGCTGTTCTGGGGATTCCGCGTCGCCCGCGCCGCGCTCGGTCTCTGAAGATCCACCGTCGCGCTCGGGGCGGACGAGGCGCGCCGGCGGCGCGCGATGCGGAACCACCCCGCGCCGCGACCGGCGCGGGTCGTCCTGGCGCTTGTCGCGGCGCCGCTTCTCGATCGTCTGCGGCTGGGCGCGGGCGACGACGGACGACTACAACGCGAGGCTGCGGCTGCGCGCGGGCGATCTCGCCGCCGCGAGTGCACGCCGTCGCCATCACTTTGCCGCGGTGGGCGGCCAGGATCACCTCGCTCTGATCCGGCGGGGGCACTCATGGCGGACAAGATCTTTGCGGCGGTTGTGACGGCGATCACTTGGCTCGGCCTTGCGGCCGGCGCCGAGGCGCGCTGCGGCGGCCAGGCCGTGCTCGGACATGGCAATGCGGCGGTCGTCGCGCCCGCCGGTGCCGTGGCGGCGCCGGCCAGCGGCTTCTCCGGCGGCAACCCGATCGACGTGTGGGTGCCGGCGCTGCATCAGGGCATCCTGATCTGGGTCCCGCTGCGCTATTGGCCGAATGCGTCCCCGGTCGTCCTTCCGGGCGACGATCTGCTCGCCGCGCATCGCCGCGACGGCACGATTCCGGTCGACGCCAACGGGATGCCGCGTCGCCGCTGCTGATGTCGCCGCCGTCTCGGCGGCATGCCGCGCAAGCCTGTGCGGCCGCTCAGCTGCCGGCGGGTTTCGGCAGGGCGGCGGTCGGGCGCGCGGCGATCGCCGCCTCGACGGCCCGCGCCTGATCGCTCGACAGCGCGCGGATCGCCTTCTGCAGCTTCTCGAATGCGCGCGCCTCGATCTGACGGACGCGCTCGCGGCTGACCTTGTACTTGACCGAGAGGTCCTCGAGCGTCGCGGGATCCTCGGTCAGGCGCCGCTCGATCAGGATCTGGCGCTCGCGCTCGTTCAAGGTCTTCATCGCCTCGGTCATCATCGCCTTGCGGCGCGCGAATTCCTGATCGTCGGCGAGGCGGACCTCCTGGTTGGCGCTCTCGTCGACCAGCCAATCCTGCCACTCCATGTCGCTCTCGCCGTCGTCGCGCAGCGGCGCGTTGAGCGAATGGTCCGGCGCCGCGAGGCGCCGGTTCATCGACACGACCTCGTCCTCGGTGACGCCGAGATCGGTCGCGATCTTGGTGATCTTCTCCGGGGTCAGGTCGTTGTCGCTCATGACCTGCAACTGCGCCTTCGCGCGGCGCAGGTTGAAGAACAGCTTCTTCTGCGCCGCCGTGGTGCCCATCTTCACCAGCGACCACGAGTGCAGGATGTATTCCTGGATCGACGCGCGGATCCACCACATCGCGTAGGTCGAGAGCCGGAACCCCTTGTCGGGATCGAACCGCTTGACCGCCTGCATCATGCCGACATTGCCCTCGGAGACGAGCTCCGAGATGGGCAGGCCGTAGCCGCGATAGCCCATCGCGATCTTCGCCACGAGGCGCAGATGACTGGTCACCAGGCGATGCGCGGCCTCGGAGTCGCCGTGCTCGCGCCAGCGCTTGGCGAGCATGAACTCCTCGTCGGGTTCGAGGAGCGGAAACTTGCGGATCTCCTGGAGGTAGCGGCCCAGGTTTCCTTCGCCCGCAAGGATCGGGAGATTGCGTGCCATCCTCTTCCTATGGTCGGCCGGCGGAGGGGGAGCGTCCGGCGCAACGAACCCTCAACATAGGGGAGTCGACCCCGATTTCCCAGCGGCCGCTACCCGGCGCGCAGCGCGGCGACGAGGTCCTGCACGTCGCGCGACGGCGCGCGCGTGAAGCGGAGCCGCGCTCCCGTGCGGGGATGCGAGAAGCCGAGGACGACCGCGTCGAGCGCCTGCCGCTCGAAGCGTGAGAGCGCTTCCTGAAGGGCCGGCGGCGCCTCGCGGCGGCGCCCGGCGCTGCGGCCATAGACCGGGTCGCCGACGAGCGGATGGCCGATGCTGGCGAGGTGGACGCGGATCTGGTGCGTGCGCCCGGTCGCCAGGCGGCACTCGATGCGGGCGAGCCGGCCGTTCGCCAGGGACTCGACGACGCGATAGCGCGTCAGGGCCTGTTTGCCGCCGTGCCGCACGACCGCCATCTTCTTGCGGTCCGCATGCGACCGGCCGATCGCGCCGGCGATCTCGCCCTCGGTCGGGGACGGCAGGCCCCAGACCAGGGCCTCGTAGACCCGGTCGACGCTGTGTTCGGCGAATTGCCGCGCGAGACCGAGCAACGCCACCTCGGTCTTCGCCGCGACGATCAGGCCGCTGGTGTCCTTGTCGAGGCGGTGGACGATCCCGGGCCGCCCGGTGCCGCCGACGACGCGAAGCGAGTCGCCGCAATGGGCGAGCAGGGCGTTCACCAGGGTGCGGTCGGGATTCCCCGCTGCGGGATGCACGACCATGCCCGCGGGCTTGTCGACGACGATCAGGTCGTCGTCCTCGTGCACGATCGCGAGCTCCATCGCCTGCGCCTCGATCGTGCCGGCGCTGGGTGCCGGCAGATCGAGCTCGAAGCGCTGGCCCGGTTTGACCCTCCGCGAGGGCTCCGATACGGTCGCGCCCTCGATCCGGACATGGCGACCCTCGATCAACGACTTCAGACGCGAGCGCGTGAGCGTCGGGTGCCCGGCACCCAGCGCGGCGACGAGCGCACGATCGAGGCGCTCCTCCGCGTGCTCGGGGGCGAAGACGCCCGCGACCTGACGCATCGCGCTCACCGCTGATCCATGCCGCTCAAGACGCTCCGCCTCCTGGTGTTCGGGCTCGGGATCTGCGTCGTGCTGGCCTTCGCCGTGCTGGTCGCCGTCATCGTCCAGCGCGGCGGCCGCCCGGCCGAGGAGGCCGCCATGCCGCGTGGCGCGGTCGAGCCGCCGCTGATCGCCGCGGAACGCGCGCCCTGGGGGCGCCTCGCGCTCGACCAGCCGGCGGGCACGCGGATCCAGTCCGTGACTTCGAGCGGCGACTTCATCGTCCTGCACCTCTACACCGGCGCGCCGGGCCAGGACGAGCGCATCGTCGTCCTCGATCCCGCCAACGGCGGATTGGTGGGGACGTTCGCGCTCGGGGCGAAGTGAGCCGCGCGCACCCGGCGGCGCCGGCGCGTCAGGCGACGCGATAGACCTGCCCGGTTTGGGCGCCCTCGACGCTCCGGGCATAGGCGAGCGCCGCGCGGGCGGCGGGCACCGGTTCGAAGCCGCGGAAGAACGGCGCGTAGTCCTTCATCGCCTCGGTGATGACGCCGGGGCTCACGACGTTGATGCGCTGGCCGCGCGGCATCTCGATGGCGGCCGCCATCGCGAAGGCGTTCACCGCGCCGTTCACCATCGAGGCGGAGCTCCCCATCCGAATCGGGGCGCTGTCGAGCACGCCGGTGGTGAGTGTGAACGAGCCGCCGTCGGTCACGTGGTCGCGCCCGATCAGCACGAGATTGACCTGACCCATGAGCTTGTCGCGCAGGCCGATCTCGTAGGCGGTGGCGTCCATCTCGGCGAAGGGCGCGAACTTCACCTTGCCCGCGGCCGACACGACGGCATCGACCTTGCCGAGCCTGGCGTAGGCGGCGCGGATCGAGGCGGGATCTGTGATGTCCATCGGCAGCTCGTCCGACGAGCGGCCCGCGGCGACGATGTCGTGCCGTGCGCCGAGCTCGGCGACCACGGCGCGGCCGATGGTGCCCGAGGCACCGACGACGAGGATCCTCATCTCGCTCTCCTGGTTCCGTTCTTCGGGTCTCAGCTGACGGTCGGGGCGTAGCCCAGCAGGAAGACCATGAACCGAGAGGCATCGGCCATGTCGTCCGCCTGGTAGCGGATCGTGTAGGCGTCGAGGCGCTCGACCCATTTCGTCAGCGCCCAGAACTCCGCGGGAAGGCGGTGCTTGAAGGCGACCTCCAGCACGGGCTTCTCGAGCCGGGTGGGCTTGAAGCCCTTGAGCCGCGCGATCGCGCGCTTCGCGGCGTCGGCGACGAGGGCATGGGCGGCGGCGGGCATCAACGTCCGCGCCGACGTGTGGCCGTAGGCCCACTTGACGGTCGCCGCCTCGACGTCCGGCAGGAAGCTCCGGGTCTCGGCCACGAACTGGTCGTCGCCGCTGATCATGATCACGGGCACGCCGAACTGGCCCGCGAGCGGCGCATAGAACCCGGCCTCGGAGACGCTGCGGCCGTTGAGGCGGAGCTCGCGCAGCACGAGCGAGCGCATCGTGTGGCCGAGGATGCCCGAGTTGTGCGTGGCGCCGGTATGCCAGCCGACGAACATCGCGCCGTCGAAGCGGCCCTCGTCGATGCCCTGCAGCATGCCGAGCGGGCGCGGCTTCGAGCGCACGAGCTGAACGCCGGGCGGCAGGCGCTCCAGGATCAGGTTCTGCATCGAGCCGTGGCTGTCGCTGAGCACGACCTCGTGCGCGCCGGAGTCCAGCGCGGCCTGAGCCGCGGCGGCGGCCGTGTCGGTCATCCAGATCCGGGCGGCCTGGTATTCGAAGCCCTCGACGCCGGTGTGATCGCGGCTGACGACGCCGACGATGCCCTCGATGTCGACGGAAATGTAGAAGCGCATGGCAGTCCTCCGTCGCGATCAGTCGCCGATGGCATCCGGAAAGTCCAGCCGCGGATCACCGGCCGGCGCCGGACGGGTCCCGGGCGCCATTCGGGCCTGTGATGCCCGCATAGTCCCGGACCGTCCGGCGCAGCGTGTAGGCGGGCACGTAGCCGAGTTCGGCATGCGCCGCCGAGAGATCGGACGGGGCCGGGCGCGGATGCGGGAAGCCCGCGAACCCGCCCGTCGGTTCGATGCGCCGGCCGATCGTCAGCTGCGGAAGCACCGCCGCCACGGCGGCGATGAACTCGTCGATGCTGTGAGTCTCGCCCGAGGTGATCGAGTAGACGCGCCGGCGCGGCGCCGGGGCGTCGAGGGCGAGGACATTGGCGCGCGCACAGTCGCGCGCGTCGACGAACTCCTCGCGGCCCCGCCACAGGAGCAGGGGATCGTCGAGAGCCGCCGGCTCGCCCGAGCGTCCGGCCGCCAGCAGCGTCGACAGCAGGCGTCCGGGCACGCTGGTGCTCGGGCCCGCCCCGGCGTTGAGCACGGCCGCGTAGCGCAGCGCGACGACGTCGAGGCCGTAGAGGTCGGCGTAGAGCAGGCCCAGATGCTCGCCCGCGATCTTGGTGGCGGCGTAGATGCTGCCGGGGCGTTGGCTCAGCATCCTGTAGGCGAAGTCCTCGCCGATCGGCGCGGAGCCGTGGTCGTCGAATACCGCGTAGGTTATCGAGGTCGAGCTCGCCAGGACGACGCGGCGGAGCGCGAGCTGCCGTGCGACCTCGAGGACGATCGCGGTCCCGACCACGTTCACCTGTACGCCGCGAACCGGATCGGCGCGGATCGCGGTCGAGAGCAGCGCGGCGGTATGGACGATGCGCGTGGCGGCGTGGCGGCGGGCAAGGTCGCGCAGCGCGGTCGCGTCGAGGATGTCGCACGCGACGATCGTGGCGCCGGTCGCGGCGGCTTCGGACGGCGGGGCCAGGTCGGCGAGGACGACGTCGTCGCCGCGCGCGCGAAGGAGCCGCGCCGTCTCGCGGCCGATCATGCCGGCGCCGGTGATCAGCGTCGCCATGGGCCGCGCTCAGCCCGGGCGCGACGACACGACGTGGTAGACGCGGCCCTTGAACATGCCCATCGCCTTTGCGATCTCGGCGCGCACCGCCTGGCGGGTCTCGCTGGCGAGGGCAAAGTGCATGTCCTCGAGGCTGTCGAAGAGCAGGTCGAACTGCATGTAGATCGCCGGCGCCCCTTCGTCGCGCTCGACCGTGCGCCGCAGCTCGACGGCCCGGATCCGCGGATAGGTGGCGATCGCCGCGACGACCGTCTCGCCCATGTGGGCATCGAAGCGCGCGCGGTCGGCCGGCGCGACGTCGCCCTCGAGGATGGCGGATCTGATGATCATCGACGGGCGGCCCTCCGGGGCGGTGCTGGCGGTTCGAGATGGCGGGCGACCGCCCGCTCGGTCGCGGTCAGATGCGCGTCCATCAGCGCCAGGGCGCGGTCCTGGTCGCGGGCGAGAACGGCATCGGCCATCGCCGCGTGCTCGGCGGCGACGTTGCGCGCCTTCGGCCGCGCCGAGGGCGGCCGCAGCATGCGGATCATGCGGTAGCGCTCCGAATGGTCGACCAGCATGTTCCAGACCCGCAGCAGCCAGGGCGAGCCGCAGGCGGCGACGAGGGCGGCGTGGAAGCGGCGGTGCTGCGCCTCCCAGGTCGCCATCGCCTCGGTGTCGGCGGGAGAGGCGGGCAGGCGCGTGCGCGAAAGGAGATGCAGCGACGCGACGATCTCGGCCTCCCACGCCGCGTCGCCACGCGCGATCGCGCGTGCGAGGCAGGCGCGCTCGATCTCGCGGCGCGCGCCCATCAGGTCCGCGAAGTCGTCGGCCGAGGCGTCGGCGACCCGTGCGCCGCGATGCGTCTCGCCGGACACCAGCCCCTCGGACGTCAGTCGCGTCAGCGCCTCGCGGATCGGCGTCAGGCTCAGGCGATAGCGCTCGCGCAGGTCGGCGGCGCGAAGCCGCTCGCCGGCGCGCAGCGCGCCGCGCAGGATCTCGTTGCGCAGCGTCGCGTAGGCGCGCTCGCCCTGGGTCGGCTGCGGCGGCTCGGCGGCGCGGGCGGTCGGGGCCGCCGCGGGGGGAGATGATTTCATGTTGACGCCAGCATTTTATAAAATGAGGATCCCGGTACAACAAGGATCTGGAGCGAAGGGCGATGGGCGAGGGGCAGGGCGGCGCGTGGGCATTGGCGACGGTCGACGCGCAAGGCGCGGCGGTGGCCTGCATCGAGGTCGGCGGCCGGCTTTACCGGCTCGAGCCGTCGCTGGCGCGGGCCGGCCTGCCCGGCATGTCGCGGACGATCGACCTGTTCGGCGACTGGCCGCGCGCGCGGGCCGCGCTCGACGCTGCGGCGCGCGGCGTGGCGGCGGCCGACGAGGTCACGCCGGACCGGCGGCTGGCGCCGCTGCTCTATCCCGGCAAGGTGCTGTGCGCCGGCGCCAACTACTACGACCACCTCGCGGAGATGGGCATGCCCGGCGCCAAGAAGGAGCAGCAGCGGCTGTTCTTCTTCTTCAAGCCGTCGCGCAATGCGGTGGTCGGCGAGGGCGCCACGGTGCGCATGCCGATCGGCACCAAGGCCTTCGACTGGGAGGTCGAGCTTGCCGTCGTGATCGGCACGCGCGCGCGCGACGTGCCGGTCGAGCGCGCCCTGCAGCATGTCGCCGGCTACACCGTCGCGGTCGACTTCTCGGCGCGCGACCACAATCGCGCGCCGGAAACCTTCTACAAGCTCGACTGGGTCGCCGGTAAGGCGAACGACACCTGCTGCCCGCTGGGGCCGCGGATGATCCCGGCGAGCGCGGTGCGCGACCCGCAGGACATCGGCTTGCGTCTCTCGGTCAACGGCGCGCTCAAGCAGGACGGCCGCTCGTCCCAGATGATCTTCACGATCGCCGAGCAGATCTCGACCGCCTCGCGGATCATGACCCTCGATCCGGGCGACGTGCTGCTGACCGGAACGCCGGCCGGCGTCGGCGTGCCCAAGGGAACGTTCCTTGCGGTCGGCGACCGCGTCGAGGCGTCGATCGAGGGCATCGGCACGCTCGCCGTGACGATCGCGCCGTCGGCATGAGCGGGGATCGCGCCGCCGCGTTGCGCGCGGCACTCGCGGGCATCCTCGATGCCCCGGGGATTCTTGCCGGCTCGGACATCGGCGAGCGCTACAAGCAGGACTGGAAGGGCATGCGCGGCGAGCCGATCGCGGTGCTGCGACCGGCCACGCCCGAGGCTGTGGCGGCGACGATGCGGGTGCTGCATCGGCTTCGCCAGCCGCTGGTGGTCCAGGGGGGCATGACGGGGCTGGTCAACGGTGGCGTGCCGCTCGAGGGCGAGGTCGTGCTCTCTCTGGAGCGCCTCAACCGCATCGAGGCGATCGACCCGATCAGCGGCACGGCGACCGTGCAGTCGGGCGTGCCGCTCGAGACGATCCAGAACGCCGCCAGTGAGCACGGGCTCTTCTTCCCGGTCGATATCGGCAGCCGCGGCTCGTGCCAGGTCGGCGGTATCCTGTCGACCAATGCCGGCGGCAATCGCGTGCTGCGCTACGGCATGACGCGGAACTCGGTGCTCGGGCTCGAGGCGGTGCTGCCGGACGGCAGCGTCGTGTCGCGCATGGGCCTGATGCTCAAGGACAACGCCGGCTACGACCTCAAGCACCTGTTCATCGGCAGCGAGGGCACGCTGGGCGTGATCACCCGCGCGGTGCTGATCCTGCTGCCGGAGCCGACGAGCCGCGATACCGCGCTCGTGGCATTACCCGATTTCCCGGCCGTCATTGCGCTGCTGCGCGCGTGCCGCCGCCGGCTCGGCGCGCGCCTCACCAGCTTCGAGGTGATGTGGCGCGACTATTTCGGCCTCGTCACCGGCCCGTTGAAGGCCGGCCGCGATCCCTTCGCAAAGCCGCATCCGCTCTACGTGCTCGTCGAGACCCTCGGCACCGAGCCCGAGCGCGACCGCGACGCGCTGATGGAGACGCTCGGCGACTTCGCCGGCGATCACGCCGATACGGACGCGGTGCTGGCGAACTCGATCGCGGAAAGCAACGAGCTGTGGCGGTTGCGCGACGCCTCTGGCGAGGCGGCCCGCGCCGCCAACCCGTCCGCCGGCTTCGACGTCAGCCTGCCGATCACGTCGATGGAGGCGTGGGTCGATGAGATCCACGGCGCGCTCCAGGCGCTGGGCGTGGCGTCGATCCAGACCTACGGCCACGTCGCCGACGGCAATCTCCACCTCGTCATCGGGTATGCCAAGGAGCGGCCGGAGATGAAGGGGCGGATCAACGACTGCGTCTACCGCTCGATCGGCGCGCTTGGCGGCTCGATCTCCGCCGAGCACGGGGTCGGGCTGGAGAAGAAGAGCTATCTCGCATTGAGCCGCTCGACGGCGGAGATCGACCTCATGCGCCGCGTGAAGGCCGCGATCGATCCGGACGACATCCTCAATCGCGGCCGAATCTTCACTGGAGGGGAAAGCAAATGAGACTGTTCACGCGCATCGTCGGCGGCCTGCTGGCCGCCGCCTCGCTCGCCGTCGGTGCCGCCTCGGCGCAGACGGAGATCCGCATCTCGACCGCGGCGCCGGACAGCTCGCCGCTGTCCGACGCGTTCCGCATGATCAAGCAGCGGATGGAGACGAAGTTCCCCGGCGCCCTCAAGGTCTCGGTCCATACGGCGAGCGCGCTGTTCCGCCAGGGCACCGAGGTGCCGGCGATGCAGCGCGGCAATCTCGAGATGGCGAGCCCGGTCACCTTCGAGATCGAGCAGCAGCTGCCGGAGTACGGCGTGTTCAGCGCCGCTTACCTGTTCCGCGACGCCGATCACCTCATCAAGACCTTCCGCAGCGACATCGGCCGCGAGTACGCGACCGACGTGGCGGCGAAGATGGGGATCGTCATCCTGGACACCGCCTACCTCGGCACGCGTACGGTGAACCTGCGCATGGAGAAGAACGTTGCCGTGCCGAGCGATCTCTCGGGCGTGAAGATGCGCATGCCGCCGGGGCCGGCGTTCCAGACGCTCGCCAAGGTGCTCGGCGCCACCGCGGTGTCGATGCCGATCACCGAGGTCTATCTCGGCCTCAAGACCGGCTCGATCGACGCCCAGGACAACCCGACCAACATGACGCGCGACTGGAAGTTCCACGAGGTGACCAAGACGGTCGTGCTGACCCGACACCTCGTCCAGCCGGTGTTCATCGCGATCGCAAAGCCGTTCTTCGACAAGCTCGCCCCCGAGCAGCAGGCCGAACTGCGGGCGGCCTCGCGCGAGGCGGCCGACATGCAGATCGCCAAGACGCTCGCCGACGAGGTGTCGGCGGTCGACACGTTCAAGCAGGCGGGCATCAAGGTCGTCGAGCCGAACCTGGCGGCGTTCCGCACCGCGGTGATGGACGAGTACCGCAAGGCCGACGCGATGAAGGCCTGGAAGCCGGGACTGGTCGAGCGGGTCGACGCGATCCGCTGACCGGCGGCGCCGCGCGGCGCGGAGGACGGAATGGAGCGCCTGCGCCGCCTGGCGGAGGACGTGGCGGCCGCGAGCATCGCGGCCGTCTTCGTCCTGTTCGTGATCGGCGTCGGCGCGCGCTACCTGTTCAACAACCCGATCTCCTGGATCGACGAGGTCGTCACGATCCTCAGCGTCTGGTCGACCTTCTGGACCGCGGCATTGGTCCTGAAGTGGCGCGAGTTCATCGCCTTCGACGTCGTCTTCGAGATGCTCGGTCGCGGCGGGCGGCGAGCGGTGCTCGTGGCCGGCATCGTCCTGTTCGTCGCGATCACGGGCGCCGCCATGCCCGGGATGGTCGACTACACGCTGTTCCTCTGGCGTGAGACCACCGACACGCTGCGCTGGCGGCTCGACTGGGTCTACTCGGTCTTCCCGGCCTTCTTCGCGGTCGTCGCCATCCGGCTGCTGCTCGCGCTGCGCCGGCTGACGATCGGCGCCTGGCAGGCGGAGCTCGCGGAGTGGTCGGCCGGAGAGGGCGAGGCGGAGCGATGACGGCCGGCCTCTGGGCGCTGGTCGGCGCCTTCGTCGTCGGCGCGCTGCTGCGATTCCCGCTGGCGCTCGTCATGTTCGCGGGCGGCACGCTGTATCTGTTCGTCTCCAGGCAGGACATCGGGCTGCTGGTCGGCCAGGTGATGAACCAGGTCACGGCGATGTACGTGCTGGTCGCGATCCCGATGTTCATCCTCGCCGCCAACGTGATGAACGCCGCCACCGTGAGCGACCGGCTCTGGGGCCTGGCGGATGCGTTGGTCGGCAGGTTCCGCGGCGGCATGGGGCACGTGACGGTGCTCGTGAGCATGATCTTCTCGAGCATGAGCGGCAGCGCCGTCACCGACGCCGCCGGCCCGGGCCTGGTCGCCACGCGCATGATGCGCGATGTCGGCCGCTATCCCGCGGGCCTCGCCTGCGCGATCACGGCCGCCTCGGCGACGATCGCGCCGATCATCCCGCCGTCGATCCCGCTCGTGATCTACGCGCTGCTGTCCGGCGCCTCGATCGGTGCGCTGTTCCTCGCCGGCCTCGTGCCCGGCATCCTCATGGGCGGCGCCCTGATGGCCGCAATCGCGGTGACGGCGCGTCGCCGCGGCCTGCCGCCCGGCAAGGTGGTGCCGCTGCGCGAGGTGCCGACGGCCTTCGCGCGCGCGGCGCTGTCGCTGACGCTGCCGGTGGTGCTCCTCGGCGGCATCTGGTCGGGCGTCTTCACCCCGACCGAGGCGGCGGCGGTCGCGGCGCTCTGGGCGCTGTTCCTTGGGATGCTCGTCTACCGCCGCCTGCCGCTCGCCGGCCTGCGGCCGGTCTTCGCCGAGTCCGCGCGCCAGTCGGCCTCGACGATGCTGCTGATCGCGAGCGCCTTCATTCTCAACTACGCCATCGCCAACGAGCGCCTCGCCGAGGCGCTGGTGGCGCAGATCGTGGCGATGCAGCTGACGCCGCTCGCCTTCATGCTGGCGGTCAACGTCTTCTTCCTGGTGCTCGGCTGCTTCCTCGACGGCTCGGTCATGATGCTGGTCTTCGTGCCGTTGCTGCTGCCGAGCGCCCGCACGCTCGGGATCGATCTCACCTATTTCGGGATCGTGGTCACCCTCAACTTCATGATCGGCCTCATCACGCCGCCCTACGGCCTGCTGCTGTTCGTGATGGCGGCCCTGGCCCGCGTTCCGCTGATGGCGATCATCCGCGAGGTGCTGCCGTTCGTGATCGCGCTCGGCGCCATCCTGCTGGTGCTGACGCTGTTCCCCGGCATCACGCTCTTCCTGCCGCGTCTGTTCGGCTACGAGTGATGACGGCGGAGCCGCGCATCGCCGCAGTTTCCGGCGCCGCCCAGGGGATCGGCAGCGCGATCGCGGCGCGCCTGGCGCGCGACGGCATGCGGGTCGTCGCCATTGATCGCGATGCCGATCGCCTGGTGCAGGCGGTCGACGATCTGCGATCGACGGGGCTCGACGTGGTGGCAGCCCCCGCCGACGTCTGCGACCGGACCGCCGTGCGCGCGGCGATGGCAGTGCAGCCGCGGATCGACGTCGCGGTGACTGCGGCCGGCGTCTACTGGGACCGCCGCTTCGTCGACCTGACCGAGGACGACATGCGACGCATGCTCGAGGTGAACGTCGTCGGCACGATGGTGGTCGCGCAGGAGGCGATTGCCCGGATGCCGCGCGGCGGCCGCGTGGTCACGATCTCCTCGCGCGGTGCTCTCGGCGGCACGCGCTTCGCACACTACGTCGCGTCGAAGGCCGCGGTCGTCGGGCTCACGCGCGCCATGGCGATGGAGTTGCGGGACGCAGGGATCGCGGTCAACTCGGTTGCCCCGGGATTCACGGACACGCCGATGACCCGTGCCGCACCGGCCGAGATGTACTCGGCCTGGGAGAAGCTCGAGCCGCGCGGACATGCCGCCTCGCCGGACGAAATCGCGGCCGCCGTCGCCTTCTTCGCGTCGCCCGACGCGGCCTTCGTCACCGGGCAAACCCTGTTCGTGGACGGCGGGAAGTCGCTGGGCGGGCTGTCGATCTGAATCGCGGCAGTGGTTCAGCGCGTCGCCCGCGCCTCGCGCGCGCGGACGCGCTCGCGCCACATGACGTAGAGGCCGCTCGCGATCAGGATCGCCGCGCCGATCCAGACGTTGATCTCCGGGAACTCGCCCCAGACCCACCAGCCGATCATCGCGGCCCAGACGATGCCCGAGTACTGGAACGGCGCCACGACGCCGACGGGCGCCGAGCGGAAGGCGCGCAGCATCAGCCACTGCCCGATCACCAGCGTGACGGCGAGGCAGAAGATGAAGCCGAGCTGGCCCGCCGTCACCGGTTGCCACACGAAGGGCGCGCCGACCACGCCCATCAGCAGAAGCGACGTGTTGATGTAGGCGAGGAGCGTCGCGTCGCCGTCGGTGGCGCTGAGCTTGCGCACGATCACCATGCTGGTGGACCACAGGCAGGTCGAGGCGACGGCAAGCAGCGCCACCGCCTGGAAGCCGTCGGCGCCCGGCCGGATGATGACGAGCGCGCCCGCGAAGCCCACCGCGATCGCGGCCCAGCGATGGATCCCGACCTTCTCGCCGAGCAGCGGCACCGAGATCGCCGTCATGAACAGCGGACCGACGAAGCCGATCGCGAACAGCGTCGCGAGTTCGAGCTGGCGCAGCGCGATGAAGAACAGCACCAGGGAGATGCCATTGAGGACGCAGCGCCAGACATGCAGGTCGAGGCGCCGGGTGTGGAACACGACCAGCCCGCCTTGGCGCAGGAAGAACGGCATCAGGAGCAGCAAGACCGCCGTGCTGCGCAGGAGCAGGAACTGGGCGATCGGCAGGTCGGTGATCAGGAGCTTGGCGAGCGAGTCGCCGATCGCGACCGTCACGAAGGCCGCGAGCATGTAGGCGATGCCGACGAACGGCCGGTCCTGGAGCGCGCCGGAGGTCATGGGTGGTCCCCTCCCGCCCGGCCGCGCCGAGCGGGAGGGGGCGCGCTCACTTCTTCTTGGCGCCGTACTGGCCGCCGCCTTGGATGGCGCGGATCTCGGCCGCGGTCTTGGCCTTGCGCAGGGCCGCGAGCTTGACGGCCTCGTCCTCGAGAACCGCCTTGGCGTTCTTGAGCACGGCTTCGGCCTTGTCGGCCGGGAACTTCACCGCGCCGTTCTCGTCCATGTGGATCAGCTCGCCGGGGGCGACGTCCATGCCGCCGACGGAGACCGGCACGTTGACCGCCTGCACCGCCATCTCGCCGTGGCCCGCGGTCACGCCGCCGAGCAGCATCTGGAACTTGAGGCGGCGGATCGCGTCGACGTCGCGCGACGGTCCGTTGGACAGCAGGCCGACGCAGCCTACGGCCTGCATCGACGTGGTCATGATCTCGCCCGCGAGGCCCGCCTTGACCATGATCTCGGGCGGCCACTTCTGCTGGATGACGAGGATCGTCGGCTTCTTCATCGCGTCGAGCGCGTCGACGACGTCCATGAAGGAGAGCCGACCGGCGAAATTCGGATCGGGCAGGCCGTAGACGCAGGTCACCGCGTAGCCGATGACCGCGCCCATCTCCGGGTAGATGCAGCGGATCGAGGTGTCCGTGTACCAGTTCTCGGTCCACGGGTTGTAGAGCCCGAGGCAGAGCGGGTTCTTCGGATAGGTCGCGACCACGTTGGTGATCGTCGGCGTGTCGATCTTGCGCAGCTCGGCGAACAGCGCGTCGTCGGCATTGGACATGGGCGGATGGTTCCTCTCGTGGCTCAGGTGAGTCCCAGCTCGGCCTCGGTGACGGGCCGCGCGAGGTTGTAGAGCAGATCGCCCCGGCGCACGAGGGCGCCGGTGCGCTCGGTGATGACGATGCCGTCGGCGGGGAAGCGCGCCTCCGCGGCGGCACGGCCGATCTCGCCGATCGGGTAGACGAGGCCCGCGGGGTCGCCGGCCCTCACATGCTCGTCGACGCCGCGCAGAGGCTCGAAGATGCCGTCGGTCTCGGCCATGACCGAGCCGGTCTTGCCGAGGAGCTGCAGAAGTCGCGGGCTCGAAAGCACGGGGCGGGGCTCGCGCGGCAGCACGCCCCAATGAGCGAGGCAGCGGCGCACGCCTGCGCGGGTCCGCGCGAGAAGTTCGCGATCGATCGCGCCACCGCCGCCGATCTCGGC
>JAEULA010000046.1 GCA_016793165.1 Alphaproteobacteria bacterium | reverse complement strand
CGTCGCATCGTCAGGCTCGGCCTCGGCGCCGCGGCGCTGATCCTGTTCACCGCCGGGACGCCCGTGCGCGCCGCCGACACGAACGCTTGGCAAATCGTCGCCGCCTCTGGCGACGTCGCCCTGCATCGCCCCGACGCGACTCCGGTGGCGCTCGGAACAGCCGACACGCTCGCGCCCGGCGACCGGCTCGATACCGGGCCCGGAGCGCGCCTGATCCTGCGCCGCGGCGGCGACACGATCGTCGTCGCGCCGAACAGCAGCGTCGCCATCCCCGCCGCGCAGCCCGGGGGCTTCACGAGCCTGCTGCAGGGAATGGGCACGCTGCTCGTGAAGGTCGAGAAGCGGGCCGCACCGAACTTCGAGGTCCGCACGCCGTACATGACCGCCGTGGTCAAGGGCACGAGCTTCGCCGTCACCGTCGACGGCAATGGCGCCGGGGTCCATGTCCTCGAAGGGCAGGTCCAGGTCAGCGATGCCGCCGGCACGCAGTCGGCGATGCTGACGCCCGGCAGTACGGCGCGGATCAGCGCGGCACCGGGCCGCGCCATGCAGCTCGACGGCGCCGCGCGCCGCATCAGCGGTCCGGCCCCGGGCGCGACTCCCGCGCTCGATACAGGTGATCGCGGGACGGGGCTGCGGATCGCCCAGCCGATCGCGCTCGCGGCCGTCGACGTCGAGCGCAGTTCGCGCGGCCTGGTGGCGAACGACCGTGGCAGCGACGCGCAGGGTCGCAGCCGCGGCGGCGATGCCCAGGAGAACGCCGACACATCCGCCAAGGGCGAGAAAGCCGAGGCCGGCGAGAAGGGCGAAAAGAGTGCGCTGGGCGAAAAGGCCGCCAAGGGAAGCGACGACCAGAGCAAGGTGTCACGCAGCGCCTTCACCTTCGGCGGCGGCGGCATAGGTGGCGGCAGCGCCTCCGCGAACGGCAACGGCCTCGGCGGTGGCGGCGGCAACGGCGGCGGCAACGGTGGCGGCAACGGTGGCGGCAACGGTGGCGGCAACGGCGGCGGTTCCACCGCCAGCAGCGGCGGCGCCTCATTCGCGATTGCCGGCGGCGGCTCGAGCAACGGGTCCGGCGGCTCAGGCGGCAGCGAGAGCAGCGGCAAGTCCAAGAGCGGCAAGAAGAAGTAGCGGGCGACCGTGACGTCGCCGCCGACCGATCGCGCGCATTCGAGGCCGGACGGGTTCCGGCACAAGGTGGTCGCGCTCGGTCGTCTGGCGCGTCGGCGCATGCCGCTGACGCCGCTCGCGGCGCTGATCGCGGCCGCACTGGCCGTGCTCTATGCCGCGGGCGCGATGGAGCCGCTCGACCGCTTCCTGCTCGAGCAGCGCCTGTCTTTCGGCAAGCGTCAGGCGAGCGGCTCGCTCGTCATCGTCGAGATCGACGCGCGCAGCATCCAGGCGCTGGAATCCTGGCCCTGGCCGCGCGGCCTCCATGCGCAGGCGATCCATCGCCTCCTGGATGCCGGCGCCGCGGTGATCGCCTTCGACGTCGACTTCAGCGCCCGCTCGCAGCCGGAGCAGGACGCGGCACTCGCGGCAGCCATTGCGCGTGGCGGCGAGCGCATCATCCTGCCGACCTTCGCGCAGGGCGCCAGCACCCGAGCCCACGCCGTCATCGCCGAGAGCGCCCCGAATGCGCAGCTGCTCGGCGCCCGGACGCAGCTCGGCGGCGTCAACGTGATCACCGACGCCGACGGGCGCATCTGGAGCTACGCGGTCGGCCTCGACGTGGCGGGCCACTACAGGCCGTCGCTCGCGGTGCTCCTCGCCGACAGCGGTCGCTACGCCAGCCAGACCTTCCATATCGACTACTCGATCCGCGAGGAGACGATCCCGATCGTCTCCTACATCGACGTGCTGACCGGCAGCGTCGATCCGAAGCTGTTCGCCGACCGCAAGGTCCTGATCGGCGCCACGGCGACCGAGCTCGGCGACATCCAGGCCGTGCCGGTCTACGGCATCCTGCCGGGCGTCGTCGTGCAGGCGCTCGCCTACGAGACCATCGTGCAGGGCCGGACCATCGCACGCGCGAGCGGCGCCGTGACGATCGTCGGACTCTTCGCGCTGATGCCGGTGATCTGCCTCGCCACGCGCCGCCAACGCGTGGGATGGCAGCGCAGCCTGCTCGCCGCCGGCACCATCGCCGCGGCCCTCGTCGCCGTCGTGGGCGTGGCGCAGTCGCAGGCCGCGCTGTCGATCGACCTCGCCACATGGCTCGTCGCCCTGGCCGCCTGGTCCGCGGCCGGGCTGATCCGCGCCCTGCAGGGCCAGTCGCGGCGGCTGATGCGCCGCCACTTCGTCGCCGTGCAGCAGCGGCGGATGATGCGCGCGGTGGTCGAGTCGAGCTTCGACGGCATCGTCGTCGCCGACGACCGGGACCGCGTCGCGCACGCCAATCCCATGGCCGCCGCGATCCTGGGCCGCGACCCGGCGACGATGATCGGCACGCCGGTCGACGCGCTGTTCCCGGCCGAGGCGGTCGACCGCCGTCGCGATACGTCCGACGGCGCGATGCGCGAGCACGAGATCGTCCATCACGACGGCCGGACGGTGCATGTCGAGCTCGTCATCCGCGCGCTGGAGATGGCGGGCGTGCCCGAGGAGGCCGGCGACGCGCCGGACCGCGGCATGATGGTCCTGACGTTCCGCGACGTGACCGAGCGGCACCAGGCGATGGCGGCGCTGCGCGCCGCGCTGGTCGAGGCGGAATCCGCGAACCGATTGAAGTCGGAGTTCCTCGCCGCGATGAGCCACGAGCTGCGCACGCCGCTCAACGCGATCCTGGGCTTCTCCGAGATCATCCGCGACCGCGGCCTCGGCGGCGCGCTCGACCGCTACGCCGAATACGCCGGCGAGATCAACGTCGCCGGCCGGCGCCTGTCATCGCTCGTCGAGGGCATGCTCGACTTTGCGCTCGCCGCATCCGGCAAGATGCGGCTGACGCTCGTGCCGACCGGGCTCGCGCAGGTCCTGCGCCGGGCCGTCGACAGGATCGGCGCCGCGGCGACGGCCGGCGGCCTAGACCTCGTCCTGGAGGAGGCCGGCGATCCGTCGCCGGCACCCCTTGCGGATGCGCGCCGCATCGAGGAGGTCGCCAGCCACCTGCTGTCGAACGCGGTCAAGTTCACGCCGCGGGGCGGCCGCGTGACGGCGTGTATCCTGCGGCGCGACGGCGCCGCCGGATTCGAGATCCGCGACACCGGGATCGGGATGACTCCCGACGAGATCAAGACCGCGCTCGAGCCGCTGACCCAGGTCGACGGCCGCCTGCAGCGCGCCCATGAAGGCGCGGGGCTCGGCCTGTCGCTGGCGAAGAAGCTGGTCGAGCTGCATGGCGGCACGCTGGCGATCCGCAGCGCGCCGGGCGAGGGGACGGCCGTTCTGGTCTGGCTGCCGCTCGCGGAGCCGGCACGCGCCGCGGCGTGATCTCCGCCGCGGCGCGCCCGTCGCGACATGCCGGTCAGTACGGCGTGCCGTCCTTGCGCGTGAAGCTGTAGCGCCCGTCGGGGCCCGTTCGTCCCTTCATGTCGATGTCGGGATAGTGGACCTCGTCGTTCGGCGTGCGATCCCCGACGACGAGCAGCTCGACGTCGACCTGCCCGCGATTGACGAATCGATGGCTGTCGCCGCTGCCCGCCGGGAAGCCGGCGCACATGCCGGGCTGCAGGACCTGCGAGCCGGCATCCGTCTCGAGCACGACCTCGCCCTTGAGGACGTAGACGAACTCGTCCTGCTTCGAGTGGCCGTGGCGATAGGACGACTGGCCGCCGGGGACGATGCGCGTGAGGTTCACGCCGAAGTTCTTCAACCCGGCGTGATCGCCGAGCCGGCGATTCCAGCGCATCTGGTTCGCCGCGCGCAGCGGGTCGGGATAGCTCGTGTAGTTGCTCTCCTGAACCGTGCGCGGGTCGAAGGCCGGCGGCTTGGGGCCGCTCGCGCTCACAGCGTGAACACCGTCGAGCCGGTGGTCTTGCGCGCCTCGAGATCGCGATGCGCCTGCGCGGCGTCCTTGAGCGCGTAGCTCTGGTTGATGCCGATCTTCACCGCGCCCTTGGCGACGACGTCGAAGAGGTCGTTCGCCGTCTCGACCAGCTCGTCGCGCTTCGTCACGTAGCCGTTGAGCGACGGCCGGGTGAGGAACAGCGAGCCCTTGGTGTTGAGCACCGCGATGTTGATCGGCGGCACCGCGCCCGAGGCGTTGCCGTAGCTGACCATCAGGCCGCGCGGCTGCAGGCAGTCCAGCGACTTCTCCCACGTGTCCTTGCCGACGCCGTCGAACACGACGGGCAGCAGCTTGCCGCCGGTGATCTCCTTCACCTTCGCCGCGAAGTCCTCCTCGCGGTAGAGGATCACATGGTCGGCGCCGTGCTTGCGCGCGAGCTCGGCCTTGGCCTTGTCGCCGGCCGTTCCGATAACCGTCGCGCCGAGGTGCTTCAGCCACTGGCACATGATCAGGCCGACGCCGCCGGCCGCGGCGTGGACCAGCACGGTCTCGCCGGCCTTCACGCGATAGGTGCGACGGATCAGGTACTGCGCCGTCATCCCCTTGAGCATCATCGACGCGGCCTGCCTGTCGTCGATCGACGCCGGAAGCTTCAGCAGCCGGTGGGACGGCATCACGCGCTTCTCGGCATAGGAGCCGATCGGCCCGTTGCCGTAGGCGACGCGGTCGCCGACGGCGACCTCGGTCACGCCCGGCCCGACGGCCTCGACCACGCCCGCGCCCTCGCTGCCGATGATCGCCGGCATCGGCACGGGGTACAGGCCGGAGCGGTGATAGGTGTCGATGTAGTTGAGCCCGACCGCGGTCGCGCGGATCAGCGCCTCGCCCTGCTTCGGCGCGGGAACCTCGACATCCTCCCAGGTCAGCACCTCGGGGCCGCCGACCTTGTGCATGCGCATCGCCTTGACCATCGCTCTCTCCTTCTCGTTCGTGCCGGATCGCGGCCGTTCGTGGCGCGAGAAACTAGCCGGAACCCCCGGCGGTCCACCATGGGGCTTCGCGCAGGGGAGGGCTTCGCGCCGGACCGGCCGGCCCGCCGTTCCATCACCGCCTTGTGCATGCGGCGCCGGGCGGACCCGTGCGAGAAGGCTGCACACGTCGCGTCGCGACATCCCATGGCGGCGGCCGCCGCCGCGACCATCCCGCCCCGCTCCAGGCCATGATCGCCCGCATCGCCCGCATCGTCGTCTTCCTCGTCCTGGCGCTGCCCGGCATCGACCTGCTGCTCGCCTTCGCGACCGGCGCGCTGGCCACGCCCTATCGGACGATCCTGCACGAGACCGGGCTGTGGTCGGCCCGCCTGCTCGTGCTCGGCCTGCTGCTCTCGCCGATCGCGCGGCTCTCGAGGCAGGCCTGGCTGACGGCGCCGCGCCGGATGATCGGGTTGTTCGCCGCCGCCTACGCCTTCGTCCATGCCTGGGCCTGGTGTCGCCAGTACCGCTACGACTGGCTGTTCCTGCTCGGCGAGCTGCCGCGGCTGTACCTGCTGCTCGGGCTTGCCGCCGTCCTCATGCTGGTGCCGCTGACGCTGACGTCGAACGCCGCGGCGCGGCGTGCACTCGGCGCCGCCTGGGCGCGGCTGCATCAGCTCGCCTGGCCGATCGCGATCACGGCGGTGCTGCATTTCGCGCTGTCGCGCGCCTTTCCGACGCGGGAGTCGCTGCTGCTGGGCGGCCTCCTCGTCGTCGCGGCGGTCCTGCGCGCACTCGCCTCCCGCCTCGGCAAGTAGCGCCAACCCGTTGCCAAGCCAGCGGGTTCAACGGAGTATGACGGCCAGGGGAATTCCGGTGGCGCAGGCGGCGAGCCGCGGCCGCGCGGGACGGGGGGAATGCCGATGGCCAAGAAGATCCTGGTCAATGTCTACCACTTGGCCGAGCGCGAGGCGCCGTATCTGCAGCGGCTGCGCGACGCGGGCTTCGAGCTCGTCTTCAACCGCCTCAAGCGCCAGCAGACGGCCGAGGAGCTGATCGCGGCGCTGCCCGACGCACTCGGCACGATTGCCGGCGGCGAGCCTTACACCGAACAGGTCTTCGCCTCGCCGGCGGCGAAGGATCTGCGTGTCGTCGCACGCTTCGGCGTCGGCTACGACCGCGTCGACGTGCCGGCCGCCACGCGCCACGGGGTCGCGGTCGCGATGGCCTTCGGCGCCAACCACGAGGCGGTCGCCGACGGCGCCTTCGCGCTGATGGCGGCGATCGCCGGCCGCATCGTGATGCGCGACCGGCAGGTGCGCTCGGGCGGCTGGGGCGACGCGTTCCACCAGGGCCTGTGGCGCGCCACCGTCGGCGTGCTCGGCATGGGCCGAATCGGCCGCGCCTTCATCCGCCGCTGCAGCGGCTTCGAGATGCGGATCCTCTGCCACGACCCCGCGGGCGACGGCGCGTGGGCGAAGGCCAACGGCGTCGAGCTCGTCCCGATGGAGCGCGTCTTCCGCGAGTCCGACTTCATCAGCCTGCACGCGCCCTGGATGAAGGAGACCGAGCGCATGGTGAACGCCGAGCGCCTCGCGCTCATGAAGAAGACGGCGTTCCTGATCAACACCGCGCGCGGCCAGCTGATCGACGAGGAGGCGCTCGCGGACGCGCTCGAGGCGCGGCGCATCGGCGGGGCGGCCATCGACTGCTTCACCAAGGAGCCGCCCGCGGGCTCGCGTCTGCTCAAGCTCGACAACGTGATCCTCACGCCGCACTCGACCGGCATGGACGTCACGGCCGAGCACGCGATGGCCAACCGCTGCATCGATTCGATCCTCGCCGTCGCGCGCGGCGAGAATCCCGGCGACGAATACGTCCTCAATCCCGAGGTCCTGCGCAACAAGCCCCGCTGAGGAGCACCCGGTCCATGTCCAAGCGAAGCCTTGCCCTGAAGAAGCGGCTGCGCGCCGGCGAGACGACCTATGGCTGCTGGCTTTCCTTCTCCAACGTCAACGTCGCGGAGATCCTGGCCGGCACCGGCTTCGACTGGGTGCTGATCGACACCGAGCACGGGCCCTTCGGCCTCGAGGGGCTGCAGCACTGCCTTGCCGCGTTCAACGGCTCGAAGACCGTGCCGATCGTGCGCGTGCCGTGGAACGACGCCGTCCGCATCAAGCAGATCCTCGATCTCGGCGCCGACGGCGTGCTGGTGCCGATGGTCAACTCGGTTGCCGAGGCCGAGGCCGCGGTCTCGGCCTGCAAGTATCCGCCGGAAGGCACGCGGGGCTTCGGCCCGCGCCGCGCCTCGGACTACGGCCGCAGCACCGACGACTACGTCGCACAGGCCAACGAGGGCACGATCGTCATGCTGCAGATCGAGCACATCAAGGCGGTCGATGACGTCGACGCGATACTCGCCGTGCCGGGCATCGACGTGATCTGCCTCGGGCCGACCGACCTCTCCGGTTCGCTCGGCCTGCTGCGCCAGTTCACGCATCCCAAGGTCGCCGCGGCCGTGGACAAGGTGATCGCGCGAGCGAGCGCCAAGGGCCTGCCTGTCTGCGCCGGCGTCGCCTTCCCGCCGGACGTCATGAAGGACTGGGTCGCCAAGGGCGCCAATTTCGTCCTGACGATGGAGGACTCGACGATGTTCCGGCAGGGCGCGAGCAACGCGCTCGCGACGATGCGCTCCGAGATCGCCGCCGCCCAGCGCGCCGCGCGCAAGGCCGCGAAGTCGGCGAAGCGCACATCTCCTCCCGTTCGCGAAGCGAGCAGGAGCGGTGGCCGCGCAGCGGCCGGGGAGGTCAAGCGTGGCTCCGCGAAACGCCGTTGACCTCTCCGTCACGCCGCTCCTATTCGGCTGCGCCGAACAGGAGGGGATGTGAGCAGACGCTGCGTCGTTCTCGGGTTGATGCCGCCGGCGGGAGTCGAGAAGCTTCGCGCCGCGGGGATCGACGTCGAGATCGTAGCTGACCCGGCCACGGTCGATCTGCGCGCGAAGCTCGCCGACGCCGACGCGATCATCGCGCGGACCTCGCCGATCCCCGCCGCGCTGGTCGCCGCGGCGCCGCGCCTGCGTGTCGTGGCGCGCTACGGCGTCGGCTACGACAACATCGACGTGCCCGCGCTGACGCGCCGCCGAATCCCGCTCGCGACCATCGGCGACGTGAACGCCGTGCCGGTCGCGGAGCAGACCTTCGCGCTGCTGCTCGCGCTCGCGCGCCGTGTCGCCGCCTACGATGCCGCCGCACGCGGCGGCCGCTGGAAGCTGCGCGACAGCCTGACGATCTGGGAGCTCGCGGCGAAGACGATCGCGATCGTCGGCCTGGGCCGGATCGGCAAGGCCGTCGCGCGGCGCTGCCTCGCCTTCGACATGAAGGTGATCGCCGTCGACCCCGCGGTCTCCGAGACCGCGATGGCCGCGCTGGGCGTGCGCCGGGTCGCCACCTTGCGCGAGGCACTCGGCCAGGCCGACATCGTCACGCTGCACCTGCCGCTCTCCGAGGCGACGCGCAACCTTCTCGGCGCGGCCGAGTTCGCGGCGATGAGGCCCGGCAGCGTGCTGATCAACGCCGCGCGCGGCGGCATCGTCGACGAGGCGGCGCTTGCCGCCGCGCTGCGCAGCGGCCACCTGGCCGGCGCGGGCGTCGACGTGCTCGCGCAGGAGCCGCCACCCGCGGACCATCCGCTGCTCGCGCTCGACACCGTGGTGATCTCGCCGCATTCCGCGGCGCTCACCGCCGAGTGCGCCATCCGCATGTCGCTGGCTTGCGCCGAGAACGTGCTCGGCGCATTCGACGGCTCGCTCGACCGCGGCCGCGTCGTCAATCCGGAGGTCCTGGCATGAAGCTCGGAATGTTCATGATGCCGCTGCATCCCGTCGATCGGGACATGACGCGCGCGCTCAAGGAGGATCTCGCGACGGTCGTCCATGCGGACAGGATCGGCTTCGACGAGATGTGGGTCGGCGAGCACGCCTCGTGCCTGACCGAGCCGATCGCCAATCCGCTGCTCTTCCTCGCCTCCGCGATCCACCTCACAAAGCGCATCAAGCTCGGCACCGGCGTGCTCAACCTGCCGCAGCACCACCCCGCGCGCGCCGCCTGCGAGGTCGCGCAGTTCGACCACATGAGCGAGGGGCGCCTGCTGCTGGGGATCGGACCCGGCGGTCTGCGCAGCGATTTCGAGCTCTTCAAGACCGAGGACCATGCGGCTCGGCCGCAGATGGCGCTCGAGTCGATCGACATGATGATCAGGATCTGGAGCCAGGATCCGCCCTACGAGATGAAGGGCAAGTTCTGGGACGTGTCGCTGAAGGAGAGCGTCATCCCGGAGTTCGGCATCGGCTGGATGCCCAAGCCCTATCAGAAGCCGCACCCGCCGATCGTCATGTCGGCGATGAGCATGGGTTCGGGCAGCGTGAAGACGGCGGGCGCCCGCGGCTGGGGCGTGATCACCGCGCCCTTCATCCACAAGAACATGGTCAAGACGCATTGGAAGGCGCTGCAGGAGGGCGCGGCCTCGGCAGGCCGCCGGACCGACGGCGCGGAGTGGCGCGTCGGTCGCACCGTCGTCGTCGCGCCGAGCGACGCCGAGGCGCGCGACGCGGCCTTCGATCCGAAGGGGCAGTATTATTTCTACTACGACTACCTGATCCGGCAGATGAAGCACTTCAACTTCGCGGTGACGATGAAGCCCGATCCCTCGGTATCCGACGACCAGCTCACGGCCGAGAGCGCGGTCGCCGATCGCGTCATCCACGGCTCGCCCAAGCGCGTCGCCGAGCAGATCATCGCGCTGCGCGAGGAGGTCGGTCCCTTCGGCGGGCTCGTGACGTCGCAGCACGACTGGAATGGCACGGATTTCGAGAAGCGCTCGATGCAGCTCCTCGCCGAGGAGGTCATGCCGATCGTCCGTCGGGCGGCGTAGCCGGGGATCCGAGCCGGCGGCCGGCGGCGGCCGCACATGCGTCTTGTCCGCGCGCGAGGGTGGATGTTTGATGACGTGAGCCAGCGAACTCCGGGGGGAGAGACGATGTCGGTCGAGTCGGCCTCGGTCGAGGCCTGAGCGTGGACGGGCTGCGACGCGGGCTCACGCGCCTTGCCGACGTGTGCGAGGGCGCCAGCGCGGTCGCGCTCGGCGTCGTCATCGTCCTCAATGCGATCGCGGTGTTCGCGCGCTACGTGCTCACCGATCCGATCGGCTGGTCCGAGGAGCTCATGCGCTTCTCGCTGGCCTGGCTCACCTATCTGGCGGTGGGCCCGTGCCTGTTCCGCAACGAGCACATGGCGATGGAGACGCTGGACGTCATCCGCAACGAGGCCGTGAAGCGCGCGCTTCTGCGGTTCAACCTCGCGGTGACCGGGCTGTTCGCCGGCACGATCCTGTGGTTCGCGATCCCGCTGCTGCAGCGCAACTGGAACCAGTTCACGCCGGTCATGGAGATCCGGACGTTCTGGCCGTATCTGAGCGTGGCGCTGGGCTGCGCGCTGCTGGTGCTGTTCGCGATCGGGATGATCGCCCTCTCGTTCAAGGGCCGCGCGCATCGCGACAGCGACGACGAGCCGGCAGGGGCCGCCTGATGGCCGCGCTGGGCATCGTCTTCACCGTCCTGCTGCTGCTCGGGACGCCGATCGCGGTGTCGCTCGGCATGGCCGGCGTCGCGGGGATCCTGTCCGAGAATCTCCGGACCCTGACCGCGCCGCAGCGCATGTTCACCTCCCTCGACAGCTTCGTGCTGCTCGCGGCGCCGTTCTACATCTTCGCCGGCGAGGTCATGTATCGCGGCGGCATCACCGAGCGCCTGATCCGGTTCTCCAACTTCCTGGTCGGCCGCGTGCGCGGCGGCACCGCCTACGCCGCGATCATCGCCGCGATCCTGTTCTCGGGCATCTCGGGCACGGCGGTGGCCGACGCCGCGGCGCTCGGCCAGGTCTACATCCGCGGCATGCCCCGGGAGGGCTATCGCAAGGAGTTCGCCGCAGCGTTGATCGCGGCGGCGGCGATGATCGGGCCGATCATCCCGCCCTCGGTGATCATGGTGATCTATGCCGGTTTCGCCGGCGTCTCGGTGGTGAAGATGTTCCTGGCCGGAATCATCCCCGGCCTGCTGATGGGCCTGTCGCTTGCCGTCGTGGTCTTCGTCTACGGCCTGCGCGGCAGCCTGCCGGAGAGCCGGCCCGTCGTGGCGCGCGAGGAGATCCCGCGCGTGCTCGGCGACGGCCTGGTGGTGATGAGCCTGCCGGCCTTCATCCTCGGCGGCTCGGTCAGCGGGATCTTCACGCCGACCGAGGCCGGCGGCATCGCCTGCATCTACGCGCTGTTCCTGGGCATCGTCTGGTACCGCGACCTGCGCTGGGCCGGGATCTGGGCCGCCCTGAAGACCTCCTCGCGGATGAGCGCCATCCTGTTCTTCGTCGTGTCGACGGTCGCGATCTGCGACTACACGCTGACGGTCGGCGGCATCGCCAACTACACCAAGCTCCTGTTCGAGCCCTTCGCGGGCCAGCCGATCCTGTTCCTCACCGTCGTCGCCGTGGCGATGCTGGTGCTCGGCACCTTCCTCGACCCCGGTCCGATGGTGATCCTGTTCATCCCGCTGCTGATGCCGATCGTGCGGTCGATGGGAATCGACGAGTACCAGTTCTCGATGATCTTCATCCTGACCGGAACGCTCGGCCTGGTCACACCGCCGGTCGGCATCGTGCTGTTCGTCTCGTGCAAGATCGGAAACATCGACCAGTGGACGCTGTTCAAGGCGGTGATCCCGTTCATCGCCGCGGAGTTCGTCGTGGTGCTGCTGATGGTCCTGTTCCCGGGCATCTCGAACTGGCTGCCCAGCCTCGTGTGAGCAGGGATCAGCGTCCCGGCGCCGGCGCCGGCGATGCGCCGGCAGTCGCCGGCGAGGGCCCGTCGTCGGCGAGCAGCTTGGCCATGAGATGCTCGTCGACGAACCGGCTGTCGATCAGCTGCCCATTCCGTTTCGTGCCTTCGTGGCGATAGCCAAGCTTCTCGTACAGGGCGATCGCACGACGGTTCGTCGGCTGGACCGAGAGCTCCAGTCGACTGATGCCTTGGCGTCGCGCCAAATCCTCGGCCGCCGCGAGGAGAGAACGACCGATACCTCTGCCCCAGTGGCTGCGCAGGATGCCCAGCCCGATGCCCAGCACGTGCGCCGTCCGCCTCGCACCGCCTCGGAACCCGTTGATGAATCCGACCGGGGCGCCGCCGTCTTCAGCCAACAGCATGAACCAGCGCGCCTTCCCCATGCTCTCGCTGATTCGCGCTGCGTAGACCTCGGCCGAGACGTTCAGCTCGCCGGGCTCGTAGAGCATGAACGGCGTTTCGCCGTGGATGCGATCCAGAAGCGCGATGATCACCGCGGCGTCGACCGGGCCCGCCAGGCGAATTCGCACATCCGGCGTCGAGCCGGCCGGGCTCAAGACGCTCGCATGAGACATGCGAAGGCCTGCTCAAGGCCAACTGGCTTCTTCGGCGCAGTTTCCCATGTGGATGATTCCGGCCTTGCCGTCGTTGGCGACAAAGACCTGGGTCTGCGAGGTCTTGCCGTACGCGGATCCATCGGCGCACTCCGCGCTCTGCGTTGTGCCGAGGACGACTTGAGTCCCGGGCCTGACCTCGCAGGAAACCACGCGATCGAGCTTGCTCCACTCCGGGCAGATCGCGTTCGCTGCCCTGTACTCAGCTCTCGAACTTCCCGGCGGGTTCAGCGACCACCAGCTGCCGTACTTGGTGTAAGGCTTGCTCGAGTCGAACACGCGATAGAGGACGACCGGTTTGGTCGCCGCGAAGACCTTTGCCGCGCAGACGCCGCCCTTGCCGGACGTCATCCGGGCCTTGGCGACGAGTGTGGGATTTCCTGATTCGGAGAGACCGTCGACGGAGCCGGCAACACTTCCGACGCAAGCTATTCCGTCGATGCCGTGTTCGCCCGGGCCTGCGTCGCTCGCCAGGTTGGCACAGCCGGAGAGCGCCAGGGCGAAGACTGCGGCAACAACGGTGAATCTGGTCATGGCGTTCCTTTCAGCTCAGGACACGCTACAGGCATGGTCGGCCGAAGATCGAGCGGGTCCGCGTCCACCGGATGGGGGCTCTCGTTCCGGACGCGAGCGCCGAACGGGGCTCGGCGCATCGCTCGGCCGGCGAGCACAGCGGCCCGTGGATCCCGCCGCATCGCGCCGGTGCCGAAGCGGCGACTAGAGCCGCGTCGTGTTCAGCCAGGCTTCGGCTTCCTCGATGCGCTGGCGGACCTCGCGGGTGCGTTCGGCGCCGCCGCGCTTCTCGGGGGTCACGTCGGGGGTGTGGCCGTCCTGCGGGACGTAGCCGATCGTGGCGCGTGTCGCCTCGAGGTCCCAGCGCGAGCCTTGATTGGCCGACATCAGGTTGAGCACGGCGAACCTCACGGTCTCGGGCGCGACGACGGCCTTCTCGAAGCCCTGGCACAGGTCGCGATCCGAGAGCCACATCGCCTGGCCCCAATCGGCCCAGTCCATATGCGGCCCCGGACGGTTCTCGCCGCGCTGGCACCAGCCGATGCGAAAGCAGATCGACGACAGGCCCCAGCGCTCGCTGTAGGAGCGGCCCAACCGCTCGCCGAACAGCTTCGATGCGCCGTAGGCGTTGACGGGATAGGGATCGCGGCTCGTCGGCAGCGCGCCGCCGGCGAAGCGGTGTCCCGCCATCGTCCAGTTCGAGCTGGCGAAGATCACGCGCTTGGCCTTGCCGCGCGCCGCCGCCTCGTAGACGTTGAGCGTGAGGTCGATATTGAGATCCACGATCGAGCGCCACGACGCGGCCGGGCTCGGTTGCCCCGCGAGCAGGATCACGGCATCGGCCTCGGCGAGCTGCGCGACCCAACGCTCGTCCCAGCGCGTGAGATCGCTCGCGAGCACCATACCATCGCCGCCATTCGTGAGATCGAGCAGGCGCAGCCGCCAGCCCAGCGTCTCGAAATGCCGGCGCAGCTTCACGCCGATGTTCCCGGTCGCGCCGGTGATCGCCACCGTCTTCGTCATGTCGACCTCAGTTGCCGATGGTTGCACGCGGGGACGCCAGCGCCAGATGCATGAAGACGCTGCTGCCGTTCTCCTCGTAGTCGGCGAAGGGTCCGCAGCGCCGGAAGCCGAAGCGTTCGTAGAGCCGCTGCGCCGGGCCGAAGGCGGGGTGGTTGCCGGTCTCCAGATAGAGATCCCGATACCCGCGTTCGCGCGCCACCTGAAGGATATGCGCCAGAATCGCGCGACCGGCGCCGTGGCCGCGGCGGGCCGCGGGCGTGCGCATCGACTTGATCTCCCCCGCGGTCGAGGACAGCGCCTTGAGCGCGCCGCAGCCGGCCAAGGAATCGCCCTCCCAGGCCGTCCAGAACGTGACATCCGCCGCTCGGAGCTTGCCCGCGTCGAAGGCGAAGACGTGCTCCGGCGGCGAGAGCTCGTGCATGTTACGCAGATGCTCCTCGAGCAGGGCGAGCACGGCGGGCCGCGTGACGTCGTCACGCTCGATTCGCAGCGCGCCGGGGCGTGGCGCGTCGGGACCGGGCACGCGGCTCATTCGCGATAGGACGGGTCGATCGCGTCGAGCTTGCGCAGCATCGCGGGCCATTCGAGCAATCCGAAGCGCCGGCGAACGCCGGGCTGGTACTGGCGCCACGACGCCGCGACGACGTCCGCGGAGGGGACCACAAGCTCGGTGTTGCAGGACAGCGCCGCGACCTGGACCTGGCAGGCGCGCTCGAGCCGGAAGATGCTGTTGAACGCCTCGGGGATCGAAGCACCGACGACGAGCAGACCGTGGTTGCGCAGGATCATGCCTTCATGGTCGCCGAGATCGTCGAGCAGCCGCGCCTGCTCGTCGAGGCCGAGCACGACGCCTTCATAGTCGTGATAGGCGATCTTCGCGAAGCGCATCGAGGTCTGCGCGAGCGGCAGCAATCCGCATTTCATGGCCGAAACCGCCATGCCCGCGATCGTGTGCGTATGGATGATGCAGTCGACGTCGTGCTTGGCGCCGTGGATCGCGCTGTGGATCACGTAGCCCGCGCGATTGACCCCGTAGCCCGTCGGATTGAACAGCACCTCGCCGGCGAGGTTCACTTTGATGAAGCACGAGGCGTGCATCTGGTCATAGAGCATGCCGTGCGGATTGATGAGGAATGCGCCGTCCTCGCCCGGCACGCGTGTCGTGACGTGGTTGGCGCTCAGCTCCGACATGCCGTAGAGGTCGATGAGGCGATAGCAGGCGGCGAGGTCGACGCGCTTGCGCCACTCCTGCGCGCTCACCTTGTCGCGGACCTTCCGGAGATTCTCGTCGAGCTGCACCGACATGGCTCGGGGCGGATGCGCCGGGGCCCCACCGCGGAGGACGCTCTCGGCATCCTCCGCAGCGGGCGGCTCCCGCGTCAGTTTCCGTAGAGCTGCTTGTTCGACGCGGCGATCGCCGCGAGCAGATCGTCGACGGTCTTCTGGCCGACGCGGCTGGCGATGAATTCCAGCACCGGCTTCTGCGTCGCCGCCTTGAACTGCTCCTTCTCCTCGAGGGTATTGATGTAGACCTTCGCGCCCTTCTTCTGGATCGCCTCGATGTCGGTGCGGAAGGCCTGCACCTTTGTGATGTTGTTGGCGAGGATCGCGACCTGCACGCCGTCGGTGAAGATCTGGCGGTCGGCCGGGCTGAGCTTCTGGTAGAAGGCGTCGTTGGTCAGCACCCAGGCCGAGCCGTAGATGTGCTCGCTCAGCGACATGAACTTCTGCACCTCGGCGACGCCGAAGGAGTTGATGACGTTGGCCGGGTTCTCCTGGCCGTCGACCACGCCCTGGCGCAGCGCCATGATCACCTCGGTGAAGGCCATCGGCGTCGCGGCGGCGCCCATCGACTGCATGAAGCGCATGAAGACGGGGCTCTCCATCGTCCGCATCTTCAGGCCCTTCATGTCGGCCGGCGACTTCACCTCGCGGGTGTTGTTGGTGATGTGCCGGAAGCCGCTCTCCGCCACGCCGAGCAGGCGCAGGCCCGTTTTCTGGCGCATCTCCTCCGCCATCGTCTTCACGAAGGGGCTGGTCTGGAAGAAGTTCCAGGCCGAGGCCTGCGACGAGAACAGGTACGGCACGCCGAAGACCTGGACCGGCGCGTAGAAATTCGCGATCGGCGCCTCGGCCGTCCACGACATGTGGAGCTGGCCGTTCTGCACCTGCTCGATCAGCTCGCGGTCGCCGCCGAGCGCGCCGCCGTAGAAGATCTCCATCTTCATCTTTCCGCCGCTGCGGAACTCGACGAAGTCCTTCATCGCCTTCGCGCCGACGACCTCGCCTGCAGGGCCGTCGGGTAGTGTCGTGGCGTAGCGCAGGGTCGTCTGCGCCGACGCCGAGGCGGCAGCCAGGACAAGGATGCCCGCCGCGAACAGAGTCCTGATGGTCCCCATGATTCCCTCCCCAGAGAATTGCGTTGCGTCGACGATGCGCGCCGACATTCCGGGGAGTCAAGACGACCGCCCCAGCACCTCCCGGCGCCCGATCAACCAGCCCATCTCGGCGACATGTCGGCGAGAGTCAGGTGCATGAAGGTCGACCTGCCGTTCTCCACATTGTCCGGGAACGGACCACGAGAGGCGAAGCCGACGCTGCGACAGAGCCGCTGGGCGGGTTCGAAGGCGGAATGTTTGCCGGTGTCGAGAAGCAGGTCTCGACGACCTCGCGCGCGGGCGATCTCCAGGATGTGGCCGAGAATGGGGCGCGCCGCGCCGCATCCGCGCAGCGAAGCGGGCGTGCGCATGGATTTGATCCCGCCCGCCTCGCGCGCACGCTCCTCGAGCGCGACGTAGCCGAGCAGCGTGTCGCCGTCCCGGCCCGTCCGCATCGTCGTGGCGGGCGCCCTGGATCGCGCTGTCGATCACATGGCCGGCGCGGTCGACGCCGTACTAGGTCGGATTGAACAGCACGTCGCCGGCAAGGTTGATCTTGGTGGAGCACGAGGCGTGCATGAATTGATCAGAAAGGCACCGTCCTCGCCGGGTACGCGCGTGGTCACGTGGTTCGCGCTGGGCTCGGACGTGCCGTAGAGGTCGATCAGGAGGAAGCGCGCCGCGAGATCGACCCGCTTCTGCCCCTCCTCCGGGCGGACCCGGTCGCGCACGGCACGGATCGCCGTCATCTGTTGCCGGGTCATTTCGCCACCTCGCCGACCGGATCGTCGTCTTCACGAGCAGTCGAGGGACGGTTGCCGGAGATCGAAATTCCCTGCGACAGGCGGTCAGTCGCCGCGCAATCGGACCTTCGCCAGCTTCGCGATCTCGGGTTCGAAAGCGCAGGATTTCCGTGCCTCGGAGTCGATGTGGACCGCCTTGAGCGTCGTCCGCGCGACGACCTCGCGGGTCTCGTCGTCGGTCATCTCGTGGGCGAACCGCAGGCTGCGTTCCTTGAACTCGACGAGCCGGCTCCGGATGGTCACCACCGCGCCGGCGCGGACTTCCCGCAGATACGAGATCTGCTGGTCGACGGCCGCCATGCCGCGCTTCGCGCGCCGCAGATAGCTCGGGGTGATGCCGATCGCATTGAACAGCTGCCACGTCGCCTCGTCGAACTTGCCGACGTACCACATGACGTTCATGTGGCCGACATGGTCGCAGTGCCAGGGATACACGGCCCCACGATAGGTGAGCAGGGGTTCGGACATGAGCGTTCTCCACCGAATCGTTTCGTCTCGGCGCCGATGAGAGCCCGACGTCGCGCGCACACCAGCGGGCCAGGTCCGCGAGCCTCGTGGTCTCCACGCGGCCGCTGGACCGCGTGACGGCGTCGTCGCGCAGGCGCGTCCCGATCCTGCATCGCGAGGTCTCGAGCCGCTCAGCGCGCCGGTCGGACGGACATCGCCTGCACTTCGTCGTCCATCCGCGGCGACAGGGTGAAGCCGGCGCGCGCGGCCATGATGACGAAGTTGTTGTAGAGCGGGATCGTCGTGAGATCGCGCGCGGCCGTCGCCATCACCGCCTCAAGCTTGCGCCGCCGCACCGCCGGCTCCATCTCGGCGACGGCGTCCTGGATGGCGCGGTCGAATTCGGCGTTGCGGTAGCCGGAACGGTTGCCCGATCCGAACCGCCGCTCGGTGTCGAAGGAATGCAGCACGGTGGTGAGCAGCCCCGAGGTGTCGCCGACCGAGTGGCCCCAGCCGACCAGCATCGCCGAATAGGGCAGCCCCTCCAGGTTCGCGGTGACGCGCGCCTTGGGAAAGTACACGTTCCACGGCTCGGTCACGACCTTCACCTGCAGGCCGATGCGCGAGAGCATCTGCCCCATCGCCTCGAGGGTCTTGGCGTCGTTGAGGTAGCGGTCGTTGGGGCCGTTGAGCGTCAGGCCGAAGCCGTCGGGATAGCCCGCATCGGCGAGCAGCTTGCGCGCCGCCTGCGGGTCGTAGGCCTGCTTGGGGATCGCGGCGGCGTAGCCGGTGATGCCCTCGGGCACGAGCTGGTGCGCGGGCAGCGCGAAACCGTCCAGCACGCGCTCGGCGAGCGCGTCGCGATTGATCGCCATCGACAGCGCCTGGCGGACGCGCGGGTCCTGCAGCGGATTGCGCGCCAGCGGCTGGCCCGACCGGTCGGTCGCCATCGGCGTCGTCGCGCGGGCGACGTCGAGGATCAGGTAGACGACCCGGTCCGAGGGCCGCTTGAACAGCCGGATGCCCGGATCCTTGGCGAGAGTCTCGGCATGCGCGGGATTGAGGTTGCCGACGACGTCGATCTCGCCGCTGCGCAGGCTCACCGTGCGCGCCGCGTCGTTGGCGATGACGCGCAGCGTGACCCGCTCCCAGGGCTGCGCGCCGCCCCAGTAGGTGTCGTTGCGCGCGAGCTCGAGGCGGTCGCCCGGCTTCCAGGCGACGAAGCGATAGGGGCCCGTGCCGATCGCCGCCTTGCCGGACCGGAAGTCGGCGGGCTGCGCGTCGCGCGCCGCGTTGCGCGAGACGACGAACACGCCGGCGAGCTGGTTGGGCAGGATCGCATCCGGGAACTTCGTGCGGATGCGCACGAGCAGAGGATCGACGACCTCGACCTTGTCGATCGAGCGGATCAGCGGCGTGTACGGGTTGGGGTTGTTGGGGATTGCGGGGATGCGCGCGATCGAGAAGGCGACGTCCTCGGCAGTGAGCGGCGAGCCGTCGTGGAACGTCACGCCGCCGCGGAGCTTGAACTCCCACGTGAGCGGGTCGACCAGCCGCCAGGACTCCGCAAGGCCGGGGCGCGGCTGCAGGTCCTCGTCGCGATCGGTGATCGCGTCGAACACGTGGCGCGACACCGCGGTGTTGGTGGTGGCGAAGAGGAAATGCGGATCGATCGCGGGCTCGGTCTCGATCGCGAGGCGGAGCTCCGTCGCTCCCACATTCCACGCGAACAGCGCAGCCGCCATCGACAGCAGCTTTGACCAGCAGCGCAACCCCATGACAGCCTCCCCCGGAGTTTGTTCCACCGACCCTATGACCTCTCATCCCCTCCTGTCGCGCGGAGCGCGATAGGAGGGGTGGCACGCGCGAAGCGCGTGAGGGAGGTCAATGGCGGCTCGCGCGAGACGCACATGACCTCCCCGGCCGCTTCGCGGCCACCCCTCCCACTCGGCTTCGCCGAATAGGAGGGGATGAGTGAATCCTCGAAGTGATGCCCATGACCGACACACTCTTCACCAACCTCGCTCTCCTCGACGTCGATGCCGGCGTGCTGCGCTCGGGGCATCAGGTCCTCGTCTCGGGCAAGACGGTCAAGGCGGTGCGCGCGGGCCGCATCGATGCGCCGGGCGCGCGCATCGTAGATCTCGGCGGGCGCACGCTCATGCCCGGCCTGATCGACTGCCACGTCCACATCTGCGCCGACGGCATGACCGCCTACCCGTCGATCTTCCCGGCGATGCTCGCGGCCAAGGCGGCGAAGATCCTTCGCGAGACGCTGATGCGCGGCTTCACGACGATCCGCGACGCCGGCGGCGCCGACATGGGCTATCGCCAGGCGGTCGAGGCCGGCCTGTTCCTCGGGCCCCGGCTGTTCGTGGCGGGACGCCCGATCAGCCAGACCGGCGGCCATGTCGATTCGCGCAACCAGGCCGACTTCTGCGTCGCCTGCGCCTGCGCGCAGGAGTCGACGATGCGCACCATCGCCGACGGCGTCGATGCCGTCCGCCGCGCCGTGCGCGAGGAGCTCCGTCGCGGCGCCGACCAGATCAAGATCATGGCCTCGGGCGGCGTGTCGTCGCCGGCCGACCCGATCGACTACGTCCAGTACGCGAGCGAGGAAATCGCCGCCGCCGTCGACGAGGCGCGCCGCGCGCACAAATACGTCATGGCCCACGCCTACACGGCCGAGGCGATCGCGCGTGCGGTCGAGCTCGGCGTGCGCACGATCGAGCACGGCAACTTCCTCGACGAGGACGCCGCACGCCTGATGGCGCTGCGCGGCGCCTATCTCGTGCCGACGCTGATCGTGTATCGCCGCATCCTCGTGCACGGGAAGGAGGTCGGCGTGTCCGACCTCCATCTCGAGAAGGCGCGCCAGGTGCTGGCGGTCGGCACGCGCTCGCTCGAGATCGCGCGGCGTGCCGGCGTGAAGATGGCCTTCGGCACCGACCTGTTCCGGGCGCCGAAGGAGTACCAGGCCGAGGAGTTCCTCGTGCGCGCCGAGGTCCTGCCGCCGGCCGAGATCATCCGCAGCGCCACGGTGATCGGCGCGGAAGTCGTGCGCATGGAGGGCAGGCTCGGCCGCGTCGCCGAGGGTCACTTCGCCGACCTGCTCGTCGTCGACGGCAACCCGCTCGCCGACCTGCGCCTGCTCCAGGACCAGGGCCGGCACATGCCGCTGATCGTGAAGGACGGCGTGGCGGTGAAGGACGCGGCGGGGCTTCTGGCCTGAACCTCAAGCCAGGCGTGCACCTGCGCCGAGCGCGCGGAGCTTGCCGACCGCGACGTCCCGCGGGAGCGGGGCGAGGCCGCAATTGGTGCAGGCCTGGATGCGCGCGCGGTCCGCGTGGCGCATCGCCTCGCGCAGCACCGCGGCCACCGCTTCGGGGGTCTCCACCGTCGCGGTCGCGACATCGATCGCGCCGACGAGGATCTCCTTGTCCGGCAACAGCGATATAAGCGAGATCGGCACCTTCGACGCGGCGCATTCGAGCGACACCTGGCCGATTCGACTGCGATTGATCGCGGGAAAGATCGCTTCGTACTGGCGCCACTCGCCGCCGAGCGTCTGCTTCCACTTGATGTTCGCCTCGATCCCGTAGCCGTAGCAGATGTGGACGGCGGTCTTGCAGCGCAGGCCCGCGGCGGCGCGCTCGAGCGCGGCGATGCCCCACGCCGAGACGTCGTCCATGAAGACGTTGAAGGCCGGCTCGTCGAACTGGATCACGTCGGCACCGAGGTCGGCGAGCTCGCGCGCCTCCGCATTCAGCACATCGGCCACGGCCATCGCCATGTCCGCGCGGCGACCGTAATGGGCGTCGGCGATCGTGTCGCAGATGGTCATCGGTCCGGGCAGCGTAACCTTGAGCGCGTTCTTCGTGTGCGCGCGGCAGAACCGCGCTTCGTCGCCGTGCACGGACGCGCGCCGCGCCAGCGGACCCGTCACGGTCGGCACCTCGACGACGTAGCGGTTGTTGCGGATCCCCATCTTGGTCTTGAGGTTCCAGTCGATGCCGTCGATCCGCTCGAGGAACCCGTGGACGAAGTGCATGCGGAACTGCTCGCCGTCGGTGACGATGTCGATCCCCGCTTCCTCCTGGAGCTTGATCCAGAGAAGTGCCGCGTCCTGCTTGGCGATCTCGAGGTCGCGGCCGCTTTGCCGCCATTTCGGCCACAGCTTCTCCGTCTCCGCCAACCAGCCGGGCTTGGGCAGGCTACCGGCAATGGTGGCGCGAATGGGCGATCCCTCGGACATGGCGACCTCCGGCTTCTTCATGGTTGCCGGCGATCGTAGCGAGGATCGATGCGCGATGCCGCCGGGATTCGCCGGCCGGCGCGGCGACGATCGGTCGAACACGCGGCGAGCGAAACGGCGGCGGACGAGAGCTGCGTGACCTTGGCGTCGCCCCGGCTCCTCGAGCTGCACGGACGCGAGCAGCATCGGCACGCGCTCGCGCAGCGTCGCGTCGGGGCTGCCGACTCGCGGCCGTAGACCTCGATGTTCTCGCGCGCCGACGGGTCCGGATCGAGGTTGTCGTCCTGCGGCACCAGCCCGATGCGCATGCGGAAGTCGCGCCCGCGGGCCGCGATGTCCGCGCCGAGCAGCTCGACGCGCCCCGCCGAGGGGCGCGTCGGCCCGAGCAGCATCCGCATCGTGGTCGTCTTGCCTGCGTCGTGCGGCCCGAGCAGCCCGACGCAGGTGCCGCCCGAGATAGCGAACAACACGCCACGCCACGCCACGCACTGCATGCATGCCGCCGTAGCGCTTCTCCAGATTGCGTGCCTCGACGATACTCGTCATGCGCGCCGCAATCGCCGCGAACGCGCAGCGGGTCAATGCGGCGGACCTTCCGCTGCGATCCGTTGTTAGAGCTCAATCGCTCAACGCGCCTCCTGGGCGAGGCGGTCATCACGCTCGCGCAGCAGCCAATAGACCACGCCGAGCACTAGGGTTGCCCCGGCCAGCGCCGCAATGGTGCTCGCGGCGGTGGCGCCGGAGTCGAGAATGACGAACTTGCGACTCAACGCAATCAGCGCGATCAGCACAACGGTCTTGACCTGGATGATGCTAGAGCGCCGAAGAGCAACGTGAACAATCGAATGCTTGAATTCCATGGCGATGAGCAGCGTCATGATCATGCCAAAGAGCGTCTGAAAAACGTCATGTTCCAGCGGGTCTATCGCTCCGCTAAGCAACAGCGGCACGATGCGCTTGACCAGTTGCACGAGCGCTAGGGCGATGACCACTGAGATCACGAGACTCAGAACGATCGCAACAATCTGCTCGAAGCGCTCGTAAAGAGACATGATCGGCCAATGCTCACGTGTTTCCCCGAAGAACTTCCGCGGCGCGTGGCGTTCATTTTCCATTTGTCGCTCCGTTCTTGCCTCGCGCTCAAACTCTTGAGCTGAGGCGGCTTTGCGCTTGGGCCGCGAGGTGCAACATAAGCTAGGGCGCCTCGCTGCCCAAGCGCGCAGCCGGTGGGATGTCGCCTCGAGCGAAAGGTTAGGCGGCGCTCTCGACTTGGAGATCCTTGGTGTGCGGCAAGGCCGAGAACAGCTCGACGACTTGGGTAACGAGTGAGTCGTTTGGGCGTTACCTGCCCTCGACCGAACAGTCGCTCGTTAAGCGCCCTGCGCCGAACGACCCGAAGAACCCACTCGCGGGTTCCGGCTCTGCTTACGAGGCACCGGAGCCCAGCAAGGAAGTCGGATCCAGACAACAGTTGCACGCGGTTGGTCAACGGCAGCTGATCAAATGATTGTCTGGATGCGATTACTCGATGTCTGCGCCGAACACCTCGACGCTCCCAGAGGAGGGACCCGTCGGGCCGAGCAGCATGCGCATCGTGGTCGTCTTGCCGGCGCCGTGCGGCCCGAGCAGCCCGACGCAGGTGCCGGCCGCGATCTCGAACGACACGCCACGTACGGCGTGCACGTGGCCGTAGCGCTTCGGGGGCTCGGCGAAGTTGCGATCGTTCCTCGGGACGGAGCCCGGCTTAGCGACAGTGACAAGCGTCGACCGGTCTCCGTCCCGGTTCGTTGCAACTCTCAGGTCAAGAGAACGCGCTGCTCTGGCCGCCGCGAGGCTGCGCCTTGTCTTCTCGTCCTCACGGCGGCCAGAGTCACCCGTCCACTCGAGCCGCTCGTTGGTCGTCGGAGCGATAACCAGATGAGGAAGTCGAATTGCCTTGGACGGGTCTCGCAGGGAGAGTCTGAAGGTGGGTCGATTCCATGACTGAACGTTCTCAGGACGAGCGGATCCTGGCACGCTGGAAAGTCGACGCGGAGGACCTACGCGAGTTCTTGCGGGAGCAGCGACTGCAAGCCAAGCG
>JAEULA010000005.1 GCA_016793165.1 Alphaproteobacteria bacterium | reverse complement strand
GAGTGGGTCCATCGCCCCGTTCCGCCGATCGTCTCCGAAGCGCTCTGGGAGGAGGCAAACACGATCCTCAATCACACGGCCTCGAAGCTGAAGCGGACTGGCCGCCCCGCCGTCCACCCGTTCGCCGGCCTCACCGTCTGCGAGTGCGGGACGAAGATGTACGTCTTTGCGAACAGTCCGAAGTACGTGTGCAAGGGCTGCAAGAACAAGATCGCAGCCTCGGACCTCGACCGCATCTTCCAGTCCGAACTCGAAGGCTTCTTCCTCTCCGACGAGGAGATGGATCGGTATGCGAAGGATGCCCAAACGGCGCTCAGCGGGAAGGCCGAGCAGCTCTCGGTGCTCGAAGCCGAGCACCGCAAGGTGAAGGGCGAGCTCGACAAGCTGTATCGCCTGTACATGGACGACGGCATCACGGTCGCGGACTACCGCCCCCGCAATCGTGCGCTCTCCGATCGACTGGCCGAACTAGACGAGACCATCCCTCGCCTTCAGGCCGAGATTGATCTTGAGAAGATCGATCACCTCTCGCGGGACCAAGTACGAGGAGAAGCCAAAGACCTCTTCTCTCGCTGGCCTGAGATGGCACCCGCGGAGAAGCGGCAGATCGTCGAGTCACTCACCGATCAGATCACGATCGGCAAAGACGATGTGCACCTGAAACTCCTGTATTCCCTTCCGAATCCCAGATCGCAACAAAAGGCAACGCATTCTCACGGATTGGCCGCCGCCACGAGCTGGACCCGCGAGGGATAGGCCACGTGCGCGTTCGCCCGCGCAACCGTGGCCCGGCCGGTCTCGAGCGGCTGACGCAGCGCCTCGAGGACGCCGCGCTGGAACTCCGGCAGTTCGTCGAGGAACAGGACGCCATGGTGCGCGAGGCTGACCTCGCCGGGGCGGGCGCGTGTGCCGCCGCCGACCATGGCCGCCATCGTCGTGGAGTGATGCGGATCGCGGAAGGGCCGCCGGCTCGCGATCGTGCCGCTCTCCAGAAGCCCGGCCACGGAATGGAGCATCGAGACCTCGAGCGCCTCGGCGGGTCGCAATGGCGGCAGGATCCCGGGCAGGCGCTGGGCAAGCATCGACTTGCCGGCGCCGGGCGGGCCGATCATCAGCAGATGGTGCCCGCCCGCTGCCGCCACCTCGAGTGCGCGCTTGGCGGATTCCTGGCCCTTCACGTCCGCCAGGTCACGCCCGATCTCCGGCGCCGGTGCGATGCGGGCCGTGGGCGGCGACAGCACCTGCGTCCCCTTGAAGTGGTTGACCACGCTTATCAGCGATGGCGCGGCGACGATGTCGCCGGCCCCCGACCACGCGGCTTCGCCGCCGCACGCCGCCGGGCAGATGATGCCGCGCGCGCTCCGGGCGGCCGCCACCGCCGCAGGCAGCACGCCGACGACGCGCCGCAGCGAGCTGTCCAGCGCGAGCTCGCCCAGCGACAGGTAGGGCTGCAGCTGATCTGGCGAGAACACGCCGATCGCAGTCATCAGCGCCAGCGCGATCGGAAGATCGTAGTGGCTGCCTTCCTTGTGCAGGTCGGCCGGCGAGAGGTTGATCGTGATGCGTCGAGCCGGCAGCGCCAGACCGATCGCCGCCAGGGCGGACCGGATCCGCTCGCGGCTTTCGCCGACCGCCTTGTCGGGAAGACCGACGAGCGCCAGTCCTGAGAACCCGGCACCGAGATGGACCTGGACATCGACGTCGATGACGTCGATGCCCTGGAACGCGACCGTGGCGATCCGTACGTGCATGCTGTCCCCGCTCCCGCAATGCGCGGACGAGACCACGGGGCGGGATCCGGTCCCCAGCATGCGAAGGGCGGAGCGGCGGATTAGCCGCCTCGGCGCGCCGCGGGACTACTCGGCGATCTCGATGTACTGTTCGAAGAGGACGGTCGTACTCACCGCGATGCGGCCCTCGGCGGTTCGCCACGGCAAGGTGAGGCGGCGATACGACATCTGAACCGACGTGCGGCTCGCGCGGCGGACGACAGCCTCGACATTGTGGAAAAGCGGTCGGTCGAGTGCCGCGGCACGTCGGATGTTTGCGCTCATCCGCGCGGCGAAGACGGGGTCGGGCTGATCCTCGATGTCACGCCCCGGCGCGCTCGTCGACCAGGCGCGCCCGTAGATGTCGACGCGTTCGCCCAGATGGCGGATCACGAACCGCTCCTCCGCGTCCTCGGCCACGACGAGGACGGAGGTGGCTTCCAGGCCGAGCCGACGCAGCGCGCCGCGCGCAATCGGATCGAGGCGATGGCGATGACGCTCCCACAGGGCGTGCAGCTCGTGCAGGCCCTCGCCTGCCGGCCCGGTGATCTCCGCAAGATCGATCTCGGTCGCGACGTAATTGGGGAGCTTGCCGTCGGCGAAGACAAGCGTGTCCAGCCGTTCGAAGGCGTTGCGCCAATCCCCGCAGATCTCGTGGCGCCATTGCTGCCGTTCGTCGTCGAAGCGGACGAGCACGACGCGGGCCGGCTTCATGTCGGCCAGGGAGAAGAAGAGCTGTGTCGCCGCAGGTCCGGAGACGAGCAGCGGCCGCAATCGCACCTGCACGCCCTCGCGCAGCGGCGCGACTTCGATGAACCCGAGATCGCGCACCACCTGCGCGGCGGCGTCGCCATTGCCGCCGTTGACGTAGGTCCCGTTCGCCAGAGCGGCCGGACGCGCGGAGTTCTTCTGCCCGGCAAGGACAGCACTCGGAGTCCGGCGACCATCTGGATCGATCAAGATCACTGCGCTGGATCCCGCCTCGGATGCGTCGCATCCATCCGGCCGATTCCGCTTGGCGCCTTGTCGCGCCGACCCGCGCGTCCGGGTCGCAGCGGCGGTCCTTGCCGCGATGTGCCTGATCCCGACTCCGGGAGCCGCGCGACGAGACTCGTCCGAGCCGAGCGGGAAGTCAGCGGTGAAGCGGGCGCGCGAGTTGCGCGACCGGGCCGCCGGGAACCTCGCCGCGAAGGGGCCCGGGATATCGACCCGGCCGCGCACAATCGGCTGCGGCGCATCGATATCCCGGACTTCATGCTTCCGGGCGACGGGTCCTCACGTCCAGGCACGAGGTGAGCGCGCATCGAACGACTCGCATTGGTCGCCGACACGCCTCCCAGGGCGCTGGACGGCGGCGGCTTCAGCCGCGCATCGCCTTCGCCATCTCGTAGAGACGGCGGCGGAGACGCGCATCGGTGATGCTATAGTAGGCGCGAACCAGCTCGAGCGTCTCGCGGCGCAGCAGCTTGCGATCCGGATCGCCGCCGGCCTGCTCGCCGGCGACGACGGCGGGCGTCGCGCTCGCAGCCGCAGCATGCTCGGTCATCTCCTCGAAGAACCACGCGACCGGCACGCCGAGCGTCCGGCTCGCCTGGTAAAGACGCGAGGCCGAGATGCGGTTCGTCCCGCGCTCGTACTTCTGGACCTGCTGGAAGGTGATGTTGAGGGCAGCCGCCAGCTGCTCCTGACTCATCCCGATCAGTGTGCGGCGCAACCGCAGCCGACTGCCGACATGGACGTCGACCGGATCCGGATTGCCGTCGGGAAGTTTTCCGCGTCGCCGCGAGCCGTTGAGAGCATTGATCATCGCCTGAAGCCCCTTGTTGAGAACGCGGGGCATCCTGCGATTCGCAACCCGCACGTGCCACGGAGCGGACGGATTAAAGCCATTCGAGGTACGCCCGCAGGTGGAAAAACTAAACGCCGTCCGCGCGAGTTAACCAAGTTGGCCGGGTCCCGGAGATCCGAAAAAATGTCGTCATCATAATGCTTTAACCTGATCGACCTAGGATGGGCATCGCTACCTCGAGACATGGGATCGTCGATGTGCCGCTGGCTCGCCTACTCCGGTCGCCCCGTCTATCTCGAGCAGCTGTTGTTCCAGCCCGAACATTCGCTGATCAGCCAGTCGTTGCGCGCGCGCCGCAGCCGCGTGACGATCAACGGCGACGGCTTCGGAGTCGGCTGGTACGGCGATCGAAAGCTCCCGGGCCTCTATCGTGACTATCGCCCGGCGTGGAACGACGAGAACCTCCGCAGCCTCGCCGAGCAGATCCAGTCCGGGCTCTTCTTCGCCCATGTCCGGGCCTCGACTGGAACGTCGACGAGCCGGGCCAATTGCCATCCCTTCCGCCACGGCCCCTGGCTGTTCATGCACAACGGCCAGATCGGCGGCTACGACGCGGTCGCACGCGACCTCGAATTCGCCCTCGATCCGGCGCTCTATCGCGTCCGTCAGGGCACCACCGACAGCGAGACGTTCTTCTATCTTTGGCTCACCTTCGGGCTCGAGGCCGACCCCGTCGGCGCCCTGGCGAAGACGATCGGCTTCGTCGAGCGCGCGATGGCGGCAAACGACGTCGCAGAACCGCTCAAACTCACGGCGGCGCTCACGGACGGGCGCCGGATCTTCGCCGTCCGATACGCCTCGGACGGCGATTCGCCGTCCCTGTTCCATGCGCCGGCGGATGGCGTGCGGGGTGCGGCGGGCGACTGCCTGGCGACCGGCGACCAGGCCGCGCTGATCATCCTGTCGGAGCCGCTCGACGACGCGACCGAGCACTGGAGTCCGGTGCCCGACAACCACGTGCTGACCGCGATGGAGGGCCGCGTCGACGTCGCGCCGCTCGGCCGCCGCGGCCGTCCTGCATTGCACGACCGATCGGGTTCCGCGATTCCGGCGCTTTATCTATAGTCCCGCGCCGTCGCAATCCCGCGACGCGTCCGGGCCTCTCACGCTGACCCTTCCCCGCCGCCCCGCACACGCCTTCCGTCGCGGCCTCGCGTCCCTGGCGCTGCTGCTCGGCCTCGCTGCCTGCGCAAGCCGTGAGGCCCCGCCGGAGTCAGCGCCTTCGGGACCAAGCTGCGCAGCGGCGCTCGTCGCGCGCGGTGCCGTGTTCGAGCCGATTCCGGCTCGCGAGGGGCCGCATGGCTGCCGCCTCATCGACGGCGTGCGCATGACGCGCAGCTCCGTCCCGCTCGACCAGCCGGTCCAGGTGAACTGCGACCTGGCGGCCCGGCAGCTCTCCTTCGAGGACGACGTCGTCCAGGCCGCCGCGCGGCGGCATTTCGGGCAGCCGCTGGCCCGGATCCGCCACTTCGGCGGCTATTCCTGCCGCAACGAGACGGGCAACTCGCGGCGCCTCTCCCAACACGCGCTCGGGAATGCCTTCGACATCTCGGGGTTCGATCTCGCCGACGGCACCCAGATCACGGTCAGCCGGCACTGGAACGATCGCGGCCCGCGCGGCGCCTTCCTGCGCGACGTCGCGCACGGGGCGTGTCGCTACTTCCACGTTGTCCTGACGCCGCGCACGGATGCGGCGCACCGCACCCATCTGCATCTCGATCTCGGGCCCTATCGGCGTTGCGACGCCTGAGCCGCCGCGCGGTTCTCGGCGACGCGCCGCTCGATCGCGTCCCAGATTCCCGCGGCGAGATTGGTCCCGTCGTAGCGGCCGATCTCCTGGATGCCGGTGGGCGAGGTGACGTTGATCTCGGTCAGGTAGTCGCCGATGACGTCGATGCCGACGAAGATCATGCCGCGCTTGCGCAGCTCGGGTCCGAGACGCTCGCAGATCTCCTGCTCGCGCCTCGTCAGCGACGTCTTCACCGCCTTACCGCCGACGTGGAGGTTGGCGCGGGCCTCGCCCGCCGCCGGCACGCGCAGCAGGCCGCCGCCGACCTCGCCGTCGATCAGGATGATGCGCTTGTCGCCCCCGCGCACCTCCGGAAGGTAGCGCTGGATGATGATCGGCTCGCGCGAGCGCTGGGTGAACATCTCGATCAGGGAATTGAGATTCTCGTCGTCCGGGCGGATGTGGAATACGCCGGCGCCGCCGTTGCCGAACAGCGGCTTGACGATGATCGAGCCGTGCTCGGCGCGGAACGACGCGATCTCCGCCGGATCCGAGGTGATCAGCGTCGGCGGCATCAGGTCTGGGAAGTGCGTGACGAACAGCTTCTCCGGCGCATTGCGCACCTCGGCGGGATCGTTGACGACCAGCGTGCGGGGATGGACGTGCTCGAGCAGATGCGTGGCGGTGATGTAAGCCATGTCGAAGGGCGGATCCTGGCGCATCAGCACCACGTCGACCTTCGCCAGATCGAGATTCTCCCAGGCGCCGAGCGTCGCGTGGTCCCCGCGGACCCGGCGCACGGACAGCGCGCGGGCCCGGGCGGTCAGCCGCTTGTCGCGGAACGACAGGTGGGACACCAGGTAGTGCCAGAGCGAATGGCCGCGCTTCTGCGCCTCCTCCGCGAGAGCGAAGGTGGAATCTCCATCGATGTTGACGCCTTCGACGGGGTCCATCTGGATGGCGACGGCGAGACGCATGGGCTGGTGTCCGATCGTTGGAAGGTCCGTCGCGGCAAGGGTCGACGGTTCAGGGATCCGGCGCGCGAGCTGCGGCGGACGCCGCTCAGTTCAGTCGTCCGGCCAATCGCGCGCGCTCGGCGGCGATACGTTGCCGCGGCCCCTCCCCGGCAGCAAGCGCCATCGCCTGGTCGAGGCAGCCGACGGCCTTGCGCAGGTTGTCGAGATCGGCGTTGAGGGCGCCGGCCTCGCGCCACAGGTCGACGGCGCGCGGTGCGATCACGAGCATGCGCTCGACCACCGCCAGCGCGCGACGCTTTTCGCCCGCGCGCTGGAGGCGGAGCTTGATGTTGTTCTGGAGCCGCAGCAGGACGGAGCGATCGTCGACAACGGCAAGATCGTCGATGTCGAGCATCGGGCCGCTTCCCTGCGCGCGACGCAGGAGGCTCGCGAGCGCCGGCTCGTCGAGGACGCGGCCGCCGTCGAACGGGTCGAGGATCCAGCGCTGGCCGTGCGCAGCGAGCTGCGCGACGAAGTGCCCCGGCGAGTTGAGGCCGACGCAGGACCAGCCGCGGCTGCGCGCCGCATGCATCCACAGGATCGAGAGCGCGACCGGCAGGCCACGCCGCCGATCGATCACGCGCGCAAGATCGGCATTGGCGATGTCGTCGTAGGTGTCCCGGTCGCCGCGATAGCCGTGTCGTGTCGCCAGCACCTCGGCGAGCAGCGCCGGCGGCGACGCCGCCCCGGACGAGGCGGCGTCGCGCGCGATCTCGGCGAGATGAGCGCGATAGCCCGTCAGATCGAGCTCCGGCCGCTCCATCGCCGAGCAGGCCAGCGCGGCCTCGGCGATGTCCAGCGTCGAGCCGGCGACACCGACGCAGTCGCGCAGGATCGCCTCGGGTCGTCTCGCCGCGCCGCCCATGGCTCGCGGTCGCGTCAGGCCGGCGGCTTGCGGAAGCGCTTCGGGTCGTCCTTGAGCAACACGTGGCTGACGACGCGCCGGACGCCGGAGATGTTGCGCGCGAGCTGCAGGACTCGATTGAGCTCCTCCTGGTCCTGCGCCACGCCGATCAGATAGACGGCGCCGTTGAACGACTCGGTGGAGTAGTTCACCGAGCTCACGCCCTTCTCGAGCTTCATGCGCGTCTCGAGCTCGCTGACGATCCGGCTGTCGACGACATAGGTCCGGAATCCACCGGCATTGCCGATCTCGACCTCGTTGATCACCTCGCGCACGCCCTCGGCCTTCCACGCCAGCTGGATGGCCTGGGCGCGCAAGTCCTCGTTCGCGATCTCGCCCGACACCAGGACGCGACCTTCCCAGACCTGGAGATTCAGGTCGCGCATGAAGACTCCGCTCGCGGAATTCCACTCGTGGACGATCCGGGCGCGCACCGCCGTGTCGCTCGCGGCGCCCTTGATGCCGCGCTCCTGCAAGGCGGCGCTGCCGATGACGGCCGCGCCGCCGACGACGGCCGTCTCGACGCAGGCCGCGGTCGACAGGGCGAGGCCGGTCAGCATGGAATAGGTCAGGAGCTTGCGCATCGGATGTCCCTCGTTTCTCGGGTCCTTGGTTTTTGACCGCTTCGACATGGCGAAATCATGACGTCGCCGGCGCGGCGCGGAATCGCCGCGGATCGTCGCGCGTGAGCACGTAGTTCGCGATCCGCCGCACCTTCGGCACCTCCCGGATCACCGCGATCACGCGGTCGAGTTCGTCGCGGTCGAGCGCCGTGCCGATCAGGAACACGGTCCGGTCGACGACCTTGACGAGGTAGTTGATCGAGTCGATGTCGCGCGTCACGAACAGCCGCGCCGAGACCTCCTTCTCGGTCAGCAGGTCCTGCGCCGCATCGCGAATGTCCCGGCCCGTCGCGATCTCGATCTCGTTGATCACCTCGCGAACGCCGTCCGCCTTCCAGGCCAGCTGGATCGCCTCGGCGCGTTGCTCGGCGTCCGGAAGCAGCCCGGCCACCAGGACGCGCCCCTCCCACACCTGGAGCGACAGGCGCAGGTACATTTCGTGGTCGCGCTGCAGCCAGTAGTGGTTGATCGCCGCGCGGATCGCGGTGTCCTCCGCGGCGCCCTTCAGGCCGCGCTCCTGCAACGCCATCACCGCGCCCGTCGCGGCCGCGCCGACGACCATGCCCGTGCAGGCCGGAGTCAGCACGATCAGCGCCGCTGCGAAGACGACACCGTGCGGCAGGGACAGCGCAGTCGCCAAGACGGCCGTTTCCTCGATGGCAGGAGTGCGGCCGTTCTAGCCCCTCATGGCGATTCGCGCCAAGCATCCGGGACGTGGCGGGGCCATCCGCGACCGCCGACCAGGACCGCATCGAAGCGCTGCGCGAGACCCTGCAGCTCCGGTCGCGGCCCGAGATAGGCCCGGGCGGCCCGCGCGATGCGCTGCCGTTGCCGCGGCTTCAGCGCCTCGGCCGCGACCTCGAAGTCGGCCCGGGCCTTCACCTCGACGAAGACCAGGAGGCTGCCGCGGCGCGCCACGAGATCGATCTCGCCGAGCCGGTAACGCAGGTCGCGCGCGAGGATCCGGAAGCCCTTGAGCCGCAGCAGCCAGGCCGCCGCCGTCTCCGCGCGCCGTCCACGCCGTCGCGCCGCCGCGCCCCGCGCCGACCGGTTCACGGTCTCGACGAGGTGCCGAGGGCCAGCGCCCGGGCGTAGATCGCCCGCTTGGGCTGGCCGGTCGCGCCGGCGACCGCGGCCACCGCGTCGCGCAGGCTCATGGTCGCCATCGCCGCCCGCAGCTGGCGATCGATCGCCGCATCGTCGGTCGCAACAGCATCGGCTTCGACCGGACCGCCGATCACGACGACGATCTCGCCCTTCGGTTGCGGCACCGCGGCATAGTGGGCGGCAAGGTCGGCAAGGCTGCCCGTGCGCAGCTCCTCGAACAGCTTGGTGAGTTCCCGCGCGATCGCCGCCGGGCGCCGCGCGCCGAGGCCGGCGGCAAGGTCGGCAAGGCTCTCCGCCAGGCGCTGCGGCGCCTCGAACAGGACGAGCGTCGCATCGATCGCCGCCAGCGCGGCGATCGCGGTACGTCGCGCACCCGCCTTCGCCGGAAGAAAACCACCGAAGAAGAAGCGATCCGTCGGCAATCCGGAGAGGGCCAGCGCCATCAGCGGTGCGGACGCACCGGGAACGGCAGTGACGCGCAGCCCGGCCGCTCGGGCCGCCCGCACCAGCTTGTAGCCGGGGTCCGCGATCAGCGGCATTCCGGCATCCGAGACCAGCGCGACGGCCTCGCCGGCCGCGATCGCGGCGACGAGGCGCGCACGCGCCGCATCGTCGGCATGATCGTCGTAGCGTTCGAGGCGGCGCGCCGGCACGCCGAGCGCCGCGAGAAGCTTTCGCGTCGTGCGCGTGTCCTCCGCCGCGATCCGATCCGCACGTTCCAGCGTTGCCACCGCGCGCCGGGAAATGTCTCCGAGATTTCCGATCGGCGTCGCGACGAGATACAGCCCTGCGGGCAATTTACTCGGACCGGGCCCGCCGATAGTCTCGCGGCTCTCTTCCGGCTCTTCCTCGCGCGAAATCGGATTGTTGGACGCCATGGCGATGAACGGTTTTCCCCTGATGGCGCGGATCTCGCGCGTCCTCCTCGTGACCGCCTTCACGGCGCTCGCGGCATGCCAATCGACGGTACCGAGCGGTCAGGCGCCGGTTCAAGGATCCGGCTCGCAGGGCGCAGGCTCTTCTCAGGTCGTACCACCGCCGCCGCCGGGTGGCACGCCGCCCGTGCAGGCGCCGGCCGAGGGCACGCGTCCGGTCCTCGAGGGCCCCGGCAAGATCGGCGCGCTGCTGCCGCTGAGCGGGGCGCAGGCCGCGCTGGGCCAGGCGCTGCTCGATTCCATCCAGCTCGCGCTCAATGATTCGCGCGGCGGAATTCCGGTCGAACTTGTCGCCCGCGACACCGGCGGGACCGCCGAGGGCGCGCGCCGGGCGGCCGAGAGCGCCATCCAGGCCGGAGCGAACGTCATCGTCGGGCCGCTGTTCGGCGCCGAGGTCCCGGCCGTCGCGGATGTCGCGCGGGCGCGCAACGTTCCGGTGCTCAGCTTCACGAACAACGCAGCCGTGGCATCGCCGGGCGTCTATGCGCTCGGACTCCTGCCGCGCAATCAGGTCGAGCGACTGGTGAGCTACGCTCGCGAAAAGGGAGCCAAGCGCTTCGTGCTGGTCGCACCGGGCAACCCCTATGGCGAGATCGTCGAGGAATCCGTCCGGACCGTCGTCACGGCGACGGGCGGCGAGCTCGTCGCCACCGAGCGCTATGCCGAGAACATGAACGGCGTGTCGGCCGCCGTGAAGCGCGCCGCGAGCGCGCGCGGCGGCATGGATGCCTTCATCCTGGCCGGGGTCGGCGATCCGCTGCTGATGGCTTCGACCTTCGTGCCCTACTACGACATCGACACCAAGGCGACGCAGCTCCTCGTCGTCACCGTGGGCTGGGACGACGCCCGCCTGCAGCAGGAGGCCGCGTTGTTCGGCGGCTTCATCGCCGCGCCGCTGACCACGAAGCGCGACCAGTTCCTCCAGCGATTCAAGCAGACGTACAATCGCGATGCGCCCCTGCTCGCGAGCCTCGGCTACGACGCGGCCGCCCTGGCCGTTGCCGTCATTCGTGAGGCGACCTCGACGGATCTGACGACGGGCCTCACCAATGCATCGGGCTTCGAAGGCTACGACGGCGTATTCCGACTGAGGACCGATGGAACCAATCAAAGACTTCTTCCGGTTCTCCAGTTCCAGCGTGGCGGCGCCAAGCCGGTTGCGGAGCCGCCGAACCGCTTCGTCGATCTCACGCAATAGCCGCGCTCGGTGTCGCGCGAGTTGAGTTTGCGATAGTCCTCGGCGACACTCCGACCGCATCGGAGCCAGGGCGCTGCGTCCTGCGGGCCCAATGAATTCCGAACGCCGCCCCGTGACGCGGGAAACCGGCGCAATACGAGAGGGGTCAAGCATGATCAACGAATTCAAAGCATTCATCGCCCGCGGCAACGTCATCGATCTGGCCGTCGGCTTCATCATGGGCGCCGCCTTCACGGCAGTCGTCGACTCGCTGGTGAAGGACATCATCATGGCGCTGCTGGGGCCGGTCCTGGGCGGCATCGACTTCTCCAACTGGTTCATCCAGCTCACCGGCCGCGACAAGATCGTCAGCACCATCAAGGCGGCGCAGGATGCCGGCGTCGTCACCTTGAACATCGGCCTGTTCATCAACGCCGTGATCAAGTTCCTGATCATCGCCTGGGCCGTGTTCCTGCTCGTGAAGGCGGCGAACAAGCTCATGCCGAAGAAGGAAGCGCCCCCGTCCGGTCCGCCCGCCGAGGTCGTCCTGCTCGGCGAGATCCGCGATCTCCTGAAGAAGTGATCGCCGTCGCGGGCCACGCGGCTCGCGACGTCACAACGCCGGCCGCCTCGGAAGAGGCGGCCGGCTTTTTCGTTTCAGGCGGTGGTCGCGTCCGTCAATCGCGATCGCCGAGCATCGGCGCCGTGTTCAGCGCGCGATCTCGGCGAGAAGCGAGTCGAGGACGCGGCGGCCCGCGGCCGTGGCCCTCAACGTCGTCGGCGATCGGACCAGGAACCCGCCATCGACACCGAGGGCGAGCCCGCGAGGATCGAGGGCGTCCTCGAGCGCGACGCCCGTCGCGCGGCGGAAGCGGTCGGCGTCGATCCCCTCGGCGAGACGCAGGCCCATCAGCAGCGCTTCGCGTGCAGCGACGTCGGCGCCGATCGGCGCCTCCTCGGCGAGGCCTTGGCCCGACGCGGCGACCTTCGACAGCCACGTCTCGGGCAGGCGCTCCGCGCGCGTCGCCCGCTTGGTCCCGTCGAGCGTGATCCGCCCGTGCGCGCCGGGGCCGACGCCGAGATAGTCCCCGTAGCGCCAATACACGAGATTATGCCGCGACTCGCCGCCCGGCCGCGCGAAGTTCGAAACCTCGTAGGCGTGCAGTCCCGCCCGCGCGAGCCGATCGACCGTCGTCTCGTAGAGGATCGCCGCATTCTCGTCGTCGAGCGGCACCAGATCGCCGCGGGCAACGAGCTGCTCGAAGCGCGTGCCCGGCTCGATCGTCAGCTGGTAGAGCGAGAGATGGTCGCCGACCATCGCCAGCGCCGCATCGAGCTCGGCGCACCACGCCGCCGCATCCTGTCCTGGACGCGCATAGATCAGATCGAAGCTGAAGCGCGCGAACGTGTCCGCCGCCGCCGCGATCGCGCGCCGCGCCTCGTCGGCGCCGTGCACCCGGCCGAGGAACCGCAGCGTCGCGTCGTCGAGCGCCTGGACACCGATCGAGAGCCGCCCGACGCCCGCATCGCGCAGGGCACGGAAACGGCCGATCTCCGCGCTGCCGGGATTGGCCTCGAGCGTGATCTCGACGTCGCGCGCGACCGGCCATCGCGCGGCGATGCGATCGAGGATCGCCGCGACGGTCGACGGCGACATCAGCGAGGGCGTGCCGCCGCCGAAGAAAATCGAGCCGACGCGCCGATCCCCGGTGCGCGACGCCCAATGGTCGAGCTCGGCAAGCAGCGCGGCGCGCCACGCCGCCTCGTCGATGCGCTCGCGGACATGGCTGTTGAAGTCGCAATACGGGCACTTCGACAGGCAGAAGGGCCAGTGGACGTAGATGCCGATCGGATCGGCCCGGCTCATGTGCCGTCGGCAGCGAAGCAGGCCGCGATGAGCCTGGCGAACGCGACGGCACGATGGCTCACGGCATGTTTTGCCGCGGGGTCGAATTCGCCGAACGTCAGGTCGCTGCCGGTCGGCACGAAGATCGGATCGTAGCCGAAGCCGCGCGTGCCGCGCGGCGGCCAGGCGAGCGTGCCATGCACCTCGCCGCGAAAGGTCTCGACATGTCCGTCGGGCCAGGCGAGCGACAGCACTGCGACGAAATGGGCGCGGCGATCGCTCTTGCCCGCCAGCCCGTCCTCGACCTTCCGCATCGCGAGCGCGAAATCCTTCGTCGGACCTGCCCAGCGCGCCGAGTAGATCCCCGGCGCACCGTCCAGCGCGACGACGCAAAGACCGGAGTCGTCCGCCAGCGACGGCAGCCCGCTGGCGCGGGCTGCGGCGTGCGCCTTGAGCTCCGCATTGGCCTCAAAGGTCGAACCGGTCTCCTCCGGCTCGGGCAGGCCCAGGGCCCCGGCGCTCACGGCCTCGACGCTAAACGGAGCGAGGAGGTCGCCGATCTCCCGGACCTTGCCGGGATTGTGGCTGGCAATGACGAGCTTGGGGTCGGCGAAGCGGCGGTGCATGGCATCCGCCATGTAGCGCGGCGACGACCGCACGCAAAGCCGGCATCAGCCCGGGCGCGGCGACCCTGCGTAGATCCCGAGCGCCGTCGCCCGCGCCGCCACCAGCGCCGTCAGCCGGTCGAGCGTCGGGGTCGGGACCGCGCCCGCCCGGGCGAATGCCTGCAACGCCACCAGCATCGAGTCGATCTCCGGCGCTCGACCCAGCTCGAAATCCTGCAGCATCGACGGCTTGTGCCCGCCGCCCGGCTTGCCCGATGCCGGCCGCCTCCAGGGCGCGGGATCGAGGGTGATCCCATGGGCCTCCGCGACGGCGGTCGACTCGCGGCGCACCGCATCCGACATCGCGCTCAGCGTCGGATCGGCATGAACCGCCTCCGCCCCGGCGCCGATCAGGACGGAAAGCGGAGCGTTGGCGACGTTGACGAGAAGCTTCGACCAGATCTCCCGCCGGATGTCGGGCGTGACGGGCGCGCCGATGCCGCCCGCGACGAGCATCGCGGCGAGGCGCGACAACGGTTCGCCGGCGCCACCGCCGGGTTCGCCCAGGATCAGCCGCTGATTGGCGCCCGGGCCGTTCTCGATCACACCCGGCGCGACGACGGAGTTCGGGGAATAGATGACGCCGCCGGCAATGCGCGACGTCGACACCGCGGCATGCAGCGCGCCGGCCGGGTCGAGGAACCCGAGATCGGGGCATCGCGCACCGGCCGGAAGGCCGTGGGCATACCACCAGGGGATGCCGTTCAATGCGAAGACGACCGGGGTGTCTGGGCCCAGCAGCGGTGTGATCCCGGCGGCCAGCGCGGCAAGGCCGGTCGTCTTGAGCGTCGACACGACGACGTCCTGCACGCCGAGCGTCGCGGGATCGTCGCTCGCCGCGACTCGCCGCACGAACTCCCCCTCCGGAGCCCGCAACGTCAGCCCGTCGCGGCGGATCGCCTGGAGATGCGCGCCGCGGGCGACGACGCTGACCTCGGCGCCGGCACGGGCGAGCCGGACCGCGAGATTGCCGCCGACCGAACCCGCGCCGAATACGCAGATGCGCATCGCGGCGCCGAAGGTCAGCCGCCGACCGCGCCGAGCTGCAGGGCGACCAGTTCGCCCACGCCCTTGCGCGCCAGCGTCATCAGCGACAGGAACTCGGCCTCCGTGAACGGCGCCCCTTCGGCCGTGCCCTGCACCTCGATGATCCGGCCATCGGCCGTCAGCACGAAATTCGCATCGGCGTCGGCTCCCGAATCCTCCTTGTAGTCGAGGTCGAGAACCGGCGTGCCCTTGAAGACGCCGCAGGAGATCGCGGCCACCTGGCCGACCAGCGGGTTCCGGCTGAGCCCGGCGTCGCGTTGCAGCTTGGCGAGGGCGAGCTTGAGCGCCACCCAGGAACCCGTGATCGCTGCCGTGCGCGTGCCGCCATCGGCCTGGATGACGTCGCAGTCGAGCTTGATCTGGCGCTCGCCGAGAAGCTTGAGGTCCACGCAGGCACGCAGCGAGCGCCCGATCAGGCGCTGGATCTCGAGGGTCCGGCCGGACTGCTTGCCGCGCGCAGCCTCGCGCTCGGTGCGGGTATGCGTCGAGCGCGGCAGCATTCCGTATTCCGCGGTGATCCAGCCCTGGCCGGTATTGCGCAGGAACGGCGGGACCTTGTCCTCGATCGTCGCCGCGCAGAGCACATGCGTGTCGCCGAAGCGCGCAAGGCAGGACCCCTCGGCGTGCTTGGCGAAGCCGGGTTCGAGACGCACCTCGCGGAGTTGATCGGGCGTGCGGCCGGAGGGGCGCATGAAGACCTGCCGAGATGGGAGAAAGGAGCGGGCGCACGCTTAGAGCCGTGTCGATCGAAAGTCCAGAGGCCGCTGCCCATGGCCCGGCGCGGCGTTCGTTGACGCTCCGCAAGGGCGTTCCTAAATTCGACCTCATGAACATGGTCAAGCCTGGCGGGATCTCGACCCCGATGCAGGCCTCGGCGACACAGCCATCCGCGACGATCGCCGCCCTCAACGAGCGCAGTCGCGAGATCTTTCGCGAGATCGTCGAAGCCTATGTCGCCACCGGCGAGCCGGTCGGCTCGCGTACGCTGTCGCGCCGGCTGGGCGTCCAGCTGTCGCCGGCGACCATCCGCAACGTGATGGCGGACCTGCAGGATCTCGGCCTGCTCTATGCCCCGCACACCTCCGCGGGCCGGCTGCCGACGGCCGCCGGCCTGCGCCTGTTCGTCGACGGGCTGCTCGAGGTCGGCTCGCTGAGCGAGGACGAGCGCGCGACGATCGATGCGCAATGCGCGGCAACCGGCCGCTCCCTGCCGCAAACGTTGCAGGAGGCGACCGCGGCGATCGCCGGCCTGTCGCGCTGCGCAAGCCTGGTGCTGGCGCCGAAGACCGACGATTCCTTGAAGCATGTCGAATTCGTGAGCCTCGGCTCGGGCCGCGCCCTGGTCGTGCTGGTGACGAGCTCCGGCCAGGTCGAGAACCGCGTGATCGAGGTGCCGGCGGGCCTGACGCCCGCGCAGCTCATCCAGGCCGGCAATTACCTGAGCACGCGATTGGCCGGCCGGACGCTCGGCGAGGCGAAAGCCGACGTGCTGGCCGAGCTCGGCGAGCACAAGGCGATGCTCGACGAGCTGTCGCGGAAGGTCGTCGAGGCGGGTCTCGCGACCTGGTCCGGCGACAAGGACACCGGGACGCTGATCGTGCGTGGCCAAGCGCGCCTGCTCGAGGACGTCAATGCGCTCGAGAACCTCGAGCGCATCCGTGGCCTGTTCGAGGCGCTCGAGACGCGCGAGACGATGATCAAGCTTCTCGACGCGGCGCAGACCGCCGACGGCGTCCAGATCTATCTCGGCTCCGAGAACGCGCTGTTCGATCTGGCGGGCTGCTCGCTCGTGATCTCGCCCTATCGGAACTCCCGCGCGCAGATCGTCGGCGCCATCGGCGTCATCGGGCCGCAGCGATTGAACTACGCGCGGATCATACCCATGGTCGATTATACGGCCCGCGTGATCGGTCGCCTGCTGGGCTGACCCGCGGCCTTCAACACCAGGAGACACCAGCGCATGACGTCGTCAGAGAACCCGCCGACGCAAGAGCCGACGCCCGCCGCCAACGACGCCGCACCCACGGCGGAGGCCTCCCTGGTCGAGACCGCGATCGCCCGGGCCGTGGCGGCCGAGGCACGCATTGCCGAGCTGGAGGCCGAGCAGACGAAGCTGAAGGACCAGGCGCTCCGCGCCCTGGCCGAGGCCGAGAACACGCGTCGGCGCGCCCAGCGCGAGATCGAGGAACGTGAACGCTTCGCCCTGACCGGCTTCGCCCGGGAATTGACCAGCGTCGTCGACAATCTGCGGCGGGCCCTCGAGACGCTGACGCCCGACGCCCGAGCCGCGGACGGGAAATTCGATCAGTTCGCCCAGGGGATCGAGCTCACCGAACGGGAGTTCCTGGCGATCCTCGACCGCAACGGGATCAAGCGGGTAGTCCCGACCGGCTTGGCCTTCGACCACAACCTGCATCAGGCGATCGCCCAGATCGAAAGCCCCGACGCGGCGCCCGGGACGGTGCTTCAGGTCGTGCAGGCCGGTTACACGCTTCAGGGGCGCATTCTCAGGCCGGCGATGGTGGTGGTGGCGAAGGCGCCGTCGGCCAGCCCGCCGCCCAGCGTCGATACGTCGGCATGAGCCGACGCGGCCCCGCGCGGCTGCCGACAAGACTTTGAACGTCTCTCGTCCGGCTCAGAGCCGCGCGCCGCGGTTCCCTGCCGTCCGCGCGGCAGCCTCTTCGTAGGCGCGCGCGGCGTCCTCGGGCGGGACGGGCTCCGGCAGCGGTGAGCGCGACGGACCGAAGATCCGCATCAGCTCGCGCTGGGTCTTCTCGTCGATCAGGTCGACGAAGACCATCGACGATCCGTCGAAGTACCCCACGCGATTGCTGAAGTTCCGGCCGGAGCGGACTTCCTCCGCCAGGGTCGCCTTGTCGGCCTTGCGGGCCGCCTGCTCCGTCTCGCTCAGCCTCGCGCGCTCGGAATCGACCCGCTGGCGCGCCGAATCCGGCACGCCGGAGCCGCCTTCCGACCCGCTCGGCAGCTCCGGAACGGGAGGCTGCTCGCGACCGGTCGGTTTTGCGCTTGGCGGCGCATTGCTGACCGCTGAGAGCGGCGCGATATCTAAAATGCGAGGAGTATTCATGACAATTACTTTCGAGTCAGAAGACAAACCTCCGTATTGCGATGGTCGTAGTATGAGGAAGCCAACACAGAAGTCAAGTCATTGATCGATATATTATTTTCGAAGATTTTAGATTTTATTTGAGGAGACTTCCGGCGAATCCACCCGCTTCGGCTTTCGAAGGCCGCGCGCGGCCACGTCAGCGCGTCCGATGGATGGATGGGGGTCCAGCGAAGGACGGGGTGCGATCGTCGGAGGTTTCGTGCGAGGTTAAGTCTCGCTTAACCACGCGGGACTATGCCCCGGTTGCAGGGCTGTAGACCGGCTCCTATATACGCCGCATCCCAAGCCCCGATGCTCGCCAGGGGCCGCATGATGCGGTTCGACGGCGTCGTTGCGGGGCCCTCCCGCCGGGATGCTCGATCCGAGGTTCCGGCAACCGACCCGCCGCTTTTTGAAGGACGAGAGTCATGAGCAAAGTCATCGGAATCGACCTTGGTACCACGAACTCCTGCGTCGCCGTGATGGAGGGCTCGCAGCCCAAAGTCATCCCCAACGCCGAGGGCGCCAACACCACCCCGTCCATCGTCGCCTTCGCCGACAGCGGCGAGCGGCTGGTCGGCCAGGCCGCCAAGCGCCAGGCCGTGACCAACCCCGAGAACACGCTGTTCGCGATCAAGCGCCTGATCGGGCGCCGGTTCGAGGATCCGATGGTCGCCAAGGACATCGGCCTGGTCCCCTACAAGATCGTCAAGGCCGACAACGGCGACGCCTGGGTCGAATCCCGCGGCCAGCGCTACGCCCCGTCGCAGATCTCGGCCTTCACGCTCCAGAAGATGAAGGAGACCGCCGAGGCCTATCTCGGAGAGACCGTCACGCAGGCGGTGATCACCGTCCCGGCCTACTTCAACGACGCCCAGCGCCAGGCCACCAAGGACGCCGGCAAGATCGCCGGGCTCGAGGTCCTGCGCATCATCAACGAGCCGACGGCGGCGGCTCTCGCCTACGGCCTCGAGAAGAAGAAGACCGGCACGATCGCGGTCTACGACCTCGGCGGCGGCACCTTCGACATCTCGGTGCTCGAGATCGGCGACGGCGTCTTCGAGGTGAAATCCACCAACGGCGACACCTTCCTGGGCGGCGAGGATTTCGACCGCGAGATCATCGACTACCTGGCGAGCGAGTTCAAAAAGGAGCAGGGCATCGACCTGCGCAGCGACCGCCTCGCCCTGCAGCGCCTCAAGGAAGCTGCCGAGAAGGCGAAGATCGAGCTCAGCTCGGCGATGCAGACCGAGGTCAACCTGCCGTTCATCACGGCCGACGCCTCGGGCCCGAAGCATCTCAACATCAAGCTCACGCGCGCCAAGCTCGAGAGCCTCGTCGACGCGCTGATCCAGAAGACCGTCGAGCCGTGCCGCAACGCGCTCAAGGATGCCGGCCTCAAGGCGTCCGAGATCGACGAAGTCGTGCTCGTCGGCGGCATGACCCGCATGCCGAAGGTCATCGAGACGGTGAAGCAGTTCTTCGGGCGCGAGCCGCATCGCGGCGTGAATCCGGACGAGGTCGTCGCCATCGGCGCGGCGATCCAGGCTGGCGTGCTCAAGGGCGAGGTGAAGGACGTCCTGCTGCTCGACGTGACCCCGCTGTCGCTCGGCATCGAGACGCTGGGCGGCGTGTTCACCCGCCTGATCGACCGCAACACGACGATCCCCACGCGCAAGTCCCAGACGTTCTCGACGGCCGAGGACGGCCAGACGGCGGTGACGATCCGCGTCTTCCAGGGCGAACGCGAGATGGCCGCGGACAACAAGATGCTCGGCCAGTTCGACCTCGTCGGCATCCCGCCGGCGCCGCGCGGCGTGCCGCAGATCGAGGTGACGTTCGACATCGACGCCAACGGCATCGTGAACGTCAACGCCAAGGACAAGGGCACGGGCAAGGAGCAGCAGATCCGCATCCAGGCCTCCGGTGGCCTCAGCGAGGCGGACATCAACAAGATGGTCAAGGACGCCGAGGCGCACGCGGCCGAGGACAAGAAGAAGCGCGAGCTGGTCGAGAACCGCAACCGGGCCGACTCGGTCATCCACGAGACCGAGAAGAATTTGAAGGAGCACGGCGACAAGCTCTCGCCCGGCGAGAAGGCCGGTGTGGAGGTCGACCTCGCCGCCCTCAAGGAGGCGATGCAGGGCGAGGACGCCGACGCGATCCAGGCCAAGACGCAGGCGCTGCTGCAGTCCGCGATGAAGCTCGGCGAGGCCATGTACAAGGCGAGCCAGGGCGACGCCGCGGGTGCGGCACCGGGCGGCGGCGGCAACGGTGCCAGCGGACAGCAGGCCGACGACAAGGTCGTCGATGCGACCTACGAAGAGGTCAACGACAAGGACAAGAAGAAGTCCGCCTGATCCGACGTCGGCGACGATGAACAACCGCAGCGGCGCGACGGCTTGAGCCGTCGC
>JAEULA010000069.1 GCA_016793165.1 Alphaproteobacteria bacterium | reverse complement strand
AAGACCAACGACGACGCCAAGCGCAAGGAGATCTTCGCGGAGTTCCAGAAGATCGTCGACGAGACCGTCACCAGCGTCATCGCCTACTCCGCGCTGCATGTGAACGGCGTGCGCAAGGAGGTCGAGGGCTTCCAGTCCACGCCGATGCAGTGGCTGGAGCTGAAGAGCGTGACGATGAAGCGCTGATCGCGCGGCGCGATCGGGATCGGGCACGACCATGGCCGGCTATGTCCTCGGACGCCTCGCCCTGGTCGTGCTCGTCCTGGTCGCGGTGTCGATCCTCGTCTTCGCCATCACCTCGGTCCTGCCGGGCAACGTCGCCTACCTGATCCTCGGCCAGTTCGCGCCGCCCGAGCAGGTCAAGGCGCTCGAACTCAAGCTCGGGCTCAACGATCCGATCTACGCGCAGTACCTGCGCTGGGCCGGCCGCTTCATCGCCGGCGACTTCGGCGAGTCGACGCTGATGAGCCGCCCGGTCGCGCCGCTGGTGACCGAGGCGATCCTGCGCTCGCTCACCCTGGCGAGCGTCTCCTTCGTGCTCATCGCCGTCATCGGCATCGCGCTCGGCGTCGTCGCGGCGCTGCGCCACAACCGGCCGCTCGACCACACCGTCTCGGTCGGCACCTATCTCGGCATCGCAGTGCCCGAATTCTTCTGGGCGATCGTCGTGATCCTGGTCTTCGCCTCGTGGCTGGGCTGGCTGCCGTCCTCCGGCTACGAGCCGCTCTCGACCGGCATGTGGAACTGGGCCAAGCACCTGATCGCGCCGGTCCTGACCCTCGTCTTCGGGCATCTCGCCCATGTCTCGCGCCTGACGCGCTCGAGCATGATCGAGGTGCTGCAGAGCCCCTACGTCACCGCCGCGCGCGCCAAGGGCCTGCCCGAGCGACGCGTCGTCGTGCGCCACGCCCTGCGCAACGCGCTGCTGCCGACGATCACCGTGCTCGCGCTCGACGTCGGCCGGCTGATGGGCGGAATCGTGGTGATCGAGACCGTCTTCGCCTATCCCGGCCTCGGCCGGCTGGTCGTCTTCTCGATCCAGAGCCGCGACATCCCGACCCTGCAGGCGGCGATCCTCGTCGTCGCCGCGGTCTATGCGCTCGCCAACCTGGCGGCGGACCTGCTCTACGCGTTCCTCAACCCCAAGATCCGCTATGGCCGCAGCATCGCCTGATGCCGCGGCCGACCGGCCGCCGCCGCGACGCCCGATGCCGGCTCAGCTCAAGGCCGGCCTCGCGATCGTCGGCGTGATCGTGGCGCTCGGACTGCTCGCGCCCTGGATCGCGCCGCATCCGTGGGACACGGTGTCGATCCGCACGCGCTTCCTGCCGCCGAGCTGGACCTACTGGTTCGGCACCGACGACTACGGCCGCGACGTGCTCAGCCGCATGCTGATGGGCGCGCGGCTGTCGATCGCGATGGGGCTGAGCGCGACGCTGATCAGCCTCGCGATCGGCGTGCCGATCGGCCTCGCCGCCGGGTACTTCCGCGGCAAGACCGATGAGATCCTGATGCGGCTCGCCGACGTCCTGATGGCGGTGCCGCCGATCATGCTCGGCCTGCTCGTGCTCGCGGTGACGCCGCCGGCCTTGTGGAAGACGGCGATCGCGGTCGGCCTCGTCTACGTGCCGCCGATCGCGCGCGTCGCCCGCAGCGTGACGCTCGGCCTCGCGGGCGAGGAGTTCGTGCAGGCCGCCCGCGCGCGCGCGGAGAGCACGAGCTACATCCTGTTCCGCGAGATCCTGCCCAATGCCTGGCCGCCGCTGATCGTCGAGGCGAGCCTGCGCGTGACCTATGCGATCCTGCTCGGCTCGGCGCTGAGCTTCCTCGGCCTCGGCGCGCAGCCGCCGAGCTCCGACTGGGGCCTGATGATCGCCGAGGCGCGCGCCTTCATCGACCGCGCGCCGTGGATCGCGCTCGCCCCCGGCTTCGCCATGTGCGCGCTGGTGATCGGCATCAATCTGATGGGAGACGGGCTGCGCGAGCGGCTCGATCCGCGACTCAAGGCGCGCGTGGGCAAGGCATGACGCTCTCGATCGCGGGGCTGTCGATCACCTATCGCGTACCCGGCGGCAGCGTCGCCGCGCTGTCCGACGTGTCGCTCGAGGTGGCGCGCGGCCGGACGCTGGCCGTCGTCGGCGAATCCGGTTCGGGCAAGAGCACGGTCGCGCTCGCGGTGATGGGCCTGCTGCCGGCCGAGG
>JAEULA010000066.1 GCA_016793165.1 Alphaproteobacteria bacterium | reverse complement strand
GAAGCCGAGCTGGGGCGCACCGGAACCCTTCGTGTGGAGCAACGTGCTGCGCTCGCTTCGCGGCGGCGCCTTCGCCCTGCTCGCGCCGTTCCTGCTGATCGGCTGCATCCTCGGCGGTGTCGCCACGCCGTCGGAGATCGGAGCGATCGCTGCCGGCTACGCGCTGCTCGTCGGACTCGTCCACCGCGAGCTGACCTGGGGCCGACTGGTGCTCTGCCTCAAGGAGACCGTCGCCGTAACCGGCGTCATCATGTACCTGATCGCCGTCTCCTCGGTGATGGGCTGGATCATCACGACCGAACGCGTGGCGCACGACACGGCGCAGCTGATCATCACCTACGTCCAGAGCCCGATGATCGGCCTGCTCGTGATCAATCTGTTCCTGCTGATCGTCGGCATGTTCATCGAAACCGTACCGGCGCTGCTGATCCTGTCGTCGATCCTGCTGCCGGTCGTCAAGCAGCTCGGCATCGATCCGGTCCATTTCGGCATCATCATCTGCTACAACCTGATCCTCGGGATCATCACGCCGCCGATGGGCATCGGCCTCTTCGTCGCCGCTCGCGTGGCGGGCATCACGCCCGAGGCGGTCCTGAAGGCGAGCTGGCCGTTCTTCGTGCCTCTGCTGGCAAGCCTGGCGATCATCTCGGCCTTCCCGGCCCTGTCCCTCTGGCTGCCGACCGCGGTCTATCGGTGGTTCGGTTTGAATTGAAGCGAGAGCCGGCGCGGTTCAACGGTTCGTGACCGCCTCCGCAAGGCCGGCTTGCTCTGATACACTTGCACTGCCGATAGGGTCCGACCACGCCAGATTTTGCAGCGCAGCCGCGGACGAGGTGATCGAATGAGACGTCGCGATCTACTCCTGGCGGCTTCGGGCGGATCCGCCCTGCTCGCGTCGGCGGGCGCAGCCGCCGCGGAACGCAGCATCGGCTGGATCTCACCGGAATCGCGCGACGTCGTGGCGCCCATCCTCGCGGCCTTCAAGTCCGGCCTGGCCGCCGCCGCAACCGCGGGAGCCGATCCGATCCGGGTGGTCGAGCGCTTCGCAACCGACGGACCCTCGACGATCCCTGGTCATGTCGACGAATTGCAGCGTCTCGGGGTACGGCTGATCGTCGCCCAGGGAGCCGCGACGGTGCCGGTCGTACGCGCCAATCCGTCGGTGCCGGTGGTGTTCGGCTACAGCGGCGATCCGATCGTCGCAGGCGTCGTCAAGTCGCTGAGCCGTCCCGGCGGCAATGCGACGGGCATGACCTTCATGGCGATCGAACTGATGCCGAAGCGGATCGACATGGTCCGCACCATCCTGCCCGGTTGCAGGAAGATCGCCCTGCTCTCCAACACCCGCCATGCCGGGGAGGAGGCCGAGATCGCCTCATGCCAGAGCGCAGTGGGGCCGCATGGTATCGAGCTCTCCGTGCATCGGCTGCAGTCCGAGGCCGACGCTCTGACCGCGCTGTCCGCGGCGCTCGACGGCGGCGCGCAGGCGGTGATCGCCTTGTCGAGCGCCCTGATGGTCCAGCAATCCCCTCGACTTGCCGCGGCATGCCTGGAGCGGCGCACGCCCCTGATCTCGGGCTGGGCGGCCAGCGCGCATGCCGGCGCCCTCCTGACCTACGGCCCCAATCTGCGCGACGCCTATCGACGGGTCGCATATTTCGTCGTGCGCGTCCTGGCCGGGGCTCAGCCGGGAAACCTGCCGATCGAGCAGCCCGGAACATTCGAGCTCGTCGTCAACCGGAGGACCGCACGTGCGCTCGGCATCGAGATCCCGCCCGTCGTCCTCGCCCAGGCCGACGAGGTGATCGAGTGAATCCGCACGACGTCGCGGCCCGCGCCGGGATCGAGCGAGACGACTTCCGGCACGAGCCGCGCGCTCAAGCGACCGCGTAGCGCGCGAGCGCCTCGCGATCGAGCTCGACGCCCCAGCCGGGCGCATCGGGCGGCCGCACGCCGCCGTCGCGCACGACCCAGGTCGGGCCGAGGACGAGGTCGTCGGCGACCCAGTTGATCAGCGTCTGCGCCGGGCGATCGAGCGCGGCATGCGCGAGGCCGACATGGCACATCGCGGCCCAGGAGATGCCGAGCTCCCACATCGAGCGCAGCCAGAAGCGCCGGCCCATGCCGCGCACGCGCTCGACGAAGGCCAGGGTCGGCTCGATGCCGCCGTGCAGATGGATGTCCGACACCACGGAGTCGATCGCCGGATAGGGGATCAGCGCATCGAGATGCCAGCAATGCGTCGAGACCTCGACCGGGAACTCGCGGCGCAGCCGATCCATGTCGCCGAGCTCGGCGGTCGGCTCCTCGACATTGGCGAGACGCGCCGCCTCGGCGCCGCGCAGGAAGCGCCGTGCCTGGTCGAGGGAATAACCCATGTTGACGTCGCAGGTGAGCGCGACCGCCGGGCCGACCGCCTCGCGGATCGCCAGCGCGACCTCGACGTCGACCTCGATCGGATGGCGGCCGACCTTGAACTCGAACATCGCGGCGCCGGTCTCCTCGATCCCGCGCCTCGCGATGTCGGCCATGATGCGCGGAACGTCCTTCGCGGCATGGCCCTCCGCCGGGTCGACGGTGTAGGCATAGGCGACGAAGGGCGCACGCTCGCGCTTCGCGCCGCCGATCAGCGTGTAGACCGGCCGCCCCGTCTGCTTGCCGCGCAGGTCCCACAGCGCGAGCTCGATCCCGGCATAGGCGTAGTGCTCCATCACCAGCTCGGGGAAGCCGTAGTCGATATGCGGCAGCAGGCAGGCGTCGCGGATCGCGAAGCCGTCCCAGGGATCCCTGCCGACGACGTGCCTGGCGAACTTGTCGCGGATGATCGCGGCCGACCACTCGCCGCGCGTCTCGCCGACGCCGACGAGTCCGGTGTCGGTCTCGAGCTCGACGATCGTGCGCGACACGTGCGTCCGCAGGGCGCGCGACATCACGCCGGCGCGCAGGACGGGGACGCGGACCGGCGTGGCGGTGAGCCTGGTGATCCTCATCGGCAATCCCTCCGTTCCCCTCGCCCCCTCCGGCGCCGCCGAGCGCCACGAGAGGCGTGCGCGAGCGAAGCGAGGATGGCGAGGTCGATGGCGGCTCCAGGCGCGAAGCGCGACCCGCGCGGCGCGCGGCGCGCGCGCGCCCGTCCTCCCGTCGCGCCGCACGCGACAGCAAGGACGGAGTCGGGCCACCGCCGACGCACTATGACCGCCCGGCGCGACGCTTGGCGCGCAGCGCCGTCGTCGCGGCCGCGTCGAGACGCGGCGGGCGGCCGGGCGTCACGACCACGCCATAGGCCTCGGCGGCGTGGGAGATCGAGACCTTCTCCTCGAGCACGTCCTCCAGCACGTCCGCCGGATCGCGCTCGAGCGGATCGCCGTAGCCGCCGCCGCCCGCCATGATGTGGCGATACACGTCGCCCTGCCTGAGGCGCTCGACCTCGGTCATCAGCACGGGCAGCAGCTTGTTCTCGGACTCGGGGTTGATCAGGTTGAGCGACGGCGCGCCCGTGCCGCCGCCGAACAGGCCATGCGGGGGGTAGCGCCGCTTGTCGGAGCGGATGTTCAGGATCGCCTCGTCGTTCAGCACGCGGTAGTCGCGCGTCAGCGACAGCCCGCCGCGGAAGCGCCCCGGCCCGCCGGTGTCGGGCACGAGCCCGTAGCGCTCGATCCGGATCGGATAGTCGGACTCGATCATCTCCACCGGAACGTTCGACTGGTTGGCGCCCATGTGCGGCACGCCGTTCTGGCCGTCATGCGCCGACGTACCGCCCCAGGTCCCCATGAACGTCTCGCAGAAGACGAAGGCCTTGCCGTCCTGGTAGCCGGCGATCGTCGGCAGCGTGGACCCGCCGCTCGTATCCGCCGTCACGCGGTGGGGCACGGCCGGGGCCAGCGCGCCGATCAGGCAGTCGATCATGCGGTAGCCGGTGATCCCGCGCGCCCCGCACGGCGCCGGGAAGGTCGGGTTGACGAGGCTGCCGAGCGGCGCACGCACCTCGATCGCCCGCGTGAAGCCGTGGCACGTCGGCAGGTCCGCCTTCAGCACCGAGCGGAATGCCGTGTAGGCGCAGGCCTTCGTGAAGGGGAAGCTCGGATTGATGCCGCCCTTCACTTGCGGCGAGGTGCCCGTCCAGTCGACGATCGCGGCCCCGTCGCGGATCGTCACCGTCGCCTGCAGCGTCACCGGCTCGGGATTCGCGCCGAGCCCGTCGATGTGGTCGGTGAAGCGGTAGACGCCCTCGGGGATCTCGCGCAGCTCCGCGCGGGTCAGCCGCTCCGTGTAGTCGTGCAGGTGCTCGGCGTAATGCAGCACGGTGTCGGTGCCGTAGCGCTTGAACAGCTCCTTCATCTCGCGCTCGCCGCTCATGCAGGCAGCCATCTGCGCCTGCAGGTCGCCCAGCACCTTCTCCGGCGTGCGCACGTTGATGGCGATGACGTCCCACAGCGCCTGGTTTCGCCTGCCCGCCTCGACGAACTTCACGATCGGCAGGCGCAGGCCCTCCTGGAAGATCTCCTCGGCGCCGAGCGCGTTCGAGCCGGCGACGATGCCGCCCACGTCGGAGTGGTGCGCGATGGTCGTCGACCACGCGACGACGCGGTCGCCGTCGAAGATCGGCATGGCGATGTAGATGTCCGGCAGGTGCTGGCCGGCCGCCTCGTAGGGATCGTTGCCGATGAAGACGTCGCCGGGCGCGATGCGACCGCGATAGTCGGCGATCAGCTTCACCATGGCGTCGTAGAAGCTGCCGAGCTGCATCGGCGTGCAGATGCCCTGGGCGAGCGGCTGGCCCTTGGCGTCGCAGATGGAGGTCGAGAAATCGAGCGAGTCGCGGACGATCCCCGAATGCGCGGTGCGCATCAGGGTCAGCGACATGTCCTCGGCGACGGCATCGAAGCTGTGCCGGATGACCTCGAGCTGGAACGGGTCGATCGCGTTTCGCATGGGATTCTCCTCCACCCTTCCGCGGCTCACGGCAGCGCGATGATGATGTTGCCGACGCCGTCGAGCCGCGCCGTGCAGTCCGGCGGGACGACCGACGTGCCCTCGTATTCCTCGATGATGAACGGCCCCTGGCGGGCGGTGCGGTCGAGCGCGCCGCGGCCGATGACCGGCGTGGCGATCGAGCCGTGGCGCGATCCGAAATAGACGTCGCGCGACGTGGCCGCCGCCGGGCGCGCGGCGGCGCTCGCCGAGATCGCGGGCCCGCGGTCGGCATGCACCGTGCCGACCAGGCGCAGGTTGACGATCTCCACCGGGAACGCATCGTTGAAGGAGTGGCCGTAGCGCGCGACGTGCTCGGCGGTGAAGGCGGCCGCGAAGCGCTCGAACATCGCGGCGGTCGGCGCCGTCAGCACGTCCGCGTCGAACGGCACCGTCAGCTCGAAGCCCTGGCCCTTGAACCGGGCATCGGCCTGGGGCTCGAAGCGGATCCGGCTCTCGGGCACGCCCAGCAGCGGCACGATGCGCTGCCTGAGCGATCCGAACACCCGTCGCGCGTCCTCGGTCCGCGCCTGGGAGGCGAGCTGCAGGAAGGCGGCCGTCTCGTTGACCTCGAGCTTGGCGAAGAGCAGGCCGACCGCGCTGAACACCCCGGCCGCGACCGGCACGATCACCTCGCGCACCTGCAGCGCCCGCGCGAGGTCGACGGCATGGATGCCGCCGTTGCCTCCGAAGGCGAACATGGCGAAGTCGCGGGGGTCCCGTCCGCGATAGGTCGTCACCGCCTTCACGGCGCGCATCATGTTCGTGTTGGCGACCTGGTGGATGCCGTAGGCGGTCTCCAGCAGGTCGCGACCGAGCGGCCGGGCGACCTTGGCCTCGATCGCCGTGCGCGACAGGCCCGCGTCGATCGGCACGGTGCCGCCGGCCAGCGCATTCGGGTTGAGATAGCCGAGCACGACGTTCGCGTCGGTCACCGTCGGCTCGTCGTTGCCTGCGCCGTAGCAGACCGGACCCGGCACCGCGCCCGCGCTCTGCGGCCCGACCTTGAGGGCGCCGGCCTTGTCGATCCAGACGATGCTGCCGCCGCCCGCGCCGACCTCGGAGATGTCGATCACCGGCAGCTTCAGCGCGTAGCCGCCGCCACCCGCAAGCGCGCTGCGCGAGGACATGCCGCCACCGACCTCGTACTCGGCGGCCATGCTGAGCCGGCCGTCCTCGATCAGCGACGCCTTCGCGGTCGTGCCGCCCATGTCGAGCGTGATGACGTTGCGGTAGCCGCTCGCGCCGGCGACCTCCAGCGCGCCGATCACGCCCGCCGCGGGGCCGCACTCGACGATCTGCGCCGGCTTGTGGACCACCGATTCCGCATCGATGACGCCGCCGCTCGACTGCATGACCATGAGCCGGCCGCCCACGCCGGCGGCGTGCAGGTCGTCGATCATCGCGCGCATGTAGCGCGACACCGGCGGGCCGACATAGGCGTTGATCACGGTCGTGCTCGTGCGTTCGTACTCGCGCTTCTGCGGCAGGATGTCGATCGAGAGCGACAGGAACCGGTCGGGCAGCGCCGCACGGACCATCTCGCCCGCCTCGCGCTCGTGCGCGGGATTGGCATAGGAGTGCAGGAAGCAGACGGCGACGGCTTCGACATCCGCCTCGCCGATCGCCGCGATCGCCGCCTCGACGTCGTCGCGCGACAGGGCGGTGACCACCCCGCCCGCGGCATCGAGCCGCTCCGTGACCTCGAAGCGAAGCCGCCGCGGCACCAGCGCCTTCGGCTTCTCGAACAGCGGGTCGTAGAGCGCGGGCACCCGCACGCGCTGCAGCTCGAGCACGTCGCGGAAGCCGCGCGTCGTGATCAGCGCGGTGCGCGCGCCCTTGTGCTCGAGGATGGCGTTGGTCGCGACGGTGCAGCCGTGCAGGACCTGCTCGATCGCGGCCAGCGGCGAGCCGAGCTCGCCGAGCAGGCTGGTCACGCCGCTGACCACGGCGTCGGCGAAATTGGGCGGCGTCGAGGGGATCTTGCGGGTCGCGACGCGGCCGTCGGGAAGTACGACCGCGATGTCGGTGAAGGTCCCGCCGATATCGGCGGCAATCCGGGTGACGGGGCTCATGGGTCCTTCTTGCGCGGGGATGGGTCAGTTCACGTAGTCGAGGCGTCCGCGCGCGCCGCGCGCGTGATACAGGCGCACGCCCCGCCAATCGAAACCCGTCGGCGAGACGAATCCGCGATCGAGGCGGACCGAGGTAGAAACGTACTTGATCGTGATGCCGCAGCGGCGCGCCGGCGAGCGGTTGGGCGGCGATCCGTGCAGGATGAAGGGATCGTGCACGGAGAAGCCGCCGGCGGCGAGCTCGACATCGACGGCCTGCTCCGGCCGGAATCCCTCCAGATGCAGCGGCAGGACGCTGCCGCCCCCATGGTCGACGTCGTGCGGCACCAGGCGCCGCTCGCGATGGGAGCCGGCGATCACCTGCATGGCGCCGTTCGCCCGCGTCGAGTCGTCCACCGCGAGCCACAACGTGAAGGTCGCCATCGGTTCGATCGGGAAGAAGGCCGCATCCTGGTGCCATGCCACGGGCAGCCCGTCGCCGGGCCGCTTGCTGATCGCATAGGTGGTGAACAGCGCGAGGTCGGGACCGAGGATCCGCTCGGCGATGTCGACGAATGCCGTTCCGAGGAACAGGTCGCGGAAATACGGATCGTCGTAGTGCAGCGACGCCATGTTCTCGGAGCGGTGCCCCGCCGGCAGCGCGGCGATGCGCGCATCCATGCGCCGGCGCAGCTCCGCGAGAGCATCCCCCGCCAACAGGGTTCCACCGACGGCGTAGCCCTGGGCTCGATATTGCGCGAGCTGCTCCGTCGTGAGCATCGCCGCGGCGCCGCGCTCAGAACCGGTCGACACGGAACGGTGTCGGGTCGAAGGGCGGCGTGCGCCCCGCGGCCATGTCCGCGATCGCGCGCCCGGTGATCGCGGCCGAGGTCAGGCCGAGATGACCATGGCCGAATCCGAAGAACACGTTGCGGAGATGCGGCGAGGGCCCGATCACCGGCATGGAGTCGGGCAGCGACGGGCGATGGCCCATCCACCTCGTCTGGATCTCCGTCTTCAGCCCCGGGAACACCCGGCGCGCATGGCCCAGCAGCGCCTCGTGCCGTGCGGGATTCGGGGCCGCGTCCAGCCCCGCGAACTCGATCGTGCCGCCGACGCGAATGCCGGCGGCCATCGGCGTCACGGAGAAGCGCACGTCGCCGACGATCGCGGGCAGCGCCAGCTCGAGCCCGGGCGCGCCGAGCATCACGTGGTAGCCGCGCTCGCTGTCGAGCGGCACGCGCGAGCCCAGCTGGGCGGCGAGCGGCTTCGACCAGATGCCCGCCGCGAGGACGACGAGATCGGCCCGCACGACGCCGGCATCCGTGCGCACGCCCGTCACCCGGTCGCCGGTCGACTCGAACCCCGTCGCATGGGCGCGGTGGAATGCGCCGCCCTTCGCCTCGAAGCGCCTGGCGAGCGCCGAGACCAGCAGGAAGGGGTCGACGGTGTGGCTGGCCGCGGTGAAATGCACCCCGATGCCGTAGTCGCGCGACAGGGCCGGCAGCATGCTGCGCAGCGCGTTGTCGCCGAGGATCTCGAACGGTACGCCGTTGCGGCGACGCAGGTCGAGCGCGTAGGCCGCGTTGGCCTCGAGATACGCCTTGTCCGGATAGACCACCATGACGCCCTTGCGCCGGACCAGGGCCTCGGCATCGGCGTCGTCGATCAGCACCCGATACGCCTCGTCCGCGCGGGCGAGCTGCGTGCCCAGCGCGTGCGAGATGCGCTCGACCTCGGCCGGCGCCGTCGCCTTCAGCAGGCGGACGAGCCACGGCAGCAACGTCGGCAGATACCACCAGCGGATCGCGAGCGGCGCGGTCGGATCGAGCAGCATGCCCGGCAGCTTCGGCAGGATGCTGCGCACCGCGATCGGCTCGACGATGTGCGTCGCGATCAGGCCGGCATTGCCGAACGAGGCCCCCGACAGGCCGGCCGGCTCGCGGTCGACGACGGTGACGCTCCAGCCCTCGCGCTGCAGGTAGCTGGCCGTTGCGATCCCGACAGCTCCCGCCCCGATGACGACTGCTTCGGCCATTCCTGGTCTCCACCCCGACCGCAGCGCGGCCCCGTGGACCAGTATAGGCCTACTGGATATTCCGTGAATACAGCATCGAGTCGGCATACGCGCTCGCCATTGTCGCGCGCATGCGCCGCGCTGCCGCAGCCCCGCCATCGGCGCACGACGCGCATGACGCGCCGCCGCGCCGTGGACTAAGCTCGGCTTGATCAGGCGACGACAACGGCGGCATCATCTCTTCATGCGGTATTCCGGCCTCAAGTTGTTCCTCCAGGGCCTCGGCGGCCATCGGGGGTGGTCCCAGGCGTGGCGCAAGCCGACGCCGAAATCGTCCTACGACGTCATCATCGTCGGCGGCGGGGGCCACGGCCTCGCGGCGGCCTACTACCTCGCCAAGGAGCACGGCATCACCAACGTGGCCGTGGTCGAGAAGGGGCCGATCGGGCTCGGCAACACCGGCCGCAACACGACGATCGTCCGCTCGAACTACATGTTCCCGCAGAACCACCATTTCTACGAATGGTCGCTGAAGCTGTGGGAGGGCCTCGAGCAGGACCTCAACTTCAACGTCATGATGAGCCAGCGCGGCGTCATCAACCTGTTCCACTCCGACGCGCAGCGGCAAAGCTTCTCGCGCCGCGGCAACTCGATGATGCTCAGCGGCATCGACGCCGAGCTGCTCGATCGCGACCAGCTCCGCGCCATGGTGCCGCTGCTCGACCTGGACAACGCGCGGTTCCCGATCATGGGCGGCCTGATGCAGCGCCGTGGCGGCACCGCACGCCATGACGCCGTCGCCTGGGGCTTCGCGCGCGCCGCCGATCAGCGCGGCGTCGACATCATCGAGCATTGCGAGGTCACGGGCATCCGCCGCGAGGGCAACCGGGTCGTCGGCGTCGAGACGACGCGCGGCTTCATCGGCGCCCGGAAGGTCGGCCTCGCCGTCGCCGGCAACACGTCGCGGCTGGCGACCATGGCGGGCCTGCGCCTGCCGGTCGAGAGCCACGTCCTGCAGGCCTTCGTGAGCGAGGGCATCAAGCCCTTCGTCGATCACGTCGTGACCTTCGGCGCCGGGCATTTCTACATCAGCCAGTCCGACAAGGGCGGCCTCGTCTTCGGCGGCAATCTCGACGGCTACAACTCCTACGCCCAGCGCGGCAACCTGCCGACGGTCGAACACGTGTGGGCCGCCGGCCTGTCGATGATGCCGTCGCTGTCGCGCGTGCGCGTGCTGCGGCAATGGGGCGGCGTCATGGACATGACGATGGACAGCTCGCCCTTCATCTGCAAGACGCCGGTCGAGGGGCTCTATCTCGACGGCGGCTGGTGCTACGGCGGCTTCAAGGCGACGCCGGGCGCCGGCTGGTGTCACGCCTACACGATCGCCAACGACGCGCCGCACGAGCGCAACAAGTACTTCACGATCGAACGCTTCAGCGAGGGCCGCATGATCGACGAGCGCGGCGCCGGCGCGTTCCCGTGGCTGCAATAGGCGGAGACCCGCAATGCATCAGATCAAGTGCCCGTGGTGCGGCGTCCGCGACGAAGCCGAGTTCAGCTACCGGGGCGACGCGACGGTCCAGCGTCCCGCGCCCGAGGCCGGCGTCGACGCGTTCCACGACTTCATCTACACGCGCGACAATCCGCGCGGCTGGCACACCGAATGGTGGCACCACGTCGCGGGCTGCCGCCAGCACGTGAAGGTGGTCCGGCACACGATGACGCACGAGATCCACGCCACCGGCAAGGCGACCGACAAGCTCGAGGTTCCCTCGACATGAGCCATCGTCTCGCCTCCGGTGGCCGGATCGACCGCACCAGCAGCCTTCAGTTCCGGTTCGACGGGCGCCGCTACAGCGGCCACGCAGGCGACACGCTCGCCTCGGCGCTGATCGCGAACGGCGTGCGGCTGGTCGGCCGCAGCTTCAAGTACCACCGGCCGCGGGGGATCCTCACCGCCGGACCGGAGGAGCCCAACGCGCTGGTCGGACTGCGCGAGGGCGCGAGGCGCGAGGCGAACATGCCGATGCCGGCGGTGGAGCTGTTCGACGGGCTCGTCGCCGAGAGCCAGAACCGCTGGCCCTCGCTCGATTTCGACGTGCTGTCGATCAACGCGAAGTTCGCGCGCTTCATGCCCGCGGGCTTCTACTACAAGACGTTCATGTGGCCGGCGTCGTTCTGGGAGAAGCTCTACGAGCCGATGATCCGCCGCGCGGCAGGACTGGGCGAGGCTTCGCGCGAACCCGATCCCGACCACTACGACGCCATGCACGCGCATTGCGACGTGCTCGTCGTCGGCTCCGGCGCCGCCGGCCTGGCGGCCGCGCGCGCGGCCGGCGAGTCCGGCGCGCGCGTGATCCTGTGCGAGCAGGACTTCGAGCTCGGCGGCGGGCTGCTGCTGGACCCGAGGCACGAGTCCTGGCGCGACGCGATGCTCGCGGCGCTCCGCACGATGCCCGAGGTGACGGTGATGGCCCGCACCTCGGTGTTCGGCTACTACGATCACAACGTGCTCGGCGCCGTCGAGCGCGTCGCCGATCACCTGCCGACCCCGCCGGACCACGTGGCGCGCCAGCGCTACTGGACGATCCGCGCCAAGGAGGTCGTGCTGGCGACCGGTGCCCACGAGCGCCTGATCGCCTTCCCGGAGAACGACACGCCCGGCGTGATGCTGGCCGGCGCCGCCTTGAGCTATGTGCGGCGCTTCGCGGCCGCGCCTGGTCGGCGCGCCGTGCTGTTCACGAACAATGACGAGGCGTACGAAACGGCGTTCGCGTTCCTCGACGCCGGCATCGACGTGGCGGCGGTCGTCGATGTCCGCCCGGCCTCGGCCCGCGCCGAGGCGGCCCGCCAGCGCGGCCTGAACGTGCTGAGCGGCAGCGTCGTGGCCGGCGTGAGCGGCGGCAAGTCCGTCGAGCGCGTGAACGTCACGAAGCGCAACGGCTCGACGCCTGACGTGTTCGCGGCCGACCTGCTGTGCATGTCGGGCGGCCACAATCCGGCGATCCATCTCGCCAGCCAATCCCAGGCGAAGATGGAATGGAGCGACGCGATCGCCGGCTTCGTGCCAGGCGCGCCCAGGCAGCGCGAGCGCTCGGCCGGCGCGGCACGCGGCACCTTCGGCATCGCGGCCGCGGCCCGCGAAGGCGCCACCGCCGGTGCGACCGCCGCCGCCGCGGCCGGGTTCGATGCGGCGGTCGGCTTCGATCTGCCGGAATCGGAGACCGGGACGCGGACGCCGATCGAGGCGTTCTGGGAGGTGAAGGCCGAGGGCAAGTCCTTCGTCGATTTCCAGAACGACGTGACCGGCAACGACATCCGCCTCGCCCACCGCGAGGGTTACAGCCACGTCGAGCACGCCAAGCGCTACACCACGCATTCGATGGCGACCGATCAGGGCAAGACCGGCGGCCTCGTCGGCGCGGCCCTGCTCGCCGAGGCGCGCGGCGAGGCCATCGCCGCCGTCGGCGTACCGACCTATCGCCCGTTCGTGACGCCGGTGACCTACGGCGCGATCGTCGGCCATGCGGTCGGCCTCGATTTCAGTCCGGTCCGCCGCACGGCGCTGCACGACTGGCACCTGCGCAACGGCGCCACGATGATGGAAGCGGGCGCCTGGATGCGTCCGGCCTACTACGCGCAGCCGCACGAGAAGAACGACGTCTGGGCGCCGATCCTGCGCGAGGCGAAGGCCGTGCGGCAGGCCGTCGGCATCTGCGACGTCTCCACGCTCGGCAAGATCGACGTCCAGGGCCGCGACGCCGCGGTCTTCCTCGACCGTCTCTACACCAACACCTTCTCGAACCTGGCGGTCGGCAAGGCGCGCTACGGGCTGATGCTGCGCGAGGACGGCATCGTGTTCGACGACGGCACGACCTCGCGCATCGCGGACGACCGCTTCTTCATGACGACGACGACCGGCAACGCCGCACGCGTCCTCGAGCACATGGAGTTCTACGCGCAGACCGTATGGCCCGAACTCGACGTGCAGTTCTGCACGATCTCGGACCAGTGGGCGGGCATGTCGATCGCCGGACCGCAGTCCCGCAGGACGCTCGAGAAGGTCGTGCAGGGCCTCGACCTCGGCAACGAGGCGTTCCCCTTCATGGGAGTCGCCGACGCGACGGTCGCGAACTGCCCGGTGCGGGTCTTCCGGATCAGCTTCTCCGGCGAGCTCGCCTACGAGATCGCCACGCCTGCCGGCTACGCCGAGCCGGTGTGGGAGGCGGTGCTGGCGGCCGGCAAGGAGTTCGGCATCACGCCCTACGGCCTCGAGGCGCTCGGCCTGTTGCGCATCGAGAAGGGCCATGTCGCCGGCCCCGAGCTGAGCGGCCACACGACCGCGCGCGATCTCGGGCTCGAGCGCATGATCAAGAAGCGTGGCGACTACATCGGCCGCGTGCTCGCGCAGCGTCCCGGCCTCGCCGATCCGGACCGCCCGCGCCTCGTCGGCCTGCGGCCGGTGGATCCGAGCAAGCCGGCGCGTGCCGGCGGCCATCTGATCGAGGCGCCGGGATCGGGCCAGAGCCTGGGTTGGGTCACCAGCTCCAACCAGTCCGTCGAGCTCGGCGGCTGGATCGCGCTGGCGATGCTCTCGCGCGCCGAGCACTGGATGGGCAAGCGGCTCTATGCCGCCTTCCCGCTGCGCAAGGAACTGGTCGAAGTCGAAGTCACGCACCCGCATCACGTGGATCACGAGAATGCCCGCGTCCGCACCTGAAGCCGTGTCCGTCCCCGAACCCGTCTCTGCCCTGCGGCAGGTCGCCAAGCCCGGCCGATTCGGCGCGGCCGGCGCGACGCCGCTCGTCATCATGGAGCGGCGCCTTTCGCTCGTGCAGATCCTGGCGCGCAAGGGGCGCGAAGCCGACGTGCAGGCCGCGATCCGCAACACCTTCGGCCTCGACCTGCCGGCGCCGCTTCGCGCGGCGAGCAGCGGCGGGACGACGGCCATCTGGGTCCAGCCGGGCATGTGGATGCTGAGCGCGCCCGGCCATGCCGAGGGCGCGATGGCGCGCCTCGTCAAGGAGGCGACGGGAGACGCCGCGTCGATCGTCGACCAGTCGCATGGCAAGACCGTCCTGACCCTCAGCGGCGCCCGGGCCCGCGACGTGATGGCCAAGGGCTGCCGCCTCGACCTCCATCCCCGCGCCTTCGCGCCGGGGCACTCGGCCGTCACCCAGGTCGCCCATGTCGGCTGCATGCTGCGCCAGATCGACGAGGTCCCGAGCTACGAGATGCTCGTGCCGTCGTCCTTCGCCGAGACGTTCTTCGGCTGGCTCACGCATTCAGCGGCGGAATACGGCTACGAGGTAAAGCCGCGCGCCTGACGCGCCGGGCGATCCGGGGGAGTTGCGCACGATGTCGACGCACGGCAAGAACCGCCCGCCGGGTTTCCAGACCCGCGCGATCCATCACGGCTACGATCCGCGCAAGCTCCTGGGCGCGGTGGCGCCGCCGATCTTCATGACCTCGACCTATTCCTTTGAAGGCGTCGAGGATGCCGCCGCGGTCATGTCGCACGAGCGCGAGGGCTATCTCTACGGGCGCACGGCGAACCCGACCCAGGCGTTGCTGGAGGCGCGGCTCGCCAACCTCGAAGGCGCCGAGGCCTGCGTCGCCGTGGCATCGGGCATGGCGGCGGTCGGCTCGCTGATGCTGTCGCTGCTGTCGCAGGACGACGAGATCGTCGTCCACCGCACGCTCTACTCGAACACCTACTCGCTGACGCGCCAGGCGCTACCGCGCTTCGGCATCAAGGTCGTGCCGATCGATCTCACCGACCCGAGCCGCCTCGACGGTGCCATCACGAAGAAGACGAAGCTGATCTACTTCGAGACGCCGGGAAACCCGAGCTCGGAGGTCATCGACATCGCCGCCGTCGCGGCGCGCGCGCGCAATTCCGGCGCCCGGATCGTCGTCGACAGCACCTTCGCCTCGCCCTACGTGCAGCGGCCGCTCGAACACGGCGCACATCTCGTACTGCATTCCCTGACCAAGTACATCAACGGCCACGGCGACCTGCTCGCCGGCGCGGTGCTCGGCGATGCGGCGACGATCGACCGGATCCGCAGCAACGGCCTGAACTTCATCACCGGCGCCACGCTCTCGCCGATGGCGGCGTTCCTGATCATGCGCGGCATGAAGACGCTGAAGCTGCGCATGAAGCAGCACGCCGAGAGCGCGCAGGCCGTCGCCGAGATGCTCGCCGCGCATCCGGCCGTCGCCTGGGTCCGCTACCCCTTCCTGCCCGGCTCGCGCGACTACGAGGTCGCCCGCCGACAGATGATCTCGGGCAGCGCGATGATGTCGTTCGGGCTGAAGGCGGGATATGCCGGTGCGGTCGCGATGATGGATCGCCTGCAACTGATCTCGCGCGCCGTCAGCCTCGGCGACGCCGAGTCGCTGATCATGCATCCCGCGAGCCTGATCCGCGCGCGCCAGAAATTCTATCCCGAGACGCGCATGGCCGAAGGCGTCACCGACGACCTCATCCGCCTGTCGATCGGCCTCGAGGAGACGGACGACCTGCTCGACGACATCACGCAGGCCCTGGCCGGCGCCTGATACCAAGTTCGCAGCGCCGCCCTACTCCCCTCCTGTTCGCGCGGCAGCGCGAATAGGAGGGGTGGCACGCGCGAAGCGCGTGACGGGGAGGACATGCGCGTCTCGCGCGAGCCGCCATGTCCTCCCCGCCCTCGCTGCGCTCGGGCACCCCTCCTATCGCTGCGCGACAGGAGGGGATGGTGCGCTCGAACGCAACGCGCTCTGCGTCCCGCTCAGCCCCAGGCCCAGTCCTGGATGTTCCACGTCGCGTCGACGACGTACTCGTTGGGCTTGTCGTTGAGCAGGTTCTTGCGCTTGAGGCGACCCTGCGCCGTGCCGAGCTGCGGCGCGAAGGGCATCTCGGCATGCAGGATCTCCTGCACCCGCCAATAGGTCTTCTTGCGCTCCTCGGCGTCCGTCTGCGTCACGCCGAGCTCGAGCAGCCGATCGACCTCCGCATTCTCGTACTGCGTGTAGTTCGAGCCGACCCCGTGCTTGACCGGGATCTGCTTCGAATGCGCCCGCGCCGTGTAGTCGGGATCCATGCCGACGGTCGGCTCCCAGGCGACGAGCAGCGTGTCGAACTGCGACTTGGTCGTGTACTCGCCCCACACGACCGAGGCGGGGAAGTTCTTGATCTCCATGTCGACGCCGATGCGCTTCCAGTTCTGCTGGAAGAGCTGCTGGCTGCCCTGACGCGCGGCGTTGCCCGCCGTCGTCGACATCGAGAACTTCAACTTCACCCCGCCCTTCTCGCGGATGCCGTCGGCGCCGACGCGCCAGCCCGCCTCGTCGAGCATCTTCGCCGCGAGCTCGGGATTGGGCGTCTCCTCCTTGAGGTTCGGGTTGTAGGCCCAGTGCGAGGTGTGCAGGTAGGA
>JAEULA010000013.1 GCA_016793165.1 Alphaproteobacteria bacterium | reverse complement strand
GCGGTTCACGGCGATCGCCTTGCGCGCCGATGCCTCCGCAGACGCGCCGTTGCGCAAGCCGCGCAGTTGGACTTCGGAGAGGTGCAGCCACGCGCCGATGTCGGTGGGCGCCGCGGTGACCGCCTTCTGCAGGGCCGCCTCGGCGTCCGGGAATCGTCCCCGCAGCGACAGGAAACGGGCCCAGGAACGCAGCGTCGTCACGCCGTTCGGATCGACCTCGAGCGCCTTGCGCAGCCATGACTCGATGTCGGGGTTCTCGCTCCAGTTCGGCGCGCCCGATGCGACGGCGCGTCGTGCCGACAATTCGGACATGCCGATATACGCCGCCGGAGAGCTCGGCTCGAGGCGCATGCCTTCCCGAAAGGCGGTCTCGGCCGCGAGAAGATCGTTGGCCTCCAGCGCCTGGTAGCCGCGCCGGACGGAAGGGGCGGCTGGGCCTGCCGGAAGCGTCGTCGCACCGCCCGAGTCCGGCAATACGAGAGGCGCTGCCTCGGCCGTGGTGACGGCTAGGCCGGCGGCGAGCGCCAGGGCCAGGGGCGACAGCTTTCGCATGGACGGGGCCTCCGATCGGGCTTGGACGGCAGCAATGCGCGCCGTCGGCGAGATGCCTACCGGCGCGCGGACGCGCAACAGCAGTCTACCGCAAGCCGGCGAGCGATGTACGAGGCAACGCGGCGTTGCGCGCCGACGGAAAGGCTGCGAGGCGGCGCGCCATCACAGGCCGGCGCAGTCCCGTTTACGCACACTCGGTCGCCGGGACGGCAGGCCGCCGCTGGGACGTGCATGGGACCGTGGTGGTGCCACGGCAGGGGCTCCGCATGTCGCTCGTCGCAGTCCGGCGAGCCGCACTCGGCGGGGCGGTCGCGCGCGCGGTCCGGATTGTTCTGGGGTGGAGGCCAATGCTGGCGTCGAGACCAGGGTCGCAGTCACCGGCCGTGACGAACGCGACGGGAACTCTGCAGCCGTCGGATCCGTCCCATCGATGCAAAGCGTTCCGCGCCGCAGCGGAGACGTTTGCGCACATCGTCCGCAGGCGTGGCGTCTGCAGGCCCGGGTTCCGTGCAGACGCGGGGCCCGCCCGCGCATCGATGGGCGTCGAAACGCGACCCCCGGACAGGGTTCAGCGCGTCCAACCGACGGGCGCCGGCCGGCACGGCCGAGCCCCAGCGGCCGAAATGGCGCTACGTTTGGCCCTACAAATTTGAGGCCTGTAAAGCAAACTGACGATACCTGCGCGGGATCAGCACGGGCTGCCCTGAGCCGCAAGCCCGAAGCCCGTGTCGATCGAATGTCACAGCGGTTCGCGGTTCCGTCTCGAATTCGCGCCGTCATACCGCGTGTTCGTGCGGTGCACGTCCAAATCGTACCGCAATTAAGAAAGTATGGCGGAGCGGGCCGCTTCTGAAGCCCCCAGGATGGGGCTTTGTGGCGCAGTCATATCGACCTGTTTCCTTCCGCCACGTTCATCGCGCGATCCACATTGCCCTGGAATTGTGGTCATTCCTGATCCTGCGTCCGCCGTGCGGGGCAAAACCGCGACTGATCGTCGGTTATCGTTACACGAACGCTAATGGCCTCGAATTTTCGATGCACCGCCAGCGACGAAGTCGTTTGCGCCCAATGAGTTCTTACACCTCCGCGGTTGGTGGCCTGATCTTTGCTCCGCTCAAGGAGCGTCAGTGGACCTCGCAATTCCGGTCGCTGGGTGCGGGTCAAACCCTCGGAGGACACAAGATGTTTCAAACCCTGAGAACTCACTTCAAGGCGTTGGCCGTGCTGGGTGCCGGCGCGGCGAGCCTGTTCATGGCTCCCGGAGCGCTGGCCGATTCGATATCACCGACCAGCTTCAGCGCGGATCTCGGCGTCGGCGAGAGCGTCACCGTTCGCAAGACCGTCACGGTCTCTGCCGGCGGCCCGACGACGGCGCTGGTCGACATCATGTTCGTGTTCGACACCACGGGCAGCATGGGCAGCGCCATCGCTGGCGCGAAGGCGACGGCGACGTCGCTGCTGACCTCGCTCAACACGACGTATGGCGGCGGCCTGCAGAGCGGCGTCGGCTTCTATAACGATCCGGGCGCGGCCGTGCTTTCCGGCCTGACGGCGACGATCGCGACGACGCAGACGGCGATCGACGGTCTGGGCGCCTCCGGTGGCGGCGACTACGCGGAGCTCGGCTTCGACGGCATCGGCCTCGCGGCCGGGACCGCCTGGCGGCCCGGCTCGAACCGGTTCATCGTCGCCCTCGGCGATGCCGGCTTCAAGGACGGCGCCTTCAACAGCGCGTCGACGTCCGCGGCACTCGCGGCGAACGGCGTCAAGCTGATCGGCGTCGACTTCTGCGAGTCCTCCGGCACCTGCGCGTTGGCTCCGACCTTCGCGTCGAGCATCACCGGCCTCGGCGGGACGAACTTCTCGTCCGCAACCGATCCGGATGCGATCGCGGCGGCGATCGAGGCGGGCATCAGCGCCGGTTTCGCCGAGTACAGCACGGTGACGGTGAGCGATCTGGGCGGCGGCCTGCCGGAGATCGGCGTGTCGACGGCTTGCGTGAGCGCCGATATCGGCGTCTGCGCCGGTCCGGACGCGACGGGCGACTACGACCGCTCGATCGATCGCACGTTCGAATTCGACGTGACGTTCACGCGCCTCGCGGCGGGGGACAAGGCGTTCCCGACCTTCGCGCTCGTCGATCGCGGCATCGTCGCGACCGAGGACGATCGCTTCGGCGGCACGGCCGTTCCGGCGCCGGCGACGCTGGCGCTGCTGGGCGCCGGCCTCGTGGGCCTGGGCTTCGCGCGCCGTCGCGCGGCCTGACACCCGGCCTGGCGACGCTTCGGCGCCGCCGGGATGGAAATGGAGACGGCGGCTCTGCAAGGAGCCGCCGTCTTCTTTTTTCCGGATCGCCTGTGGCCGCCTTCGACCCATTGCATCGCCGCTCGAGACGACCGGCCGGCCTCAGAAGCGGCAGGTATGACGGAGCGCGCGATCGGCCTCCGCCAGTGTCGCGCTGCCGCGAAGCTGCAGCAGCGAGGTGACGCCGAATTGCGGCTCGGCGATGCCGCAGGGCACGATGCCGGCGAAGGGCGCCAGGTCGCAGGTCACGTTCAGCGACAGCCCGTGGAAAGTGATCCAGTGCCGGATCCGCACGCCGATCGCGGCGATCTTGTCCTCGCGCCGGCCGCCGAGCGGGTGCGGGCCGCGATCGACCCAGATGCCGACCCGCCCGTCGCGCCGCTCGCCCGTGACCCCAAGCTCGGCCAGCGCGGCAATGATCCAGGCCTCGAGCGCGCGCACATAGCCGCGCACGTCCTGACCGCGGCGGCGCAGGTCCAGCATCACGTAGGCGATGCGCTGCCCGGGCCCGTGATACGTGAACTGCCCGCCGCGCCCGGTGGTGAACACGGGCAGCGTCGCCGTCGGCAGCAGGTCCTCGGGCCGGGACGAGGTGCCGGCGGTGTAGAGCGGCGGGTGCTCGAGCAGCCAGATGGTCTCCGGGGCGCGCCCGGCGCGGATCGCCTCGACCCGCGCATCCATGGACGCGACCGCCTCGGGATAGCCCACCGGTGCGCTCTCGACGCGCCACTCGATCTCGTCCAAGCCTTTGGCGGTCAAACCCATTCTGGCGTCGATCCGGGGCGGGATGGCCGTTGCGTGGCCGGGGATGATTTGCTATTGCGCTCGCCTTCGTTTGGCAAGGCCGTGCCTTCGGTGCGGCTCCCAGGCGGTCGTGGCGGAATGGTAGACGCGCCAGCTTGAGGTGCTGGTGGGGGAAACCCCGTGGAAGTTCGACTCTTCTCGACCGCACCAAACATCGACGGCGCCCCTCGGCCGGACCTCGCTCCGACGACGGCGAGGGGCTCCATCTGAATGACCCGACGGCTCCGGCCGTCTCGTGAAGTTCTGGCCGAGAGCCAGTTTCCGGCCAAGTGCCGCGGGGCGCCGATGGCAGACGACAAGCTGCGCGAGAGCGCGCTCGAATATCACCGCCATCCGACCGCGGGCAAACTTGCCATCGTCGCGACCAAGCCGCTGGCCAACCAGCGCGATCTCGCATTGGCCTATTCGCCGGGCGTCGCCTTCGCCTGCCAGGCGATCGTCGAGAACCCCGCCGAGGCCGCGCGGCTGACCGCGCGCGGCAATCTCGTCGCGGTGATCACCAACGGCACGGCGGTGCTAGGCCTGGGCGCAATCGGGCCGCTCGCGGGGAAGCCCGTGATGGAGGGTAAGGCGGTCCTCTTCAAGAAGTTCGCCGACATCGACGTCTTCGACATCGAGATCGCCGAGCGCGACCCCGACAAGCTCGTCGACATCATCGCCAGCCTCGAGCCGACCTTCGGGGGCATCAACCTCGAGGACATCAAGGCGCCGGAATGCTTCGAGATCGAGGCCCGGCTGCGCACGCGCCTCAAGATCCCGGTCTTCCACGACGACCAGCACGGGACCGCGATCATCGTCAGCGCGGCGATCCTCAACGCGCTGCGCGTCGTGGGGAAGCCGATCGGCGAGATCAAGCTGGTGACCTCGGGCGCCGGCGCCGCGGCCCTCGCCTGTCTCGACCTGCTCGTCGATCTCGGCGTCAAGCGCGAGAACATCTGGGTCACCGACATCGCCGGCGTCGTCTACGAGGGGCGCAAGGAGGAGATGGATCCGCGCAAGGCGCGCTATGCGCGACCGACCGCGGCACGCTCGCTCGGCGAGGTGATCGTCGGCGCCGACGTGTTCCTCGGGCTGTCGGCGCCGCGCGTGCTGAAGCCGGAGTGGGTCCGGACGATGGCCGACCGGCCGATCGTCATGGCGCTCGCCAATCCGACACCGGAGATCATGCCCGAGGAGGTGCGCGCGGCGCGCCCCGACGCGATCATCGCGACCGGACGCTCGGACTATCCGAACCAGGTCAACAACGTCCTCTGCTTCCCCTTCATCTTCCGCGGCGCGCTCGACGTCGGCGCGACGGCGATCAACGAGGCGATGAAGATCGCCGCGGTGCGGGCGATCGCGGATCTCGCGACCAAGGCGGCCGACGAGCAGGTCGCCGCGGCCTATGGCGGCGAGCCGCCGGCCTTCGGCCCCGACAACCTGATCCCGAAGCCGTTCGATCCGAGGCTGATCTTCGAGATCGCGCCGGCGGTGGCGAAGGCGGCGATGGACTCCGGCGTCGCGACGCGGCCGATCGCCGATCTCGAGGCCTATCGCCAGCGGCTTTCCGAGTTCGTCTACCGCTCGGGCTTCCTGATGCGGCCGATCTTCGAGCGCGCCAAGCAGCGGCCGATGCGCATCGTCTTCGCCGACGGCGAGGACGAGCGTGTGCTGCGCGCGGTGCAGACGGTGATCGACGAGCGCCTCGCGGTGCCGATCCTCGTCGGCCGCCGCGAGACGATCCGCAAGCGCATCGACCGGCTCGGGCTGCGCCTGCAGCTCGACCGCGACGTCGAACTGCGCAATCCCGAGGACCTGCCCCACTACCAGCGCGACTGGAACTTCTATCACCGCCGCATGGCGCGCCAGGGCGTGTCGGTCGACGGCGCGCGCACCATCGTGCGCACGCGCAACACGGTGATCGCCGCGCTGATGGTCGCCCAGGGCGAGGCCGACGGGATGATCTGCGGCATCATCGGCCGCTGGCACCGCGCGCTCCGCGACGTCATCGACGTGATCGGCCTGGCGCCCGAGGTCGAGGTGCCGGCGGCGGTCACCGCGCTGATCATGCCGCGCGGCACGATCTTCGTGACCGACACCCATGTCTCGCCGGACCCTGCCGCGCCCGAGGTCGCCGCGATGACGGCGCGCGCCGCCGACGTGATGAAGCGCTTCGGCATCAAGCCGCGCGCGGCGCTGCTGTCGCACTCCACCTACGGCTCGTTCGACACCGAGAGCTCGGCGAAGATGCGCTCGGCGCTGGGCTACGTGCGCGCCCTGGCGCCGGATCTCGAGATCGACGGCGAGATGGACGCCGAGGCCGCCTTCGACGAGGCCATCCGACGCCAGGCGCTGCAGGACCCGAGCCTGCGCGGCGAGGCGAACCTCCTGGTGATGCCGACGCTCGATGCGGCGCATATCGCCTTCGGCCTGCTGCGTCAGCTCGGCGGCGGCCAGCGCGTCGGACCGATCCTGCTCGGCATGGCCGCGCCGGCCCACGTGCTCGACAACTCGTCGACGGTGCGCGGCATCATCAACATGACAGCGCTGTGTGCCGTCGAGGCGCAGGACAGCGCGGCGGCCCGAGGCTAGCGCGATGGGCGAACCGGCTCCGCTCGCGCCCGTCGAGGCCGGTTCCCCCAGCGACGACGTCGGGCTGGATCCGGCGGTCGTCGAGGCGGTCGACGCCGCCCTCGCCGCGGGCGACCACGGGGCCGCGCGGCGCACGGCGCTCGAGCTGCATTATTCCGAGCTGGCCGACCTCTTCGAGGCGCTGCCGCACGAGCGCCGCATCGAGCTCGTCGATCTCCTCCGCCCGACCTTCCCCGCGGCGGTGTTCGCCGAGCTCGACGAGAACGTGCGCGACGACGTCGCCGAGCGCCTCGGCACCGAGGACCTCGCGCGCACGATCGCGAATCTCGACACCGACGATGCGCTCTACCTTATCGACGGTCTTGGCGAGACCCGGCGCGGACAGGTCTTCAACGCCATTCCGCGCGCGATCCGCGCGCAGCTCGAGGAGCAGCTCGCCTTTCCGCCGGAGTCGGCGGGCCGCCTGATGCAGCGCGACGTCGTCGCCGTGCCGGCACATTGGGACGTCGGCAGGTGCATCGACCACCTGCGCGAGAGCGGCGACCTGCCCGACGACTTCTACGACCTGTTCGTCGTCGACTCCCGGCACCGGCCCGTGGGCTGGGTGCCGCTCGACCGCTTCGTGCGCGCCAAGCGCCCGGTGAAGATCGCGGCGATCCTCGACTCCGATCTCGAGGCGATCCCGGTCGACATGGACCAGGAGGCTGTCGCCCGGCTGTTCAAGGACCGCGACCTGACGTCCGCCCCGGTCGTCGATGCCGGCGGCCGGCTGATCGGCACGATCACGATCGACGATGTGGTCGACGTCATCGAGGAGCAGGCCGAGGAGGACATGATGCGCCTGTCCGGCGTCGTCGGCTCCGACGTGCATTCCTCGGTGCTCGAGACCGCGCGGCTGCGCTCGGTCTGGCTGCTGCTCAACCTCTGCACGGCGTTCCTCGCGGCCTCGGTCATCGACCTGTTCTCGGCGGCGATCGACCGGGTGGTGGCGCTCGCCGTGCTGATGCCGATCTGCGCCTCGCTGGGCGGCAATGCCGGGACGCAGGCGCTCACCGTCGCGGTGCGCGCGATCGCCACCGGCACGCTGAGCACGGCGAACGCCGCACGCATCGTCCTCAAGGAGGGCATCGTCGGCGGCCTCAACGGCTTCGCCTTCGCGATCGTCACCGGCACGGCCGCATGGCTGTGGTTCCACGATCCCCGCATCGGGCTGTGCATCGCCCTGGCGATGACCGCGAACCTGGTCGTGGCGGGGGTCGCGGGCGTCACCATCCCGGTCGTGCTGAACCGCGTCGGGGTCGACCCGGCCGTCTCGTCTTCCGTCATCCTGACGGCGATGACGGACACGCTCGGATTCTTCATGTTCCTCGGGCTCGCCACGCTGATCATCCTATGACCGCATTCGTCCCGAAATTCCCCGGCTGGGAGGCGCGCGTGCGCGACAGCTTCGCGCGCCAGCCGGCGATGGACCTCATCGGCGCTACGCTCGGCGCGCTGGCGCCGGGCGCGGTCGACATCGAGCTGCCGTTCGATCGCAGGATCACGCAGCAGCACGGCTACGTCCATGGCGGCGTCGTCGCGATGGTGGCCGATTCCGCTGCCGGCTACGCGGGATTCTCCCTGGTGCCCGAGAGCGCCACGGTGCTGACAGTCGAGTACAAGATGAACTTTCTCGCGCCCGCCGAGGGGCCGCTCCTGCGCGCGCGCGGGCGTGCGCTCAAGGCCGGTCGCTCGCTGATCATCGTCCAGGTCGACGTCTTCAACTGCCGCGGCGAGGCGGCGTCGATCTGCGCGACGATGCTGCAGACGCTGATGGTCATGCACGGCCGCGCCGACGCGCCGCGCTAGCAGCGCCTCACGTCGCCGCCGGGACGCGGGCGTAACCCCGGACGGTGACCACGTTGATGCCGAGATAGGAGACGAGCTGCTGCGGCAGACTGGCCGATATCGCGACGAAGGCCACGCCGCCCACGGTCTCGGGGGTGACGGCGACCTGGACCGCGGCCGGGTCGACGCCGACGATGCGGCTGCGGAGCAGTGCCGTCAGGCTCGCGCTGTTCCAGCCGGTGCTGATCATCGCCTGGCGGGCCGTCTCCTCGGCTGCGAACTGCAGCGTGCTGCGCACCCAGAGGACGCGGCCGAACTCGAGCAGCCCGATGATCGCGAGGATCATGACGGGCAGCGCGATGCCCACCTGCATCACCACGCTGCCGCGGCGAGGTCGCCGCGAGGAGGATCGAACCGGGCGCATGGTCACTTGGTCCGGAAGGTGGCCTGCGCCCGCAGGGTCGCGGTCTGGTTCTGGTCCCGATCCACGAGCGGATTCATTGAGAACATGGCCGTGTAGGCCTCGCTCACGGAGACGGTCACGTATTCCTGCTGCGCGGTATTGCCGGGGCAGGTCCCGCCGCAAGTCACCGTCGTTGCGGCGCATCCGCAGAACGGCGTCATCGCCACCGATAGGCTCGCCGGGTCGCGCTGCGCCGCCGCGGCGATCGTCGCCGTGACGCCCGCCAGGTCGCCGTGCTGAACGGCGTAGTCGATGCCGGCGCGAACCGCGCTCTTGAGCGACATGCTGTGATAGGCGGCGGTCCCGATGTCGGCGACGAATGCGACGGCGCTCACGACCACCGGCAGCACGAGCGCGAGCTCGACGATCGCATTGCCGCGCCGACGATGGAGATTGCGAACGAGGGTCATGGCCGGTCTCCTTCACCCGCTATTCGACGACGCGGCTGACGGTCGTCGCGCCGGCGATCGGGATCTGCCGGACGCCTGCGGCGGGGCAGCCGGAGACGTCTAGATACGCATTGCCGACGAACTTCACGTCGAGCGCGACGATCTCGATGCAGGCCGTCGTCGCGTTGTTGCCCGACCAGTTCACTTCCTCATGCGGGAAGTAGAGGGCGCCGGTCAGCTTCATGTTGGCGCCGCCGTTGAAGCGGCTGATGTCGGCGTTGCCGCAGTCGTCCTTGCGGGGATCCTGGATGAAGAGCATCCCCCGATACGGGTTACCGGCATCGGACGGCGCCTTGAGTTCGACCTTCGCACCGCCATTGATCACCACGCTGCCGACACTGCTGGCGTTCGTGGAGCTCGTGAGGATGATCGTGACACCCTGATCGCCGGTGCAGTTGCACGTGACCTCGGCCTGGCCGTTCACCGCGAAATCGCCGCGATTGAGGATGTAGACGCCGGGGTTGAACGCGACCTTGGACTGGGCGCCGATCGCGATGCCGAGGCAGTAGGTGCCGGGGTTGAGCGTCACCGTCGCCTTGTCGATGCGCTTGGAGTTGTGCGTGCAGGTCCCGGGATTGGGGATCGGCGTCCCGGCGAACGGATCGGGCAGCGGTGCCGCGCTGATCCGGGGCGTCTGGGCGAGCGTCATGGTCGACGACCCGCCGCGGCTATAGTTGCCCGCGGTGTAAAGCGACTGCGCCGTCAGGTTGGCATTTCCGGTCACCACGATCGACGTGCTGCTCGTCGAGTTCGCGGCCAGCACGCAGCCTGGCATGTTGATGGTCGTGCTGCCGGTGTTCGTGATCGCGCCCGACTCGTTCGGGTTCAGAGCCAGAACGCAGGCCGCTCCGGACGGCCCGCCGGTGCGCATCGAGGCCACCGATCGGGCCGACAGGGCGACGGGGGCATTGAGGAAGAACTTCGAGAGCAGGGGGGTCTGGCGACGCGTCAGGACCACCTCGACGGCCGCCGGGTCGCCGGTGAAGGCGCCGGTCGTCGGCGGACTGTTGATCGCGTACTCGTAGGGATTCTGGGACTCGTAGCCGTTTCGGCCGGCTTCGCGCAGGGCAGCGGTGCGGATCGCGCCCGCATTCCCGCCCTTGGCGCGCTCGATCGCCGCGGACGTGGCGGCGGCATCCGCGGCCGTCTGCAGCATGCGCTTGTTCGCATGCCATGTGCTGACCTCGACGCCGAGGCCGGTGAAGCCGATGACGATCGGGGTCGCCACGGCCGCCATCACGGCGACGGTGCCGCGCCGGGTGCGCTTCGCCTTGCGTGCGAGCGTCATCAGAAATTGCAACGACTTCATCGCGATATTCCCTTCACAGTCGCCGGATCGCGGGCATGCCGAAGGACCCGCTTTCTCGAGAGCGGGCGCGGGCGGCGCGGCATCCGACAGGTTTCGGGACCTGGAACCGGTCACTCGGACCGGATCCATCGAGCGGGACGTTGCGCCCCCAATTCTTGCAATTCCGTTAACAGGAACGACGGGCTTCGCGCGATCGCGGACTAGGATGCGGCATGTCGTCTGATTCGCTCGTCCACGATCCCGCCGCTGTCCTGCGCGAGGTGTTCGGCTACGCGCAGTTCCGCGGGCCGCAGCGCGAGATCATCGACCACGTGGTCGCCGGCGGCTCGGGCCTGGTCCTCATGCCGACCGGCGGCGGCAAGTCGCTGTGCTACCAGGTCCCGGCCTTGTGCCGGCCCGGCGTGGGGGTCGTCGTCTCGCCGCTGATCGCGCTGATGCAGGACCAGGTCGAAGGCCTTCGCCAGGCCGGTGTGCGGGCCGCCGCGCTGAATTCGGCGCAGTCGCCGGAGGACACGACGCGGACCTGGCGGGCGCTGCGCGCGCGCGAGCTCGACATGCTCTACGTGTCCCCCGAGCGCATGCTGTCCGGCGGCTTCCTCGAACGGCTTGCCGAGCTCGAGATCGCACTGTTCGCGATCGACGAGGCGCACTGCGTCTCGCAATGGGGCCACGACTTCCGGCCGGAATACCTCCAGCTCGCGACGCTTGCCGAGCGGTTCCCGGACGTGCCGCGGCTCGCGCTGACGGCGACGGCGGACGAACGAACGCGCGCGGAGATCGTCGCCAAGCTGCGCCTCGAGCGCGGCCGCGTGTTCATCGCGAGTTTCGACCGCCCCAACATCCGCTATCTGGTGCGCGAGAAGGACGACACGCGCCGGCAGCTGCTCGCCTTCCTGGCCGAGCACAAGGGCGAGGCGGGGATCGTCTATGCGCGCTCGCGCTCGCGGGTGGAGCGCTTCGCCGAGGACTTGCGCGAGGCCGGGTTCGAGGCCATCCCCTATCACGCCGGGCTCGAGAGCGGGGTACGGGCCGCCGCGCTGGAGAGGTTCCGGCGCGAGAGCGGCATCATCGTCGTGGCGACGATCGCCTTCGGCATGGGCATCGACAAGCCCGACGTGCGTTTCGTGGCCCATATCGACCTGCCGAAGAGCCTCGAGGCCTATTACCAGGAGACCGGACGTGCCGGGCGCGACGGCCTGCCGGCGGTCGCCTGGATGGTGCATGGCGACGGCGACGTTCCGCAGCTGCGCCGCTTCATCGCCGACAGCCAGGCGGGCGAGCAGCAGAAGCGCATCGAGCACGCCAAGCTCGACGCGCTGATCGGGTTCGTCGAGGCGGCGACCTGCCGGCGCCAGATCCTGCTCGCGCATTTCGGCGAGCGCCTACCCGAGCCGTGCGGCAATTGCGACATCTGCCTGGAGCCGGGCCGGACGGTCGACGCCACGGAGGCCGCGCGCAAGGCGCTCTCGGCGGTGTACCGCACGGGCGAGCGCTTCGGGCCCGCGCATCTCGTCGACGTCCTGCTCGGCGGCGACAACGAGCGCATCCGCGCGCTCGGGCACCAGCGCCTGACCGTGCACGGGCTTGGCAAGGAGCTGGATCGTGGCCAGTGGCGCGGCGTGTTCCGCCAGCTGCTCGCGCTCGGAATCCTTGTGCCCGATCCCGACGGGCATGGCGGCCTGCAGCTGGGACCGGACGAGCTCGTGCGCCCGCTGCTGCGCGGCGAGAGGAGGCTGGAGCTGCGGCTGCCCGCCGCTCGCGCGGAGCGTCGCAAGGAGAAGAAGGCCCGCGGCTCGATCGCCGGATCGCACGGCGCGGCGTCGCCGGTCGATGCCGAGGCTGCGGATCCCGCTGCCTTCGACGCGCTGAAGGCCTGGCGCCGCGACCAGGCCCGCGCCCAGGGCGTGCCGCCCTATGTCGTCTTCCACGACCGCACGCTGCTGGAGATCGCCGCTCAGAAGCCGGCGACGCTGGAGCAGCTCGGATCGATCTCCGGCGTCGGCCAGGCCAAGCTCGCGCGCTACGGGGAGGCGGTGCTCGCCCTCTTGCGCCTGATGCCGGCGCACGAAGGCTAGGGCCACGGCCCGATCGGCGCTAACACCGACCGCCGGCGGCGTTCTACGCTGACGCGGTCCGCTGCAGGGGTGCCCGCCGATGATCTCCAACCGTCTTCCGCCCTTCGATTTCGGACTCGGCGAGACGGCCGAGGCGCTGCGCGAGCAGGTGCGCCGCTTCACGGCCGAGGAGATCGCGCCGCGCGCGGCGGAGATCGACCGCAGCAACGACTTCCCGGCGGATCTCTGGCGCAAGCTCGGCGCGCTCGGCGTGCTCGGCGTGACCGCGGACGAGGAGTACGGGGGCGCGGGGCTCGGCTATCTCGAGCACTGCGTCGCGATGGAGGAGATCAGCCGGGGTTCGGCGTCGGTGGGGCTGTCCTACGGCGCCCACTCGAATCTCTGCGTCAACCAGATCCGTCGCAACGGCAGCGCCGCGCAGAAGAGGAAGTACCTGCCCAAGCTGATCAGCGGCGAGTTCGTCGGCGCGCTGGCGATGAGCGAGCCGGGGGCGGGGTCCGACGTCGTGTCGATGAAGCTGCGCGCGGAGAAGAAGGGCAGCCGCTACGTCCTCAACGGCACGAAGTTCTGGATCACCAACGGGCCCGACGCCGACGTGCTCGTCGTCTACGCCAAGACCGATCCGAACGCCGGTCCGCGCGGCATCACGGCGTTCCTGGTCGAGAAGGGGATGATGGGATTCAGCTGCGCGCAGAAGCTCGACAAGCTCGGCATGCGCGGCTCGAACACCGGCGAGCTGGTCTTCCAGGACTGCGAGGTGCCCGAAGAGAACCTGCTCGGCACGGCGGGCAAGGGGGTCAACGTCCTGATGAGCGGGCTCGACTACGAGCGCGCGGTGCTCGCGGCCGGCCCGACCGGCATCATGCAGGCCTGCCTCGACGTGGTGATCCCCTACGTGCACGAGCGCAAGCAGTTCGGACAGTCGATCGGCGAGTTCCAGCTCGTGCAGGGCAAGCTCGCGGACATGTACACCACGACCAACGCCTGCAAGGCCTATGTCTACGCCGTGGCGCGCGCCTGCGACGCCGGCAAGACCACGCGCAAGGATGCGGCGGGCGCCATCCTCTACGCGGCCGAGAAGGCGACCCAGGTCGCGCTCGACGCGATCCAGCTGCTCGGCGGCAACGGCTACATCAACGACTATCCGACGGGCCGCCTGCTGCGCGACGCCAAGCTCTACGAGATCGGCGCGGGCACCAGCGAGATCCGCCGCTGGCTGATCGGGCGGGAGCTCTTCGCGGAGACGGCGTAACGACGCGCGCCCTTCGTTCGGTGCGGTGGGCCCGGGACCTGGTCGCGGCTTCGTCGCGGGGACCGCGCGCTACGCGGACCGCCCGACGAGGCGATCCTCGACGCGCTGGAGGTGGGCGCGCATGGCGGCCGCGGCGTTGGCGGGCTCGCGCAGCGCGATCGCCTCGACGATGCGATCGTGGTCCGCGAAGCTGTGATGCGTCGGCGGCGGGCTGTCGCCCTCGGGGCGCGGCCGGCCCCAAGTCACCGCGCGACGCACGGAGTTGAGCGTATCGAGCAGGGCCAGTAGCACGAGGTTGTGGGCGGCATTGGCGATCGCATGGTGGAAGCGCGCGTCGAACGCCTCGTACTCGCGCCAGGTCCGGGCGGCACGGCAGCCGCGCGCGAATTCCTGCAACTCGCCGATCTCGCTCGCCGTCGCATTGAGGGCGGCGAGGCTGGCGAGCTCCGGCTCGACGGCGAAGCGCGCGCGCATCACCTGCATCGGCGTGGTGCGGCGGGCGAGCTCGGGGACGTCGATCAGCTCCGGAGGGCGAGGGCCCACGAAGGTTCCCTTGCCGACGTGACGCCAGAGCTGTCCTTCGTGCTCCAGCGCCGCCAGCGCCTTGCGCAGCTGCGCGCGTGACACGCCGAGGCTTTCCGACAGCGATCTCTCCGGCGGCAGGCGGCCAGGCTTCGTGCGAGCCGTCTCGGCGATGAAGCTGCGCAAGCTGCGGACCACGTTGGCGATGTCGGCCTCGGGGGCCGGCGCGCTGCCGATGGAGGCTGCGGGGGGCGTGCTCTCGTTCATGGCGGCGCAGATCGCATATGTTCACCAGGCTTGCAACCATTTCGTCGATTGGTTTCCTACGGTTCGAACAAAATTCGTTCTTCGTTTGGACAATATATGCCAGTGTGCGGAATATCTTGGACATGCCAATAAACCGATTGGTGTGAACCAATGTTCAGGCGGGCTGAACCCGCTGACGCCACGATCCAGGGAGGAATGCCGATGTCGAAGCTCGCTCAGTTGTCGCGTCGTTCGCTCACCGCCGCTGCCGTCGCCCTGTCGGCGCTGCTGGCCGCCCCGAGCGTCAGTGCCCAGCAGAAGGTCCGGATCGCGCTTGGCGACGTCCTGTCGACCGAGACTCTGTCGATGGTGATCGCGCTCGAGCGCGCGAAGGAGAAGGGGGTCGACTACTCGATCACCTACTTCTCGAAGGAGGACCTCGCGATCCAGGCCGTCATCAACGGCCAGGCCGATCTCGGCGTCGGCACCCCGTATTCGGTCATCCAGAAGAGCAAGGCGCCGCTGCGCATCCTGTTCCAGGGCACCCGGCTGGTGTTCTTCCCGGTGGCGGACAAGTCCTACAAGACGTGGAAGGACCTGAACGGCCAGCCCTTCACATTCCATGCCCGCGGCACCGGAACCGAGGCGATCGGCAACATCATCGCCAAGCGCGAGGGCATCCAGTTCGGCGACCGCTCCTACGTGCCCGGCTCCGAGAACCGAATCATCGCGATGATGCGCGGCCAGATCAAAGCGACGATCGTCGACCTCGCGAACAAGAACGTCCTGATGGAGAAGGCCGGCGACCGGTTCCACATCCTGCCGGGCGTTTCGAACCCGGCCTCCGACGAGACGCTGTTCGGGCAGATCTCGTGGATCGAAAAGAACGAGAAGCAGGTCGACGTCATCGTCGGGGAGTTCCTTCGCCTGTGGCGCGAAATGGCGGCCGATCCCGCAGTCATCGAGCGCGAGCGCACCAAGCGCGCCCTGATGGCCGACCAGCCCAAGGAGATCCTCGAGGGCATCACCCGGTTCTATGCCGTGGGCACAAAGGAAGGCGTCTACGCGCCGAGCGGCGGCAACGCGGACATCGCGCGCAGCGACTTCGACTTCTATGTCGAGGCCGGTCAGATGCAGGGGCCCGTGAACGAGCTCAAGGTCGAGGACTTCTGGCATCTCGCCCCGCTCGAGCGTGCGCGCAAGGCTCTGGGCAGCTGACCGCGCTCCACGCGAACGGCGCAAGCCGGCGGTCGGCGCTCATCGTCGATCGCCGGTCCCGCCCCTTCTCCCCATCATCTCGACCGGTCGCCACCGTGCAGCTCACCAGCGCTCGACGCCCCGTCCAGCCCGGGATCGCAATCGCGCCGCGGCCCCTGCGATCGATGCGCGTCGTGCTCACGCATCCGCTCGTCCTGCGCGCGCTCTCCTTCGGCGCGGCCCTTCTCGCATGGGAGATCGCGGGACGCGTGCCGCTGTCGGCGGCGTTCCCCACCTTCCTCGAGACGATCGCGGCGCTCGCCGCGATGCTCGCCGACGGCTCGCTGCCGATCGCCTTTGCCGTCACGCTCAAGCCGCTCGCGCTCGGCCTCGCTGTCTCGATCGCGCTCGGCGTCGCGCTGGGCGTGACCATGGGCCTGCACCGGCCGTCCGAGTGGCTGTTCGCGCCGATCTTCATCGTCGCCCAGGCCGCGCCGCTCGCCGCGCTGATCCCCGTGCTGACCTTCGCCTACGGGATCGGCCTCGCTGCCAAGGTGCTGACGGTGTGCATCATGGCGATGCCAGTGATCGTGCTGAACGCGATGAGCGCGGTGCGCAGCACGCCTGCGTCGCTGGTCGAGATGGGGCGCGCCTTCCTCGGTTCGCGCGCGCAGGTGATCGCCAGGATCGTGCTGCCCGCGGCGGCCCCGCTGATCTTCGCGGGCCTGCGCCTCGGATGCGCTTCCGGCTTCATCGGCGTGATCCTCGCCGAGCTGCTCATCACGCCCACCGGGATCGGCGACCTCATCACCTACAACCAGTCGGTCGCCGAATACCCGAAGATGTACGCCGCCATCCTCTCGATCGTCGTCGCGTCGGTGCTCTTCATCGAGGCGATCGAGCGCATCGAGGTCACGCTGTTTCGCCCGGAGAAGCGCGCGTCATGATCGCAGCCGCCCCCGTTCCCGCAGCCGAGCCGGTCGCCGCCCCGATCGTCCAGGTGCGTGGCGTCACCAAGACGTATGCAGGCAATGTCGAGGCCCTGAGCGGGGTCACGCTCGACTTCCCCGAGGGACGCCTCACGACGCTGCTCGGCCCTTCGGGTTGCGGCAAGACGACCCTGCTCAAGATCATCGCCGGGCTGATCCCGGCGAGCGGCGGCGAGGTGATGGTGGCCGGGCGGAAGGTGACGGGCCCCGGTCCCGAGCGCGCCTTCGTCTTCCAGGACTTCGCGCTCATGCCGTGGGCCAGCGTGATCCGCAACGTCGCGTTCGGGCTGGAGCTGCGCGGCGTGCCGAAGGCGGAGCGCGAGGCGGCGGCCGAGCGCCACATCGCGCGTGTCGGCCTGAAGGGGTTCGAGCTCAAGTATCCGCACGAGCTGTCCGGCGGCATGCGCCAGCGGGTCGGCCTCGCGCGCGCGCTGGCCGTCGACGCCAAGGTCCTGCTGATGGACGAGCCGTTCTCGGCGGTCGATGAGCAGACACGGCGCAAGTTCCAGGAGGACATGCTCGAGCTCGTCGCCAACGAGCGCAAGACGTTCATCTTCGTGACGCACAGCATCGAGGAGGCGGTGTACGTCTCGGACCGCATCGTCATCCTGTCCCGCCGCCCGAGCCGCGTCTCGGCGATCGTCGAGCCGAGGATCCCGCGCGGCGGCGATCCCGAGCTGATCCGCCGCCACCCCGCCTATCTCGACGCCGTCGAGAGCATCTGGCAGGGGCTGAAGAAGTACCTGGATTGAGGCGCGCCGAGCGATGGTCCTCTTCGGAATCCGGCTGCCGTTGTTCGCCTCGCTGGCCGTCTGGGCGGTGGTCTGGGAGCTGGCCGGCCGCACCGAGATCGGGATGATCCTGCCGCCGCTGTCCCGGATCTTCTGGCGCGTCGTCGAGATCGTGCCGACGCCGTCGTTCCGCGAGGCGCTGGCGATCACCGGCAGGTCGTTCGCGCTGGGAACCGGCATCGCGATCGGCCTCGGTGTTCCGCTCGGCGTGCTCATCGGCCGCTCGCCGATCGCCGATCGCCTGGTGCTTCCCTGGGTCAATCTGTTCCTGTCGGCGCCGCTGAGCGCCCTCGTGCCCGTGATCATGGTGCTCGCGGGCATCGGCGAGACGACCATCGTGCTCACCGTCGTGATGTTCGCCGTCTGGATCATCGTCCTCAACGCGCGCGCCGGCGTGCGCAACATCTCGCCGTCGCTGGTCGAGATGGCGCAGAGCTTCGGCGCGAGCGGGCTGCAGGCCTTCGCCAAGATATATCTCTGGGCCGCGCTGCCCGAGATCATCACCGGCATCCGGCTCGGCCTGATCCGCGCCGTCAAGGGCGTGGTGATCGGCCAGCTGCTGGTCTCGGTCGTCGGTTTCGGTACCCTGTTCGAGATCTACTCCGCCCACTTCCTCATGGAACACATGTGGGCGCTTCTCCTCGTGCTCTTCGCCTTCGCCTTCGCGCTCAACGAGGTGCTGGCCTGGGCCGAGCGCAAGGTGGATTACTACGCCGCTTCACGCTGACCAACGAACCGGAAGGACTTGCTGCAATGAACGTCGCCGTCTCGACCAATTTCGTGATCGCACCGCCCGCGGTGGTTGCGGTCCCCGTGCGTGGGCTCGCCGCTCGCTTTCCCGTGCGGCGCATCTACTGCGTCGGCCGCAACTACGCGGCGCACGCGATCGAGATGGGCAGCGATCCGAACCGGGAGCCGCCGTTCTTCTTCCAGAAGAACCCGGACAACCTGGTGCTCGGCGGCGCCGACTTTCCCTATCCGCCGCAGAGCAAGAACGTGCACCACGAGATCGAGATGGTTGTGGCGATCGGCAAGGGCGGCCGCGACATCCCGCTCGCGCGCGCGCTCGACCACGTCTACGGCTACGCGCTCGGCCTCGACATGACCCGCCGCGACCTGCAGGAGGACTGCAAGAAGGGCGGCCGTCCCTGGGAGATCGGCAAGGCGTTCGAGCACTCGGCGCCGATGACCGACATCGTGCCGGCGAGCGAGGTCGGCCACCCGGACCACGGGGAGATCTGGCTCAAGGTCAACGGCGAGCTGCGCCAGAAGGGCGATCTCAACCAGCTCATCTGGAAGGTCCCCGAGATGATCGCCTACCTGTCGGCCGCCTTCGAGCTGCAGGGGGGCGACCTCATCTTCTCGGGCACGCCGTCGGGCGTCGCGGCGATCAAGCGCGGCGACGTCATGGAGGGACATTGCGAAGGAATCGGCCGACTGGTCGCCAAGGTCGGGTGACGGGCGTCGCGGCGGAACCGGCCGAGACCGGTTCCGCCCCGCTCATGCGGCGATCAGCGCCCCGCGCGGCAGGGTCGACAGCCGCTCGCCGCCGGCCGCCGTCACGGCGACGGTCTCGCTGAGCGCCACCCCGCGGGCCGAGGTGTACATGTGGAACACCATCCCGGCCTCGAGCGTCCAGTCGGAGTTCGGCACGAAGATGCGGCTGAAGTCGCTCGAGCGCGGGGTGCGGGCGTAGAGCCCGGTCGTGTAGCCGGTCGCGTTCACGTAGGTCTCGCGCAGGCCCAGCCGCTGGACGCCCTCGCGGACGATCGCGTCGACGTCGCGCGCGAGCGCGCCCGGCTTCATCGCCGCGAACTGCGCGTCCTGCACGCGGGCGAGCATCGCCGTCGCCTGCGCCAGGCCACGCGGATCGCCGCCGATCAGGATCGGGCGCATGACCCGGCCCGAGTAGTTGGCCACCTTGGGGATCAGCTCGACATGCAGCACGTCGCCGGCCGTGCAGGCGGTATCGTCGAGGGCGGCGTGCAGGAAGCCGACATCACCCGTGGCGCGCGCGATCGGACCGACGTCGCCGGTGTCCGCGCCCTCGCGCAGGAACGCGGCCGCGGCGATGGCGGCGGCCTCGCGCGCGGTGATGCCCGGTCGCGCCGCCGCTTGGATGGCGCGCATCGCCGCGTCGCCGACGGCGGCCGCCTTGCGCAGCAGCGCGATCTCGGCGGGCGACTTCACCCAGCGAAGCCGGTCGCTGATGCCGGGGGCGTCGACCCATCGCGCATCGGGCAGCAGCTCGCGGAGCCGCGCGGCGGTCGCTGCGCTGAAGCCGTAGGAGTTCGAATCGACGGCGATCGTCGCCTTGGCGAAGCCGCGCGTGCGGACCGATTCCGCGACGGCCGCGCGGGCGTCCTCGTGGTCGGCGAAGGCGTGCACGTCCTCGATCCAGGTCCGGCGCCGGCACGGCTCGAGGTCGAGCAGGCGCAGCGCCCACCACGCGCGCCCGTCGCGCGCGATGAATGCCGCACGATGCATCGTCTCGGAGACGGTGTAGCCCGTCGCCCAGGCGAGCAGCTCGCCGTGGTCGATCATCAGCACGTCGGCGCCGAGCGCCTCGAGCTCGGCGCGGATGCGCGCGGCGCGGGCCGCGAACTCCTCGCGCGCGATCATGCGCGCTCGCAGATGTCGAGCATCGCGAGCAGGTAGATCCTGATCGCGTCGAGGTAGTCGGGGATGTCGACGCGCTCGTCGGGCATGGTGTTGTAGCGGCCGCCGGGGCCGCACACGATGCCCTCCATCCCCAGCCGGCTGTAGAAATGCGAGGCGTCGGTGCCGTAGAAGCCCGGCGGCCCCAGAGGGCCGGTCGGCTGCTTCGTGCCGCGGATCTTCTCGTAGGCGCGGTTGACGACCTTCACGATGCGCGCGTCGCGCGCGACCTCGAAGGGCGGCATCGCCGGCCGGCCGACCTGATGTTCCGGAATCAGCACCGTTTTCAGGCCGGGGAAGCGGCGCTCGAGATCGTCGAGCACCTTGCGCATGTCGGCGAGCACCTGGGTCTCGTTCTGCCCGGGCGCGTAGCGGGCCGAGCCCTTGATGCGCAGGAAGTCGGCGACCTGGGGCGGCCGCCATTCCTCGAGGGACTTGCCGAGCGCGCCGTGGACCACGCCGACATGAGCCCGATTGATCGAGCGGTGCTCGTCCGAGCGCGCGCCCGAGAACGTCATCCCGTTGAGCCGCGGGATCAGGTCACAGGCGGCCGAGATCACGTCGACCGCCTGCTCGCGCTTGGACAGGTGGCGCGTGATGCCGGTGAGCTCGATGATGAAGGTGAAGGCGGCCGCGTGCATGGTCAGCGCGCCGATGTCGGTCGGCTCCGTGTTGATGAAGTAGTCGGCCTTCCAGCCCTGGTTGATCGCGGCAAGCGTGCCGACGCCGCCCTGAAGCTCGCCGACGACGTAGGTCAGGATGACGTCGCCCTTCAGCTTCACGCCGGCGTCGATCAGCGTCTTCAGCGCGCAGAAATAGGCGGCGTCGCCCGCCTTCATGTTCGACACGCCGATGCCGTAGATGAACTTGTCGTCCACCACGCCGCCCCAGGGATCGACGGTCCAGCCCTCCGTCGCCGGGTTGGTGTCGAGATGGCCGTTGAACAGCAGGCTTTTGCCGCCGCCGGCGCCCTTGCGGACGCCGATCGCGTTGACGCGCTCGCCCTCGACCGGCGTCAGCTTGGCGTCGAGCCCGATCGCCGTCATCCGCTCGCACATGTACGCGGCGAGCTTCCGCTCGCCCTCGGTCTGCGAGTAGCTCTTGTGGCGGACCATCTCGGCGAGGAAATCGAGGCTCGCCTTGGCGTCGATGCGGGCGAGCAGGTCGTCTTCGGTCATGGCGTGGCTCCAACGCTGCGGATGGTGGGGACGGCCGCGATGAGCGCGGCGGTGTAGGGGTGGCGGGGGCCGGAAGCGGCCAGCGCCTCGGCGTCGATCGTCTCGACGAGCTCGCCGCGGCTCATCACGGCGATCCGGTGGGCGATCTGCCGCACCAGATTGATGTCGTGGCTGATGAAGATCGCGCTCGCGCCGGTTCGCATCTGCAGGTCCACGAGCAGGCGCACCACCGCAGCCTGGACCGACACGTCCAGCGACGAGGTCACCTCGTCGCAGATGACGAGACGCGGGCGCGAGGCGAAGGCGCGGGCGATCGCCACGCGCTGCTTCTCGCCGCCGGAGAGCTGGTGGGGATAGCGCGCGGCGTGGCTTGCCGGCAGCTGCACCTCGGCCAGCAGATCGGCGACCGCGCGCTCGAGCGGGCGGCCCTCGGGATCGCCGTACAGCTGCAGCGGGCGCGCCAGGATCTCGCGCACGCGATGGCGCGGATTGAGCGAGGAGTCCGGGTGCTGGAACACGATCTGGACGTCGCGGCGGTAGTCGCGATCCATGTCGGCGGGGCCGCCGATCCGCCGGCCATCGAAGCGGATCTCGCCCTCGAAGCCGGCGAGGCCCGTGAGCGCGCGCGCCAGGGTGGACTTGCCCGAGCCGGACTCGCCGACGATTCCCAGGATCTCGCCCGGCTGCACGCTGAGCGTGACGTTGCGGCTGCCGATCGTCTGCTTGCGCGACCGGCGCAACAGGTCGGCGACGAGCGACGGGCGACCGTAGCGCACGGTCACGTCGGTGATCGCGACCAGCGGCGCGCCGCGGCCGGGCACGGTCCCGACCAGCCGCTGCTCGGCGCGCGGCACCGCGGCGAGCAGGGCGCGGGTGTAGTCGTGGCGCGGCCGCGCGAAGACCTCGTCGACCGGCCCGGTCTCGACGATCCGGCCGCGATGGATGACGGCGACGCGGTGCGCCACGCGGCTGACGAGCGCCAGGTCGTGGCTGATGTAGAGCGAGGCGGTGCGCGTCTCGGCCTGGAGCTCGGCGAAGAGATCCAGGATCTGGCGCGCGGTGATGACGTCGAGCGCGGTGGTCGGCTCGTCGAAGATCACGAGTTCGGGCCGACAGGCGAAGGCCGTGGCGATGACGATGCGCTGCTTCTCGCCGCCCGAGGCCTCGTGCGGGTAGCGACGCATCATCGCCGCCGGCTCGCGGATCCCGACGCGCGCGAGCATCGCCTCGCCCTCGCGCGACGCGGCGTCGCGATCGAGCCCGCGATGAAGCACGAGCGCCTCGAGGAGCTGCTCGCCGAGGGTCAGCGTCGGGTTGAGCGACGTGCTCGGGTCCTGGAACACCATGCCGATGCGCCGCCCCCGGATCCGGGAGAGCGCCGCGACATCGATCGTCGTGAGCTCGTCGGCGCCGAGGCGGATCGATCCCCTGGGCTCGCGCGCATTGCCGGCGAGGTGGCGCATGATCGCCCACGCGAGCGACGTCTTCCCCGAACCCGATTCGCCGACCAGTCCGAGGACCTCGCCGGCCGCGATCTCGACATCGATGTCCGCGAGCGCGTGGACCGGGCCCGCCGGAGTGGCGTAGTCGAGGCTGTAGCCGCGGATCTGGAGGACCGGGGGCGGCACGGGTCAGCCGGTCCGCGGATTGAGGGCGTCGCGCAGGCCGTCGCCGAGCAGGTTGAAGCCGATCGCGACCACCGCGATGGCGACGCTCGGCCACAGGATCATCCACGGCGACAGGTGCATGAACTTGCGCGCCTCCGCGACCATCAGGCCCCATTCGGGCGCCGGCGGCTGCGCCCCCAGGCCGAGGAAGCTCAGCGTGGCGAAGACCATCACCGCGAAGGCGATCCGGATCGTCCACTCGACGATGATCGGCGCGATCACGTTGGGCAGCATCTCGCGCAGCACGATGAATCCGGCGCGCTCTCCGCGTGCGATCGCGGCATTGACGTAGTCCTGCTTGCGCACGGCAAGCGCCACCGAACGCGTGATGCGCGCCATGCCGGGGGTCCCGGCGATGGCGATGGCGAGCACCGCGTTGGTGGCGCTCTTGCCCAGGGTCGAGACGATGAGCAGCGCCATGAGCAGGCTGGGAACGGCCATCACGGCGTCGATCGTCCGCATCGCAGCCTCGTCGACGCGGCCGCCGATGAAGGCGGAGCCGGTGCCGATCAGTGCGCCGGCCAGGGTGCCGCAGGTCGTCGCGATGACGGCCATGACCACCGTCGCGCGCGCGCCGTGCAGGATGCGGCTGAGGATGTCGCGTCCGTAGTGATCGGTGCCCAGCCAATATGCGGTGCTGGGCGGCTTGTACCGGTTGAGCGGCGCGAGGCCCTCGGGGCTGTAGGGCGCGAGCAGCGGGCCGAAGGCGACGAGCAGCACGACGACCGCGACGATGACGACGCCGATGGCGCCCTGCGGGGTTCGCAGCAGCCGGGCGAGGAGCTCAGCCATACTGGATGCGCTTGTCGAGCGCGGCGTAGGTCATGTCGGCGAGGAAGTTCACCGCCGAGTAGGTCGCCGCCATGATCAGCGCGCCGGCCTGGATCATCGGCAGGTCGCGCGCCTGGATCGAGACGATCAGCTGCCGGCCGATCCCGGGGATGGCGAAGATCTCCTCCACGACGATGATGCCGCCGAGCAGGTAGCCGACATCGAGCGCCACGATGGTGATCGTCGGGAGCAGCGCGTTGCGCAGCGCATGCTTGAACAGGACCGTGCGCTCGGGCAGGCCCTTCAGCCGTGCGGCGCGGACGTAGTCGGTCTGCAGCACGTCCACGAGCTCGGAGCGGACCATCCGCGCGACATGCGCGACCAGGATCAGCGACACGGTCATCGTCGGCAGGACGAGATGCTTGAGGCCGAGGCCGAGGTTCTCCGTCAACGGTACGTAGCCGGTGGCGGGCAGCAGCTGCAGCCAGTCCGCGAGCACCAGCAGGATCAGCGTCGCGGTCACGAACTCCGGCAGCGACACGCCGACATAGGACAGGATCCCGACGGCGACGTCGCTCAGGCGGCCGCGGCGGGTGGCGGCGGTCATGCCGAGGGGAATCGCGATCACCAGCATCAGCGAGATCGACAGCAGCGCCAGGAGGAGGGAGCGGCTCAGCGCCTCCAACATGGCCCCGACGACGGGCTGGCCGGTGCGCATGGAGACCCCGAAATCCCCGCGCAGCACGCCGCCGAGCCAGCGCCCGTACTGCAGCCATACCGGATCGTCGAGGCCGAGCCGCGCCCGCAGCGCGGCGAGCTGGTCCGCGGTCGCGGACTCGCCGAGCAGCACGGTGGCGGCGTCGGCCGGCAGCACCTGCGTGATGCCGAACACGATCAGCGACACGACGAGCAGCGTGTAGGCCGTGAGGCCGAGGCGGCGGAGGAGATAGGCGAGGGACATCAGCGCGCGCGCATTGCTTCGGCCGCGCGACGGCGGGAGGGATCCCCGGGTGCGACGAACGCGGGCAGGGCAGGGGTGTCTCCGAGTTCCACGCGTGTCCTCCCCATCGCTGCGCGGCCAACCCTCCCGTCGCATCGCCGCGCGACGGGAGGGCGGCGAACGCGTTATCCGCGCTTCGGCGCGCCGTCGGCGAGCCACGCGTAGTCGAGGCGGAAGACCGCGCCGCGGGGATGGACCTCGTAGCCCATGACGTAGTCGCGCCGGGCGGCGAGGAGGTCGAAGAACACGGGGATGATCGACGGGACGTCCCTGTGCATCATCGCCTGCGCCTCGCCGTAGAGCGCGCGTCGCTTCGCGGGATCGATCGTCACGCGGGCCTCGTTCACGCGCTTGTCGAACTCGGCGTTGTTCCAGCGCGTCTCGTTCCAGGCGGCGTTGCTCGTGTAGAGCAGGGCGAAGATCGCGTCGGCCGTCGCCTGCATGTTGTAGAAGCCGATGTAGAAGTTGCCCTTGCGCCAGACCTGGTCGAGATAGGTGGCGTGCGGCATCGTCTCGACCTGGATGTCGAAGCCGGCCGGCTTGGCCATCTCTCGCAGCGCGATGGCCAGCTGTGTGCGGACCGCGGGACGGTCCGAGGCGATGATCGTCGCCCTGAGCCCGTTGGCATGGCCGGCCGCGGCGAGCAGCCGCTTCGCCCCGGCGACGTCCGGCTTCTTTGCCGGCTGCTCGACGAAGTAGGTGTAGGCCGCGTTCATCGGCGTGTCGTGGCCAGGCGTGCCGTAGCCCTCGGCGACGAAATCGACCATCTGCGCGCGATCCACGCACATGGCGAGCGCCTGGCGCACCCGAACGTCGTCGAACGGCTTCACGTCGCAGCCGAAATTAACGTTGCAGAACTGGCCGGACGGCGTGCGCATCACCTTGACCCCCGGCGCCTTCTGAAGCCGGGCGTACTCGGTCGGCAGCGTGTTGAGCGTCAGGTCCGTCTGTCCCGACATCAGGGCCGAGCCCTCGGCGGTCGGGTCGGGATAGACGACGACCTCGACGCGATCGAGATACGGGCGCGCAGGATCGTAATAGCGGTCGTTGCGCGCCACGACCACCTGTCGCTCGGGTTCGTAGCTCACGAGACGGAACGGCCCGGTGCCGATCGCCTCGCGATCGAGCCGCTGGAGCCCGGCCTCGATCACCGACTTCGGCACGATGCGCGCGTTGGTGTAGGCGAGCGCGACGGGCAGGTCGGCATAGGGCGCCTTGAGCTTCACCACGACGGTCGTCGCGTCGCTCGCGATCACCTTGTCGATCGGGCCGACATTGGTTCGCGCCGGCGAGGCGGTCTTGGCGTCGAGGATCGCCTCGAAGCTCGCGGCGACGTCCGCAGCCGTGCAGGGCGTGCCGTCATGGAAGACCACGCCGCTGCGCAGCTTGAACGTCCATTCGGTGAGGTCGGGCGACGGGCTCCAGGACTCCGCGAGGTCGGGCACCGGCGTCATGTCGGCGCCGAGCCGGGTCAGGCCGCTGTAGAGCATCTCGGCGACGAGATATTCGGGGTTCACGCGGGTGAGCAGGGGATTGAGCTTTGCGACCGCCTGGTCGACGCTCATGCGCAGCGTCCCGCCGCGCTTCGGCGCGCCCTGCGCGCGCGCCGCCAGCGGCGCGGCGGCGAGGGCACCGGAGGCGAGCATCAGCTGCCGGCGATTGAGTCCTGTCGTGGCGATCATGTCGTCCCCCTTCGGTCTTGCGGAGGCGGAGCCTACACCAGCCGTCGGGCGCGGCGAATGGCGTCGCCACGTCGCGGCGCGACGTCACGACCGCGGCGCGAGATCGGTCAGGTAGGCCAGCAGGGTGCGCGCGAGGCCGCGCACGTCGTCGATCGTCGTGAACTCGTCGGCGGCATGCATGCCGTGTCCCGGCCGGGCCAGGCCCCCGAGCAGGATGTCGCGGATGCCCGCCTGGTGCACGAACCCCATGTCCGAGCTGGTCGACGAGCCCCAGCGCCGGAAGGAGTCCCGCGGGTAGCCGAAGCCGAGCGCGGTCGCATCACACCAGCGCGGCCAGTATGGGCCGCGATCGGGATCGGCGACCGGGGCGAGATGGCCGACGAGGTGGATCGTCACGCCGAGGGCGCGCGTACCCGCCGCGGCGGCGCGGATCGCGGCCTCGAGCTCGCGACGCGCGTCCTCGAAGCTTTCCTCGGGCGGATAGCGGCGATTGAGGATCAGCGTGCAGTCGCCGGGCAGGGACGAGCCCTTGGCGCCGCCCTGGATCGCGGTGACGCTGAGGCGGGCGGTCAGCGGCCGGCCGTCATAGTGCGGCGGGGCGGGCATCGCCGAGCGCCGCGTCTCCACATCCGCCTGCAATGCGCGCAACGCGGCCAGGATCGGGACGGCCTCCTCGACGGCATTGATGCCGCCAACCGGATCGCCGGAATGCGCCGAGCGGCCGGCGATCCGCACCGCCAGATCGAAGCTGCCGAAGCAGCCGGCCCAGATCCGCGGCGCGGCGCCGCCGTTGAGGCAGACGACATGGCCTTCGATGAGCCCGCGCTCCGCCAGATAGCGCGCGCCGGGATAGAGGCCGCCTTCCTCGTCGGTGCAGAACAGGAGGTCGGTATCGAAGGCGAGCGGCAGGCCGCAGGCCCGCGCGGCGCCCAGCGCCGCGAACGTCGCCGCGATCGTCCCCTTCATGTCGGCGGTGCCGCGGCCGAACAGCCGGTCGCCGACGCGCGTCAGCTGCAGCGGCGGATGCGTCCAGCCGGGCCCCGGCGGCACCGTGTCGACGTGGAAATAGATCGCCGCGACGTCCTTCCGGGCGGTGCCCCGCCGACGGGCGATCAGGTTCACGCGCTCGCCGGCGGCCTGCGTGGCCTCGCCGCTCCACAGCGCCGCGGGGACGCTCACGCGCTCGAAGGCGAATCCCAGCGGCGCGAAGATCTCCGTCATCAGGTCGGCGAAGGCGCCGTAGCCTGCGCCGGGCGGAAACGTCGTGTCGCACGAGATCATGCGGGCGAGCGGGCCGAGCCAGCCCTCGTCGTCGCGGGCGAGGGCGGTGAAGGCGGCGTCGAGGCGCGGGTCGATCATGAGGAACGCAAGCCTGCCTTCATCCGAGGCGCGCGAGCCATCGGATTCGCACGCGCGTCGCGCCGTAGGCCGGCCGGGTCGAGGATGGCTCGATGCCGGGCTCGGGCGCGCTTGCGCCGGGATGCGCAGCGCATCCGGGGGCGGCGGCCGCTGCCGACGCGCCCGGCGCACTTGCGCAGGCGGTGCGACTCACTATCTGCTGCTCCCCGGCGGCCGGGCCGGTCGTCGCTTTTCGAGGACGGACTCCCTTGATCTACCTGGTCTGCCTCTTCGCATCGCCGCTGGCGCTGCTGCTCATCGGCAAGCCCTTCCAGTTCGCGATCAACCTGATCCTCTGGCTGCTCGCGCTCGTCTTCGCGATCACCGTCGTGCTCTTGGTTCCCGTGGGCGTCGGCTTCTGGGGCCTGGGGGTGCTGCACGCGGTGCTTGCGGTGAACAACCATCGTGCCGAGAAGCGCAATCGGGCGCTGATCGACGCCGTGAAAGGATCGCGCGCATGACACGTCGCCTCGTCTCCTCGGGCTCGCGCTTCGAAAAGGAATTCGGCTACAGCCGGGCGGTCGTCGACGGCGACTGGGTGTTCGTCTCCGGCACGACCGGATTCGACTACGCGACGATGACCATCTCGCCGGCCGTGGACCTGCAGACGTCGCAGTGCTTCGCCAACATCGAGGCGGCCCTGGCGCAGGCCGGCGCGGCGATGGCCGACATCGTGCGCGTGGTCATCTACGTCGCCTCGCTGCCCGATTTCCAGGTTGCCGCGCCGGTCATCGGCAAGGCGCTCGGCGACATCCGCCCGGCGAACACCACCGTCCTGGCCGGCTTCATCGATCCGCGGATCAAGATCGAGATCGAGGTCACGGCGAAGCGCCGCACTCCGTGATGCGGCGCGGCCCGCGCCGGCCGCGGATCCCGGGGCTGCACGCGGCCGCGGTCGCACTGTTCGCGCTCGCGACGGCGGTGCCGGCCCGCGCGGCGCCCTGCGCGACCGAGGCGCCCGATGCGCAGCTCACCGGGGCGGGCGAGTGCCTGGTCCTGCGGACCTTCGGTGCGCCTGCGGCGGGCACGCGGCCGGACCTCGTCGTCGTCCTCCATGGCGATGTCAGTGGCGGCGGGCCCGCGCGCTACCATTTCGCGATCGCGGCGGCGCTGGCAGCCGACAACCCTCGCGTCGTGTCGGTGGCGGTCGTACGGCCGGGCTACGACGACGGCGACGGCCGCCAGTCCACCGGGACGCATCACGGGCGCATCGACAGCTACTCGGCGGCGAACATCGACGCGGTGGCGGGTGTCGTGGCGCGGCTGAAGGCGCACCATGCGCCGCGCCGCACGATCCTGGTCGGGCACTCGGGCGGGGCGGCCACGGCGGGCGTGATCCTCGGACGCCATCCGGGCCTGGCCGATGGCGCGGTGCTGGTGGCCTGCCCGTGCAACATCTCGCAATGGCTGCGGGCGCGCGGCCGCTCGCCCTGGATCCGCAGCGAGTCGCCGAGCGACTGGGTGGCAGGCGTGCCGGCGGCAACCCGGGTCGTCGCAATCACCGGTGCCGCCGACGACCTCACCGCTCCGTTCCTCGCCGAAGCCTATGTCGAGCAGCTCGCGGCCCTCGGCATTGCGGCGCGGGTGGAGATCCTCGGCGGCGCGACGCACAATGGCGCCTTCCGCGATCCCGCTATGGCGCGCGCCGTCGCCGAGCTGATCGCCGCACCTTGAAAGGATGACATCGCGATGCCGACGATACTGATCACCGGCGCGGGCCGGGGCCTGGGCCTGGAGCTCGCCAAGCAGTTCGCGGCCGCCGGCTGGGAGACGCTGGGAACGGTGCGCGACCTCGCGAAGGGGGCGGCGATGCCGCGCGGCAGCCAGACCTTCCTGTGCGACATCAACGACCGCGCCTCGCTCGCGCGGCTCGCGCGCGATCTCAAGGGCAAGCCGATCGACGTCCTGTTCTGCAACGCGGGCATGTACGGCAAGCGCAAGCAGGGTGTCGGCACCGTCGACTACGACACCTGGGCGGAGGTGATGCGCGTCAACGTCTTCGCGCCGATGGCCTGTGTCGAGGCCCTGGTCGACAACGTCGCCGCTTCGACCCGCCGTCAGATCGTGATGATGTCGAGCCGGATGGGCTCGATCGGCGCCAACACCGGCGGCGGCGAGGTCGTCTACCGGTCGAGCAAGGCGGCGCTCAATGCCGTCACCAAGAGCCTGTCGGTCGACCTGCGCGAGCGGCAGATGACGGTGATCGCCGTCCATCCCGGCTGGGTGAAGACGGACATGGGCGGCGGCGGCGCCGATCTGACGCCCGAGCAATCGGTCGCCGGCCTGAAGAAGGTGGTCGAGGGACTGACACCGGTGTCGAACGGGAAGTTCTTCAACTACGACGGCACCGAGATCGTCTGGTAGCGCGCCCGGACCGGCCGCCGGCGCTGCGCGGAAGACGGCGCCGGCGCGCGGATCGCGCGCGATCCGATTCGACGTCCCGATCGCCGAGGGAGCGGAGCCCGCCATGCAATTGACTCCAGCGCAGACGTTGATTCGCGACACCGCGCGCGAGTTCGCGCGCGAGCGCCTCGCCCCGCAGGCCGCGCAATGGGATCGGGAGGCCCGGTTCCCGGCCGACGCCCTGCGCGAGATGGGCGCGCTCGGATTCCTGGGCATGCTCGTGCCGGAGGAGTGGGGCGGCGCGGGGGCCGACCACGTCGCCTACGCCCTGGCCCTGGAGGAGATCGCGGCCGGCGACGGCTCGTGCTCGACGATCATGAGCGTGCACAACTCCGTCGGCTGCATGCCGATTCTGCGTTTCGGATCGGAGTCGATGAAGGCGAGCTTCCTGCGGCCGCTGGCGACCGGCGAGATGCTGGCCTGCTTCTGCCTGACCGAGCCGGGCGCGGGCTCGGACGCGAGTGCGCTGACCACGCGGGCCCGGCGCGACGGCAACCACTGGGTCCTCGACGGGACGAAGCAGTTCGTCACCTCGGGCAGCGAGGCCGACGTCGCGATCGTGTTCGCGGTGACCGACCCGGCCAAGGGCAAGAAGGGCATCAGCGCCTTCGTCGTGCCGACCGGCACGCCGGGCTGGTCGGTCGCACGCGTCGAGCACAAGCTCGGACAGCGGGCGTCGGTCACGGCCCAGATCCGGCTTGACGGGGTGCGGGTGACCCCGGATCTGATGCTGGGTGCGGAGGGCGAGGGCTATCGGATCGCCCTGGCCAATCTCGAGGGCGGCCGCATCGGCATCGCCGCCCAGTCGGTCGGGATGGCGCGGGCCGCCTTCGAGGCCGCGCGCGCCTATGCCAGGGAGCGCCGGAGTTTCGGGCGCGCCATCATCGACCATCAGGCGGTGGCGTTCCGGCTGGCGGACATGGCGACGCAGATCGAGGCGGCACGCCTCCTGACGCTCAATGCCGCGCGGCTGCGCGATTCCGGCCAGCCCTGCCTCACCGAGGCCTGCATGGCCAAGCTGTTCGCCTCGGAGATGGCCGAGAAGGTGTGCTCCGACGCCATCCAGGTGCATGGCGGCTATGGCTACCTGCAGGATTTCCCGGTGGAGCGGATCTATCGCGACGTGAGGGTCTGCCAGATCTACGAGGGCACGTCGGACATCCAGCGCCTCGTCATCGGCCGCGCCCTCGCCGCGGATGGCTGACCGGTCCGGTCGGCGACTCTTCTTGATTTCATCGGGGCCTGTGTAAGGTGCCCTGACGGCGCAACTGGGAGTCGAGTCGATGGCCGCCCCGATCGAGTTCTTTTTCGATTTCTCCAGCCCCTACGGCTTCCTGGCGGCAAACCGGATCGACGACCTTGCCGCCCGGCACGGCCGTTCCGTGGTCTGGCGGCCGGTGCTTCTCGGCGCCGTGTTCAAGGTGTCGGGGCAGCAGCCGCTGCTCGAGATCCCGCTGAAGGGCGATTACACGAAGCACGACCTGGCGCGCTTCGCGCGCCTCTGGGGCGTGCAGATCGCCATTCCGCCGATCTTTCCGTTCTCCAGCGTCGCGCCGAGCCGGGGCTTCTACTGGCTTGAGGCGCGCGATCAGGCCCTGGCCGTGCGCTTCGCCAAGGCCGCCTTCGCCGCCGCTTGGCAGCAAGGCCGCGACATCAGCAAGAGCGACGTTGTCGCCGATATCGGCGCCGCGCTCGGCGTGGCGCGCGAGGACTTCCTGGCGGGCATGCTCGAGCCCGCGACGAAGGAGAAGCTGCGTCAGGAAGTCGACGCGGCGATCAAGCGGGGCGTGTTCGGCTCGCCCTACATCGTCGTCGACGGCGAGGGGTTCTGGGGCGCCGACCGTCTGTGGCAGGTCGAGGAGTGGCTCAAGCGCGGCGGGTGGTGAGTACCCGGCGCCGCTGCCACCGAGGCGCGACGCCGCGAAGCTCGCTCTAGGATGGCAGCCCGCCGCCTCGCGGGCGTCGTGCGTCGCGCCCGTGCGGCCTCGACGGCCGGGCCTCAGGCGTCGGACCCGGCGGTCGCGGGGACGGTCGCGCGCGCGGGCCAGGCGAAGCTGCGAGCCGCCCGCACGAAGGCGCCGACGGCGGGCGAGAATCGCCGCCCGGCGACCGTCACCATCCAGATGGTGCGGGTCACGGCCGGCGCTGCGAGCGGCCGGGTCAGCAGGCCGGGGACCGTCGGCTTGTACTGCGGCAGCACGCAGATCCCGAGGCCGGCGGCGGCCAGCACCTGGATCCAATCCTCGTCCTCGCTGCGGAAGCAGTAGCGCATCGAGACCCCTGCGGCCTCGCGGATGGCGCGGATGTGCTCGCGGAACTCGCAGTTGCTGCGCGACAGGTAGCTCTCGCCCTCGAGCTCGGCGAACGGCACCGTGGCGAGCCGCTCGTAACGGTGGCCGGGCGCGAAGCCGACGGTGAAGTGCTCCTCGTAGAGCGGCGCCGCGTCGAGGCGCTCGCCCCAGGGCTCCGGCTGCGCGAGGACGGCGACGTCGATCACGCCCTCGAGGAGCAGCTCGCGCAGCCGCGCGAGCGGCGCCTGCTGCATGCACACCTCGACGCCGGCATTGCGATGATGGAACTCGTTGATGAACTCGACGAAGCGCATCGGCCCGATCGTGCCCATGACGCCGAGCGTGAGCGGCGCGCGCTCGAGCCTCAGGAAGCTGTTCGCGGTCGATCGGGCGCTCTCGGTCTGGTGCAGGATGTTCTCCAGGTGCGGCCGCATCAGCTGACCGAGGTCGGTCAGGTGGGAGAGGTGGCGCTCTCGGCGCAGCAGCAAGCCGCCGAGCTCCTCCTCGAGCTTCTGGATCGCGCGCGTCAGGGCCGGCTGCGTGACGTTGCACAGCTCGGCGGCGCGCGTGAAATTCATCGTTTCGCAGACGGCGAGGAAGTAGCGGATCTGGTGCATTTCCATGGGAGCCTCGGCGCAGGTCTGGGTTCCCGTCTGTAGCGGGGATGCCGATGCCGGGGGCCTATGGTTTCGATAGACGCGGCCTATCGGGCCCTTGTGGGCGGCCGGCGGCGCGCGCGTAATCCGGCCATCGAGCCGGAGGGGAGGGCGGGTGATCATGCGCTGGCTGGCCGTCGCAGCTATCGTCGCGTCGTGCGTGTCGGGGGCCGCCGGTCCCACGGCGCGGGCCCAGGCGCCGGCGCATCGCGAGTTCCGCCTTTCCGTCGTCGCCACCAGGCCGGTGCCCATCGCGGAGGGCGCCTATCGCTGGAGCGAGAAGGTCGCGGCGGCCACCTCGGGCCGCGTGGCGATCAAGGTCTATCCCGCCTCGAGCCTGGTCGGCGGCGACCAGAGTCGGGAGCTGCTCGCGCTGCGGCAGGGAGGCATCGACATGCTGGTCGCGTCGACGATCAACCTGTCGCCGACGATCCGCGCGATGAACCTGTTCTCGCTTCCCTTCCTGCTTCCCGATGCGCGCGCCTTCGATGCGGTGGTCGCCGGGCCCGCGGGCCGCGCGCTGTTCGCGGCCCTCGAATCCTTCGAGGCGGTGCCGCTCGCTTGGGGCGACAACGGCTTCCGGCAGATCTCCAACGCCCGGCATGCGATCCGCGGCCCGGCGGATCTTCACGGGCTGAAGATCCGCTACGCCGCGTCGCCGATCTTCGCCGAGATCCTCGCGGCGCTCGGCGCCAACCCGACCCAGATGAGCTTCGCGGACCTGCAGCCTGCGCTGTCGACCGGCGCCGTCGACGGCCAGGAGAACTCGGTGCCGCTGTTCCATGCGTTGAAGATGGACCAGCTCGCCCAGCGCCATCTGACGCTGTGGAACTACGTGTCCGACGCGGCGATCTTCGTGGTGCGCCGCACGGTCTGGCAGGAGCTTTCGGTTGCCGAACAGGACGCATTGCGCGACGCGGCCCAGGCGGCGGGACGCGAGATGACGGCGCTGGCGCGCGCCGGGCTGGGGCCCGACGATCCGATCCTCGGCGAACTGGCGGCCCGCGGCGTGGCCGTCGTCCGGCTCGATGCCCGCGAGGCCGCGGCGTTCCACGCGGCGACCCGCCCGGTCTACGAAAAGTGGCGTGCGGTGGTCGGGCCGGATCTCGTGTCGGCGGCCGAGGCCTCGGTCGCCGGTTCGCGCTAGGCCGCCGCGCTCACTCGAGCCAGGGGTAGGCCTTCGCGAAGCGCAGGAGGGCGAGGGCCGCCGGCGAGAACCGGCGGCCGGCGACGGAGACGAGGGAAATGTCGCGCGCGACGTCGGGATCGATGATCCGGCGGGTCTGCACGCCCGGGATCGTCGTCGAGCTCTCCCAGGCGAGGCAGAGGCCGAGGCCGCCCGCCACCATCGCCTGGACCCAGTCTTCGCGCTCGCTGCCGTAGACGATCGTCGCCCGGATCAGGCGCTGGCGGCAGATCGCCCGGACATGATCGTGATACTCGCAGTTCGTGCGCGAGATCATCGGCTCGCCCTCGATCTCCTTCAGCGGCACCGCATTGAGCTGGCCCAGGCGGTGGCCGGCGGGGAACATGACGACGTAGCGGTCGCGATAGATCGGGCGCACGTCGAAACGCTCGCCGAGCGGCTCGGGCCGCGCGAGCAGCGCGAGATCGATTTGCCCTTCGAGAGTCATGTCGCCGAGCGCGTCGGGCAGGCCCTCCTTGATCGAGATCTCGATGCCGGGATGCTGGCGGCGGAACGCGGCGAGGAAGCCGACCATCTTCAGCGGGCCGATCGTGCACATCACGCCGAGGTTCAGCGGCGCCTGCTCGAGCTTGAGGAAGCTCTTCGCGGTCGTCTGGGCCGCGCTCGCCTCGGCGAGGACCTGGGCCAGATGCGGCTGCATCAGCCGCCCCAGATCGGTGACGTGGGTCAGGCTCCGCTCCCGCCGGAACAGCAGGCCGCCGAGCTCCTCCTCCAGCTTCTGGATCGCGCGCGTCAGGGCCGGCTGCGTCACATGGCACTGTTCCGCGGCGCGGGTGAAGTTCAGCGTCTCGCAGACCGCGAGGAAATAGCGGATCTGGTGCATTTCCATGACGTCGTCCCCCTGCGCGCCGCGGTCCTCGTGGCGCGACGATGATGCCGCAGCGCGGCGCATTGCTGCACGGCGGCGGGCGAGGCTCAACGAGTTGTGAAACGCCCCGGCGGCACGTCACGGGCTCGTGTGATGAACGCCCGGCATCGGGTCCATAGACCATCGGCATTTCCCGACACCCGTGACGGCGCCGAGGATGGCGCCGTCGTTCCAGCCGAGGAGAGCCGCCATGACCCGGGATCTGCACCATGTCGTCCTGCGCCTGCTGCCGTGGGCCCTGGCGCTTTGGATCGCCTACGTCTTCGTCTGGTACCTGCAGTACAAGTTCACCGGTCACGAGGGCAGCGTCTGGCTGTTCACGGTGCTGACCGACTGGCTCGGGCTGCACGGCCACGAGAAGGCGATGCGCATCGGCACGGGGGCGGCGGAGCTGCTCGCGGCGGTCCTGTGCCTGGTTCCGCCGCTGCGCGCCGTCGGCGCCGCGATGACCGTCGGGATCATGGCCGGCGCGATCTTCTTCCATCTCGTCACTCCGCTCGGGATCGATCCCTATGGCGACGGCGGCGTGCTGTTCCGCGAGGCGTGCCTGACGCTCGTCGCGGGCGCGGTGCTGCTCTGGCTGTCCCGGCAGCAGGCGCTGACGATCGCGCGCGCCCTGCCGGTGGTCGGACCGCTCGTCGAGCGGCTCTGCCCGGGCCGGTTCGCCGCCCGGATGGGCTGAACGTCGCGCCGCGTCCCGAGGATCGCGCGATGCCGCCCCTGACTGCCGCACGCCACCGCGTCGTCGTGCTCGGTGCCGGCTTCGGCGGTCTCGCCGCCGTGACGGCCCTGCGCGACGTCGATGCCGACGTCACCGTCGTCGACAAGCGCAACTACCACCTGTTCCAGCCGCTGCTCTACCAGGTGGCAACGGCGGGGCTTTCGCCCGCGGACATCGCGGCGCCGATCCGATCGATCCTTGCGCGCCAGGCGAATGCCCGCGTCGTGCTCGCGAAGATCGAGGGAATCGACAAGGTGCGCCGCATCGTCGAGACCGACGGCGGCGAGATCGCCTACGACACGCTCGTCGTCGCGACCGGCGCGCGGCATGCCTATTTCGGCAACGACCAGTGGGAGCGGCATGCCCCCGGCCTGAAGAAGATCGAGGATGCGACGGCGATCCGCCGGCGTCTGCTGCTCGCCTTCGAGCGCGCCGAGACCTGCGGCGATGCCGCGCGGCGCCGCGCGCTGCTCACCTTCGTCGTCATCGGCGGCGGCCCGACCGGTGTCGAGATGGCCGGGGCCATCGCCGAACTCGCGCGCAAGGCGCTGGCGCGGGATTTCCGCACCATCGATCCTCGCGACGCGCGCATCGTCCTGATCGAGGCCGGCCCGCGGCTGCTCGCGGCGTTTCCTGCCGCCTTGTCCGGGGCGGCGCGCCAGGCGCTCGAGCGCCTCGGCGTCGAGGTCCGCACCGGGCAGCCCGTCTCCGCCTGCGACGCCGAGGGCGTCGCCGTCGGCGACGAGCGCATCGCGACGCGCTGCGTGGTGTGGGCCGCCGGCGTGGCGGCATCGCCGGCGGCGCGCTGGCTGGCGGCCGAAAAGGATCGCGCCGGGCGCGTCGTCGTCGGTGCGGATCTGACGCTACCCGGGCATCCCGAGATCCTGGTCGTCGGCGACACCGCCGCGATCCGTCAGGCCGGCGGCGCGCCGGTTCCCGGAATCGCGCCCGCGGCGAAGCAGGCCGGTCTCTTCGCCGCGGCCGTGATCGCGGCGAGACTTGCGGGCCGCCCGGCGCCGCCTGCGTTCGTCTACCGGCATGCCGGCGATCTCGCGACGATCGGGCGCGGGGCGGCCGTCGCCGGCTTCGGGCGGCTGCAACTGCGCGGCGCGACGGCCTGGTGGCTGTGGGGTCTCGCGCATGTCTGGTTCCTGATCGGCTTCCGCAATCGTCTCGCCGTGATGACCGACTGGCTGTGGTCGTACCTGACCTATCAGCGCGGCGCGCGGCTCATCACCGGCGATATCGAGACCTGATCCGCTGACGCGCCGCGGCGCGGGCAGGGCAGGGGCCGTCGCGCCGACGCGCGGCGGCCCTTTTCGCGTCCGCGTCGCGCGCCCGCGGCGCATACGCGGTGGACATCGAAACGATAGGGCATCGGCATTTCAGCGTCGCGGCGCGGCTCCGCATTCTCCACGGCACGCAAGAACGCCGCCGACGATCCGGCGGCCGACCAACCAGGAGGAGGAGCCATGATTTCGGATCGGAATTTTCTTCGCTTGTCGCTGAGCGTCGCCGGCCTTGGTGCCGGTGTCGCCTTCGCGCTCGCCGTGGCCGTGATGAGCCCGGCGCGCGCGGATCGCGGGCCGCTCGCCTCCGCCCCGATGATCCAGTTGGCGGACGCCTTGCCGATGCGCGTCGGGAGCGTGCGATGACCCTCGCGCTCCATGTCGAGCCCGCCGCGACGCCGCCGCTCGCGCCGCTCCTCGCCAGCGTGCCGCACTTCACGCCCGCTTCCATCCGCGCCAACACGGTGGTGCCGGAGCATCTGCTCGTGCTTGGTGGCGACGCGCAGTCCTGCGCGACCGCCCAGGCCTATCGCCGGCTCGGTGCCGACGTGACGATCGCGGTGCCCGGGCTGCTCCTGCCGGAGGAAGATCGGGAGCTGGTCGGCGTCCTGCGCGCGGCCTTCGTCGAGGACGGCATCGCCGTGCTCGAGCGTGCCCGCGTCGCGCATCTCGAGTCCCGCAGCGGACGGGTGAACGCCTATCTCCGCCGCGGCAGCGTCCTTCAGGGACTGGAGGCGAGCCATGTCCTCGCCGCGCCGGCGCCGGCCGCGCGGCGGCGCCCCGCGGTCAGGCCCTGGAGCGGCACGCCGGTGCGTGTGGTGCGTACCGATCCGGTGCTCGCCCATGCGGGGCTGGACACGCGGCGCGCGCGGCATGCCGGGGCCGAGCTGCGGATCCTGCGCGGCATGGCCGACGGGGCCGATTCCGGCGGCCGACATCACATCAAGGCGACCTGCACGGCGAGCGGCACGCTGCTCGGGGTGACGATCGTCGGGGCCTGCGCCTTCGAGCACCTGCAGCCCTGGATCCTCGCGCTGGACGCCGGCCTCGACATCGACGCGCTCGTCTGCCTGCCGCGCGTCGCGGGGTGGTTCGCCCGCGCCGCCGATGCCGGTGGCCCGCTCCGCGTCACGACCCACTGACCGTTCCCCGTTTCAACCCAGCCCAGGAGGCCTCCATGACCCTTACCCTCGATCTCCCCGCTCCCGTCGGACTCGCGGACGCCCTGCCGGCCCGCGCGCTGGCCGGCCGGAGCGCCGTCGTCACCGGCTCCACCAGCGGCATCGGCCTCGGCATCGCGCGGGCGCTCGCCGCGGCCGGCGCCGACGTCCTGCTCAACGGCCTCGGCGATCCGCGGCAGACCGAGGAGATCCAGGGCGCGCTCGCCGCCGAATTCGGCGTGCGCGTCGGCTTCTCGGGCGCCGACCTCAGCAAGGTCAGCGGCGTCGAGATGCTGGTCGAGCATGCGATGCGGGAGCTCGGCGCCATCGACATCCTCGTGAACAATGCGGGCGTCCAGCATGTCGCGCCGATCGACGAGTTCCCGCTGGAGAAGTGGGACCTGATCCTCGGGCTCAATCTCACCGCCGCCTTCGTCGCGACGCGGGCCGTGCTCGGCGGCATGAAGTCGCGCGGCTGGGGCCGCATCCTCAACGTCGCCTCGGCGCACGGGCTCGTCGCGTCGCCGTTCAAGTCGGCCTATGTCGCCGCCAAGCACGGACTCGTCGGCCTCACCAAGGTGACCGCGCTGGAAGGTGCGCAGAATGGCGTGACCTGCAACGCGATCTGCCCGGGCTATGTCTGGACCCCGCTGGTCGAGCGGCAAATCGACGACCAGGCGCGCGCCCACGGCATCGACCGCGAGCGCGTGATCAAGGACGTGCTGCTCAAGAACCAGCCCAACAAGGCGTTCGCGACGGTCGACGAACTCGGCGCGCTCGCGACGTTCCTGTGCGGCGAGTCGGGGCGCTCGATCACCGGCGCCGCCCTGCCGGTCGACGGCGGCTGGACCGCGCATTGACCATCGCCGTGCCGACCGGTTCCGCATCGATCAGACCCGAAGGGGGAAGCGCCATGCCCGACTCCACGCCCGCCGTCGCGACCAACCGTCGCCATGTCCATCCGCATCCCGAGGCGTCCGCCGCAGTGCCGAGCGAGGTGAAGTCCATCAACCTCGCCCTGCAGGGCGGCGGCGCGCACGGCGCCTTCACCTGGGGCGTGCTCGACCGGCTCCTCGAGGAGCCGGCGGTCGCGTTCGAGGGAATCAGCGCCACGAGCGCCGGGGCGATGAACGCCGTCGTGCTCGCCTACGGCTTCGCCGAGGGCGGTCGCGACGGCGCGCGTCGCGCGCTCGCCAATTTCTGGCGACGGGTCAGCCACGCCGCCGCGACCAGCCCGCTGCAGCCGACGATGCTGGACAAGTGGTTCGGCAACGCCGCGCTCGAATGGTCGCCGGCCTATCTCGCCTTCGACCTGATGACGCGGCTGATGTCGCCGTACCAGTTCAACCCGTCGAACTTCAATCCGCTGAAGCGCGTGCTGGCGCAGGCGGTCGACTTCGAGCGGCTTCGCAGCCATTGCTGCCCGATCAGGCTGTTCCTCTCGGCGACCAACGTGCGCACGGGGCGCGTCAAGCTGTTCGGCAACGACGAGGTCTCGCTGGAGGCGGTGATGGCGTCGGCCTGCCTGCCGTTCCTGTTCCAGGCCGTCGAGATCGACGGCGAGGCGTACTGGGACGGCGGCTACATGGGCAATCCGGCGATCTTCCCGCTCATCTACAACTGCGACAGCGCCGACGTCGTGATCGTGCATATCAATCCGATCGAGCGGGCGGAGATCCCGCGCACGGCGGGCGAGATCATGAACCGCATCAACGAGGTCAGCTTCAACTCCTCGCTGATGCGCGAGATGCGCGCGATCGACTTCGTGACGTCCCTGATCGATTCGGGCGCCGTGGCCGATCGCGGCCTCAAGCGCATGCGCCTGCACGCCATCGCCGCACACGAGCGGATGTGCGGCTTCAGCATCGCGAGCAAGCTCAACGCCGACTGGGACTTCCTCACCCAGCTCCGCGACATCGGCCGCGAGACGGCGTCGACCTGGCTGTCGGCGCATCTCGGCCAAGTGGGCCACGAGAGCACCGTGGACATCCGCGGGACCTATCTCTGAGCGCGACAATCCGGGACAGGGCAATCCCCTCGACCGGGGTCTATGGTCGGGGCTCCTGCAACGAGGAGTCCCGACGATGAGACAGCCCCTGGAGTACGGCAGCCGCGCCCTGGTCGGCATCGTGACGCCGCAGGCCAATGCGACTGTCGAGCCCGAGCTCGGCATCCTCATGGGGCCCGATGTCGGCATCGTGAATGCCCGGCTGACCTGCCCGGCGCCGGACCTGCGTGCGCGGCTGATCGCCTATTTCGAGACGATCGATTCGACGCTGAAGGACTTCGCCGACGCGCCGCTCGACGCGATCGGCGTCGCGTGCACCGGCGCCTCCTACATCCTCGAGCGCCCGGTGGCCACCTTCGCGCGGCCGTGGGACGGGCCGCGCCCGGTGGTCGCGGCCGTCGACGCGATCTTCGCCGCCCTGCGCACCCTCAAGGCCCGTCGCCTGTGCATGGTGAGCCCCTATCCGAAATGGCTGACCGACGCCTGCGTCGACTACTGGCGCAAGGCCGGATTCGAGATCGCGGTGCTGCGCGAGCCCGCGCCGGTGGAGAAGGGCTATCACCCGATCTACGCGCAGCGCAGCCGCGCCGCGGCCGGCGTGCTCGCCGACATCGCCTCGCTCGACGTCGACGCGGTCGTGGTCAGCGGCACCGGGCTGCCGACGCTGGCGGTGCTGACCCGGCTCAATGCGGCCGGCGGGCCGCCGGTGCTGTCCTCCAACCTGTGCCTCGCCTGGGCGCTGGAGGAGATCCTGGCGGGCCGCGGCGGGGCGCCGGCCTCGCCGCTGCCCTGGCTGCGCGGCGATGCCGGCTGGATCGAGCGGCTTCGCATCCACTTCCCGAGCGCCGTGGCGGGTTCCTGAGGCCTGTTCTACAAATCCCCACATGTCCGTCCTGAAGACCGCGATCGACCCGCGCTCCGATTCCTTCCGCGCCAATGCCGAGGCGATGGCGCGGCTGGTCGGCGACCTCCGCGCCAAGACCGACGCGGCGACGCAAGGGGGCGGGGCGGCCGCGCGTGAGCGGCACGTCAAGCGCGGCAAGCTGCTGCCGCGCGAGCGCGTACGGCTGCTGCTCGATCCGGGCGCTCCCTTCCTCGAGCTCTCGCCCCTCGCCGGCGACGGCATGTACGGGGCCGACGTTGTCGGGGCCGGGCTGATCACCGGGATCGGCCGCGTCTCGGGGCGCGAATGCGTCATCGTCTGCAACGACGCGACCGTGAAGGGCGGCACCTACTTCCCGATGACGGTGAAGAAGCACGTGCGCGCCCAGGAGATCGCGCGCGAGAACAACCTGCCTTGCCTGTATCTCGTCGATTCCGGGGGCGCCAACCTGCCCAACCAGGACGAGGTGTTTCCCGATCGCGACCATTTCGGGCGGATCTTCTACAACCAGGCAACGATGTCGGCGGCGGGGATCCCGCAGATCGCCGTCGTGATGGGCTCGTGCACCGCCGGCGGGGCCTATGTGCCGGCGATGTCCGACGAGGCGATCATCGTTCGGGGGCAAGGCACGATCTTCCTCGGCGGCCCGCCGCTGGTGAAGGCGGCGACCGGGGAGGTCGTCTCGGCCGAGGAGCTCGGGGGCGCCGAGGTGCACAGCCGCAGCTCGGGAGTCACAGACCACATGGCGCGCGATGATGCCCACGCGCTGGCGCTCGCGCGAAGGCTGGTCGCCAATCTCAACCGCCGCAAGTCGGTGGAGCTGGAGACGCGCGAGCCGCGCGAGCCGCTGCACCCCGCCGCCGAGCTGCACGGGATCGTGCCGACCGACACGCGCAAGCCCTACGACGTGCGCGAGGTGATCGCGCGGCTCGTCGACGGCAGCGAGCTCGACGAGTTCAAGCCGCTCTACGGGCCGACGATCGTCACGGGCGTCGCGCGGATCCTGGGCTATCCCGTGGGCATCGTCGCCAACAACGGCATCCTGTTCTCTGAATCGGCGCTCAAGGCGGCGCACTTCATCGAGCTTTGCGCGCAGCGCGGCATCCCGCTCGTCTTCCTGCAGAACATCGCCGGCTTCATGGTCGGCCGGAAATACGAGGCCGGCGGCATCGCGAAGGACGGGGCGAAGATGGTGACGGCGGTGGCCTGCGCGGCCGTCCCGAAGTTCACGGTCATCATCGGCGGCAGCTTCGGCGCCGGGAACTACGGGATGTGCGGACGCGCCTTCGGTCCTCGGCTGCTGTTCATGTGGCCGAACGCGCGCATTTCCGTGATGGGTGGCGAGCAGGCCGCAGCCGTCCTCGCGACGGTTCGGCGCGACGGCATGGCGGCGCAGGGCAAGAGCTGGAGCGCGGAGGACGAGGAGGCGTTCAAGCGCCCGATCCGCGAGCAGTACGAGACCCAGGGACATCCGTACTACGCGACGGCGCGCCTCTGGGACGACGGCATCATCGATCCCGCCGACACGCGCATGGTGCTCGGCCTCGCCATCTCGTCCGCCCTCAACGCCCCGATCGAGAAGACGCGCTTCGGCGTGTTCAGGATGTGACATGGGACGGATCTCCGGCACCGACGCCCCCGTCGCGGTCCGCGCTCCGGCCGGGAGCGCCTGACATGGGCGCACCGACGACCCTCGTGGCCGCCGACGCCCGCGGCGTGGCGACGATCACGCTCAACCGGCCGGAGATCCATAACGCCTTCGACGACGCGCTGATCGCCGAGCTGACCGCCACGCTCGAGCGCCTCGACGCGGATCGCGGCGTGCGCGTGGTCGTGCTCACCGGTGCCGGCAAGAGCTTCTCCGCCGGCGCCGATCTCAACTGGATGAAGCGCATGGCGCTCTATTCGCAGGCCGAGAACCGTCGCGACGCGGAGGCGATGGCGCGGCTGATGCGTACGCTGGACATGCTGGGCAAGCCGACCGTGGCGCAGGTCCAGGGGGCCGCGATCGCCGGCGGATGCGGGCTGGTCGCCTGCTGCGACATCGCCCTGGCCGCCGAGCGCGCCACCTTCGCGATCTCGGAGACGCGTCTGGGCCTGATCCCCGCGGTGATCAGCCCCTATGTCGTCGCGGCGATCGGCGAGCGCAATGCGCGCCGCTACTTCCTGACGGCCGAGAGCTTCGACGCGCGCGCCGCCGAGCAGCTGGGCCTCGTGCACGGCGTCTTCATGGCGGATCAGCTGCAGGCCGGCGTCGACCGGATCTGCGACGTGCTGGTCGCCAACGGGCCCGCGGCGATGCGTGCGGCCAAGGACCTGATCCGGCTGGTCGCCCGCACCCCGCTCGACGACGCGCTGGTCGCGGAGACGGCGCGACGCATCGCCGACATCCGCGCCGGCGCCGAGGGGCGCGAAGGCATCGCGAGCTTCCTCGAGAAGCGCAGGCCGAACTGGACGGCGGGATCGTGACGGCCGTTCGCCTCCTCGACGGGCGGCGGACCGCAGGTCGTCGCCGCGCGATCGCGGCGCCGCCGCGCGCGCGCCGATGCCGGGGAGGCCGGCGGTGAACCGCCTGCTCGGCCGGGCCGGCCTCGGCGGCATCGGCTTCACGACCATGCTGGTCGGGCTGATCGCGGCGGCGGCGGCGGAGTATTTCGACCTCGGCTTCATCATCATGCTCGTGGCGATGGTGCTCGGCGCCGTGGCGTTCTTCCTGCGCGCCTTTCCGGGCAGCCGCTTCTTCGCGATCGCCTTCGCGAACGGGCTCGCGGTCTACACCAGCCTGTTCGTGGTGTTCACCGAGGTGAACTTCGCGCAGGTCGGCGTGTTCGCCACCCGCATCGGATTCATCCTGCCGTTCCTCGCCTTTCTCGCGGGGGCCTGGATCCGGCGCGACCGGATCCGGCGCATCGTGCTCGCCGACCGGGTGGCCGACGCCGAGGAGGTCGCGCGCAGCTTCCTTTGGCTCGTGCCGGTGTTCGGCATCGGCGTGCTGACCTTCGTGCTGCCGACGCTCGATCTCTCCGCGCGCGCCGCCGACCTGGCGTTCCTCGCCGCCATGGCGGCGATCGCCGCGATCGTGTTCGCCGTCAGCGCCGACGTCTCGAGCTTCCTGATCGAGACCGGGCTGCTGTTCGAGGAGTTCTTCGAGCGCATCGCGAAGCTGGTCGTGCCCACCTTCGCCTTCCTGACCTTCTACTCGGTCACCGTGATCGTCTTCGCGTCGCTCTACCGGATCCTCGACCGGCTCGCGACGACGCCCAACTTCACCATCGGCGGCGCGCATCGGGCGCTGACCTTCCCGGAGAGCCTGTACTTCTCGATCGTGACGATGGCGACCGTCGGCTACGGCGACATCGTGCCGTCCACCGACGCGGCCCGAGCGCTCGCGGCGATCCAGGTCGTGCTCGGCGTCCTCATCCTGCTGATCGGCTTCTCCGAGATCTTCAGCTACACCCGCGAGCGCCGTCGCGGCCGCAACGAGAACTGAGGCGCCGATGTTCGCCAGGATCCTGATCGCAAATCGCGGCGAGATCGCCTGCCGGGTGATGCGCACGGCGCGGCGCCTGGGCATCGCGACCGTCGCCGTCCACTCCGATGCCGATGCCGGTGCGCTCCACGTGGGCGCGGCCGACGAGGCGGTGGCGATCGGACCCGCGCCCGCGCGCGACAGCTATCTGCGCGGCGACGCGATCATCGCCGCCGCGAAGCGGTCGGGTGCCGAGGCGATCCATCCCGGATACGGGTTCCTGTCGGAGAACGCCGACTTCGCCGAGGCCTGCGCGGCCGCCGGCCTGGTGTTCATCGGCCCGTCGCCGCGCTCGATCCGCGCGATGGGCGGCAAGTCGCAGGCCAAGGCGCTGATGGAGAAGGCGGGCGTTCCCGTCGTGCCGGGCTATCACGGCACGGCGCAGGAGATCGCCGTCTTCGCGGAGCAGGCGCGGCGCATCGGCTACCCGGTCCTCGTCAAGGCCTCGGCCGGCGGCGGCGGCAAGGGCATGCGCATCGTGCGCGACGAGGCCCAGCTCGCGCCTGCGCTCGATGGCGCACGCCGCGAGGCGCTCGCGGCCTTCGGCGACGATCGGGTCCTGATCGAGCGCTATCTCGAGCAGCCTCGGCACATCGAGGTGCAGGTGTTCGGGGACCGGCACGGCAACTGCGTCCACCTGTTCGAGCGCGACTGCTCGCTGCAGCGCCGGCACCAGAAGGTCGTCGAGGAGGCGCCGGCGCCGGGCCTGACCGATGCGCGCCGGCGCATGATCGGCGAGGCGGCAGTGCGCGCCGCGCGGGCCGTCGACTACGAGGGCGCGGGGACCATCGAGTTCATCGTCGACCGCGACGGCAGCTTCTACTTCATGGAGATGAACACGCGCCTCCAGGTCGAGCATCCGGTCACCGAGATGATCACCGGGCTCGATCTCGTCGAGTGGCAGCTGCGCGTGGCGGCGGGCGAGGCGCTGCCGCTCGAGCAGGCGGCGCTGCATCCTCGCGGGCATGCATTCGAGGCCCGGCTCTATGCCGAGGATCCGGACAAGGAGTTCCTGCCGTCCACCGGGCGCCTGGCCCGGCTCGACTTCCCTGCGGCGTCGCGACACGTGCGCGTGGATACCGGCGTGCGCGAGGGCGACGCGATCACCGTCCATTACGACCCGATGATCGCCAAGCTCGTGGTCTGGGATGTCGACCGCGCCGCCGCCCTGCGCCGCTTGGCGCGCGCCCTCGGCGAGACGCGCATCGCCGGGCCGGCGACCAATCTCGATTTCCTGCGCCGCGTCGCCGCGCATGGGGCCTTTGCGTCGGGCGAGGTCGACACGGGCTTCATCGCGCGCCACCGCGCGTCGCTGATCCCCGAGCCTGCCGCCTGCGCCGACGACGTCCTCGCGCTGGCGGTGCTCGGCCTGCTTGCGCGTCGGGCCGACGAGTCGCGCATCGCCGCCGCCGCGGCCGCCGATCGCTGGAGTCCCTGGAACGGCACTCGCAGCTGGCGGCTCGGCGGCGACGGCGAGGACGTCGTGGTACTTCGCGATTCCTTGGTCGCCCACCGTGTGGACGTCCGCGCGGACCGCGACCTCGCGACGTTCAGTCTGACCATCGACGGCCGGCCTTCCGCCGCCGTGCTGTGCGACGCGCCGCGCGGCACCGTCGACGTGGTCATCGAGGGGCGTCGCCGGCGCGCGGCGGTCACCGTTCTCGGCGCCGACGTCGTCGTGGACATCGGCGGCGTGGCGCATCGTCTCGCGGTGGTCGATCCCCTGGCTTCCGTGGCGCTCGACGAGGACGCGGCCGGCCACCTCGCGGCGCCGATGCCCGGCAGGATCGTCGCCGTCCACGTGGCGGCCGGAGACGCGGTCGCGCGCGGCCAAGCGCTGGTCGTCCTCGAGGCGATGAAGATGGAGCACACCATTGCCGCTCCGTCCGCCGGACGGATCGAACGCGTCGCTTTTGCGGTCGGCGACCAGGTCGACGAGGGCGCGATCCTGGTCGATCTCGCCGCCGAGACGCCCGCCTCGCCGCGCGGCGCGTGACCATGAAGGGCGGCGGGACGGGGCGATGAGCGCGCTGCTGCGGGCGCTGCTGCGCTGGCGCATCGGCCCGGTCCTGCTTCTCGTCGGCTCGGTCGTCTTCGGCGGCTTGGCCGCCCAGGTCGGCCATGACACGGCGCGGGTGGTCCGGGATGTCGACCCCGATGCGGTGGTGACGATGCGGGTCGAGCGGATCGTCGAGGTTTCGCGGTGGCCGCGCGAGGTCCGGGCGCTGGGCTGGCTGCCCGACGAGCCGTCGATGAAGAGCGTACGCGTCGACGACAAGGACGGCCCGGAACTGCGGCGAACAGGCGGGACGCTCGGGGTCGTCGCGACGGGCACGCTCGACGAGCCGTACGTCACCAAGCGCTGGTACGACGACCAGCCGTTCGTCCGGCTCGGCGAGGTGGTGCTGCCGTGGCACTACATCGTCACGGTCGCCTTCGCGGCCTTCATCTACTGGATCGTCGCGCATCGCCGGCACGAGCTGCTGCGGCCGACGCCGGCCGCTGAGCCCTTCGACCTGCATCCCGCGATGCTGCGCGTCGAGCCGCGCTACGCGCCGATGGTCGAGCGCCTCGAGCGCGAAGCGGCGGCGGATCCCGCGTCCTATCGCCGGCGCGTCATCGCCTATGCGGGGATCGGCTACCTCTTCCTCGGTGCGATCTTCGTGGCTGCGGCGGCGACGACCGTCGTCGGCGTCTGGCTCGCGATCGCCGCGCGCGCCGGCGTCCTGATCAAGCTGGTGTTCCCGCTCGTTGCCCTGGCCGGCATCGTGCTGCGCGCGCTGTGGGTCTCGGTGCCGCCGGTGAAGGGGCGGGTGTTGAGCCGGGCGGAGGCGCCGGCGCTGTTCGCCATGCTCGACCGCCTGCGCGCGAGCCTGCGCGGCCCGCGACTTCACGACGTGCGCGTGGTGGAGGCGTTCAACGCCGCGATCGTGCAGCGGCCGCGCCTGGGCGTGTTCGGCTGGCCGCGCAACACGCTGATCATCGGCCTGCCCCTGCTGCTCGGCCTGCCTCCGGCCGAGTTCGAGGCGGTGATCGCCCACGAATACGGTCACCTCGCCGGCGCGCATGGGCGCCTGGCCGCTTGGGTCTATCGCGTGCGCCGGACTTGGTCGCGCCTCGCGATCGACCTGGCGCGCCGGGCGCGCTGGGGCGCCATCGTGTTCAGGCGGTTCTTCGACTGGTATGCGCCATGGTTCAACGCCTATTCGTTCGTCCTCGCCCGCGCCAACGAGTTCGCGGCCGATCGCCTGGCGGCCGCGGCGACGAGCCCGCGGGTCGTCGCGGACGCGCTGGCGCGCGTCGCCATCCTCGATCGCCATGTCGACGCCACGTTGTGGCCCGAGATCGGCGCGTCTGCCCGCCTTGCCGCCGAGCCGCCGTACGCGTTCCGGTCGATCGCGGCGGCGCTGCGCACCGGCGTGGCGCCGATCCCGGCACGGCAGCATCTGGATGCGGCGCTGGCACGGCGGACCGGCCTGGACGATACCCACCCATCGATCGGCGACCGCATCGGCGCACTCGGGCAATCGGCGCGGGTGCCCGAGTCGTCGGTGCGCAGCGCCGCGGAGGCGCTGCTGGGCGACCGCCTTCCGCTGCTGCTGCAGGAGTTCGACGACGCGTGGAGACGCGGCGTGGCGGCCTCGTGGGAGGCGGCGCATGCGGCTGCCGTGGCGGAGAAGGCCGAGCTCGAGGCGCTGGAGGCGGCGGCCCTGGGTGGGCCGCTCGATCCGCAACAGGCGTGGACGCGCGCGGTCCTGACCGAGCGTGTCCTGGGCGGCCCGGCGGCGCTGCCGCTGCTCGAGGCCCTGATCACGGACTCGCCGCGCCATGCGCCGGCGTTGTTCGCCCGCGGGCGGCTGCGGCTCTCGAATGCCGACGACGCGGGCCTGGCCGATCTCGACGCGGCGATGGCGCTGGATCCGGAGGCGGTGATCCCGGGGTGCGAGCTCGCCTACGGCTTCCTGATGGCGCGCGGTCGCGCCCGCGAGGCCGAACCGTTCCGGGTCCGCGGCGCGGCGGCTTACGCGGAGCGCGACGAGGCCGCGGCGGAGCGCGCCGGGCTCGATGGCCGTTCCGCGTTCGCTGCGCACGGTCTCGCGGCGGATGCGCTCGAGGCGGTGCGCTCGGTCCTCGCGGCCGAGCCCGCCCTCCGTCGCGCCTGGCTCGTGCGCAAGGTCGTGCGCCATCGGCCCGAGATGCCGGTGTTCGTCGTGGTCGCGCGCTTCGCGTGGTTCAGCCGCCGTCGTCGGCCGCGTCTCGCCGGCGAGGTCGCGGATGCGCTCGCACGACTCGACATCGCGGGATCGTTCTGGGTGCTGCCCGCCGACCTGCTGAACTGGCGCCTGGTACGGCGGGCACGGCGCGCGGCGGGCGGTGCGCTCGTGGGCCGCTGACCCGCGTCGCCGGCAAGGCCGGCGCGCGGCCGGCGAATCTCAGCGCGGCGCCGCGAGCAGCTGGTTGATCCTCTCGACCAGCGTCGCGTAGTCGACGGGCTTGGAGATGTAGGCGCTGGGCTGGAGGTGCTCGACCTCGCGCAGGTCCGCGCTGTCGGCGAGCGCGGTCAGGAAGACGAAGGGCATGCCGGCGAGATCAGGCCGGCTGGCGCGCAACTCGGTGAGCAGTTCGCTGCCGGTCAGTCCGGGCATCAGCCGGTCGCAGAGGACCAGGTCGGGCCTGCGCGCCGAGATCTGGCGCAGGCCGTCCATCCCGTCCGGCGCCGAGGCGACGGAGTAGCCCTTGAGGCGCAGGACCTCCTCCAGGTCCTCCCGGATCGCCTCCTCGTCCTCGATCACGAGAATATGCTTCGCGGTCGCTGTCATGCCGCCGTCCTCTGCTGGTCGTTCGTGATGGTGCGGCGGGGAAGCCGCACGGTGAATGTCGAGCCCTTGCCGAGTTCGCTGGAGACGTCGATTCGGCCCCCGTGCATGGCGACGAGGTCGCGAGACAGGTGTAGGCCGAGGCCGGTCCCCGCAATGCCCTGCGACGTTTTGGCCCGATAGAAGCGGGTGAACAGTTTCGAGATCTCGCTCTCGGCGATGCCCACGCCGAAGTCACGGATCGCGATCGCGATCTCGGCATCGTCGGCATGGATGTGGATCGCGACCGAGGTCGATCGGCCCGAGTACTTGACGGCATTGGAGACGAGATTGGCGACGATCTGCTCGATCAGCCGCGGATCGCCGACGAGCATCGGGGGCTGGCCGTCGCTCGTCACCGTGATCTGGAAATCCGGGCTGATGGAGCCCTGTCGATCGCAGACGTCCTGCACGAGACTCCGGATGTCGATCGTCTCGTCGTTGCGCGTGACGCGGCCCTCGGCGAATCGCGCGCTGCCGAGGATGCGGTCGATCAGCTCGACCATCTGGCGCACCGCCTTGCGCACGCGCGCGGTCCGCGCCCGGACGGTGGGCGGGACGCCGTCCGGCAGGAGCGAATCGATCAGCTGGGCCGCTCCGTCGATGACCGTGAGCGGGGTGCGGAACTCGTGGCTGACGACCGCGACGAACCGGCGCTGCTGGGCGTTCATCTCGCGTTCGGCGTGCAGCGCACGTCGCAGATCGGCCTCCTGCCGCTCGCGCGCGGTGATGTCGTGGTACACGACGACGATCATGCCGTCGGCGGTGACGCTGTCGGAGACCTCGATCGTCCGGTCCCGGGACTCGGCCCAGCGTCGGCTCTTTCCCGGCGGCCCGGGGAGCTCGCAGAGCCGCGCGATCAGCGCCTCGCGCTTTGCCGGCGCAAGATCGGGATCGCGTCGCTCGATCGCGGCTTCGGCCAGGGCGCGGATCGGGACCCCGGGGCGCACGACATCGCGCACGTAGGGGAACATCTCGACGTAGCGCCGGTTCCACAGCTGCAGGCGCGATTCCCCGTCGAACACCGCGAAGCCCGACCGAAGGCTCTCGATGCTGGTGCGCAGGAGCTTCTCCGACGAGCGGCGGAGCCCGTGCTCGGCCGCGAACTGGCGGCGCAGCATGCGGTAATGCAGGAGCGCGCCCAGGAACACGAGCGCCAGCAGCCCGCCGCTGACCATCATGTGGATCGTGGCATCGGTCCGCCATTCCGCGATCAGCTGCGCCTCCGGGGTCGCGGAGATGGCGATGAGCGGATGACCGTCGACGGCCTGGAAGGCGGACAGCACCTTGACGCCCTCGAGCGGGGCGACCCCGGTCGTGACGCCGCTGCGCTGGCCGGCGCGCACCGCGCGGATGGCCGGCCGGTCCGAGATGTCGGCGCCGAGGACGCAGGTGGGCACGCAGGCCAGGATGATGCCGTCGCTGCGCGCGATCACGAGCCGCGTGCCGGCCGACCGGCCGATTCCGGCCAGGACGTCGAACAGCAGCTCGCTCTGGATCGTCGCCGCGGCCATGCCGAGGAACCTGCCGCTGGCGTCCTCGATGCGGCGTGTGACCGTGAAGATCTTCAGGCCGCTGGGCTTGCTCAGATACGGATCCGACAGGATCGGTCCCGGCTCGCGCTGGTCGCGATGGCGAGCGAACGTGGGGCGGTCGGCGACCGAGATGACGGTTCCGGGCGGGATGCCGCTCGCCATGGCGACCACGCGGCCGTCCGCGTCGGCGATGCCGTAGCCGACCGCGGGATTGCTGCCGCTGCCGACACGGCGGAGATGTTCCTCGAGGAGATCGCGGGCGGCGAGCAGCCCGGGCTCGGCGGCGACGTCCGCGACGAGGCGCGAGATCGCCCGGTCGATGACGTTGAGCTCGATCGCGGTATAACGCGCCAGGGTCGACACGGAGTCGCTCGCGCGCTGCCGATGCAGGGCGAGGTGGTCGTCGCGGTCCTTGACGAAGGTCCAGCCGATGATTCCGGAGGCCACCGCGAGCGCCAGTCCCAGGGACATGGCGTAGACGCGGAGTTTCCGATCGCTGGCGAGCGCCTGTTCCAATGGCAGCGGTTCCTCGGATCCGCTCGGATAGTCGGATCGAGACGTTAACCGGCCCTTAATCGCTCGGAGGTTCTGCACGCTCCGCGTGCAGTGGAGCCGATTCTTCAGCCTGTGTTAGCGCATGGGTGCCAAGCGTTGATCCTCCCGACCCGCTGCACCCGTGCCCTTCGATCCCACCCGGCTCACGCTCCTCGTCTTCGACGAACGCCTCGACGGCCGCGCCGCGCTGCGCGACCTCGCGCAGCGTGCGGGCATCGCCTCGGTGCGCCTCGCCGCCGACATGCCGGAGGCGATCGCGCGGCTGCGCGACGACCGCGTCGACGCGATCCTGATCGACGACGAGGCCCGCGGCGCGCTCGAGTTCCTGCACGTGCTGCGCTGGAAGACCCGCGGCAGCGTGCAGGAGACCCCTGTCCTGCTGGTCGTCACGCCCGATAATGCGGCGATCCAGGCGGCGCGCGATGCCGGCGTCACCGAAGTGATCGCGCGTCCCGCGTCGGTCACCGCCCTGCGCGAGCGGCTCGAGGAGATGGTCCTGCGGCCCCGCCGCTTCATCCGGACCGCCGGCTATGTCGGGCCCTGCCGGAGGCGGCGCAAGCCCAAGGGGCTGGATCGCCCCGAGCGTCGCGGCGCCGGCGCGCCGGAAGCGACGTCGCGGTCGCGAGGCTGACGCACCCGCGCTTTCCTCGCGCGCCCCGCCCTCTATAGTCGGGGCGATGACGATCAACCTCGTGAAGCTCTGCGTCGGCGTCGACGACATCGACGACCTCGCCGCCTGGCAGAAGAAGCGCGCCGCGCAGCGCAAGGCGCGCGGCGAGCGGCATCTGTGCATCCACCGGACGCGGATGATGCCCAAGCGCGTCGACGAGCTCGTCGACGGCGGCTCGCTCTACTGGGTGATCAAGGGGGTGATCCGCGTGCGCCAGCGCCTCAAGGCCATCGAGGCGGGGCGCATGGACGACGGGACCGCCTGCGCGGTGCTGGCCCTGGACCGCAAGCTCGTGCGCACCATGCCCAGGCCGATGCGGCCCTTCCAGGGCTGGCGCTATCTCGACCCCAAGGAGGCGCCCGCCGACCTCGGCGACGCCAGCGCCGACATCGCGCGCATGCCGCCGAAGATGCTCGAGGAGCTGCGCGCGCTCGGCCTGCTCTGAGCGGACGCGAAGCCACGCGTCAGTCCGTCCACCAATAGCGGAGCACGTGGAAGAAGATCGGGGCCGAGAAGATCACCGAGTCGACCCGGTCGATCATTCCGCCATGGCCCGCGATCATGGCGCCCCAATCCTTGATGCCGCGGTCGCGCTTGATCGCCGACATCACCAGGCCGCCGAAAAAGCCCATCAGGGCGATCAGGAAGGCGACGAGCCCCGCCTGCCAGGGCGCGAAGGGCGTGATCCACCACAGCGCCGCGCCCAGGCCGGTCGCCGACAGCACGCCGCCCACGAATCCCTCGATCGTCTTCGAGGGCGACAGGGTCGGCGCGATCTTTGTGCGCCCGACGAGCTTGCCCCAGACGTATTGCAGCACGTCGCTCGACTGCACGACGATGACGAGGAAGGCGATCAGCAGCAGGTTGCGCCCCTCGAAGCCGGGAATCACCAGCGTCATCAGCGCCGGCACGTGCGAGAGGCAGAAGACGCACACCATCAGCGCCCATTGCACCTCGGCGATGCGCTCGAGGAAGCGCGTGGTGTCCGGGCGCAGCGTCGCGACGATGGGCATCACGAGGAAGGCGTAGATCGGGATGAAGATCGAGTAGAGGCCGTACCAGTCGATCGCGATCAGGACGTATTGCGCCGGGAGGAAGACGAAGAAGGCCGCGAACAGCGCGAGGTGGTCGCCGCGCCGCGTCGTAGTGATCGTGAGGAACTCGCGCAGCGCCGTGAACGAGACGAGCGCGAACAGCACGATCACGCCCGTCTTGCCGAACAGGAAGGCGAGGCCGATCAGCGCGACCATCACCCACCACGCCTTGATCCGCGCGTTGAGGTTCTCGATCACCGGGCTCGGCCGGCCGCCGGAGCGCCACTGCAGGACGGCGCCGATCGCCGAGGCGACGACCAGGACGCCGCCGATGCCGGTGAAGACGGCGCCGACGCCGGAGAAGGCGGCGGTGCCGAGGGCGGAGACGGTGTCGGCGAGGGCCATGGGAGGTCTCGATTCAGAGCGCCGCGCGGCTGCGGCCCAGGTCGAGCAGGGCCGCGCGGGCGCGTTGGGTGAAGCCGCCGCGGTTCTCGCCGGCCGCGAGCGTGAGCGGCACGCCGAAGGTCACCGAGCAGAGCAGCGGCACGGGCAGGAGCTCGCCCTTGGGCATGACGCGGTGGAGATTCTCGATCCACACCGGAACGAACTCGGTGTCGGGCCGGGCCTTGGCGAGATGGTAGAGGCCGCTCTTGAAGCTGAGCAACGGCTCCTCGGTCGTGTTGCGCGTGCCCTCGGGAAACAGGATCAGCGACTCGCCGGCCTCGAGGGCCGCGGTCATGCGTCCGATCGGGTCGCCCTCGGCGAGCGCCGTCCCGCGCTCGATCAGCACGGCGTTGAACACCGCGCGCGCGACGAAGGGCCGGAGCCTGCCGCTCTGCCAGTAGTCCGCCGCCGCGACGGGGCGCGCGACGCGGCGCAGCGGCGGCGGCATCACCGTCCAGACGAGGACGAAGTCGCCGTGGCTGCGGTGGTTGGCGAAATACACGCGCGGGCGCGACGGGTCGGGGCCGCATCCAACCCAGGCGCCGCGCACCGCCGTAACCAGACGGGCGAGCGCGATCACGGCGACGGCGACGAGGCGGCGCATCATGCGTGCAGTATCCGCATCGCGCCGGCGAGCGCCAGCAGCGCCGCCTGGACCGCGAGCATCACGGCCTGCCGGCGCCGCAGCCCGGTCGCCCCGGCGATGCGCGCGGCGAGGCTGCGCCCCGCCTTGGCCGCAGGCATGAGCCGCCTGCGGATCATCTCGGCGTCGAAGGCGGCGAGGTCGAGCGTCCCGGCGGCCGCATCGCGCGCCCAGCGCGCGAAGATCGGCGCATCGAAGGCGACGCGCAGACCGAGCCACAGGCCGTGGAGCCCGGCCGCGAAGCTGCCGGCGAGGACGACGAGTCGGCCGGGCGTCGGGGCGCCCGTGGTCGCCATCGCGGCCGCCGCCGCGAGCCCCGCCAGCGAAGCGGCCAGCCATATGCGGCCGCGCCGCAGCGACCGGGCCATCGCGGCGAGGTCGTCGCTGGCGGACGCGTTCACGGGCGCGGTGCCGCAGTCGCGGCGAGGATGGCCGAGAGCTCGGACTCGCCGACGACGGCGCGCGGCCGCGCCTTGCGGACCATCGCGACGGCGTCGCCCGGCGTCGCGGCGCGCCCGGTGTGCAGCAGCCAGATCCCGACCGCCGTGGCGCTGCGGCCGTAGCCGAGCGCGCAGCTGACGCGCACGGGCCCGCGGCGGCGCGCCCGCTCGATGCGGTCGGCCGCCTCGAGCGCGATCGCCGGCGGCACGGGCACGAGGTCGAGGGCCGGCAGGGCGTGGACGCGCCAGCCCTGCGCCGGCGCCGGCAACTCGGCGCAGAGATCGACGAGCGTGCCGGCGCCCGGCTCGCCGCGGCGGGGCAGCGGGCCGATCGCGACGCCGTCGGCGACGAGCCCGGCCGCGCGGTCCCGGCGCGTCCACAGCCATGCGTTGAGCGATGCGGCCGCCAGATACGGGGCGAACAGCCAGCTCGCCGCGAGGCTCAGGCGGCCGTCGACATCCTTCTGGAAGGCGCCGGGCCCGAGGCCGAGATAGGCGAGCGCCACCAGCGCGCATGCGAGTGCCGGCCACAGCAGCAGCAGGGCGAGGCCGCCGCCGAGCGAGGCGAGGGCGGCCAGGACGAGGGCGCCGAGGCCGTAGCGCAGCGCGAGGCGCCGTCGCTTCGGCTCGCGGCTGAGGTTCCACGCGCCCAGCGGCGAGCCGCCTTCGTCGGGCCACAGCCAGATCGCCAGCCAGCCGAGCAGCGCGCCCGTGGGGATGTCGATGAAGTGGTGCTGGTAGGTCGTAAGCACGGAGACGAGGACGAGCGAGAACCACAGCCCGAGCAGGGCGCCGCCCCAGCGCGGGAGATGGCGCACGTAGTGGACCCAGAGCACGATCGTGAGCGCGATGTGCAGCGACGGCGCCTGATTGAACGGCTTGTCGAAGCTGGCCAGCGCGTCGAACATGAAACCGGCGAAGCCGTCGGCGGGCGGACGCGCGAAGCTGAAGCGCAGCGGAAACAGGATGAAGCATGCGACGGCGACGATCTGCGTCGTGGCGAGCCGGCGGACGAGGGTCGCGAGCTCGTCGCGCGTCCGGCACAGGAACAGGGATACGGCGTAGAAGGCGTTGGTCGTCCAGTAGGGCAGGATCGTCCAGGCGAGGAAGGGCACCACGCCCTCCCAGTCGAAGACGATCGAGGGCACGTCGGTGCGCCGGCTCGCCAGCCAATTGGCGAGGCCGTAGCTGAGGTAGAAGAACGCGCCCAGCGCCGCCAGCGCGATCGCGGCCTCGCGAATCGGCCGCGGCGGCGGCATCGCGGCGGCCTGGCTCATCCGGCGCGCCGCTCGGCGAGCGACACGGTGAAGATGCCCCACCGGTCGATGCGCTGCGTGATCTTGCGGAATCCCGCGGCCGCGACGAGGGCGTCCATCTCGGCCTGCGTCCGCCGGCGCATCACCCAGGCCTGGCCCTGGCGATGGCTGGTCAGCGCGCGCGCGATCAGCTCGAGCTGCGGATGCCAGGGCTGGCCGGTGTAGACGAGCCGTGCGCCCGCCGGCATCGCGGCGGCGAGCCCGGCGAGCGAGCGGCGGATCATCGCGTTGTCGGGGAAGAGCTCGTACAGGCCCGAGACGATGCCGAGCGTCGGGCGCGGTGCGATCGCCGCGAGATCGTCGCGATCGAAGGCGTCGCCCTTGACGAAGCGCGCGATGTCGGCGCGCCCTTTCTCGGCGATCAGGCGCTGGCCGGCGGCGACGTTGATGTCGCTGTAGTCGCGCAGCAGCACCGAGTCCGGACGGTCGCGCGTGCCGTCGAGCGCCTCCAGCGCGTAGCGGCCATGGCCGGCGGCGATGTCGACGAGATGGACCGGGACGCCGGCCTGGCGCAGCTGGCCCATCGCCAGGCGGACGAGCTCCTCGACATGGAGCTTGCGCTGGCGGATCCCGCGCCAGCCGATCGAATCGAGATACTGGCGGTCGATGAGCCGGCCGAGCGGCCCGATGCCGTCGGCGACGTTGCGATAGACGTAGTCGAGCGTCGAGCCCGAGTCGAAGCCGGTCTCGTGGCCGAGGCGCACGCCCGTCGAGAGCAGGCCTCCGAGCCGCATGTTCGCGCGCACGCTTGCCCAGTAGAGGCCGCGCGGCGAGGCGAGGGGCAGCGGGCTCGCGAGCCGGTCCGCCTCGTCGCGCGTATAGCCCCAGTGGTCCGCCTCGAGGAGATCGGGCCGATGCAGCGGTGCCGCGAAGCGCGCCTGGATGAAGTCGCGGATCTTCGCCACGACCGGCGCGCGATCGCGCTCTCCCAGCGTGTCGTGGAAGAAGCCGGGCAGGATGTGGCGCTCCTTCAGCGGCGTGCCGAGATTGACGAAGAACTCGTGCTGCGGGCCGTGATGGACGACCCAGTCGCTGCCCGAGACGAACAGCTGCGTGGGGACGTTGATGGCCCGCGCGTCGCCGACGACGCGCGCGGCGGTCTCGTAGAGGCCGAGCAGCATGTTGACCGAGATCGGCCGCGTGATCATCGGATCGGCGTCGTAGGAGGCGACGCGCGCGGGATCGTGGGTGAGGACCTTCGCCTTGACGTAGCTGTTGACGAAGAAATCGCCGCGCAGGCGATGCAGCAGCTTCAGGCCGGGCCGGGCGAAGGGGACGTAGAGCTTCACCTTGAAGGCCGGGGAGGCGAGGACCTGGCAGCGGATGCGAGGCGCGTAGTCGTGCACCCAGCCGCTGACGAGAACCGCGCCGACGCTCTGCGCGATCACCGCCATGTCCTCGACGGCGAAGCCGTGGCTCGCGACGATGTGGTCGACGAAGGTCTGCACGTCGCGGATCGAGGTCTCGACCCCGGGGCTGAAGCCGCGCACCCCGGGCGACAGCCCGTGGCCGCGCGCATCCCAGGCGAAGATGCTGAACTCCGGCAGGTCGAGCTCGTCGGCGAGATGGGCGATCCGCCCCGAATGCTCGTGGCCGCGGTGGAAGAGCAGGATCGCGCCGCGCGGCGTGGCGCTCGATGCCGGCCAGTGGCGGTAGAACAGGCTCTGGCCGTCATGGGTCTGGAAGCTGCGGTCTTCCTGCGTTCGCATCGCGTTCGTCCTCGTGGCCGGCGTCATTTCCGGTTCGCAAGCTCGGCGAGGCCGCCGCGCACGCGCCGGTGGATCGTCATCATCAGCGCGACGGCGAGCGCGGGCATCAGCCAGGCGAGCCACGCGGGCAGCGCGGCTCCGGTGCCCACGGCGAGCCCCAGCGCGCCGAAGACGAGGGCGCGGTCGCTCTTGCCCAGCGGCCCGTCGTAGCGCCGCGTCGCGCCAAGCGCGGGGCCGAGGGCGCCGGCGAACTCGCTCAGCGCGGCGAGCAGCACGACCACCACCACGGCCGCTGGCGCGAAGGGCGCGACCAGCGCGAAGGGAAGGTAGAGCGCGGCGTCGGCGACGACGTCGGTGAGCTCGTTCAGATAAGCGCCGAGCGACGACTTCTGCCCGTGCTCGCGCGCGAGCATGCCGTCGACGGCATTGAGCGCCATGCGCAGGAACAGCCAGGCTGGCACGAGCAGGAACAGCCCGCGCCGCTCGGGCGCCCATGCCAGGGCGACGCCCAGCGCGACCGACAGGGCCGCCGCGGCCAGCGTGACCTGGTTGGCGGTGACGCCGCGCGCGGCCAGGGCGGCAACCAGGGGGCGCAGCAGCGCCTGGAACCGGGGCTTGAGATCGTAGAGCGTCATGTCCATCGACTTCGTCGGGACAACGAGCTTGCGCATGAGCCCGCCGCGAAGCCAGCGCAATCAAGCCTGCACGGCCACTGCGGTCTTCGTTCGGCCACCGCGCGGCGGAGGCGGGCGGGCGGCGGGCGGGACGGCCGCTCGCCTTGCCTCGCGGCGGGAGCGTGTGCCAGCGTGTCGACGTCCGCCGCGTCGCGCCATGCCCTGGCGCCACGCCGGCCCAATCGATCGGGGGAAACGATGATGCAGGCAATCATGCTGTCGCGCCGGCTGCTCTTGGCCGGGTCCGCGGCGACCGGCGCGCTCGCGGCGGCCGGCCCGGCGCTGGCCCAGGGCCGCAAGAGCGTGCTGGTCATCGGCATGGACATCAGCGACGGCCGCAACTACGACCCGGGCCGCATGGCGGACTACTCGCCGCCGCTCACCAACGGCAACGTCTACGAGACGCTGGTGACGCAGGAGGCGGGCGACTACGTCAACGTGCGCCCGATGCTCGCGACCAAGTGGGAGCGCGTGAACGGCGGCAAATCGTGGCGCTTCACCCTGCGCCAGGGCGTCAAGTTCTGGGACGGCTCGCCGTTCACGGCCGAGGACGTGAAGTTCTCGTTGGACCGCCTGGTCAACCTGAAGGACCAGCCGGGCGTCTACGCATCGAACCTCGAGAAGGTCGAGATCGTCGACGCGCACACCGTCGACCTGGTGATGAAGGACCCGGCGTCGCCGCTGCTGATCAACTGCGCCGCGCCGGCCTTCGCGATCTATTCGAAGAAGATCGTGTCCGCGAACGGCGGCGTCTCCGACGCGAGCGCCAACACGGCGGACAAGGCGACGCAGTTCCTGAATTCGAATTCCGCGGGCACCGCCGCCTATCGCATGGTGTCCTGGGAGCGCAATACCGCCGTCACGCTGGTGCGCAACGACCACTGGTGGGGCGGCAAGGCGCCGTTCGAGCGCGTCGTGATCCGCCACATCGCCGACGGTGCGGCGCAGCTGCTCGCGGTGCGGCGCGGCGACATCGACGCGGCGTTCAACCTGACGGCCGAGCAGCTGGACTCGGTCAAGGGCGACGCCAACGTCCGCCTCGAGTCGACGACGAGCCTCGACTACGTCTACATGACGCTGACCAGCAACGCCGAGTTCAATCCGGCGCTGGCCAAGCGTGAGGCGCGCCAGGCGGTGGCATATGCCATCGACTACGACGGGATCATCAGCGGGCTGGTCGGCGGCTTTGCCGTCCGCCCGCCGTCCTTCCTGCCGATCGGCGCGGGCGGCACGACCGCGGAGATGACGAAGGAGTTCGGCTACAGGCAGGATCTCGACAAGGCGAAGTCCTTCCTGCAGCAGGCCGGCCTCCCCAACGGCTTCGAGTTCGACCTGTCGATCACCAACGCGGCGATCGTCGGTTCGAACTACCAAGTCATCGCGCAGAAGGTGCAGTCGGATCTCGCGCGCGTCGGCATCAAGGCCAACCTCAAGCCGCTCGATCCGGTGAACCTGCGCACGCAGTACAACGGCGGGCGCACCCAATCGGTCATCACTTTCTGGAACCCGCCCTCTCCGGAGACGGATCTCTGGGCGTCGGCCTCGATCGAGCGCGTCGCCAAGCGTGTGCACTGGGACGTGCCGCAGTCGCTGCGCGACCTCGTGAAGGCGGCGGGCGCGGAGCAGGACCAGGCCAAGCAGATCCAGCTCTACAAACAGTACCAGCAGGCGTTGGTCGACAACGCCAACTACATCATCCTGCTGCAGCCGATCTATCGGATCGCCGTGCGCAACACGATCAAGAACTTCAACGTGACGGCGGCGGGCTGGTACGTCGAGATGGAGCGCATCGAGCCGGCATGACGGTGACCCGCCCGGCCCCGGTCCGCTTCGCTCGGGGGGAGGGCGGTTCGACAGGCTGCGTGCGGTCGAGCCCCCTCCGTCGGAGCGAAGCGATCGGGAGAGGGTCGGGGAGAGGGCTCAGCCGCTAGCACGACGATGTTCCGCTATATCGCCTCGCGTCTGGCCGCCATGGCCGTCATGGTCGTGCTGTCGACCCTGATCGTCTTCCTGATCGCCACCCAGGTGCCCGCGGACCCGATCCTCGCGCAGCTCGGCGACATGCAGGCGGCCGACAAGGACCTCGTCGCCTCCTATCGCAAGAAGTGGGGGCTCGACCTGCCGATCTGGCAGCAGTACCTCATCTTCCTGAAGGGCCTGTCCCAGGGCGACTTCGGCACCTCGATTTCGACGCAGCGGCCGGTGCTCGACGACATCGTGCAGTACGCGCCGGCTACGATCGAGCTCGCCACGATCGCGTTCATCCTCGCGCTGGTCATCTCCATCCCCCTGGGCGTCCTCGCCGCGGTGAAGCGCGACACGCTGATCGACCATGTCGCACGGCTGGTATCCCTGATCGGCGTGTCGGCGCCGACGTTCTGGCTGGCGTTCATCGTCCTCGCCGTCTTCTACGGCGGGTTGCAGATCGCACCCGGCCCCGGCCGCCTCGACGTCTCCGCCCTGCCGCCCAGCAAATGGTCGGGGCTGTTCCTGATCGACAGCGCGCGCGACGGCAACTGGGAGACGTTCTGGAACGCGGCGGCGCATCTGGTGCTGCCGTCGATCGTGCTGGCGGCCTCGATCGTCGGCCTGCTCACGCGCACGGTGCGCGCGAGCATGCTCGAGGCGCTGTCGCAGGACTACGTGCGAGTCGCCCGAGCCAAGGGGTTGCGCGAGTCCGCCGTCGTGATCGCGCATGCGCTGCCGAACGCGCTGGTGCCCGTCGTGACCCTCGGCGGCATCGCCTATGCGATCCTGCTGTCGGGCGCCGTCATGACCGAGACGATCTTCAGCTGGCCAGGGCTCGGCCGCTATACGTTCCGCAGCGCCATCGCGCTCGACTTCCCCGGAATCATGGGAATCACCTTCGTGGTCGCCGTGATCTACCTGGTGATCAACCTGCTCGTGGACCTGTCCTACGCCGTCATCGACCCCCGCGTGGTGCGCCGATGACCGCGGTCGCGACCGTCGCGCCGTCGCCCTCGGCGCGCGCCGCCGCGCGGCGGCAGCGCTGGATCCGGCGCTACGGCCTGGCCGCCGGCGGCGGGGCGATCGTGGTCGCCTGGTTCCTCGTTGCCGTGTTTTCGCCCTGGCTCGCGCCGCACCCCTACGAGCTGGTCGACGTGACCAAGCGCTTGCAGCCGCCCTCGGCGGCGCATTGGCTCGGCACCGACCTGCTCGGCCGCGACGTGTTCTCGCGGCTTCTGGTCGGCGCGCGGATCTCTCTGCTGGCCGGGATCGCCGTCGTCGCCATCGGCGGGCTGGTCGGCGTGCTGATCGGCGGCGTCGCCGCCTATGTCGGCGGCAAGGTCGAGGAGATGATGATGCGCGTCACCGACCTGGTGATGTGCTTCCCGCCGATCATCCTCGCGATGGCGATCGCCGCCGCGCTGGGGATCGGCGTCACCAACACGATCCTCGCCATGCTGGTCGTCTGGTGGCCCAAGTTCGCGCGTCTCGCGCGCAGCCTGGTGCTGGTCCAGCGCAACCAGGAATACGTCGAGGCGGCGCATGTCCTCGGCTTCGGGCCGAGCCGCATCCTGTTCCGCCACATCGTCCCCAATGCGCTCGGGCCGCTGATCGTGCTCCTGACACTCGATGTCGGGACCGCGATCCTGACCTTCGCGGGCCTCGGCTTCCTCGGCCTCGGCGTCATCCCGCCGACGCCGGAGTGGGGGCAGATGGTCTCCGAAGGTCGCGAGCTGGTCGAGCAATGGTGGGTCGCGACCTTTCCGGGCATCGCGATCCTCACCGTCGTCGTCGGCTTCAACTTCCTCGGCGACGGGATCCGCGACTGGCTCGACCCGAAGTCGCGGCGGCGCTGAACATGGCCGGGCGCGACGGCGAGCCGATCCTCGAGGTGCGCGGCCTTCGCACCCAGTTCGATACGGATGCCGGCACGGTCACGGCGGTCGATGGCGTGAGCTTCTCGGTGGCTGCCGGCGAGACCGTGGGCATCGTGGGCGAGTCGGGCTCGGGCAAGAGCGTCACCGCGCTGTCGATCATGCGCCTGCTCGACGACAACAGCCGTATCGGCGGCGGCGAGGTCGTCTTTCGCGGCCGGGACGTGTTGCACCTGACGCCGGCCGGCCTGCGCAGCCTGCGCGGCGGCGAGATCGCGATGGTCTTCCAGGACCCGATGACCTCGCTCAATCCGGTGCGGCGCATCGCCGGCCAGCTCGTCGAGACGATGGCCGTGCACGGCAAGTTCGACCGCAAGCAGGCGCGCGCGCGCGCCGTCGAGCTGCTGGGCCGCATGGGCGTGAGCGCGCCCGAGCGCGCGATCGACTCCTACCCGCACGAGTTCTCGGGCGGCATGCGCCAGCGTGTGATGCTGGCGATGGGCTTCGCCAACAGCCCCGGCCTGCTGATCGCCGACGAGCCCACGACGGCGCTCGACGTGACGATCCAGGCGCAGATCCTGGAACTGCTCCGCGAGCTCAACGCCGATTTCGGCACCGCGATCCTGCTGATCAGCCACGATCTCGGCGTCATCGCCAATGTCTGCAGCCGCGTGATCGTCATGTACGGCGGCGAGGTGGTGGAGGAGGGGCCGACCGAGCAGCTGCTGAGCGACCCGCGCCATCCCTACACCTGGGCGCTGATCAACGCGGTGCCGCGCCTGGACCGGCACGTGGCCGGCGAGAAGCGCCTGCTCGCGATCGAGGGCACGCCGCCCAACGCGCTCGACATGCCGACCGGCTGCCGCTTCGCCGCGCGCTGCCCGTTCAAGGTCGCGCGGTGCGCGACGCATCCGGCCCTGGCCGAGGTCGTCGCCGGCCGCCAGGCGCGCTGCTGGGTGACGCAGGACGGCGCGCGGCTTCCCGGGCGCGGCGACGTGAAGGCGCAGGCCGCCCCGCTCGCCGTCGACCGCGCGGCCGGATTCTCCGCCGGCGCGACCGACATCGCCGACGGCGCGCCCATCCTCGAGCTTGCGGGCTTGACCAAGCACTTCCCGCTGCGCCGGACCAGCCTGTTCGGCACGGTCCGCAAGGTCCATGCGGTGGACGGGGTCGACCTGACGGTGCTGAAGGGCGAGACCGTCGGCCTCGTCGGCGAGTCGGGTTGCGGCAAGTCCACCGTCGCGCGGCTGATCACGCGCATCCACGCGCCGACCACCGGCTCCATCCGCTTCGCCGGCACGGAGATCGCCACCGCCGAGCCCTCCGCGATCCGGCCGCTGCGTCGGCGGCTGCAGATGATCTTCCAGGATCCCTATGCGAGCCTGAACCCGCGCATGACCGTCGGCGACATCCTCGCCGAGCCGCTGCGCTTCCATGCCATCACCAACGGCGAGGCGGAGACGCGCGCGCGCGTCGAGCACCTCCTCGGCCTGGTCGGACTGCCCGCGCAGGCGCGCGAGCGCTACCCTCACGAATTCTCGGGCGGCCAGCGCCAGCGCATCGGCACGGCGCGCGCGCTCGCCGTGTCGCCCGAGCTGATCGTCGCCGACGAGCCGATCTCGTCTCTGGACGTGAACATCCAGGCACAGGTCATCAATCTGTTCGTCGACCTGCAGGAGCAGTTCAAGCTCACCTACGTGTTCATCGCGCACGATCTCGCCGTCGTGCGTCACGTCTCCGACCGCATCGTCGTGCTCTATCTCGGCAAGATCATGGAGATCGCGCCGGCGGCCGCGCTGTTCGATCGGCCGCTGCATCCCTACACGGTGGCGCTGCTCTCGGCGGTGCCGATTCCCGACGTCGCGGTCGAGCGCAGCCGGCGGCGACTGCAGCTGTCCGGCGAGCCGCCCAGCGCCGTCGACCCGCCGAGCGGCTGCCGCTTCCGCACGCGCTGCCCGATCGCCAAGCCGATCTGCGCCGAGACGCCGCCGCCGCTCGTCGAGCACGCCGCCGGCCAGTTCGCCGCCTGCCACTTCCCGGGCGAACTGCGCGGCTGAGCCCGGAATCGAAACGGGCGGCGAGGGGATCCCCGCCGCCCGTCGTCGTGCGTGTCGAACTCAGGCCGTGCGGCGCGTGCGCGCGAAGCCCAGGCCGGCGAGCGCCGCCGAGAACAGGGCGAGCGTCGCCGGCACCGGGACCTCGGCCACGGCATAGCGCGCGTTGGCGATCGCGAAGCCGCCCGAGCCCGAGGCGGTCGTGAGGACGACGCTGGTGAACGAGTCGCCGCCGTCGGCATCGGCCGCGAACAGGCGGGCGCCGCTGTTGCCGTCCACGCCCAGGGTGATCGTTCCGACCGACGTGGCGCCGTCGAAGAATTCGGCCGTGACGCTGCGCACGCCGAAATTATTGGGCTCGACCTCGAAGCCGAACATGTCGAGCGCCTCGCTGAAGGTGAACGTCATCGACGTCGCGCCGTTCGAGTAGGCGACGCGCGGCGTCGCGCTCTCGCTGTTCGGCGGCGACGACCAGCTGCCCCAGCCGCCGCCCGGGACGGTGCGGACGTTCATCGGGCTCGAGAAGCTGACGGTCACGATCCCGTCGGTGACGCTGTTGATGTTCGTGAAGTCGGGCGCCGTGATCGGCATCAGCGTCGTCGAGGAGGTGTACGCGAGGTCGGGGGACGCGATCGCGACCATGCCGGCCTGCGCGGTGCCGGCGAGTCCGAGCGAGAGCGCGGCGGCGGCGGCGAACTTGATGGCGGTGTTCATGAGAGTGCTCCTGAGGGGACGGAACCTGCCGGCGAGGGGCCGGATCGAGCTTCCAGGAGCAAGCGGCGTGCCATCGGACTATGTGCCTGATGTCCCGACACTTAACCGAGACCGGCCCGGCGCTTAAGTAAGTATCGCCGACGGTGAACGACGCGGACGCGACTCTGTTAATCTTGTCGCCATGCTGGACATCTCCGCCACCACCGATACGTCGCCGGCGCGCCAGCGTCTTGCGACCGCGCTCGCCGCGAGCGAGACCGACATCATCGAAGCGCTGCTGCCGCGCGCGGCCGCCGATCCGGCGACAAAGTCGCGCATCGATCGCCGCGCCCAGGCGCTCGTCGCCACCGTGCGCGCCAAGGGCAACAAGTCGGTCGGCATCGAGGCCTTCCTGCAGGAGTTCAGCCTGTCCAGCCGCGAAGGCGTGGTGCTGATGTGCCTCGCCGAGGCGCTGCTGCGCATTCCCGACGCCGACACCGCCGACAAGCTGATCCGCGACAAGCTGAGCGATGCCGATTGGGCCGCGCATCTCGGCCACTCGGAGTCGCTGTTCGTCAACGCCTCGACCTGGGCGCTTATGCTCACCGGCAAGATCATGCGCTTCGACGAGCGCCGTGATCAGGGCCTCGGCGGCACGCTCAAGCGCCTGATCTCCGCTTCGGGCGAGCCGGTGATCCGCGCCGCGGTCGGGACGGCGATGAAGATCCTCGGCCGCCAGTTCGTGATGGGTCGCACGATCGAGGAGGCGCTGACCCGCGCGGCGCCGGACGAGCCGAAGGGGTGGCGGCACTCCTACGATATGCTGGGCGAGGCGGCCCGCACCGCAGCCGATGCGGAGCGCTACTTCAGGTCCTATGCCGATGCGATCGCCGCGATCGGGCGCGCGAGCAACGGCCGCGGCCCTGTCGACGGGCCGGGCATCTCGGTGAAGCTCTCGGCGCTGCATCCGCGCTTCGAGGTCGCTCAGGGCGCGCGGGTGCGCCGCGAGCTCGGGGCCCGGCTCGTCGAGATCGCGCGGCTCGCCCGGAGCGCCGGCATCGGCATGACGGTCGATGCCGAGGAGGCCGAGCGGCTCGAGCTCTCGCTCGACCTGATCGACGCCGCGATGGGCGATGTGTCGCTGAAGGACTGGGACGGCTTCGGGCTCGCGGTGCAGGCGTACCAGAAACGGGCCCTGCCGCTGGTCGAATGGCTCGCCGAACGCGCCCGCGCCGGCAACCGGCGGCTGATGGTGCGGCTGGTCAAAGGCGCCTATTGGGACAGCGAGGTCAAGCGCGCGCAGGAGCGCGGCCTCGCCGGATACCCGGTGTTCACGCGCAAGGCCTCGACCGACGTGTCGTACCTCGCCTGCGCGCGCGCGATGCTGGCGGCCCCCGAGCACATCTACCCGCAATTCGCGACGCACAACGCGCATACCCTGGCCGCGATCCTGGAGTTCGCCGGGAACCGCCCCTACGAGTTCCAGCGCCTGCACGGCATGGGCGAACAGCTCTACGCCGAGGTGGTCACGCCCGACCGTCCCTGCCGCGTCTACGCGCCGGTCGGAAGCCACGAGGACCTGCTGCCCTACCTGGTGCGGCGACTCCTGGAGAACGGCGCCAACACCTCGTTCGTGAATCGGCTGGCCGACGAGGAGGCACCGATCGAGCATGTCGTGGCCGATCCGGTGGCTACGGTCGCGCAGCTCGACAGCAAGCCGCATCCGCGCATCGTGCTGCCGGCCGACCTCTATCGCCCGGAGCGCGCGAACTCCGCCGGCATCGACCTCAACGACTGGGGCGCGTTGCGCGGCCTCGAGGCGGAGCTCGCGCGCGCGGCGGCGCGGTCGTGGCGCGCGGCGCCGACCGGCGGTCGCGGGCAGGGGACCCGCGCGATCCATGATCCGGCGGATCGCCGCCGCGTCGTCGGGGAGGTGACGGAGGCGGGTGAGGGCGATGTCGATCGCGCGTTGACGGCGGCCGGGTATGGCTGGGGCGAGTGGGATCGCCGCGGCGGCGCCGATCGCGCCACGATCCTCGAGCGAGCTGCCGAGCTCTACGAGGCGCGCCGTGCGGAGCTGCTGGCGCTGATCGTGCGCGAAGGCGGCCGCACGATCCCCGACGCGCTGAGCGAGTTGCGCGAGGCGGTCGACTTCCTGCGCTACTACGCGGCGCGCGCGCGCGCGCAGTTCGGCGAGCCCGGCCCCCTGCCGGGCCCGACCGGCGGCCGCAACACGCTTGTGCTCGCCGGGCGCGGCATCTTCGCCTGCATCAGCCCGTGGAACTTCCCGGTCGCGATCTTCACCGGCCAGGTGGCCGCCGCGCTCGCGGCCGGCAACGCCGTCATGGCGAAGCCCGCCGAGCAGACGCCGCTGACCGCGGCACGCTGCGTCGGCCTGCTGCACGAGGCGGGCGTGCCGGAGGAGGTGCTGGCGCTGCTGCCGGGCGACGGGCGCGTCGGTGCGGCGCTGACGCGCGATCCGCGGGTCGCAGGCGTCTGCTTCACCGGATCGACCGAGGTGGCACGCCTCATCAACCAGAGCCTCGCCAACCGCGCCGGCCCGATCGCGCCGCTGATCGCCGAGACCGGCGGCCTCAACGCGATGATCGTGGATTCGTCGGCGCTGCCCGAGCAGGTCGTCGCCGACACGCTGCTCTCCGCCTTCAACAGCGCCGGCCAGCGCTGCTCGGCGCTGCGCCTGCTCTGCGTGCAGGACGACGTCGCGGACAAGGTGCTGCACATGCTGGAGGGCGCGATGGCCGAGCTCGTCGTCGGCGATCCCGGGCGGCTGGCGACCGATATCGGTCCGGTCATCGACGCCGAGGCGCAGGGCGCGCTCGAGATCTACGCGCGCGAGATCGCGGCACGCGCGCGGCGCGTCGCCGAGTGCCGGCTGCCGGCCGATGCGGCGGCCGGGAGCTTCGTCGCACCGGTGGCCTACGAGATCGGGTCGCCGAAGGAGCTGACGCGCGAGATCTTCGGCCCGATCCTGCATGTCGTGCGCTGGCGCGCGGACACGCTTGCGGGGCTCGTCGACGCGATCGGCGCCAGCGGCTACGGGCTGACGCTCGGTATCCACAGCCGCGTCGACTCCACGGTCGAGGCGATCATCGAGCGCGCGCGCGTGGGCAACATCTACGTCAACCGGAACATGATCGGCGCCGTCGTGGGGACGCAGCCGTTCGGCGGCGAGGGGCTTTCGGGCACCGGCCCGAAGGCGGGCGGCCCGCACTATCTCCAGCGCTTCGCCGTCGAGCGCTGCGTCGCGATCGACGTGACCGCGCAGGGCGGCAACGCCTCGCTCCTGATGCTGGACGAGGGGCCGAAGTGAGGGGCGGCGCATCCGTCCAGGGGAGGCAACGATGCAGAACGTGAACCGCCAATGGCGCCTGAAGGCCCGGCCGCAGGGCATGCCGACGCCGGAGACCTGGGAGATGGTCGAGGCGCCGGTTCCCGATCCGGGCGACGGCCAGATCGTCGCGCGGGCATGCTGGCTCTCGGTCGATCCCTACATGCGGGGCCGGATCGCGGCGGGACCGAGCTACGCGAGGCCCGTCGAGCCCGGCGAGGTGATGCAGGGCGGCGGCGTCGGCGCCGTGGTCCGCTCGCGCAATCCCGCGTTCAAGCCGGGCGACATCGTCGAGAGCATGGGCTGGGGCTGGCAGGACTACGCGACGCTCAATCCGCAGGGCACCCGCAAGGTCGATCTTGCCCATGGACCGATGCGTCATGCGCTCGGCGTTCTCGGCATGCCGGGCCTGACCGCCTATTTCGCGTTTCTCGACGTCGGAGCCCCGCGCGTCGGCGACGTCGTCGTCGTGAGCTCGGCCGCGGGCGCGGTGGGCCAGGTGGTCGGGCAGATCGCCAAGCTGATGGGATGCCGCGCGGTCGCCGTCGCGGGCAGCGCGGCGAAGCTCGCGTGGTGCCGCGAGCTCGGCTACGACGCGGCAGTCGACTACAAGAGCGGCGATCTCCGCGCCGCCCTCGCGGCCGCGACGCCCGACGGCGTCGACGTCTATTTCGACAACACGGCGGGACCGATCTTCGATGCCGTGATGGAGCGCATCAACCTCCGCGCCCGCATCGTCCAGTGCGGCACGATCGACACCTACAACCGCTCGGGCCAGCCCGACACCGGGCTGCGTCATCATCGCCACATGCTGGTGAAGCGCGCGCGCTGGCAGGGATTCCTCTACACCGACTACGTGCACCGCGCCGAAGAGGGCCTCGCGCGGCTGGGCGCCTGGGTGCGCGACGGCAGGATCCGCTATCGCGAGGACATCGCCGAGGGCATCGAGCGCATGCCGCAGGCCTTCCTGCGGCTGCTGACCGGGGAGAATCTCGGCAAGCAGCTCGTGCGCGTCGCGCCGGAGCCCGGGGCGGCGTGATCGCCCCGCTTCGCGCGCGTCTCGCGCTCGTCGCCGCCTTCCTCGTCGCCGGGGTGGCGACGGCGCGAGACCTGCGGCACGAGCCGATCGAGTTCGAGCTGGCGCAAGAGGGCAGGCCGCTGCGTCTGGTCGGAACTGTGATCCGGCCCGACGACGCGGCGCGTCACCCGGTCGCGGTGCTGAGCCACGGCGCCTGGGGGCCGGCGGAGCGCCGCCGCGAGAAGCCGCGGCTCGACCTCGCGCCGCTCAGCACCTGGCTTGCCGAGCACGGCTTCGCCGTGGTCGTGCCGATGCGCCGCGGCTACGGCGCGTCGGAGGGCGAGGTCGCGGAGTCCTCGGGCGGCTGCAGCGATCCCGACTACGCGCGCGCCGGGCAGGCGGGAGCCGACGACATCCTCGCCGCGGCGAGGTGGGCGCGCGCGCAGGATTTCGCCGATCCGCAGCGGCTCGTTCTGATCGGCTATTCGGCCGGCGGCTGGGGCTCGCTCGCGGCGGCGAGCCGCGCCCCCGACGGACTCGTGGCGCTGGTCAACCTCGCCGGCGGACGCGGCGGCTTTTCGGCGTCCGGGTGGCCGTGCGTCTGGTCGCGCATGCTGGAGGCGGCGACCGGATTCGCGCGCACCACGCGCGTGCCCTCGCTGTGGCTCTATGCGCGCAACGATGCGCTGTTCGGCCCCGAGTTCGCGGCGAAGCTGGCCGGCGCGTGGCGCCTGGGCGGCGCCGAGGCCGAACTCCACATCGTCGCGCCGGATTACGAGGACGGACACGGCGTGTTCATGGCCGCCGAGGGCGTGCCGCATTGGGCGCCCGTTCTCGAGCCCTTCCTGGCCGCGATCGGGCGCTGACGCGAAGCGGCGGACGGGCCCCGTGCCGACGTCGCGGCCATGCCGACGGTCAGGCGGCGCGCACCGCGCGCAGGAAGCTCTCGATCGCGTCGTTCAGCGAGGCGCTGTGCTTGCCCAGATCGACGGCGCCGACGAGCACGCATATGCCCAGCGCGGTGGTCGCGGTGATCAGGTGGATCCGCCTGCCGATGCCGAGACGATCGGAAGTCATGCCGAGAGGGCCCTCCTTGTCGGGAGCGCCCAGTTTCTCGACCGTCCGTTAAGTGGGCGATTTCCCGCCCGATGCGCGACCTTGCGGCGTCACGCCGCCTGGCCGGTCACGGAGTGGTTCGTCTCCGGCGGTGCCGCGATCTGCGCCCAGCCCTCGACCGTCGTCCGATAGGTGACGCGTCGGAAGCCGCGGTAGTCGTCGATCGCCGAGTGCATGACCAGCGGGTTGTTCCACATCGTCAGCGTACCGTCCTCCCAGCGCACGCGGCACTGGAACTCCGAGCGCAGCGCATGGTGGAAGAGATAGTCGACGATCGGCTTGCTCTCGGCTTCGGTCATGCCCTTGAAGCGCGTGAGCACGCTGTTGACCAGCAGGTAGCGGCGCCCGGTGTTCGGCTGCAGGCAGATGACGGGATGCTCCTTCTCGACCGCATCGAGCTTCTCCTGGTCGATGCTGAGGCCGAGGCGCTTGGACTTGGCGTTGATCGAGTAGACGCCGCGCGCGCTGTGGATCCCCGTGAGCCGCTGCAGCATCTCCTTCATGCCCGGCGACAGCGCCTTGTACGCCTGCACCAGGCTGGTGAAGCAGGTGTCGCCGCCGTAGGGCGGCACGGACTCGCCGTAGAGCATCACGATCCCCGGCGGGGGATCCATCCAGGCGAGATCCATGTGCCAGTGGTCGCCGATGACGTTGTCGGTGTCCGACGGCTCGCGCACGAACTTGACGATGTCGTCGTAGCCGTCCAGCGGGACGTGCACCGGATTGCCGCTGAACGGGCCGAAGCGCCGCGCGGCCTCGTGGTAGCGCTGCACGTCGAACTTCTGGCCGCGGATCGCGAGCACCAGGTACTGGTCCAGCGCGCGGCGGACCTCCGCGACCAGCGCGGGATCGCGATCATTGGCCAGGTCGGCGCCGCGGATCTCCGCGCCGAGCGCGCCGGTCAGGGGAATCACGTCGAAGCGCTGGTACGCCGGATCACGAGCCATCGGGCGGTCTCCCTTCGGATTGACTTACGTGCAAGTCAGTCTGACGAGCCGCCCGGACCCGTGTCAATCCGCGCGGCCGGCCCGGCGCGGCCGGCGCGGGCCCCGCGCGGCGGGGCGGTCCCGGCGCGCCGCGGCGCGGTTCCGGCCCCAGGCGGCGAGGATCGTGCGCTCGAGCGCGGCGAACAGGCGCTCGATCTCCTCGAAGCCGCCGCCGTCCTGGGTCATCGGCGCGCAGGAGAGCAGCGTGAAGCGGATGAGCTGCGCGACGTCGTCGACCGGCGTCGTGTCGCGGAACTCGCCGGCCGCGATCGCCTGGACGACGGCCGCGCGGATGCATTCGTCGTAGACCCCGTCGATGCGCTCGAGCGCCTCCGCGGCGAGCGAGTCGAGCACCGGGAGGTCGAGGCGCACCCGCGACAGCGGGCTCCAGACGTGCCGGTCGCCGGGCGCCTTGTTGAAGCGGTCGTGGAAGCGGCGCATGTCGGCGATGTTGGCCGCCAGGCGCGCGGCGAAGTCGCCGCGCGTCCCAAGCCAGTTGTGCCGGATGCGCGTGCTGGCGTCCGAGACGAAGCCGTCGATCAGCTCGGCCATCAGCTGGCGCTTGTTGCCGAAATGGTGGTGGATGTTGGCGCGCGTCGTGCCGATCGCCGCGGCGATGTCGCCGAAGCTGAAGCCGTCATGGCCGCGCAGCACGTAGAGCTCCGCCGCCACCGCCTTGATCCGCTCGCGCGTCGCAACCGTCGGCACCGGTGGCCCGCCGGCGGATCGCACCCGGCGAGGCACCGGCACGGCGCCTTGCCGCGCGCCGGGCGGGCGCCGCGTCAGAGCCGACCCGCCAGCGCCGCCTCGTACATGCGGCGCATCTCCGGCACGCCGGCCTTGATCGGATTGCCGCCCGCGGTCGGGTCCTCGGCCGCCATCGCCGCGAAGCGGTCGAGGTGCTCGGGCCGGACGCCGATCTCGGCGAGCGTGTGCGGGATGCCGACCTCCTTGCGCAGGGCGAGCGCCCACGCCATGAAGCCGTCGAAGCTCGCCTGGGGCAGGTCGAGATAGCGCGCGAGGCGCACGACCTTCGCCTCGATGGCCGGCCGGTTGAACATCAGCACGTAGGGCATGGCGACCGCGTTGGTCAGGCCGTGATGGGTGTCGAGCACCGCGCCGACGGGGTGCGAGAGCGAGTGGATCGCGCCGAGCCCCTTCTGGAACGCGGTCGAACCCATCTGCGAGGCGGCGAGCATATGCGCGCGCGCCTCGATGTCCCTGCCGTCGGCGACCGCGCGCGCGAGGTTCTCCTTCACGAGCCGCATGCCCTCGACGGCAATGCCGTCGGCGTAGGGGTGATAGCCGGGCGCGCAATAGGCCTCGAGCAGGTGGATGAACGCATCGAGCCCGGTGCCGGCCGTCAGCTTCGGGGGCAGGCCGACGGTCAGCTCGGGGTCGGCGACGACCACCGCCGGCATCATCCGGGGATGGAAGATCACCTTCTTGGTCTGCGTCGTCTCGTTGGTGATGACGCCCGCGCGTCCGGTCTCCGATCCGGTCCCTGCGGTCGTCGGCACGGCGACGACGGGAGCGATGCCGTCGGGATTGGCGCGCGTCCACCAGTCGCCGATGTCCTCGAAGTCCCACATCGGCCGGGTCTGGCGCGCCATGAATGCGATCACCTTGCCGCAGTCGAGCGCGCTGCCGCCGCCGATCGCGACGACGCCGTCGTGCTTGCCGGCGCGGAGCACCGCCAGGCCGTCCTCGACGTTCCTGGCGACCGGGTTCGGCTTCACGTCGCTGAACACCGCGCCGCCGAGGCCGGCCTTGCGCGTGATCTCGACGATCCGTGCCATGACGTCGAGCCGGGCGAGGCCGGGGTCGGTGACGAGCAGCGGATTGGCGATGCCCGCCGTCTTGCACGCCGCCGGCAGCTCGGCGATGCGTCCGGCGCCGAACTTGACCGACGTTGGATAGTTCCAGTTGCCTTTGAGCTCGATGGTCATCGTGGCCTCTTCTTCGATTCAACCGCAGAAATCGCAGTGACGACGCGCCGGGCCGCAAGATGGCGTTCGACGTGCCCGATGCCGGGAGCGCCAGTTTGGTGCTGCATTTCCGCGTGCTCGGCGATCGCCGCGGTCGGGGTTTCCTACTTCGTCGTGGTGCGGAGGTGGAAGGACTTGGGACGGGTGAGGTAGTCGAAGCCGAGGCGCGAGAGCGTGCAGCCACGGCCCGAGTCCTTGACGCCGGTCCAGGCCAACTCGGGGTCGAGATAGTCGCACCGGTTCATGAACCAGGTGCCGGTCGCGACCCTGTCGCCGATCCGGATCGCCGCCTCGGGATCCTCGGTCCAGATTGCGGCGGTCAGGCCATAGGCGCTGTCGTTCATGAGCCGGATCGCCTCGTCGTCGGAGGCGACCTTCATGATGCCGATCACGGGGCCGAAGCTCTCCTCGGTCATGACGCGCATGCGGTGGTCGACATCGACCAGCACGTGCGGCGCCAGATAGGGCGTGCCGGGCGCGTCCGCCGCGAAGCCCTTGGGGTCGACCAGCGAGCGCGCGCCGGCCTTCACCGCGTCGGCGATCTGGCCCCGCACGAAATCCGCCGCAGCGGCGCGCACCATGGGACCGAGCGTCGTCTCCTTCTTCAGCGGATCGCCGAGCACGTACTGCCGCGTCAGCGCGACGAAGCCGTCGACGAAGCGGTCGTAGACCGACGCATGGACATAGATCCGCTCGATGCCGCAGCAGCTCTGGCCCGAGTTGAAGAACGCGCCGTCGACGAGATTCTCGACTGCGTGGTCGAGATTGCAGTCGCCGCGCACATAGGCCGGGTCCTTGCCGCCGAGCTCGAGCCCGAGGCCGATGAAGCGGTCCTTCGCGGCGCGGGTCACCGCATGGCCGCCTTCGACCGAGCCGGTGAAGGCGACGAAGTCGACGCCGTCGCTGGCGATCATCCGCTCGGTGTCGGCGTGGCTGAGATGGAGGATCTGGAAGATCCCGGGCGGCAGCCCGGCCGCCGCGAAGCCGTCGCGGAAGGCCTCGGCGACGAGCGGGGTCTGGTGCGAATGCTTGAGAATCACAGCATTGCCGGCGAGCAGCGCCGGCACGATCGCATTGACCGCAGTCAGATAGGGATAGTTCCAGGGCGCGACGACGAAGACGACCCCCAGCGGGTCCTTGCGGATGAAGCGCGTGAAGCCGGCCTTCCGTGCGGCAGCGACATCGGCGAGCGCTTCGGGCGCCAGCTCGGCCATCATGCGGGCGCGCTCGGCCATGCCGCCGCCGATCTCGTTGGGCGTGTAGCGCAGCGGCCGTCCCATCTGGCGCGTGAGGTCCTCGCCGAGCCGGTCCTTGCGCGCGACCATGGAGTCGACGAAGGCGCGGATGATCGCGATGCGCTCGCTGAGCCGCATGTCGCGCCAGCGCGCCTGGGCGCGCCGCGCCGTCTCGAGGGCGTTGGCCGCTTCCGCGGCGGAGGCGAGGCCGCGCTCGACGAGGACGCGGCCATCGATCGGGGAAACGCAACGCAGGGTGTCGCTCACGGCGGCTCGCTCGGGTGGGAGGGCGGGGCCTTCCTGTATTCTCCACGCCCGCGATCAGGTCAACAAAGAGGTCGCGATCGCCTGGCCGCCGGCGGGTGTCCGTGGCGTCGCAGCCCCGGACTCGGGGGAGTCGCCGCCGTGATCAATAGGCGATGGCGCAGCCGTCCTTGCGCGGGTCCGAGCCGGCGACGAGCGTGCCGTTGGTCCAGTCCAGCATGATCATCTGGCCGCCACCGAAGGGGCCGGACACGCGCTTGACCGGATGACCGCGCCGCGCGAGCTCCTCCGCCGCGGCCTGCGGGATGCCCTCCTCGAGGCCGTACGCACCCTGCTCGAAGAAGGCGCGCGGCATGTCGATCGCCTCCTGCGGATCGCAGCCCTGGTCGATCACGTTGCCGAGCACCCAGGCATGGCCGATCGGCTGGAACTGGCCGCCCATCACGCCGTAGGTCGCGAAGACCTTGCCGTCCTTCTGGACCATTCCGGGAATGATCGTGTGCAACGGCCGCTTGCCCGGCGCGACCTGGTTGGGATGCCCGTCCTTCAGCGTGAATCCGCAGCCGCGGTTCTGCAGGACCACGCCCGAGCGCGGTGCCGTGATGCCCGAGCCGAAGCCGTGGAACAGCGAATTGATGAAGGAGCAGACGTTGCGGTCGCGATCGACGACGGTCAGGTAGACCGTGTCCTTGTGGATCGCGGCGTCCTCGGACCAGCCCGGCTGGGTCGCCTTGTCGAGCGCGATGCGCGCGCGCCAGCGCGCGGCCTGCTTCTTGTCCAGCAGCTCGGCCACGGGGACGGCCGCGTGGGCCGGGTCGGCGACGTAGCGGTTGCGCAGGCCGTAGGCGAGCTTGGTCGCCTCGGCATAGATGTGCAGCCGGTCGGCAGAGAGGGGCGCGTAGCTGCTCATCTCGAAGCCTTCGAGCAGGTTGAGCAGGATGAGCGCCGTGATGCCGTGGCCGTTCGGCGGGATCTGGAAGCAAGTGTGGCCGCGATAGTCGGTCGTGATCGGCGTCACGTATTCGCCGCGATGGGACGCGAGATCCGAGAGCTGGTGGGTGCCGCCGAGCTCGCGCAGCGTCGACACGATGTCCGCCGCGACCGGGCCGTCGTAGAAGGCCTTCGCGCCGTCGCGCGCGATCGACTTCAGGGTCTGCGCGAGCTCGGGCAGGCGATGCACCTCGCCGACGGTCGGGGCGCGCCCCTTGGGCAGGTAGATGCGCTTGGAGCCGGCATGGGCCGACAGCTTGGCCAACGAGCCGGCCCAGTCATGGGCGACGCGCGGCGAGATCACGTAGCCGTTCTCGGCATAGCCGATCGCGGGCGCAAGCACCTCGGCGAGGTTCTTGCGGCCATGCTCGCGCACCAGCCGGTCCCACGCCTCGATCGCGCCGGGCACCGTGACGGCATGCGGCGATGTGAGAGGGACCTCCTTGAGGCCCGCCGCGCGGAAGGTCTCGGGCGTCAGGCCGGCCGGGGCGCGGCCCGAGCCGTTGTACCCGATCACCTCGCCCCGGCCGCCCTTGCAGTAGAGGCAGAAGACGTCGCCGCCGACGCCGGTCGAGCCCGGCTCGACGACCGCCTGGACGGCCGCCGCCGCCACCGCCGCGTCGACGGCATTGCCGCCCGCGCGCAGCAGATCGATCGCCGCGAGGGTCGCCGCGGGATGCGAGGTCGCCGCCGCGCCGTTCACGCCATGGATCGTCGAACGGCCGGGAAGGTGGAAACTGCGCATCGTCGATGAACTCCTGTCTGCCGGTATCGCGGGTCCGGGGAAGGTTCTGCCGCACTCGGTCGGGCGATGCCAGCCCCGGATGTCCGCCCCTGATGCGGGCGCTGCCGCGCCGGCCCCCGATCGTTGCGGAGCGGCGCCCATGAGCCCGCCGCCTATGCGCCGTCCGGTTGCGGCGGGGCCGTGGCCGCGACCGAAGCCGGCCGCCGCTCAGATGATTTCGAAGTAGCGGTCGAGCTCCCAGTCGGAGATGTGCTTGCGGAACTCGCGCTCCTCCCAGGCCCGGGTGGCCGCGTAGTGGTCGACGAAGGCGTCGCCGAACAGCGCGCGAGCCGGCTTCGAGGCCGCGAGCCGCTCGCTCGCCTCCATCAGCGTGCGCGGCAGCTGCAGCTTCGCCGGGCGCTTGATCTCGTAGGCGTTGCCCTTGATCGGGTCGCCGGGATCGATCTCGTTCTCGATGCCCCACAGGCCCGAGGCGATGGCCGCGGCCAGCGCCAGGTACGGATTGCCGTCGGCCGCGGCGACGCGATATTCGACGCGCGTCGACTTCGCCGACCCGGGGATGACGCGCAGCGCCGTCGTACGGTTTTCCACGCCCCAGGCCGCCTGGGTCGGCGCCCAGAAACCGGGGATGAGCCGGCGATACGAGTTCACCGTCGGTGCGACCATGGCGAGCAGCTCGGGCATCAGCGCCTGCTGGCCGGCCACGAAATGGCGCATCGTTTTCGACATGCGCAGCGGATCCCTGGCGTCGTGGAATGCCGAGGCGCCCTTCTTCGCGTCCCACAACGACATGTGGATGTGCCCGCCGCAGCCCGGCCAGTCCTTCGACCATTTCGCCATGAAGGTCGCGAGCCAGCCGCGGCGCTGGGCGAGAACCTTGACGAACGTCTTGAACAGCGCCGCCTTGTCGGCGGCCTCGAGGCCGCCGTCGACGCGCATCGCCGCCTCGAGCACGCCCGCACCGGTCTCGGTGTGGAGTCCTTCCAGGCTCATGTCCATCTGCTCGCAGAACGCCATGAGGTCGCGATACCAGTCGGACAACACGGAGTTGCGCAGCACCGAATAGCCGAAGAAGCCCGGACTGATCGGCTTGAGGTTCCTGTAGCCCTTCTCGCGGATGGAGTGCGGCGTCTCCTCGAAGACGAAGAACTCGTACTCGAAGCCGGCCTTGACGTCGAAGCCGTGCTTGCGCGCGCGGTCGAGGACGCGGCGCAGCACGCCGCGCGGGCAGATGGCCTCGGCCGCCTTGTCGAACTCGCCGAGGAAGAACAGGCCGCCGGGCTCCGTGGGCAGGTCGCGGCAGGTCTCCGGCACGAGCCGCACGTTGGCGTCGGGATAGGCGGTGTGCCAGCCGGTATACGTGACGTTGTCGTAGAGCTGGTCGCTGGAGTCCCAGCCGAGGACGACGTCGCAGAATCCGAACCCGTCGTCGAGCGCGGAGAAGAACTTGTCGCGATGGAGGTACTTGCCGCGCAGGATCCCGTCGACGTCGTGCACGCCGACCTTCACGTGGCTCAGGTTGCGCGCGCGCACGATCTTGCGCGCGTCGTCGGCAGTGCGAACGGATCTCGGATCCATCGGGCCCCCTCAGGACTGGTCGGAACGCATTTAGCGGCAAAGAGTGAGTCTTGGAAAGATCGGGGCCGAGGTTAGACTGCCGGCGCCCATGCCCCGCACACCGATCCTCATCGATTGCGATCCCGGCCAGGACGATGCCGTGATGCTCATGCTGGCGATGAACGCGCCGGAACTCGAGATCCTCGGCATCACCGCCGTCGGCGGCAACGTGCCGCTCGCGTGGACCGAAGCGAATGCCCGCCGGATCTGCGAGTTGATGGGCCGGCGCGACCTACCGGTTTTCGCCGGCTGCGATCGGCCGCTGGTGCGTCCCCTGGTGACCGCGGCGCATGTCCACGGCGAGGACGGCTTGATGGGGCTGACGCTCCCGGCGCCCACGATGGTGCTGCAGCGGCAGCACGCGGTCGACTTCATCGTCGAGACCCTGCGCGCGCGCGACGACGTCGTGCTGTGCCCGGTCGGGCCGCTGACCAACATCGCGATGGCCCTGACCAAGGCGCCGGACATCGCCCGGCGGGTCCGGCGCATCGTCCTGATGGGCGGCGCGATACATGGCGGCAACGTGACGCCGGTCGCCGAGTACAACATCTACGCCGATCCCGACGCCGCCGCGGTCGTCTTCGCGTCGGGCGCGCCGATCGTGATGATCGGCCTGGACTGCACGCACCAGGCGCTGATCGGGCCGGATCAGATCGCGGCCTTGAAGCGGGCCGGTACGACCGCCGCCAAGGCGACGGTCGCCCTGTTCGACTTCCCGGAGCGCTGGCGGCCGCATCTCTACGGCGGTCGCGTCGGGTTCCCGGTGCACGATGCCTGCGTGGTCGGCTGGCTGCTCGATCCGCAGGCCTTCGCTGGGCGCGATTGCCGGGTCGACGTCGAGACGGCCTCTGAGCTCACCCTCGGCCAGACCGTCGTCGACTGGCACGGCAAGCATGGCGGCGCGCCCAACGCGCAGGTCATTCGCGACGTCGATGCGCCGCGCTTCCTCGACGAGCTCCTTCGCCGGCTCTCGCGCCCATGAGCCGCCGATCGCGTGACAGGCGGCCGTCGGCACGGCCGGCCGCCGGCGGCGAGGCGCGCCGTCCCGCGCTCGGCGAGATGATCATGAGCCGCATGGGCATCAAGACGGCCAGCGACGTCGACTTCGACGCCATCGACAAGCTCCTCGCCGAGCCGCCGGCCAAGGCGAACGTGCAGCTGCAGCGGCTCAAGGAACGCGAGGCGTCCGAGCGTCAGATCGTCGCGCTGCAGAACTCGCTGCGCGAGAAGCCCGACGATCTCGTGAAGCTGAATGCGCTGGCCTACGAGCTGCGCAAGCTCGAGCGCACCGCCGAAGTGGTGGACGTCTATCGCCGGATCCTCGCGCTCGATCCGGGCCGGGTCGACCTGCAGCACATGCTCGACGCCGCCACCGGCGGGCGGACGCCGTCGCGCGCGTCGGACGACTACGTCCGGGCCGAGTTCGACGGCTTCGCCGACAAGTTCGACAGCGTCCTCACCAACTGGCTCGAGTATCGGGCGCCGGAGATCGTCGTCGCGGCGGTCCGGCGAGTGCTGGGCGACGAGGCGGCGAACCAGGTGACGATCGATCTCGGCTGCGGGACGGGCCTCGCCGGGCCGCTGCTGCGGCCGCTCAGCCGGCGCCTCGAAGGCATCGACCTCTCGCCGAAGATGGTCGAGAAGGCCGAGGCCCGCGGCGGCTACGATGCGCTGGTCGTCAGCGAGATCGGCAAGTACCTTGCGACGCGGCGCAACGCCTACACCCTCGCGGTCGCCTGCGACGTGTTCTGCTATTTCGGCGAGCTTGCCGAGGTCTTCCACCAGACGCACGACGCCTTGAAGCCGCGCGGCCTCTTCGCCTTCACCGTCGAGCGCAACTCCGGCGACGGCTTCCTCCTGCAGTCCAACGGCCGCTATGCGCATGCCGACCGTTTCGTGCGCGAGACGGCCGCTGCCGCCGGGTTCGACGTCGCGGATGCTGCAGAGGTGCAGCTGCGCGTCGAGCTCCACAAGCCCGTGATGGGCGGCTGCTACGTCCTGCGCCGGCGCTGAGCTTCAGCGCTTCCGGCGCGGCCTGCGCGCGCGCTTGCGCGGCGGGGCCGCAGGGCCGGCCTCGCGGCGGATCGCCTCGCGGATCAGGTCCGCGGCCTCCTCCGGTCCCGCCCAGCGCACGACCGTCACCCACTTGCCCTTCTCCAGGTCCTTGTAGTGCTGGAAGAAGTGCGCGATCTGCTCGCACAGGATCTCGGGCAGGTCGCGGAACGACTTCACCGAGCGGTAGAACGGATGCAGCTTGTCGACCGGGACGGCGATGATCTTCTCGTCCTGACCGGCCTCGTCCTTCATCAGCAGCGCGCCGATCGGGCGCGAGCGCACGATCGCGCCGGGCACGACCGGCACCTGGCCGACGACGATGACGTCGCACGGATCGCCGTCGCCGGAGCGGGTATTCGGGATGAAGCCGTAGTTGCCCGGGTAGTACATCGCCGTGTGCAGGAACCGATCGACGCGCAGGGCGCCCGACTTCTTGTCGAGCTCGTACTTCACGGGCACGCCGCCCTGCGGGATCTCGATAACGACGTTGATGTCCCAAGGCGCGTCTTCACCGGGCGAGATCTCGAGGATGTTCACGGGGGACCTCCGTCGGGGCGAGGGGGCTGCGGGACGAGAACGGGCTCGCGGGCGCGCAGTTCTCGCCGCATCACCTTACCGGTAGCTGTCAGCGGCAGGGCATCCATGAATTCGACCAGGCGCGGATACTCGTGCGCGGCCAGACGCGTCCGGACGTGGTCCTGGATCTCGCGCGCGAGCTCGGGCGTGCCGGCGACGCCGGGTTTGAGCACGATGCAGGCCTTCACGACCTCGGTGCGCAGCGCGTCGGGGACGCCGATCGCGGCGGCCATCGCGACGGCGGGATGACGGAGCAGGCAGTCCTCGATCTCCGCCGGGCCGATCCGGTACCCGGACGACGTGATCACGTCGTCGCTGCGGCCCTGGTACCAGAAATAACCCTCGCCATCGCGCCGTCCGATATCGCCCGTGAGCAGCCAGTCGCCGGCGAACTTCGCGCGCGTCGCCGCCTCGTTGTTCCAGTAGCCGAGGAACATCACGGGATCGGGACGGGCGATCGCGATGATGCCGGTGTCGCCGTCCGGCAGCGGCCGGCCCGTCTCGTCGACGACGGCCACCGCATGGCCCGGGACCGCGCGGCCCATCGATCCCGGCCGCACCGGCATCAGGTCGTCATTGTTGGCGACGACCAGATTGCATTCGGTCTGGCCGTAGAACTCGTTGATCGTCACGCCGAAGGTCTCGCGTCCCCAGTCGAGGAGCTCGGCGCCGAGCGTCTCCCCGCCCGAGCCGATCGAGCGAAGCCGCGCGCGGGCGCCGCCGCGGCCCGGCGCCTGGCGCATCAGCTTGAGCGCAGTGGGCGGCAGGAACACGTTGCGCACGCCGTGCCGCGCCATCAGCGCGAAGGCGGCCTCGGGGTCGAACTTGGCGAAGCGGCGCGCGACGACGGGCACGCCATGGTGCCAGGCCGGGAACAGCACGTCGTAAAGGCCGCCGATCCACGCCCAGTCGGCCGGCGTCCAGAACAGGTCGCCGGGCTGCGGGAACATCCGCTGCGGCAATTCCACGCCGGGCAGATGGCCGAGCAGGAAGCGATGGGCATGCAGCGCGCCCTTGGGCGGACCGGTGGTGCCCGAGGTGTAGATGATGATCGCCGGATCGTCGGCCGCCGTGTCGACGGGCGCGAAGTCGTCGCGGGCGGCCACCTGGAGCGCCGCGAAGTCGTGGGTGCCGTCGATTCCGCCGCCGTCGACCACCAGCACATGCCGCAGCGCCGGGAGCACGTCGCGGATCGCCGCCACCTTCGGCCAATTGGCGGCGTCGGTGACGAGCATCGCGGCGCCCGAGTCGGCCAGGCGGAAGCGCAGCGCCTCCTCGGCGAAGAGCACGAACAGCGGCACGGCAACGGCGCCGAGCTTGTAGGCGGCGACATGGGCGAGCGCGGTCTCCGGCCCCTGTCCGAGCAGGATCGCGACGCGCTCGCCGCGCGCGAGGCCGAGCGCGCGCAGCGCGTTCGCCAGCCGATTCGAGGCGCGCTTCACCGCGCCGAAGCCGAGTCGTTCGATGCGGCCGTCGTCGTGATCGACGATCATCGCCGGCGCGTCGGCGGGCTGGCGGTCGACGACGTCGACCCCGATGTTGAAGCGCGCGGGAAGCCGCCAGGCGAAGCCTCGGCGCAGCTCGTCGAAATCGGCGGCAGGGGGCAGCACGGCGTTCTCCCGGGACGGTCGGGGTCATGCTAGAGAGCCGGCATGCCGGCGCGCAAACGCGCCCTCGCGGCGTCGAGTCGCGCGCGGGCGCCGGTACCCGGGACGGCGGAGCCGCGCGACGGTGCGCGGCCGGAACCAGGCGGGTGAGAGGCGGGAGATGAGCATCACGTTGCCCAATGCGCCGGCCAAGCGGCCGCGCGTCATCGTGCTGGGAAACGAAAAGGGCGGGTCGGGCAAGTCGACCGCGGCCATGCATCTGATCGTCGGCCTGCTTCATGCCGGCCGCCGCGTCGGCTCGATGGACGTGGACTCGCGCCAGGCGACCCTCAGCCGCTATCTCGACAATCGCCGCGCGACCATCGCCGGCAAGGGCGTGACCCTGCCGATGCCCGACCATCGGCGCGTCGACCTCTCCGCCCAGCGTGGGGAGGCCGCCGATGCCGACGAGCGCGTACGCTTCGAGGCGGCGCTGGCCGAGCTCTCGGCGCAGCACGAGGTCGTGGTGATCGACACGCCCGGATCGGACACGTTCCTCTCGCGGCTGGCGCACAGCCACGCCGACACCATCGTCACGCCGATGAATGATTCCTTCGTCGACATGGACCTCATCGCAAAGGTCGATCCGGACACGCTAAAGGTCCTCAAGCCGTCGCTCTACGCCGTGATGGTGTGGGAGCAGCGCAAGCAGCGTGCGCTCCGCGACCGCAGCTCGATCGACTGGATCGTGATGCGCAACCGCCTCGCCAGCATCGAGGCGCGCAACAAGCGCGCGGTGGGCCAGGTGCTCGAGCAGCTGTCGCGGCGCATCGGCTTCCGCCTCGCCCCCGGCTTCGGCGACCGCGTGATCTTCCGCGAGCTTTTCCTGCAGGGCCTGACGCTGCTCGACCTCGGCCAGAAGGGCCTCGGCGTCGCGATGAGCATGAGCCACGTCGCCGCCCGCCAGGAGGTGCGCGACCTGCTCAAGGCCGTGGGCATGCAGGCCGAGGTCGTGGAGTCCTCTGGCGAAGCGGTGACGCAGGACCTACCTCTCGAGGCATGAGCAAGCCGCCGGCCAAGGCCGCGTCCGCGGACGTGGCCGCCTTCCTCGCCAAGGTGAAGGCGATGCCGGCCCTGCGCGCGCCTGGACAGGCGGGCCGGCTGATCTTCGCCCTCGACGCGACCGCGTCCCGCCAGCCGATGTGGGATCGCGCCTGCCAGCTGCAGGGGGAGATGTTCCTGGCCACGCAGGGGCTCGGGCCGCTGGAGGTCCAACTCGTCTGGTATCGCGGCATGGGCGAGTTCGAGGCCGGCGCCTGGGTCCGGGAATCGCGCGCCCTCGTCGCCCAGATGACCGCGGTCGGCTGTCGCGGCGGCCAGACGCAGATCGAGTCCGTGCTGGCGCATGCAGCGCAGGAGACGCGCCGGCGCAAGGTCAGCGCGCTCGTGTTCGTCGGCGACGCGATGGAGGAGGACGCCGATCTCCTCGCGCGGCAGGCGGGCGAGCTCGGCCTGCTCGGCGTGCCCGCGTTCATGTTCCAGGAAGGCGGCGATCCGGCCGTGCGCGCGGCATTCGAGCGCATCGCGCGCCTGTCGGGCGGCGCCTATTGCCCCTTCGACGCCCGCAGCGCCGACGCGCTGCGCGACCTGCTTGCAGCGGTGGCGACGTTCGCCGTCGGCGGCCGCGTCGCCTTGGAGGACTTCGCCCGGCGGCGCGGCGGCGAGGTTCTCCGCCTCACGCGCCAGTTCGGCAAGCCGCGCGGCGCGCCATGACGCTGCTGTTCCTGATGCTGGGCGTCGCGCTGCTGCTGCTGCTGCTGGCGGCCCTGCGCTGGTACGCCGCGGCGCCCCCGCAGCAGGTGGTCGCCGGGCTGCGCTGGATCGCCTATCTCGGCGGCGGGGCCGCCGCCGTGTTCCTGGTGATGTCGGGACGCGCCGCGCAGCTGATCTACATCGCGATCCCGTTCCTGCCGCTGCTGCGTCGCTGGTGGCGGAGTCTGCGCGGCGCGAGCGGCGGCGGCGGCGGGACTGCCGCGCGCTCGGACGTCGAGACGCCGTGGCTGCGCATGACCCTCGACCATGCGGCGGCGACGATGGACGGCCTCGTGCTGCAGGGCTCGCTCGCCGGTCGTCGCCTGAGCGAGCTGCGCGCCGATCAGCTTCTCGAGCTGCTCGGAAGCCTGCGCATCGAGCATCCCGAGTCCGCGACCCTCCTGGAGGCGTATCTCGACGCCGTCCATGCCGGCTGGCGCGCGGCCGCCGACGCGGCCGCCGACGCGGCGGGCGACGGCGAAGCCGCGACGTCACCACGCGACGAGATGTCGCGCGAGGAGGCCTATCAGATTCTGGGCCTCGCCCCCGGCGCCGACGACGAAGCCGTACGGCGCGCGTGGCGCGAGGCGATGAAGCGCAATCATCCCGACCACGGGGGATCGCCGTACCTTGCGGCGAAGATCAACCGGGCGAAAGAGCGCCTTCTGGGCGCCTGACCGCCCAGTTCGGGCGGGCGCCAATCCCTAAGGAAGCGTGAAAGCCGAAGCATTGCCAAATAGTTGGCGCCGCGCCTGCGTCGGCCGAGCGCTTGCCGCCGCGCGCACGCCTATGGCAAAAGCGGCGCGCTCAGGTGGAATAGCGCCGTCGACCCCTCCGTTCTCGGCGCGTCCTTCGACCGGGTCCACGCCCCCCCTCACAGATCGAGATCCCGTCATGTCCGTTCGAGTCCGCAAGGCGATCTTTCCGGTCGGCGGCCTCGGCACGCGCTTCCTTCCGGCAACCAAGGCGATGCCGAAGGAGATGCTGCCGGTCGTCGACAAGCCCCTCATCCAATACGCGGTGGAGGAGGCGCAAGCGGCGGGGATCGAAGAGTTCATCTTCGTCACGGGGCGCGGCAAGACCGCGATCGAGGATCACTTCGACCACTCCTTCGAGTTGGAGCGCACCCTCGAGGAGCGCGGCAAGTCCTCCGAGCTCGAGGAGCTCCGCCGCTGGCTACCCAGGCCCGGCCGCGTGGCCTATACGCGGCAGATGGCGCCGCTCGGGCTGGGCCATGCCGTTTGGTGCGCGCGTGCGCTGGTCGGCAGCGAGCCGTTCGCCGTGCTGCTCGCCGACGACCTCATCCTGGCTCAGACGCCCTGCCTGAAGCAGATGGTCGACGCTTATCCCGAGGCGCGCGGGAACATGATCGCGGTGATGGACGTGCCGCGCGAGCACACGAAGCGCTACGGCATCGTCGCGCCGGGCCGCGACGACGGCCGCCTCGTGCAGGTCAAGGGCCTGGTCGAGAAGCCGACGCCCGACAAGGCGCCGTCGACCTGCGCGGTCATCGGCCGCTACATCCTCGAGCCGAGCGTGTTCAACCACCTCGACAAGGGCACCAAGGGCGCCGGCGGCGAGATACAGCTGACGGACGCGCTGGCCGCGATGATCGGGGCTGCGCCGTTCCACGGACTGCGCTTCGACGGCAAGCGCTTCGATTGCGGCGACAAGGTCGGCTTCTTCGAGGCCAACGTCGCCTTCGCGCTCGCGCGGGCGGATATCGGCGCGGCCGCGCGCGAGGCGATGAAGCCGTATATGTGAGCGCCGGCCGCCGCAGAGCCGCGGCGGCCGAATGTCGACTGGTCGGGCACAACGGCGGCGTCGAACCGCTGTCCAATAAGAGGGTTCTCTGATGCGCGTGACGATGATCGGGACCGGCTATGTCGGGCTGGTGACCGGGGCCTGCTTCTCCGAGTTCGGCGTCGACGTGACCTGCGTCGACAAGGACGTCGCCAAGATCGACCGGCTGAAGCGCGGCGAGATCCCGATCTTCGAACCGGGGCTCGACCAGCTCGTCGCCAAGAACGCCGCCGCCGGCCGGCTGAAGTTCACCACCGATCTGAAGAGCGCGGTGCCGGGCGCCGACGCGGTGTTCATCGCGGTCGGCACGCCCTCGCGCCGCGGTGACGGCCATGCCGACCTCTCCTATGTCTACGCTGCGGCCGAGGAGATCGGCCGCGCGCTCACCGGCTACGCCGTCGTCGTCACCAAGTCGACGGTCCCGGTCGGCACGGGCCGCGAGGTCAGCCGCCGCATCAAGGCGGTGGCGCCGAAGGCGGAGTTCGACGTCGTCTCCAATCCCGAGTTCCTGCGCGAGGGCGCGGCGATCAGCGACTTCATGCGGCCCGACCGCGTCGTGATCGGGGCCGAGTCCGAGCGCGCCCGCGCGGTGATGCGCGATCTCTACCGCCCGCTCTACCTGATCGAGACGCCGATCGTGTTCACGTCGCTCGAGACGAGCGAGCTGATCAAGTACGCGGCCAACACGTTCCTCGCGACCAAGATCACCTTCATCAACGAGATCGCCGACCTGTGCGACAAGGTCGGCGCCGACGTGCACGATGTCGCCAAGGGCATCGGGCTCGATGGCCGCATCGGCCGAAAGTTCCTGCATCCCGGGCCGGGCTACGGCGGCTCGTGCTTCCCGAAGGACACGCTGGCGCTGGTCAAGACGGCGCAGGACCACGGCAGTCCGCTGCGCATCATCGAGACGGTCGTGGACATCAACGACAAGCGCAAGGCCGCGATGGCCCAGCGGATCGTCGAGGCCTGCGGCGGCTCGGTCGCCGGCAAGACGATCGCCATCCTCGGCCTGACCTTCAAGCCGAACACCGACGACATGCGCGATGCGCCCAGCCTCTCCATCATTCCCGAACTGCAGAAGGCGGGCGCGCGGATCCGCGCCTACGATCCGGAGGGCATGCACGGCGAAGCGCGCCAGATGCTGCCGGGCGTCGAGTTCTGCGACAGCGCCGTGGCGGCGATGACCGGAGCCGACGCGATGGCGCTGCTGACGGAGTGGAACGAGTTCCGGGCCCTCGATGTCACGAAGATCAAGCAGCTCCTCAAGGCCCCGATCGTCGTCGATTTGCGGAACGTTTACTCCCCCGCGGACATGGTCGCGGCGGGGTTCACCTACCGATCGATCGGACGGCCGACGACGGCGACGGGAACCGAAAGCTGAAGGATCGCTCATGACGACTCTCGCCCATCGCTTCGATCCCACCGTCCTGCGCGAGTACGACATCCGCGGGATCGTCGGCCAGACGCTGTCCGAGGACGACGCGCGGGCGGTCGGTCGGGGCTTCGGCTCCGTGGTGGCGGGAAAGGGCGGGCGCAAGGTCGCGGCCGGCAGGGACGGCCGCCTGCACTCGCCGGCGCTGCACGCGGCACTGGTCGACGGCCTGGCCTCGACTGGGCTGGAGGTGATCGATGTCGGGCTCGGCCCGACGCCGATGCTCTACTTCGCGTCGCGCACGCTGGGCGTGGATGCGGGGGTCCAGGTCACCGGATCCCACAATCCCGCCGACTACAACGGCTTCAAGATGTCGATCGGCACCAAGAGCTTCTGGGGCGACGACATCCGCAAGCTCGGCCAGCGCTGCGCGGCGGGCGATTTCGTCAAGGCGCCGGTGCCGGGCCGGGTGACGCCGCACGACGTGCGCGAGGCCTATGTCGGACGGCTGCTGCAGGACTATCGACCGGGCAAGCCGCTGGCGGTCGTCTGGGACAACGGCAACGGCGCCGGCGGCGAGATCCTGCGGCGCATGGCGCAGCGCCTGCCCGGGCGCCACGTTCTGCTGAACGACGCCATCGACGGCCGGTTTCCGGCCCATCATCCCGACCCGACGGTGGCGAAGAACCTGGTGCAGCTGCAGGACGCGGTCGCACGCGAGCAGGCCGATCTCGGCGTCGCGTTCGACGGCGACGCGGACCGCATCGGTGTCGTCGACGGCAAGGGACGGATCCTCTGGGGCGACCAGCTGATGGCGGTCTATGCCCGCGAGATCCTTGGCGAGAAGCCGGGCTCGACGATCATCGCCGACGTCAAGGCGAGTCAGACGCTGTTCGACGAGATCGCCCGCCTCGGCGGCGTCCCGCTGATGTGGCGCACGGGCCACTCGATCATCAAGACGAAGATGGCCGAGACCGGCGCGCCGCTCGCCGGGGAGATGTCCGGCCACATCTTTTTCGCCGACCGCTGGTACGGCTTCGACGATGCGCTCTATGCGGCGATCCGCCTGCTGTCGATCGTCGCGCGGTCGCCGAGCACGCTGGCGGAGATGCGAGACCAGCTGCCGACGGTGCTCAACACGCCCGAGCTGCGCTTCCCGGTCGAGGAGGTGCGCAAGTTCGCGGTCGTCGACGAGGTGCGCTCGCGCCTCGCCGCGGCAGGCGCGCGCGTCAACGACGTCGACGGCGTGCGCGTGTCGACCAGCGACGGCTGGTGGCTGCTGCGCGCCTCGAACACGCAGGACGTGCTCGTGGCGCGCTGCGAGTCCCGCGATGCGGAGGGCCTCGCGCGTCTCAAGGCGGCGCTGGTCGGCGAGCTCGGCCGCAGCAGCGTCCGCGCCCCCGCCGACCTCTGACGACGATCGGGTCGCCTTGCGCTTCTTCTTCTATGGAACGCTGATCGACCCCGACGTCCGCCGCCTCGTGATGGGGGCGACCGCGCCCGCCACCGTCGAGCCCGCCGTGCTGGCGGGCTGGGCGCGTCGCGGCGTTCGCGGGGCCGGATATCCCGTCATCGTCGCGCGCGCCGGCGCCTCCGTGGACGGCGTGCTGGCTCGCAGTGTCGGAGCCGCGGGCCGTCGCCGCCTGGTCGCGTACGAGGGCCCGGACTACGACATCCTCGATGTCGAGGTGACGATCGGCGGCGGGCGCCGCAAGCCCGCGCTGGTCTTCGTGCCCGCGCGACGCGGCGGGCTCGTCGCCACCGCCGCCGGCTGGGACTACGAGACCTGGGCGCGCCGTCGCAAGCGCGCCTTCCTGAGGGAGATCGCCGGCGAACGCTAGGCGCGGCCGCGGGCGTAGGCCGGTTCAGCGCTGCAGCGAGGCGGTCAGGCCGCCTGCCGAGGGCGGCACAGCGAAGCAGCCCTGGCGCCGCTGCTGCAGGACGCGGCACGCGTCGCGCGCGCCTTGCGGGCTGAGGCCGCTGAGCCGTGCGCGCAGCAGCGATGCATCGCGGCCGGTGCCGCCCACCCGCTGCACGTCGATCGCGGCGGAGCGCAGCGCCGCCGGCGCATTGCGCTTCGCCTGCACGGCGGCGCGGCGGGCCTGTGCGACATCGGCGAATGCGCCGACCTGGATCGACCAGCCGGGACGGGCGGCGGCCGCGGCGACCGGCACCCTGCGCTCGGCGAGGAGCGGCGCGACGATGCCGCCGCCGCGCACCGGCGCCACGGCGGGAGCAGGGCGCGGCACCGGCGGCGGGATGAGAACCGGCGACGCCGCCGCCGCGGCAGTGGCGACGAGGACCGGCGCGACCGCGCGCTCGGGCTCGGTCTTCGTCTCGGGAAGGGCACGCACGTCCGGTCCGACCGAGGCTTGGCGAATCTCCGGCAGGCCGCGCAGCGGCTGACGGCGCGCAAAGCTCGCGTCCATGATCTCGCCCATGCGGTCGTCGCGCCACCCGGGCGACTGGCCGCCCATCACGACGCCGACGAGGCGGCGGCCGTCGCGCGTCGCGGAGGCCGCGAGGTTGAACCCGGAGGCGCGGATGTAACCGGTCTTGAGGCCGTCGGCGCCGTCGTACCAGTTCATGAACCGGTTGTGGCTCTGGTGCGTTACGCCAGCGTAGGTGAAGTGGCTGGTCGAGAAGAGATGGTAGTGGTGCGGGAAGGTACGGATCAGCGCCCGGCCGAGCTTCGCCATGTCGCTGGCCGTCGTCACCTGCTCGGGATCGGGGAGGCCCGAGGCATTGGTGAACCGGGTGCGCGTCATGCCGAGGCGGCGCGCGCGCTCCGTCATGCGGTGGGCGAACTGCTCCTCGGTGCCGGCGAGCGCTTCGGCCGCGACGACCGCGGCGTCGTTCGCGGATTTGGTCACGAGGCCGAGCACGACCTCGCGGGCGGTGATGGTCTGGCCCGGCTGCAGGCCGAGCTTCGTCGGATCCTGGGCGGCAGCTTCGGCGGATGCCCGCCATTGTGTTTCGAAGGTGATGCGGCGTTGATCGATGGCCTCGAAAATCATGAACAGGGTCATCATCTTCGTGAGGCTGGCCGGATAGCGTAGGCCGTCGGCATCCTCGGCGTGCAGAACATGACCGGTCTGAACGTCGATCACGATCGCCGCGTACTTCGGTGCCCTTGCCTCAACCGGAGCGATGCTCGCGATGAGCAAGGCGATGATGGCGACGAGGAGACGAAGAGGGCGAATGCAGGTCATGTCCCGGGCGGCCATGGGCAAAGAACGATCGAAGTATGGAGAATATCTCCGAACAACTTGTGGAAAACTTACGGGTCGCGAGTCAGCGCTGTCCAGGGAAAACACGGACTCGCAAACGGTTATGTCCGGTCCTTTGACTCGATTGGGAGCACGATGATGCGCTTTTTTTCGCCTTGCGCGCGCGCTCTTGCCGTGACGGCCGCGCTGCTTGTCGCCGGCTGCTCGGTCGGCGATCCCGTGACCGGCGATCCGGTGAGCCGCAATCTTCAGTGGTTCAGCTACGTCGGCGGCGACGATCTGCGCGAGACGTGCACGCCGGCGGCGCCCGCTCGCTACCGGTTCGTTTACAACGCCGTCTGGGAGGAGCAGGTGCGGACCTATGAGGTCGAGCGCATCGCGCCCGGGCAGGGCGCGCTGCTCACCGTCCGGGTGATCCGCGGCGCGCCGCGGCTGCTCCAGGCCTATGTGATCGATTCCCCGGCCGTGGGTTCCACCACCCACCGGGTGCGGATCGGCGAGGCCGACTATCTGCAGTTGATCCGCGCCGCCGAGGCTGACGGATTCGGCAGGTCGGTCGCCGACGACACCCGCCTCGAGTCGTATGATTTCTATTGGCTCGCCAACGCTTGCGCCGCCGGAGCCTGGCATCTCCACGCGTGGCGGCGTCAGGATCCCGCTTTCGCCTCGCTCGCCTTCGCATCGATCCTGTTTCGGCTCGACCCGAGCGGCGTTCCGGTGAATCCGGCGCGTCCGATCAATCTTGCGGACCGTCAGATCCGCTACGGCGAAGCTGCGAGCGAGCGCGGGCGGGCGGTGAACGACAGTTTCCAGTTGCTGATCCGCTCGGGCCGGCTCTGGGGACATGCCCGCGTTTTCTGAGGCTTAGGGGCTTTTGGACCGCTCTATCGCGACTGCGTTTGTGCGACGCACAATTTGTCCTTGACGTTCTGATTTGGTTGACTAGATTGGCGTTGTTGCAGCGCACAATCCAGTCGCGAAAAGGAGAACAGGCATGGCGCCCAAGTCCAAGCTGCCCGCAAGGTCAGCCGTGACGTCCGGGCCGCGCAAGCGCGAGACCGTCGCGCCGCCAGCACCCCCTCCGGTCGCCGCTCAGGTTTCGTCCGCGAAGCCGAGCACCAAGCCCGACACGACGCCGATCCCCGAACCCAAGCTTCAGAACGCCCCGAAAGGAACCTCCGCCATGAACAACTCGTTCGAGAACGTCAGCGCCACCGCCCGCGAGCAGCTCGAGAAGGCCTCGCAGACCGCCTACAAGTCCTACGAAGAGCTGTCCAAGCTTCAGAAGGACAACTGGGACGCGGTCGTCGCCGCCTCGCAGATCTGGGTCAAGGGCGCCGAGAGCGTCAGCAAGGCCTGGGTGTCCTTCGCCCAGGAGTCCATGGAGAACGCCGCGACGACCGCGAAGGCGATGGTCGGCGTGAAGAGCCTGCGCGAGGCGGTCGACCTCCAGACCGACTTCGCCAAGGGCAATTTCGACAAGTTCGTCGCCGAGAGCACCAAGCTGTCGGAGGCGGTCGTCAAGGTCGCCAACGACGCGATGGAGCCGATCACGGCGCGCGTCAACGTGACGGTCGAGAAGCTGTTCAAGCCGATCGCCGCCTGAACCAGACGCTCCGACGAAGCGACGACGTGGACCCGGCGCCGCCCTGCGGCGCCGGGTTCTGCTTTTTCGGGCGCCCGCGGTTTTCGGCCCGGCGATCGTCCCGGGGCTTTCCACCGCTCGGCGGCGTCCAATATCATCGCCGCACCCGCAGGACACGACCGAGACGATGAGCGAGGACGACCGCACCAACGACGACGGCAACAATTCGGGCATCGCCATTCAGACCCGGACCCGGACGAAGAAGCCGTCCATGTACAAGGTCCTGATGCTGAACGACGACTACACCCCCATGGAGTTCGTCGTTCATGTCCTCGAGCGCTTCTTCAGCAAGAGCCGCGAGGAGGCCACGCAGATCATGCTGCATGTCCATCGGCGCGGCGTGGGCGTGTGCGGCGTGTTCACCTACGAGATCGCCGAGACCAAGGTGAACCAGGTGACGGAGTTCGCCCGTCGCAACCAGCACCCCCTGCGGTGCACGCTCGAGAAGGAATAGTCGGGTCGCACGACATCGATGTCGGCCGATCTCCGGGGCCGGGACTTTTCTGCGCTGCATGCCGCGCCATCTTTGCTACAGTCGAATGGACGCGCGGGATGCCGCCGTTGTGGCGCGCATCGCCCGGTCGTGAACGGAGCGGTCACTCGCATGCTGTCGCGCAACCTGGAACAGAGCCTGCATCGCGCCCTGGCCCTCGCCAACGAGCGTCGGCACGAATACGCGACGCTCGAGCACCTGCTGATGGCCCTCACCGAGGATCAGGACGCGATCGCCGTCCTGAAGGCCTGCGGGGTCGACGTCGACAAGCTGCGAGCCGACCTGAAGAGCTACCTGGACACCGACCTGCGCGGGTTGGTCTCGAACCGTGGCGGCGAGGCGAAGCCGACGGCCGGCTTCCAGCGCGTCCTGCAGCGCGCCGCGATCCACGTCCAGTCCTCCAACCGCGAGGAGGTTACGGGCGCGAACGTGCTCGTGGCGATGTTCTCCGAGCGCGAGAGCCATGCCGTCTATTTCCTGCAGGAGCAGGACATGTCGCGGCTCGACGCGGTCAACTACATCTCCCACGGCGTGGCGAAGGTGCCGGGCCGCGCAGAGACGCGTCGCGTCCGCGGCGCCGACGAGGAGCCGCAGGCCGAGCGCGGCGGCGACAAGCAGGGGAACCAGAAGCGGCCGCAGGAAGCGCTCGCGACCTACTGCGTGAACCTCAACAAGAAGGCGACCCAGGGCAAGATCGATCCGCTCATCGGCCGCGAGTCCGAGGTCGAGCGCACGATCCAGATCCTCTGCCGGCGCTTCAAGAACAACCCGCTCTATGTCGGCGATCCCGGCGTCGGGAAGACCGCGATCGCCGAGGGGCTCGCGCGCAAGATCGTGAAGGGCGAAGTGCCCGAGGTCCTGAAGGGATCGATCATCTACTCGCTCGACATGGGCACGCTGCTCGCCGGCACGCGCTACCGCGGCGACTTCGAGGAGCGTCTCAAGGCCGTGCTGTCCGAGCTCGAGCAGCAGCCCAGCGCGATCCTGTTCATCGACGAGATCCACACCGTCATCGGCGCCGGCGCGACCTCGGGCGGATCGATGGATGCCTCGAACCTCCTCAAGCCGGCGCTCGCCTCGGGCACGCTGCGCTGCATCGGCTCGACGACCTACAAGGAATACCGCAGCTACTTCGAGAAGGACCGCGCGCTGGTCCGGCGCTTCCAGAAGATCGACGTCAACGAGCCGTCGCTGGCCGACACGATCAAGATCGTCAAGGGCCTGAAGCCCTACTACGAGGCGCATCACCGCGTTAAGTACACGGGCGAGGCGATCAAGGCCGCGGTCGAGCTCTCGGCGCGCTACATCAACGACCGCAAGCTGCCGGACAAGGCGATCGATGTGATCGACGAGGTCGGGGCGGCGCAGATGCTGCTGCCCGCGGGCAAGCGCAAGCGCGTGATCGCGGTGAAGGACGTCGAGGCCGTGGTCGCGAAGATCGCGCGCATCCCGCCGAAGTCGGTGTCGACCGACGACAAGCAGGTGCTGCAGAACCTCGACAAGGACCTCAAGGCGGTCGTCTACGGCCAGGATGCCGCGATCGATGCGCTTGCCGCGGCGATCAAGCTCAGCCGCGCGGGCCTGCGCGAGCCGGAGAAGCCGATCGGTTCCTACCTGTTCTCGGGCCCCACGGGCGTAGGCAAGACCGAGGTGGCCCGCCAGCTCGCCAAGACGCTGGGCGTCGAGCTCAAGCGCTTCGACATGTCGGAGTACATGGAGCGCCACACCGTCTCGCGGCTGATCGGCGCGCCGCCGGGCTATGTCGGCTTCGACCAGGGCGGCTTGCTCACGGACGCCATCGACCAGCACCCGCATTGCGTGCTCCTGCTCGACGAGATCGAGAAGGCGCATCCGGACCTGTTCAACATCCTGCTGCAGGTGATGGACCACGGGAAACTCACCGACCACAACGGCAAGACCGTCGACTTCCGCAATGTCATCCTGATCATGACCACGAACGCGGGCGCGGCCGACATGGCGAAGCCGGCGATCGGCTTCGGCCAGGAGGTGCGCGTCGGCGAGGACGCCGAGGCGATCAACCGCATGTTCACGCCGGAGTTCCGCAATCGCCTCGATGCGGTCGTGGGCTTCAGCCGCCTCAAGCCCGAGGTCATCCATCGCGTCGTCGACAAGTTTGTCGGCGACCTGCAGAAGCAGCTGGCCGAGCGCCAGGTCGTGATCTTCGTGACCGACGAGGCGCGCACCTGGCTCGCCGAGAAGGGCTACGACGAGCTCTACGGCGCCCGCCCGCTGGCCCGCGTGATCCAGGAGAACATCAAGAAGCCGCTCGCCGACGAGCTGCTGTTCGGCAATCTCACCAAGGGCGGCACGGTGCGCGTGAAGCTCGAGAACGGCAAGCTCGCGTTCGAGTTCGGGACCGGCGCGCCGCCCGCGCTGCCGAAGCCCAGCGAGCCGGTGCTGGTGGAGTAGGGCGCGGCGCCGCGACGTGGCGGCGCCCGCATCGCGATGCGGCTGACCCGGCGTTCGATGGCGATCGGCCTTGCCGCCATGGGGGCGGGCCGCGCTCGCGCGCAGTCCCGTTCGCCGGCGGTGCGCGCGACGCCGGTCGTCCGCGACCTGCAGAATCCCTGGTCGCTCGCATTCCTTCCCGACGGCGCCATGCTCGTCACCGAGCGTCCCGGCCGGTTGCGGCTGGTCCCGCCGGGCGGTGCGACCACGTCGATCGATGGCGTGCCGGCGGTCTGGGCCCGCGGCCAGGGCGGGCTGCTCGACGTGTGCCTGCATCCCGATTTCGCGTCCAATCGGCTCGTGTACCTGAGCTACGCGGCGGCGACGCCCGAAGGTGCTGCGACGCGCGTGGCGCGTGCGCGGCTCCAGGGCACGACGCTTGCCGAGCCGACGCCGATCTTCGAAGCGGGGCCGCGCATCGCGAACAATTTCCATTTCGGCTGCCGGCTCGCCTTCGATCGCGCCCAGCGGCTCTACGCGACCATCGGCGAGCGCTACAGCTGGCGCGACGAGGCCCAGAACCTCGCCGACCTGCGCGGCAAGGTCGTTCGCCTGATGCCCGACGGCGCGGTTCCGCCGGACAACCCCTTTGTCGGCCGCGGCGGTACGCGTCCCGAGATCTTCTCCTACGGGCATCGCAACCCGCAGGGGCTTGCGATGCATCCGGAGACGGGTGCGATGTGGTGCCACGAGCACGGCCCGCGCGGTGGCGACGAGGTGAATGTCCTGCGCGCCGGCGGCAATTTCGGCTGGCCCAGGGCGACGCATGGCGTCGACTACTCGGGCGCGGTGATCTCCGAGCACAAGACGCTGCCGGGCATGGTCGATCCGATCTGGGTCTGGGTTCCGTCGATCGCGCCCTCGGGGATGGCGTTCTGCACGTCGTCCGTCTATCCGGGCTGGCGAGGCAGCCTGTTCATCGGGGCGCTGGCCGGCCGGCTGCTCGTGCGGCTCGAGCTCGACGGCGAGCGCGTCGTGCGCGAGGAGCGGCTGCTCGAACGGCAGATCGGTCGCATCCGCGACGTGCGCCAGGGGCCGGACGGCAGGATCTATGTCGTCACGGACTCCGACGAAGGAGCCGTATTGCGCCTCGATCCGGTCTGATCCGACGCGAGGGGGCGGCTCAGCCTGAGCGCCCGGGAAAGCAACTGCGCAGGACGCGTGTCGTGTACGCGGGCGCGGTGGCCGCACCGAGATGATCGGTGTCCGCGAAGTCGCGGTCCTCGACCTGGTCCCAGAAATTCGCGCGGGCGGCCCCGGTCTCCGCCGCCGTCCGGTCGTAGAGCGCGAGCGCGGCGGCGAAGCTGGGATAGCGCGCGGCCGCCTCGCGATAGGCGCGGCTCACGGGATGGGTGACGAGGCACACGGCGACGCCGTCGCGCCGGAGCGCCTCGATGGTCCGACGATACGCGGCGTGGACGGGAAGCCCTTGCGGCGCGGCGAGCGGCACATGGAACTGCACGCGCGAGTCCGCCAGATCGCGCCAGGCCTTGCCGTTCGGATCGGGCGGCGGTGGCGGCGCCTCGGCATGCGCCGGCGCGGGCCGCAGGAAGCGCGACGGCTCGGCGAGCGCGGCACGCCAGTAGCCCAGCAGGTACTGGCGGTAATGCGGTCGCAGCATCGCAAGTGGCGGCGGTGCCTCGACCAGATCCGCGAGCTTGCCCGCGCTCTCCTTGAATACGCGGTAGGCGGCGAACTGGTGCGGATCCGCCTGCAGCAGGACGAGACGCAATGGACGGCGCGCATGGCGCGCGGCGAGCTTCTCCAACACGCTCTGCAGATCGTCGCCGGGCTGGCCGAGATTCTCGACGCCCGGCCCTGCGATGTTGGCGGCGGTGCGGGAATCGCCGATCGCGATCGCCTCGCCGGCCGCCGCGCGGAACCGCGCGCGGTACGTCTCGTAGGGATCGACCTGCATCGCGACGCGCACGAGCGCCTCGCTGCCCGCGGCGAAGACGAGCAGGCCGGCGGCCAGGCTGACCGCGAGGGCGACGACATGGCGCCTAGAACTGGAAGTAGATGAACTCACCGGGCTGCTTCTGGAGCGTTCGGGCGAAGAGGAAGGCGGCGAAGAGGCCGGTGGCGAGGCCCATCAGCGCGCCGGGCCGCCATGCGGGCAGGCGACCGAGAATCGGCGGCTGGAAGTTCAGCGCCGGCGCGTGGCCGCGCAGGATCTCCTGGGTGTTCGGCAGGAGCCAGACGATCGCCAGCGCGGTGGCCAGCTCCGCGAGCTGCCAGCCGCCGCCGTAGAGAGGCACCGCGGCGAAGCGCACGCCGAGCGGCGCGAGCGCGACGAGCGGTCCGATCGCCGCGTAGTGCTCCGGCAGGACGACGCCGTTGAGGCCGACCAGCCCGCGCCACAACGAGATCGTCGTGGCGAGGCCGTCGGCGCGGAACGGTACCCACAGCACCGTCACGGTCAGGAAGGTGAGCAGCCGGCCCACCCAACGACCGGCGGCCGACGCCGGACGCGCGTGCGCGCCGCGCCAGTCGCGCCAGGCGTGATTGATCGCGAGGAAGGCGCCATGGAGGCCGCCCCAGATCACGAAGGTCCAGCCGGCGCCGTGCCAGAGCCCGCCGAGCAGCATGACGATCATGACGTTGGCGTAGCGCCGCGCGACGCCGCGCCGGTTGCCGCCGAGCGCCACGTAGAGATAGTCGCGCAGGAAACGCGACAGCGTGATGTGCCAGCGCCGCCAGAAGTCGATGATCGACGTCGCCTTGTACGGCGAGGCGAAGTTGACCGGCAGCCAGATGCCGAAGAGGCGGGACAGTCCGATCGCCATGTCGCTGTACGCGGAGAAGTCGAAGTAGATCTGGAAGGTGAAGGCGAGGGTGCCGATCCAGGCCTCGAGCAGGCTCGGTGCGCCGCCGGCGGCCGCTGTGTTGAACACGCGATCGGCGTAGTCCGCCGCCGGCTGCGCGAGCAGCGTCTTCTTGGCGAGGCCGATGACGAAGATCGTCGCGCCCACGGCAAGATTCTCCCACAGCGCGTCGCGGCCGGCGCGACGGCGGAATTGCGGGATCAGCTCGCTGTGATGGACCAGCGGTCCGGCGATGAGATGCGGGAAATAGGCGACGAAGAGGGCGTAGTCGCGCAGGCCGGGCTGGCGGATCGCACGCTGCCGGCAGTCGACCAGGAAGGCGATCTGCAGGAAGGTGAAGAAGGAGATGCCGAGGGGCAGCGGCAGTCCGGGTCGCGTGATCTGCGCGCCGGCGACGAGATTCGCCGTCTCGACGATGAAGTCGGTGTATTTGAACAGCCCGAGCACGCCGAGATTGATCGCGACGCCGAGCACGAGCAGCCGGCCGGCGGCGGCTGTACGCGGGTCGGCGGCGATCCGGGCGCCGAGACGGTGATTGAGGATGATCGAAGCCAGCAGCAGCGGGACGAGGCGCGGGTCCCACCAGCCGTAGAACACCAGCGACGCCAGCAGCAGGAGCCAGGCGGTCGCCTCGTCGGAGACGCCCCGCCGCAGGACGAGATAGGCCGCGAGTGTCGCCGGCAGGAAGGCGTAGAGGAAGACGGGTTCGTGGAAGAGCATGGCGCCTCGTCCGCGAGCCTCAGCCGCCTTCGCGCCGAAACGGCGAATGGGCCTCGAGCTCGGCGATCACGCCGTCGATGCCGTGGCGCTCGCGCGCCAGGAACTCCTGCACCGCGCGAGCGAAGGCGGGCTCGCGCAGCCAATGGGCGCTCCAGGTGCGCGCAGGGAGGTAGCCGCGCTGCAGCTTGTGCTCGCCCTGGGCGCCGGCCTCGACGCGCGCTAGCCCGCGCGCGATCGCGAAATCCAGCGCCTGATAGTAGCAGGCCTCGAAATGCAGATGTTTGAAGTCCTCCGAGGCGCCCCAGTTGCGTCCGTAGAGCGCGTCCTCGCCGATCAGGTTCAACGCACCGCAGACCCAGCTTCCCGCGTGCCGCCCCAAGACGAGGGCGACGCGATCGCGCAACGAGTCGTGCAGCTGGTCGAAAAACGCGCGGGTGAGGTACGGGCTGCCCCATTTGCGGTCGGACGTCGCGATGTAGAACCCGAAGAACGCGTCCCAGTGCGCGCGCGTCAGCTCGTCGCCGGTGATCACGCGCAACTCCACGCCCTGGGCCGCGACCTCGCGGCGCTCCTTGCGGATGGCCTTGCGCTTGCCGTGGTTCAGCGCGGCGAGGAACGCGTCGAAGTCGGCGTAGCCGTGGTTGAGCCAGTGGTACTGGAACCCGGTGCGGACGAGCAGGCCGGCCGCGGCGAGCGCATCGCGATCGGCCTCGGTGCAGAAGGTCACGTGCAGCGACGAGACGCCGGCCTGGCGCGCGATCTCGACGAGGCCGCGCGCGAAGGCGTGCCGCAGCGCCTCGTCGCCGGGCTCGCGCAGCAGCAGGCGCGGCCCCGGCACCGGGGAGAACGGCACGGCGATCTGGAGCTTGGGGTAGTAGCGGCCGCCGGCCCTTGCATAGGCCTCGGCCCAGCCGTGGTCGAAGACGTACTCGCCGTAGGAGTGCGTCTTCAGATAGGCGGGCGCGCAGGCGACGAGCCGGCCGTGAGCGTCCTCCGCCAGGACGTGATGGGGGCGCCACCCCGTGCGGCCGGTCGCCGAGCCGGAGTCCTCGAGCGCGCGCAGGAAGGCGTGGGTGACGAACGGATTGGCATGGCCCGCGCAAGCGTTCCATTCGTCGGCGCCGACGTCGCCGAGGCGTTCGATTGTCCGGAAGGTGATCGTCGTCGCGGCGACGGCCATCGTGATCACGGTCACTGAGGGGAGGTCGACGTCCTTATAGTGGTCGGACCCTCCCGGCGCGAGGCCGGGCCGCAAGGGAGAGCGAGTCGATGTTCCGTCGTTCCGTAGCCGCCATCGCCGGCGTCCTCGCGACCCTGGGCGCCGATCCGTGCCGCGCCCAGGGTCTGCCGCAGTCGGTCGGCGAGGAGGTCGCGCTTGGCCAGTCGGTGAGCGGCCTTCCGTGCCGGCTGCGGATGACCCGGGATAACAAGGACACCGGCAGCCAGGTCTGGGCGGTCATGTGCGAGGGATGGTCGAGCGCGGCGGCGACGATCAACCGCGAGCCGGAACGCCGCTGGAAGCCGGAGACGATCCTCGCCGACAGTCCCTGGGCCAAGCGCCTGCTCGAGGGCACCTACGACTGCGCCGAGCCGCGGCCGAGCCGAGTGGCCGGCGACATCGACACGCTGGTGCGAGGCTGCAAGCTGAAGGACGGCGGATGGCCCGGCGTGATGCTCGGCGCGCAGTTCGGCGGCCGGATCCAGTTCGCGTCGGGCGCTCCCGACGTCATGCCGCAGCTCGAGGCGACGCTGGCGCTGATGGCCGGCAAGCCCGTGCCGGCGACCGGCGGCAGCAAGCAGGCGCTGCAGGACTACAACGTGAAGCTCCTGCAGGCGACCCTCGGCGCCGAGTTCCGCAATGTCGGACTGCTCGACGTCCAGGCGCTGCGCAACTTCTACCGGCTGACCATCGAGCTCGACAACATGCGCGACAATGTCGGCAGCGAGGCGACGGCGCTGCGCTGGCTGGAGGCGGTGGAGCGGACCTTCGGCCGCGACAGCGCGCATTCGGCCCTGCCCTTGACGCTGCTCGGGCTGCAGACGGGGCGCCAGTTCCGCTACCAGGACTCCGATTCATACTTCCGGCGTGCCGATGCGCTCGTGCGTCAGGCCCCCGACCAGAACACCTTCGCCTATCACCTGACGCACAAGTCGGCGATCGCGCTCCAGCGCGGCGACGTGGTCGAGGCCCGACGGCTTGCGGAGGAGGCCGTCGCCTTCCGCCGCGAGCGGCTCGGGCAGACGAAAGGCGGCTTCCTCGCGCATGCGCTGCACGGCCTCGCGAATGCAACCGCCGGCACCGGCGACCTCGCCGGCGCGGAACGGCTGCATCGCGAGTCCCTCGCCAACTACCAGGCGGCCTTCGGCAACGTGCATTTCTGGACCGGCCGCAAGCTGACCGACATCGCCGCCGTCCAGCTCTCCCAGAACAGGCAGCGCGACGCCGAGGCGAGTGCCCGCGAGGCGGTCCGCATCTTCGAGATCGTCCACGGCCCGCGGACGACGACCGTCGAGGCCCTGACGGTGCTGGGCGACATCCAGCTCCGCGGCGGCAACGCCGACGAAGCGATGGCGAATTTCCGCAAGGCCGCGCGCTACGCGGCCGGCAACAGGGATGGCCGTGCGCAGCTGCGGGTCGGAACGCTGCAGCGCTACTACAACGCCCTGACGCCGGCCGACGGCAAGCCGGCCACCGGCGCCCAGGCGGATGAGATGCTCGCGGCACTGCAGATTCCCGTCGATCCGGTCGTCGGACGCGCGGTGACCCTGATGAGCGCGCGCTTGGCGGCCGGCGACGCGCGCGTGCGCGATCTCGTGCGCGACCACCAGGAGGCGTCGCGCCGCGCGGCCCTGTTGCGCGCAAGTCTCGGTCGCGCCGACTCCGAGGAGGGCGACGAGGCGCAGGCGCGCCAGCAGCAGCTCACGGCGGAAATCGCCGCGGCCGAGTCCAGGCTCCAGCGCCTCGAGCAGCAGCTCCAGGCCGCCAACCCGCGCTATGCGAACCTGACGAATCCGCCGCCGATGGGCGCGGCGGAGCTCGGCCGGCACCTGCAACCCGGCGAGGCGGTCCTGCAATTCGCCAGCGGCGGACAGGCCACATACGTCGTGCTGCTGCGCGACGGCAAGGCGACCGCGCGGCGCGCGACCATCGCTTTCGCCGAGTTGCAGAAGCGGGTCGACGCACTGCGCGCCGGCGTCGAATGGGCGCGACGCGGGCAGGCGGCCTACGACACGGTGGCGGCGCACGCGCTCTACCAGCTCCTCGTCGGACCGCTCGACGCGCAGCTCGACGGCGTCCGCCACCTCATCGTGGTCCCGAGCGGGCCGCTCGCGAGCCTGCCGCCGGCGCTGCTCGTGCGCCGTGCCCCGACCGGCGCCGACTACGGCCAGGCCGCCTGGCTGATGCGCGACATGGCGGTCAGCGTGATGCCGTCGATCGCCGCCATCGCCGAGCTGCGGACGAATGCCGGCGCGTCGTCGGCCTCGCAACCCTTCCTCGGGATCGGAAATCCGCGCTTCACGGGAAGCGGCGATGCCGCCGCCGGGCTGGCGCAGCTCGGCCGCGCCTGCCGGCCGCAGGACGGCCGCATCGATCCGGCCCTGGTCCGGGGCCTCGCGCCCCTCCCCGACACGCAGGACGAGCTCAAGGCGATCGCTGCGGCGCTGAAGGCGCCCGCAAATTCGGTCGTAACCGGAGCCGCCGCCACTCTCTCGGATCTGCGCAAGCGCGACCTGTCGAAGGTGCGCATCCTCGCCTTCGCCACGCATGGGCTGCTGCCCGGCGATCTGCCCTGCCAGGCCGAGCCGGCCCTGGCGCTGACGCCTGGGGCGAAGGACGACGACGGTCTGCTCAACGCCAGCGACATCGCGCGCCTGCGCCTCGATGCCGAATGGGTGGTGCTGTCGGCCTGCAACACCGCCGGCGCGGATGGCGCGGCGCGCGGCGGCCAGGCCCTGTCGGGCCTGGTGCGGGCCTTCCTCTATGCCGGCTCGCGCGCCGTGCTGGCGACGCACTGGGACATCGCGTCCGAGCCGACCGTCGCGCTGACCACCGGCACGTTCCGCGCCTACGCGGCCGGCGCCGGCCGCGCGGAGTCGCTCCGCCAGTCGCAACTGGCGATGCTCGGCAATCCGAGCACCGCGCATCCGGTGTTCTGGGGTGCCTTCGTGGTGGTGGGCGAAGGCGGCCGCTGAAGGCTCAGCTGATCTCGAAGACGCCCTCGACCTCGGTCGCGACGCCCAGCGGCAGCGAGCCCATGCCGACCGCCGAGCGCGCGTGCTTACCCTTGTCGCCGAACACCGAAACGATGAGGTCCGACGCGCCGTTGATCACCTTCGGATGGTCGGCGAAGTCCGGCGTCGCGTTCACGAAGCCGACGACCTTCACGCAGCGCACCACGCGGTCGAGATCGCCTCCGCAGGCACTGCGCAGCGCCGCGAGGACGTTGATCGCGCAGAGCCGCGCGGCCTGGTAGCCCTCCTCGATGCCGAAGTCGCGACCGAGCTTGCCGACGAAGTCGAGCTTGCCGGCGGCGTTGAACGTCACCTGGCCGGCAGTGAAAACGAGGTTGCCGGTGCGCACGAACGGTACGTAGTTGGCGGCCGGCGCGGCCGGCGAGGGCACGTTGATTCCGAGTTCCTTGAGGCGCGCGTCGATCTGTCCGGCCATTTGCGAGCTCCTTGACGAAGGGGCGCGGACCATACCGCGCTGCTTTCGCCTCGTGCCACAGTGTCGCCATCGGAGTCGTGGAGCATCCGCGCATGGCCTTGATCTCCCGCCGCCTGCTTTCCGTCGGCCTTGCGCTGGCCGCCCTTTCGTCGCGTGCCGCCGCCGCGGCGGGCGCGGCCCCCAATGCGCTGACCCTGAAGGTCGACTACGAGGCCGACAGCCTGATCGGCAGCGGCGAGCGCGCGACGCCCGGGCGGCTGTGGCGCACCGCCAAGGCGTTCCGCCACGAAGGCGTTCAGCAGGGGCGCCCCCAGGTGCTGATCGTACGGCTGGCCGAGAATGTCGGCTGGCTCGTGATGAGCGATGCCGGAATCGCGATCGAGACCGACCTGTCGGCGCTCGACCTGCCGGTCGAGGTCCTCAACGGCGGCGGCGGATTGCGGCAGACGCGGATCGGCCGCGATCCGGTGAACGGCCTTGATACGACCAAGCTGCGGGTCGAGCGCGAAGCGGCGAGCGGCAGCCGTTTCTCCGGCCACGCCTGGGTGACGTCGGAAGGGATCCTCGGCCGGCTCGAGGGTGAGGGCGAGAGCCGCGGCCGGCGCGGCCGCACCCTGATGAATTTCCGCAACGTCGCGATACGCCCGGTGCCGGCACAGCGCTTCGAGCCGCCCCGCGGCGTGCAGCTCATCCGCATCAAGGGCGCCGACATGGGCCTGGTGCTCGAGAGCCTCGAGGCGATGGGGCAGGGCGCCCGGCGGCGATAGCTAGCGCAAGTTGAGCACCAGCGCGATGCCCGCGCACAGCAGTGCCACGCCGGCGATCTCGTAGCGCGACGGGCGCTCCTTGAAGGCGAACCGCGCCAGGAGGAACGTGAAGATCAGCTCGATCAGGCCCAGCGTCCGGACATAGGCGGCGACCTGGATCGTGAAGGCCGTGAACCAGCAGGCGGAGCCGAGCGTGCCCGTGAACCCGACCATCAGCGCCGGGCGCCACCAGCGCGCGACCGCGGCAAGCTGCGCGGGCTCGCGCCACGCCAGCCACGCGCCGAGCATCAGCGTCTGCAGCGACTGCGCCCAGGCCAGGGTGAACCCGGCGCTCATGAGGAAGCTGGGATGACCGAGGTCGAGCGAGGCGGCGCGGAAGGCGACGGCGGAGACGCCGAAGAAGCCGCCGGAGGCGAGCCCGAGCAGGGCGCCGGTGTCGGTCCAGCCGAGAAGGAACTCGCGCCAGGGATCGGTTGCCTGCTTGAGCGAGATGAGCATGACGCCGATCGTCGCGAGCACGATCGCGGCGCCGCCGCCGAGCGTCATCGTCGCGCCGAGCACGATCGCTTCGAACAACGCGGCCTGGACGACCTCGGTCTTCGAGTACGCGATGCCGGCCGCGAAGTTGCGGCGCGTCATCGCCTCGATCAGCAGCGAGGTCGCGACGATCTGGGTCAAGCCGCCGAGCACGACCCAGGCGAAGAAGCGAAGGCCCGGTGCCGGCCAGGGATCGCCGCCGAGCTGGTGCAGGAGCAGGGCGTAGCCGATGGCGAACGGGACGCCGTAGACGTAGCGCGTGAAGTTTGCGGCGTTGGTGGACAGCCGACCCTTCAGGCTCTTCTGCAGCGCCGTGCGCACGTTCTGCGACAGAGCGGCGCCGATCGTGATCGGGATCCAGTACCAGGACAAGGGATTCGCCGCGCTCGTTTGCAGGGAGGGAACGGGCCGGGCGCCCGTCGTCCCGGTCACGCTTCCCGCCGGCAGACTGATAGCATGCGCCGATGCTGAGCTTCCAAGTCCGCCGCCGGGAGGCCGCCGCCGACGAGTCGTGGCGCGAGGAGAAGGCCACCGGCGTGCGCGCGCGGCTGCGATTGAGGGCCGCCTTCCGCGAGGAGGAACGGCGCGGCCTGGTGATCGCCGCGACGGCGCGAAGCGCGATCATCGCGGTGCTGACGATCTGGCTGTGGTTCGCCCCGGCGGGCGGGCATCTCTACGACCTCGCGGTCGGTGCGGTCTTCCTGGCGCTCGGCCTCCTGCAGCTCGTCGTCTACCTGCGCACGCGCACCCTGGGCTGGGCGCCCTTCGCGTTCGTCATCGCCGACGCGGCCATGCTCGGCCTGGTGATCGCGGTGCCGAACCCCTTCGCCTCCACGCCGCTGCCGGCGCCGATCGGGCTGCGCGAGGCCGGGCTGATCAACGCCTTCATCCTGCTCGTCCAGGTCTCCTTCAGCTTCCGCCCGCTGCTGGTGCTGTGGGCCGGCGGTGCGGTCGTCGCCGTGGCCGTCGGCCTGCTGCTCTGGATCGAGCGGCAACCCGGCGTCCTGCGCGATCCGGGCTGGTGGCAGGCCCCGGCCTGGCAGGAGATGCCCGCGCGCTATTTCGATCCGATGTACGTGCCGGTCGGCAAGACGCTCTACGAGACGATCGTCGTCGCCGGCGTTGCGCTCGGCCTGGCGCTGCTCGTATGGCGCTCCCGCCGCCTGGTCGCGGACCGCGCCGCCGCAGAGCGCGCGCGCGGCAATCTCGCGCGCTACTTCTCACCGCGCATGGTCGATTCGCTGGAGCGGCGCGACGAACCGATGGGCCATGTCCGGCGCCAGAATGTCGCCGTGCTGTTCGCGGACATCGTCGGCTTCACCGGCCTCGCCGAGACGATCGCGCCGGAGGAGACGATGAGCCTGCTGCGCGCCTTCCACGCAAGGATGGAGACGGTGGTCTTCGAGCATGGCGGCGCGCTCGAGCGGCTTGCCGGCGACTCGCTGATGGCGAGCTTCGGCGTCCCCGACGCCGGCCCGCGCGACGGGGCGAGTGCGCTCGCCTGCGCGCGCGCCATGCTGGTCGCGCTCGACGGCTGGAACGCGGCGCGCTCCAAGGCCGGATACCCGCCGATCGCGATCGGCATCGGCCTCCACTACGGTCCCGCGGTGCTCGGAGACATCGGCAGCCGGCGCTCCATGGCCTTCACCGTCATCGGCGACACGGTCAACCTCGCCAGCCGCCTGCAGGGCATGACGCGCGACCTCGGCACGACGCTGTGCGTCAGCGAGGCGCTGATGATGCGCGCACGCACCGACGGCGCGGCCGCCGAGGACCTGGAGGGCCTCGTCGATCGCGGCGAGCTGACCGTGCGCGGCCGCGAGCAGCCGGTGCGCGTCTTCGCGCTCGAACCGGTGGCGCCGTGATCGGGCTGGTGCGCTGGTTCGAGACGCGGCTCGCGCCGACGGCGCCGCCGCAGGGCGGCCCGCCGCCGCGCGGGCTGATCGCGTTCTACTGGCACTTCGCGCGCCAGGCGAAGGGGCTGTTCGCGGCGCTGTTCGTGGCCGGCCTGGCGGTCGCGGTGCTCGACACGCTCGTGCCGGTATTCATGGGCAGGCTCGTCGCGCTGGCCTCGTCGTCGGGAACCGCGCCCGACTGGTCGGCGATCGGCGGCGAGCTGGCGGCGATGGCGGCCGTGATGCTGGTCGGCCGGCCGCTCGCGATCCTCACGCAGAACCTGCTCACCAACCAGGCGATCGCCGCCAACCTGACGTCGCTCACGCGCTGGCAGGCGCACTGGCACCTGGTGCGCCAGAGCTGGAGTTTCTTCCAGAGCGACTTCGCCGGCCGCCTCGCCAACCGCGTGATCCAGACTGGAGGCGCGTTGCGCGAGAGCCTGGTCCAGCTCGTGCAGTCCGTCTGGTACATGCTGGTCTACGGGGTGGCGGCGATCGTCTGGCTGGGCCGGATCGATCCCGCGCTGGCGGTTCCGCTGGCGATCTGGGCCGTCGTCTACGTGACGCTGCTGCGCGGATTCGTGCCGCGGATGCGCGACCGCTCGAAGACCCAGTCGGAGACCCGGTCCTGGCTGATCGGCCGCATCGTCGACACCTACACGAACATCCAGACGGTGAAGCTCTTCGCGCGTCCCGCCGACGAGGACGGCTACATCCGCGCGGCGATCGACGCGCATACGGGAACCGTGCAGGCGATGCTGCGCCTGCAGACCGGGTTCGGCCTGCTGCTGTCGACGCTCAATGCCGCGCTGCTCGTGGCGACCGCCGCCAGCGGTCTCTGGCTGTGGCAGGCCGGCGCCATCTCCGGCGCGTCCCTCGCCACTGCGCTGCCGCTCGTCTGGCAGATCGTGAACATCGCCGGCTGGGTGGCGTTCATGGTCACCGGGATCTTCGAGAACGTGGGCGTGGTCCAGGAGGGGATGCAGACGATCGCGCAGCCGATCGACATGCCGGACCCGCCGCAGGCCGCGAGCCTCGTCGTCGGGCGAGGTGCGATCCGCTTCGAGCGCGTCGACTTCGCCTATGGCCGCCGGAGCGGCGTGATCCACGATCTGAGCCTGACGATCGCGCCCGGCGAGCGCGTCGGCCTCGTGGGCCCGTCGGGCGCCGGCAAGTCGACGCTCGTGAACCTCCTGCTCGGCTTCTTCCGTCCGGAGGCCGGCCGGATCCTCGTCGACGACCAGGACATCGCGCGCGTGACCCAGGCGAGCCTGCGCGCTCAGATCGCGGTGGTCACGCAGGACACCTCGCTGATGCACCGCTCGATCGCGGAGAACATCCGCTACGGTCGACCGGAGGCGAGCGACGCGGAGGTCGAGTCCGCCGCGCGGCGGGCCCATGCGCACGACTTCATCGCCGCGCTCGAGGACTGGAAGGGAAGGCGCGGCTACGACGCGCATGTCGGCGAGCGCGGTGTGAAGCTGTCGGGCGGCCAGCGCCAGCGCATCGCGATCGCGCGCGTGATCCTCAAGGACGCGCCGATCCTGATCCTCGACGAGGCGACGTCGGCGCTCGACAGCGAGGTCGAGGCGGCGATCCAGGAGCAGCTCGCCGGCCTGATGGAGGGCAAGACCGTGATCGCGATCGCGCACCGCCTGTCCACGATCGCGCGCATGGACCGCCTCGTTGTCCTCGACGGCGGCCGCATCGTCGAGACGGGCAGCCACGCCGGCCTGCTCGCGACCGGCGGTCCCTATGCCCGCCTCTGGCAGCGCCAGAGCGGCGGCTTCATCGGCGACGCCGCGCCCAAATGAGAACCGGGGCCGGAGCTTTCGCTCCGACCCCGGTGATCCCCTTGCGGCCGTCGCCGGCTGGCGGTGCGCTCAACTGCAGCCGGTCGTGCTGCCGCAGTCGACGCACTTCACGCAGGTGCCGTTGCGGACCATCTTCATCGAGCCGCATTCGCCGCAGGCATCGCCGGTGAAGCCCATGATGCGGGCCTCGCGCACGCGCGTGACGGCGTCTTGCTTCGGGCCCGCGACGACGAGCGTCTCGCTCGCCTCGGCCATCGCCTCGATCGCGAAGCCGATCGGCTCGCGGCCTTCGGCGGACGTCTCGACGGTCGTCTCCGGCTCTGCCAGCGCGACGTCGCCGGCCTGCATCTCGCCGCGGGCCGTGGCGCCGCGCGAGCCGCCGTCGAGGACGCGGAAGCGCTGACGCACGAAGCCGGTCGAGGCCACCTTCTTCAGGCTGTCCAGCGCCGCCGAGGCGGCCGCCGTGCCGGTGCTCGGCAGCGTCGAGTCGCCCGGGCCCTTGCCCATCGTGTCGGGCTCAAGGTCCTCGGTGTGGACATGGGCGAGGTCGTCGCGGCCGAGATAGCTGATCGCCAGCTCGCGGAAGACGTAGTCGAGGATCGAGGTCGCGTTCTTGATCGTGTCGTTGCCCTGCACGACGCCGTTGGGCTCGAAGCGCGTGAAGGTGAAGGCCTCGACGAACTCCTCGAGCGGCACGCCGTACTGCAGGCCGATCGAGACCGCGATCGCGAAGTTGTTCATCAGCGAGCGGAAGGCGGCGCCTTCCTTGTGCATGTCGATGAAGATCTCGCCGATGCCGCCGTCCTCGTACTCGCCGGTGCGCAGGTAGACCTTGTGGCCGCCGACATTGGCCTTCTGGGTGTAACCCTTGCGGCGGTTGGGCAGGCGCTGGCGCTCGGCGATCTTCACCTTCTCGATGATGCGCTCGACGACGCGCTCCACGACCGCGGTCGCCTTCGCCGCGGTCGGGGCCGCCGCGATCTCCTCGACCGCCTCCTCGATATCGTCGTCGCCGACCATCGAGGCCAGAGGTTGCGAGAGCTTCGAGCCGTCGCGGTAGAGCGCATTGGCCTTCAGGCCCAGGCGCCAGGACAGCATGTAGGCGTTCTTGCAGTCGTCGACGGTCGCGGCATTCGGCATGTTGATCGTCTTGGAGATCGCGCCGGAGATGAACGGCTGCGAGGCGGCCATCATCCGGATGTGGCTGTCGACCGACAGGTAGCGCTTGCCGTTGCGGCCGCAGGGGTTGGCGCAATCGAAGACGGGCAGGTGTTCCGCCTTGAGGTGCGGCGCGCCCTCGAGCGTCATCGAGCCGCAGCACCAGGTGTTCGCCGCCTCGATCTCGGCCTTCGAGAAGCCGAGGCCGGTGAGGAGGTCGAACGTCACGTCGTCGAGCTGCGCCTTGCTGAAGCCGAGGCCGCGGATGCAGAACTCCTCGCCCAGCGTCCACTTGTTGAAGGCGAACTTCACGTCGAAGGCCGACTTCAGGGCGCTCTCGAGCGCCTGCAGCTGCGCCTCGCCGAAGCCCTTGGCGCGCAGCGCGTCATGGCCGATGGCGGGGGCGTCCTTCAGCGTGCCATGCCCGACCGCATAGCCGATGATCTGCTCGATCTGGGCGTCGCCGTAGCCGAGCGTCTTGAGGCCGACCGGGACGACGCGATTGATGATCTTGAAGTAGCCGCCACCGGCCAGCTTCTTGAACTTCACGAGCGCGAAGTCGGGCTCGATTCCGGTCGTGTCGCAATCCATCACCAGGCCGATCGTGCCCGTCGGCGCGATCACGGTGGATTGGGCGTTGCGGTAGCCGTGCAGCTCGCCGAGCATCAGAGCCTGGTCCCAGGCGCGTCGCGCGGCCTCGACCAGCGCACGGTCCGGGCACTTCGCGGCGTCCAGCGGCACGGGCGCGATCGAGAGCGACTCGTAGCCCTCGGCCTCGCCGTGCGCGGCGCGGCGATGGTTCCGGATCACGCGCAGCATGTGCTCGCGATTGGCGGCGTAGCCCGGGAAGGCGCCGAGCTCCTCCGCCATCTCGGCCGAGGTGGCGTAGGACACGCCCGTCATGATCGCCGAGATCGCGCCGCAGATCGCGCGACCCTCGTCGCTGTCGTAGCCGAGGCCCATCGCCATCAGCAGGCCGCCGATATTCGCGAAGCCCAGCCCGAGGGTCCGGTACTCGTAGGAGAGGCTGGCGATCTCGCGCGACGGGAACTGTGCCATCAGCACCGAGATCTCGAGCGTCACGGTCCACAGCCGGCAGGCGTGCTCGAACGCGGCGACGTCGAAGCGGCCGTCCTCCTTGCGCAGCGCCAGCAGGTTCACCGACGCGAGGTTGCAGGCGGTGTCGTCGAGGAACATGTACTCGGAGCACGGGTTCGACGCGTTGATGCGACCCGACGCCGGGCAGGTGTGCCACTCGTTGATGGTCGTGTCGTACTGGAGCCCGGGATCCGCCGAGGCCCAGGCGGCATGGGCGATGTCCTCCCAGAGGTCACGCGCCTTGATCGTCTTGTGCAGCTTGTCGTCGGTCCGGCGCGTCAGCTTCCAGTCCTGGTCCGCGCCGACGGCGTTGAGGAACTCGTTGGTCACGCGGACGGAGTTGTTCGAGTTCTGCCCGGAGACCGTGAGATAGGCCTCGGAATCCCAGTCGGTGTTGTAGATGGGGAAGTCGATGCTGTCGTAGCCCTGCTGCGCGAACTGGATGACCCGCTGCAGGTAGTTCTCGGGGATCATCGCCTTGCGGGCGGCCGACAGCGCCAGGCGCAGGGCCTTGTTGGCCTTCGGATCGAAGCCGGCCGCGCCCGCGGTGCGGTCGCATGCGGCCATGATCGCGTTCAGGTGCTTGTTGCAGAGCTTCGATCCGGCGACGAGCGAGGCGACCTTCTGCTCCTCGAGCACCTTCCAGTTGATGTACTGCTGGATGTCCGGGTGATCGATATCGACGGTCACCATTTTCGCGGCGCGCCGCGTGGTGCCGCCCGACTTGATGGCGCCGGCCGCGCGATCGCCGATCTTCAGGAAGCTCATCAGGCCCGACGACTTGCCGCCGCCCGACAGGCGCTCGCCCTCGCCGCGCAGCTTCGAGAAGTTCGAGCCGGTGCCCGATCCGTACTTGAACAGGCGAGCCTCGCGGACCCACAGGTCCATGATGCCGCCCTCGTTGACGAGGTCGTCGCTCACCGACTGGATGAAGCAGGCGTGCGGCTGCGGATGCTCGTAGGCCGAGGCCGACTTGGTGAGCTCGCCGGTCTTGAAATCGACGTAGAAGTGACCCTGGCCGGGCCCGTCGATGCCGTAGGCCCAATGCAGGCCCGTGTTGAACCATTGCGGCGAATTGGGCGCCGCGATCTGTGCGGCGAGCATGTAGCGCATCTCGTCGAAATACGCCCTCGCGTCGGCCTCGCTGTCGAAATAGCCGCCCTTCCAGCCCCAGTAGGTCCACGTGCCGGCGAGACGGTCGAAGACCTCCTTGGCGGAGTTCTCGCCGCGCCAGCGCTGGTTCTCCGGCAGCGCCGACAGCGCGTCGTCGTCCGGGACCTGGCGCCACAGCCAATTCGGCACGTCGGTCTCCGCCACGGCCTTGCGCTTCGCCGGGATCCCGCGCTTGCGGAAATACTTCTGGGCGAGCACGTCGCTCGCCACCTGGGACCACTGCGCGGGAACCTCGATGTCGCGCGCCTGGAACACGACCGAGCCGTCCGGATTGCGGATCTCGGAGTTGGTGGTCGTGAAGGCAAGGCTCGCGTAGGCGTCCTTCCCCTGGGTCGTGAAGCGCCGGACAATCCGCATTCGTAGTCTCCGCTCTTGCGTGTCGGTAATTGGTTCTCAGAGCCGACTCATCCCCCGTTCCCGCTTGCGCGAGCCGCCGAGGGAAGCCGCCTGCTCCCCCCGTTCGGCGCGCATGGCAGGTACCAGATGCGGTGGGCCGGACGAGGTTGGTTACCAGATGTTGAACAGAAGGCCGGAGGGCCATCAACAGATATTGTGTCGGTCCGGTGAAATGGCCACAAGATACTGTGGCACCAGCGGGCTGGCCGCTCCTCTGGAGTGATTCAAATCAGCTTTGTGGGCTCACAGAGATCGCTTCGGCAGCTCAATCGGTTAGTCGAAAACACCGCCATTTCGGCCGGGTCCGCCGCAGTGCAACATTGAGTGGTGACACGTTTTGCGAGCCGTCGCGCGTCGCGCGGATTTGTCGTGGTCCCGCCGACGGTTAGACCCGACGCGGGGCGGTGCCCGCGGCGATCCGCCAGACGGCGGAACCGCATTTTCCGCGGTTTTCCGCGCACCCCCCGCGCGACGCGATCATGCGCGGGCGGCGAGCGGCAGGTTCACGAGGAGGTTTTGCGGCTTGAGCCGGACCCGGTCCTGGCCATCGCGGGCGAGGCCGAGATAGACGGGCCGGCCGGCGATATCACGGCGCATGACGCTGGCGTCGCGGAACTCCAGGCGAAACAGCGCGAGGATCCTCGCCAGCCGGGTGTCGTCCATCGCCTCGTCGCGGTACAGCGCGTTCATGATCGCCGTCGACTCGACATCGAGACCGACGTGCCACACCCAGCGATCGTCGCGGATCCGTGCCACGGGCTGAATGCTCACGGCGATGTCGAGCATGTGCGCCACCCAGGCTTCGAGCATGCGGGCGAGGGCGTCGAGTCCCGGCCGACCGAAGGTGAGGTCGAGGACGACGTCATGGCGCTCGGCGCGGGCCCAGTAGGTATCGGCGTTGTCCACGCCGAGCACGTCCAGCGTGACGTGCCGCAGCGGCGTCTGCGACTCGACGATCCGTCGTCCGAGTTCGCCGAGCCCGCCGCTGCGCGCGTGCATCTCGACGGTCTCCTCGTCGGCGAGCATCACCGCGTGGTCCTGGAGCGTCGCGCGCTGGGCGCGGAAGAAGAGCTCGCCGGCCCGCGCCCGGAACGGGTCCGAGGTGCCGTCGAGCATCCGGCGGACGATCACCTGGGCGAGGTGGTCGACGAACAGCGGCGGCACCGGCATGGAGCCGGGTTCGACGAAAAGCCGCAGATAGGCGTCCTCGATCGTCTCGGCGGCCGCCAGGCGGTCACGAAAGCCGAGCCAGAGGCGATAGTTTTCGGCCATGTCGGGATCGGCGAGTTCCGTCAGGGACGCCGCCGGGACCAGGGCCAGGGGCGACTCGAAGATCCGGGCATGAAGGCGGCGCTCCGCGTCACAGCTCGACTCCTCGGGCCGCATTTCCGGACGCAGGAGGTAGGCGCGGAGAAACTCGGCCGTCAGCGCGAGTCGCCCGTCGGCCGTGGCGGCGAGCAGACCATGACCGCATGAAGGCCAGAGATCGGACATGGAAAATCAACGGTTTGAGGGCGGTTCGCACGTGGGCCGAATCTGGACGAGCGCGCGAGCCACATGCAATAGTCCGCGCGCTCTTGAAGCGAGCGCGGCAACGCATGCGGCCGGCATCCCGGTCGACCAGCGGCCCGCGCCGTGACGAGCGAACCCGGGCAGGGATCGGTCTCGCGTGTCGAATCCGTAAGCTGCTCCGGCACGTCACCTACGCCGCTCCGATCCAACGCTTCGCATGAAGATCCGCAGATGACCCTGGCGACCCGTCTCTACACATGGCTGCGCGGCGCGCATGTCGGCACCGACCAGTTCGGCAATCGCTACTATCGCGACAAGACCGGCGCGTCCCGTTGCGACGGCCTGCGCGAGAAGCGGTGGGTCATGTACAACGGCGACGTCGAGGCGAGCCGCGTGCCGCCCGCCTGGCACGCGTGGCTCCATCACATCGTGACCGATCCGCCGGCACCCGGCGCCGCGACGCGGCCGTGGCAGAAGGAGCACGTGCCCAACCTCACCGGGACCGCAGCGGCCTATCGACCGCCCGGCCACGAATTCAAGGGCGGCAAGCGCGCGCGCGCGACGGGTGATTACGAGCCCTGGACGCCGAACTGAGCGACGGACGACGGGCTTCGACCATCGCCGCGGCGACACGGGAGTGAGGACGCCACCATGGGTCGCAATCTGATCGAAACCCTGATGGGAGCCCTGGTGCTGGTGGTGGCCGGGCTGTTTCTCGCCTTCGCCTACAGCGCGACGCAGGTGCGCACGGGCGGCGGCTACGAGGTCGTGGCGCGGTTCGAGCGGGTCGACGGGCTCAATCGCGGGGCCGACGTCAAGATGTCGGGCATCAAGATCGGCACTGTCGTCGAGCAGCGGCTCGATCCGGAGCGTTTCCTCGCGGTCGTTCGCATGAGCATCGATCCCAAGATCAAGCTGCCGACCGACTCCGTCGCGCAAGTCGCTAGCGAGGGCCTGCTCGGCGGCTATTTCGTCGCGCTCGTTCCCGGCGGCGAGGACAAGACGATCCCCTCGGGCGGCGAGATCAAGTTCACGCAGGCGCCGGTCAATCTGGTCCAGTTGCTGGGCAAGTTCATGTTCAGCCAGGGCGACAAGGAGACGGGCGCCGCGGCCCCGAAGTAGCCCGGTGGCGCCGCCTACCGCCCCGCCGCCGCCGCAGGCAGCCGCGCACCAGCGCGACCTGCGTCTGGATTTCTTCCGCGGGCTTGGCCTCCTTTTCATCTTCGTCGACCACATCCCGGACAACTGGGTCTCGTACCTGACCTTGGCGAACGTCGTATTCTGCGATGCTGCCGAGATCTTCGTGTTCATCTCGGGCATCTCCGCGGCGCTCGTTTTCGGACGCCTGCTCGTGCGCGAGGGCTACGTCTTCGCCGCCGCCCAGGCGCTGCGCCGGGCTTGGACGCTCTACGTGGCGCACGTGTTCCTGTTCGTGATCTTCACCGCGCAGGTGTCTTACGCGGCGCAGCGCTGGCGCAACGCGCTCATCGTCGAGGAGATGAACGTCACCGGCTTCCTCGAGGAGCCGGGCGTGGCGATCCTGAAGGCGCTGACGCTGCAGCTCCAGCCGATGTTCATGGGCATCCTGCCGCTGTACATCGTGCTCCTCGCCGCGTTCGCCCTGCTGCTGCCGCTGCTGCGTCGCGGACTCGACGCCTTCCTCGTGGCCGGCGGCGGGCTCTGGTTCGCCGTGCAGCTGCACCACTGGAACCTGTCGACCTATCCGGACGGCGAGTGGTTCCACAACCCGTTCTCCTGGCAGTTCCTGTTCATCATCGGCGTCACGGTCGGCATGGCGCGCCACGTGCGCGGCGCGACGTCGAGCCTGCTGCGCCCGCCGCCGCTGGTTGTGAGCGCGGTGGTGCTCGCCGCGTGCGTCGCCGCGAAGCTGTGGCTGACGCTCGGGACCTTCATCGACGTCGTCCCGGAGAGGGCTGCGGACATGATCTGGCGCATCAGCGACAAGACCGATCTCGGCGTCCTGCGCCTGGTGAACTTCCTGGCGCTCGCCCATGTGGTCGTCGCCTGCGTCGATCGCGACGCGCGCTGGCTTTCCTCGCCGTGGAGCGCGCCGATCGTGCGCTGCGGCCAGCACTCCCTCGAGATCTTCTGCTTCGGCATCTTCCTGTCGGTCGGCGCGCATGCGCTGCTCGCGGAGTACGGTCGCGGCCGGCTGTCCGAAGCCGTCGTCAGCCTGGCCGGCGTCGTGGTCCTGCTCGCGGTCGCGTGGTTCCTCGCGTGGAGCAAGCGGCGGGAGCGGGCGCCGCGGCGCGACGAGGGCGACGTGAAGGGATTGCGGGCGGGAGGGACACCATGAGGCGGTGGGCGGTGGCGTGCGCGGCGATGGCGCTGGTCGGCGCGGTCGCGGCCCGCGCAGGCGATTACGAGCAGCTCGAGGAAGAGCTGATGAAGCTGCCGGCGCAATGCCAGGTCCCGACCCAGAACGTCGCGGACGGTACGCTGCTGCGACGCTCGGCGGCGCGCGTCGAGCGGGAGCAGATCTTCCGCATCGTCGTCCTCGGCACCGCCACCGCGCAGGGCGTGGGCGCGTCGAGCCCGGATCGGTCGTGGCCGTTGCGCCTGGAGGCGCTGATGCGCGAGCGCTATCCGACGACCAACCTGCGGGTGGTGGTCAAGGCGAAGGCCTACGACAACGCGCAGAAGATGGTCGCGCGCCTCGACGAGGTGCTCGCCGAGCGGCCCCATCTCGTGATCTGGGAGACCGGAACGGCGGAGGCCGTCCGCGGCCTCAACATCGAGGAGTTCGTGGCGACGCTGCGCGCGGGCATCGATCGCGTCGCCGAGACGCGTGCGGACATCATCCTGGTCGAGCCGCAATATGCGCGCCGCACGTCCCTGCTGATCAACTACGGCCCCTATCTGGAGGCGATCCGCCAGGCCGGACAGATGCGCGGCCTGATCGTCTTCCCGCGCTACGCGGTGATGAAGCACTGGGCGAACAGCGAGCAGATCGTCGTCGACAACCTTCCCGCCTCGATGGTCGCGGAGACGGCCGACAAGGTCTATGACTGCCTCGCGCGCCTTCTGGCGATCCAGATCTCCTACGGAATGCGACGGAATCCCTGATGGCCCCTGCACGCAAGGCTCCTGCGGCCGCGACCGCGCTCGGCAATGCGATGCGCCGCGGCGTGCTGGCGACGATGCTGGCGCTGCAGCCCGTCCTCGCGCTCGCCCAGTCGCCGCCCTCCGGCGTCGTGCCGCCGCCGCCGCCCGCGCCGCCCGTGCCCGCGGCCGTGGCCCCGCTGCCCGCTCCCTCGCCGCAGGTTCCGTCGGCCCCCGGTGCGCCGGCATCGGCGCCACGCCCGCGCCGGGAGCCCCTCGCGCTGCCGGTCGGCGAGCTGCAGACGCTGGAGAAGATCACGGGCCGCGTGCGCGCGGTCGACGTCGTCGTCGGCGAGCCCACGCGCGTCGGCCCGCTGGTCGTCACGCTGCGCGCCTGCCGCAAGCGGCCGCAGGAGGACATTCCGGAGACGGCCGCGTTCTTCGAGATCAACGAGCAGCGGCCGGGCGAGGGCGGCGCGACGCGGCTCTTCACGGGGTGGATGTTCGCCTCGAGCCCGGCGGTCTCGGGGCTCGAGCATCCCGTCTACGACGTGTGGCTCGTCGACTGCAAATCGACGGCTTCACCTGCGAGCGCGGGCTCGACCAGCACGGGATCCAGCTCCCGGTAGAACACCGTCCGACGGGCGATCGCATCGGCGAGCAGCCGCATGTAGCGGGACCGCGCGATCTCGATCGCGCCGAAGCGCACGAGATGCCGGGTGATGAACTGGGCGTCGAGCAGCCGGTAGCCGCCGAGGCGCAGCCGCGCGACGAGGTGGACGAGCGCGACCTTCGATGCGTCGGTGGCGCGCGAGAACATGCTCTCGCCAAAGAAGGCCGCGCCGATCGACACGCCGTAGAGGCCGCCGACGAGCCGGTCGTCCCGCCACGCCTCGATCGAATGCGCGTGGCCCTGTGCGTGCAGCGCCGTGTAGAGCTCGAGGATCTGCGCATTGATCCAGGTGTCTTCACGCCCCGGCGCCGGCTCGGCGCATCCGCGCATGACCGCGGCGAACTCGCGGTCGGCGGTGATCACGAAGCTTCCGCGCCGCAGCGTCTTGCGCAGCGAGCGCGGCACATGGAAGCCGTCCAGGGGCAGGATGCCGCGGCGCTTGGGCTCGACCCAGCGGATGACGTCGGAGTCGGCGTTCTCCGCCATCGGGAACATCCCGAGCGCATAGGCGCGCAGCAGCAACTCCGGCGTGATGTCGGCCATGGCGCGGCGATCGCGGTCGGCCGTCAGCGCTTCAGGCCGACGAAGCGTTCGAGCCAGTGGATGTCGTAGGTGCCGTCGACGAAATCCGGCGAGCCCAGGATTCTCCGATGCAGCGGCAGGGTGGTCTCGATGCCGCCGATGACGTACTCGTCGAGCGCCCGGCGCAGCCGCATCAGCGCCTCGTTCCGGCTCGTGCCGTGGACGATGAGCTTGGCGACCATGCTGTCGTAATAGGGCGGGACCGTGTAGCCGGCGTAGAGCGCGGAATCGACGCGCACGCCGAGGCCGCCCGGCGGATGGTACTCGGTGACGCGGCCGGGCGCGGGGCGGAACGTGTCGGGATTCTCGGCCGTGACCCGGCATTCGATCGCATGGCCCAGGAACTTCACGTTCTCCTGGGTGAAGGACAGCGGCGCGCCCGCGGCGACGCGGATCTGCTCGCGCACGAGGTCGAGCCCGGTGATCATCTCTGTCACCGGGTGCTCGACCTGGAGGCGGGTGTTCATCTCGATGAAATAGAACTCGCCGTCCTCGTAGAGGAACTCGACCGTGCCGGCGTTGCGGTACCCGAGCTTCTCGAGCGCGCGGCAGACCGTGGCGCCGATCTCGCGGCGTTGCGCGTCATTGAGCGCCGGCGACGGGCTCTCCTCGACCAGCTTCTGGTGCTTGCGCTGCAGCGAGCAGTCGCGCTCGCCGAGATGGACGACGTGGCCGTGGCTGTCCGCGAGCACCTGGATCTCGATGTGACGCGGATGGCTGAGATACTTCTCCATGTAGACGCGGCCGTCGCCGAAGGCGGCCTCGGCCTCGCCGCGCGCCGTCCGGAACGCCTCGTCGAGCTCGCCGCGCGAGGCGGCAACCTTCATGCCGCGCCCGCCGCCGCCGGCGGCGGCCTTGATCAGCACCGGGAAGCCGATCGCCTCGGCCGCCTTCATCGCGCTCTCGACGTCGCCGACCGGCCCGTCCGAGCCCGGCACGCAGGGGATGCCGAGCGACCTCGCCGTCTGCTTGGCGATGACCTTGTCGCCCATCATGCGAATGTGATCGGGGCTCGGCCCGATGAACACGAGGCCGTGCTCCTCGACCATGGCCGCGAAGTCCGCGTTCTCGGACAGGAAGCCGTAGCCGGGGTGGATCGCGTCGGCGCCGGTGATCTGCGCCGCCGAGAGGATCGCCGGGACGTTGAGGTAGCTGTCGCGCGCCGCGGGCGGCCCGATGCAGACGCTCTCGTTGGCGAGACGCACATGCATCGCGTCGGCATCGGCGGTGGAGTGCACGGCGACCGTCTCGATGCCGAGCTCGCGGCAGGCGCGATGGATGCGCAGCGCGATCTCGCCGCGATTGGCGATCAGGACCTTCTCGAACATCCGGACGGGCCCCCGCGACGGGTCATTCAACGACGAGCAGCGGCTGGCCGTATTCGACCGGCGCCGCGTTCTCGACGAGCAGCGCCTTCACGACGCCCGCGCGCGGGCTCTTGATCGGGTTCATCACCTTCATCGCCTCGATGATGAGGAGCGTCTGTCCTTCGCTCACGCGGTCCCCCGGCTTGACGAAGTTGGCGGCGCTGGGCTCGGGCGCGAGGTAGGCGGTCCCGACCATCGGGGCGACGATCGCGTTGCGGGTCGAGGACTCCTCGGCCGCGGCCGGGGCCGGCGCGACGCCGGCGGTGGCGATCACGCTCGCCATCGCCGGCACGGCGGCGGCCGCGCTCACGACGTTGCGCGCGACGCGGATGCGCCGGTCGCCCTCGGCGAATTCGATCTCCGTGAGGCCCGTCTCGTTGATGACTTCCGCGAGCTTGCGGATCAGGTCGGGATCGGGATTGAAGCGGGTCGGCATGGGAGCAGTCGGGGCCTTCCTTGCTGGGAAACTGGGCTTGGCCGCCGGCCTGGCGGCGACGGCCGTACTTGCCGCGATCGGCGATCGGCGACCGGGCTTGGGCGGGGCGCCGGACTTCGCGGTCGTGGACGACCGGCCCGGCGGAACTCTACGCGACGGCATCGGCGATCCGTCGTGTGCGACCGGCGTCCGGCAGGTCGGCCCGGGATCGGGAGGCCGAGCATTCGTCGCCGCATCCGTCGCCGCCGTGCCGATCGCCTGCGATCGACGCCAGCTCGGCCGCGTTGCGCGAGCGGAACACGTGCGCCGGGGTCCGTGGCAGGGCGACGGGACCGATCATGATTGCATCCACATGCTGCCGCGCCTCCTGGATCCGGTCGACGATTCGTCCTTCGTCGTTCGGCTGCCTGAACCCGATCTCGAACTCCCGATCGGCCGCGCGCCCGCGGCGGCCGGTGTGGCCGTTCGCGGGCACCTCGCGGCCGTATCGCGATGGCCGCCGCGGCCCGCGCATGTTCAGGCTCCGGCCATTGAGGATCTGGATCGTGGGCTGCCCACTTGCTTCTACTCCGAGTCGTGCCGGCCTGCCCGTGGCTTATAGCATGCAGTCCTCGAGCGGCAATCGGCGCCGGCCGCGGCGCCGCGGCCGTGCAGTCATCGCTGGGCATGCGTGGTGCGCACGAACCCCATGCGCTCTGTCCCCTCGCATCCGGATGATCGCGTCCCTCTACTGGGCGCGATGTCCCTGAACCAGCATCTCCCTGTGATGGCGGCCGCGCTGGGCTCCGCCGTCGGCGGCACCGCCGCCGTGGCCGCGCGGATCCTGGCGCCCGAGGCCGGGGCCGCCACCGTGGGCCTGCTGCGCTATCTCGGGCTGCTTGTCCTGCTGCTGGCCGGCGCGGCCGTTTTCCGCCTGCGCATGCCGCGCATCGCGCGTGCCGACTGGCCCGCCATCTTCGCCATGGGGCTGCTGCAGTTCGGGCTGTTCGGCTGGTTCTTCAGCGCCGGGTTCACCTATGTGAGCGCGGCTCGCGGCACGATCGTGATGGCCACGATGCCGATCCAGACCCTGTTGATCTCGGCGCTCGTCGGCCGCGAGCGGTTCACGCTGCTGAAGCTGGTCGGGACGCTCGTCGGCGTCGCGGGGGTCCTGGTCGCGCTGTGGGGCGACGAGGTCGCGGCCGGCCCGTCGGCCTGGAAGGGCGATCTCTGCCTGTTCGCGGCGGGATTCGTCACCGCGCTCAACAGCGTTCTGGTCGGGCCCTATCTGCGCCGCTACTCCGTGTATTCGGTGAGCCTGCTGGCGACGACGGTCGGCTGCGTCCTCCTCGGCATCGTGTTCATCGCCACCGGCGCCCAGGTCGAGGTCGTCAACCTGTCGCGCCAGGGTTGGCTCGCGATCCTCTATTTCGCGGCGGTACCGACGCTCCTCGGATTCATCACCTGGAGCTGGGCGCTCGCGCGGGTGGCGCCGACCCGCGTCACGGTCACCGTCGTCCTCAATCCGATCGCGGCGGCGCTCGCGGCCGCCTGGATGCTCGGCGAGCCGCTCGGCGTGCGGGTGATCGTCGGCGTGGCGCTGGTCACGACCGCGATCGTGATCGTGAACTGGGGCGCCGGCTCGCGGCGGGCCGAGGCCGCTGACCCGCGCGCGACTTGACGCGCAGACACCGCTCCGGCGTCATCGGCCGGACGTCGTCGACCGAGGAGATCCGCCATGCCGAGTCCGAAGCGCGGTTCCCAGCGCGCGCGCAACGCCTTACCCCGTGCCGGCGCCGGCTCGCGATCGCCCGGGAGCGCGCACAATCCGATGGGCACGGACGGATTCGAATTCGTCGAATACACCGCACCCGACACCAAGGCGCTGGGTCGGCTCTTCGAGACGCTGGGCTTCGTCGCGGTCGCGCGGCACCGCTCCAAGAACGTGACGCTCTATCGCCAGGGCGACGTCAACTTCGTGGTCAACGCGGAGCCGAACTCCTTCGCGCAGGCTTTCGCGCGCGTGCACGGGCCCTCGGCATGCGCGATGGCCTTCCGCGTCGCGGATGCCTCGAAGGCCTTCGCGCGCGCCGTGAAGCTGGGCGCCAAGCCCGTCCAGGGTCCGGTCGGGCCGATGGAGCTGAACATCCCGGCGATCGAGGGCATCGGCGGCTCGCTGATCTACCTCGTCGACCGCTACGGCCCGGCCGGCTCGATCTACGATGTCGATTTCCGGCCGATCCCGGGCGTCGATCCGCAGCCGCGCGGCGTCGGCATCGTCTCGGTCGACCATCTCACCCACAACGTCCATCGCGGGCGCATGGACCTGTGGGCCGGGTTCTACGAGCGGCTCTTCAATTTCCGCGAGATCCGCTACTTCGACATCGAGGGCCGCCTCACCGGGCTCAAGTCGAAGGCGATGACCAGCCCCTGCGGCAAGATCCGGATTCCGATCAACGAGAGCGCCGACGACAAGTCGCAGATCGAGGAGTATCTCGCGGCCTATCGCGGCGAGGGCATCCAGCACATCGCGATGGGCTGCGCCGACATCTACGCCACGGTCGAGGCGCTCCGGCGCGGCAAGGTGAAGTTCCTCAAGACTCCGGACACCTACTACGAACTCGTCGATCGTCGACTGCCCGGGCATGGCGAGGATCTCGCGCGCCTGCGCCGCAACAACATCCTCATCGACGGCGCGCCGACCAAGGCCGGCGGCCGCCTGCTGCAGATCTTCACCGAGACGGTGATCGGGCCGATCTTCTTCGAGCTGATCCAGCGCAAGGGCGATGAAGGCTTCGGCGAAGGGAACTTCAAGGCGCTGTTCGAGTCGATGGAACTCGATCAGATCCGTCGCGGCGCGCTCGCCGAGGCGACGCCGCCGAGGCGACGCCCGTCGTCGCGCGTCAAGTCCCGGGGCTGAGCGCCGTCCCCGGCCGGATGAGATTCGCGGCTCGACGGCCGCGGGGGCCGGAGGCGCCGCGGTTCAGCGCTGTCGCGCCTGCGCGACGAGGCCGCGCATCGTCTCGAGGTCGATCGCGCCCGGCACCAGGCGCTCGCCGATCACGAAGGCCGGCGTGCCACGGATTCCGAGGTCGCGCGCGAGGGCGCGGTTGCGCTCGATCTGGGCGGCGACCTCGGGACGGGCCATGTCGACCTTGAGCCGGGTCGGGTCGAGCCCGACCTCCTGCGCGACGGCCTGGACGGCCTCCTCGTCGAGCGTGCCGCGCCGCGCCATCAGCGCCGCATGCATCTTCTCGTAGCCGCCCTGGTACACGGCAGCGAGCGCCGCGCGCGAGGCGATGACGGAGTCGGGCCCGAGGATCGGCAGCTCCTTGTAGATCACGCGCAGCTTGGGATCGCCGCGCTTGAGCTGGCCGAGCGCGCCGACGACCTGCTTGCAGTACGGGCAGCGGTAGTCGAAGAACTCGACGACGGTCACGTCGGCGCCCGCCGGGCCGGCGCTGGGGCTCTGCGGGTCGCGCAGCAGATCGTTCTGCCGACGCCGGATCGCCGATTCCTGCGCCGCCGCCTGCTCGGCCTTCTGCTTCGCGTCGAAGGCCTGCAGCGCCTCGACGATGATCTCCGGATTGTTGCGGATGTAGTCGCGCACCAGCTCCCGGATCTCGTCGGCCTGTGCCGGCGTGAACGCCGGGGCGGGGCTCTGGGCGAGGCCGGGCGTGCCGGTCAGGAGCGTCGCCGCCAGGGCCAGGCCGGCGATCGCGAGAAGGCAGCTGCGGAGCACGACGTTCATCGGAAGACCTGGACCTCGACGATATGACCGATCGCTGCAGGGATACCTTCCGGGAGCCGGGCGGGCAACGCGCCGACGGCGACATACGCAAATGTGACCTCGGCGAACCGGTCGGAGGGGAAGAAGGCACGGAACAGCTCGAGCAGATCGACGAACTCGCTGATCCAGCCGCCGGTGAGACCGCGCGCGCCGGCGCGCAGCACCCGGCGCGTGCCGTCGTCGGCCGTGGCCTCGAGCTCGATCGTGGCGAGCTCGGTGTGGATCACGCCGGTGCCGCGCAGCATGATGTCGATGCGCCGATCGTGCGGCGGAAAGCCCGCGTAGTCGCGCAGCCACCGGGCCGGCCGGATCAGGTCGGTCGGACCGCCGCCGTTGAACCCGATCGACAGGCGCAGGCCGCGCGGCAACCCGTCGCCCGCGCCGCCGCCGAAGGCCTCGGTCTCGAGCTTCCAGGACCAGGACAGGCCTGGCGTGGCGGTGAGCGGCTGCTCGAGCGCGCGGACGAGCATCCGGCCACCGGGTGCATCGCAGGTGAGGATCGGTCGACCGGCCTCCTGCGTCACCGCGATGACGGCGTTTCGATCGGCGCGACGATCGCTCCAGCCGGCCGGCAGGCGCTGCGGGTCGAAGTCCGCGGTCGGCCCGAGAATGAGGAGGCGGCCATCGGCAAGCTGGGTCGGGAGCGGGAGGGGCGGCTTGCTCGCGCAGGCGCCGGCGAGGGCGGGGAGGGCCAGGACGAGCGATCGACGTCTCAACGCAGTCTCCGTTGGTTGATGTCCTTGATGTCCTGCGCCTTGATCGCGGCGGTCGAGTTCGGCGCCAGCTGGCGCAAGGCGCGCTCGGCGAAGTGTACGGCCTCCGTGCTGCGCCCGAGCAACGAGAAGCTTTCCGCCTGGGCGTAGTCGGCGAGCCCGGTCTGGCCGTCGCGGCCATAGGCCTGCGCCAGCAAGCGCCAGGTGTCGGCGTCCTCCGGCTGCAGCCGGCGCGCCCGCTCCAGCGTCGCGATCGCCTGGCGGGTCGCGCCCGACTGGAGCTCGGTCCAGCCCAGGGACTGGACGATCAACGGCTCCTCGGGCGCGGCGGCGGCGGCCCGCGCATAGAACACGCGCGCGTCCTCCGGTTTGCCTTGCTCGACCAGGAACTGGCCCTTCGCCTCGAGCAGATAGGCGTCCTTCGGACGTTCCGCGATCAGGCCGTCGATCAGCGCGTGCGCGCGGTTGAAATCGAGGCGCTTGAAGTGCGCGATCGCGCGCGCATAGCGAGCGGGCAGCGAGGTGTCGCTCGCCGGATAGCGCTGCAGCGCGCGGACCGGGTCGAGGAAGCCGTAGAGCTTGGCCCGCATGCGCGCGTGGGCCTCGGCGAAGCCCGGCCGCTGGGGCGCGTCGCTGAAGCGCGACCGCTCGACATGGGCGCGGATCGATTCGATGCGCTCGCGCGCGATCGGGTGCGTCCGGACATAGGGGTCCTGGCGGCCGACCTGCAGCAGCTCCTGGTCGGCGATGATGTCGAGGAACTCCATCAGGCCGCGCGAGGACTGCGACGTACGGTCGAGGAGCGCGAGGCCGGCCTGATCGGCCTGGCTCTCCATGCCCCGCGAGTAGCGGAGCAGGAATCGCTCGGTGACCGTCGGCCCGCCGCCGCCGCCGTACGTCCCGCCCCAGTCGTTCGGGTTGCCCGGTCGCGCGCCGGCCGCCGCCGCGCCGACCGTGGCGAGCATCTCGAGGAAATAGGGGATGGTGGACTGGCGCATCTGGTCGCGGATCTGGACGAGATGCGCGCCCTGGATGTGTCCGGTCTCGTGGGCGATGACGCCGATGACCTGGCCGGCGTGCTCGGAGCGCATGAGCAGGCCGGTGTTCAGGTACATGTTCAGACCGTTCGCCACGAACGCGTTCAGCGAGGGATCGTTGACCAGATGCACCGAGATCGCGCGTGCATCGAGGCCGGCCGCCGCGAAAAGTGGCGTGGCATAGGCGCGGATGGTAGCCTCGATTTCCGCGTCGCGAATGAAGCTGATCGGCCGAGGGCGCTGCTGCGCGACCGCCGCGGCGAAGCTCGCGGCGAGGATGGCCAGCGCGACCACTCCGGTCGACAGGACCCGCCGACTCAACGGGAAACGAATGCGCTCGAACACGTCTCGCCTTTGCAACCGGAGCATCCGGACGTTCGGTCGTCTGGCCCGGCTTCGCCAGCCTCGTCCGCTTCATGCGACATCGTCCGCCGAGGCGCCCGTCGCGCCGGGTGGGGGCCGCGAAGTAGATCATGGGGGGCGGGGGCTTCCAAGCAAGCTCGCCGCGATCTGCGTCGCGATCATGGCGACATCGTGTTCCCTGGGCGGCCAGTCGGACCGCGGTCCCGCCGTCGCCTTCGTGGGCGGCGCCGCGACCGACGAGCCGCGCGCCGCGCTTGCCGCGCGCGACGTGCTCGCGGCCGGCGGCTCCGCCGTCGATGCCGCGACGGCGGCGTATTTCGCGCTGGCGGTGACCATGCCCGGCACCGCCACACTCGGCGGCAGCGGCGTCTGTCTCGTCTACGACGCGCGGCTGACGCGCGTCGAGGCGATCGACTTCGCCGCGCCCGCCGCGGCCGGCGGATCGCCCGTGCCGATGAACGCGCGCGGCTTCTTCGTGATGCAGGGGCGCTACGGCCGCCAGCGCTGGGAGCAGCTGGTGGCGCCGGCCGAGGGGCTGGCACGGTTCGGGGCGCCGGTTTCGCGCGCCCTTGCGCGCGAGCTTGCCGAGAATGCCGGAACGATCGCCGCCAATCCCGACCTCGCGCGCGTCTTCCGGCGCAACGGCGCGCCGCTGCGCGAAGGCGATACGCTGGTCCAGAGCGACCTCGCCGACACGCTCGGCCAGCTGCGCTCGCGCGGCGCGAAGGAGTTCTACGAGGGCTCGTCGGCCGCCGACTTCGTCGCCGCGGCACGCGCCGCCGGCGCGCGCTTCGGTGTCGAGGAGTTTCGCGGCGCGACGCCGCAGTTTCGCGCGCCGATCGCGGTCAACGTGGACGGCCTGCGCATGTCCTTCGCCGCGCCGCCCGCGAATGCGGGTCTCTACCAGGCGCAGCTGTGGCAGATGCTGCTGCCGCGCTGGCGCGGCGCCGCCCGCGACGAGCAACCGCATCTCTTCGCCGAGGCCACGCGGCGCGCGCAGCTCGAGACGGCGCGCTGGCCGAGCCTCGATCTCTCGAATTTCGGCACCGTGGGCGAGCTGAGCTCGGCGCAGCGGGCCGCGCAGCTGATGGCCGACTACCGGCCCGGCCAACGCAACGGCGCCGCCGGCGACGGCGGCTTCACCGAGGATCCTGCCACGGCCACGATCGTCGTGGCCGACAAGGAGGGCGGGGCGGTGGCCTGCGCCGTGACGGCCGGCGGCGCCTTCGGTGCCGGTCGCATCGCCAGGGGCGTCGTGCTCGCCCGCGCCTCCGAGCCCAGCGGCCGCGGCCTTCCCTCGCTCAACGCGATGATCGGCGTGCGCGCCTATGGCGGCGGCTTCTCGCTGTCGCCGCGCGCGGAGTCGTCCCAGCTCGTCTTCGTCGGCGCCGGGAGCGGGCGCGGCGCGGCGAGCACGCTCGTGCAGGCGGCGCTCACGACGGTCATCGACCGCCGGCCGCTCGACGAGGCCTTCGATCGCCCGCGCTTCGGCTACTTCGCCGGCTCCGACGAGCTCCAGGGCGAGGCGGAGGTCGGTCAGCGCTTCGCGTCGCTGGCCGCGCGCGGTCATCGCCTCGCGGCGCCGAGCGCCTTCGGGCGCATCAATGCGATCGCCTGTGCCGAAGGACTGATCGACGAGCCGACGAGCTGCCGCGTGCGCGCGGACACCCGCGGCCACGGCCTCGCCGTCGGCGGCGTGCGCTAGCCGCATCGTCGGGGCGCCGCCATGGCACTGAAGGCCGCGCGACGCAGCGCGATCGCGCCGTTCCTCGTCATGGACGTGCTGCGCGCGGCCTCGGCGCGCGACCGTGCCGCGCACGATGCGGACGGACGCTGCGTGCATCTCGAGATCGGGCAGCCGGGGCAGGGTGCGCCGCGGCCCGTCCTCGACGCGGCCGCGAAGGCGCTCTACGCCGAGACGCTCGGCTACACCGAGACGTTCGGCGTCCCGACGCTGCGTGCCCGCATCGCGCGCCACTACGCCGAGACCTACGGGATCGAGGTTCCGATCGAGCGCATCGTCGTCACCACCGGCTCGTCGGGCGCGTTCATCCTGTCCTTCCTGGCCGCTTTCGACGCCGGCGATCGCGTCGCGCTGGCCGATCCCGGCTATCCCGCCTATCGCAACATCCTCGCGGCGCTGGGCATCGAGGTGGTGGGTCTGCCGGCGGATGCGGCGACCCGGTTCCAGCCGACCGTCGAACTGCTCGAGCGGGCGGGCCGGCTCGACGGTCTGATCGTGGCGAGCCCCGCAAATCCGACGGGAACGATGCTGGCGAGCGCCGAGCTGCGGCGCCTCGCCGGTTGGTGCGACGCGCATGGCGTGCGCTTCGTCTCCGACGAGATCTATCACGGCATCGTCTTCGGCGAGCCGGCGACGACGGCGCTCGCGCATTCGACGAGCGCGATCGTGATCAACAGCTTCTCGAAGTACTACGCGATGACCGGCTGGCGGCTGGGCTGGATGATCCTGCCCGAGGATCTGCTGCGCCCGGTCGAGGTGCTGGCGCAGAATCTCTTCATCTCGCCGCCGACGCTGCCGCAGCTCGCGGGCCTCGCCGCGTTCGACTGCCGCGCGGAGCTCGACGCACGTGTCGCCGCGTATCGCGCCAATCGCGACCTGCTGATGGCGGAACTGCCGAAGGCCGGCTTCCGCGACTTCGCGCCCGCCGACGGCGCGTTCTATCTCTATTGCGACGTCGGCCACATGACCAACGACAGCCAGCAGTTCTGCCGACGCCTGCTCGACGAGGCCGGGGTCGCCGCGACCCCCGGCGTCGATTTCGATCGCGACCGGGGCAGTCGGTTCCTGAGGTTCTCCTTCGCCGGATCGAACGCGGATATCCGCGAGGCCGTGCGGCGGCTGAAGGCTTGGCGCGGCGTCGGTTGATGCGCGGCGCGCCGGCGGGCGTCCGCCCCATTCGGTACTGTCCGGTCGGCGCCAGGGTGCTCGAAGCAGGCTCGTGAAACGAGAACGGGCGGTGCCGGATCCGGCACCGCCCGCTTTTTCGTGGGTTCGTGGGCGACGTCAGCTCGTCAGTCGTCGCCACCAGCCCTTCTTCGGCGGCCCCTTCGGCTCGGGCTCGGCCGGTGCCGGCTCGACCGGTGCCGCCTGGGCGGCGGCGCGGGGCGGCTCCGGCGCCGGCTCGGCCGCGACCGGCGCGACGCTGGCCGCCGGCGGGACCGCCGGCGCTTCCGCGCGACGGTTCCACGGCCATTCATGCGTCTCGCCCGTCGGTGCCGCAGCTGCCGGCGCGCTGGCCGGCGGCATCGTCGGCGCCGGCGCCGGGATCGTCGGTGCAGCGGGCGCCGATGCCACCGGCGGCGGCTCGACGGGTGCCGGCGCGACCGGCGGCACAACGACGGCCGGTTGCGGCGTCGAGGTCACGATCGGCGCCGGATCGGCGACGTCCTGTGGGAAACGCGCGGCCTGGGCGTAGAGCTCTCGGGCTCGGGCGCGCAGGTCGTCATCGGGATCCATCGACGGCGCCGCAGGCGGCACCACGGGGACCGGGGCGGGTTCCGCATAAGGCGTCGTCGGGTACTCCGGTGCCGCGTAGGGCGACGGCGCGTAGCCATCGGCCGGCGCGGCCGGGGCCGCCGGCCCCTGGCCGAACTCCTCGCCGCCACGACGGCGGCGCCCGCCGCGACGGCCGCGCCGCCGGCGACGGCCGTCGTCGTCGCCGTCCTGACGCGGCTGGTCGAAGCGCGGCGCCTGGCCCTGCGGCTGCCCTGGGAACTCGGTGGCGCCGCCGGCGGGTGGCATCTCGCCGGCCGGCTCGTCCATCCCCTCGGGCCCTGCCTCGCCGTCATCCTCGTTGTCGGCGCCCTGGGCCTGGCCCGGCAGCGGCTGACCGTCCTCGCGACCGCCGCGTCCGCGACGGCGGCGGCGACGGCGGCGACGGCGGCCGCCGTCCTCGCCAGGCGGGCCGCCCGCCGGAGCGCCCGACGGCTCGCCGTCGCCCTCGCCGACCGGTTCGCGGTCCAGCGGCTCGTCGAACTCGACGGGCGCGGCGGCCTGCGGCACGTCGCCGATGAAGGCGGGCGGCGCCTCCTCGGGGGCCATGTCCATGCCGGCGCGGATCGGCGCAGGGCCGGACTCGGCCCGCTCGCGCGTGCGCAGGCGCTCGATGCGGAAGGCGGGCGGGATCAGCGTGTCGTCGGTCTCGAAGCTGACCTCGAGCCCATGGCGCTGCTCGACCGCGGCGAGCGCGGCGCGCTTCTGGTTGAGGATGTAGACGGCGACGCTCGCGGGCACGCTCACCTTCAGCGCGGCGGAGCGCGACTTGAGGCCTTCCTCCTCGATGCCGCGCAGCACGCGCAGAGCGGTCGATTCGGTCGAGCGGATGAAGCCGGTGCCGGCGCAATGCGGGCAGCGCTGGGTCGACACCTCGGCGAGCGAGGGCCGCAGGCGCTGGCGCGAAAGCTCGAGCAGGCCGAAGGCGGAGATGCGGCCGATCTGGATGCGCGCGCGGTCCGTGCGCATCGCCTCCTTCAGCCGCCGCTCGACCTGCGCGATATGGCGGTTGTCCTCCATGTCGATGAAGTCGATGACGATCAGGCCGGCGAGGTCGCGCAGGCGCAGCTGCCGGGCGACCTCCTCGGCCGCCTCGATATTGGTCTTGAGCGCGGTCTCCTCGATGTGCCGCTCGCGCGTCGCGCGGCCGGAGTTCACGTCGATCGCGACCAGCGCCTCGGTCTGGTTGATGACGATGTAGCCGCCGGAGCGCAGGCGCACCGTCGTCTCGTGCATCTCGTCGAGCTGCGGCTCGACCTGGAAGCGCTGGAACAGCGGCACCTGGCCGTCGTCGTAGAGGCGGATCTTCTCCGCGTGGTCCGGCATCAGCATGCGCATGAAGGTCTGCGCGGCGTTGAAGCCCTCGCGGCCCTCGACCTGGATCTCGTCGATGTCGCGCGTGTAGAGGTCGCGGATGGTGCGCTTGATCAGCGTCCCTTCCTCGTAGACCAGCGTCGGCGCGCGCGAGGTCAGCGTGAGCTCGCGGACCTCGTCCCACAGCCGCATCAGGTACTCGTAGTCGCGCCGGATCTCCTGCTTGGAGCGCTCCATGCCGGCCGTGCGCAGGATCACCGCCGTGCCGTCCGGCACGTCGAGATCGTGCATGATCTCCTTCAGCCGCTTGCGATCCTGCTGCGAGGTGATGCGGCGCGAGATGCCGCCGCCGCGCGTCGTGTTGGGCATCAGCACGCAGTAGCGGCCGGCCAACGACAGGTAGGTCGTGAGCGCCGCGCCCTTCGTGCCGCGCTCCTCCTTCACCACCTGGACCAGCAGAACCTGGCGGCGCTTGATCACCTCCTGGATCTTGTAGTGTCGCATCGGCTTGAACCGCGGGCGCCGGACATCCTCGTCCTCGTCGTCGTCCTCGCCCTCGCCGCCGACGGACTCGAGCGGGACGGGCGCCGGGCGCGGCTCCTCGTCGGCGTCGGCGATCATCGGCTGCGGCGATGGCTCGGCGGCGGCTTCGCTCCCGGGGGCGGGCTCGCCGGTCGCATCCGTGGGCTCCGGCCCGACGATCCGGTCGCTGGGCAGGTCGAGCGCGGCCGGGGCGATCGTGGACGGATCGCTGGGCGTCAACTCCGGCAGGGTGTTCGGGCCACCCAGGCCCGACTCGCTCGACATCGACTCGACCGCAGGGGCGACCGTCGGCATCGGCTCGGGCAGCGGCAGCAGGTCGATCGGCATCGCCGGGACGTCGGCAGGCGGCGTGATCTCGACCGGGATCGGCCGGCCCGGCATCGGGTGCGGGCCGTCCATCGGCGAATGCGGCTCGGCGTCCTGCTCACGCTCGCGCTCGGCCAGCCGGCGCTCTTCGGCCAGCAGGGCTTCGCGATCCGCGATCGGAATCTGCCAGTAGTCGGGATGGATCTCGCTGAAGGCCAGGAAGCCGTGGCGGTTGCCGCCGAATTCCACGAAGCACGCCTGGAGCGAGGGCTCCACGCGCGTCACCTTTGCGAGGTAGATGTTTCCTTTGAGCTGCTTCTTCGTCGAGGTTTCGAAGTCGTATTCTTCGAGCCGGTTACCGTTCAGTAGGACGACCCGGGTCTCTTCCGGGTGCGTCGCGTCGATGAGCATTCGCTTCGCCATGGGGGGCATATCTCCGCAAGGGGGGTGGCGGAGCGCAGCAATGGAGCAGGTCGATCGCGCGGGGCGCGATCCTCGGGACTGTTCGCTTGGCGCTCAGCCGGTTCGCACTTGCCGTCCCGCCACCGTCGCTGCACCCGCGCCGCGAGAACGCCAAGGCGCCTCGCAGTCGGCCGGCCTGCCTTGCGGCGCCGGAAATGGTCCAGGACGAATTGGTCAAGACGGTCAAATTCACGTCGTTTGTCGGTCGGTTACGTCGTACGTGTGCGTCGTTCGTGCCCGCAAGGCCGCCCTCCGAGGGGGTAGCCGGCGCCAGTCATGCGCGGTTAGGGGACGCGCATCAGGCCGCCGTGACAGCGAGCAGGCCGGGACCATACCCATCATGGTGAATTCTCACAACCGTTGCTTCGCCCCGGCTGGAGGCGGTCCTTGCGTTGAAACAACTCGGGCCCCGGCGCTATACGTGGCGCCCAATCTCGGATCTCACCTCAAGATGTCGATCTCAAGGCGCTGGACCGCGTGGTTCTTCCTGATCGTCGTCGCGCTGTTCGGGGCCGGTCGTCCGCTCGCGGCCGACGCCCAGACACCGCGCGTCACCGCGGTTCGGACCGCCGATCAACTCGGGCTGACCATCGCGATCGACCTCGATCGGCGGGTCGACCCGCGCGTCTTCCTCCTCGACGAGCCCATGCGCCTGGTGCTGGACCTGGGGGCCGCGCGCTGGTCATTGAGCCAATCCGCCCCGGCACGCGGCGCGATCGCGGGATGGCGCTTCGGGCGCGGCGACGGCCAGACCCGGTTGGTGGTCGATCTTTCGACGCCGTCCCAGGTCCGGCGCATCGGCTACGACCTGTCGGCCCCTCGCGGGGTCGCCCGCCTGCTGGTCGAGCTGGAGCCGACGAGCCGCACGGGGTTCGCCGGTGGGGTCCAGACCTGGCGTGCCACCAGCGACTTGCTGGCCAGCGTTTATACGCCGCCGGAGGCCACCCCGCCGCCAGCGGTGGCCGTCGCGCCGCCGCGCCCGCCGTCGACCGTGGCGACCGGCGCGCCCTCCGTGCCGGCCGTGAACCCCCCGCCGATCACGCCGCCCACGCTCCCTTCGGCGAACCCGCCGACGCCGCCCCCCGTCGTCCAGCCTCCGGTCGTGCAGCCCCCGGTGGCCGCCGCTCCGGCACTCCCGCAACCCGCCGCTCCGCCAGCCCCGATCAGCCCGTCCGCCGCGGTGCCGCCGCCGGCCACCGGGGCGCCGGCCTCGGTGCCGGCGTCGCCGCCCCAGGCCACGCCGCCGGTCGAGCCACCCGCCGTCGCCACGGCCGCGGGCGGTGCCCGTCCCGCGGGCCGGATCGGCGCGCCCGGCCGTGCCGCCTCCCGGCCGGTGGTCGTCATCGACCCGGGCCATGGTGGCCAGGATCCGGGCGCGATCGGCGCCTCGGGCACCTACGAGAAGACGATCACGCTCGCGGTGTCGCGGGACGTGAAGCGCCGGCTGGAGGCGAGTGGCCGCTATCGCGTTCATCTCACCCGCGATCGCGACGAATTCCTGCGCCTGCGCGAGCGCGTCCAGCGCGCCCGCGGCTGGAAGGCGGACCTGTTCATTTCGATCCACGCGGATTCGATCGGATCGAGCGAAACCCGGGGGGCGTCGCTGTACACGCTGTCCGACACCGCCTCGGATTCCGAGGCGGCCGCCCTGGCCACCCGCGAGAACCGCGCCGACATCATCGCCGGGGTCGATCTCAGTCACGAGAGCCGGGAAGTGGCGAATATCCTCATCGACCTGGCGCAGCGCGAAACCATGAACCGGTCGGCCACGCTTGCCAGCATCATGGTGCGCGAACTGGGCCGGGAGGTGCGGATGCTGGCCGTAAGCCCCCACCGTTTTGCCGGGTTTGCGGTCCTCAAGGCGCCGGATGTGCCCGCGGTGCTGCTGGAACTCGGCTACCTCTCCAATCGTCAGGACGAGGCGCTGCTCAAGCAGGCCGAGCATCGCCGCAAGGTCGCGATCGGCATCCATCGCGCGGTCGACGCCTTCTTTGCCCGGACACCGGCCGCCGCGTCACCCTGAGACTGCCACTTGGGCGGGCAGGGGGCGGCCGGGCCGCTTCCTCGGCCGCCCCGGGCAGGGGCGCCCATTAAACTGCCATTTTTCATTCCGGCCTGCGTGCTAGAACCCCGCGCCGTGTCCGAGACCCGCAACCCCGAGCCGTCGCCCGACGGCGTAGCCGCCAGCGCCGCGGCCCCGACGTCGGCTCCGCCGCCCGCGGCGAAGCCGACGCGCAAGCGGCCGCGCTGGCGCCTCATGGCGGCGATCGGCAACGTCTTCGCGTGGCTGTTCGCCTTCGTCGTCGCCGTGGGCATCCTCGGCGTCGGCAGCCTGGGGATCCTCGTCTACCAGGTGAGCCAGGGCCTGCCCGACCACGCGCAGCTCGCCGACTACCAGCCGCCGATCATGACGCGCGTGCACGCCGGCGACGGCCGCGTGTTCGCCGAATACGCGATCGAGCGCCGGCTCTTCGTGCCGATCGACGCGATGCCGCAGCGTCTGGTCGACGCCTTCGTGTCCGCCGAGGACCGCACCTTCTGGACCCATCCCGGGATCAGCATCCCGGACATCCTGCGCGCGGCAGTCACCAACGCCCAGCATTGGGGCCAGCGTCGGCCGGTCGGCGCCTCGACGATCACGCAGCAGGTGGCCAAGAACTTCCTGCTTTCGAACGAGGTCTCGATCGAGCGCAAGATCAAGGAGGCGCTGGTCGCGATGCGCATCGAGGAGGCGCTGCCCAAGCGCCGCATCCTCGAGCTCTATCTCAACGAGATCTATCTCGGGTTCCAGGCCTACGGCGTGGCCTCGGCCGGACTGATGTATTTCGGCAAGTCGCTCGAGGAGCTCTCGCTTCCGGAAATCGCCTTCCTGGCCGCGCTGCCGAAGGCGCCGAACAACTACAATCCGCAGCGCTATCCCGAGCGCGCGAAGGACCGCCGCGATTACGTCCTCGGCCGCATGCACGAGGACGGCAAGATCACGACGGCCGAATTCGACCAGGGCAAGTCGACGCCGCTCGTCGTGCGCAATCGCGCGGAGGCGCTCGACACGACGCGCGCCGACTACTTCGCCGAGGACGTCCGCCGCGAGCTCGTCGCGCGTTTCGGCGAGGAGACCGTCTACAAGGGCGGCCTTTCCGTGCGCACGTCGATGGACCCGCGCACGCAGCGCATCGTCGACGAGGCGATCCGCAAGGGCATGGTCGCCTACGACCGGCGCCATGGCTGGCGCGGCGCGCCCGCGAACATCGCGCCCGGCGGCGGCTGGCAGCAGCGCCTGCATCAGGCCGGCAAGCTGCCGGGCCTCGCGCCGTGGCAGGCGGCCGCGGTGCTTTCGCTCGCCAACGACCGCGTCGAGATCGGCTTCGCCGACGGCGCGCGCGGCATCATCCCGTTCGAGGAGATGCGTTGGGCGCGCCGCACGCTCGAGGACCAGCGCGTCGGCAACCCGCCGCGCAATCCGGGCGAGGTCGTGCAGCCGGGCGACGTCGTCGCCGTCGAGCCGTTGCCGGGCGAGGCGCAGCCCAAACGCTACGGGCTGCGCCAGATTCCGAATGTCGGCGCGGCCGTGGTCGCCCTCGATCCGCATACCGGCCGCGTGCTCGCGATGGCCGGCGGCTGGAGCTTCGAGGGCTCGCAGTTCAACCGTGCCACCCAGGCGCAGCGGCAGCCCGGCTCGTCCTTCAAGCCCTTCGTCTATCTCGCCGCGCTCGAGGCGGGGCTGTCGCCGACGACGATCATCCTCGACGCGCCGGTGGTCGTCGATCAGGGCCCGACCGAGGGGATCTGGAAGCCGAGCAACTATTCGCGCGAGTTCTACGGGCCGACGCCGATGCGCACCGGCGTGGAGCTGTCGCGCAACCTGATGACCGTGCGTCTCGCCCAGAACATCGGGCTCGAGCCGGTCGTGCGGATCGCCCGCGACTTCGGCATCAACGAGCGCATGCCGCCCGTGCTCTCCGCCGCGCTGGGATCGGTCGAGACCACCGTGCTCAAGCTAACCGCCGCCTATGCGACCATCGTCAACGGCGGCTACCGCGTGACGCCGACGCTGATCGACCGCGTGCAGGACCGCACCGGCAAGACCATCTATCGCGCCGATGCGCGCGCCTGCGACACCTGCCTCGATTCGCAGTGGCGGTCGCAGCCGATGCCCAACCTTCCCGACGAGCGCACGCGGGTCGTCGACGCGATGACCGCCTACCAGATGGTCTCGTTCCTCGAAGGCGTCGTCGAACGCGGCACCGGCACGCGCGCGAAGGGGCTCGGCCGTCCGCTGGCCGGCAAGACCGGGACCAGCAACGATGCGAACGACGTCTGGTTCGTCGGCTTCTCGCCGGATCTCGTCGTCGGCGTGTGGTTCGGCTTCGATTCCCCACGCACGCTCGGCGGCGCCGAGACCGGCGGCACCGTCGCTGTGCCGGTGTTCCGCGACGTGATGGCCGAGGCCCTCAAGGACCGGCCGCCGACACCGTTCCGCGTGCCGCCCGGCATCAAGCTCGTGCGCGTCGATCTCGGCGGCGGCCGCGGTTACACGGAGGCCTTCAAGCCCGGCCAGGAGGGCGGCGGCAGCGCCATGATCGGCGCGTGGCCCGGCGGCACGCCCGCCAGCGGCGGCGGCGGCGGCGGTACGCCGGCCAGCGGCGCGCGACCGGCATCGAGCCCGCCCTCGCTGCCGGGCAACTCGTCGTCGGGCGGGCTCTACTGAACCGTCGCCACGCGGCCGTAACGCATCGCCGGCCTCTTGCGCCCGCACACGCCTTGCAACTCCTCGGTTCTTCCGCGCCGTGACCCCGACGGTTCGGTCGTGCAAACCCGGCGCGCGCGTCGGCGCACCATCGTGATGTCACACGCCGCGGCCCGTCCGGCCGCTAACCTGGCATGCCGGGAGCGAGGAGAGGGCGGCAGGACGATGGCAGAGATTGCAACGCGTTTTGCCGCGCTGCTGCTCTTGCTGACTGCCGCGTCCACCACCGCGGCGCAGCCGCAGGCCGGTTTCCCGCCGCCCTACTATGCCGAGGCGATGAGGTTCGGCGGCAAGCCGCTGGACATCATTCATGGCGAGCGCACGAACGCGGCGGACCGCGCCGTGCTCGCGAGCGTTGACGGAAGGCGGCGCGTCGCGATCGAGCGCAGCGGCTGCGCGGCGGCGGCGTGCGACGCCCTGTTCGAGCGGCGCCTCGCGGCGACGAACGCCGCGCTTGCGCCGCTGCGCGGAGCCTTCGTCGCGATCGGACCGTTCGGCTTCGCGGCCCGGTGGGAGGAGGCGGCTCGACGGCACGTGCTCGCCGTCGAGCGTCTGCCTGACGCCGTGGTCGGCTGGCAGATCTCCACGCCTGCCACGGCGCCGGTCGACGCGGCGGCGTTCGTCGCCGCGGTTGCGCGCGCGACCGACCGCCATCGCGCCGAACTCGCCGGCGCGCTCGATCCGGTCGAGTTCGCGCGCTGGTCGCCGTCGATCCATCGTCACGCCCGCGACCTGTTGGCCGCGGGTCGGCGCGATGCCGCCCTCGCGGAGCTCGGTCGCGTCGTTGCGGCGGCGCCGGCGAATCTGGAGGCGCAGCTCGATCTCGCGGAGAATACCGGCGACGCGACGGCGGCGCGCACGAGCGCGGCGATCGTCTGGGAGACGGCCGAGGCGGCGGCTCTGGCCAAGCGCGCCGCGCGGCTGCTCGGACACCGGGAGGCGGAGCTCGCGGACCTGCCGGTCGTCGCGCCGCCGCCCCCCGGCCTGCGCGTCTTTGTCGTGCCGCTGGCGCCCGTCGATCCGCGCCTGGTCGCGTCGGCGGCGCGCCTCTATGCCGACAGCGTCGGAATTCCGGTGACGCTCGCGCGCCTGCCGGCGCCCTGGCATTGGGGCGAGCCCGATCGGTTCGTGCGTCAGCGCGAGGTGCAGGCCTTCCTGCTGCAACGCGCCGGCCGGCCGATCGATTTCGCCGGCTGGTCGCTCGATCGCTATCGCCGCGAGGTCGAGGCCGCGTCCGCGGCGGACGATCCGCGCACGCGCTTCCAGACCGACGCCTTCATGACGGCGCTGGCGGAACAGCCGGGGCAGTTTCGCGTCGATCGCCACCTCGAGGCGCTGCACGCGGCGCTCGCGCCGCTGCGCGGGGACGATCGCCGCACGATGGTCGTCGCCGTTACCGAGGCGGACATCTTCGCAGGGCAGGCGAACTTCATGTTCAGCGGCGGTTCGATCGGCGCCGCGGGCGGCGCCAGCATCCTCTCCTACGCCTGGATGCGCGCCGAGCGGCTCGGCGAACCGACGCAGTCGCGCACGCGTCTGGTCCAGCGGCTGGCGAAGGAGATGGTGCCGGCGACCCTCAATCAGCTCGGCATCGTGCGCCCCGCCGATCCCGCCGATCCGCACTCCTATGCGGACAGTGTGGCACGCGTCGACCAGAAGACGCTGACGCTGTCCGCACCCACGCGTGCCGCGCTCGATCGCCTGCGCGGGCCGTGAGGCCGGCGCGGCCGGCGCATGCGGGCCGGCTTAGTCGCGATTTCGCCGACGATCGACGACGCGCTGCGCCTTCCAGGCGCGCGCCTCGTCGTACAGCTCGCTCGCCGGGACGATCTCGATCTCCGGCCGGACGCCGATGGCGGCGCGGACGCGAACCGCTATGCGCGCGGTCAGCGTGGCGACGTCCGCCGCGACCGCGAGGCGCAGCACCAGGCGATCCATCGACAGCGGATCGTCGGGCGCCTCGTGATCGATGACCACCTGGAACTCGCGGATGTCCGGATCGCCGGCCAGCGTGTCGAGCAGCAGCGCCGGGTTCACCAGCATGCCGCGGATCTTGAGCATGTCGTCAGCGCGCTGCGGCAGCTCGACGAAGCGATCGGTCGTGGCGCCGCAATGCGGGCACGGCGTCCGGGCGATGGCGCTCAAGTCGCCCAGCGCGTAGCGCAGCAGCACGGTCCCGGTGCGGTCCAGATGGGTCAGCACGATCAGGCCCCGCTCGCCGTCCGGCAGCGGCCGGTGCGTCGCCGGGTCGACGACCTCGAAGTGGAACTGCTCCGGCGCGGGATTGTGGTAGCCCGCGCCGGGATGACACTCGACCGTGCCGACCTGCATCTCCGTCGCGGCATAGGAGACGCTCACGCGCGGCGCCGCGGCACCGAGCCGCTCGAGGCGGCCGACGACGTCGTCGCGCATCGCCTCGGTCACCGGCTCGCCCATCATGAAGACCAGGCGGACGGCCGACAGGTCGGCGCCGAGTTCGCTCGCGCGCATCACCACGCGACGGACGTAGCTCGCGACGCCCCACAGGATGGTCGCGCGGGCACGCGCGATCGCCGCGACGGACTCGTCGAGGCCGCTGCCCCAGTGGAAATGTGGGCTCGGCCGGCCGGGAATCAGGCTCAGGATCGGGATCTTCATCGCGCTCGCGGCGGCGACGGCGCGGTGATACGCGCCGGCAGGGTGGAGCGTCATCGGGCAGAGATTGGCGATCAGGTCGCCGTCGCGCACGCCGCGAATCTCGAGCGCGCGGCGATTGGCCGTGAGCAGCCCGTAGAAGTCGTAGCTGGTCGAATAGAACGGCGTCGGCCGGCCCGCGGAGGTGCCGGTCGTGTGCATCACGTCCCAGGTCACCTGCATCTCGGTCGCCAGCCCCGCGGTGTCGAGGCGGAACGCCTCGGGATCCGCCATCAAGTCACGCTTCGATGTCAGCGGCAGCTTCACGATGTCCGCGAGCGAGGTGAAGTCGCCGCGCCGGAGCCCGGCCTTCGCGAAAACGCGCCGGTAGTGCGGATGGCGTTCGAAGCAGAGGTCGAGCATCGCCAGGAAGCGCCGCTCCTGGACCTCCGTGATGCGCGCGCGCGCTACGAAGGGAAAATTCTCGACCATCGCGTGACGTCCCCCGGCAATCCGGGCGCCACCCTAGTCGAGCGCCTCGCGCGGCGGCAGGCCGTTCGGCGGCTGCGGCGTCGCGCCCTCGTGTCGCGCCGGCCCGGTACCCCCACCGGCCGCGGCCGGCGGTGCCGCGGCGGGACCGCATCGCAGCGACCGGGCAAAATCGAGGCTGGATCGACTTTGCCGACGCGCTATAACGCCGGTCCGTTCCCTTCCGGGAGTTGCGCCGCCGATGCGTGCCGAAATCAAGCAGGTTGCCGACGAGATCCAGCAGTCGCTCGAGCTGCTAAGGAGGTATCTTTGACTACGATACCGCACAGCGCCGACTGGACGAGCTGAACCACCGCGCCAACGATTCCAATCTCTGGAACGATCCCAAGGCCGCGCAGGCCGTACTGCGCGAGCGCGCGACGCTCGAGAAGCAGCTCAACCTCTACAAGTCGCTGAGCCAGGACTTCGACGATGCCGTCGGGCTGATCGAGCTCGCCGCCGAGGAGAACGACGAGCAGGAGCTCGCCGCCGCCGAGGCCGCCCTCATCGCCCTCAAGCCGGTCGCCGAGCAGCGCGGCATCGAGGCCCTGCTCTCCGGCGAGGCCGATGCCAACGACGCCTATATCGAGATCAAGCCCGGGGCCGGTGGCACCGAGAGCCAGGACTGGGCGCAGATGCTCGAGCGGCTCTATGTCCGCTGGGCGGAGGACCACAAGTTCAAGGTCGAGATCGAGGAGGAGACCGCGGGCGAGGAGGCGGGCATCAAGTCCGCGACCATCCGCGTGTCGGGCCACAACGCCTATGGCTGGCTGAAGACTGAGAGCGGCGTGCATCGGCTCGTGCGCATCTCGCCCTTCGATTCCAACGCGCGCCGGCAGACCTCGTTCGCGGCGGTCGGCGTCTTCCCGGTTGTCGACGACACGATCGACATCCAGATCGCCGAGTCCGACGTGCGTACCGACGTCTATCGCGCCTCGGGCGCCGGCGGGCAGCACGTCAACAAGACCGAGAGCGCGGTCCGCCTGACCCATATCCCGACCGGCATCGCGGTGGCGTGCCAGTCCGAGCGCTCGCAGCACAAGAACAAGGACAAGGCCTGGAAGATGCTGCGTGCGCGGCTCTACGAGATCGAGCTGAAGAAGCGCGAGGACGCCGCCCGCGCGCTGCATGATGCCAAGTCGGACATCGGCTGGGGCCACCAGATCCGCAGCTACGTCCTGCAGCCCTACCAGATGGTCAAGGACCTGCGCACCGGCGAGCAGACCTCCGACACGCAGGGTGTTCTGGGCGGCGACATCGACGCGTTCCTGCGCGCCTCGCTGATGGCCCGGCTCAAGGGATCACCGACCAAGGTCGAGGACATCGAGTAGGCGGCAGGCGGTCCGCAGGGGGCACCCGATGCCGCCCCCAGCGTCCGGGACGTCAGGCCGCCGCGCGCCGGCGCGCCAGGCCCAGGCCGGCGAGCGCCGCGCCCATCAGCGCCATCGTGGCCGGCGCGGGAACCGGATCCACTGACGGGCTCGGGCCGGTGAAGTAGGCGACGTTGTCGAACTCGAAGGCGAAGCCGTGGCTGCGCGCCACGACGCGATCGAAGGCCGCGTCCGAGCTGATGTTGACGTACAGGGTCCCGTTGACGCCCTGGTCGCCGTTCGGGCTGACCGTGACGTCGCTGCCGCTGATCGTCCCGATCAGCGTCGCGCCGCTGTAGAAGTCCAGGAAGTTGTAGCTGTCGACCGAGCCCCAGAGCAGGCCGAGATACTGCATCGGGCCGGGAAGCTGCATCGTCACGCCGGTGAAGCTCGTGCCGCCGGTCGTCAGGTACGTCGTGGCATCGACGCCATTGGGCGTGCCGAACAGCGCGCCGTTGCCGCCGGACAGGAACGGCGCGGCGTACTGGCCGGACACGCTGCCCTGCACCGCCTGGCCGCCGCCGCTGAAGCTCACCGTGATGCCGCCGACGGTGCCGCCGCCGTTTCCGAGCGCCAGCGCGTTGAAGTTCACGTAGTTCGTCGCGCCGGAGGGCGCTCCGCCGACGGCGCCGCTGACGACGAACGACGCCTGCGCGGTGAACGGCGTGGCGAGCAGGGTGGCGCCGACGAGGGCGGCACAGGCGAGGAGGCGGGATGCGAGACGCATGAGGGGGATCTCCTTGGGTTCGCGTCGACGTAGCAATCGCGATGCCAGGAATCGGAATCGCGCGGACTCAATGCGCTGCGAGTCGTTCATCATTGACGCCACCCGCGACGTGAAAAACCGGCCGACGGTTAATCGCCGCCGCACCGCGCGCTTGTCCCAGCGTCCCCCATCGCGCGCGGCATGCGATCCGCGTTAGGGTTTCCGCGAGGCGGCGGAATGTCGGCCTCGGGAGGTATCGCGATGAAGTATGTGCTGCTCGGTTCGCTCGCCGCCGGAGCCATGAAGAAGCAGGCTTCGCGCACCACCAACGCCCGCGCCAAGCTCTCGCAGCTCGGGATCAAGATTGAATGCGTGTACTACACGCAGGGCGGCTTCGACTTCGTCGACGTCGTCGACGCGCCGTCGGCGGAGGCGATGCTCGCGTTCTCGGTCTGGTACGCCGAGCAGGGCTACGGGAAGATCACCAGCTGCCCGGCCTACGAGGAGCGCGAGATGGTCCGCGCCCTGCATCGCGCAGGCGTCCGCGGCCGGCCCTCGCGCGCGGGTCGCGGGCGGCGCTGACTCAGCGGCGACGCCGCGGCCGCGCGTCGCGCGCGGCGACGGCGATGTCGCGGGCGGCGCGGGCCGCGATTCAGCGGAAGGCGGGCTCGTCGAAGCTGCGCAGCTTTCGCGAGTGCAGGCGCTCGACGCCGACCTCGCGCAGCAGCTCCAGCGCCCGGATGCCGACCAGCAGGTGCTGGTCGACGCGGTCCTGGTACATCCGGCTCGCCATGCCCGGCAGCTTGATCTCGCCGTGCAGCGGCTTGTCGGATACGCAGAGCAGGGTCCCGTAGGGAACGCGGAAGCGGAATCCGTTCGCCGCGATCGTCGCCGACTCCATGTCGACGGCGATCGCGCGCGTCTGGTTCAGCCGCTCGAAGAGGTCGCTGTAGCGCAGCTCCCAGTTCCGGTCGTCGATGGTGAAGACGGTGCCGGTGCGCATGCGCGTCTTCATCTCGCCGCCGCTCAAGCCGGTGACGTTCTCCACCGCCTGCTGCAGCGCCACCTGGACCTCGGCGATGGCCGGCAGGCTCACCCAGGGCGGGAGGTCGCGGTCGAGGACGCCGTCCTCGCGGACATAGGCATGGGCCAGCACGTAGTCGCCGAGGAACTGGCTGCGCCGCAGTCCGGCGCAGTGGCCGACCATGATCCAGCAATGCGGCCGCAGCACGGCGAGGTGGTCGGTGATCGTCTTCGCGTTCGACGGCCCGACGCCGATGTTGACGAGGGTGATGCCGCTGCGATCGGGCCGCACCAGGTGGTAGGCGGGCATCTGCGGCAGATGCGCGGGCGCCACGCCCTCGGTGTCGAGCGTGCCGGTCGCCGAGCGCCGAGTGACCACGTCGCCTGGCTCGACGAATGTGTCGTAGCCGTCGCCGGCGGCGAGCCTCTCGCGTGCGAACACGCGGAAGGCCTCGACGTAGCGCTGGTAGTTGGTCAGCAGCACGAAGCGCTGGATCTGGCCGGGATCGGTCGCCGTGTAGTGGCGCAGCCGCTGCAGCGAGTAGTCCACGCGCTCCGCCGGGAACAGCGCAAGCGGTCGCGGCTCGCCGGCGGCCGGCCGATGCGTGCCGTTGGCGATCGTGTCGTCGATCAGCGACAGGTCGGGCAGCGCGAAGACCTGCTGCATCGCCCGCACGTCGGCCTCGGTGATCCCCGCGACGGCCCGCTCGACGACGAAGGGCAGCGGGACCGGCCGGTCGCTGATACCGACCACGAGATCGACGCCGTGGTGGTGGATCAGCAGCTCGAACTGCTCGCGATAGTAGTCGCCGAACAGGTCCGGGCGGGTGAGAGTCGTGCCGTAGCGCCCGGGATCGAGCACCGCGCCGTAGGCGACGCGCGCGTCGATGTTGAGCGCATCGGCGGGCACGTCGATCCCGACATAGGGATAGAAGGCGGCCGGGCGATCCTGGATCCGCTCGCCGGCGGCGAAGCGCGCGAAGCGCTCGTTCACGGCGCGGGTCGCGTCGGCATAGATCGCCTGGACCCGGGCGAGCGCCGCGGCGGGATCGCGGAAGGCCCGCGCCTCCCGGAGGGAAGCGGAGCCGAACCCGCCGCGCGCGCCGTCGTTCATCGCTCAGAGATCCTTCGCGGCCGCGAGGACCTCCTCGACATGCCCCGGCACCTTCACCCTGCGCCAGATGCCGCGGATGACGCCCTTGGCGTCGATCAGGAACGTCGCGCGCTCGATGCCCATGTACTTGCGGCCGTAGAGCGTCTTCTCGACCCAGGTGCCGTAGGCGTCGCAGACCTTGCCGTCGACGTCGGCGCCGAGGGTGAAGCCCAGATCGAACTTGGCCTTGAACCTGTCGTGGCTCGCGACCGAGTCCTTGGAGATTCCGACGATCTCGGCCTTGAGCTTGCCGAACTTCGGCAACGCATCGTTGAAGCCGCAAGCCTCCTTGGTGCAGCCCGAGGTGTTGTCCTTCGGATAGAAGTAGACGACGACCGCCTTGCCCTTGAGCGCGGACAGCTTGATCTTGCCGCCGCCATCGGTGGGAAGCGTGAAGTCCGGTGCCTTGTCGCCGATCTCGAGTTCAGCCATGGGCTCGTCTCTCTCCGTTCGAATCAATTATCGTCGCGCCGCCCGTCGACGGCCTCGTGGGCGGCGCCCGCCGCGGCCTCCGGCGGGATCAGCCGGTCGAAGACCGCATGCGCGCGCGCGCATGCCGCGTCAAGAGTGGCGGCCAGGGCCGCGAAATCAACCGCGCCGACGGCCTTGGCCAGTCCCGCCAGCATGGCGGCCGGCAGGGCCGCAGGATCGAAGCTGCCGTCGACCGCGATGCGCACGACGCTCTGCACCGCGCTGGCGAGACTGTACGCGCGCTCCAGGTCCTCGGCGTCGGCGGGCGCAAGGAGGCGCGCCTCCGCCAGCGCACGCAGCGCCGCCGCGGTCGACGTACGCAGGATCTCCGGATGGGTCGCCGCGTGCCGCAGCTGCAGGTACTGCGCGACGAACTCGACATCCACCAGGCCGCCGCGCCGATTCTTGACGTCCCACGGCCCCGTCGCGCGACGGTCGCGCGCGATGCGCTGGCGCATGTCCGAGACGTCGCCGACCAGGCGCTCCGGATCTCGCGGGCGGGTCAGGATCGCGCGCACCTCCCCGGCGATCCGGCCGGCCATGGCGGGGCTCGCCGTCACGACGCGCGCGCGGGTGAGGGCCATGTGCTCCCAGGTCCACGCGTCGCGCTCGTTGTAGAGGCGGAAGCCGGCGAGGCTCGTGGCGATCGGCCCCTTGGTGCCGGACGGGCGCAGCCGCGTATCGACCTCGTAGAGCTGGCCCTCGGGCGTCATGGCGGTGACGGCGTTCACGAACCGGGTCGCGAGGCGCAGGAAGTACTGCGGCGCCGGGAGCTTGCGCTCGCCGTCGGATTGCGCGTCGTCGTCGCGAGTCTCGTACAGCAGCAGCAGGTCGAGGTCCGAGGTCGCGGTCATCTCGCGGCCGCCGAGCTTGCCCAGCGCCACGATCGCCATCTCCGCGCCGGCGATCTCGCCGTGCTGGCGGCGGAACTCCGCCTCGACCGCGGGCTTCATGGCGCGCAGCGCGGTGTCGGCGATGTCCGACAGCGCCTCGCCGGCGCGGGCGGCCGGAACGGCGCCGCGCAGCAGCTGGACGCCGATCTGGAACTCGCGCTCGCTCTTCCAGCGTCGCACGATGTCGAGCACGTCCTGGAAATCACGCGCCTGGCCGAGGGCGGCCGCGAGTTCGCCGACCATCGCCGCCGCATCGGGCGGGTCGGCTGCGAGGCTGGCGGTGAGCACGCTGTCGAGCAGGCTGCCGCGCGAGCTCAGCTTGTCGGCGAGGCGCGGCGCGCCGCCCATGATCTCGGCCACGAAGTGCAGGAGGTGCGGATTGGCGTGGAACAGCGAGAAGAGCTGCACGCCGGCGGGCAGTCGCGACATGAAGCGATCGAAGTTGAGGAAGGCGGCATCGGGATCGCCGGCGCGCCCCAGGGCCCCGAGCAGCGCGGGCATCAGTTCGGTAAGGAGCTCGCGCGCCCGCGAGCTGCGCATGCAGCGGTAGCGGCCGTGATGCCACGCGCGGACCTGCGCCGCGACCGCCGGTGGATCCTTGAAGCCGAGGCGCGCGAGCGTCTCGAGCGTGCCCGGATCGTCCTCGGTGCCCGTGAAGACGAGGTTGCCGCCCTGCTCGCCGAGATCGGGCGCTTCCTCGAACAGTCCGGCGTAGAGGCGCTCGACGGTGCGCAGCGTCTCGAGCATCGAACGCGCGAAGGCGTCGAGGTCCGGCGCGCCAAGGAAGGTCGCCAGATGCGTCAAGCCCGCCTCGTCCCCCGGCAGCGTCTGGGTCTGCTGATCGGCGATCATCTGCAGGCGGTGCTCGGCGCGGCGGAGGAATTCGTAGCAGCGCGTCAGCGACCGCACCGCGCCGGCGTCGGCATGGCCGGCCTTCACGAGCGCGTCGAGCGCGGCGCAGGTCGCGCGCAGGCGAAGGCTCGGGTCGCGGCCGCCCCAGATCAGCTGCAGGGTCTGCGCGAAGAACTCGATCTCGCGGATGCCGCCGCGACCCACCTTGATGTTGTGAGCGGCGAGCGCGACCTGGCCGCCGCCGCGATGGGCGTGGATCTGGCGCTTGATCGAGTGGATGTCCTGGACCGCCGCGAAGTCGAGATTGCGGCGCCACAGGAAGGGCCGGAGCGCCAGCAGGAATGCCTCGCCGGCATCGATGTCCCCGGCGACGGGGCGCGCCTTGATCATCGCGGCGCGCTCCCAGTTCTGGCCGAGCGTCTCGTAATAGAACTCCGCCGCGTCGGTCGACATCGCGAGCGGTGTCGCGCCCGGATCGGGACGCAGCCGCAGGTCCGTGCGCAGCACGTAGCCGTCGCCGGTACGCTCCTCGAGCAGTTTCACGACGCCGCGGACCAGGCGCACGAACTGGCGCTGCAGCCCGTCGGGGTCCGCGGCGCGGACCCGCGCCAGGTCGTAGAGCACGATCAGGTCGACGTCGGAGGAGTAGTTCAGCTCGCACCCGCCGAGCTTGCCCATGCCGAGAACCACGAGCCCGCTGCCGCGCGACGGATTCTCGGGATCGGCGATCGCGATCACGCCGCTCTCCGCGAGCTGGCGCAGCTGGTCGTCGACCGCCATGCCGATCGCGCGGTCGGCGAAATCGGAGAGGCAGTTGGTCACGCGCGCGACGTCCCAGAGCCCGGCGATGTCCGCGAGCGCGATCGCGAGCGCCGCGCGCCGCCGCGCCACGCGCAGCGCGCGCATCAGCTCGGCGCCCGACAGCGGCCGCTCGGCGGCCATCGTGGCGAAGACGAAGGCCAGCGCCGATTCGGGGCCGTCGCGCAGGAGGCGGCCCGCGAAGGCGGCGTCGCGCAGGACGCAGTTGGTGAGGAACGGACTGTTGCCGAACACCGCCGCCAGGGCCGCCGAGGCCTCGGGGACGGCGAGCAGGCCGCGCAGAGCCGCCGAGTCGGGGTCGTCGCCGGCGAGCTCGGCCTCGAGGCGCTCGCGCTCGCGCGGGACGGCATCGCGGTCGGCGGGGGCCGGCCAGGCCGCGCGGCGAAAAGCGTCGTGGAGAACCGGTTCCATGCGCGCAGATTCACCGCTCCGGACCGGACGTCAAGCCGCAGCGATGGCGACGCCATCGTTGGGCGCCCGATGTATACTGGCCGGGATGTTCCATCGCTTCGCCCGACATCTCCTCGAGGCGCTGGCCGTGCTGGTCTTCGTGCTCGTCGCGATCGCCGGGCTCGCGGCGTGGCGGCTTTCGCAGGGGCCGGTCTCGGTCGCGTTCCTCGGTCCGGTCCTGGACTCCGCCATCGAGAAGGCGCTGCCGGGTCACGCGGTGGAGTTCGCCGACACGATCGTCGCCTGGGGCGGCGTAGATCACGGCTTCGACATCCGCGTCCGCGACCTGCGGATCATCGGGCCGCAAGGGCGGCGCCTCGCCTCGGTCGCCGAGGCGACGATCGGCCTCGCCGCCTGGCCGCTGCTGCGCGGTCGCGTCGAGCCGGCGCGGATCGTCGTCACCGGACCGATGCTCAAGCTCGAGCGCGGCCTGGACGGCGTCGTCCGGCTCGGCGGCCAGGGCGAGGAGATGTTGGGCCTCGACCAGGTGCTCACGCCGGGCGGCGACGAGTCCGCCGGCGCGTCGTCGCTGCGTCATGTCGCGATCTCCGGCGCCGAGATCGAGTTCACGGATATGCCCTCCCGCGCGGTGTGGCGCGCGCGCGACGCCAACGTCGTCGTCACGCGCCGCGCCGGCGCGACGTCCCTCGACGCCGACATGCGCCTGATCCGGCGCGATCGCGAGGCGCATGCGATACTTCGTGCGTCCCAGGAATCGGGGACCGGGCGGATCGACGCGACCCTGCAGTTCGAGGACCTCGCCCTCGACCTCTTCACCGACGTCATCCCCGGCGCCGCACCGCTCGCGCCGCTCGCGCTGCAGGTGAGCGGCCAGATCGGGGTCGAGCTGGATTCGGAGGCGCGGGTGCGCGCGGCCAGCTTCACGCTTGCCGGCCGCGACGGACGCTTCGTCGAGCCGCGGCTGTTCCCGCAGCCGGTGCTGATCAAGTCGACCCAGGCCCGCGGCCGCTATGCCCTGGCCCAGAAGCGCCTGCAGCTCGACAGCTTCGCGCTCGAGCTCGAGCAGGGCCGGGTCGAGGTCCGCGGCGACCTGGTCCATTCCGAGCGCGGGATCGTCATCACCGGGCGCGCGCTCACCCGGGCCGTGCCGGTCGACGCGCTGCAGCGTCTCTGGCCGTTGACCGCGGCGCGAAACGCGCGGCGGTGGATCACCGCGAACCTCAGTGCCGGCCGCGTCGACGAGGGGCAGTTCGACGTTGCGCTCGCGGGTCCGACCCTCGAGCAGATCGATGCGACCAAGCTCGCCGGCGTGCTCAAGGTCCAGAACGTCAACGTGAACTACCTGACCCCGATGCCGCCGGTGATCGGGGTGTCGGGAACCGTGACGCTCGACCTCAAGCGCGTCGACATCGCCACAACCGGCGGCTCGATCGGGAATCTGCGCGTCGACGAAGGCAAGATGGCGATCACGGGCCTCGACGTGCGCGACCAGGACGCCGACATCGACCTCGTGGTGCGCGGCCCGGTGCGCGAGCAGATCGCGCTGATCGACTCGCCTCCGCTCGGCTTCGCCAAGGCGGTGAACCTGAATCCCGCGGACTTCGCGGGCGACGCGACCGTGCGGGTGCGGTTCGTCTTCCCGCTCGAGGACAAGCTCAAGGTCGAGCAGATCGGCGTCACCGGCAGCGCCGAGGTGAAGGGCTTCGGGCTCAAGCGCGCGGCGCTCGGCCAGGACGCGCGCGACGGCGAGGTGGCGCTCAAGTTCAACGAGAAGGGACTGAACGCCACCGGCAAGCTGATGCTGTCGAAGACGGCGGCGGACATCGACTACACGCTCAACTTCCTGGCCAGCGATCCGGTGCGCGAGCGCATCAAGGCGAGCGGCCGCCTGCCGCCGGGCGACCTCGCGACGTTCGGCTTCGACTTCGCGCCGTATCTCGGCGGCCCGTTGCCGCTGAGCCTCGACTTCACGGCGCGACGGACGGGCGCCAACTCGATGGTGCTCGAAGCCGACCTCGAGCAGGCGACGCTCGCCGTGCCCGAACTCGGCTGGAGCAAGCCGGCGGGCCCGCCCGGCAGCGGCCGGCTCGAGCTCGTGCTCCAGCGCGAACGGCCGGTCGAGATCCGCAACCTGCGGATCGCCGCCGCCGATGCGGACATCACCGGTCGCGTCCGCTTCACCGCCGACGGCAAGGCCGTCGCCCGCGCCGAACTCGATCGCGTGCGACTGGGCAAGACCAACCTGCGCGCCGTCGCGCAGCGCGAGGGCCGCGGCTGGCGCGCGCAGCTCAACGGCGCCGCGCTCGACCTCACGGAGGTCAAGATCGAGGTCGGCGGCGAGCCGTCCAAGACGCCGCAGCCGCGCCTCGTCGTCGACGCGACGCTCCAGCGCGTCCACGTCACGGCGCAGCGGTTCCTGCAGGACGTCGTGTTCGCGGGCGAGCGCGGCGCGGCGTGGGAGCGCGGGCAACTCGTGGCGACCGGCGTCGACCGCACGGGGAAGACGGATCGCTTCACCATCAACCTCTCGACCAACGCCGCCGGGATCCAGGCCGTTCGAGGCCGCTCGGCCAATGCCGGCGCCATGCTGCGCAGCCTCGGCGTGACCGACCAGATGGTCGGCGGCGAGCTCGAGCTCGAGGGCGCGACCGACGAGAAGGTCGAGGGGCGGCCGTTGGGTCTCAACGTCCTGATCCGCAACTACCGCATCGTCGAAGAGCCGGCGATCGCGCGATTCCTGGCGATGGCGCTGCTGACCGGGCTTGCGGATTCGATGCGCGGCGAGGGCATCGGCTTCGAGCGGCTCGATGGCCGCGCGCTGCTGCGGGATTCCGTCGTCGAGATCACCGACATGCGCACGAGCGGACCCGCGCTCGGCATCCAGGCGCGCGGCAAGATCGACATCGGCGGCGATCGCATCGACATGGAGGGCACGATCGTGCCGGCGAATGCGGTGAACTCGCTGTTCGGCCGCATCCCGGTGGTGGGTGAGATCCTGTTCGGGCCCGGCCTGTTCGCGGCGCGCTACTCGGTTCGCGGCCCCCGCGGCAACCCTGACGTCACGATCAACCCGCTCTCCGCGCTGGCGCCGGGCATCCTGCGCAACATCTTCGGGATCTTCGACGGCGGCGGCAGCAACGGCGGTGCGCCCGCGCCCGGCCCGCAGACGCCGCAGTCGACCACCCCCTCGGGGTCGCCGAGCCAGTGAGGCCACGCGGCGGCGACGCCGCCGCGCGTCGCCGTCAATGCGCCATCAGCACGGGAATTCGCGGCGCGCGGCTGACATGCGTGGTGACGCCACCGAACAGCAGCTCGCGCAGGCGACTGTGGGTGTAGCCGCCGACGACGAGGAGCCCCGCGCCGAGCCGGTCGCACTCGGCGTCGATCGCCGCGGCCGCCGCGGCTTGCGGGTCGGCGATGACCTGCGCCTTTGCCGAGATGCGGTGCCAGGCGAGGTAGTTCGTCACGGCCGTCGGGTCCGCGGCCTCGCGCTTGGCCTCGGCGACCGCGACGACGTGGACCTCGCGCGCCGCCGCGAGCAGGGGCAGCGCCGCGCCGATCGCGCGGCCGGCTTCGGGGCTCCCGTTCCAGCCGATCACGGCGACGGCATCGATCGCCAGCGCACGCGCCGGCGCCAGGAGCACGGGCCGACCGGTGTCGAGCAGCGCGGCTTCGAAGGCGAGGGTCTCGCCGACCGTCGATCCCTCGCGAGCAGCGGGCAGGACGGTGAGATCGGCCAGCCGGCCCAGCTGGCCGATCCAGCCATCCTCGGCGCCGCCCTCGAGGCGCCAGGCGCAGGATGCCGCGTCGGAGAGGGCGGGCTTGTCGCTCACCGGCAGGGCGCGCTCGCGCGCCCAGACGTCGAAGGTGGCGCGGGCGAGCGCCGCCTCGCTCTCGGCGCGCCGCTCCGACTCCTCGATGATCTGGCCGATCACCGCGGGCGACATGCCGTCGCCGAGATAGGGTGTCATGGCGGCGGTGTCCGGCTTGACGTGGAGCACGTCGACATGGCCGGCGAAATGACGCGCGATGACGGCCGCGGCGTCGAGCGCCGCGCGGTCTGCGGCGTTTCCGGTGATCGGGCAGAGCAGCGTCTTCAGCATGATCTTGCTCCTGGTGGGCAGCGAGGGAGGGTGCGAAGCGTATCGTCGGATCCCCGGGGCGAGCGCTCCGGCCCGAGCCGTCGCCCGCTCGCGACGGCGCCGCTCGGCGAACCGGCTCGGACAGGCTGCCAGTGTCGGCGCGATGCCGTCACTTGGGATTGATCGCGATCATGACGCGGCGCCGCGAGGTCCGCGACGGGCGTCGGTGCCCCGGCGGCCTGCCGACGTCAGCCCGGGCGGACCAGCGCGTGACGCTTGCGCCCGGCGGTCAGCTTCACGGCGCCGTCGCTGATGCAGTCCGCCAGGGTCACCGCGCGGTTCGGGTCGCCGGCGGCGGCGTCGTTGACGCGTATGCCGCCCTGCTCGACGAGGCGACGCGCCTCGCCGTTCGACTTCGCGAGCCCGGCCTCGGCGACGAGCCGATAGAGCGGGATGCCGGCGGCGAGGGCGTCGCGCGGTCGCTCGATCGTCGGCAGGTCGCCGCCGGCGACGCCTTGCTCGAAGACCTTGCGCGCGGTCTCCGCCGCGCTGGTCGCCGCGGCCGCGCCGTGCAGCAGGCGCGTCGCCTCGAAGGCGAGCAACTTCTTCGCCTCGTTGATCTCCGCGCCGGCGAGCGCCTCGAGCCGGCGGACCTCGTCCATCGGCATGTCGGTGAACAGCTTGAGGAAGCGACCGACATCGGCGTCCTCGGTGTTCCGCCAGAACTGGAAATAGTCGTAGGCGGGCAGGCGATGCTCGCCGAGCCAGATCGCGCCGGCAGCCGTCTTTCCCATCTTCTGTCCGGACGATGTCGTGATCAGCGGCGTCGTCAGGCCGAACAGCGCGGCGTCGGCGACGCGGCGCCCGAGCTCGACGCCCATCACGATGTTCCCCCACTGGTCCGAGCCGCCCATCTGCAGATTGCAGCCGTGGCGCTTGGCGAGCTCCACGAAGTCGTAGGACTGCAGCAGCATGTAGTTGAACTCGAGGAAGGTAAGCGGCTGGTCGCGCTCGAGCCGCAGCTTCACCGAGTCCATCGTGAGCATGCGGTTGACGGAGAAGTGGCGTCCGACGTCGCGCAGGAAGGGGATGTAGCGCAGCTCGTCGAGCCAGTCGGCGTTGTTGATCATCACCGCCGGCTTGGCGCCGCCGGCGAAGTCGAGGAAGGGCGCGAAGTTGCGGCGGATGCCGGCGAGATTCGCTTCGATCGTCTCGTCGGTGAGCAGCTTGCGCGACTCGTCCCGCCCCGACGGATCGCCGACCTTGGTCGTGCCGCCGCCCATCAGGGCGATGACCTGCTGGCCGGTCTGCTGCAGCCAGCGCAGCATCATGATCTGCACGAGGCTGCCGATGTGGAGGGAGTCCGCGGTGCAGTCGAAGCCGATATAGCCGACGACCTTGCGCTCGGCGGCGAGGGCGTCGAGCCCCTCGGGGTCGGTGATCTGATGGATGAAGCCGCGCTCCTGGAAGATGCGCAGCAGGTCTGAGCGGAAGCTGGTCATGGCGGCGGGTCGTCTAGCATGCGCGCGCGGCGACGCTCAAACCGCGCGTGGTTCCGGAGGCCGGCGGCAGCGCGGTGCCGGTCGCGCCGCCGGCGGCGGTCAGCGCTTGACGCGCGGCGTGTTCACGCGCGAGACGGCGCCCGGCTTTATCGCGGCCGCGAGGTACTCGGTCGCGGCCGAGGCGAGCTTGTCCAACCTGTCCGTGAAGAAGTGGTTGGCGCCCTTCACGACGCGATAGTCGATGACGATGTCCTTCTGCTTGCTCAGCTTCTCGGTGAGCTTCTGGACCGATTCCTCGGTCACGATCTCGTCCTTGTCGCCCTGCAGGATCAGCCCGGACGACGGGCAGGGGGCGAGGAAGCCGAAATCGTAGACGTTCGCGGGCGGCGCGACGGCAATGAAGCGATCGATCTCGGGCCGGCGCATCAGCAGCTGCATGCCGATCCACGCACCGAACGAGAAGCCGGCGATCCAGCAGGCCGAGGCATTGGCGTTGTAGGCCTGGATCCAGTCCAGCGCCGAGGCCGCATCGGTCAGCTCCCCCTCGCCACGGGCGAAGCTGCCCTGGCTGCGCCCGACGCCGCGGAAATTGAACCGCAGCGTCGCGAAGCCCGACTGCAGGAAGGCCTGGTGCAGCGTGTAGACGACCTTGTTGTGCATCGTCCCGCCGTACTGCGGATGCGGATGCAGGAGCACCGCCACCGGCGCGCGGTCGGTCTTGGCCGGCGTGTAGCGGCCTTCGAGGCGCCCCTCGGCGCCATTGATGATCACGTCGGGCATGAACGGGTAACCGGGGCTGGAACCGCGAGCGCGGCGTGGCGAAAAACCCTGTCCGATGCTTGGCCAGTCGTCATGGGGCTTACCAACAGATCTGAGCCCATTACTTGACCGCTCTTCTCGGACAACTATATCCTCAAAATTAGGATGACGACTGAGGATCTGCCGCCTGGCGACCGGTACGACTGGAAGCCGAAAGGGCCGGGATCATAGGAAGCTATGTCGATGGTCTTCAAGGGTTTTGCTCGGTTTCTTCGGGTTTCAGCATGGGGTTGCTGGGAGTCGAGGCGAGCACAGGCGTCATCCCGCGATGTGTGCCCTGCCGGCGGCGGTGCCGGCGCGAAGAAGGGAGAATGAACGTGAAGCTGAGCACCAAAGGCCGCTACGCGGTCATGGCGATGGTCGATCTCGCGACCCACAGCAAAGGCCATCCCGTGGCGCTCGCGGATATCGCGGAGCGTCAGGAGATCTCCCTGTCCTATCTGGAGCAGCTTTTCGCGAAGCTGCGCCGAGGCGGGCTCGTGCGATCGGTCCGCGGGCCGGGCGGCGGCTATCTGCTCGCGCATGCGATCGATCAGACGCGCGTCTCCGACATCATCCTCGCCGTGGACGAGCCGATCCGCGCGACGCGCTGCGCACCGGGTTCGCCCGCGGGATGCCGGGTCAATCGCAGCCGCTGCCTCACCCACGATCTCTGGGAGGAGCTGGGCAACCAGATCCATCTCTACCTGAGCTCGGTCACGATCGCCGACGTCGTGAATCGCAGGATCCTCGGCACCAGCCAGGTGATCGCGCACGAGGAAGGCGCCGAGCCTTCGGCCGACGCGCCGGCCGCCGCCGCGGGCGGCTGAGGCGCGGGCAAGCGGGACGGATGACGATGAGCGCCGCCTATCTGGATTGGAACGCGACCGCGCCGCTGCGAGCGTCGGCGCGTGACGCCATGACGGCGGCGCTCGACCTGACCGGCAATCCGTCCTCCGTGCACCGCTTCGGTCGCGACGCGCGCCGCCTGGTCGAGGCCGCGCGCGACCGCGTGAAGGCGCTCGTCGGCGCCGGCGACGCGGGCATCGTGTTCACGAGCGGCGCGACCGAGGCGAACCTGATGGCGCTGGGCGGCATCGCGCGCCCCGTGATCCGCAGCGCCGTCGAGCATGTCTCGGTGGCGGCCGCGCGGGTCGAGGCGACGGTGTGCCCGGTGGATGCCGACGGAGCGATCGATCTCGCGGCGCTCGACGCGCAGCTGCGCTCCGCGGGCGCCCCGGCGCTCGTCAGCGTGATGGCGGCGAACAACGAGACCGGCGTGCTCCAGCCGATCGCGGCCGTCGCGGAGCTGGTCCATCGCCATGCCGGCATCCTGCATTGCGACGCGGTCCAGATGGCGGGGCGCCTCGCGATCGACATGCCGGCCCTGGGCATCGATTTGCTGAGCGTGTCGTCGCACAAGCTGGGCGGCCCGCAGGGCGTCGGCGCGCTCGTCGTCGCGCCGGGGATCGAGCTGCGGCCGGTCGCGCGCGGCGGCGGCCAGGAACGCGGCCTGCGGCCTGGCACCGAAAATGTCGCCGGGATCGCCGGGTTCGGCGCCGCCTGCACGGCGGCCGTCGCGGAGCCGGGGTGTGCCGCCGACGTCGCGGCGATGCGCGATCGGCTCGAGCGCGAGGCGCGTGCACGGGCGCCGCACACGATCGTCGTGGCATCCGGCGCCGCGCGGCTGCCAAATACCACGGCCCTCGCCCTGCCGGGCGCCGACGCCTCGACCATCGTGATGGCCCTCGATCTCGAGGGCGTCGCGGTGAGTGCCGGCGCCGCCTGCTCCTCGGGCAAGGTCCAGCCGTCCCATGTGCTGACCGCGATGCAGGTGCCCGCGGCGGTGCGGCAGGGCACCATTCGGGTCAGCCTGGGGCCGACCACCGTCGCGGTCGAGATCGACCGATTCCTCGACGCCTGGGCGCGCATCGCCGCCCGGCTCGATGGCGGCAGCCGCGCCGCCGCCTAGCCGAGTTTTTCGCTTCGAACCGTTCCACAAGGACATCCGCGTATGACGACCAAGGCCACAGCGACCGACCGGCAGCCCGGCAGCAACCAGCCGCCGCGGCCCGTCTACCTCGACTATCAGGCGACCACGCCGATGGACCCGCGCGTGCTTGCGGCGATGATGCCGTACTTCACCGAGAAGTTCGGCAATCCGCACAGCCGCAACCACACCCATGGCTGGGAGGCGGAGGAGGCGGTCGAGACCGCTCGCCGCCAGGTCGCCGAAGTGATCAATGCGGACGAGCGCGAGATCGTGTTCACCTCCGGCGCGACCGAGTCGAACAACCTCGCGATCGCCGGCGTCGCGCGGTTCTACAAGGACAAGCGCAACCACATCGTGACGCTGGTGACGGAGCACAAATGCGTGCTCGACACCTGCCGCCATCTGGAGAGCGAGGGCGTCGAAGTCACCTATCTGCCGGTGCACGCGGACGGTCTCGTCGATCTCGCGCAGCTCGAGGCGGCGATCACCGACCGGACCGTCCTGGTTTCGGTGATGGGCGTGAACAACGAGATCGGCGTGATCCAGCCGCTCGCGGAGATCGGCAAGCTGTGCCGCGCCAAGGGCGCCTTCTTCCACACCGATTGCGCGCAGGCCTACGGCAAGGTCCCGCTCGACGTCGATGCGATGAACATCGACCTGATGTCGATCTCGGGCCACAAGATCTACGGCCCCAAGGGCATCGGCGCGCTCTACGTCCGCCGCAAGCCGCGCGTCCGGCTCCAGGCCCTGATCCATGGCGGCGGCCAGGAGCGCGGCATGCGCTCGGGCACGCTGCCGACGCCGCTCTGCGTCGGTCTCGGCGAGGCGGCCGCCATCTGCAAGCGCGAGATGGCGAGCGAGGCGGTGAAGCTGGCCGCGCTGCGCGACCGCTTCCTGCAGCGCATCCGCAACCGCCTGCCCGAGGTCTTCCTCAACGGCGACGAGACGCGGCGCATCCCCGGCAATCTCAACCTCTCCTTCGCCTATGTCGAAGGCGAGGGGTTGATGATGGGCATCAAGGACCTTTCGGTGTCCTCGGGTTCGGCCTGCACCTCGGCGTCGCTCGAGCCCAGTTACGTCCTGCGCGCCCTCGGCGTCGAGGAGGAGCTCGCGCATACGAGCCTGCGCATTGGTTTCGGAAGGTTTACCACGGAGGCGGAAGTCGACTACGCGGCCGACCGGATCATCGCGGCGGTCCAGAAGCTTCGGGAAATGAGCCCGCTCTGGGAGATGGCCCAGGCCGGGGTCGACCTGAAGTCGATCCAGTGGGCCGGGCACTGATCGCAGCGACGTTCCGCCGCCGGTGAATCGGCTTCTACGCCGGGCGCCGTCGGCATATATGATCGAGAAATCAGGAGAAATCGTGCCATGGCCTACAGCGAAAAGGTCGTCGACCACTACGAGAACCCGCGCAATGTCGGCTCGTTCGACAAGGGCGATGCCAGCGTCGGCACCGGCCTCGTCGGGGCGCCCGCCTGCGGCGACGTGATGAAGCTGCAGATCAAGGTCTCGGCGGACGGCATCATCGAGGATGCGAAGTTCAAGACCTTCGGTTGCGGCTCCGCGATCGCGTCGAGCTCGCTCGTCACCGAGTGGGTGAAGGGCAAGTCGCTCGACGAGGCCGCGAAGATCAAGAACACCGAGATCGCGCAGCACCTCGCGCTGCCGCCGGTGAAGATCCACTGCTCGGTGCTTGCCGAGGATGCGATCAAGGCGGCGGTCGAGGACTACCGCCAGAAGCACGGCCCGGCGGCTCCCAAGGCCGCCAACGGCTGACGCCACCCCCGGTCACGAGCGGCAAACCCATGGACACCCCAGCGCCTGCCGCCGCAGAAGCGGCCCCTCGCAAGCCGCGCGCGCCGCGCCCGCCGCCGGTCGCGGTTACCGCGACGGCCGTCGAGCGCGTGCGCGCACTGCTCGCCAAGCGCGGCAAGCCGTCGGTCGGCGTGCGCGTGGGCGTGCGCACCCGCGGCTGCTCCGGCCTCAGCTACACGCTGGAATACGCCGACGCGATCGAGACGGGCGACGAAGTGATCACGCCGGCGCCGGACGTCACGATCCTGATCGCGCCCAAGGCGGCGATGTTCCTGTTCGGGACCGAGATGGACTACGTCGAGGAGCAGCTCAAGTCCGGCTTCACATTCCGCAATCCCAACGAGAAGGGTCGCTGCGGCTGCGGCGAGTCCTTCCACGTCTGAGGGATCGGGCGTCGCAATTCCAGGATCCGGCCGGCCGCTCGGGCGCGCCGGCCGGATCGTTTCCAGGCCTCGGGATCCGCACGTGTCCACCCCCTCCGCCCCGCTCGCGATCGAGACGTCGCCGGCCCTGCCGCCGCCCGTCGCGTGCTGGTCTTGCGCGGGGCCCGTCGCCGCCGACGCGCTGTTCTGCGCCACCTGCCGCGTGGTGCAGCCGCCGCGCGCGATCGACCATTTCGTCCGGCTCGGCATGCCGCGCGGCTTCGTCGTCGACGTGCGCGAGCTCGACCGCCGTTATTTCGCCCTGCAGCGCCAGCTCCATCCCGACCGCTTCGCGACGCGCTCGCCGCGCGAGCGGGCGATCTCGCAGAGCCAGGCCGTCAGCCTCAACGAGGCCTACGAGGTGCTCAAGGCGCCGCTCGCCCGCGCCGAATACCTGCTGCGCCTGGCCGGCCTCGCGACCGCCGACGAGAACACGATCCGCGATCCCGAGCTGCTGATGGAGCAGATGGAGCGGCGCGAGACGCTGGACAGCGCGACGCGGCCCGCCGAGGTCGAGACCTGCATCGGTGCCGCCGTCGCGGACGTGATGGCCGCCGAGTCCGACATCGCGAGCGCCTTCGCCCGCGGCGACGCGCCCGCCGCCGCCAAGGGGACGCTTCGCCTGCGCTATCTCCAGAAGCTGGTCGACGAGGCGCGCGCCCGTCATGCTCGGCTGATCGCCGCGGATTGAAACGATGCTGCTGCAGATCCATGAGCCCGGCGAGACGCCGATGCCGCACGAGGACGATCGGGGCCTCGCCGTCGGCATCGATCTCGGGACGACCAACTCGGTCGTCGCGATCGCGCGCGACCAGAAGGCAGAGGTCCTGCGCGACGCGCGCGGACGCGCGCTGCTGCCTTCGGTGGTCGCCTACACGGCGGACGGACCGATCGTCGGCCACGAGGCGCGCGCGCTGCTGCTCGACCAGCCCGCCGGCGTCGTCGGCTCGATCAAGCGTCTGATGGGACGCGGGTCGGGCGACCTCAAGGCCCTCGCCGGCGTGCTGCCCTACGAGCTCGGCCCCGCCGCCGAGGGCGGGATGGCGCGGCTCGTGATCGGCGGCCGGCTGCTGACGCCGGTCGAGATCTCCGCGGAGATCCTCCGCGCCGTCAAGGAGCGCGCCGAGAAGGCGACCGGCCAGCTCGTCGATCGCGCCGTGATCACCGTCCCCGCCTATTTCGACGACGCGGCGCGCACCGCCACGCGCGACGCCGCGCGCGTCGCCGGCCTCGACGTGCTGCGCCTGGTCAACGAGCCGACCGCGGCGGCGCTGGCCTACGGTCTCGACAAGGGCGTCGAGGGGCTCTACGCGGTCTTCGATCTCGGCGGCGGGACCTTCGACTTCTCGCTGCTGCGGCTCGAGCGCGGCGTCTTCCAGGTGCTGGCCACGGGCGGCGACACCGCGCTGGGCGGCGACGACGTCGATCACCTCGTCGCCGAGCGCCTGCTGCGCGAGCGGGGCGCGGCGCGCATCGATGCCGATCTCGTGAAGCAGTGCCTCGCGACGGCGCGGCTGGCCAAGGAGTGCCTCTCGGCGCACGACCGTTGGGACGGCATGCTCGATCTCGACGGCAAGCCCACGCGCCATGTGCTGACGCGCGCCGAGCTCGACGCGCTGATCGAGCCGCTCGTCGAGCGGACGATCCGAATCAGCCGCCAGGTCCTCGCCGATGCCGGCGTCACGCCCGCCCAGCTCGGCGGCTGCGTGCTGGTCGGCGGCTCGACGCGCATCCCGCTCGTGCGCAGCCGGCTCGAGGGCTTCCTCGGCAAGGCGCCGCTGAGCGACATCGACCCGGACGAGGTCGTCGCGGTCGGCGCCGCGCTGCAGGCCGAGGCGCTGACGGCCGGCGCCGACACGCTGCTGCTCGACGTGACGCCGCTGTCGCTCGGCCTGGAAACGATGGGCGGCGTGGTCGAGAAATTGATCGAGCGCAATACGCCGATCCCGGTGGCGCGCGCGCAGGAGTTCACGACCTACCAGGACGGCCAGAACGCCATGGCGATCCACATCGTCCAGGGCGAGCGCGAGATGGTGGACCAGTGCCGCAGCCTCGGCCGCTTCGTGCTCGACGGCATCCCGCCGATGGTCGCGGGCGCGGCGCGCATCCGCGTCACCTTCGCGGTCGATGCCGACGGCCTGCTCGCGGTCAGCGCCCGCGAGCAGACGACGGGCAAGGAGGCGCGGATCGAGGTCCGCCCGAGCTACGGGCTGAGCGAGGACGAGATGGCGCGGATGCTGCGCGACTCCCTCGACAACGCCCAGGAGGACATGGAGGCGCGGCTGCTCGCCGAGACCAAGGTCGAGGCGCGCCGGACGCTCAACGCCGTCCAGGCGGCGCTCGCCGCGGACGGCGACCTGCTGTCGGCGGACGAGCGGGGCGCCATCGCCGCCCTGGCCGCGGGGGTCGAGCGCAGCCTGAGCGCGAAGGACCGGGCGGCGGTCGCCGCGGCCGCCGAGGCGCTCGAGACGGGCACGAAGATCTTTGCCGAACGGCGCATGGATCGTGGTATTCGCGCCGCGCTCGCCGGCCGCTCGGTCGACCGGCTGGGGCTCTGAACGGCCGGGACGCGGGGTCCGGGCGGCAAGAAGGTCAAGGAGACGGCTGAATGCCCAAGATGACGTTCATCGAGCGCGACGGAACGCGCCGCGAAGTCGAGGCGCCGGTCGGGCTGTCGGTGCTCGAGATCGCGCATCGCAACGGCATCGATCTCGAGGGGGCCTGCGAGGGCTCGCTCGCCTGCTCGACCTGCCACGTGATCGTGGAAGGCGACGATTACGAGCGGCTGCCCGAGGCGAAGGAGGAGGAGGAGGACATGCTCGATCTCGCCTTCGGCCTGACCCACACCTCGCGGCTCGGCTGCCAGATCATCATGACCGAGGAGCTCGACGGGCTCACGGTCTCGCTGCCGGCCGCCACCCGCAACATGATGGTCGACAAGCGCTGACGCGTGCGCCCGGCCCTCCCGGAGAGTCCGATGCCCAAGCTGCGCTGGACCGACGTTCACGACATCGCGATCGCGCTGGAAGAGGCGCATCCCGACGTCGACGTCGTCAATCTCCGCTTCACCGACCTGTGGAAGTGGGTCCAGGCGCTCGACGGCTTCGCCGACGACCCGAACAAGTCCAACGAGAAGATCCTCGAAGCCATCCAGACGGCGTGGCTCGAGGAGCGCGATTGACATGGCCGCCGGCGACGCCGCGGCCTCGCTCGCCGGCGTCGATCGCGGCGCGCGCGTGGTGGTCGCCATGTCGGGCGGCGTCGACTCCTCGACGGTCGCGGCACTGCTGAAGTCCGCCGGCTACGACGTCGTCGGCGTGACGCTGCAGCTCTACGATCACGGCGCGGCGGTCGGCCGCAAGGGTGCGTGCTGCGCCGGCCAGGACATCCACGACGCGCGCAACGTCGCCGACACGCTCAAGATTCCGCACTACGTGCTCGACTACGAGAGCCGCTTCCGCGACGCGGTGATCGAGGACTTCGCCGACGGCTATGCGCGCGGCGAGACGCCGATCCCGTGCATCCAGTGCAACCGCACGGTCAAGTTCCGCGACCTGCTGGCCGTCGCGCGCGACCTCGGCGCGGCGGCGCTGGCGACCGGACACTACGCGCGCCGCCTCGGCGGCGCGGCCGGGGCCGAGCTGCACCGGGCCGTCGACGCGCAGCGCGACCAGAGCTACTTCCTCTTCGCGACGACGCAGGCACAGCTCGACTTCCTGCGCTTCCCGCTGGGAGGCCTGCCCAAGGACGCGACACGCGCGCTCGCGGCGCGGCACGGCCTGGCGGTGGCCGACAAGCCCGACAGCCAGGACATCTGCTTCGTGCCCTCGGGCGGCTATGCGCGGCTGGTGGAGCGGCTGCGTCCCGAGGCGGCGCGTCCCGGCGACATCGTGCATGTCGACGGCCGCGTGGTCGGCCGGCACGAGGGCACGATCAACTACACGGTCGGCCAGCGCCGCGGGCTCGGGATCGGCGGCACCGGTGATCCGCTCTACGTCGTCGCGGTGGATCCCGTGGGCGCACGCGTCGTCGTCGGTCCGCGGTCGGCGCTCGCCCGCGACACGCTCGCCCTCGCCGGCCTCAACTGGCTCGGCGACGAGACGCCGGCGACGGCGCCCCGGCGCGTGGCGGTGAAGATCCGCTCGACGGCGGCACCGGTCGCGGCGTCCGTCGCCCTGACGGCGCCCGACCGCGCCGAGATTCGCCTGGATGCCCCCGAGTTCGGCGTCGCCGCCGGCCAGGCCTGCGTGGTCTACGACGGCGAGCGCGTGCTCGGCGGCGGGTGGATTCAGCGCGAGCCTGCGGCGGCCGCCATCGCCGCCGCGCCGCGCGCGGCGAGCACGATCAGCTCGCCGGCATAACGCGCGAAGGAGCGCGCCACCTCGACGTGGAAACGCTCGGCGTCGCGCCGCCAAAGCACGATCTCGGTCTTGGCGAGCAGCGTGCGCGTGCACATCCCGACGGGGAACGCCGACGGGTCGAGATCGAGCGGGCAGCCCTGCGCGAGCACGTCGGCGGCGAGGGGGCCGCTCAGCGCCAGCCCGATCTGCCGGTGGCCGACATCGAACAGCGCGTGGCGTGTCCCGGCGGCGCTGTCGGCGATCGCGGCCGCTACGGCGGGGCCGTCGGCCTCGGCGGCGAGCAGCAGCCATTCGTCGGGCCCCAGCCACAGCGCGCTGCGCCCGTCGCGAGTCGCGGCGCGGCACGGGTCGGACGGCAGCTCCAGCCCGAGGCCGCGGCCGGCGGCGGCGCGCGCGGCGTCGTCGGCGCGCAGGATGAAGCGCGCCATCGGCGGGACGATCGCGCAGGCGAAGCCGCGCAAGGTCTCGTCGAGCGGCAGCGGCGTGAGCGGGCCCTGGCGCGGAAGCGGATCAGCCATCGAGACGCTTGCCCTCCGGATCGACGAAGACGGTCGGCGCGACGCCGACGGGGATCGCGCCGCCGGGCATCGGAACGTGGAGCGTCTCGCCCTGGCGGGCGCGGCCCGCCTCGACGAGCGCCAGCGCGATCGAGCGGCCGAGGCTCTCGCTCCAGTACGCCGAGGTGACGTGGCCGAGCGCGGGCGTCCCCGGCGCGGGCGTCGCCGACTCGGTGATCTGCGCACCTTCCTCCAGCACCGTCGTCGGATCGGCGGTCAGCAGGCCGACGAGCTGCTTGCGGTCGGGGCGGACCATGTCGGAGCGAGCCAGCGATCGCTTGCCGACGAAGTCGCGCTTCGACTTGCCGATCGCCCAGTCGAGCCCGAGGTCCTGCGGGATGACCGTGCCGTCGGTCTCCTGGCCGACGATGATGTAGCCCTTCTCGGCGCGCAGCACGTGCATCGCCTCGGTGCCGTAGGCGGCCGCGCCGTGGCGCTGCGCCTGCGCCCAGATCAGCTCCCACGCCGCGCGGCCGTGGTCGGCCGGCACGTTCACCTCGTAGCCGAGCTCGCCGGTGAAGCTGACGCGGAACAGCCGCAGCGGCACGCCCCCGAGCCGGCCCTCGCGCAGGCTCATGTGCGGAAACGCCTCGCGACCCATGTCGATGCCTTCGGCGAGCGGCGCCAGGACGTCGCGTGCGCGCGGGCCCTGCACGGCGATCACCGCCCATTGCTCGGTGGTCGAGGCGAAGTGGACGCGCAGGTCGGGCCACTCGGTCTGGTGATAGTCCTCCATCATCGCGAGTACGCGCGCCGCGCCGCCGGTGGTCGTGGTGACGTGGAAGCGGTCGGCCGCGATGCGGCCGATCACGCCGTCGTCGGTGACGAAGCCGTCCTCGCGCAGCAGGATGCCGTAGCGGCAACGGCCCGCACCGAGCTTGGCGAAGGGATTGACGTACAGGCGCTCGAGGAACTCGGCGGCGTCGGGGCCGACGACCTCGATCTTGCCGAGGGTCGAGGCGTCGAACACGCCGACGGCCGTGCGCACCGTGCGGCACTCGCGATTGACCGCGGCGTGCATGTCCTCGCCGGCGCGCGGGAAGTAGCGCGCGCGCTTCCAGTTGCCGACGTCCTCGAACACCGCGCCCGCGGCCTGCGCCCAGTCGTGGATCGGCGTCGTGCGCACCGGATCGAACAGCGCGCCGCGCGACGCGCCGGCAAAGGTGCCGAAGGTGACCGGCGTGTAGGGCTGGCGGAAGCTCGTGAAGCCGACGGCGGGGATGGCGCGGCCGCTTGCCGCGGCGACGATCGCCAGCGCGTTGATGTTCGAGGTCTTGCCCTGGTCCGTCGCCATGCCCGTCGTGGTGTAGCGCTTGACGTGCTCGATCGAGCGGAAGCCCTCGTGCAGCGCCAGGGTCAGATCCTTGGCCGTGACGTCGTTCTGGAAGTCGACGAAGGCGCGCACCCGGCGCGGATTGCGATCGTGCGGAGCGGCTCCGGCGAAGCCGCCGCTCGCGGCCGGGTCGTCGGCGACCGCGAAGCGGCGCGCGCCGTCGAGTCCGACGGCCTCGGCGCCGGCTTGCCAGCCGTCGTCGAGCGCCGCCGCGAGGCCGAACGCGCCTCGGCAGGCGCCGGCGGATCGGCAGGCCTGCGCCGGCTCGCCGGGCACGAAGGCCTGCAGCGCCTCGGCGAAGACCAGCTTGCCGCGGGACTGCGAGAAGAGATGCACGCTCGGCGTCCACCCGCCGCCCATCAACAGCAGGTCGCAGGCGATCGGCGTGACGCCGGTGACGCGACCCGCGGCGTCGAGCGCGCCGAGCTGCGCCTCGTGCACGCGCAGCCGGCCGCGCGTCCCGACGATCGTGGCGCCCGCGACGACATGGATCCCGGCGCCGCGTGCCGCAGCCGGCAGCGGGCCGTCGGCATCGCGCCGCAGGTCGGCGATCGCGGCGATGTCGACGCCGGCGGCCGCGAGATCGAGCGCGGCGGCATAGGCGGAGTCGTGGGCGGCGAAGACGACGGCGCGGCGCCCCGGGCGCACGCCGTAGCGGGTCGCAAAGCTGCGCGCCGCGTCGGCGAGCATGATCCCCGGACGGTCGTTCTCGGGGAAGACGAGGGGCCGCTCGATCGCGCCGGTCGCCAGGACGACGCGGCGCGCGCGGATCTGCCACAGGCACTCGCGGGGCAGCTCGGCCGGCGGCGCGGCGAGATGGTCGGCGAGGCGCTGGGCGAGGGCGACGAAGTTGTCCGCGAAATAGCCGAAGGCGGTCGTGCGCGGCAGCAGGCGCACATGCGGGGCGGCGGCGAGCTCGGCGCGTGCGGCTTCCAGCCAGGCCGATGCGGGCGCGCCGTCGATCGTGGCGCGCGTCTCGGCGAGCAGGCCGCCGCCGAGCTCGGCCTGCTCGTCGCACAGCACGACGCGCTTGCCCGCGCGCGCGGCCGACAGCGCGGCGGCGAGCCCGGCCGCGCCGGCGCCGACGACGAGCACGTCGCAATGCGCGTAGCGCTGCGCGTAGTGGTCCGGATCGGCGGCTTCCGGCGCGCGGCCGAGGCCGGCCATGGCGCGGATTCGCGGCTCGTAGAGCCGGGCCCAGGCGGTGCCGGGCCCCATGAAGGTCTTGTAGTAGAAACCCGCGGGGACCAGCGCCGCGAAGCGGTCGGTGATCGCCGCGGCATCGAAGCGAAGCGACGGCCAGCGGTTCTGGCTCTCTGCGACGAGCCCGTCGTGGAGCTCGACCTGGGTCGCGCGCAGGTTGGGCGTCGTGCGGCCGGCATCGCGCGACACCGTGACGAGGGCGTTGGGCTCGTCGGCGCCGGCGGCGAGGATCCCGCGAGGCCGGTGGTACTTGAACGAGCGGCCGAGCAGATGGACGCCGTTGGCCAGCAGCGCCGAGGCGAGGGTATCGCCGGGATGCCCTTCGTAGCGCTGGCCGTCGAAGCGGAACGCGAGCGTGCGGCCGCGATCGATGCGGCCGCCGGACGGGGTCCGGAAGGGCTGGCTCATCGCTTCGCCGCCGCGGCGGGCGCGTCGGTGTCGGGCCGCGGCGTGCCCGACTTGTAGGTGCACACGAACCTGTCGGACACCGTGTCGCGGAGCGCGTTGAAGAATCGGCCGCACCCGTGGACGTGACGCCAGCGCTCGGCGTGCAGCCCCTTGGGATTGCTGCGCAGGTAGAGGAAGTCCTCCCATCGCGCGTCGTCGTAGGACGACGGGTCGGCCGGGCGCGCCACATGCGCCTCGCCGCCGTAGCGGAACTCGATCTCGGGTCTCTCGCCGCAATGCGGGCAGGCGATCAGCAGCATCGGAGCCTCAATGCGCCACGGCGGCCGCCGCGGCCTCGTCGATCAACCGGCCCGTGCGAAAGCGCTCGAGCGTGAAGGGCGCGGCGATGGGATGCGGTTCGTCGCGCGCGATCGTCGCCGCGAAGACGTGGCCGGAGCCCGGCGTGGCCTTGAACCCGCCCGTGCCCCAGCCGCAGTTCACGTAAAGGCCCGGCACCGGCGTCCTGCCGATGATCGGCGAGCGGTCGGGCGTCACGTCGACGATGCCGCCCCAGTTGCGCAGCATCTTCAGCCGCCGCGTGACGGGGAAGAGGTCGCTGATCGCATCGAGCGTGTGCGTCGTCACGTGCAGCGCGCCGGTCTGGCTGTAGGAGACGTAGGCGTCCGTGCCGGCGCCGATCACCAGCTCGCCCTTGTCGGACTGCGAGACATAGGCGTGAATCGTGTTCGACATCACGACGCAGGGCATGATCGGCTTGATCGGCTCGGAGACCAGCGCCTGCAGCGGATAGCTCTCGAGCGGCATGCGCAGGCCGGCCATCGCCATGATCACGCTGGTATGGCCGGCGGCCACGACGCCGATCTTGCGGGTGGCGATCGGCCCGCGCGTCGTGTCGACGCCGGCGACGGCGCCCGCGGCGTCGCGGCGGATGCCGGTGACCTCGCAGTTCTGGATGATGTCGACGCCGAGCCGGTCGGCGCCGCGCGCGTAGCCCCAGGCGACCGCGTCGTGGCGTGCGACGCCGCCGCGGCGCTGCAGGGCGGCGCCGAGAACGGGATAGCGCGCCTCGCGCGAGATGTTCAGGGGCGGGCAGAATTCCTTCGCCTGCTCGGGCGTGAGCCACTCGTTGTCGATGCCGGCGAGGCGGTTGGCATGGACGTGGCGCTTGAAGATCTGGATGTCGTGGACGTTGTGCGCGAGCATCATCACGCCGCGCGGGCTGTACATGACGTTGTAGTTGAGCTCCTGCGCCAGCGTCTCCCAGAGCTTCACCGCGTGCTCGTAGATCGCCTCGCTCTCCTCCCACAGGTAGTTGGAGCGGATGATCGTGGTGTTGCGGCCGGTGTTGCCGCCGCCGAGCCAGCCCTTCTCGAGGACCGCGATGTTGGTCAGGCCGTGCTCGCGGGCGAGATAGTAGGCGGTCGCGAGCCCGTGGCCGCCGGCGCCGACGATCACCGCGTCGTAGGACGCCTTGGGGGCCGGATCGCGCCATTGCGCCGGCCAGCCGGAATGCCCGGCCAGCGCCTGCCGCGCCAACGAGAAGATCGAGAACCGCACGCCCGTCGCCACCCCAGCCCCAAACGCCTATCCGTTTGATCGGCCAATTCGATCCGGGAATCAAGGCGGCCGTCGCGCGCATCGCCGCAGCTTGACTCGATCGCGGCCGCCCAAGTATAGGCAGCGCCCTCCGCGACGAGGATCCGTCCTCGTCGCGACGCGGTGTAGCGGCGTAGCTCAGTGGTAGAGCAGGGGACTCATAAGCCCTTGGTCGGCAGTTCAAATCTGCCCGCCGCTACCAGCGATCCCCTTCGTGACGATCCCGGATCCGTTTCGATGTCGTCGTCATCGGCGACGCCGAGCGGCGCGTCTTCTCGTCCGCGCCCGAGCGCCGTCGGCTGACCGGCGGGATCGAGACTGCCGTCGGATCCCTGGCTGCGGCCTCGGCCCGCGCTCAGGTCCTGGCGAGCTGCCGGGGCAGGAAGACGGTCAGCAGCCCGATCGCAGGAAGGAAGGCGCAGACCGCGTAGACGGTCTCGAGGCTCGTGCGGTCGGCGAGCTCGCCAAGGGCCGCCGCGCCGATGCCGCCGAGGCCGAAGGAGAAGCCGAAGAACACGCCCGCCACCAAGCCCACGCGGCCGGGCAGCAGCTCCTGCGCATAGACCAGGATCGCCGAGAACGACGAGGCCATGATCAGCCCGATCACGAAGGCGAGCACGACCGTCGCCGTGAACCCGACATGCGGCAGGGCGATCGAGAACGGCAGCGCGCCGAGGATCGATCCCCAGATGATCGGCTGGCGCCCGATCCGGTCGCCGAGCCAGCCGCCCGCGAGCACGCCGATCGGCGAGGAGACGAGGAACACGAACAGGGCGACCTGCGCGGTCTCGAGGTCAACGCCGAAGCGGCCGATCAGATAGAACGTGAAATACGAGTTCAGGCTCGCCGAATAGAAGGTCTTCGAGAAGATCAGCAACACCAGCACGGTCAGGGCGCGGGCGACGCTCGGATTGCCGAGCTGGACCGAAAGCCGCACGGCGTGCGCGCTGCCGTGCGCGCGCGGCGCCGGGCGGTTGCGGGCGTACCATCCGCCCACGACGATCAGCACCGCCATGCCGAGGAACGCGGCGGCCGAGAACCAGGCCACGCTGCCCTGGCCGTAGGGCACGACGACCAAGGCGGCGAGCAAGGGGCCGATCGCCGAGCCGGTATTGCCGCCCACCTGGAACAGCGACTGCGCGAGGCCATAGCGGCCGCCCGAGGCGAGACGCGCGAAGCGAGACGCCTCCGGATGGAACACGGCCGAGCCCAGGCCCACCAGGCAAGCCGCGATGAGGATCGTGACGTATTCGCTGGCCTGGCTGAGCAGCAGCAGGCCGATCAGCGTGGAGCCCATCCCGGTCGCCAGCGAATACGGCATCGGCTTGCGGTCGGTGACCATGCCGACGATCGGCTGGAACAGCGACGCGGTGCATTGGAACGCGAGCGTGATCAGGCCGATCTGGCCGAAGTCGAGCCCGTGCGCGGTCTTGAGCACCGGATAGATCGCCGGCAGCATCGACTGCATCAGGTCGTTCAGCAGGTGGCAGAGCGACAGCGAGAACACGACGGCGAAGGTCGCCGCCTGCGGGGTCGCTGCCGGAGCGGCGCCGGCGCGCGTCGGCGTTGCGGGGCCGGCGGGGATCGCGGCGGCGATGGGGCGGCTGCTGTCGTCCATGGGGAGTGGGTCTAAGTCCGTGGGGCCGAAGGCGTCGACGCAAAAACGCGCAACCCCGCCATGCACGGCGGCACCGGTCCGACGGCGGATTCGGGTACCGGTCGATGATCGACCTGATCTCTTATCGCGGTTCGTTCTCGCGGTCGCTTCCGGCAAGCCCGCGCCCCGGCTCCCTCACGGATTTCTGATCGCCGATGCCGCGCGGTCGGGTCGGCCGGACCGCACCGGACGACCGGCGGCACCGCGCTCGACGATTGTTCAGCAGCGTCCGGCCGTGGTCGAAAGCCACCGCGTGGCCCAGGTCGACGGACCGCTCGGAGCGGAGCGGCCGTGGGCGAGCCCGCGTCCGATACCCGACAGGTCGACCGCCTTGAGACGATGGCGCGCCAGCGGCAATACGGCCGCGTTCTCGGCCGCGACGTGGCGCTGCTTCATCGTCACGAACCGGGCGACCATGGCCCGGAACTCGGGCGTCGGCACGGGGGGCGTGCAGGCCTGGATCCTTGCGGCCTCGTCGACCAGACGGGCCGCCGCCTCCCGAATGCCGAGATGATCGGTGCGCAGCGAGCGAACGCTGGGGTCAAGCACGTCCGACGGACGGAGGCGCCTCTGGAGGCGGGGGAACAGGAGCTCCTCCTCCTCGGTCAGATGCCGCGGCAGATCGAGGACTAGGAATGTCACCAAAGAGCGCAGTAGATCCGAACGGACATGCGCCGGCATCGTTGCCCGCGCACAATCGGTGAGCAGATTGAGCATGGCCCGAATCCGGAAGTGGTCGCCGACCAGCACGTCGATCGGATCCCCGACCTCGTCGCCCAGGAGCACCTGGTTCATCGCGGCGACGAGGTGAAGTCGGGACTCCTCGATCGGGATTCGCATGACGCCCTCCAGGTTCTCGATCCGCCGCCTGTGTCACTGGGCGATGATCATGAGTAACTCGCCTAGCTTCTCGTGCCGACAAATACGCGTCGTCCGGAAGTCGGTCTCGAATTCTTCCGTGACTCCGTTCGTGCGCCTCATGAGCTCGGCCTTGCCCGATCGCGGAATGAATCGGTGATCGGGCCGGCGCCGAAACGGTGGTCGCGCGTGCAGCGGCTGCGGTCATGTGGTGCGGGGTCGTGCGAAATCCTGCGCGGATCGGCGTTCTCACGGCGGGCGAGGACATGCCGTCGACATGTCGGGCTTGGCAGGCGCGGCAAGGCCGCACCACCTGCGCTGCGATCTGCAAGTCGAAGCGCGCGGAGGCGACGCCGATCATGAGCGCCGGCGAAGCGGCAAACCGGTCGATCACGGCGGCGCAACGTCGGTTCGTGGGCGCCGGTGCTGCCCGGACGTTGAGGCCGGTCGCCGCATCGCCTCGAGTCCGACGGGTCCAGTCCATCGCCGTCCGCTGCGGCGAAGTGTGTCGTAGAGCCGGCGGCATGCAGCCCGGGACGGCGCTCGTGGTGCGCAACGGTCTGGCGCGCCGGGGCAGGGACCTGCGCGCCGTCGACCGAGCGCTGTTGGTGGCAGACGGCCGCGTCGCCCTCTTGAGGACAAGAGGGCGAGTTCCGACGCGTGTCCCCGGTCCGATGCCGTTCGGCGCGGAGCTCGTCGCCCATCCATTTGGGCGCGAGCGCGAGATTCGCGCTGCAGGCCAAAAACACAGCAAGGGGGCGAACGGTCACGCAGCGGTCGCACGAGGGACGCGTCGATCGGCACGGCTGAGGTCGCAAGGGCGGAGCCCCGGCGCCTGCGTCGAGAGTCATCGAACGTTCCTCTGAACGTTGCGGCCTGGCGGGCACATGACTTCCTGCGAACGGCGAACGGCGAACGGCGAACGGCGAACACCCTTCTCCAATAACGACCGGGTGTCACTGCGGCAGCTTGTCGTCGTCGTGGGATTGCCGCTCGGATCGAGCGCGCCGCGGGTTCCATCCTCGATAGGGTCCGATTCCGTGGTCCTGCGATCGGGTACCGACGCGCGCGCCTCGAGGACTGCGACCTTCGGCCACATGCGATTCTCGGCAGGCGCCATCGGCCGGGCCGCCGCGCCCGCCGCGCGGCAGGAGTCGAGGGTGCAGCCTTGCCTCGGTTCTCAGTCGTGTCGCGACGTCAGCGACGGCTGTTGTCCGGCGCAGCGCCCCGGCTTTCCGGAGCGGCAACACACGCGATCCGGCGCGCGATGGTCCGGTGCCGATCCAGATGCGATCGCGGGTCGACGAGCCCTGTGCCCGGGGTCCGAGCGGTTTCAACTCCCGAGCTTCGCCTTCGAATCCGGACTGGGCATCGTCGTCGCGCTCGGATGAAACCCATGGTCAGATCGGCCCGCCCCGCGGCCGGGTGGTGCGTCGCATGAGGTCTTCATGAGCGTCGACTTCCGCAAACTCCGCAGCTTCGTGAAGATCGTCGATGCCGGCAGCATGTTGCGGGCGTCGAGCATCCTCCGGATCGCCCAGCCCGCGCTCAGCAGCCAGATGGCGTCGCTGGAGGCGCATTTCCGGCAGAAGCTGCTGATCCGCAGCAACCAGGGCATCCGCCCCACGGAGGCGGGGCTTGCGCTCTATCGCCACGCGCAGGCGATCCAGCGCCAGCTGGAGCAGGCGCAGGCCGACGTGACCAAGTCGTCGACGGGCCTGGCGGGCCCTGTCTCGATCGGGCTCGCGACCTACAGCGCGACGACGACGGTTTCCGTTCCACTCCTGAGGACGATCAGCGAGCGCCATCCGCAGATCACGCTCTACATCAATGAGAGCTTCGGCCACGTGCTGAGCGAGTTGATCATGACCGGCCGGATGGACATCGCGGTGATCTACGGCTCGGGACCGATCCGCGGCGTCCGCCTCGAGCCCCTGTTCCGCGAGGAGCTCGTGCTCGTCGCGCCGAGCCGCCTCGAGCTCGCGGGCAACGGCCAGGGATCCGTGCCGATCGCGGCGCTCGACGGGGTCAAGCTCCTGCTGCCCGGCACCGGCCATTACCTGCGAAGGATCATCGACACCGCCTTCGCGCGGGCGCGCGTTGCGCCGCACGTCGCGGCGGAGATCGAGTCGGTTCCCACGCTGCACGCGGCGGTGGCGGCGGAGCTCGGCGCGACCATTCTGCCGTGGTCCGCGGCGCAGGCGATGGCGGGCGCGAAGACCGTCATCCGTCGGCTGACGAAGCCGGCGATCCAGGCGCCGATCGCGCTCGGCGTGTCGGACCATCTGCCGATGTCCGAAGCGGCGGTCGCCGTGCGCGATATCCTCGAGCATCTCGTGCGCGAGCACGTGATCTCGGCGCAGATGCTCGGGATCAACCGGCCGGACCCGGCCCGGCGCCGGGGCTGACCCCGGCCGCCCAACGGCCTCCGCTATCGCGATTCGCTATCGCGGTAGCGCCCGAACCTCGTGGCGACGGTCGACGCGGCGGACCTAGCGTTGCCGGGCTCGCAAGGAGCACCTGCGACACGGGGGGAGCCGAGCGCGCGAAGCGCCAGGGGCGATCGCCGCCACCGACCTGCGGCCGCAGCCGTCGATCGAAATCTTCGGGAGGTTGCAATGACAGCACTTGGAGTTTGTCGCTTGGTCCGCAAGGCGACTATGGTCGCCGCGCTCGGCGCGGCAGCGGTCGCCGCGGGATGGCAGGACGCCGCGGCCCAGGCCGACGACGTCATCCGGATCGGCATCGTGAGCCCGAACAGCGGTGCCAATGCGCGCTACGGCGCGTTCGCGCAGCGCGGCGCGCGGCTTGCCGCCGACGAGATCAACGCCGCCGGCGGGATCCTCGGCAAGAAGATCCAGCTCTTCCCGGGCGACAGCCAGTGCACGCCCACCGAGGGCGTCTCGGCGACGCAGCGCCTGATCGAGCAGGACAAGGTGCAGTTCATCATCGGCGACGTCTGCAGCTCGGTGACGCTGGCGATGCAGCCGATCGTCGAGAACCGCGGCGTGCTGCTGGTGAACGCCGCCTCGTCGAACCCCGACATCACCTACAAGGCGGGCGTCGGCGGCTTCAAGTGGACGTTCCGCAACTACCCGACCGACGAGGGGCGCGCCCTGCAGGTGCTGCAGTACGCCGTGGAGCAGAAGAAGTTCGCGAAGTTCGCGGTGCTGTCGGTCGACAGCGATTACGGTCGCGGCGCGATCAACTTCACCAAGAAGTACCTGCCGCGCTTCAAGGCCGAGATCGTCAGCGAGGACTACTACAAGGACAAGGAGACGGATTTCCGCCCGGTGCTGACCAAGATCCGGCGATCCGACGTCCACGCCATCATCATGTACGGGCTCGCCGACACGACGCCGATCGTCGCGCGCCAGATGCTGGAGACCGGCATGGCGGGCAAGGTGGCGCTGGTCGGCAACGGCGAGTTCACCAACCCGAGCACGATCAAGACCGCGCCGAGCGTGTTCCAGGGCGCCGTCGAGGCGGCGGCCTGGCTGCCCGAGTGGGACAACCCGAAGAGCAAGGCATTCATCGCCGACTACCAGAAGAAATACGACAACGAGGTCCCGAATGTTCACGGCTACACGCACTGGGAGACGGTGCGGCTGATCCGGGCGGCCATGCTCAAGGCCAACAGCGTGAAGCCCGACGACGTCCGCACCACCCTGTCGTCGCTCACCTACGAGGGCGTGATGGGCCAGGTGAAGTTCGACGACCACAACCAGGGAAACCTGCCGATGATCCTGATCGAGATCGCCGACGGCGTCCCCCTGATCAAGGGCACCTACTCGTCGACGATCGAGTATCCGAAGTAACGGAGGCCCGGTCCCCGCGGCAACCGGCGCGCGTCCCATGATCGAGCTCCTGGTCGAGCAGATCATCAACGGCATCGTGACCGGGACGGTCTATGCGCTGGTCGCCGTGGGCATGACGATGATCTTCGGCGTCCTGCGCGCCATCAACTTCGCCCACGGCGAGTACTACATGGCCGGGACCTTCGCCGCCTGGTACGCGATCGCGCGCTTCGAAGTCCCCTATGTGGCGTCGATCGCGGTCGCGGTCGTCTCGACCGCCGCGATCGCGGCCGTGATCGGCCGGCTGGTGATGGCCCGGCTCGTGACCGCGCCGTTCCAGTCCGGCGTACTGGCGACGATCGGCATCTCGCTCATCCTGCAGAACCTCGCGATCCTGACCTTCGGCGGCAGCTACAAGACCTTCGCCGGGGGCTGGCTCGAGCCGATCGAGGTCTTCGACATCTTCCTCGCCAAGCAGCGGCTCGTGATCGTCGCCGTTGTCCTGGTGGTCTTCGCGGTGCTCGAGTGGATGGTCCGGCGGACCCGGATTGGCAAGGCGATCCGCGCGGTCTCGCAGAACATGGAGTGCTGCCAGGTCGTCGGCATCGACGTCGAACAGGTCGTGCTGCGCACCTTCATCCTCGGGACCGGACTCGCGGCGCTCTCCGGCGTCCTCACCGCGCCGATCAACGTCAGCGTCTATGGCGGCATGGGCGAGGCGATCACGCTCAAGACCTTCGCCGTCATCGTCATGGGCGGTATGGGCAACGTCCGGGGCACGCTGATCTCGGGCGTCATCCTTGGCGTGATCGAGAGCTTCGTCGCCGGATTCCTGGGGCTGCAGTTCCGCGACGCCGTCGGCTTCGTCGCCCTGATCGGCGTCCTGATGTGGCGGCCGGCGGGGCTGTTCAGCGCCAAGGCGCGGTACTGACGCCATGACCGCCGCCGGCTCGACCGTTCCGACCGCGGCACCTTCGGCCGCCGCCCGCTTGGCCGGCTCCGCCGCGCTCGTCGCCGCCTTCGCAGCGGCGCCTCTGGTGCTCGGCACCTATCCGCTGCACGCGCTGATCATCTCGATGATCTTCCTGCTGCCGGCCCACGGCCTGAACCTGATCCTCGGCTACACCGGCATGCTGTCGCTGGCGCAGGGCGCCTTCTTCGGCATCGGCGCCTACACGTCGGCGCTGCTGGCGATCCACGCAGGCACGCCGTTCTGGTTCAACTTCGTCGCCGCGGGCTTGGTCGGCTCGGCCGTCGCACTGCCGCTCGCGGTTCCGGCGCTGCGCCTGCGGACCTATTCCTTCGTCATGTGCACGCTCGCCTTCGTGCTGATCGCCGAGACGGTGTCCAAGAACTGGATCGGGCTGACGCGCGGCGACATGGGCCTGTCGGGAATTCCGCGACCCGAGCTCGGCATCGGCCCGCTTTCGATCCCGGTGACGACGACGACCGGCTTCTACTATCTCGCTCTGGTCGTCGTCGCACTGACGACGGCGGTGTTCTACGCGATCGTCTCGTCCCCGGCGGGCCGCTGCATGATCGCGATCCGCGACAACGAGACTCTCGCCGAGTCCTTCGGCATCCCGACTTGGACCTACAAGCTCGTCGTCTTCACCTTGAGCGCCGCCTTCGCGGGCATGGGGGGCAGCCTGTACGCCCACTACCTGACCGTCGTCAGCCCGCTCACGTTCCAGATGTACTACACGACGACGATCCTGATCATCGTGCTGGGCGGCGGCACGGGCACGGTGCGCGGCGTCGTGCTCGGGAGCCTGGTCTTCGTGGCGGCGTCCGAGGCGCTGCGCATCACGCCCGAGCTGCGGATGATCATCTACGGCTTCGTCCTGCTCGGGCTCGTGTTCTGGTTCCCGACGGGCCTGTTCCCGCTGGTCGACCGCGTGCTCGGCGCGCTGCGCGGGAGGTCGCCGTGAGCGGCGTCGCCGCGCCGCGAACCGAGCGCGCGCCGCTGCTGGAACTCCGTGCGGTGACGAAGAACTACGGCGCCGTCCGCGCGCTCAACGCCGTCGGGTTCTCGCTCGCGGCCGGCGAGCTGTGCGGAATCATCGGCCCGAACGGCTCGGGCAAGTCGACCCTGTTCGACTGCTGCACCGGGCTGCAGGCGCTCGATGCGGGGCGGATCGTCCTCGACGGCACCGACGTGACCGGCTGGCCGATGAACCGCGTCGCCCGTGACGGACGCATGCTGCGCAGCTTCCAGAAGGCCTCGGTGTTCGACACCCTGAGCGCGGAGGAGAACCTGGTCGCGGCCGGCCAGATGTTCGCCTTCCCGGGCGTGGCCTCGACCTTCTCTTTGGGCGCGGGCGCCAGGACGCGGCTTGCCGAGCTGCGCGCGCGGGCGGCCGAGCTCATCGACCTCGTCGGGCTCGCGCATGTGCGCGACCTGCCGGCCGGCACGCTGTCCTACGGCCAGCAGAAACTCGTGCAGTTCGCATCCATGCTGATGCCCAGGCCGAAGATCGTGCTGCTGGACGAGCCGCTCGCCGGGATCAATCCGGTGCTGATCGAGAAGATCGCGACTGCGATCGCCGAAGCGAACCGGCGGTTGGGCATCGCCTTCGTCGTGATCGAGCACAATGTCGACGTCGTCATGGGGCTTTGCCGGCGCGTCATTGTGCTGCATCAGGGCGAAGTGCTCGCGGACGGATCGCCGGAGGCGATCGTCAACGACGCACGCGTCGTGGAGGCCTATCTTGGCGGCTGACGCGACATTGGAGATCGCGGACGTCCATGCCGGCTACGGCCCGCTGGAGATCCTGCACGGCGTCGACATGCTCGCTCCGGCGGGGCAGTTCGTCGCGCTGATGGGTCCGAACGGCGCCGGCAAGTCGACCTTGCTGAAGACGATCTTCGGCATGACGACTTTCAAGGGCGGTGCCATCCGCTGGAAGGGCCGCGACATCGGCGGCGCGAAGCCGAAGGACATCCTGTCGCGCGGCATCGCCTACGTGCCGCAGGGCCGCTGCAATTTCCCGTTGATGACGGTCGAAGAGAACCTGGAGATGGCGGCCTACACGATCCGCGATCGCGAGGTGGCCGCCGAGCGCGACCACGTGTACGGGCTGTTCCCCAAGCTGCGCGAGCGCCGCCACCAGTTCGCCGGCAACCTCTCCGGCGGCGAGCAGCAGCTGCTCGAGATGGCCATGGCCGTGCTGCGCCGGCCCGAGATCCTGCTGATCGACGAGCCCTCGGCCGGGCTGTCGCCGCAGGCGATCGCGATCGTCTTCGCCGAGCTCAAGCGGCTGCACGACGGCGGTCGCACGATCCTCCTGGTCGAGCAGAACACGCGCAAGGCGATGGAGGTCGCCGAGCGGGCCGTCGTCCTGCGGCTCGGCAAGGTGATCTGGGACGGCGCGACGGCGGCGATCTCCCACGCGGCACTCGGCCGCCTCTTCATGACCGGGCGGCTCGACGACGCGCCGCTCGGCACCGGCGCCTGATCAAGACGACAACCGACAGACGGATCGACACGATGGCAAAGCTTGCATTCGATACCGGCGGCACGTTCACCGACTTCGCCTTCCTCGGCGACGACGGCAGGCTGCTGCTGCACAAGGTGCTCAGCACGCCGTCCGATCCCGCGCAGGCGGTGGTCCAGGGCATCGGCGAGCTGCTGGCGCGCGTGAGCCCGTCGCCCGATTCCGTCCAGCTGCAGATCCTCGGCGCCACGACCGTCGTCACCAACGCCGTTCTTGAGCGCCGCGGCGTCGACACCGCCTTCGTCACGACGGACGGCTTCCAGGACATGCTGCGGATCCGCAACGAGGGGCGCTACGACCTCTACGACCTGAAGATCCAGTATCCCGAGCCGCTGGCGCGACGCGAGCACAGCTTTGGCGTTCGCGAGCGCATCACCGCCGACGGAGAGACGGCGCTCGCGCTCGACGAAGGCAGCGTCGCACGCATCGTCGAGCGGCTGCGCGCGGCGAATATCGGGTCGGTCGCGGTGTGTCTGCTCCACGCCTACCGTTTTCCCCGCCACGAGCAGGCCGTCGGCGAGCTGCTGCGCAAGGCGGACCAGTCGCTGCACGTGTCGCTGTCCTCGCAGGTCTGCCCGGAGGTGCGCGAGTTCGACCGGGCGTCGACGACGGTCGTCAACGCCTACACGCAGCCGCTGATGGCGCGCCACGTCGAGCATCTCGAGGCGCAGCTGGGCAAGCGCGGCATCAAGCGACAGCTGCTGTGGATGACCTCAAGCGGCGGGCTCGTGCCGAGCAAGTCCGCGGCGGAGGCGCCGGTGCGCCTCATCGAGTCCGGGCCGGCGGCCGGCGCCGTGGCGGCGGCGGAGTATGCGGCGCTCACCGGCGAGCGCAGCGTGCTGTCCTTCGACATGGGCGGCACGACCGCGAAGCTGTGCCTGGTCCCCGACGGCAAGCCGATGATCGGCGCCGACCTCGAGGTGGCTCGGCATGAGCGCTTCCGGCGCGGCAGCGGCTTCCCGCTCAAGATCCACTCGATCCAGATGATCGAGATCGGCGCCGGCGGCGGCAGCATCGCGGCACGCAACCAGCTCGGCCTGCTCGATGTCGGCCCGCGCAGCGCCGGCGCCGCGCCCGGGCCTGCCTGCTACGGCCTGGGCGGCACCGAGCCGACGGTCACCGACGCGGACGTCCTGCTCGGCTATGTCGGCGCGGAGTCCTTCCTCGGCGGCGGCTTCCGACTGGACTCGGGTGCAGCGCGGGGCGCGATGGCGCGGCTGGCCGGCGAGCTCGGCGTTTCGGCGGAGCGCTGCGCCTGGGGCATCCACGATCTCGTCAACGAGCACATGAGCGAGGCAGCGGCGATGCACGTCTCGGATCACGGCGTCGATCCGCGCACGCTGCCGCTGATCGCCTTCGGCGGCGCCGGCCCGGTCCACGCCTACGGCGTCGCCTGCAAGCTCGGCATCGAGAAGGTGATCTGCCCGGCGGGCGCCGGCGTCACCTCGGCGGTCGGACTGCTGATCGCGCCGGTCGCCGCCGACGTCTCCGCGAGCCATGTGATGCGCCTCGATCGCTGGGATTTCGCGACGATGCGACGGATCCTCGACGACCTTGCCGCGCGCGGACGCCCGGTGGTCCTCGGCGCGGGCGTCAGGTCCGGCGCGATCGAGCACGAGTACTCGATCGACATGCGGCACGTGGGGCAGGGGCACGAGATCAACATCGCGCTCCCGTCGCTGGACCTCGACGACGCCGCGTTCCGCCGGCAGCTCCGCGAGAACTTCTTCAAGGTCTATCGCGACCTGTTCGGCCGCATCGTCGCGCGCTCCGAGATCGAGGCAATCACATGGCGGCTGCGCGTCAGCGGCCCGAAGGACGCGATCGTCGACAGCCTGGCCGTCGCCGCCGCGGGCGACGGACGCGAGGCGCGCAAAGGCAGCCGGCCGGTGTTCTTCGACGAGGTGCAGGACTTCGTCGACACGCCGGTCTACGACCATCACCGGCTGGTGCCGGGGGTCGGCATCGCCGGACCGGCGATCGTGGAGCAGCGCGAATCGACGGTGGTCGTCGGGCCCCGCGCCACCGCGCGGCTCGACGCGCGCGGGAACCTCATCATGCAGATCAGCTAGGGACGACGCCCCATGAAGCGACGCAAGATCGACCTCGACGATCCGATCACGCTGCAGGTGCTGTGGAACCGGTTGGTCTTCATCGCCGACCAGGCGGACGCCGTGCTCGGGCGCACGGCCTTCTCGCCCATCGTGCGCGAGAACCACGACTACGTCACCGTCCTGATGGACGCGGCCGGCCGCTCCATCGCGCAATGCACCTGGGCGATTCCGGTCTTCATCAGCTCGCTGCCGATGGCGGCGCAGGACTACTTCCTGAAGGCCTATCCCCCCGAGACCCTTCAGCCCGGCGACGTGCTGGCGACCAACGACCCGACGATCGGCACCGGGCACCTCCCCGACATCGTCATGATCACGCCGATCTTCCGCAACGGGCGCATCGTCGCCTATGCCGGGAGCATCGCGCACATGCCCGACATCGGCGGGCGGCCGCTGTCGCCGGACGCCGCCGACGTGTTCGAGGAGGGCATCCGCTTCCCGATCCTGAAGCTCTACAAGGCCGGCCAGCCGAACAAGGACGTCCTCGACATCATCGCGGCCAGCGTGCGCCTTCCGACCGAGGTGCTGGGCGACATCGACAGCATGGTTGCCGCAAACGAGGTCATGGGGCGCGAGCTCTGCCGCTTTCTCGACGAATACGGCCTCGACGATGTGGAGGGCCTGGCGCGCGCGATCCATACGCGCTCCGAGGCGCACATGCGCAGCGCGATCCGGGCCCTGCCGAAGGGCGCCTTCGGCGCCGAGGTGCGGCTCGACGGCTTCGACGCCGACGTGCTGCTGCGTGCCAGCGTGCATGTCCGCGAGGACAGCATCCATGTCGATTATGCCGGCACGTCGCCCGAGGTCGCCTTCGGGATCAACGTGCGCAAGCACTATCGCGTGGCGCACAGCATCTACGCGATCAAGTGCCTGCTCGATCCGAAGACGCCCAACAACGAGGGCTGCTCGGCGCCGATCACGGACGAGGCGCCGTACGGCTCGATCCTCAATCCGAGCCTCACCTCGGCGGGCAACTCGCGCAACCTGATCGGCCATGTCATCCCGAGCCTGGTGTTCAAGGCGCTCGAGACGGTGCTGCCGCAGGGCGTCCAGGGCGACAGTGGCGGCGCGCCGATCTGGGCGATCAACTGCCTCGGGCAGCGCGCGGACGGGACGAATTTCGGCGCGATCCAGAACTTCCACGGCGGGCAGGGCGGACGGTCCGGACTCGACGGCCTCGACACGCTCAGCTTCCCGTCGAATTGCCGCGTCACGCCGGTTGAGATGTACGAGCTCGCGGCTCCGGTGCTGACCGAGTGCAAGGAGCTGATCCCGGACTCCGGAGGGGCGGGGACCTATCGCGGCGGGCTCGGCCAGCGCTCGGCGATCCGCAGCCTGTCCGACCGGCCGATGAACGTGTACCTGGCGAACGAACGCGTCCGGCATCCCTGCTTCGGCGTGGTCGGCGGCAAGGACGGGCGCAAGGGCGCCGTGCTGAAGAACGGCAAGCCGGTGTTCCCGAAGGGCAAGGTCGTGCTGCAGCCGGGCGACACGCTGACCGTGGAGACGCCTGGCGGCGGCGGCTGGGGCGATCCCGCGGCGCGTGCGCCGGCGCTGATCGCGGCGGATCTCCGCTCCGGGCTCGTGACCCCTCAGGCGGCACGGGACGCCTACGAGGGGGACGCGCCGTGAGCCGCCTCGCGGGCAAGGTCGCCATCATCACCGGTGCCGGCAGCGGCATCGGTCGCGCGTCGGCGAAGCTGCTGGCCGCGGAGGGCGCGAAGGTCGCCCTCGTCGGCCGTCGTGCGGCGCCGCTCTCGGCGGTGGCGCGCGAGATCGCGGGCGACGGCGGCACCGCGGCGGTGCACGCCATCGACATCGGCGAGGGCGCCCAGGTCGACGCGATGGTCAAGGCGGTCGAGGCCGAGCTCGGACCGGTCGACATCCTGGTCAACAACGCCGGCAGCGCCGGACGGATCCGCAACGTGCGCTGGATCGGGCGGGAGGAGTGGGAGGCGGTGGTCACCGTCAACCTGACCGCGGTCTACCTGCTCACCCAGGCGACGCTCGAGGGCATGATCGCGCGCGGCGGCGGCACCATCGTGACCGTGTCGTCGCTGGCGGCGGTGCGCCCGAACCTGCTCGGGGGCGCGCCCTACGGCGCCGCGAAGGCGGGCGTCGCGAACTTCATGGCCTATCTGCACAACACGTTTCGCAATCAGAACATCCGCGCGACCACGATCCTGCCGGGCGAAGTCGACACGCCGATCATGGACACGCGGCCGCGCCCGCCGACCGCCGCCGAGCGCGCCGCGATGGTGCGGCCCGAGGACGTGGCCGAGGCGGTGCTGTTGTGCTGTGCACTGCCGTCGCGCACGGTGATCGAACAGCTCGTCATAGCGCCGACGCGCATGCGGGACATCAACCAGGATCTCGAGATCGCGCGCACGCTGGGCGCGCCGAAGGGGGCGACATGATCGGAGCCAAGCTGCGCGCCCGGCTGCAGGCCGGGGAGCGCATACTCATGACCAATCCGCACCACGTGTCGACCGGGCTGGTCGCGCGGCTGTGCGAGCTCGGGAGCGACACCGTATTCCTCGATTGCGAGCACGGCTCGGCGGGTTTCGAGGAGGTGCGCGAGATGGCGCGGGCGGCACGGTCGGCCGGCGGCGGCGCGATCGTGCGGCCCGACAGCCATCAGCGCTCGCTGCTGATCCGCTACCTGAATGCCGGCGCCGACGGCCTGATGGTGCCGCTCGTCAATACCGCGGACGCCGCGCGCCACATCGTCGAGACGGTGCGCTATGCCTGTCCGGCGGACCACCAGGATCGGCTGGTGGTGGTGATGATCGAGACCACCGAGGCGATCGCCAATCTCGACGCCATCCTCGCGGTGGAGGGCATCGACGTGTTCTTCCTCGGGCCCGGCGACCTGTCGCAGTCGATGGGCTACCTGCCGACCGTGCCGCGCGGCCAGAAGCGGCCGCAGCCCGTGCTCGACGCGGTCGAGAACGCGATCGCGCGCATCCGCAAGTCGGGCCGCATCGCCGGCACGCTGGTGACCGAGGACGACATCGCGCTCTACGCCGGTCTCGGCACCGGGTTCTTCTACCTGCATTCCGATCCGTTCCTGCGGACCGGCCTTGAAATGATGCGCCAGCGGGCGGGCTGACGCGGCCTCGGGCGCGCCGATCGTCGAGCGACGCGACGGCCGGCGCGCGATCAGCCAGTCGCCGCCGGCGCCGCCGAGATCGTCGGCGCCGGCGCGATCGCGTTCGCCGCGCCCCGGACGGGGCGCGCCGAGGTCAGTCCTTCAGCACGTAGGGCTTGGCGCGCTGGTCGTAGTCGTCGTAGCCCAGGACCTCGCGGAAGACCTTGGGCGCCAGCGCGCTGGGCGCCTCGGCGTTGCCGGCGCTGATGGCCGCAAGGCCGGCCTGCATGCCGGCGATCGCGGGCGAGAGCATGCCCGTCGGATAGGTGCCGATCTTCAGGCCGAGCTCGGCGGCGCGCTTCTGCGTCGGGATCTCGCGCGGTGCGCCCGGCGACAGCACGGCGAAGGACGGGCGACCGGCAGCCGCGGCGACCGCGCGGCGGATCTCGGCCTCGTCGGCGGGCGAGTCCAGGAACAGGATGTCGGCGCCTTCCTGGACGTACATCTCGATGCGGGCGACGGCCTCGTCGATGCCGGCCGTGGGCCGGCAGTCGGTGCGTGCCATGACCAGGATGCCCGACTCCTTCGCGGCGGCGACCGCGGCGCGGATCTTCATGCGCGCCTGCTCGAAGGGCAGGCAGGGCTTGCCGGCGGCGGTCAGGGCGCGCGGCGTGATCTTGTCCTCGATCAGCACCGCGGCGGCGCCGGCGCGGCCGTAGCTCGCCACCGTCCGCTGCACGTTCATCGCGTTGCCGTAGCCGTGGTCGCCGTCGGCGAGCACCATCGTCTCGGGCGCCGCGTTGCGCACCATCACCAGCGATTCCAGCATCTCGCCGAAGGAGATGAGGTCGAGGTCGGGCCCGCCCAGCCGGCTCGCCGCGACGCAGGAGCCCGAGAGGAAGGCGGTCTTGAAGCCGGCCGTGGATGCGAGCTTGGCGCTGAGGCCGTCCCAGGCCGCCGGCATGACGACGAAGCCGGGTTGGGCCAGATACGCGCGCATCTTCTCGCCTGGTGACATCGGATTTCCCCTCGTTGAATGTCTGGATGACGACGATCGAAACTGTAGCAAGCCGTCGGACGCGATGTCGTCCGCGACGGTTCAGAGCATCGGCTCGTACTGGCAGTGGACCAGGAGCTCCGAGACCGCGGCGTTGTTCGGCAGCCGCAGCAGTGTCTCGACGAGCTCCGCGAGGTCGCCCGGCTGCGTCATCTCGTGACGCGGGATCTCGGTCTCGTTGGCCGTCATGTCGGTCGCGACGTAGCCCGGGCAGATGACCGTCGCGCGGATGCCGGCCTCGCGGCCCTCGCGGCGGATCCCGTGCGTCAACGCGGTCAGCGCGAACTTGCTCATCGCGTAGCCGACATTCGAGGCCACGCGCTTGCCGGACAGCGAGCCGAGATTGATCACGCGGCCGCAGCCGCACCTGGCGAGATGAGGCAGCGCCGCGCGGATCACCCGCAGCGGCCCCTTCACGTTGATCCGCCACATCTCGTCGAGCATGTCCTCGCCCTCGTCCGAGACGCGCACCTTGGGGTTGATGCCGGCGGCGTTGACCACGGCGTCGACGCGCCCGAAACGCGCGACGGTCGCCGCGACCCAAGCCTCGGCCGACCCGGCTTCCTCGGCGACGTAGCGATGCACCATCAGCCGCTCGCCGCCCGCCTTGGCGTCTGGCCTGCGCATGCCGCCGGAGACCGTGAAGCCCGATGCCAGCAGCTTGTCGACGACCGCGCGCCCGATGCCGCGCGACGCCCCGGAGACCATCACGACCCGTCCGTCCGCCGTCAGCATGCCGCTCCTCCGCCCCTGTGTCGTGACTGCCTTCGTGGCGAGACTAGGCGCCGCGCGTCGCGAGCGACCAGCAGCATCTCGGTCTGAGGCCATAAGGATCGGCTATCACGGCCGTACCGTCGCCGGGGGGATTGGCCTAGGATCGCCGCGTCCTGGGGAACGCGGATCGGGAGGGCCGGATATGGACATGCGCCGGCTGAAATCCTTCCTGAAGATCGTCGACACCGGCAGCCTGACGCGGGCCGCCGCGGCGCTGAACATCGCCCAGCCGGCGCTCAGCCAGCAGGTCGCCAGCCTCGAAGCCCATTTCGGCCAGAAGCTGCTGATCCGCAGCCAGCAGGGCGTGACGCCGACCGAGGCGGGCCGCGTCTTGTACCGCCATGCCCAGACGCTGCTGCGCCAGCTCGAGCAGGCGGAGGGCGACGTGAAGCGCGCCTCGGCGTCGCTGTCGGGCAACGTGTCGGTCGGGCTTGCGCCCTACAGCGCCGGGTCGACACTGTCGCTCGCCCTGCTCACGGCGGTCCGCGAGACCTATCCCGACGTGCTGCTGCACATCGTCGAGGGCTTCGCGGTCGCGTTCAGCGAGCTGATCATGAACGGCCGGCTCGACATGGCGGTGATGCACGGAGCGGGGCCGATGCGCGGGGTGAAGTTCCAGCCGCTGATCGAGGAGGAGTTCTTCCTGGTCGCGCCGACGTCGACCCGGCTGCCGGGCGAGGCGCGCGACGCGCTCACCGTCACCGACCTCGTCGGGATCCCCCTGATGCTGCCGAGCCGGGTCAACTTCGTGCGCCGGGCGATCGATGCGGCGTTCGCGGCCATCCACCAGCCGCCCAACATCATCGCCGAGGTGGAATCGCTCGGCACGCTGCGCGACGCCGTTGCCGGCGGCACCGGCTGCACGATCCTGCCGTGGTCGGTCGCCAACCAGATCGCCACGCCCGGCCGCTCGATGATCCGGGCCATCACCGGTCCGCGCATCTCCGACACGATCTCGATCGGGATCTCGGACCAGATGCCGCTGTCCGAGGCCGCTGTCGCCGTGCGCGGCGTCCTGCTCGACCTGGCGCTCACGGCCGCGAAATCGGGCCGCTGGCAGAGTCCCGCGCGCAGCGCGGCGGAGTAGGGCGGCCGCCATCGACGCGGCTTATGGCGGCAGAAGGAAACGGTTCTGTTCTCGCCCGCCGGCGGGCCATAGCCTGCGCCGCGACGTCGCTTCCCAGCGGGGAGGATCCATCGTGAGTTTCGCGGACTACGCCGTCGCGCTCGTCACGGGCGCATCGTCAGGCATCGGCGCGGCGACCGTGCGTCGCCTGCGCAAGGAAGGGATCGAGGTCCACGCGCTGGCCCGCGACGCCGCGCGGCTCGCCGAGCTCGCGAAGGAGACCGGCTGCATCCCGCAGGCCCTGGACGTGCGGGACATGGCCGGGCTCGAGGTCCTCGCGGGGCGGATCAATGTCGACGTCCTGATCAACAACGCCGGCCAGTCGCGGCAGGGCGACATCCTCAACACCAACGGCGACGACGTCGACCAGCTCGTCGACGTCAATCTGCGCGCGGTCCTGCACCTGACCCGGCTGTTCGTTCCGGGGATGGCGAAGCGCAACCGCGGACACGTCGTCACCATCGGATCGATCGCGGGCCACTATGCGTTCCCCGGCGGCAACACCGTCTATCACGCCACCAAGGCCGGCGTTCACGCGCTGTCGCAGCAGCTGCGCGTCCATCTCTTCGGCACGCGCGTGCGCGTGACCGAGATCTCGCCGGCGCGGGTCGAGACCGAGGTCTTCGCGCGGCTCCTGGGCGATGCGGCTGAGGCGCAGCGGCGGTTCTACGACGACTACGAGGCGCTCAAGGCCGACGACATCGCCGAGGCGATCGCCTTCGTGGTGGGCTCGCCCGAGCGGATGAACGTGAGCTTCATGGAAGTCCTTCCGACGCTGCAGGTCGTCGGCGGCCTGAACTTCGCGCGCACGTCGTCCCTGTCGAAGGCGGCGGAGTGACGCCGAGGCCGACGATGGATCTCGAGCGGCTGAAGGCGCTGATCGACCTCGCCGCGGCGTCGCAGCTCGGCGAGCTCGACGTCACCGAGAACGGCTACCGCATTCGCATCCGCCGGACGACCGGGGGCGCGTCGGCCGAGGCGCCGGCGCCTTTGCCCGCGGCGCAGGCCGAGCCGCGGGTCGCCGGTGCGGCCGTCCGGCCGGCCGCACGGCCGTCGCGCGCGGCCCCGTCGCGCGAGCATGTCGTCGTCAGCCCGATGTACGGCATCTTCCATCGCGCGCCGTCACCGGACTCGCCGCCCTTCGTCGCGCCCGGGGGCGCCGTGCGGCGCGGCCAGAAGCTCTGCCTGCTGGAGGCGATGAAGGTCTTCAACGTCATCGAGGCGGACGTCGACGGCACCATCGCGGAGATCCTGGTTGAGAACGGCCAGGAGGTGGAATTGGGCCAGGGCCTGTTCCGCATCGCGCGATGAGCGCGCGCCCGTTCCGGCGGGTCCTGATCGCGAACCGAGGCGAGATCGCGCTGCGCATCCTGCGCGCATGCCGCCAAATGCGTCTCGAGACCGTGCTCGCCCACTCGGAGGCGGACGCCCAGGCGCGCACGGTCGCGCTGGCGGACCAGGCCGTGTGCATCGGTCCCGCCGCGGCGGGACGCAGCTATCTGAACCCGGCGGCGATCCTGCTCGCGGCGACGGCCAGCGGCGCGGAGGCGATCCATCCGGGATACGGCTTCCTGTCGGAGAACGCGGATTTCGCCGAAGCCGTCGAGCGCAGCGGCCTGGTCTTCATCGGTCCTTCGGCCGCCTCGATCCGCACGATGGGCGACAAGATCGCGGCGAAGCGTGCCATGCAGGAGGCGGGCGTGCCCTGCGTGCCGGGCTCCGCCGGGGCTTTGCCCGACGATCCCGCCGCCGTCGCCGCGATCGCCGATGCGGTCGGCTATCCGGTCCTCGTCAAGGCCGCCGGCGGCGGCGGGGGGCGCGGCATGCGCGTGGTGCACGCGCCCGGCGAGCTCGCCGAGGCCGTGGCGACCACGCGCGTCGAGGCGCTGCGCGCCTTCCACAATCCCGACCTCTATCTCGAGAAGTTCCTGGGCCGACCGCGGCACGTCGAGATCCAGGTCCTGTGCGACGACCACGGCACCGCGCTGTGGCTCGGCGATCGCGACTGCTCCGTGCAGCGCCGCAACCAGAAGGTCGTCGAGGAGGCGCCGGCGCCGGGGATCGCCCGGGCCGACATCGCCGAGATCGGCGCGCGCTGCGCTGCGGCATGCCGGCGGATCGGCTATCGCGGCGTCGGCACCTTCGAGTTCCTCTACGAGGGCGGGGCGTTCTACTTCATCGAGATGAACACGCGCCTCCAGGTCGAGCATCCGGTCACCGAGGCGACGACGGGAATCGACATCGTCGCGGCGCAGCTGCGCGTCGCCCGCGGCGAGGCGCTGGCCTTGTCGCAGGCCGATATCGGGACCTCGGGCCATGCCATCGAGTTCCGGATCAATGCCGAGGACCCGGTGCGCTTCACGCCCTCGGCCGGGCGGATCACGCGCTGGGACCCGCCGGGCGGCGTCGGCATCCGCGTCGATACGCATGTGGTCGCCGGCGACACGGTGCCGCCGCATTACGATCCCCTGATCGCGAAGCTGATCGCGCATGGCGCCACGCGCGACGAGGCGCTTGCGCGGGCCGAGACGGCGCTGCGGGAGTTCGCGGTCGCCGGCATCCGGACGAACATCCCGCTGCTGCTGGACATACTCCGCGACCGCGCGTTCCGCGACGGCGGGGTGAGCATCCAGTATCTCGAGGGGCGGCTCCGCGAGCGCGCCGCGGCGGCCGGGAGCGCGTGAGCATGGAGATCGGCGACATCCGCCAGGTCCTGCAATGGCTCGAGGCCGCAGGCCTCGAGTCGATCGAAATCGACGGGCCGGGACTGAGGCTGCGGATCGCCCGCGGCGGCCATGCGTCCTCCGGGCGCGGCCTGACGGTGTCCGTGACGCCCGACGGCCTCGCCGATGCCCCGGCCGGGCACAAGGTGACGGCGCGGGTCGCCGGCGTCTTTCGATTGCGGCATCCCTACGCGGCCCGGCCGATCGTCGAGCTCGGCGCGTCGGTGGCGGCCGGCGCCGTCATCGGCCTGCTGCAGATCGGGACGATCTATGCGCCGGTGACCGCGCGCGTCGCCGGCATCGTCGGGCGCCTGAGCGCCGTCCCGGACTCGCTGGTCGGCTACGGCACGCCGCTGTTCGAGATCTTCGACCTGCCGTCGGGCGACTGAGCGCCGGCCGTGGCCGTCCTTCGCCGCGGCTCCGGCCGAGCCCGGCGACGCACCGGCGCGGCTCCGGGCGGTTCATCGCGGTGCCCGCCGCAGGCGGCGGAGTCGCCATCGGCGCAACGGGTTGCGGCGGCGTGCGCGTCGCGATCACGCCGGGCGCAAGCGTCGCCGCGGCGCGCACGGGGCCCTCATAAGGCCGCTTGATGGCCCTAGACGAGGATTGTCTTGGGCAAGCTTCTGCGCGGTACCTAAAACGAACGTCATCAGGGGTGGCAGCACCACGCGGGCCGATCGAGGGGACGAACCCCTTGCACGCCGATCGAAGACCGATCGCCACCTCGCCCGAGGTCCAGGAGACGCAGCCCGCATGCAGGATGGGGCGCACGTCGCAGCGGTATCCGCCGGTGGCCTTCGCGAGCGTCTTGCCGCGCGTGCGAAGCCGTCGGCGGCGCTGCTCGCGGTGCCGGTCCTCCTCTATCTCGCGGTCTTCTTCCTGTATCCGGCGATCAACCTGCTGTTCTTCAGCGTCCTCACGCAGGACGCCAAGGGCATCATCGGCCGCCCGTTCACGATCGCCCACTACGCGAAGTTCTTCGAGGTCGAGCTGTACATGCGCGTGTTCTGGAACACGCTGCGCATCGCGCTCGTCACCTCGGCCGTCGCGATCCTGCTCGGCTATCCCGTCGCGATCGTCATGGTCCGCAGCCGGCCGCTCGTCACCCGCGCGATCACGCTGATCGTGATCGCGCCGCTGATCGTCAGCGTCGTTGTGCGCTCCTACGGCTGGCAGCTGATCCTCGCGAACAGCCGCACCGGCCTGCTGAACTGGCTGCTGCTGTCGCTGGGCGTGACCGAGGCGCCGCTGTCGATCCTGTATTCCGAGATGGCCGTCGTCATCGGCTCGCTGCACGTGTTCTTCCCGATGATGGTGCTGCCGCTCGCCTCGGCCCTGGGCAAGATCGACCCGAACCTCGAGGACTCGGCGCGCACGCTGGGCGCGCCGTGGTGGAAGGTGTTCTGGCGGATCACGCTGCCGCTGAGCGTCCCGGGCCTGGTGGCGGGATTCACGCTGGTGTTCTCGCTCACGGCCGGCTCCTTCGTGACGCCCGTGATCCTCGGCGGCACGACGGCGACGATGCTCGGCAACCTGATCGAGCAGCAGATCTTCGTCGTCTACAACTGGCCGTTCGGGGCCGCGATCGCCGTCGTGCTGGTCTTCGTCGTGTTCGGCATCAACACGCTGTCGATGCGGCTGCTCGAGGGCCGGCGCTTCCGGAGGATCGCGCAATGAACCCGCGGCTGACCGGCATCGGGGCATGGATCCTCTACACGATCACCGCGCTGATGATGGTCTTCATCCTGGCGCCGCTGGTCGTCGTCGTCGCGATGTCGGTGTCGGACAGCTACTTCGTCACCTTCCCGCCGCAGGGCTTCACGCTGCGCTGGTACGTCCAGATCCTGCAGGACCGCGACTTCCTCGAAGCGCTGCGCCTCAGCGGACTGCTCGCCTTCGGTGCGACGGCGGGATCGCTGCTGATGGGCGTGCCCGCCGCGATCGCGATCACGCGCGGCGATTTTCCGGGACAGGCGCTGCTCAAGGGGCTCGTTCTCTCGCCGCTGATCTTCCCGGCGCTGGTGACCGGCCTCGCGCTGATGCAGCTGCTCGCCGGTTTCGGCTGGGGCGACGCCCGCGTCAACCTGCTCATCGGCCACATCGTGGTCACGTCGCCCTACGTCATCCGCTCGGTCACCACGAGCCTGATGCTTGTCGACATCAATCTCGAGGACGCGGCGCGCACGCTGGGCGCGAGCCGCCTGAAGACCTTCTGGCGCATCACGCTGCCGCAGATCGCGCCCGGCGTCGCGGCCGGTGCGCTCTTCGCCTTCATGGTCTCGTTCGACAACTACCCCGTGTCGATGTGGCTCGCGAACTCGCAGTACAGCCCCGTGCCGATGGTGCTGATGCGCCAGCTCGTCAACGTCTTCGACCCGTCCGTGCCAGCCATGTCGACGGTCATCATCATCCTCGCCGTCATCGGCGTGCTGATCCTCGAGCGTCTCGTGGGTCTGCGCCGGGCGGCGGCGATGTAGCCCAACAACCCGTTCAACCCACGGCAGGAGAGGTCACGTCATGAGATCCACACGACGCACAATCATCAAGGGCGGCGCCGCGGCGCTCGCCTTCCCGACGATCGTCACCAGCGCCAAGGCGCAGACGAAGGAACTGCATCTCGGCACCTACAACTCGGCGCTCGGCAAACTGGTGCAGAAGGAAGTGATCCCGGCCTTCGAGGCGAAGCACAAGTGCCGCGTGTTCACGATCGAGGGCGCGACGCTGTCGAACATCGCGGCGCTGCGCGCGACCCGCAACACGCCGAAGTTCAGCGTCATGATGATGGACGACGTCGGCGTGCCGCAGGCGAAGCAGGAGGAGCTCATCACGAAGCTCGATCCGGCGAAGATCCCGAACCTCGAGAAGGTCTACAAGCGCTTCATCTTCGAGGACGGCTTCGGCGTCGGGTTCAACATCTCGGCCGCGGGCATGTTCTACAACCCGCAGGTCACCAAGAACCTGACCAGCTACGAGCAGCTCTTCGAGCCGCGCTTCCGCAAGCGCATCCTGCTCAACACGCCGCGCAACACCCAGAGCGTCCTGATGCTGATCGTCGCGACGGCGCTCGCGACCGGCAAGCCGCTCAAGGAGGCGCAGTACCTGATCGACCAGGGCTGGGACAAGCTCGCCCAGCTCAAGCCCAACGTGCTGACGATCTACGACAGCGAGGCGATGGTGCTCATGGTCCCGCAGGGCCAGGCCGATGTCGGCGGCATCGACTACGCGAAGTCGGTCTATCCGCACGCCGCGAAGGGCATCCCCATCGACATGGCGCCGCTGAAGGAAGGCTTCTTCACCGGCATCAACAGCATGACCCTGGTCAAGAACGCGCCGGAGCCCGAGCTCGGCGCCGCCTTCATCGACTTCATGCTGCAGCCCAGCGTGATCCAGAGCCTGTCGGCGCAGACCTACGGCGCGCCGTCGGTCGAGGGCATCACCTTCACGCCCGAGGTCGCGAAGTACCTGGCCTATCCGGCGACCAAGATGGACGACATGGGCCTGACGACGCCCGACTGGAACTTCATCATCCCGCGCCGGCCGGCGATCCTGGAGCGCTACAACACCGTCTTCAGCTCCTGATCGGGCCGACGATGAACTCCGCCGAAGTCCGCCTGCTGAATCTCAGCAAGCACTACCAACGGACGCGCGCGGTCGACGACGTGTCGTTGACCATCGAGCCGGGCAGCATGGTCGCGCTGCTCGGCCCGAGCGGGTGCGGCAAGACCACGGCGCTGCGCATGATCGCAGGCCTGGTCGCGCCGACCTCGGGGGAGATCCTCGTCAACGGCGAGCGCATCACCAGCGTGCCGGTGCACAAGCGCAACATCGGCATGCTGTTCCAGAACTACGCGCTGTTCCCGCACATGACCGTGGCCGAGAACATCGCCTTCGGCCTGGACATGCGCGGGATCAGCAAGGCGGACACGGTCGCCCGTGTCCGCCACGCGCTCGACCTCGTCCGGCTCGGCGACTTCGGCGAGCGGTTCCCGGCGCAGCTCTCGGGCGGCCAGCAGCAGCGCGTCGCGCTCGCACGCGCGCTGGTGATCGAGCCCGCGGTGCTGCTGCTCGACGAGCCGCTCGGCGCGCTGGACAAGGGGCTTCGCGAAAGCATGCAGGTGGAGCTGCGCGCCCTGCAGCGCCGGCTCGGCGTCACCACCGTCATGGTCACGCACGACCAGGACGAGGCGCTCACGATGGCCGATCAGATCGTCGTGATGCGCGACGGGCGCCTCGAGCAGGTCGGCTCGGCGACGGAGATCTACCAGCGGCCGAACTCGACCTTCGTCGCGACCTTCCTCGGCGCCTCGAACCTGTTCACCGGCAAGGTGGCGCGGCGCGACGGCAAGCAGGCGGCGGTCGTCACCTCGAGCGGGATCCGGCTGCTCGTGAACGATGCCGGCACCGCCGACGGCGACGTGACCGTCTCGGTACGGCCGGAGGCGGTCGTGGTCGAGCGGCACGGCGGCGGCGCGGCGCCCGATCGGCCGAATGCGGCGATGGCGCATGTCGACCAGGTCGTCTATCGCGGCTTCATCAGCCACTACTATCTGCGCCTCGCCGACGGCCAGGAGCTGATCGCCTACCATCAGAACCAGACGCGCGACGATGCCGGCGCCCTGCGGCAGGGCGAGCAGGTGATCGCGCGGTGGGACGGGTCCAGCAACCACGTCATCCCGAGGGGTTGAGCATGGCCGCGGCCGAGAGCCGCCGGCGCTCGATCCGCCGGCCGTGACGCCACCCGAGGAGTCGTCCTCGCCCGCCGGTCCGGTGCAGGCGCGGCTGCGCGATGCCGATGCGCCGAAGATCAGCAGCATCGGCACGCGCGCGCTGCTGCTGGAGGCGCCCGGGGAATTCGAACTGCGCCAGCAGAAGCGGATCTGGTCGCTGGCCGACGAGGTCGCGGCCTGGCCCGACGTCGAGGAGGCGGTGCTCGGTGTGACGAACCTGCTGCTCGTCTTCGCGCGGCCGCCACGCGATCTCGAGGCGACACGGGTGGCCTTCGCCGCGGCGTGGAATCGCGCGCCGGAGAAGTCGGTCTCCGGCCGCATCCACGACGTCCCTGTCGTCTATGGCGGCGAGCTGGGCTCGGACCTTGCGCGCGTCTGCGAGTATTCGGGCCTACAGCCCGAGGAGGTCATCGCGATCCACAGCGCGGGCCTCTACACGGTCTGTGCGATCGGCAGTTCGCCGGGGTTCGGATACCTGCACGGGCTCGACCAGCGCATCTTCATGCCGCGCAAGACCGTGCCGTCGCTGCGCATGCTCAAGGGCACGGTCACCATCGGCGGCATGCAGGCGGGCATCTCGGTCTCGACCGGCCCGAACGGATGGAACGCGATCGGCTGGTCGGGCGTCGAGATGTTCGACCTGTCGCGCACGCCGCCCTGCATGCTGGCGCCGGGCGATCAGATCCGCTTCGTGATCGACAGGATCGAGCTGTGATCGAGATCGTCTCGACGCTGGCGTTGAACTCGGTGCAGGACCTCGGCCGCTTCGGCGCGCGCCATTACGGCGTCAGCACGTCGGGCGTCATGGATCCGCTGGCGCTCGCCGTCGCGAACAGCCTTCTCGGCAACCCGGAGAACGCGGCCTGCATCGAGGTGCAGACCTTCCCGTTCCGGCTGCGGTTCCTGTCGGACATCGCCTTCGCGGTCACCGGTGCGGAGTGCCGGGCGTCGCTCGACGATGCGGTGCTGCCGCCGTGGTGGGCGACGACCGCGCGGGCGGGGCAGGTCCTGGCCTTGCATCCGCCGACCGTGGGAAGCCGCGCTTGTGTCGCGTTCGCCGGCGGCGTCGACGTCCCGGTGATCCTGGGGTCGCGCAGCACGCATCTGCGCAGCGGCTTCGGCGGCCTGGAGGGACGCTCGTTGCGGACGGGCGACGTCGTCCGGATCCTGCCGAGCGAGGTGCGGCCGGTCGCCGGTGTCGGCGCGGTGCCGCCCGAGATCGTCGTTCCGCCATGCCCTTCGGCGCCGGGCGACAAGGCCTTGCCGCTCCGGGTGTTGCGGGCCGGCGAGTACGACATCTTCCCGTCGGCCATGCAGGAGCGCTTCTGGCAGACGGCCTGGAAGATCTCGCATCAGAGCGATCGCGGCGGCTACCGCCTGTCGGGACCGCCGCTCAAGCTGCCGGCGCCGGTCGAGATGCGCTCCTACGGGCTGGTGGCCGGCATCGTCCAGGTCCCCCCGGCGGGAGAGCCGATCATCCAGCTCAGCGACGCGAACACCGCGGGCGGCTATCCGAAGATGGCCGCCGTGATCGAGGCCGACATCTGGCGCCTGGCGCAGGCGCGGCTCGGCAGCACGATCCGCTTCGTCGAAGTCGCCTATGACGATGCCGTCCGCGCCATGGAGCCGATCGCGGCCTATCTCGATTCGGTGCGGCGCAGCGCCGACCTCTACCGCACGCTCTAGCGGCCGTGCCGGCCCCGGACAGCGTTCACCAAGGGAGTATGCGATGAAGATCGACCTCAATTCCGACATGGGCGAGGGATTCGGCCACTGGAAGGTGGGCGATGACGCCGCGCTGATGGGCGTCGTCTCGTCCGCGAACATCGCGTGCGGCTTCCACGCCGGCGATGCCGTGATCATGGATCGCACCGTGACCATGGCGAAGGAGCGCAAGGTCTCGATCGGCGCCCATCCCGGGCTGCCGGACCTGATGGGTTTCGGCCGCCGCGTGATCCAGATGGAGCCCGCCGAGCTCGAAAAGCACATGATCTACCAGATCGGCGCGCTGCAGGGGATCGCCGCCGCTGCCGGCCACAAGGTCACGCATGTCAGTTACCACGCCGCGCTCGGCAACATGGCGACGGCCGACAAGGATGTCGCCGACCTGCTCGCGCGCGCGATCAAGCGCATCGACAGGGACCTGATCGTCTACTCGATGCCCGACACCGAGGTGGAGCGCGCCGCGGAGCGCGTCGGTCTGCGCTCGCACACGCTGTTCCTTGCCGACCGGGCCTATGACGAGAACGCGAACCTCGTCTCGCGCAAGAAGCCGAACTCGGTGATCACGTCGGCCGATGCGGTGGCCGCGCGCGTGCGCCAGTTCCTCGACGACGGCACCGTGACTTCGATCGAGGGCAAGCGGATCAAGGTCCGTGCGCGCGGAATCCTGGTGCACAGCGACACGCCCGGCTCGGTCGAGCTCGCGCGCACCGTCCGGCGCGTCGTCGAGACCGGTGGCGCCTCCGTCGTGCCCGCCGTGGAGCTCCTCGCCTAGCGGCTCGTCGCGTCGCGTCGCCGCGACCGCGCCGTTCACGTCAGCGCGGCGCGAGCGGCGCGAAGCCGAACAGTCGGGCGGGATTCTCCCACAGGATACGCCGTCGCGCCGCTGGGTCCGGGAGCCAGCGGTTCAGCGCCGTCAGGCCGGGCCCGTAATCGACGCGCTGTGTCACCCGGACATAGGGCCAGTCCGAGCCCCAGACGCAACGGTCGAGGCCGAAGGCGTCGATGGCGGCGGCAATGAACGGATCGACGTCGCGGAACGGCGGGCCTTCGAGCGAGCAGCGGAACGGACCGGAGAGCTTGACGACGTTGTCCCCCGCGCGGCCGAGCTCGAGCAGGGCGCGGAATCCGGGTTGTTCGAGCCCGCGCCGGAGGTCGGGGCGCGCGAAATGGTCGATCATCGCGCGCACGCCGGCCCGGCGCAGCAGCGGCAGCGCCGCGGCGAGCTCGTCGTGCTCGCAATGGACCTGGACGAACCAGCCCAGCTCGCGGACCTGCGCCATGAGCGTGTCGGCGCCGGGTTCGGTGAGGCCGCGCAGCCCGTCGGTGGTGAGGTTGATGCGGATTCCGACGACGCCGGCGTCGGCGAGATCGCGCAGCTCGCGCGCGCTCGCCGTCGGCTTCACCAGCGCGATGCCGCGGAATCTGCCGCCGCCGCGCGCGATCGAGCGCAGCATGCAGCGGTTGTCGGTGTCGTAGGGCTGCGCGCCCACCAGCAGCGCGTGCGACAACCCATGGGACTCGAGCACGGCGGCGAGCTGATCCGCCGTCCCCGCCTGGCAGGGATCGGGCGTGTAGACGCGGGTCGGCGCGAACGGGAAATCGTCGCCGCAGAAGACGTGGACGTGGCTGTCGACGGCGTTGGTCATCGTGGCGCCCTTGTTCGAAGCGGTGGCGGCGGCGCGCGCGTCGCGCCGCCGCCCGGCCCGTCGGTCAGGCCTGTCCGCGCAGGAACTTCGCGGCCTGCTCGTGGAACTGCTTCACGGTGATCTCCTCGCGCAGCGCCTGCTGCCAGTAGGGCGCGATCTTGTCCTGGTAGTTGGTCCAGTTCTTGTGCGCGAAGGGCGGCATCCACCAGTTCGCCGCCTCGGCGATCGCCACCTTGAAGAAGCGGTTGTCCTGGATGCCCGGCTCGTTCGCCAGCGTCTGGCGCACCGGCAGCAGCCCGCGCTTCTGGGTGAAGATCCGCGCGGGCTCGCCCGAGCACATGTGGGTCATGAACTCGAAGGCCGCCTCCTTCTCCTTGCAGGCCTTGAGCATGAACAGCCCCTCGGGATTCGCGAGCGTGAATGGCTTGGCTCCCACGTTCGGCGTGCGGATCGGCTGGATGCGGTCGCCCAGCGCCGCATTGAGCTGGGGGTTGGCATGGGTGCCGTAGATCCACAGTGCGCCCTTGCCCTGTTCCATCAGCGCGAAGAGCTGCGGGTAGCGGTCGTTCACCGCCGTCGCCTGCGCCGACTTGTCCTTGGTGTACATGCCGACCCAGCGTTCGGTGACGGCGATGGCCGCGGGCGAGTCGAAATCGACATTGCCCTTCTCGTCGACGATCTTCACGCCGGCGCTGGCCCAGATCGGCTCGATCGGCTGCACGGCGAAGTAGTCCATGCCGCGCAGCGCGTAGCCGATCCGGTTCGGCGGCTGCGCCAGCGCCTTCGCAGCGGCGATCATCGCTTCGTAGGTCTTGGGCGGCTCTAGCTTCGCCTCCGCGAACCAGTCCGCCCGGTAGTAGAGGATGTAGGGCAGGATCGAATTCGCCATGTACAGGACCGGCTGGCCCGGCTTGGAGCGCATCGCGTCCACCGCGGTCGCGAAGTAATCGGTGCGCTCGGGCCACTTGGCGAAGAACTCGTCGACGGGATGCAGGATCTCGGACTCGAACCAGTCCTGGACGTGCGTCTGCACCGTGCCGGCGACGTCGGGGCCGGCGCCCGCGGCGGCGGCGACGACGACCTTCTTGCGCAGCTCCTGCACCAGCGACGTCGCGTCGAGCTCGACGGTCACGAACCCGTTCGACTTGTTGAACATGTCGACCGAGTCGACCGACATCTTCTGGTGCACCGGGTTGTCGGCCCAGCCCCAGTAGCTGATCTTGACCTTGCGCCGCACCGCCGGCGCCTGGCCGAAGGCCTGGCCCGCGAGCAGCGTCGCCGCGCCCGCGCCGCGCAAGGCGGCGCGCCGCGTCGTCCTGATTGTCTTCGTGTCCGTCATGTCGTCCTCCCCGGTTCGAGTTGAAGTCGTCATCCCTTGACCGCTCCCGCGGCCAACCCGCTGATCAGCGCGCGCTGAAAGACCAGGAACAGCGCGGCGACGGGCAGCATCGTCAGCAGCGCGCCGGCGGCGCTCACGCCCCAGACCGCCGGCTCGCCCAACGCGAAGAGCCGCATGATCACGGGCAGCGTCTTGGTCGCGTCGCTGGTGCTCAGCAGGAACGCGAACAGGAAGTTGTTCCAGGTCGCGATGAAGGCGAAGAGGCCGCCGGCCACGAGGCCCGGCACGGCCAGCGGCAGCACGATCCGGATCAGCGTCGCGAGCCGGCCGCAGCCGTCGACCTGCGCGGCCTCCTCGAGCTCGCGCGGCAGCGACGAGAAGTAGTTGATCATGAGCAGCAGCACGAAGGGCGCGGTGTTGGTCGCCTCCGCCAGGATCAGCCCGGGATAGGTGTTCACCAGGCCGTAGCGGCGCAGGATGACAAGCAGCGGCACCATCAGCACGACGCTGGGGATCATGTAGGCCATCAGGGTGGCGGTGAGCAGCGGCGCGCGCCCGACGAAGCGGAAGCGCACGAAGCCGTACGCGCCGAGGCTCGCGACGGCCAGCGCCAGCACCATGGTGCCGGTGGCGACGACCACGCTGTTGAGGAAGTAGGTGCCGAACTTCACCGTCTCGAAGAGGTCGCGGTAGTTCTGCAGCGTCGGCTCGCTCGGGAAGTATTCGACTCCGCGTGCGCTGCTCCACGGCTTCGACAGGTCCGGCTTGACCTCGGGCGTGACCGAACCGATCCCCATCCAGACGATCGGCCCGAGCGACCAGGCCAGGATCAGGAGCGTGCCCAGCAGCACGCCGAAGCGCCGTGCCGCCGGCCCACTCATCGGTTGAGCACCGATGCGGCGAGGTGCCGGACGTAGAAGGCCGAGGCCAGCAGCAGGATCGCGGCGAGCGCGACGGCGACGGCCGAGGCGTAGCCGATCTCGAATTGCTGCACCGTCATGAAGGCGTAGAGCGCCTCGGTGTAGTTGCTGAAGCCGGGTCCGCCGCGCGTCATGATGAAGATCATGTCGATGTGGTTCGACATCCAGATCGTGCGCAGCAGCAGCAGGAACAGGATCGTCGGCACGAGCTGCGGCAGCGAGACGTGGCGGAAGCGGTGCCAGGCGTTCGCGCCGTCGACGGTCGCGGCCTCGTAGAGCTCCTTCGGCACGGTCTGCAGCACCGCGAGCAGGATGATCGCCATCAGCGGCGTGCCGGCCCAGATCATCGCCGCCGCCGTGATCGAGAAGGCGCCGGTGGGGTCGCTGAGCCAGGACACCGGCTGGGCCAGCACACCGGCGCGCACGAGCAGGTCGTTCACGACGCCGAAGCTGCCGTCGAACATGTAGATCCACATCAGCGCCGTCACCGCCGGCGGGATGATGTAGGGCATCACGACGATCGCTCGCACCAGCCCGCGGCCGCGGAAGCGCAGGTCGAGGAAGAGGGCCATCGGCAGCGCAAGCCCGAGCTCCGTCAGCACGACGACCGCATCCCAGCGGATCGTCTTCCAGATGCCGGCCAGGAACACCGGGTCGCCGGCCATCCGGACGAGATTGGCGGCGCCCACGAATTGCGCGCGGGCGAGACGCAGCAGAGTCGCGTCGGTGGTCGCGAGCCAGATCGCGTAGAGCGCCGGATAGACGCTGATCGCCAGGAGCAGCAGCACGATCGGCGCGACGAAGGCGTAAGGCGTGTAGTCGAGACGGGCGAGCCGGGCCAGGACGGCGGCCGGCATCGATGGACTCCGACGGTCCATCAGCCGAGGCGCACCGGTCGCGCATGGTTCCCGCGCATGCCGTGGGACCACACGATGCCGGGCGCGCCGCAATGGGTGCTGACGGTCATCGGGCGTCGCGCGCCCACGTCGACGCGCCGTCCGCGTCGGACGCCGTGCTGCAACATCGCGCGCTCCCTCCGGTGCGAGGACCGTCTCGCTTTGAACCGTTTCAAGCTAGAGCCCGGCGTCGAGGCTGACAAGTTTCATCGCGTCCGGGCGACGTTCGTTCGAGCGGCGTTCCTCTCGGCCACGGCTGCGGCGTCGCTGCGGCTCCTCGTCTCGCGGCCCGCGGCGGGATGTGCGCCGTCGGCCGCGTGCCCGCGATGCGACTGGGCCCTTCTGGGCCGCGTGACGTCGGCCGCCGGCGCGTCCGCCTTCGCAGCTGCCAGACGGGCGGCAATCTCAGGCGGTCGGCTGGACCGTGGTGCCGCGCGGTCCGTCGCACCGAGGTCGCGCGGCGCGACCTGCCGCTGGCATCGGTGCGTGCCTTGGAGTAATTGAAACCATTCATCGTGCAGCCGGAGCGCCGCCGCGGATATCGGTCGCGGCGGGGTCGACAGGGGAGAGACCATACGATGCATGTATGCGCGGGGATGTCGCCCGGCCGGAGCCGCGAGCTTCGTGGTTTCGGCCAGTGCGCGGCGGCGGGGCGGGACCTCCGGATCTCGCGCGGCATGCGCTGACCATGCGCTTCATCCTCCCTTCGTCGAGGCTCGCCCCATGACCGTCGCCCCCGCGCCTTTCCGCGACCTCACGCGGCTCCTGTCGCCGCGATCGATCGCCGTCGTCGGAGCATCGGATCGCGCGGGCAATCTCGGCGGCGACACCGTCCAGCGGCTTCGGAAGTTCGGCTTTCCCGGCCCGGTCTGGCCGGTCAATCCGAATGCCCAGACCGTCGGCGGATTGCCGTGCTTCGCCCGCGTCGAAGATCTGCCGGCGGCGCCGGACCTGGCGATCTTCGCGCTGCCTGCCGCCGCGCTCCTCGAGTCGATCGCCGCCTTCGCCGCGCGCGGAACGCGCGCCGGCGTCGCCTATGCCGGCGGCTTCGCCGAAGCGGGCGGCGAGGGCGTCGAATTGCAGCGCAGGCTGCAGGCGCTGTGCCGGGACAACGAGTTCATGCTCTGCGGGCCGAACTGCGTCGGGCTGATGAACATGGGCGTGCCGGTCACCTCGACCTTCTCGACCGTGCTCTACGAGCTCGACAGCCTCAAGCCGGGCGGTATCTCGTTCCTGAGCCAGAGCGGCGGACTGGCCACGACGGCGATGTCGATCGCGCATCGGGCGGGGTTCGGGTTCCGCCATCTCATCAGCGGCGGCAACGAGGCGGTCGTCACCTTCTCGGACTATCTTCACGCCCTGGCGCTCGACGAAGGCACGCGCGTGATCGCCGGATATCTCGAGGGCGTGTCCGATCCGCCGCGCCTGCTGAAGGCGCTGGAGGAGGCGCGGCGTCGCGACAAGCCCGTCGTGCTGGTCAAGTCGGGCAGCACCGGGGCCAGCGCGCGCGCTGCCATGGCGCATACCGGATCGCTCGTCGGCGAGGATCGCGTCGTCGATGCCGTCCTGCAGGAGATGGGCGTCGTCCGCGCGGCGTCGGTCGAGGAGATGGTCGATGTCGCGCTGATGCTCGCAAGCCTCGGGCCGGCTCAGCGGCCGCGCGGCACGAATGTCGGGATCGTCACCTTCGGCGGCGGCAACGGCGTGCTCGCGGCCGACCAGGCGGCGAGCGCCGGGCTCACGGTGCCGGCGCTGAAGCCCGACACGATCGCGAGCCTGAAGCGCCATCTCGTCTCGGTGGCGACGGCATCCAATCCGATGGATCTCACGCCGAGCACCGCGTTTCGTCCCGAGGCCTTGGCCGAACTGCCCAAGGCCCTGGACGTGCTGGCGGCCGACCCCGACCTCGACAGCCTGCTGTTCATCGTCTCCGGACTCGCCGCGAAGGCGAAGGAGATCACGCAGCTGATCGTCCAGCTCTGGCGCCGGTCGCCCAAGCCGGTCTGCGTCAGCTGGCCGTCGCCGCCGATCGGTGCGATGGCGGCGCTCGCCGAGGCCGGCATCCCGGCCTTCGAGGAGCCGGCCCGCGGACTCGTGGCCCTCGGCCGCATCGTGCGCCGCGGCGAGGCCCTGCGGCGCCCCGCGCGCGAACTGGGCGCGTCGCGCCGCGATGTCGACTGGGCGCGCCTCGTGCCGGCGGCAGGTGCCGGTACCGTGGTTTGCGAGGACCGTTGTCACGAGATCCTGCGCGCGGCCGGCCTCGCCGCGGCCGAGGGCGCACTTGCCCGCGATGCCGTCGCGGCCGTACGCATCGCCGGCGAGATCGGGTATCCCGTGGTGCTCAAGGGCATCTCGCCCAAGGTCACGCATCGCGCCGCGGCCGGGCTGCTCGCCGCCGACCTGCGCAATGGCGCCGAGCTCGAGGCCGCGTTCGCGCGGCTGTCGGCGCGCGCCCGCGAGATCGGCGTCGGGCTCGACGGGCTGCTGGTCCAGCGCATGCGCAAGGGCGGCTTCGAGCTGCTCGTCGCGGCGTCGGTCGATCCGCTCTACGGGCCGATGGTCTCGGTCGGCGCCGGAGGCGGCCTCACCGAGCTCGTCGACGACGTCGTCATCGCGCGCGCGCCGGTCGGCGCGGCCCATGCGTCCGACATGATCGATCGGCTGCGCAGCCGGCGGCATGCGAAGGATCCCGACGGCCCGCTTCCCACCGCGCCGGCGGCCGAGTTCGTCGCCGCATTCTCCGCGCTCGCGGTGACGGCGCCGTGGAAGCGCTTCGTCTTCGAGGTCAACCCGATCAAGTGGACCCGCGACGGCGCCGTCGCGGTCGACGGCCTGCTGATCGTGGACGAGGCCTGAGGAATGCGGCCGCCCGGGCCCGCGTCACCCCTTGCCGCGCGGCCCGCCGTCGGGTGGCTCGAATCCCGCGATGTAGCGATAGGTGCCTTCGCCGGTCGCGATCAGCTTGCCGCCGGCGTCGAAGAGCTCGGCTGCGGCGAAGAAGATGCTGCGGCCGCCGCCGCGCCGGCGGCCGATCGCGCGCAGCGTCCCGATCCGAGCCGCCGCGATGTACTGGATCGAGAAGGACAGGGTCACGGCGCGCACGACGTTCCCGGGCACCGGGCAGTAGACGCCGGCGATGCCGGCGGCGGAATCGAGCAGGGTCGCGTGGACGCCGCCATGGACGAAGCCCGAGCGGTTGTGGTGCTGGGCATCGACGTCGATCTCGACTTCCGCGAGGTCGCGCTCCCAGCGCACGATCCGGTAGCCGACCATCGCCTGGAAGCCGCCGACGATGTCGCTCAGATCGGTCTTGCCGGGTTCCGTCATCGTCATCGCGTTCGCTCCGGTGTCGGTGCCATGGTCGGGGCCGGCAGCATGTTGCGGCATGCCGCCCGCTGCCATCACAATTCTTGCAGGTCGCGGATCCCAAGGCCGCAGATCGAAATCAGACGGGAGGAACGAGCATGATTTCCAAACTGGTCGTATTCGCCGGCGTCGCGGCGAGCCTGGTGCTGTCGGGCGAGGCTCAGGCGCAGTCCTATCCCGCACGGCCGATCCGGATCATCGTCGGCTACGGCGCGGGCGGATCGACCGACCTGGCCACCCGCATCGTCGCCACGCACATGGAGAAGACCCTCAAGCAGCCGGTCACGGTCGAGAACCGCACCGGGGGCAACGGCGCGGTCGGGACAGGCGCCGTCTACAACAGCGCGCCGGACGGCTACACGCTCACGATGACCTCCGGGTCGATCCTGACCGTGCTGCCCTGGACCACCGAGCTCGGCTTCGATCCGCTCAAGCTGACCTTCATCGGCTCCGTCCTGGAGTCGATGTACGCGCAGTTCGTCAAGGCGGACAGCCCCTGGAAGACGATCGACGACCTCGTGAAGTACACGAAGGAGAACCCGAACAAGATCGTCTACGCGAATTCGGGCGCATTCGGCCTGCCCGACATCGGCATGGCCCAGCTCGCCAAGGCGGTCGGCGGGCTGCAGTACCGCACGATGCCGACCACGGGCGGCGCCGAGCAGGTGCTGAAGCTCCTCTCGGGCGATGCCCACACGCAGCAGAACTCGGCGACCCCGACGCTGCAGCACATCAAGTCGGGCGCGATCCGGCCGCTGCTGATCGTCAGCAAATCGTGGCCGGAACTCGAGGCGATGGGCGTACCGCTGAGCAGCAAGATGTACGGCTTCACCGTGCGCAACCTGTCGTCGCTGGCCGGGCCTCCCGGCCTGCCCGAGCCGATCCGCCAGACGCTCGAGGATGCGCTGCGCGCCGCGGTCGCCGATCCCGAGACGCGGGCCAAGCTCGACAACATCGGCGAGTTCATCGAGTTCAAGACGGGCAAGGAGATCCTCGCCGCCGCGCAGGAGGTGCAGGCGGAGCAGAAGGTGATCGGCGAGCAGCTCGGCAAGGTCCTGAAGAAGTAGCGGGGATGCGGGCGGCGCCGGCACCTGGCCGGCGCCGCCCGGCGCGCGCGCGATCGGAACGGGAATGGAAACCTTCTTCAGCCTGATGGGCGGCTTCGCCGTCGCGCTGTCGCCGGCGAACCTGGCCTTCGCCCTGATCGGCTCGGTCGTCGGCACGGCGGTCGGTGTGCTGCCGGGGATCGGGCCGATCGCCGGGATCGCCATCCTGCTGCCGCTGACCTTCAAGCTCGACCCGACCGGCGCCATCATCATGCTGTCGGCGATCTACTACGGCGCGATGTACGGCGGCACCATCACGTCGGTGCTGATGAACGTGCCCGGCGAGGGCGCCTCGGCGGTCACCTGCATCGACGGCTACCAGATGGCGCTCAACGGCCGCGGCGGCGCGGCGCTCGCCATCGCCGCGATCGGGTCGTTCATCGGCGGCACCTTCGCGACGATCGTGCTCGTCGTCGCGGCGCCGCCGCTCGCGGCGGTGGCACTCAACTTCGGCCCGCCGGAGTTCTTCGCGCTGATGGTGCTCGGCCTCGTGCTGCTGATCACCTTCTCCGGCGACAACCTGCTGCTGGGCCTGCTCAGCGCGTTCCTCGGCCTCGCGCTCGCGCTGCCCGGCACCGACTTCGTCGAGGGCACGCCAAGGCTGACCTTCGGCCGGCTCGAGCTGATGGACGGCATCGGCTTCGTGCCGGTGATCATGGGCCTTTACGGCATCGGCGAGGTGCTGGCCGACCTCGAGCGCCGCGAGGAGGAGCTGCGTCGTCCCCCGATCGGCTCGACGATGCTCACGCGGCAGGAGATGGCGGACTCCGCCATGCCGATCGTGCGCGGCAGCCTGATCGGCACCTTCCTCGGGCTGATTCCCGGTATCGGCACGATCCTGCCGACGATCGCGGCCTATGCGGCGGAGAAGAACCTCTCGCGCACGCCGGAGCGCTTCGGGCGCGGCGCGATCGCCGGCGTCGCCGGGCCGGAGACCGCGAACAATGCCTATGCCAACGGCGCGCTTGTGCCGCTGTTCACGCTCGGCATCCCGGCCTCGCCGACCATCGCGGTGCTGCTCGGCGCCTTCATGATGAACGGGCTGACGCCGGGTCCGTTCCTGTTCCGCGACAAGCCCGACTTCGTGTGGGGCGTGATCGCGAGCCTCTACGTCGGCAACGTGATCCTGGTGATCCTCAACCTGCCGCTGGTCGGGCTGTGGGTTCGGCTGCTGAACACGCCGCGCTCGATCCTGTTCTCGCTTGTGCTCGCCTTCACCGTCGTCGGCGCCTTCGTCACCTCGAACAGCATCTTCGACGTCGGGGTGCTGCTCGCCTTCGGCGTGATCGGCTACCTGTTCAACAAGATCGGGCTGCCCGTCGCGCCGATGGCCTTCACGCTGATCCTCGGGCCGCTGACCGAGAACGCGCTGCGCCAGGCGCTGTCGATGTCCGGCGGCGAGGTGGCGATCCTGGCGCGCGGCTGGACGTCCACCGGCCTGCTGGCGCTCGCCGCGGCCGTGCTCGCGTGGTTCGTCGCCAAGTCTCTGCGCGCGCCGCGCGCCGCGTCATGACCGCCGTCGGCTCACAGGCCCAGCGCCTGCAGCGCGGGCAGGGCGGCATCGGGAAGCGGCACGTTGAGCGCGTGCTCGAACAGCCAGTGCACGCCGAAGCTGGCGGCGACGGCGATCGCGACCTTGGCCGCGGCATGCCGACGGTCGACGGCGAAAAAGAGCACGAGCAGCAGCCCGAGCATCGCGAGGTTGAAGCCGATCGGACGCAGCAGGAGCATGAAGGCGACGAGGGCGCCGACGACGATCGCGAGCTTGGCGGCCGCGTCGCGCGGCGGCAGGAACCGCTCGCCGGCGGCGACCGCCGGGCGCAGCACCAGCTGCGCCAGCCACGCCGTCGCCAGCACCGCGATGCCGCTGCCGATCCAGAACGGGAAGAAGCCGGGGCCCGGCCCGAAATCCCCCTCGATGCGCAGCCGCGTGCCTTGCCAGGCGAGGTACACGCCGAGCGCGAGGACGAGAAGGGCCGTGACCAGGCGTGCTGCTTTCAAGTGCCGGATTCCCTCGCGGGGACGCGATGCCGGGAGGCTAGAGAGCGGCAACGCGGGGTTCAACAGCTCCGACGCGGACAGCGACGCCGCGCCGGCACATCGCAGTCGCGACGACCATTCCAGCAAGAGGAGACATCATGCTCGGCGGTTACATCAGCGATCTCGAGAAGGGGGACGTGTTCAAGCCGATCGAATACGTCATCACGCCCTTCATCTGCAGCGAATACGCGCATGGCAGCGAGGAGGGCAGCGAGTTCTTCCACTCCGCCGACAACCCGGCCGGGCGCCAGCTGCGTCCGCCCACGATGATCCATGTCGACAAGATGCGGATCCTCGAGGAGAACTGCCACAAGGAGCGCCGCGTCTCGGGCATGAAGGGCCCCGATGCGCGCGTGCACTACGTCTATCACGCCAAGCACCACAGCGCGGCCGCGGTCGGCGAGACGGTGCGCGTGACCGGCCACATCGTCGACAAGTACGTCAAGCGAGGCCGCACCTATCTGCACTACTACCTCGAGGTCCACACCAAGGACGGCCGCCTGGTGACGACCTACAACGACCATACGCTGCTTCGCTACAAGCCGATCGGAGTCTCCTGATGTCCAAGCCCGTCTACAAGGTCGGCGACGAGATCGCCGGGCCGATCCGCACCATCAGCCCGCAGCGCATCGAGTGGTACGACAGCGCGATGCTGTCCGCCGCCACCAACGAGCTGCGCCAGGTCGGATCGAACATCCACACCGATCCGGCGTTCGCGAAGAGCGAAGGCTTCGACCAGGTCAATGCCGACGGCATGATCATGACCAACTGGTGCTCGGAGATGCTGGTGAAGGCGTTCGGCATCCACTATCTCGAGCGCGGCGAGCTGATGAACAAGTACATCAAGCCCGTCCATCTCGGGACCAACCTGCACGTGAAGGGCAAGGTCCTGTCCGTCACGCCGCAGCCCGACGGCGTGGCCTATGCGCTCGACGTGTGGTGCGAGGACAAGGCCGGCACCAAGCTCGTCGCCGGCGAGGCGAGGGTCGTCGTCGCCAAGTGACCCGGGCCGTCTCGGGCCGGCGATCCCTGCCGGCCGGAGACGCTCGAGGGCCGGGCAGGCCGGAGCGGCGCAAGGCCCTTGCCGGCGCACCCCCGAGGTGTCGCCGACGCGCGGGCGGTACGGGTCGCATGCCGCAGTCGCGCCCGGTCCGGCCGCGATGCATGCAGGCCGGCGGCATCGAGCCGCCCGCCGACGGCCTTGCGACGGCGGCGGTCGCGCTCTACTCATAGGCCCCTGGCCGGCGGCCTCGTGCTGCCAGCCGCGACCGGCATCTCCCTCTCGTGGTCGTGTCCAGCCGTCGCCTCGCACCCGGGGCCGGCGGCGCCGTGGCGTCGCCGTTCACCGGGGCGTTCGCGGGCGGCCTCACGCGGCGCGCGCGGGGCGGCCCGAACGGGGTGCCGCGGCACGGTCGATTCCTCGGTTCCAGGTTTCGGGTCTCCATGATTCGTCTCGACGGCATCAGCAAGCGCAACGGACACCAGATCCTGTTCATCGAGGCCTCGGCCGCGCTCCAGCGCGGCGAGAAGGTCGGCCTGGTCGGCCCCAACGGCGCCGGGAAGACGACGCTGTTCCGGATGATCAACGGTCAGGAGCTGCCCGACGAGGGCCAGGTGATCGTCGATCGCGGCGTGAGCATCGGCTATTTCAGCCAGGATGTGGGCGAGATGGCCGGCCGCAGCGCGGTGGCCGAGGTGATGGACGGGGCCGGGGCCGTGAGCGAGGTCGCCGCCGAGCTCGCGGCGCTCGAGGCCGCCATGGGCGATCCCGATCGCGCGGACGAGCTGGAGACGCTCATCGAGCGCTTCGGCGAGGTGCAGGCGCAGTTCGAGAAGCTCGGCGGCTACGCGCTCGAGGGGCGGGCGCGCGAGGTGCTGGCCGGGCTGAGTTTCAGCCAGGCGATGATGGACGGCGACGTCGGCGCCCTGTCGGGCGGCTGGAAGATGCGCGTCGCGCTCGCCCGCATCCTGCTCATGCATCCGGACGTCATGCTGCTCGACGAGCCGAGCAACCATCTCGATCTCGAGAGCCTGATCTGGCTCGAGGGATTCCTGAAGGCGTACGACGGCGCGCTGATGATGACCTCGCACGACCGCGAGTTCATGAACCGCATCGTCGGCAAGGTGGTCGAGATCGACGGCGGCGAGCTGACGACCTACTCGGGCGACTACGCCTTCTACGAGCAGCAGCGCGCGTTGAACGAGAAGCAGCAGCAGGCGCAGTTCGAGCGCCAGCAGGCGATGCTCGCCAAGGAGATCCGCTTCATCGAGCGCTTCAAGGCGCGCGCGTCGCACGCCGCGCAGGTGCAGAGCCGGGTGAAGAAGCTCGAGAAGATCGATCGCGTCGAGCCTCCGCGGCGGCGCCAGACCGTGTCGTTCGACTTCCCGCCTGCGCCGCGCTCCGGCGACGACGTGGCGACCCTCAAGGGCGTGCACAAGCGCTTCGGGGAGCGCGTCATCTACGAGGGGTTCGACTTCCGGGTGCGTCGGCGGGAGCGCTGGTGCGTGATGGGCGTCAACGGCGCCGGCAAGTCGACGCTCCTCAAGCTGATCGCCGGTGCGGCGCATCCCGACGACGGCACGGTCGCGATCGGCGGCAGCGTCAAGATGGGCTACTTCGCCCAGCACGCGATGGAGCTTCTCGACGGCGAGCGCACGGTGTTCGAGTCCCTCGAGGACGCGTTCCCGCGCGCCGGCCAGGGCTCGCTGCGGGCGCTCGCCGGCTGCTTCGGGTTCTCCGGCGACGACGTCGAGAAGCGCTGCCGCGTGCTGTCCGGGGGCGAGAAGGCGCGGCTGGTCATGGCACTGATGCTCTACGATCCGCCGAACTTCCTGGTGCTCGACGAGCCCACAAACCACCTCGACATGGCGACCAAGGAGATGCTCATCGCCGCGCTCTCGCAGTACGAGGGCACGATGCTGTTCGTCTCGCACGACCGGCATTTCCTCGCGGCGCTGTCGAACCGCGTGCTCGAGCTGACGCCGGAGGGCATCCACGAATACGGCGGCGGCTACACCGAGTACGTCGCCCGCACCGGCCACGAGGCGCCCGGCCTGCACGGCTGACCGCCGTCGCCAAGGTTCGGTCCGGCGCAGTGCGGGGCCTGGGTGCGCGATCGCGCCGCGCGCGCGCGGGAGAACCCGAGCCGCCGCGGCCCGGAACGGCCGGGATGCGTCGGAGGCCGATCGGCCGGCCTGAACGGAGCGCGAGCCGCCGGCGGTCCGACACGCGCAAGTGATCGCTGCGCGAGCCCATGGCGGCTCCATCTCTGGACATCGGGAGTCCGCAGGGCAATGCTCCAAATACGCCGCTATTCGCGTGCCGGGGCCCAGCCGTCGGAGTCGTCGATGATCAATGCCGTGGTCCGTCGGGCCGCGCGGACGCTCGGTTATGAGATCCTGCCGCGCTGGCGACTGGACGCCCGGGCGGCCGGCGAGGCCACGCGGCGGATCTTCGTCGCCTATGGCATCGAGACGGTGCTGGATATCGGCGCCAACCGAGGCGGATATCGCGATTTCCTCCGCCACTATGTCGAGTTCGACGGTGCCATCCATTCCTTCGAGCCCGCGCCGGAACTCGCGGAGATGCTCTCGGATCGCGCCAAGTCGGACCCGAACTGGACGATCCATCCCTTTGCCCTGGGCGCGACCGAGTCCCAGCTCGAGCTCAATCGCTTTTCGGACGACGTTTTGAACTCGCTGAAGGCGCCGACCGATCTCATCTACTCGCATCTGCGAACGAAGGAGGCCGGCCGGGTGACGGTCGACGTGAAGCGGCTGGATGATGTCGCTCCGGCTCTCCCCGACCTGTGTCGATGCTTCGTCAAGATGGACGTGCAGGGCTTCGAGCGCGAGGTGATCGCAGGGGGCGCGCAGGTCTTCGCGACATGCCCCGCAGCCCAAGCCGAGGTCGGAACGGTACCCATCTACCAGGACACACTGGACCTTCCCGAGGCGATCGCCGTGTTCAAGAGCCACGGCCTGGACCTTGCCGAGATCCTGACGATTGCGCGCATGCCGGACCTTCGGGCACGCGAGTTCGACTGCATGTTCGTTCGCCCCTCGATGTTGTCGGCCGGCATCGGCCGCGGCGGCGTGGCGTCGGGTCGGAAGGGATAGCGCGGGGCGGATTTCCGGGGCCATCCACTTGCGATCCATCATCCACACGATCCTGGGCTACAAGCTCTGGGCCGAGGTCCGCCTGCAGTCGCTTCGCCCCGTGTCGGCGAAGCGACGAAACCATCTGCTCGTCGTGTCATGGGCCTTTCCGCCGATGCATGCGACGAGCGCTCACTTCCCGAAGGCGCTTGCCTGTGCGGCAGGAGGAATGGGGCAGGCGCTCTCGGTCGTCTGCGCGCCGGTCCCCGACGAACCGACGGCGCAGGGCAACGAGATGCTGGAGGATCTCCCGCCCGGCATCCGGATCCTTCGGGTGCCGGGCCGGTTGCGGGCCGGCTACAACCCGACCCTCTATCCGGCGACGCGGCTGTTCCCGCAGATCGACGGCGAGTTCGCGACGGCACTGCTGATGTCGCGCCATGCGATGGCGTCGCTGCGCGACGACCCGCCTTCGATGATCCTCGCGTTCGGCCCGCGTTTCGCGAATTTCGTCGCCGGGTATCAGCTCTCCCGTGGCCTCGGCGCGCCGCTGGCGTTGTTCTACATCGACGAGTGGACCGTCATGACTCCCTCGTTCGTGACGGTCGGCCCGGACGATCGGGCTTGGGAGGACAGGTGCCTGAGGCATGCCCGGTTCGTCGCGTTCGTCACCGAGGGCAAACGACGGGACTATTGCAGGGCATTCCCGTTCATCGAGCCGCGCGCGCATGTCTACGAGAACGGATGGGATCCGCGGCCGTTCGCCAAGGCCGCGATGCCGTCGCGCGGTGCGGATGACGGGATCCTGACGATCGACTTCGTCGGCGTCGCGGCCACGCACACGCCCATACGAGAGTTCTTCGAGACTTTGGCGCCGGCCTTCGAGCGCGCGCCCGAGCTGCGGACCCGGGTGGCGATCCGAATGACCGGGCCGCTGACGGAGTACGGCCAGTCCTGTGCCGCTTGGGCACGCGAGCACGGCATTTCCGTTGCGGTGCATCCCGGCGTTCCGCAATCGGAGGCCGTCGGCCTGATGATGTCGAGCGATGCCTGCCTCCTTCTGTTGAACACGGCCTATGACGGGCTGATTCCGCAGAAGACCTACGACTACATGCGAGCCGGCGCGCCGATCCTGGCCTTCGGCACCTCGAGCGAGGGCGCCCGCGTCGTGAACGCCACGGGCGCGGGGCCCGCGGCCGTTGCGGTCGGCGACGCCGCGGCTCTCGCCGGCTCGCTGCGACGGCTCATCGAGGCGCCCCGCGAGCGATGGCGCACGGCCGAGCGCGCCGAGTGGGTCGCGAGCCGCAATCGCGAGACGATCGCGGGCGAGCTCATCCGGGATCTCCACCACGCTTCCTGACCGGGGCACGGACGGAGCCGCATCGTCGGTCGCCGCGCCGTCGGGACCGCCGAGGCGCCTGCGCGGCGTGCTCAAGCGGTTCGCAGAGCCGCGTCTCTGGACCCGTGCGATGCTCCGTCCCTAGGGTGGGCGCAGGCCGGCGCGGAGCGGGGGATCGGACGATGGCGAAACGGGCGACGACCTGGACTCTCGTCTGCGAGGGATGCGGCAAGCGGCACGCGGCGTTCGCGGCGACAATGGGCTGCCCGGATTGCGCGGCGCGCGGCGTTCCGACGGTGCTGCAGGTCGAAGGCCGGTTGCCGGGCCGGGGCGACGCCGCCGCGCTGACGCTCGGCGAGGGCGACACGCCGCTCGTCGAGGTTCCGCGCATCGCGGCGCGCCTCGGGCTCGCGGGACTCCGCTTCAAGATCGAGGGCGCGAATCCGACCGCCTCCTACAAGGACCGCTATGTCGCGGCGACCTTGAATGCCGTGCGGCCCTTCGGCGTCGATCGGGTCGTTGTCTCGTCGACCGGCAACCTCGGCGTCTCGGCGGCCGCCTACGCGGCAGCCGCGGGGCTGCCGTGCCTCTTCCTCGCCGCGGCGGGATTGCCGAATGCCGCCCTGCTGCAGGCGCAGGCCCATGGCGCCCATGTCCTCATGACCGATCCCGAGCGTCGCCAGCTCCTCTTCGAGCATGCGGTGCTGGCGCGGGGCTGGTTCCCGATCGGGCTGCGCATGCCGCGGCGTGTCAGCAATCCCTTCGGCGTCGAAGGCTACCGCGCGATCGGCGAGGAGCTGGTGTCCGCGCTCGGGCGCGCGCCGGATGCGGTGCTGTTTCCCTGCGCCCGCGGCAACGGACTGTTCGGCACCTGGCTGGGCCTGCGCGGCGCGCGCGGCGGCGCGTCGCGGATGATCGCGTGCCAGCCCGCGAGCGCGAATTCGCTCGAGGTGAGCCTGCGCGAGGGCCGCGACATGCCGGTCGAACTGCCGCCGTCGGACAGCGTCGCCTTCTCGACCCGCGAGCGGGTCGCCGACCCGATGGCGCTGCGCGCGATCCGCGAATCTGGCGGCTGTGCGGCCTCGGCGAGCGATGCCGAGATCCTCGCCGCCCAGGCCGAGCTGGCGCGCGCGGGCCTGTTCGTCGAGGCCTCCTGCGCGCTGCCGCTCGCCTGCCTGCCGCGCCTGCTGGCGAGCGGCGCGGTTCGACGCGACGACAGCGTCGTGTGCCTGCTCACCGCGAGCGGGATCCGCTGGGCCGAACATCTGCCGCCGGGATCGCCGGTGCCGACCGTCGACGCGACGCCCGAGGCGCTCGATCGCTGGCTCGCCGGCGCGGGCCTAGCCTGAGGCGCCGCCCGCCGACGGCTTCGGCGGCGGCCCGTCGTCTCCGGCCGTCGGCTTTCCGAGCTTGCCGCGGGCGTGCTCGGGCCACAGCCCCTCCGGCCGGATCACCATCACGACCATCATCAGCGCGCCGAAGGCGAGGAGCCGGTAGAGCGCGAGATCGCGGAAGATCTCGGGCAGCGCGACGATGATCGTGGCGCCGAGGATCACGCCCAGCACGCTGCCCATGCCGCCGAGTATCACCATCGCCAGCACGTTGATCGATTCCTGGAACAGGAAATTGTCGGGGAAGACCGAGCGCTGCCACGAGGCGAGCAGGCCGCCGGCGAAGCCCGCGAATGTGGCGCCGAGCGCGAAGGCCTGCAGCTTCGAGACCGTGGTGTTGATCCCCATCGCGCCGGCGGCAAGCTCGTCCTCGCGGATCGCTCGCCAGGCCCAGCCGATGCGCGAATCGCGCAGCCGCAGCGAGGCGTAGACCAGGCCGCCGAGCGTGAGCAGGAAGAGATAGTAGTATTCGAGATTGGTGCCGAAGGCGTGTCCGAAGAAGCTCGGCGGATCGATGCGGATCAGGCCGCTCGGGCCGCCGGTGATGTTGACCGGGCGGTCGAGATTCACGAGGCAGATGTAGGTGATCTCGCCGAAGCCGAGCGTCACGATGGCCAGATAATCGCCGCGCAGACGCAGGGTCGGGGCGCCGATCAGGATTCCCGAGATCGCGGCCGCGATGGTCACGATCACCATCGCCGGCAGGAAGGGCAGGTGGATGCCGAAATGCGGCGAGGCGACGAAGGCGTAGACGTAGCTGCCGATGCCGAAGAAGGCGACGTAGCCGATGTCGAGCAGGCCGGCGAAGCCGACGACGATGTTGAGGCCCAGCGCGAGCATGGCATAGAGGCAAATGCGCGCCAGCACGCCGACGACGTAGTCGTTGGGCGCCAGCAGCGGCGAGACGAGCCCGACGACGAGCAGGCCCCAGATCCAGTGGCGGCGGACGAGGGCTTCCATCACACCTTCTTCCAGTCCGCGAGGGTCTCGCCGAAGATCCCCTCGGGGCGGAACATCAGCACCAGGATCAGCACGCCGAAGGCGACGACGTCCTTGAAGGCGGGATTGATGAAGGTGACGGCGACGCTCTCGATCAGGCCCAGCAGCAGGCCACCGAGCATCGCGCCCTTGATGTTGCCGATGCCGCCGAGGACCGCCGCGGTGAAGGCCTTGAGACCGGCCGAGTAGCCCATCACGAAGTCGATCTGGGTGTAGTAGAGGCCGATCAGCACGCCCGCGGCGCCGCCCAGCGCCGAGCCGAGGAAGAACGTGAGGCCGACGACCTGGCCGACATTGATGCCCATGACGGCAGCCATCTCGCGATCCTCGGAGACGGCGCGGATCGACCGCCCGAGGGTCGAGCGCTGGACGAGCTGCACCAGCGCCCAGGTCAGCAGCAGCGAAAGCGACGCGATCACCAGCACGAGCACCGAGACGTTGACGCCGAGGATGTCGAAGCGCCACGTCCGCGGAAAGATCGTGTTGGTCATGTAGACCTTCATGCGCGCGCCCTGGGTCAGCATCACCGCGTTCTGCAGGAAGATCGACGCGCCGAACGCGCTGATCAGCGGCGCAAGCCGCGTGCCGCCGCGCATGTAGAGCGGGCGATAGGCGAAGCGCTCGATGCCCATGCCGAGCGCGCCGCAGAGCACCATCGCGGGCAGCAGCAGCACCGGCAGGACCCAGACCGGGTGCAGGCCGCCGACGGCGTTGTCGAGCAGGACCGCGAGCACCCCCCAGCCGATATAGGCGCCGATCATGAACACCTCGCCGTGCGCGAAGTTGATCATCAGCAGGACGCCGTAGACCATCGTGTAGCCGAGCGCGATCAGGCCGTAGACCGTCCCCAGCGCCAGCCCGAAGACGAGCTGCTGCGGCAGGATCGAGAGCGTGTCGACGAATGACATCGGGGGTTCCTATTCCTCGCCGAGATAGGCGCGGCGGACGTCGTCCGCCTCGAGCAGCGCCTGCGCGCTGTCCGTGGCCGCGATGCGGCCGTTCTGGAGGACGTAGCCGCGGCTCGCGATCGACAGCGCGACCGCGGCGTTCTGCTCGACGACGAGGATCGTCGTGCCCTGGGCGTTGATCTCCTTGATGATGTCGAAGACCTGGTCGACGAAGGCCGGCGACAGGCCCATCGACGGCTCGTCCATCAGCAGCAGGCGCGGCCGCGCCATCAGCGCGCGGCCGATCGCCAGCATCTGCTGCTCGCCGCCCGACATCGTGCCGCCGAACTGCGCGGTGCGCTCGCGCAGCCGCGGGAACAGGCCGAACACGCGCTCCATGTCCTGCTCGATGTCCGCCTTCGCGTCGCCGCGGCGCACGTAGGATCCCAGCACGAGGTTCTCGAGCACCGTCATCCGGCCGAAGATCCGGCGGCCCTCGGGAACGAGCGCGACGCCGCGCTTCACGATCTCGCCGGTCGGCACCTTGTCGAGGCGCTCGCCCTCGAAGCTGACGCTGCCCTCGGTGGGGCGGACCAGGCCCAGGATCGTCTTCATCGTCGTCGACTTGCCCGACGCGTTGCCGCCCAGCAGGCAGACGATCTCGCCCTTGCGCACCTCGAGCGACACGCCCTTCAGCGCCATCATCGGCCCGTAATGCGCGACGACGTTGTCGACCTGCAGCATCGCGGCGTCAGGCATGGGCGGCGGCCCGCTTGCCGAGATAGGCCTCGACGACCTTGGGGTGGCGCCGCACGGTGGCGAAGTCGCCTTCGGCGATCTTGGTGCCGTGGTCCAGCGCGACGACGCGATCGGTGATCCGCCCGATCACGGTCATGTCGTGCTCGATCAGGACCACCGTCACGCCGCGGTCGCGGATGCGGCGGATGTCGGCGATGAGCTCGCGCGATTCCGTCTGGTTCATGCCTGCCGCCGGCTCGTCGAGCAGCAGCAGCCGCGGCCGGGTCGCCAGCGCGCGCGCGATCTCGAGGCGCCGGCGATTGGCATAGGACAGCCCGATCGCCAGCTCGTCCTGGCGCGGCAGCAGCCGGTCGCCGAACACGCCGAGCAGTTCGCGGGCCTCGTCGAGCACCCGCCGCCTCTCGCGGCTCGCGCCGGGAAGGGCGAACAGGATCCCGGCGATGCCCGACGAGGTGCGGCAGTGCTGCCCGACGCAGACGTTCTCCAGCACCGTCATCTGGTTGAAGAGCCGCTGGTTCTGGAAGGTACGCGCGATGCCGAGCGCGGTCACCTGATGCGGCTTGAGGCCCAGGATCGAGTGGCGGCCGTCCAGGACGGCACGGCCGCCGCTCGGCGCGTAGATGCCGGTGAGCACGTTGAAGATCGTCGTCTTGCCCGACCCGTTGGGGCCGATCACGCCGACGATCTCCCCCTCGGCGATCTGGAAGTCGACCTCCTGGACGGCCTGCAGGCCCCCGAAGCTCTTCCGCAGGCCCTGGACGTCCAGGAGCGCCATGGTGACGAGGCGAGGTGGATTACTTCGTCACCGTCTTCACGAGCTCGAAGCCCTTGCCCTTGACCTGGTAGACCGAGAGCGAAGGCGTCGCCACGTCGCCCTTGGCGTCGAAGGCGATCTGCATGCCGAGGATGCCGTTGTGCTTGCTCGCCCGCACCGCATCGCGGATCGCGGCCCGGTCGGCCTTGCCGGCGGTCTTGATCGCCTCGATCAGGATGTTCGCGCCCTCGTAGGCGATCGGTCCGTAGGAGGAGATCGCGCCGTGCTTGGCTTCGAAGTTCTTCACGAACGCCGCCGCCGCCGGGATCTTCTTCATGTCCGGCACGAAGAAGGTGACGTAGTTGCCTTCGGCGCCGCCGGCGGAGGCTTCGACATAGTCGATCGGCTCGAACTGGCCGTCGGGGCCGATCATCTTGGCCTTGTGGCCGACATCCGGGAGCTGCTTGGCCATCAGCGCGGCGTCGGGCGCCCACAGGCTGGCGTAGATCACGTCGACGTCCTTGGGCACGGTGCCGAGAACGGCGCGGAAGTCCTTGTCGCCCGAGCGCAACACGAAGCGCAGGGACTGGACGCCCATCGCCTTGGCCTGCTTCTCGGCCTCGTCGGCCGCGCCGCGCGGGCCCGTGGTGCCGTCGTCGAAGATCGCGATCTTCTTCGCCTTGAGCTCCTGCACCGCGAAGATGATGCCCGCGGGACCCTGGAAGTCGTCGCGCGCGCAGAGGCGATGCATATTCTTCAGGCCGCGGTCGGTGACCTTCGGGTTGCTGCAGCCCGGCGTGATGAAGGCCATGTTGGCCTTCTCCAGGATCTCCGACGCCGGGATGCAGGTCGACGAAGTGATCCCCCAGACCGCGCCCATGATCGCCGGGTCGGCGACCACCTTCTCGGCGGCGGCGACGCCGACCTGCGGATTGCCCTGGTCGTCGGCCGCGACCACCTCGATCTTCATTCCGAGGACGCCTCCCTTGGCGTTCCACTCGTCGGCGGCGAGCTTCACCGCGTTGAAGACCTCCTGGCCGGGCTTGGCGAGCGCGCCCGTGAGCGGCGCGCCGGCCGCGATCTTGATGACCTGCTGGGCCTCGACGCGCGCGGCGACGAAGTTCAGCGAGACGACGAAGGCGGCGCCGACAAGCAGCCGGCGCGTGAGCGACGAACGCATCATGTGACTCTCCCCGATTAGCGGAACGCGCCATTCCCCCGAGCGACGTCCTTGCGGTCGAGGATGCTGATCTCCCGCCGGGATCGAGTCAATCGGGCGGCTGTGCATCCTGCGGTTCGTCGCATCGGGGCGCCGCCGGCGCAGACGGCCGGCGCCGGGTCGGCGGGCGCGATCGGCGCGGCGCCGGTTGCCGGCGGCGGGACCGGTCCTCAGCATGACGATTGGTCATGCGAGGCGCCAAAATTTGCTTTGCCGGCGCGACGGGTTTCGCCTCTCATCCCGACCCTGGAGCGCCGAGCACACGGCGGCGCCCGCTGGAGGGGATCGCCGCATGGAGTGCCGTCGCATCACATCGGCTCATGGCCGGGGGCGGCGTCGCGGATGACGGCGCCCGGCGCCACACTGTTCGAGAAGATCTGGGACGCGCATGTCGTCATGCGCCACGAGGGCGAACGCGACCTGATCTTCATCGATCGCCACATGCTGCAGGAGACGACTTGCGCGCCGGCCTTCGCCGGGCTCGAGCGACGGGCGCGCCGCGTCGCGCATCCCGAGCTGACGCTCGCGACGCAGGACCACATCGTCTCGACCGAGCCGGATCGCGACGAGGCGAGCAATCCCGAGGGGCTCGAGCTGATGCGCCTGATGCGCGCCAACGCGGCGGCGCACGGCATCCGCCATTTCGGGATCGAGGACCCGCGGCAGGGCATCGTGCATGTCATCGGCCCCGAGCTCGGCGCGGCGCTGCCGGGGACGACGCTCGCCTGCGGCGACAGCCACACCGCCACCGTCGGCGGGCTGGGCGCGCTCGGGATCGGTGTCGGCACCAGCGAGGTCGAGCACGTCCTGGCGACGCAGACGCTGCTGCTGCAGCGGCCGCGGACCATGCGCATCCGCTTCGAGGGCCGCCCGGGGCCCGGCATCGCGGCCAAGGACCTGATCCTGGCGACGATCGGGCGCTTCGGGATCAGCGCGGCGCGCGGCCATGCCGTCGAATATTCGGGCCCCGTCATCTCGGCGCTGCCGATCGAGGGGCGCCTGACGGTCTGCAACATGTCGATCGAGCTCGGCGGGCGCCTCGGCGTCATCGCGCCGGACGACGCCACCTTCGACTACCTTGCCGGCCGCGCCTATGTGCCGCGCGGTGCGGACTGGGACACCGCGATCGCGCATTGGCGCGGCCTCGCCACCGACGCCGACGCGCGCTTCGATCGCGACGTCGCGATCGATTGCGACGGCCTGGCGCCGCAGATCACCTGGGGCACGGCCCAGGAGGACGTGATCGGGGTCGACGGCCGGGTCCCCGATCCGGCGGCGTTCGCCGATGCCGATCGGCGCCGGCGCGCCGAGGCCGCCCTGCGCTACATGGATGTCGCGCCGGGTGCCGCGCTGGCCGGACTCGCAATCGACGTGGTGTTCATCGGCTCCTGCACCAACGGCCGCCTGTCGGATCTCGAGGCCGCGGCCGCCGTGGTCCGGGGCCGCAAGGTGGCGCCGCGCGTGCGCGCGCTGGTCGTTCCCGGATCGGCCGCCGTCAAGCGGGAGGCCGAGGCGATCGGTCTCGATCGCGTGTTCCGCGACGCCGGCTTCGAGTGGCGCAGCCCGGGCTGCTCGATGTGCGTGAGCATCAATCAGGACGTCGTCCCGCCGGGCGCGCGCTGCGTGGCGACGTCGAACCGCAACTTCGAGGGCCGGCAGGGGCCGGGCAGCCGGACCCATCTCGCGAGCCCGGCGACCGCGGCCGCCGCCGCGGTGGCTGGCGCGATCGTCGATCCGCGCAGGCTCGCGCCGTGACCGCGCCGTTCACGCCCTTCCGCGGCATCGCGGCGCCATTGCCGACGGCGAACATCAACACCGACGCGATCATCCCCTCGGCCTTCCTGCGCTCGCCGGACGCCGATCTCGGCCGCGGCCTGTTCGGACGCTGGCGCTTCGACGAAGCGGGCGCCGAGCGGCCGGACTTCGTGCTCAACCGCCCGCCGTTCCGGCGCGCGGAGATACTGTTCGCGGGCGAGAACTTCGGCTGCGGCAGCTCGCGCGAGGCGGCCGTGTGGGCGCTGCAGCGCTTCGGCATCCGCTGCGTCGCGGCGCCGAGCTTCGCCGACATCTTCTACGAGAACGCGCTGCGCAACGGCCTGCTGGCGGCCACGATCGGCGCCGGGGACCTGTCGGCCGTGGCGGCGGCGCTGCTGGCGGATCCGGAGGAGGCCTGGGTCGACGTGGATCTCGCGCGGCAGACCCTGGTGCGCGGCAATGCGTTGCGGATCGCCTTCGCCATTCCCGCCTTCCGTCGCGAGGCGCTGATGCGCGGCGACGACGACATCGCCGTCACGCTTCGCCATGCCGCGGCGATCGAGGCCCATGCGGCCGGGGAGCGCGCGCGGCGGCCCTGGCTTCACCGTGCCATCGCGCGACCGTCCGGAGATCCCGCATGACCCGTCCCACGCTCCGCCAGGCCTTCGCGGCCGAGACGCCGCTGGTCACGCCGCTGGCGCACGACGCGCTCAGCGTGCGGCTGATCGCGGCGGCGGGGTTTCGCGCCTTCACCGTCGGCGGATCGGCGCTGCTGGCCGCACGCTACGGCTTCCCCGACATCGCGCTGATCGGCCTCAAGGACATGGCCGAGGGCCTGCGCGACATCGCCGCCGCCAGCGACCTGCCGTTCATCGCCGATGCCGACGACGGCTACGGCGACGTCAAGTCGGTCGCCCGCACGGTGTGGGAGTACGAGACGATCGGCGTCGGCGGCATGCTCTTCGAGGACCAGCAGCGCGAGCGCAAGCAGCAGCGCGCCGACAAGGCGGCGGGCGTCGTCGACGAGGCGGTGATCGAGCAGAAGCTGCGCACGGCGCTCGCCGTGCGGCGCAACCCGGAGACGTTCGTCATCGGCCGCACGGATGCCTATGGCGCGCTCGGCCTCGACGCCGCGCTGCGCCGCGCCGACCGGTTCCTGAAGCTGGGCGTCGACGCGGTCTTCATCGCCGGGCTGCGCACGCCCGAGGACTACGCGCGCGTCGGCCGCGAGCTCAACGGCGCCGTGCTGTTCGCGGCGATGTTCGAGGGCTCGGGCACGCCCTGGCTCGCGCCGGCCGAGCTCGGCCGCATGGGATTCAAGCAGATCTCGTATCCGGTGACGCTGATGTTCCGCGTCGTCGCGGCGATGCACGGCGCGCTCGCCGACCTGCGCGCCCACGCGACCGGGGCGCGGACGCTGGCGCCGCTCGCAAATGCATCGGAGATTCGCGCCGTCATGGATTCGGCGGTCCAGCTGAAGCGCTGGCGCGACATCGAGGCGCGTCACGGCGCGCCCGAAGGGGGAGTTTCTTCATGAACGGCACCGAGACGTCGACGGCGGCTGCGCCGAATGCCCGGGTGTTCGGCAGCGATCCGATGGCCGCGATGCTGCGCGCGCTCGGCATGCCGTACATCGCGCTCACGCCCGGGGCCAGCTTCCGCGGCCTGCACGACAGCCTGGTGAACTATCTCGGCAACGTCGATCCCCGCATGCTGCTGTGCATCCACGAGGAGAGCGCGGTGGCGCTGGCCCATGGCTGGACGCGGGTGACCGGCAAGCCGATGGCCGTGGCCCTGCACAGCAATGTCGGGCTGATGCACGCGACGATGGCGATCTTCAACGCGTGGTGCGACCGCGTGCCGATGCTCATGCTCGGCGCGGTCGGCCCGGTCGATGCCGTTCATCGCCGTCCCTGGGTCGACTGGATCCATACCGCGAGCGACCTCGGGGCGCTGATCCGCGGCTACACGAAGTGGGACAACCAGCCCGCTTCGGTGCCCGCGGCGCTCGAGGCGATCCTGCGCGCGCACCAGATCGCGATCTCGGAGCCCAAGGGGCCGACCTATGTCTGCCTCGACGCCACGACCCAGGAGCAGCCGGTCGACCCCGCGATCGAGCTGCCGCCGCTCGATCGCTATCGCGCATCGGTCCCGGCCGAGCCGGCGCGGCAGCAGCTCGCGGAAGCGGCGGCGATGCTGGCGGGCGCGAACCGCCCGCTGATCCTGATGGGGCGCGTCTCGCGCGAGCGCGCGCAGTGGGATCGCCGGGTGGCGCTTGCCGAGAGGCTGGGCGCGGCGGTGCTCACCGATCTCAAGACGGGCGCGACGTTCCCGACGCTTCATCGTCTGCATCCCTATCCGCCCGGGCTCTACGTCTCGCCCGAGGCGGGGCATCTCGTGCGCGACGCGGACGTCATCCTGGCGCTCGATTGGGTCGACATCGCCGGGACGCTGCGCCAGGCCTGCGGCGGATCGCTGCCCAAGGCGAAGATCATCCATTGCTCGCTCGACCAGACCCTGCACAACGGCTGGAGCATGGACTACCAGGCGATGCCGCCCGCCGACGTCTTCATCCCGGCCTCGCCGGATCGCGTCGTCGAGTGCCTGCTCGACGCGTTGAAGACGGCGACGATCGCGGCCAAGGCGCCGCCCGCGGCACGGCCCCCGGCACCGCCGCCCGGGGCCGATGTGATCGAGGGGCGACTGTCGGTCCAGGCGATGGCGCGCATCACGACCGAGCGCCTGGCGCCGCACAATCCCGCGTATATCCGGCTGCCGCTGGGCTGGCCGGGCGACTGCTGCCGCTTCGCCGATCCGCTCGACTATGTCGGGTTCGACGGCGGCGGCGGCATCGGCTCCGGGCCCGGCATGGCGGCGGGAGCCGCGTTGGCCCTGCGCGACATGAAGAGCGACCGGCTGCCGGTCGCGGTGCTCGGCGACGGCGACTTCCTGATGGGCGCGACGGCGCTGTGGACGGCGGTCCACTACCGCATCCCGCTGCTGGTCCTGGTGGCGAACAACGAATCCTTCTTCAACGACGAGCTCCATCAGGAGCGCGTCGCGCGCATCCGCGGCCGGCCGATCGAGAACCGCTCGATCGGCCTGCGGATGAGCGATCCGGCCAACGACCTCGCGATGATGGCGCGTGCCCAGGGCGCGGAGGGTTACGGCTCGGTCCGCAGCGTCGCCGAGCTCGAGCGCGTCATCGACGAGGCCGTGCGCAAGGTTCGCGCCGGCGCCGTGTGCGTCGTCGACGTCGGCGTCGCGCCGGAATACTCGCGCACGATGTCGTCGACGCTGCTGCGACAGATTCCATCGGCCACGTGACGTCGTTCAACGCCGGACGGTCGAGCCGGCCCAGACAAGGGAGATACGCCATGCATCGACGGAGCCTTGGACGCACAACGATCGCCGCGGCCTTCGCCGCAATGCTGCTGGGCGCGGCGGGGACCGCGCGCGCCGAGCAGATCGCGGTCGGCAATTTCGGCGTGTCGGCGAACGGCATGCCCTACGCCGTCGCGGTCGAGAAGGGGTTCTTCAAGGCCGAGGGCATCGACGTCAGCGGCATCATCACCTCCGCGGGCGGCGGCACGTCGCTGCGCAACATGCTGGCCGGCGGCGTGCCCTACGGCGAGGTCAACCCCGGCGTCGTGGTGGCGGCCATCCAGCAGGGCGCCGATCTCAAGATCATCAGCGACAACGTCTTGACGGTCGCGGAGTTCGTCTGGGCGGTGAAACCGGACTCGCCGATCAAGTCCATCAAGGACCTGAAGGGCGCGAAGATCGGCTACACCAACCCGCGCTCGACCAGCCAGGGCCTGGCGATGCTGCTGCTCACACAGGCGGGCCTGCAGCCGACGGATGCCGAACTCGTGCGCACCGGCGGGTTCGGCGAGGGCGTCGCCGCCCTCGACACCGGGCTGATCACGGTGGCGCCCCTGGCGGAGCCGCTGTGGTCGAAGTTCAAGGACAAGTACCGCGCGGTGGCGGTCGCGAGCGAGATCCTGCCGCCGCTCGACAACGTCGTCGGCGTCACCACCGCGAACATGGCGGCGGAGAAGGGCAACTTCATCCGCGCGGTCATCCGCGCTCGGCGCAAGGCGGTCGAGTTCATGCACCAGAATCCGGACGAGGCGTCGGTGATGGTCGCGAAGCACTACAACATCGATCCGGAGGTCGCGAAGTCCGCCGTGCGCTTCCTCACCCAGTCGAAGACCAACGGCATCCCGTACTGGGGGTCGGGGCAGATCCATCTCGCGGGGCTGAAGCGCATGATCGAGGTGCAGCGCATGGTGGGCGCCATCAAGGGCGACGTCGACTACAAGGCGATCATCGACACGCAGTTCCTGCCCGAGGACATCCGGGCGATCATCGAATAGGTCGGGCCCGCGATCGTGGCGAGTGCGCATGTCAGCCTGACGGGCGTCACCAAGCGGTTCGATCGGCCCGGGACCGGGGGCGTGGTTCACGCCCTCGGTCCCGTCGACCTCGACCTGCGGGTCGGGGAGTTCTTCGCGGTCGTCGGCCCCTCGGGATGCGGCAAGTCGACCCTGCTCGAGGTGATCGCCGGCCTCGCCGAGCCCAGCGACGGCGCGGTGCTGTTCGAGGGCAAGCCGATCGGCAGCCGGGTGCCGGAGGGCGTCGGAGTCGTGTTCCAGGAGGACGCGTCGTTCCCCTGGCTGAGCGTAACCGACAATATCCTGCTCGGCCTGCGCAAGCTGCCGCTGCAGGAGGCCGAGCGCCGCGAGCGCGTCGCCCGGGCCATCGAGATGATGGGGCTGGGGGAGTTCGCCCACAGCTATCCCGCGCAGCTCTCCGGCGGCATGCGCCAGCGGGTCTGCATCGCGCGCACCCTCGTGATGGCGCCGCGGCTGATCCTCCTCGACGAGCCCTTCGGCGCCCTCGACCAGCAGACCCGCCTGCTGATGGGCGAGGAGGTGCTGAAGCTCTGGCGCCAGACGGGCGCGACGATCTTCCTCATCACCCACGCGCTGGACGAGGCCGCGATGCTCGCGGACCGGATCGGCGTCATGTCGGCGCGGCCGGGCCGGCTGATGGACGTGATCGAGACGGGCTGGGCGCGCGAGCGGGACAGCCGCGTGGTCGAGACGACGCGCTTCGGCGAGATCACGGCGCGGCTGTGGAAGTCGCTGCGATCGGAATCGCTGAAGGCGATCGGCAAGGTGGACGCGCCGTCGTGATGCGCCACGCGACACTGCTGCGGCTGCTCGTCCTGGCCGGGCTCTTTGCGGCGGTCGAGGCGCTGTGCCGGGTCCGGATCATCGATCCGTTCACGATGCAGCCGCCAACGCTGATCCTGCGCGACCTGTGGCTGCTGCTGGCGGCGGGCAAGCTCAATGCCGCGATCGCCAAGACGCTGTCGAACGCGGCGATCGGCTTCGTCCTCGCGGTCGGCGTCGGCGTCGCTTTCGCGGTGGGGATCCAGCGCCGCCGCCTGCTGCGCGAGGCGCTCGACCCGCTCTTCGCGACCTACTACGCGATCCCGGTGCTCGCTTTCTATCCCCTGCTGATCATCCTCTTCGGCCTCGGCAACGCGCCGAAGATCGCGATCGCGTTCATGCTGGGCGTGATCGCGGTGATCGTGAACACCCTCAACGGCCTCGATCGCGTGCCGCGCGTGCTGCTGAAGACGGCGCGCATCGCGCGGATGACGCCGATGGAGACGGCGCTCAAGGTGACGCTGCCCTTCGCCGCGCCCTACGTCCTCACCGGGGTGAAGTTCGCGGTCGCCTACTCGCTGATCGGGATCATCGGCTCCGAGTTCGTGATGTCGACGGACGGCATGGGATTCGAGATCTCCTTCGCATACACGAACTTCGACAACGCGACGATGTATCCGCTGATCGTGCTGATCCTTATCGTGTCGGTGACGATCAACCTGCTGGTCGGGCTCTGGGAGAGGCGCCTGCTGCGCCGGCGGGGGCTGCGATGAGCGGCCAGGCGTCGTGGCGGGGGCCGGTCCTGATGGTCGTCGGGCTCTTCGTCCTCTGGCAGGCCCTCTACTGGATCGTCGGCGAGGTGGCGCTGCGCTCGCCCTTGGACACGATCCGCCACACCGCGGCCCTGTTCGCGCGGCCGAGCTTCTGGCCCCATGTCGTGGAATCCGCGCGCGCCTTCGCGGCGGCCATCGTCATCGCGGTGGTGCTCGGGATGGCGGTCGGCCTCGCCCTGGGGTTCGGGCGCCTCGCCGGCCAGGTGTTCGAGCCGATGCTCGTCGCGCTCTATTCCGTGCCCAAGGTCACGCTCTACCCGATCCTGCTGCTCACCTTCGGCCTCGGCATCTCGGCCAAGATCGCCTTCGGGGCGCTCCACGGGTTCATTCCGATCGCGCTTTTCACGATCAACGCGGTGCGCAACGTCCGGCCGATCCTGATCAAGACCGGTCGCGTGCTGAACTTCGACACGCGCGAGCTCGTCTGGCGGATCCTGATCCCGGCGGCGCTGCCCGAGATCTTCTCGGGCATCCGCATCGGCCTGTCGCTGACCCTGATCGGGACGTTGCTCGGCGAGATGTTCGCCTCGCAGCGCGGGCTCGGATACATGCTGATGAACGCGATCGGGCTGCACAACGTCGACGTGATCATGTCCATCACCTTCGTGCTGGTCGTCTTCGCCGCCGTCGTCAGCAGCCTCCTGCTCGCGGTCGATCGCCGGCTGCATCGCCGCGCCTGATCCGGACATGCGCAAGGCGATCCATCGGCTGCCGCCCCTGAACGCCCTGCGCGCGTTCGAGGCGACGGCGCGGCACCTGAGCTTCACCAAGGCGGCGCGCGAGTTCCGGGTGACCCAGGGCGCGGTCAGCCGGCACGTCGCGGTGCTGGAGCGCCAGCTCGGCGCCAAACTGTTCCTGCGCCATCACCGCAGCATCGAGCTGACGCCCAAGGGCGAGACCTATTTCCGGGCGCTGCGCGACGCCTTCGAGCGGATCCAGGACGCGACCGACCTGGTCTTCGGCGTCTCCGACACCCCGACGCTGCGCATCAAGCTGCCGCCGACCTTCGCCATCCGCTGGATCGTGCCCCGCCTGGCAGGCCTCCACGCCGCCGACCGCCGCCTCGACGTGCAGATCACCACCTCGCACAGCCCGGTGGATTTCGACCGCGAGGACATCGACGTCGCCATCCATTCCGGCGACGAGCCGCCGCCGGGCGTCATCGCGCAGCGCCTGTTCGGCGAGCGGCTGACGCCGGTGTGCAGTCCGGCGCTGTTGCGTCAGGGCCGCAGCCTCCGCCGACCCGCGGATCTCGCGCGCCATACGCTGCTGTGCTCGCTGCACCGGCCGCGCGACTGGCCCAGCTGGATCGCGGCGGCGCGGGTGAGCGGGGTCGACGGCAACAGCGGCCTGAAGTTCGAGAATTCGAGCCTCGCGTATCAGGCCGCGATCGACCGGCTCGGGATCGCCATGGCGCAGACCGCGCTGGTGGCCGACGATCTCGCCGCCGGGCGGCTGATCGCGCCCTTCGACCTGAAGGTGCCCACCCCCGGCGCCTATTTCCTGATCTATCCGCCGCGCTCGCGCGAGCTCGACAAGGTCAGGCGCTTCGAGGCGTGGATCCTTGCGCAGAGCGCGGAATCGGAGAAGTGACGATGGATACGACGGGCCGGCGCGAGGACGACCGACTGCTGCGCGGCGAGGGCCGTTTCACCGCGGACCGGCGGCCGGACGGGCTGTGCCATGTCGCCTTCCTGCGCAGCCCGCACCCTCATGCGCGCATCGCGTCGATCGCCACCACGACCGCCGCCGAGATGCCCGGCGTTCTTGCCGTGCTCACGTCGCGCGACCTCGCCGCCGACGGGGTCGGCGACCTGCCCTCGGTCGTCCCCTACAAGCGTCCGGACGGCGCGCCGGCGCCGCGCACGCCGCGCCCGCTGCTGGCACGCGACATCGTGCGGCACGTCGGCGAGCCGGTCGCGATGGTGGTGGCGCGTTCGCACGCCCAGGCGGTCGACGCGGTCGAGCGCATCGACGTCGCGTTCGAGTCCCTGCCTGCGGTGATCCGCTGCGACGCGGCGCGAGCCGCCGGCGCGCCGGCCCTGTGGCCGGACGCGCCCGACAACGTCGCGTTCATCTGGCGCCACGGCGATCGCGACGGCGTGGCCGCGGCCATCTCCGGCGCGGCGCATGTGACGCGTCTCGTCGATCGCGTCTCGCGGGTGGCGGCCTGCCCGATGGAGCCGCGCGTGATCGTCGCGCGGCCGCTGGCGGACGGACGGCTCGAGGTCCATGCGGCGACGCAGACGCCGTTCGCGTTGCGCAACGGGCTCGCGCGGCTTCTCGGGCTCGAGCCGTCGCGGTTGCGCGTCGTTGCCGGCGACGTCGGCGGAGCCTTCGGAATGAAGGCCGACGTGGCGCGCGAGGACGGCCTGGTGTGCTGGGCGGCGCGCCGGCTCGGCGTCCCGGTGCGTTGGCTCTCCGAGCGCGGCGAGGGCTTCATCTCCGACGACCAGGCGCGCGACGTCGCCTTCGAGGCCGTGCTCGCGCTGGACGGCGACGGGAAGTTCGTCGCGCTTCAGGTCGGCTATGCCGTCAATGTCGGGGCGTATGCCTCCGGGCGGTCGCTCGGCGCGATCACGAACATCGGCGGCATCGCCGGCGTGTATCGCACGCCGCTGATCGCCGCAGAAGTCCACGGCGTGCTCACCAACACGCTGCCGACGGCGCCCTATCGCGGGGCCGGGCGACCCGACGCCACATACGTGATCGAGCGGACCATCGATCTCGCGGCGACCGAGCTCGGCCTCGATCCGATCGAGCTGCGCCGCCGCAACCTGATTCCGGCCGCGGCGATGCCGTACCGGACGGGGCTGCTGTTCGAGTACGACTGCGGCGACTTCGCCGCCAACATGGACGAGGCGCATCGGCTCGCCGATCTCGCGGGGTACCCGGCCCGCAAGGCCGCGAGCGCGCGACGCGGCCGGCTGCGGGGGCTCGGGGTCTGCAATCCCATCGAGGTCGCCGGGGGCCCGTACAGCAAGGTGCTGCCGGACTCGGCGCGCCTCGTCGTGAATCCCGATGGCCGCGTGCACCTCTTCACCGGCGCGATGTCGGTCGGGCAGGGTCTCGAGACGGCATGGCCGCGCATCGTCGCCGCGCGGCTCGGCATCCCCGCCGACCGCTGCGTCTATCATCAGGGCGATACCGACGAGATCGAGACCGGCCGCGGCAGCGGCGGCTCGGCGGGCCTCTGCGTCAGCGGCACGGCGATGTCGCTGGCAGTGGAGGAGACCCTGCGCATCGCACGCGACCTGGCGGCCGAGCATCTGGAGGCGGCGGTGGCCGATCTCGAGTTCGCCGCCGGGGCCTTCCGGGTCGTCGGCACGGATCGCGGCGTGGCGCTGGCCGAGCTCGCCGCCTTGGCGGCAGCCGGGCAGGGCGACCGACCGGACGCGGAGCGCGGCCTGGTCGCGGCCGCCGCGTTCCAGCCGCCGCGGGTCACCTTTCCGAACGGCTGCCATGTCTGCGAGGTGGAGGTCGATCCGGAGACCGGCGCCGTCGAGGTCCAGAGCTACGCGGTGGTCGAGGATATCGGCCGCGTGCTGAACCCGGATCTCGTCCACGGCCAGATCCACGGCGGCGTGGCGCAGGGCATGGGGCAGGCGCTCATGGAGGAGATCCGCTACGAGCCCGGCTCGGCGCAGCTCCTCACCGGGTCGTTCATGGACTATCCGATGCCGCGCGCGGCGGACGTGCCGGCGATCGCGATCGCGACGCGCGAGGTGCCGACCGCCGTCAACCCGCTCGGCGCCAAGGGCGTGGGCGAGGCCGGGACGGTCGGGTCGCTCGCCGCCACGATCAACGCGATCTGCGACGCGCTTGCGCCGCTCGGCGTGCGCCGGATCGAGATGCCGGCGACGCCCGCGCGGGTGTGGGCGGCGATCGAGGCTGCCCGTCGCGCCCGCGGCGGCGGCGCGGGCTGACCCGCGCGAAGCGCCACGCCTTCTCGCGCCGCGGCTTCGGCAAACCAGGGGACAGCGAAGCGCCGGCAGGGCAGACTTCTCCGCGAGCCGAATGCGGCGGCGCCGTCCGTCGATCGAGCCGCGCCGTGCGGCCGCGGCTCGCACGACGCATCGCTTCAGGGGAACCGCCAATGCAGCACAGGATCAGCAAGGTCGACGTCCATCTCGTGTCGACCCAGGTGCCGTCGGGCATCGCCGACTCGACCCGCAAGGTGGAAACGATCGGTTTCGTCGTCGTGCGCCTGACGACCGACCAGGGGCTGGAGGGGATCGGAGTCACCTATCACGAGGTCGGCGGCGAGGCGACGCGCGAGCTCATCCGCCGCAACATGGCGCCGCGACTGATCGGCCGCGATCCGCTGGAGAGCGAGGCGCTGTGGGAGGAGTTCTTCCACTATCTGCGCGGCATCGGCCGCAAGGGCCTGACCTTCTGCGCCCTGAGCGCGGTCGACATCGCGCTGTGGGACCTCAAGGGCAAGATCGCGGGGCTGCCCGTGTGCCGCCTGCTCGGAGGGAACCGCACGCGCGTGCCGGTCTATGCCAGCGGCGGCTGGACGTCCTATTCGGACGACCAGCTGGTCGACGAGATGAAGTCGATGGTCGGACGCGGCTTCCGCCACATCAAGATGAAGGTCGGCTTCGACGGCGGCCGCCAGCCCAACCGCGACGCCCAGCGCGTGCGCAAGGTGCGCGATGCGGTCGGCCCCGATGTCCGGATCCTCATCGACGCCAACAACTGCTTCGACGCCGCGACGGCGATCCAGCTCGCCAACCGGATCCGCGAGTGCGACATCATGCTGTTCGAGGAGCCGGTCTTCGCCGACGACATCCCGGGCCTCGCCCGCTTCCGGCGCGGCACGGACATTCCGCTGGCGACCGGCGAGCACGAGTACACGAAGTTCGGCGTGCGCGACCTGCTGCTCAACGAGGCGGCGGACATCGTGCAGGTCGACGGCGCCCGCGTCGGCGGCTACACCGAGATGCTGAAATGCGCCGCGCTGACGCAGGCCTGGAACGTCAAGTTCGCGCCGCATGCGATGGAGAACATCCATCTCCACCTCGTGGCCGCGATCCCCAACGCGCTGTTCCTCGAGCGGCTGCTGATGTTCGAGGGCATCACCGGCCAGGTGTTCAAGGACGCGCCGGTCCCGGTCGACGGCTTCATGACGGTGCCCGATCTGCCGGGAATCGGGCTGCGCCTCGACATGGACTTCATCGCCGAGCACGACGAGCGCTGAGCCGCGCGAAGTCCCGGCGGCGGGGCGGCAATTCGCGCAGCCGCGCGGGCTTGTGCGCGCCGGTATGGCGGAGTCACGGTCCGAGGAGACCGGAGACATCCGCATGCGCCGAACCGACGACGCGTCGCCCCTCGTGCTCGAGGCCATGGCCGATCCCGCGACGCGCGGCGCGGAATTCGTCGAGTGCAAGGGCCCGGGACATCCCGACACGCTGTGCGACGCCGTCGCCGAGGCGGCATCGCGCGCGCTGTCGCGCGCCTATCTCGATCGCTTCGATCGCGTCCTGCACCACAACGTCGACAAGGTGCTGCTGGTCGGCGGCGAGTCGCAGCCTCGCTTCGGCGGCGGCCGCGTACTCGCGCCGATCCGGATCGTCGTCGCGGGCCGCGCCACGTCGCTAGTCGGGACCGAGAGGATCGATGTCGAGGACATCGTCCGGCGGGCCGCCGACGCGGTGCTGCGCGGGACGCTGGCGCGGCTCGACCCGGTGCGCGACGTGGTGATCGAGAGCCGCATCCGCCCGGGCTCGGTGGATCTCGCCGCTCTGTTCGCGCGCGGCGCCGGAAACGTGCCGCGCGCCAACGACAGCTCGGCGGGCGCCGGCTATGCGCCGCTCTCGCCGCTCGAGCAGGTCGTCCGCGAGGCGACGGCGCGGCTCGCCGACCCCGCGACGCGCCCGTCCCCCGCCTGCGGCGAGGACGTGAAGATCGCCGGGATCCGCCGCGGCGCGCGCTGCGACCTCACGATCGCCTGCGCCGGCGTCGCGCCGGCCTTGCCCGATCTCGCGGCGTATCGCCGCTTCCGCACGGACACGACGGCCGCCGTCGTGGCGCTGGCCCGCGCGCGGCTCGGCGCGGCGCTGGGCGAGGTGGCGATCAACGCCGCCGACGATCTGGAGGCCGGGTCCTGCTATCTCACCGTCACCGGCACCTCGGCGGAGAGCGGCGACGACGGCGAGACGGGGCGTGGCAACCGCGTCAACGGCCTGATCGCCGTCGGCCGGCCGATGACGATGGAGGCGACCGCGGGCAAGAACGCGATCAGCCATGTCGGAAAGCTCTACAACATCGTCGCGCAGGAGCTTGCGGACTCGATCGTCGCCGCCGTCGACGGTGTCGTGGCGTGCGAATGCGTGGTCGCGAGCCGCATCGGCGCCCCGATCACGACGCCGAGCCTCGCGCATCTTCGCGTCGCCCTCGCCGCCGGCGCGACGACCGCCGACGTCGAGCCGTCGGTCCGCGCACAGGTCGATGCCGCGCTCGCCGGCGTCGTCTCGCTGTGGCCGCGGGTCGTGGCCGGCGAGGTCCGCCTGTTCTGACTTTCGGCGCCGACGCGGGGCCGCCGCCGATCAATGGCCGTGGCTCTGCAGGATGCGGATGTAGTTGCCGCGCTCGAAGGCCTCGGGATTGGCGACGTGGCGGCGGCTCAGCCGGCCGCGGGCGTCTGCGACCGATGCGAAGCCGCGCGCCTCGAGCCAGCGCCCCAGCCCCGTCACCATGGTCGTCGCATGCGCGATCCCGTGGCGCAGCAGAGCGGCCGTCGTCATCACTGCATCGGCGCCCGCGAGGACGTACTTGATCACCTCGTCGGCACCCTGCACGCCGCTGGTCGCCGCAAGCGATGCGCGGACCTGGCCGTGCAGGACGCCGATCCACAGCAGTGGCAGGCGGATCTCGGTGGCGTGGCTCAGCTTGAGATCTGGGCTCAGGCGCATCGCGGCGAGGTCGATGTCCGGCTGGTAGAAGCGGTTGAACAGCACGAGTCCGTCGGCGCCCGCCGCGTCGAGCCGGCGTGCCATGTGACCGATCGCGCTGAAATAGGGGCTGAGCTTGATCGCCACCGGGATCGACACCGCGGCCTTCACGCTGGCGAGGATGTCGACGACCCGCTCCTCGACGTCGCGCCCCGACAGCGAGAGGTCCGTCGGGATCCAGAACACGTTGAGCTCGATCGCCTGCGCCCCGGCGGATTCCATGTCGCGGGCGTAGCCGATCCAGCCGTGGTCGGTGACGCCGTTCAGGCTCGCGATGACCGGCACGCCGACCGCCCGTCGCGCGCGGGCGATCAGGTCGAGATACCGGTCGGTGCCGACGCCGTAGTCGCGTGCGGCGGGCAGGTAGCTCGCCGCCTCGGCGACGCTGTCGATGCCGGTCGAGATCAGCCGCTCGAGGCGCTCCTCGTCCTCCACCAGCTGCTCCTCGAACACCGAGGGCAGGACGACCGCCCCGATCCCGGCATCCTCGAGGCGACGGATGTTGTCGAGCTCCGCATTGAGCGGCGAGGCCGAGGCGACCAGCGGATTGCGCAGATCGAGGCCGAGATAGCGCGTCGCGAGCATCATGGGGCCGCTCCCTGCTTGTCCCCGAGGCCGCCGGCGTCGGGATGGAAGCGATGGCCTTCCAGCCCGGCAAGCTCCTCGTAGGCGCGGTACTTCTCGTTCACGACGTCCTGTGCGAGCGCCAGCAGCTGCTCGGCCTCGCGCGGCCGCGTGCGCGCGAGCAGCTCGTAGCGCAGCTCGCTGTAGGCGTAGTCCTTGAAGCGGACCGTGGGCCGCGGCGAGTCGAGGCGGAACGGGTTCTCGCCCGCGCGCCGCATCGCCGGGTTGAACCGCAGCAGCGGCCAGTAGCCGCTCGCCACCGCCATGTCCTGCTGGTGCAGGCCGCGGCGCATGTCGATGCCGTGGGCGATGCAGTGGCTGTAGGCGAGGATCAGCGACGGCCCGTCATAGGCCTCGGCCTCGCGGAAGGCCTGCAGCGTCTGCTGCGGATTGGCGCCCATCGCGACCTGGGCGACGTAGACGTTGCCGTAGGCGATCATCTGCAGCGCGAGGTCCTTGCGTGCGACCCGCTTGCCCGCGGCGGCGAACTTCGCGACCGCGCCGAGCGGCGTCGCCTTGGAGGCCTGGCCTCCGGTATTCGAGTAGACCTCGGTGTCGAGCACCAGGACGTTGACGTTGCGGCCGCTCGCCAGCACGTGGTCGAGGCCGCCGTAGCCGATGTCGTAGGCCCAGCCGTCGCCGCCGACGATCCAGATGCTGCGCCGGACGAGATGGTCGACCACCGAGCGCAGGTCGCGGGCCTCGGGCGCATCGAGCGCGGCGAGGCCGGCCTTGAGCGCGTCGACCCGCGCGCGCTGGGCGCGGATCTCGGACTCGCGAAGCTGCGGCGCATCGAGGATCGCGCGCACGGCCGTCTCGCCGATGGCGGGCGCCATCCGTTGCAGCAGGCTGCGGGCCAGCTCGACATGCTTGTCGGCGGCGAGACGGAAGCCGAAGCCGAACTCGGCGTTGTCCTCGAACAGGGAGTTCGACCACGCGGGGCCGCGGCCCTCGGCGTTCTTCGCCCATGGCGTCACCGGCAGGTTGCCGCCGTAGATCGACGAGCAGCCGGTGGCATTGGCGATCATCAGCCGGTCGCCGAAGAGCTGCGAGAGCAGCTTCAGGTACGGCGTCTCGCCGCAGCCCGAGCACGCGCCCGGGAACTCGAACAGCGGCTCGAGGAACTGGACGCCGCGGACATTCGCGAAGTCGACCGCCGAGCGGTCGTTCACCGGCAGGCGCTCGAAATGCGCGAGGTGGCGGCGGTGCGCGGGGACGGAACGGCCGTCGGTGCGCATGTTGATCGCCTTGAGGCCGCTGTCGCGCGGGCTGGTCGCCGGGCAGGCCTCGACGCAGAGGCCGCAGCCCGTGCAGTCCTCCTCGTAGATCTGCAGCGTGAACCGCATGTCGGGATAGCCGCGGGCATTGACCGGCGCGGAGCGGAACTCCGCCGGGGCGTCGGCGAGCCGGCGCTCGTCGTAGTACTTGGCGCGGATGACGCTGTGCGGGCAGACGAAGCCGCACTGGCCGCACTGGATGCAGAGCTCGGGCTCCCACACCGGGACCTCGTCGGAGATGCCGCGCTTCTCCAGCCGCGTCGTCGCCGAGGGGAACGTGCCGTCGACCGGCATCAGGCTGACCGGGATCGTGTCGCCGCGCCCCTGCAGCATCGGGACGGTGACGTCGTGGACGAAGCCCGGCGGGGCGTCGGCGGCGATCGCCAGCAGGTCGAAGGCGGAGGTCGCGGCGCGGGGGACGGTCACCTCGAACAGCGCGGCGAGCGTGTCGTCCACGGCCTGGTGGTTGCGCTTGACCACGGCCTCGCCCTTGCGGGCATAGGTCTTGGCGATCGCCGCCTTGATGCGTCGGATGGCCTCGTCGCGCGGCAGCACGTTCGAGATCGCGAAGAAGCACGTCTGCAGGACGGTGTTGACGCGATTGCCGAGGCCGACGGCGCGCGCGACCTTCGCGGCATCGATCACGAAGATTCGCAGGCCGAGCGCGATGATGCGGCGCTGGGTGGAGGCGGGCAGGCGGTCCCAGAGTTCCTCCGGCCCGCAGGGCGCGTTGAGCAGCAGCACCGCGCCCGGCGCGGCGCGCTCGAGGATGTCCTGGCGCAGGACGAAGCCGAACTGGTGGCAGCCGATGAAGCTCGCCGAGGCGATCAGGTAGGGCGCGCGGATCGGCTCGGGCCCGAAGCGCAGATGCGAGATCGTCTGCGATCCGGATTTCCGCGAATCGTAGACGAAGTAGCCCTGGGCGTGCATGTCCGGGGCCTCGGCGATGATCTTCACGCTGTCCTTGTTTGCGCCCACTGTGCCGTCGGCGCCGAGGCCGTAGAACAGCGCGCGCACACAGCTCGCGGGCTCGATCGAGAAGGACGGGTCGACGGCCAGGCTGGTGCGCCCGACATCGTCGTCGATCCCGACGGTGAAGCCGTGGCGCGGCCGCGGCTGCGCCAGATGATCGAACACCGCCTTGACCATCGCCGGCGTGAAGTCCTTCGAGGACAGGCCGTAGCGGCCGCCGACGACAACGGGCATCGCCGGGCGCTCCCCCGCGCCGAGCGCGCGGGCGAGCGCCGCGACGACGTCGAGATAGAGCGGCTCGCCTTCGGCACCGGGCTCCTTGGTGCGGTCGAGGACGGCGATCGTCCGGCACGCGGCCGGCAGGCAGGCGAGCAGCGCGGCGGCGGGGAAGGGGCGGAAGAGCCGCACTTGCACGACGCCGACGCGTGCGCCGCCGGCGACCAGCGCCTTGACCGTCTCGCGCGTCGTCTCGGCGCCCGATCCCATCACGACGACCACGCGCTCGGCCTCGGGATGGCCTGCGTATTCGACCGCGTGGTAGCGCCGTCCGGTGATCCCGGCGAAGCGCGCGAGGGCGCGCTCGAGGACGGTGGGCACCGCGGCATGGAACGGATTGGTCGTCTCGCGCGCCTGGAAGAAGGTGTCGGGATTGTGGGCGGTGCCGCGGATGAACGGGTTCTCGGGATCGAGCGCGCGGCCGCGATGGGCGCGCACCAGCTCGTCGGGGACCATCGCGCGGATCGCGCCGTCGTCGAGCAGCGCGATCTTGTTGACCTCGTGCGACGTGCGGAAGCCGTCGAAGAAGTGGATGAACGGCACGCGCGCCTCGAGCGTCGCCGCATGCGCGACGAGGGCGAGGTCGTGCGCCTCCTGCACCGACGCGGCGCTCAGCATCGCGAAGCCGGTGGTGCGCGCCGCCATGACGTCGGAGTGGTCGCCGAAGATCGACAGGCCCTGGGTCGCGAGGCTGCGCGCGGCGACGTGGATGACGCAGGGCGTCAGCTCGCCGGCGATCTTGAACATGTTCGGGAGCATCAGGAGCAGGCCCTGCGACGCCGTGAAGGTCGTCGCGAGGCCGCCCGCCTGCAGGGCGCCGTGCAGCGCGCCGGCGGCGCCGCCCTCGCTCTGCATCTCCTGGATCACGGGGATGTTGCCCCAGATGTTCTTCACGCCGCCGGCCGACCATTCGTCGGCCAGCTCGGCCATCGTCGAGGACGGCGTGATCGGATAGATCGCGCAGACCTCGCTGACGCGATACGCGACATGCGCGACCGCGGTGTTGCCGTCGAGCGTCGCCCAGCCCTTGCTCATCATGCGTTCTCCCGGGTCGCGTCGCGCGCCGGCGGTTCGTCGATCATCTCGATCGCGTGGCACGGACACTGCTCGAAGCACACGGCGCAGCCGGTGCAGCGCGCGTCGATCACGCGGTAGCCGTTGCCGGGCCCGAGCTTGACGATCGCGTCCTCGGGGCAGGCGGCGTAGCAGTTGTCGCATTCGTAGCAGTTGCCGCAGGACAGGCAGCGCCGCGCCTCGTAGCGCGCCTCGCCCTCGCCGAGGCCCGCGACGACCTCGGCGAACCCGCCGATGCGCCGCTCCGGCGCGAGCTCCGCCTGGCGACGCGGCGCGGCATCGCTGTAGATGGGCAGGTTCAGACCCGCGAACCCGACGATCGGGTGCTTCGCCGCCGGCTGCAGCGTCGTGCCGCGCAGCCAGGCGTCGATGTGGCGCGCCGCCTTCTTGCCATGGCCGACGGCGATGGTGACGCTGCGCTCCGCCGGAACCATGTCGCCGCCGGCGAACAGGCCGGGGTGCCCGGTCATCATGTTCGCGGCGACCTCGACGCTGCCGTCGCTCTTGAACACCAGCCCCGGGACCCCGCGCAGGAACCCGCTGTCGGTCTCCTGGCCCAGCGCCAGCACGACCGAGTCCGCGCTCAGGGTCTCGTAGGTGCCGGTGGGCTGCGGCTGGCCCTTGTCGTCGAGGCGCATGACCTCGACCGTGAGCTCGGCGCCGTCGATCTCCTTGATCGTGGTGAGCCACTTGATCTTCACGCCCTCGGCGAGCGCCTCGTCGGCCTCGAACTCGTGCGCCTTCATGTGCGCGCGGTCGCGGCGATAGACGATCAGCGCCTCCTCGGCGCCGAGGCGCTTGGCGGTGCGCGCGGCGTCCATGGCGGTGTTGCCACCGCCGTAGACGACGACGCGCCGGCCGAGCAGCGGCGCCTGGCCCAGCTCGACGTCGTGGAGCAGGCGCACCGCGTCGAACACGCGGCCGGCGTCGCGCGCGGGGATGCCGGTGCGCTTGCCCAGATGCGCGCCGATGGCGACGAAAACGGCGTCGAATTCGCCGGTCGCCTTCGCGGCCAGCACGTCGGTGACCTTGCGGTTGAGGACGATGCGAACGCCCATCGCCTCGATGCGTCGGACCTCCTTCATGAGATCGGCGCGCGGCAGGCGGTATGCGGGAATGCCGAAATGCATCATGCCGCCGGGCAGCGGCCCGGCCTCGTGGATCTCGACCGCGTGGCCCAGGCGGGCGAGGTGATAGGCGGCCGACAGCCCGCTGGGGCCCGCGCCGACGACGAGCACGCGCTTGCCGCTCGGCGGCGCCACCGGGACCTGCCATCCCTGCTCGGCGGCCATGTCGCCGAGGAAGCGCTCGACGGCGTGGATGCTGACGGCGCTGTCCAGTTCGGCGCGGTTGCAGCTCGATTCGCAGGGGTGATAGCAGACGCGGCCGTGGACCGCGGGCAGCGGATTGTCCTCAACGAGTTGTAGCCACGCCTCGCGGTAGCGGCCGGCCTGCGCGAGCGCGAGCCAGGCCTGGATGTTCTCGCCTGCCGGACAGGCGTTGTTGCAGGGCGGCAGCATGTCGACATAGGCGGGCCGTCGCGCGCGGACCGCGCCCGCCCCCTTCTCGCGGGTGAGGTCGACATCGGGTGTCATGTCGCGGCGACGCGGGGCCATGGTCCTGCCCTTCTTTCGTTCGGTTGCGCGGGACGTCGGTCGCGCGGGTGCAGCTTTGGCCGGTCGCGGGGCGCTGTCACTGCGGCACCTTGTCCTTGCGGCGAGCGGCGCGCGACGGGGCCGCGACACGTCCGCTCCGGCCCCGAAGCCGGCGTGCATTGGTCCTTGTCGCTGGAGGTCTCGCGCGACAAGATCCGCCGCCTCGAGGCGACCGGACGTCGCCCGCGGCCGAGGACGGCCGCGGGGAGCCGCCGGTCTCTGAGATCGATGAAACGGGGGCGGGTCCGGCCGAGCGGCGCAGATGCGTGCCCGGGCGACCCGCACGAAGCCCCCAACGGACAGGCTGGGAGAGAACGACGATGCGCATGACGACGGAAGAAGCCTTCGTGAAGGTGCTGCAGATGCACGGCATCGAGCACGCCTTCGGGATCATCGGCTCGGCGTTCATGCCGATCTCGGACCTCTTCCCCAAGGCCGGGATCAAGTTCTGGGACGTCGCGCACGAGACCAACGGCGGCTACATCTGCGACGGCTACACGCGCGCGACCGGCAAGATCGCGATGTGCATCGCGCAGAACGGCCCGGGGGTCACCGGCTTCGTGACCGCCATGAAGACGGCGTACTGGAACCACACGCCGATGCTGCTGGTGACGCCGCAGGCCGCGAACAAGACGATCGGGCAGGGCGGCTTCCAGGAAGTCGAGCAGATGGCGCTGTTCCGCGACATGGTCTGCTACCAGGAGGAGGTGCGCGATCCCTCGCGCATCGCCGAGGTACTCAATCGCGTGATCTCGAAGGCGATCCGCGGCTCCGCGCCGGCGCAGATCAACGTGCCGCGCGATCTCTGGACCCAGGTCGTCGACATCAACCTGCCGCCGATCATCGCGTTCGAGCGTCCGGCCGGCGGCGAGAAGGCGATCGCCGAGGCGGCCAAGCTGCTGTCCGACGCGAAGTTCCCGGTCATCCTTTCGGGGGCGGGCGTCGTCATCGGCGGCGCGATCGCGGACTGCGTGGCGCTCGCCGAGCGCCTCGATGCGCCGGTGTGCAGCAGCTACCAGCACAACGACAGCTTCCCCGGCAGCCACCGCCTGGCCTGCGGCCCGCTCGGCTACAACGGCTCGAAGGCGGCGATGGAGCTGATCGCCAAGGCCGACGTCGTGCTGGCGCTCGGCACGCGGCTCAATCCGTTCTCGACGCTGCCCGGCTACGGGATCGACTACTGGCCGAAGACCGCGAAGATCATCCAGGTCGACATCAACCCGGACCGCATCGGGCTGGCCAAGCCGATCTCGATCGGGATCTGCGGCGACGCCAAGCAGGTCGCGCGCCAGATCCTGGCGAAGCTCGCGCCGAGCGCGGGCAACACCGACCGCGATGCGCGCAAGGCGCTCGTCCACCAGACCAAGTCGGCCTGGCTGCAGGCGCTCAGCGGCATGGACCACGAGGACGACGATCCCGGCACGACCTGGAACGTCGATGCGCGCAGGCGCGATGCCGACCGCATGTCGCCGCGCCAGGCCTGGCGCGCGATCCAGGCCGGGCTGCCGAAGGACGCGATCATCTCGTCGGACATCGGCAACAACTGCGCGATCGGCAACGCCTACCCGACCTTCGAGCAGGGCCGCAAATACCTGGCGCCCGGGCTGTTCGGGCCGTGCGGCTACGGCTTCCCATCGATCGTCGGCGCCAAGATCGGCTGCCCCGATACGCCGGTGGTCGGCTTCGCCGGCGACGGCGCCTTCGGAATCTCGATGAACGAGATGGGATCGATCGGCCGCGACGGCTGGCCGGCGATCACGATGGTCGTCTTCCGCAACTACCAGTGGGGCGCCGAGAAGCGCAATTCGATCCTCTGGTACGACAACAACTTCGTCGGCACCGAGCTGAACCTGAAGCTCAGCTACGCCAAGGTCGCCGAGGCCTGCGGGCTCAAGGGCATCGTCGTGACGACGCAGGCCGATCTGACCCGCGTGCTGCGCGAGGCCTGCGACGCGCAGAAAAAGGGTGTCACGACCTTCATCGAGGTCATCCTCAACCAGGAACTCGGCGAGCCGTTCCGTCGCGACGCGATGAAGAAGCCGGTGGTGGTCGCCGGCATCGACCCGAAGGACATGCGTCCGCAGCAGGGCGCGTGACGGCGGTGCGCCGGGGCGAGGGCGGGGGAGCGGGGGACGTGACGGCGACGCGACGTTCCGTGTGCGGGCTCGACGAGCTCGAGCACCACGGCGCGCGCCGCGTGACCCACGTGCTGTCGATCCTCGACCCGGCATGGCCGACGCCGGCCGCCTTCGATCGCTATCCTGCCCATCACCGGCGCGAGCTTCGCTTCCACGACGCGATCGAGGCGGCACCCGACGTGATCCTGCCGGAGCGCGCGAATGTCGAGGCGATCCTCGAGTTCGGCGCGCAGGTCGCCGCCGATCACGACCGCCGTCTCGACGGCCACGTGCTGATCCACTGCCATGCCGGCGTGTCGCGCTCGACGGCAGCGATGACGACGCTGATCGTCCAGGCCCAGCCCCGGGACGACGAGGACGTCGTCTTCGCACGGCTCCTCGAGATCCGGCCGCAAGCCTGGCCGAACCTGCGCATGGTCGGCTTCGCCGACGATCTGCTGGGACGCGGTGGCCGCCTGGTCGCGGCGCTCGGCCGACTCTACGCGCGGCAACTGGACCGGCAGCCCGGCCTCGCCGAGGAGCGTCGCCGCCAGTCGCGCTGGCGCGAGGTCGAGCACGGCATGAATAGCCGCGGCCGGTCCTGAGCGGCGACGCGCGCGGCGGCCCCGATCCCATGGCGTCCGCCGACGACTCCCAGCTTCTTGCCGCCGCGGTCGACCTGGCGCGTCGAGCGGGCGAAGTGGCTGCCGGCTACGCGTCGCGGCTGGGTGCGCTGGCGATCGAGGAGAAGGGGCCCCTCGACCTCGTCACGGCCGCCGATCGGGCGGTCGAGACGTTCCTGCGCGAGGAGATCGCGCGGCTCTACCCCGACGACGGGTTCTTCGGCGAGGAGCTCGATTCGTCGCCGGTGCGCCGCCGCCGGACCTGGGTCGTCGATCCGATCGACGGGACCGCGAATTTCGTGCGCGGCAGCCCGCGCTGGGCGGTCTCGATCGGGATCTGCCAGGACGGGCGGGCGCATGGCGGCGTCATCCACGCGCCGCAGATCGGCCGGACGCTCGCTGGGATCGCCGGCCGCGGCGCCACGCTCGACGGTGCCGCGTTGGCGCCGTTGCCCTCGGAGCGGCCGCGCAGCCCGGTCTGCGCCATCGAGGCGGCGTTCGAGGTTCCGGCCGAGGAGGTGGCCTCGATCGTCCGTTTCGCGCGCGGCGATCGGGGCATGGCGCTGCGCTTCAACGGCGCGTCGACCATGGCGCTGATGCAGGTGGCGCTCGGCCATGCCGACATGCACGCGGGAATCGAGAGTTCGAGCTGGGACTTCCTCGCGGGCATGGCGATCGTCGAGGCGATGGGCGGCGTCGCCTACACCAATCGCCCGCTCGGCGAGCTCAGCGGGCCGTTCCGCGTGTTCTGCGGCCGGGCGGGTCTGGCGGCGGAATGGGAGTCGGTGATCCGTCGCTGACGCCGGGGCCGCGCGACGGCAAGTCGCTTCTGCCGCGCCCGCCGATCGGGTAGACACGCATCCGATCCGCCGTCCGCCGCAAAGGGAAGCGACATGTTCCAGCCTGCCGACCGCCTGAAGAGCGTCAAGATCTCCGCCTCCGCCGCGATGACCGACAAGGCGCGCGAGCTGCGCGCCAAGGGCATCAAGGTCATCAGCCTTTCGGTCGGCGAGCCGGACTTCGCCACTCCGCCGCACGCGGTCGAGGCGGCGCACAAGGCGGCGCTGGCCGGCGACACGAAGTACCCGGCCCAGGCGGGCACCCCGGCGCTGAAGCAGGCGGTCCAGCGCAAGTTCAAGCGCGACAACGACCTCGACTACGCGCTCGACGAGATACTGATCGCCAACGGCGGCAAGCAGATCGTCTTCAACGCGATCATGGCGAGCTGCAACCGCGGCGACGAGGTGATCATTCCCGCGCCGGGCTGGATCACCTATGCCGACATCGTGCTGATGGCCGAGGCGACGCCCGTGCCGGTCGCCTGCCCGGAGAACAACCAGTTCAAGCTGCGCGCCGAGGATCTCGAGGCGGCGATCACGCCCAAGACCAAGTGGCTGATCATCAACTTCCCGAACAATCCGACCGGCGCGGCCTGCTCGCGCGCGGAGATGCGCGCGATCGCCGACGTGCTGCTGCGCCATCCGCATGTCTGGATCCTGACCGACGACATCTACGAGCACCTCGTCTACGACGGCTTCGAGTTCTGCACGATCGCCCAGGTCGAGCCGCGGCTTAAGGAGCGCACGCTGACGATGAACGGCGCCTCGAAGGCCTATGCGATGACCGGCTGGCGCGTCGGCTATTGCGGCGGCCCGAAGGCGCTGATCGCGGCGATGAACAACGTGCACGGCCAGGCGACCGGCGGCATCACCACGGTGAGCCAGGCGGCGGCGGTCGCCGCGCTCGACGGCCCGCAGGACCTGCTCAAGGAGCGTGCGGCCGAGTACGCGAAGCGCCGCGACAAGGTCGTCGGCTGGCTGCGCGAGGCCCCGGGCGTGACCTGCCACAAGCCGGAGGGCGCCTTCTACGTCTACCCGAACATCGCGGGCTGCATCGGCAAGACCAGCAAGGGCGGGCGCAAGATCGTCGACGACACCGCCTTCGTCACGGCCCTGCTGGAGGAGCACCACGTCGCGGCGGTGCAGGGGGCGGCCTACGGCATGAGCCCGTATTTCCGCGTCTCCTACGCGACCGACATGGAGTCCCTGCGCGAGGCCTGCGCGCGCATCAAGACGTTCTGCGAGGGGCTGCACTGACCGGCCGGGACGGCCGCCGGGCGGACTAGCGGCGCAGGCGCGCGGGCGACAGCTGTTCGGCGCCCACGCCGCAGTCGGCGAGCACGCGCGACACGCGGCCCTCGCGAATCAGCGTCGTCGCCGCCTGGCTCAGGGCCGGCGCCATCATGATCCCGAAACCGCCCTGGCCGGCCAGCCAGAAGAAGTCCGGCTGCAGCGGATCAAATCCCACGACCGGGCAGGAATCAGCGACGAAGCTGCGCAGCCCCGCCCAGGACCGCGCGATGCGGCGCACCGCGAGATGCGTGCGGCGCTCCAGGAAGTCGACGAGCATCGCGATGTCGAGCTCCTCGGGCTGGATGTCCTGGGGCGCGACCGGAGACTGGTCGCCCGGCGAGGCCATGATCCGGCCGGCATCGGGCTTGATGTACGCATCGGCGCCCGCGAAGTCGACGGCGGGCATGGTGGCGAGATCGGCGGCGTGCGCGGCCGGCGGCTCGACGATGATCGCTGTGCGTCGCTTGGGGACGAGCCCGACCGGCGCGACGCCGGCGAGATGCGCGACCTGGTCGGCCCAGGCGCCGGCCGCGTTGACCACGATGCGAGCCGATGCCGCGTGCGATCCGGCCTCGACATGCCAGAGACCGGCCCGACGCTCGATGCGCGCGACGCGCGCGTCGCAGACGAGCGTCGCGCCGCGGCGCTTCATGCCGCGCAGATAACCCTGATGGATCGCGGCGACGTCCATGTCCATCACGCCCGGCTCGAAGGCGGCGGCGCCGACGAGTTCCGGTCGCAGCAGCGACGCCATCGCGACGGCGCGCGCGGCGTCGACGCGCTCGATGGCATTGCCGGGGCCGGCGAGGGCGAGCACCGGATCGAGCAGCGCCTCGTCGCCCGGTGCCGCGACCGTGAGCGCCCCGCGCCGGCGCAGCAGCGCCTGGTCGGCGAATCCGGGCGGCGGCTCGACGAAGAAGCGGTGGCTCGCCGCGTTGATTCGCTGCACCACCGGCGGGCCGTAGTTGCGCGTGTAGAGGGCGGCGGAGCGGCCGGTGCTGTGATAGCCGGGCGCGCTCTCGGCCTCGAGGACCGCCACCGTGCCGTGCGCTGCGAGCTCGTAGGCCACCGACGCGCCCGACATGCCGGCGCCGATCACGAGGTAGTCGACCTGGGTCATCACGGAGTCCTGCGGCGTCCTGGATCGCGGCGATGCCGAGCGCGCGAGCCGTGCTGGCGATCGCGGCAAGCGTCGCATGATCTGCAAGAAAATCAAAAGCCGTTGACACCCTGAAAGAATTATTACCTGCTGTCGGTCGAGAGGGCCGGGCATGGACGGGACCGTTCGACAGCGACTGACCGAATGCCTGGGCGCCGGCTCGAAGGCCGACAAGGCGCTGGCCAGCTACATCCTCGCCAAGCTCAGCTCGATCCCCTTCGAGACCGCAGCGAGCCTCGCAGGGAAGGTGGCTGTCAGCGAGCCGACCGTCGGGCGGTTCTGCCGCTCGCTCGGCTACCGCAGCTTCAAGGACCTCAAGGACCAGCTGCGCGAGGACATCGGCGACCGGCCGTGGCTGATCAGCGACCGGCTGCGCAGCTTCCAGCAGCGCGCGCTCGCCGGCGAGGACCAGCTCGCGCGCGGGCTGCGCCTGGAGATGTCCGGTCTCGTCGCGGTCTACGAGCTCGCTCAGGGCGATGAGTGGAAGCGCATCGTCAGGCGCCTGGCGACCTCCAAGGCCGTCTTCGCCGTCGGCTTCCAGACCGAGCGCGGCATGGCGCAGTTCTTCGCCAACCAGCTGCAGTACCTGCGCGACCGCGTCCATCTCATGGACCTCGCCGGCGGCAACTTCGCCGAGCTCCTCCTCGGCGAGCGCAAGGGCGCGTGCCTCGTGATGTTCGAGGCGCGGCGCTACTCGCGCATGGCGCGGCTGCTCGCCGCCGAGGCGCGCGCGGCCGGGATCCCGACCACGCTGGTGACCGATGCGTTCTGCGACTGGGGCCGCGACCTGGTCGACGAGATGCTCGTGGTGCCGACCGAGTTCAACATGTTCTGGGATTCGACCGCGCAGATGGCGAGCCTGATCAACCTGCTGATGAACGCCGTGTTCATCGAACTCGGCCCCGAGGTCGAGGCGCGCATGGACAAGGTCTCACGGCTTTATAGCCGCTTCACCGGCTATGTCGGCGACGGCTCCGGCCCGGCGACATGAACCGCTTCGACGACGACCATCCAAACGCAAACAGGGGAGTCCGCTTCGCCATGCGCAACGATCTCAAGTCCATCCTCGCCTCCGGAGCGGCCGTGCTCGCCCTCGGCGCCGGCCTCTGCGCGACGCCGGCGCCGGCGCAGGAGGCGACCTTCGTCCTGACCGCGCGCGACGTCGGCGCGCCGATGTACAACCCGGTCAAGGCGACGAAGCTCAACATGGGCAACACGCTGATCTTCGACCGGCTCGTGATCCGCGACGCCGACCAGAGCTTCCACGGCCAGCTGGCGACGAGCTGGGAGTCGACGCCCGACGGCAAGCAGTGGACGTTCAAACTGCGGCCGGGAGTGAAGTTCCACAACGGCGAGCCGTTCAACGCCCGCACGATCGAGTGGTGGGTGCCGAAATTCGCGGGCACCGAGAACGCCTTCATGGTCGAAGCGATCGAGCGGGTCGAGATCGTCGACGACCTGACGTTCAAGTTCCACATGAAGACGCCCGATCCGAACCTGCTCTACAACCTCGCGAGCACGTTCATGGGCGTGCCGGCGCCGAGGGCTTTCGACGCGCTCGGCGACAAGTTCGGCGTCAGCGAAGCCGTCGGCAGCGGCCCGTTCAAGATGCAGAGCTTCACGGTCGGCCAGCAGACCGTACTCGTCCGCAACGACGACTTCGCCTGGGGCTCGGCGCTCTCGGCCAACAAGGGCCCGGCGAAGATCAGGAAGCTGACGATCCGCGAGATCCCGGAGGACTCCACGGCGTTCCTGGAGCTGCGCACCGGCGGCGTCGACATGCTCGTGAGCGTGCCCACCGACTTCCTGCCGCGGCTGCAGGCGGAGAAGTCGATCAAGGTGGTGACCCTGCCCGGCACCGAGGTCATGTACATGCCGATCAACACGTCCGTGGAGCCGTTCACCGACATCCGCGTGCGCGAGGCGGCGGCGCTGGCGATCAACCAGAAGGAGATCGTCACCAATCTGTACGGCGGCATCGGCGCGGTGGCCGACACGTTCCTGATCAGCTCGCTGCTCGAGTCCAACGTCGATCCGAAGTTCAAGATCTCCTACAACCCGGACCGGGCGCGCAAGCTGCTCGACGAGGCCGGCTGGTCGGCCGGTGCGGGCGGCGTGCGGGCGAAGGACGGCAAGCCGCTGGCTGTGAAGCTCTGGACGCAGAACGGCACGGAGTTCAAGCGCGTCACCGAGGTCGTTCAGGCGCAGCTCAAGGCGATCGGCATCCAGGCCGACATCACCGTCTTCGACGCCAGCACGATCAACGCGCAGTACCGCAAGAGGACCGAGCACCAGCTCGCGGTGCGCGCCTATTCCTGGACCAACGCCGACATCATCGACTGGTTCTTCGGCGGCAAGCGCCTGGGCTATCCCAACGTCTCGATGTTCAACGACCCGAAGGCGGAGGAGCTGAACGTGAAGGCGATGAACGGCTCGCGCACCTGGGACGAGCGCGTCGCGAACTTCAAGGCCTACCACGAGTACGTCCTGTCGCAGTTCGCCTTCTCGCCGATCTACCAGCCGGTGCAGAGCTTCGCCTACAACAACACCCGACTGGTCTTCCCGGAGAGGGTCCGCGGCCAGCAGGTGCAGAGCCAGACGGTGCTCGACATCGCCGTCAAGTGACGGGCCGCGAACCGCCGGGGACGGGCGCGGCGGCGCCCGCTCCGCGCCGCGCGGCCTCCCATCCCGCCGCGAGGTGACAGGACACCGGCATGCTCGGCTTCGTGATCAAGCGCCTGCTGCTGCTGCTGCCCGTGTTCCTGGCGGTGTCCCTGGTCATCTTCTTCATCGTCCATCTCGTTCCCGGCGACCCGATCGACGCGATGCTGCAGATCGGATCGTCGGCCGAGCAGAAGGCGGCGATCGCCGCGCGCTATGGCCTCGACCGGCCGCTGCCGGTCCAGTACCTGATCTGGCTGGGCAACCTGGCCGGCGGCGATCTCGGCACCGCGATCGTCCTGCGCCAGCCGGTCGCCGACCTGATCGCGGAGAATCTTCCCCACAGCCTCGCGCTCGGCGGGCTGGCGCTGCTCTTCTCGACCGTCGCGGGCATCGCCGCGGGGGCGCTCGCCGCGGCCTGGCGCGACTCCTGGCTCGATCGCGGCGTGATGGCGCTGATCCTCCTCGGCTCGACGCTGCCGAGCTTCTGGCTCGGCCTGCTGATGATCCTCGTCTTCGCGGCCCAGCTCGGCTGGTTCCCCGTCTCGGGCGCGCGCAGCGCCAGCGCCCTGGTGCTGCCGGTCGTGACGATCGGCCTGGGCGCGATGGCGCTGGTCGCGCGCGTGACCCGCGCCGCGATGATGGACGTCGGTCGGCGCGACTTCGTCCTGATGCTGCACGCCAAGGGGCTGTCGCCGGCGACGATCCAGCTGCGCCACGTGCTGCGCCACGCGATGCTGCCCGTGGTCACGATCCTCGCGCTTCGCATCGGCTGGATCCTGGGCGGGGCGGTGACGATCGAGTTCGTCTTCGCGCGCCCGGGCCTCGGCTCGCTGCTGATCCGCTCGCTCAATCAACGCGACTACCCGGTGGTGCAGGGCTGCCTCCTGATGCTCGCGATCGCCGTCATGCTCGGGACGCTGCTCGGCGACGTCGTCCAAGCCGCGATGGATCCGCGCATCCGCGACCGGGCGGCGAGATGACCGGCCACTCCGCGCTCGCCCGCGTCCTGCGCACGCCGCGCGGCGGCATCGCCGCCGCGGTCCTCGTCGTGCTCGTGCTCGGCGCCGTCTTCGCGCCGCTGGTGGCGCCCTACGGCTATGCCGACCAGAACCTGCCGATGGCGAACCGCGAGCCGTCGCTCGCGCATTGGCTCGGCACCGACGAATTCGGCCGCGATCTGCTGTCGCGGATCATCTTCGGCGCGCGCACCTCGCTCGCCGTCGGCACGGTGTCGATCGGGTTGTCGATGCTCGCCGGCATCGTCCTGGGTGCCGCGTCCGGCTATTTCGGCGGCGCGCTCGACCGCGCCGTCACCTCCGTCGTCGACCTGACCTGGTCCTTCCCCGAGATCCTGATCGCGCTGATCCTGATCGCGATCGTCGGGCCGGGCCTGAACAGCACGGCGATCGCCATCGCCATCGGCTACCTGGCCCAGTTCACGCGGCTGACGCGGGCGCAGATCATGTCGCTGCGCGGCGAGACCTATGTCGAGGCGACGGTCGGCCTCGGCGCCACGCACGCGCATGTCCTGTTCCGCCACCTGCTGCCCAACGCGATCACGCCGGTGATCGTCGCCGGGATGCTGGCGACCGGCAATGCGATCGTGCTCGAGGCGACGCTGGGCTTCTTCGGCCTGGGGGCGCAGCCGCCGACGCCGAGCTGGGGCGCGATGATGAGCAGCGGCACGGCGCAGATCTTCATCGCGCCGTGGATCATCGTCTTCCCAGGCCTCGCGATCGCGATCACGGTGATCGCCATCAACCTCTTCGGCGACGCGCTGATCGAGGCCCTCGACATCCGCAGCCGGCTGCGGAGCGGCTGAGATGGCGATCCTCGAGGTCCGCGATCTCGCCGTCCGGATCGGCCCGCTGACGCCGCTCGATGGAATCGGCTTCGACGTCGACAAGGGCGAGGTTCTTGGCATCGTGGGCGAGTCCGGCTCGGGCAAGTCGCTGACCGCGATGAGCGTGATGGGCCTGCTGCCCCTGATCGGCGGCCGGGTCGAGCGCGGATCGATCCGCTTCGCCGGCGGCGAGCTCGTCGGACTCGACGAGCCCGCCTATCGCCGCCTGCGCGGCCGGCGTCTCGCCCTGATCACCCAGAACCCGATGACCTCGCTCGATCCGCTGCAGCGCGTGGGCGCGCAGGTCGACCAGGTCTCGCGGCTCCATCTGAAGCTCGGCCCGGCGGCGGCGCGCAGCCGCAGCATCGAGATCATGGACCAGCTGCGCATCCCGCGCGCCGCGACCGTGCACGGCCAATATCCGCACCAGCTGTCCGGCGGGATGAAGCAGCGCATCGTCATCGCGATGGCGCTCGCGGCCGATCCCGACCTGATCATCGCCGACGAGCCGACGACGGCGCTCGACGTGACCATCCAGGCCCAGATCATCGACCTGCTGGCCGAGCTGGTGCGGGTCCGCGGGCTGGCCCTGGTGCTGATCACGCACGACATGGGCGTCGTCGCGCAGGCCTGCGACCGCGTCGTCGTGCTCTACGCCGGCCGCGTCGCCGAGAGCGACGGCACCGCGGCGATCTTCGCCGACCCGCGCCATCCCTATACGCGCGCCCTGATCGGATGCATCCCGCGCGACGGGCTGGCGCGCGGCGGGCTGCAGGGGATCCCGGGCCTGGTGCCGAGCGTCGCCGACTACGCGACGGGATGCCGTTTCGCGCCCCGCTGCGCGCTCGCCCTCGGGGCCTGCCGCGCGAGCGCGCCGCCGGTGGTCGCGCACGGATCGCGGCGCATCGCGTGCCACGTCAGCGGGGCGCCGGCCGATGGCTGAGCCGGGCCCAACGCCGCTCGTCCGGACACAAGGGTTGTCGCGCGACTTCGCCGTCGGCGGCGGGATGTTCGGCCGGCGCCGCGTGCTGCAGGCCGTGCGCGAGGTGACCCTCGACGTTCCGCGCGGCCGGGTGACCGGCGTCGTGGGCGAGTCCGGCTGCGGCAAGTCGACCCTGGCGCGCCTCGTGCTGCGCCTGCTGGACGCCAGCGCGGGGAGCGTGCACTTCGAAGGCATCGATCTCGCGGGCCTGCCGGCGGGCGAACTGCGCCGCCTGCGCCGGCGCATGCAGATGGTGTTCCAGGATCCGTATTCGTCGATCGACCCGCGCTACACGGTGCGCGAGGCGCTGCGCGAGCCGTTCCGGATCCAGGGTGTCGCGCAGTCGCCGGCGCAGGCGACCGCCGCCGTCGCGCGGCTGCTCGACATCGTCGGCCTGAGCGCTGCGCTCGCGGACAGCTATCCGCACCAGCTCTCGGGCGGGCAGAAGCAGCGCGTGGGCATCGCGCGCGCCCTGGCGCTCGAGCCGGACTTCCTCGTGCTCGACGAGCCGACGGCCTCGCTCGACGTCTCGATCCAGGCCCAGATCGTGGCCCTGCTCGAGCGGCTGCGCGCGGAGCTCGGCCTCACCTACCTGTTCATCTCGCATGATCTCGGGCTGGTGCGGTACTTCTGCGACCGCGTCGTCGTCATGTATCTGGGCTCGATCGTCGAGATCCTGCCCGAGGCGCGGGCAACGCCGCGCCACCCCTATACCCGCGCGCTGCTCGACAGCGTGTTCGAGCCCGATCCGACGCGCCGGCGGCGGGTCGCGCGCCTGACCGGCGAGATCCCCGACGCCTTCGATCCTCCGCCCGGCTGTGCCTTCGCGGCGCGCTGCGCGCATGCCGACGAGCTGTGCCGCCAGCAGCGCCCTTCGCTCGCGACGGCCGCCGGCCATGCCGTCGCCTGCCATCATCCCCTGTCGTGAATCCCCGCCCCGGAGCGCCGCCATGCCGACCGTCCTGACCGCCGAGTTCTCCCACGAGAGCAACACCTTCAGCGTACGCAAGACCGGACTGCCGGCATTCATGGACCGCAGCTATCACATCGGCGACGCGGCGATCCGCGAGCGCGGCGACGCCAACACGCCGCTGGCCGGCTTCCTCGACGTCGGGCGGGCGAGGGGTTGGCGCATGATCCATACCGTCAGCGCCTCGGCGCAGCCGGCAGGGCCGGTCACGCGCGAGGCCTTCGATACGATCGCGAAGACGATCGTCGAGGGCGCGCGCATGCATCGCGGCGGGATCGACGGGATCCTGCTGGGCCTGCACGGCGCCATGGTCACGGCGGACAGCGAGGACGGCGAGGGCGAACTGCTCGAGCGGTTGCGCGCGGTCGTGGGGCCGGAGCTGCCGATCGCGATCACGCTCGACCCGCATGCGAACGTCACCCGCCGGATGTGCGCGCTCGCCCAGATCATCGTCTCCTACAAGACCTACCCGCATGTCGACATGCGCGAGCGCGGCCGTCAGGCGGCCGAGGTGCTCGGGCGAACGATGGCGGACGAGATCCGGCCGACGACGCTGCGCGCGCATCGGCCGATGCTCGAGGAGGTCAACGGCGGGCGCACCGATGTCGGGCTCATGGTGTCGCTGCTCGATCGCGCGCGGGCCTACGAGAAGGACCCGGACGTCTTCGTGGTCAGCATCAACGGCGGCTTCGGCACGGCCGACATCGCCGAGGTCGGGCCGACGGTGCTGGTCACGGCGCAGGGCGACATGGCGCGGCACCGGGCGTTCGCGGAAAGCCTCGCCGACGAGATCTGGAATCACCGCTTCGACGTCCGGAACGACTACATGTCCGTCGACGCGGCGGCCGCGCTGTGCCGCGACTACGCGGGCACGGGCGGCCCGCTCATCGTCGCCGACTACGCCGACAATCCGGGCGGCGGCGCCTACGGCGATTCGACCGAGCTGCTGCGCGCGCTGCTCGCGGCCGGGGTGCGCGACTGCGCCTTCGGGCCGATCGTCGACGGCGAGGCCGCCGCCGAACTCCACCGGCTCCCGGTCGGGGCGACGACGACCATCCGCCTGGGAGGCAAGACCGACGCGCGCTTCGGCGGCGGGCCGCTCGAGTTGCGCGCGACCGTCCTGCGCCTCAGCGACGGCGCCTATGTCGGTGACGGGCCGATGATCGGCGGACTCAGGAGCAGCTGGGGGCCGACCGCGGTCATCAAGGTCGACGACATCGAGATCCTCGTCGCGACGGTGCCGCAGCAGATGCTGGACCTGCAGCAGTTCCGCGCCTTCGGCATCGATCCCGCCGCCAAGCGCGTGGTCGGGCTGAAGTCGATGCAGCACTTCCGCGCCGCCTTCGAGCCGATCGCGGGCAAGGTCATCGTCTGCGACAGCGGCGCGCTGTGCACGCCCGACCTCGCCCGACTCCCCTACCGCAATGTGCCCCGCCCGATCTTCCCGCTCGACCCGGATCTCGCGCTGGCGTGACGGTTGTCCGTCGCGAGCTAGGCGCGAGGGGCCTCGCGCAGCCGGCGGCGGAACTCCTCGCGGTCGCGCTGGAACGCCTCGGCGTCGCCATAGTCGACGAAGCCGGCGTAGTGCGCGTGCATGCCCGCGACGCGGCGCGCGTGCTTGATCGGGCACCAGTACTGCTCGGTCCGCGCGCCGACTTCCGTCACGAAGGCGAACAGCCCGACGGCATAGGAGCAGTACGCGCAGTTCAGCTTCTCCAGCGCGTTCAGATAGGCGAGATGACGGCGGTCGAAGACGAGATAGTCGCGGCGCCGCACCCGCGCGATGCCGTAGGCGCGGAAGCAGACCGCCTGGTAGACGTTCACGGCGAGGTCGAGCAGCAGCAACGGCAGGATCATGCCGTAGATCACCGGTGCGGTGATCGCGGACAACGGGTTCGCGCCGGCGACGTAGCTGTGAAGCCTTACCTGCATCGCGCGATGGCGCACCAGCAGCTCCTGCTCGAAGGCGACGCGTCCGGCCTCGATCCCGAAGCGCAGCTGGGCGCGTCGTGCGGCGAACTCCCGCTCCAGCTCGTCCTCCAGCTCCCGAATCTCGGCGAGGAGCAACGCGATCTTCGAGTGCATCGGGCGGCGCCTTCGGGTTCGGGGAGCGGGGCGCCGGGGACGGCGCGGGTCGCAGGGTGACGGGGCGGCGGGGATAGGGATACCCCCGATTGCGGGTGCCGACGCGCCACACCCGCCGCCCGGACAGTGGCGACGCGACGACGAGCGGACGCGGCCTGCCGGAACGTCGGCTCGCGCGACCCCGGGCGTGGCTTGGCGAGGGGCAGCCGGCCCGCGGCGCCGACAATCAAGTCGCTGCGGCGGGCCCCCGCCACCCGAGCTGGCGCGAAATGGCGTCGGCGGTCCCCTTCACCAGCTCGGCCAGCGCGGGAATTCGCTTCGCCGTCACCCGGTCGTTCGGCCCCGAGACGCTGATCGCGGCGAAGACGCGGCCGTCGCGGTCGCGGATCGGCGCCGCGACGCAGGCGATCGCGGGTTGGTGCTCCGCGTCGTCGACGGCGAAGCCCTGCCGTTGGATCCTCTTGAGCTCGGCGAGCAGGGAAGCGCCGTCGGTGATGGTGTTCGCCGTGAAGGGGCGCAGGCCGCCGGCGATCAGCTGCCGGACGGCACGCTCGTCCTGGAATGCGAGCGCCGCCTTGCCGACGCCGGTGCAATAGGCCGGCGCCGTCTCCAGCTCCGTCCCGAGGCGCCACCGCTCGTCGCCGCGTCCGCGCTCGATCACGACCATCTCCATGCCGTCGAATACGCCGAGATGCACGGACTCCCCCGTGAGGTCGCGCAGCCGGTCGACGAAGGGCTTGGCTTCGCGATGGAGGTCCATGTTGGCGAGGCTGCGGCTGCCGAGCTGGAACAGCCGCAGCCCGAGCCCGTAGGCGCTCGAGCGTTCGTCCTGCTCGATGAACCCGATCTGCTTCAGCGCGGCGAGGATGCGATGCGTGGTTGCGCGCGGCAGCCCGACACGCGCCGTGATCTCCGCGAGGGACAGGCGACGGTCGACGGTGGAGAAGCACTCCAGCACCGCGAGCATCTTGCGATAGGTCTGGATCGCGCTCTTCGGATCGCCGCCGGCGGCAGCCGGCGCCGATGGTCGCGCGCTCGCGTCGTCGCGAGGTCTCGATTGCCGGGGCCGTGCCATCGCCCGCCGCTCTCCCGTTCCGGACCGGCGCTCGGGTCGCCGGGTTGTTGTTCGGGAGACGCTACCGGATTCCGGGAGCGACGGGCAGGGGAAGCGGGGAGTCAGAAGGGCAAGCCGACATAGTTCTCGGCGAGGGCGGCGCGCGCCGCCTCCGATCCCATCAGGTACGCGAGCTCGGCCCGCTGCAGGCGCTGGCCGAAGCCGTCGTCGACGAAGCGATGGAGGATCGTGGTCATCCACCACGAAAAGCGCACGGCCTTCCACACCCGCGCCAGCGCGCGCGCGGAATAGGCCTCGAGGCCGGCCGATGCGCCCGCGCGGTAGTGGTCGATGAGCGCCTCGGCGAGATAGTGGACGTCGCTGGCGGCGAGATTGAGCCCCTTGGCGCCGGTCGGCGGGACGAGATGCGCCGCGTCGCCGGCCAGGAACAGGCGGCCGAAGCGCATCGGCTCGGCGACGAAGCTGCGCAGCGGCGCGATCGATTTCTCGATCGACGGGCCGGTGACCACGGCGGCGGCGGAGGCGGGATCGAGGCGGGCGCGCAGCTCGTCCCAGAACCGCGCGTCGGGCCAGTCCTCGAGCCGCGCATCGAGCGGGCATTGCACGTAGTAGCGGCTGCGCGTCGGCGACCGCATCGAACACAGGGCGAAGCCGCGGTCGTGTGCGGCATAGACCAGCTCGTGGCTGGCCGGCGGCACGTCGGCGAGCACCCCGAGCCAGCCGAACGGGTAGATCTTCTCGTAGGTCGCCAGGGCGGCGGGGTCGACGCTGGCGCGGCTCACGCCGTGCGAGCCGTCGCATCCGGCGATGAAGTCGCAGGCGACCTCCGCCGTCGCGCCGTCGCGGCGCCAGGTGAGGCGCGGCGACGCGCCGTCGAACCCGTGCAACGCGACGTCCTCGGCTTCGTAGACCGTCGGGGCGCCGGATGCGAGGCGCGCGTCCATGAGGTCGCGCGTCACCTCGGTCTGCCCGTACACGGTGACGCCGGCGCCGGCGAGCGCGCGGAGATCGATGCGGTGGCGCGTGCCCTCGAAGGCGATCGCGACGCCGTCATGGACGAGCCCCTCGCGGCGCAGCCGCGCGTCGACGCCGGCCTCGGCGAGCAGGGCGACGGTGCCCGGCTCCAGCACGCCGGCGCGTATGCGCGAGAGGACGTGATCGCGGCTGCGATGCTCGACGATCAGGGTGTCGACGCCGGCACGATGCAAAAGCTGGCCGAGCAGCAGGCCCGCTGGGCCCGAGCCGATGATGGCGACCTGGGTGCGAAGCATCACCGCGTTCCTCACGATCCCGGCGGGGCGTGCAGGAAGTCGAGCAGCGCCGCCGTGAACGACGACGCGCACTCGACATTCGAGAGGTGCGCGGCATCGAAGGTCGCGAGCCGGGCGCCGCGGATCCGCGCGACGATCGCCTTCGCATGGTCGGGCGGCGTCGCGGCATCGTGCTTGCCGGCGATCACCAGTGTCGCGGCCTTGATCGGTGCGAGCGAGTCGAGGAGGTCCGAGTCGCGGACCGCCGCGCAGCACGCCGCATAGCCGGCGGGATCCGTGCCGCGCAGCAGCTTCGCGATGCGCGCGACCTCGCCGCGCTCCCGCTCGCGGAAGCCGGGCGTGAACCAGCGCTCGATCACGCCGTCGACGATGGCGCCCATGCCGTGCGCGGCCACCGTCTCGATCCGGCGGTTCCACACCTCCGGGACGCCGATGCGCGCCGACGTGTTGGCGAGCACGACCCGCTGGATGCGCGCCGGGGCGTTGGCGGCAAGCCACATCGCCACCATGCCGCCCATCGACAAGCCGCAGACATGGATCCGCGGCAGGGCAAGCCGGTCGATCAGCTCCAGCGCGTCGCGGCCGAGCGCCTCGATCGTGTACGGGCCCGGCGGCACGCTCGAATGACCGTGGCCGCGGGTATCGTAGCGCAGCACGCGGAAGGCCCTGGTGAGCGCCGGCATCTGCGGCTCCCACATCGCGTGCGTCGTGCCGAGAGAATTCGACAGCAGCACCACGGGCCCGTCCGCCGGCCCGTCGAAGCGGTGGAAGAGGCGGGCGCCGGGGATATCGACGAATGGCATGGGGCGTTCGGCCTCTTGTTTCCTGCCCGGCACACTGACCCTGCGTCGGGTCGGGATCAAGCGATGGCGTGCCTTCCGACGCCCGTCCGGGCGGCATCGGCGCGTCGTCGGGCCACGGGGCGCCGCCCGGCGCTCAGCCGGAAGATCGACGCGGAGCGCCGCATACCCGCTAGGCTTGTGGCGTCGGCGGCGTCGCTCCGCGCGACGAATCGTCGTCCAACCCTCCGTCCCGCAGGTATGCCCATGACCGAACCTTGCGACCTCTCCGCCGTCGAGGCGCGCCGGATGATCGGTGCCCGGCAGCTCTCGCCGGTCGAGCTTCTGCGCAGCTGTCGCGCGCGCATCGAGGCGGTGAACCACGCCGTCAAGGCCGTCACCGACACGATCTGGCCGCGCGCGGAGAAGGAGGCGAGAGCCGCAGAGAAGGCGGTGCTGCGCGGCGAGTCCCTGCCGGCGCTGCACGGCCTGCCGCTGGGCGTGAAGGACCTCGACGACGCCGCGGGCCTGATCAACAGCCAGGGCTCCCCGATCTTTCGCCGCAACCGCGTGAAGCGCGACGAGGCGATGGTCGCGCGCTGCCGCGCCGCCGGCGCGATCGTGGTGGGCAAGACCAACGTGCCCGAGTTCGGCGCCGGCGCGAACTCGAACAACCCCGTCTACGGGCCGTCGGGCAATCCCTTCGATCCCGCGCGCATACCCGGCGGCTCGTCCGGCGGCTCGGCGGTGGCGCTGGCCACAGGCATGTTGCCCCTCTGCACCGGCTCCGACGGCGGTGGCTCGTTGCGCATCCCCGCGGCCTTCTGCGGGGTCGTCGGGTTCCGGCCGTCGCCGGGCCTGGTGCCGACGGACAAGCGCGCCCAGGGCTGGAACATGGTCCCGACCCACGGGCCGATGGGGCGCAGCGTCGCCGATACCTGCCTGCTGCTGTCGGCGCAGGCGGCATTCGATCCGCAGGATCCGCTCTCGCGGCCGATCGACGGTGAGATCTTCCTCGACCCCGAGCCGCTCGACCTGTCGCGGCTGCGGATCGCCTATACCGAGGACTGGGGCATCTGCTCGATCGACAAGCGGATCGCCAAGACCTTCCGCGAGCGCATCCGCGGTCTGAGGAAGCTGTTCCGGCGGGTCGATGCGGTGACCCCGGACATGGGCCGCGCGCACGAGGCGTTCGGCATCCTGCGCGCCACCGGCATGCTCAACGCGCAGCGCGCCAACTACGCGCGGCATCGCGACCTGCTCGGCCCCAACATCATCGCCAACTACGAGGAAGGGCTGCGCTACGGGGCGGCCGACGTGTCGTGGGCGCAGGCCGAGCAGACGCGCATCTACCGCGCGGTGCAGGCCGTCTATCGCGACTACGACCTGATCCTGTCGCCGACCGTCGCCGTCCCGCCGTTTCCGTGGAGCCAGCTCTATGCGAACGAGATCAACGGCAAGAGGCTGCCCACCTATTACAACTGGTTCTCGCCGACCTACATGATCTCGCTGACCGGCAATCCGAGCCTTTCGCTGCCGATGGGGCTGGAGCCCACGGGCACGCCGTTCGGCATGATGATCACCGGGCCGGCGGCTGCCGACTTCTTCACGCTGCGTGCCGCGCATTCGATCGAGCAGGCGCTGGCCGGCGATCCGGTGATGCGCCGGCCGCTGCCCGATCTCGCGCGCCTGGCGCGCGCGCCGCGCATCACCGACGAATACAAGGTCGCGACTCCGCCGCTCGACGCGCGGCCGTGGCGCGGAATCGACGGTCGGGCGTGAGCGGCGACGGCGGCAGGCTTCAGCGTTTGGCCGGCGTCCTCGCCGCGAAGTGGGCGACGAACTTCGCGCCGCGCTCGACGAGCTGCTCGACGAGCACCGCGCCGGTCTTCTCCGACGACAGCGTCGGATCGCCGGCACCGACGCCGAGATTGTAGATCTCGTCGTACTCGTGGGGCATCCCGACCTCCATGCCCTCGAAGCTGGCCGAGCCGAGCGCCGTGAAGGGGATGTCGAGGGCGGTGCAGTGCTTCTGCGGCTTGCCCGCCGGGATCAGGTCCTTGCGGATCAGCTCGGGGAACAGATGCATCGCCGTGCTGGTGACCGGATCGGCGCCGTGGCCGGCGACCTTCTTGGCGTGCTCGGCCCCGAGGAGGCTCGGCATCAGGCCGTAGGCGATGCGCCAGAGATAGAGGCTCGGCATGATCATCTTCGTGCGCCGGTAGACGTCGCGCGCGACCTCGCCGATCGGGCCCACGTTGCCGCCATGCCCGTTGATGAACACGATGCGAGTCAGCCCGTTGCGATGGAGAGACGCGACCATGTCCACGATCACGCGCTGCAGCGTGTCGGGCGAGATCGCGATGCCGCCGGGCATCGGGCCGAAGTAGTCGGCGCCGCCGAATGCGAGCACTGGTGCGACGACGGTGCGCGTGCCCTTGGCGCAGGCGCGGAGCGCGATCAGCTCGGCGAGCTTCTCGGCGAGCAGATAGTCGCCCATCGGCGCGTGCGGCCCCTGGTCTTCGTGACTGCCCATCGGCAGCAGCACGACAGGATTGGTGGCGTAGAGCTCGCGCCCTTCGCCGCCGCTGATCGTCCCCATGTGCACTTTCGGATTCGTCACGCTCGCCATCGTCGTTGTCCTCTTGCGGAGTTCGGATGCGTCCAGGGGTGCGATCCTGTCATGCGGCCGTGTCGGCGGCCAAGGCGGGAAGCGCGCACCCCGCGCCGTCGCGCGGCGCCGGCGACCGGATTGGCCCGCCGGGTGCCGGGCGCTAGGCTCGGCCGGTGACGCCGTCTCCGCTCCGCATCGCCGTCGCCCAGTCCATGGTGGGACCGGATCCGCATGCGAATGCCGGCGAGATCCGGCGTTCGATGGCCGCGGCCGCAAGCGCCGGCGCGCGCCTCGTGCAGTTCCCCGAAGGCGCGCTGTCCGGCTACGTGAAGGCGCAGATTCCGGCATGGGGATCCGTCGACTGGGACGCGCAGCGCGCGGCGCTTGCGACCGTGCAGGCCGAGGCGGCTCGCCTCGGCCTCTGGGCCGTGGTCGGGTGCAACCATCCGCTGACCCCGCCGCACCGGCCGCACAACTCGCTCTACGTGGTGTCGCCCACGGGCCGGATCGCGACGCGTTACGACAAGCGGCACTGCTCGCATACGGAGGTTTCCGACTGGTACAGCCCCGGCGCGGAGCCGATCGTCGTGACGATCGAAGGTTTCCGCTTCGGCCTCGCCTTGTGCATCGAGATCCAGTTCCCGGAGCTGTTCCTGGACTACGAGCGGCGCGGTGCGGACGCCGTCCTGTTCTCCAGCTATTCGCGCGATCCGATGTTCGCGATCCAGGCGCGCGCGCTCGCGGCGACGACGACTCTCTGGATCGCGATGGCCGTCCCGGCGCAGTGCAGCGACGCGGCGCCCAGCGCGATCTTCGCGCCGAACGGCGACGTCGTCGCCCGCTGCGCCGACGACGGCAGGGCCGATCTCGCCTGCGCGACGCTGGACCGCAGCGATCCCGCGCTTGCCGTCGCCCTCGGCAAGGCGCGACCGTGGCGCGGCGAGGCGCGGGCCGGCGCGATCTATCGCGAGCGGATCGTGGAGGATCCGCGCAGCAGCGACCGCCGGACCCCGTGAACGCGGCGGCGCCGCGGATGCGCCGCGGCGGCCGTCAGGTGCGGACGGCCAGGCGCTCGATCAGCGCAGGCCGGTCGCGCCGGACCGCCAGATAGTTCGACAGCTCGAAGCGCTCGAGCCGAGGATCGTGGTCGCGGAACTCGACGCCGTCGGGGAACATCCGCCCGATCGCGTAGGTGCTGCCGAGAAGCGCGTAGTAGTCCGCGAGCAGGAACCGCGTCACGAGATTGGCCATGCCGAACTCGAACTGGATGGCACCGATCCGGCCGCCGGCGAGGGTCGTCGCGAAGCCGCGGAGAACGGCGGGCTCGGCGCCCTCGGCATCGATCTTCAGGAGATCGATCGTGTCGACGGCATGCGCGGCAACGTAGGAATCGCCGGTCGTGACCAGAGCCTGGATCGTCTCCCGCGACCCCGCATGACCGTCGAAGACGACGCTGGACAGCCGGTCGTCGTGGCTCCACACGGATACGTCGACCGTGCCGTCGCGGTCCCCGAGCCCTTTCGAGACGACCTGCACCTTGTCGTCTGCAGCGAAGCGCTGGGCACAGAACTTCGCCGTCGCAGGCACGATCTCGAAGCAATGGATTGTCGCCGCCGGCATTGCCGTTCGCGCCATCTCCGCCCATTCGCCGCGATTGGCCCCGACGTCGAACACGCAGCGCGCGTCCGAAAAACGCTGGAGCACGGTCAGTTCGCCGTTCGCCGCCCAGTCGAGATTGTTGACGTTGTCCGCCGAATCGATGACGCGGTGCGCCCAATGGATGATCTGCCGACCGACGCGGGAGTTGCGATGCTTCGTGACGAGGCGGGAAAGGCGCATGTGTCGGGCCGTGGGCTGGATGACTACGTCGGCCGGATTCCGTCGAGCAAGGCCGGCACGCGGCGACGACAGCACGCCTCCGACGATCGAGTCGAGAGTTCTGGAGCGCGGGCCCGACCGGCACGTGCCCGCGAACGACGTCGACCGGGCGTCACAACCCGAAGATGGAACTCAAGCCTGTCCGCTCGCCCAGGGCCTGCATGGTCGCGTCGTCGGGACGAACGATGGGCTCCGCGGCGGCCTGGAGGACGAGCGGCAGGAGGGTGACGTCGCCGGGCGCGCACAGGAAGAGCCCGGGCTGGCTCAGCACCCAGTGCACCGCCGGTCGGATGTCGGCCATCGCCTCGAGGGGTTGGTACCATGTCGAGCGGGTGCGCTCGGCTCCGGCGGCCCAGGGGCCGCGCGCCACGCCCTTGATCGTCTGGACCGCCACGTTGCGCTGCTCGCAGAGCTCGAGCGTGCGGCGGAAATCCGGGGCGTAGGTGGCGTGGTTCGCCGCGAACCAGTTCCACGGCATCAGCACGGAGTCGAAGTCGAAGCGCTGCAGGCTGCGGCGATGCATGGCGGCGACGGTCCAGCCGTGTCCGGTGACGCCGATATGCTTCACGAGGCCGGCCTCGCGCGCCTCGATGCAGGCCTCGAGCGCGCCGCCCGCGCCGAGCGCCTTCTCCCATTCGTCGGGATGGAACAGCGCGTGCAGCTGGATGAGGTCGAGCCGGTCCGTTCGCAGCCGCTCGAGGGAGCGGCGGATGCCGTCGCGCGCGCCCGTGTAGTCGCGCTCGCCGGTCTTCGAGGCGAGGAAGAACTTGTCGCGGTGGCTGTCCATCCACTTTCCGATCCGCAGCTCGGCGTCGCCGTAGCGGGCCGCGGTGTCGATGTGGTTGACGCCGTGCTCGAGCAGGACGTCGAGGACGCGATCTGCCACGCCCTGGTCGACGCGGCCGAGGGCCGCCCCGCCGAAGATCACGGCCGTGCTGCGATGGCCGCTGCGGCCGAAAACCCTCTTTTCGATGGCCATGTCGCCCTCCCGGTCTGGCGGCGCGATCCGAAGCCGGCGCGCGCCGCGTCGGACCAAGCTATGATGGCTGCCGCATGCATATCCATCTCGATCCCGTCGGCGGCATCGCCGGCGACATGTTCGTGGCAGCGCTGCTGCACGCGTGGCCGGAGCATGGCGCCGCGGTCGATGCCGGGATCGCCCGGCTCGGCGCGCCGGCCGGCGTGACGGCGCGCGGCGAGGCGTTCAGCGACGGCATCCTCAACGGTGCCCGGTTCGTCGTGACCGATGCGATCGCCGATCCGCCGCACCGCCACGGCCTGCACGGGCACGAGCACCATCCGCATCGCGCGTTCCGCGAGATCCGGGCCCTGCTGCAGACCAGCGGCCTGCCCGGCCCGGTGGCGACGCGGGCGGTCGCGATCTTCGCCCGACTTGCCGAGGCCGAGGGGCAGGTCCACGGGGTCGCGCCGGACGACGTCACGTTCCACGAGATCGGCGCCTGGGACTCGATCATCGACATCACCGCGGCGGCGATCCTGGTCGATCGCATCGGCGCTGCGTCCTGGTCGGTCGGTCCGCTGCCGATCGGGTCGGGCCGGATCCGTACCGCGCACGGCGAGCTGCCGGTGCCGCCGCCGGCGGTCGTCCTGCTGCTCGAAGGCTTCCCCGTCTTCGACGACGGCCGGCCGGGCGAGCGCGTCACGCCGACGGGGGCGGCGATCCTGAGCCATCTCGAGCCGTCCTTCGCGGCGCCGACCGGCGTGCGACGCCAGGGCCGCGTCGGCCACGGCTTCGGCACCAAGCGCTTCCAGGGCATCAGCAACGTGCTGCGCGTGCGCGCGCTGGAGCCGATGGCGGGCACGGGCGAGCGCGAGGAGATCGCCGTGCTGAACTTCGAGGTCGACGACCAGACCCCGGAGGATCTCGGCGTCGGGCTCGAGCGCCTGCGCGCCGAGCCGGGCGTGCTCGACGTCGTGCAGGCGCCGGTTTTCGGGAAGAAGGGCCGGATGGCCGTCCAGGTCCAGGTGCTGGCGCGCGTCGATGCGGCGGACCATGCGGCGACGCGTTGCCTTGCCGAGACGACGACGCTGGGCGTGCGCATCGCCCGCGTCGAGCGCCGCGTGCTCGCGCGCCAGGCGATCGACGTGCCGGACGGCGGGCGTGCGCCTGTGCGCGTCAAGGCCGCGACGCGACCCGACGGCGCCGCGACGGTGAAGGCGGAGATGGACGACGTCGCCGCGACCGACGGCGACCATGCCGCGCGGGCGCGCACGCGCCGGCGCGTCGAGGCGGTCGTGCGCCGGCAATTGGGAGAGCAGGATGGCTGAGTCGCAGGCCCGCCGCGCCGCGCTCGAGGACGCCCTCATATCGCTCGGCGACGTCGCGGTCGCCGTGAGCGGCGGCGTCGACAGCACGACGCTGGCCGTGCTCGCGCATCGCCGGCTCGGATCGCGCGCGCGCATGATCCATGCCGTGTCGCCGGCCGTGCCGCCCGACGGTACGGCGCGCGTGCGCGCGCTCGCTGCCGCCGAGGGCTGGCGGCTGGACGTGATCGATGCCGGCGAGTTCGCCGACCCGCGCTATCGCGCCAACCCGTCCGATCGCTGCTTCTACTGCAAGACCAACCTGTATGGCGCCATCGCGGCGCGCACGCGCGCCACGATCGTCTCCGGCACCAACCGCGACGATCTCGACGACTGGCGGCCGGGGCTGAAGGCCGCCGCCGAGCACGGCGTGCGCCATCCCTATGTCGAGGCGGGGATCGACAAGGCGGGCGTGCGCGATCTGGCGCGCGAGCTGAGGCTCGGCGACGTCGCGGAACTTCCGGCGTCGCCGTGCCTGTCGAGCCGCGTGGAAACCGGCCTGATGATCGATCCCGTGGAGCTCGGCCTGATCAACGAGATCGAGACGCTGGTCGGGGCCGCCGTGACCACGCGCACCGTGCGCTGCCGGATGCGCCGAGACGGGCTCGTGATCGAGCTCGACGGCGCGGCCCTCGCGGGGCTGACGCCCGACGCCCGCGCGGCGCTGGCGGTGGAGATCACGCGCCGCGCCCGGGCTGCCGGCCGCGACCGGCCGGTGAGCTTCGCGGCCTATCGCATGGGCAGCGCCTTCCTGCGTCCGGCGGCCAGCCATGGCTGACAACGGCGTCGTGCTCGATTTCGACCGCACGCGTCGGCTCGGGTTCGACGAGGCGATGCTGTGCGGCGACAAGGCGCCGGAATCGATCGCGGTGATCCTCGACCAGGTCGCCGGGCGCGGCGCCTCGATGCTGCTGACGCGGCTGCCGGCGGAGACGCTCGAGCACCTGCCGGTCCGGCTGCGCGGCGCGCTCGACTACGACCCGCTGTCGCGCACCGCGATCTTCGGTGCGCCGCCGGCCCCGACGCTCATGGACGAGGTGGCCATCGTGGGGGCGGGGACGTCGGACCTGCGCGTCTGCCGCGAGGCCGCGCGCACGCTCGCCTATCACGGGGTCGTCGCGAGCGAGATCGTCGATGTCGGCGTGGCCGGGCTCTGGCGCCTGCTCGACCGGCTGCCCGAAATCCAGTCGCACGGCATCGTCATCGCGGTCGCCGGCATGGATGCCGCCCTGGTCAGCGTGCTCGGCGGGCTCGTGCCCGGGCTGCTGATCGCGGTTCCGACCTCGACGGGCTACGGCGCCGCGCGCGGCGGCGAGACGGCGCTGGGGGCCGCGCTCGCGAGTTGCGCGCCGGGCGTCTGCGTCGTCAACATCGACAACGGCTACGGCGCCGCCTGCGCCGCCTTGCGCGCCCTGCGCGTCGCGGGCAAGCGCTGAACGCCGCAACTGGGAGCTGGGCCATGCGCACGTCGTCACCGATCGAGATCGCCTTCGGCAAATCGCAGCTGGCGGTCGCGTTGCCGTCCGAGGCCGAGGTGCGGATCATCCGCAAGCCCGCGCTGCCGAAGCTGGCCGACGGCCCCGCCGCGATCGCGGCTGCGCTTGCCGCGCCGATCGGCGCCCGGCCGCTGGCCGAGCTGGCCGCGGGGCGCCGCAGCGCCTGCATCCTGATCTGCGACATCACGCGGCCGGTGCCGAACCGGCTGTTCCTGCGGCCGATGATCGAGACGATGATCGCCGCGGGCATCCCCGCCGCGAAGATCTCGGTGCTCGTCGCCACGGGCCTGCATCGTCCCAACGAGGGCACCGAGCTCGAGGAACTCGTCGGCGACCCCTGGGTGCTGAAGACCGTGACGGTCGTGAACCATTTCGCGCGCAACGACGCGGACCATGTCGACTTCGGCGCCACCGCGACGCGCGGCACGCCGGTGCGAATCAACAGGCGCTTCGTCGAGGCCGACCTGCGGATCGCCACGGGCCTGGTCGAGCCGCATTTCATGGCGGGATGGTCCGGCGGCCGCAAGGTGGTGGCGCCGGGGGTGGCGCACCACACGACCATCCGGACCTTCCACTCCGCGCGGTTCATGGAGGACCCGCTGGCCGTGCAGTGCAACCTCGTCGGCAACCCGTTGCACGAGGAGCAACTGCAGATCGTCAAGATGGTCGGCGAGATCTACGGCCTGAACACCGTCATCGACGAGGCGCGGGACCTCGTCCACGTCACCTTCGGCGAGATCATCGCGGCCCACTTGTCGGCGGTGGACTTCATCGACAAGGCGACGCGCATCCCGATCGATCGGCGCTTCGGCACGATCGTGACCTCGGCCGCGGGCTATCCCCTCGACAAGACGTACTACCAGACGGTCAAGGGCATGGTGACGCCGCTCGACATCCTGGCGCCGGGAGGCACGCTGATCATCGCCTCGCAGTGCTCCGAGGGCTTCGGATCCCCCGAATTCCGCGAATCCCAGGCGCGGCTGGTCGAACTCGGGCCCGACCGATTCCTCGCGACGCTCAAGGCCAAGACGCTCGCCGAGATCGACGAGTGGCAGACCGAAATGCAGCTCAAGCCGATGCGCAAGGGCCACATCCAGCTCTACACGACCGGATTGTCCGCCGAGGACCGACGGATCACCGGCGTCGAGACGATCGACTCCGTCGAGGCGGCGATCCGCGCCAGCATCGCGCGCACCGGCGATCGCGGCGTGGCGGTGATTCCCGAGGGGCCTTACGTGGTGCCGGTGCACGCGGCGGGCGCCTGAGGTCGGCCGCCGCGCGCCTTGTTTGGCGGCGCACGCTCCGCTTAACCTGCCCGCCATGCTGATGTTCCTCGCGCGGCGCGCCGTGGTCGCGCTGCTCGTCTGTCTGACCGTCCTGGTGTTCGCGTTCATCCTGACGCGGCTGGGCGGCGACCTGGCGATCGCGATCGGCGGCCCGAACGCGACGGCGGCGGACATCGCGCAGATCCGCGTGCAGTACGGGCTGGACCGGCCGCTGATCGAGCAGTTCTTCAGCTGGGCGATGCGCGCCGCGGTCGGCGATTTCGGCCAGTCCTACTTCTTCCGCGAGAAGGTCTCGACGCTGATCGCGGACCGGATCCCGATCACCGTGACGCTCGGACTGGTCGGCCTCGCGATCGCGCTGGTCGTCGGCATTCCGCTCGGCATCCTCGGCGCCCTCTACGAGGGCCGAATGGCGGACCGGCTGCTTTCCATCGTCGCGCTGTTCGGCCAGGCGATGCCGTCGTTCTGGCTCGGGCTGCTGCTGATGATCGGCCTGGGCCTGCGGCTGGGATGGCTGCCGATCTCCGGTACCGGGTCCTGGGAGCATTTCGTGATGCCGGGGATCGTGCTCGCCTTCTCGGCGATCCCGGCGATGATGCGGCTGACCCGCAGCGGCATGATCGATGCGATGAGCTCCGACTACATCCGCACGGCGCGCGCCAAGGGGCTGTCGCGGAGCTCGATCGTGCTCAAGCACGCGCTGCGCAATGCGGCGATGCCCGTGGTCTCGATCGCCGCCGTGCAGCTCGGCTTCATGCTCGGCGGCTCGATCGTGATCGAGACGGTGTTCGCCCTGCACGGCGTCGGCTTCCTCGCCTGGGAGTCGATCTCCAAGAACGACTTCCCGACGGTCCAGGCGGTCGTGCTGCTGCTGGCGGTCATCTACACGCTGCTCACGCTCGGGGCAGACCTCCTCAACGCGGTGCTCGACCCCCGGTTGCGCGCGACATGAGCGCGCTGCGCAATTCGGGCCTGATCCTGGGGGCGGCGATCGTCGGCCTCGTGCTGGCGGCGGCGATCTTCGCGCCGTGGCTGATGCCGCACGACCCCTTCGCCCAGGATCTCAACAACCGCCTCGTTCCGCCGTTCTGGATGGACGGCAACAAGCCCGCGCACCTGCTCGGCACCGACCAGCTCGGCCGCGACTATCTCTCGCGGCTGATCTACGGCGCGCGGATCTCGATGCTCATCGGGGTCATGACCGTGGTGATCTCCGGTCTGATCGGGATCGCGCTGGGCGTGGTGGGCGGCTTCTTCGGCGGGAAGATCGACGACACGGTGCTGTTCGCCATCACCGCGCGGCTGTCGATCCCGCTGATCCTGGTGGCACTGGCCGTCGCCGCCCTGGTCGGACGGTCGCTGACCGTCATCGTCCTCACGCTCGGCCTGCTGCTCTGGGACCGCTTCGCCGTCGTCGCGCGAACCACGACCATGCAGGTGCGCACGCTCGACTTCGTCGCCGCGGCCTGGGCGGCGGGGTGCTCGAAGGCGCACATCCTCCTGCGCGAGGTCCTGCCGAACATCCTGTCGCCGCTCGCCGTCGTCGCGACGCTGGAGATGGCGCTCGCCATCCTGCTCGAGGCGGCGCTGTCCTTCCTCGGGCTCGGCGTGCCGCCGCCGCTGCCGTCCTGGGGCCTGATGATCTCCGAGGCCAAGGACTACATGTTCTTCACCCCCTGGGTGATCATGGTGCCGGGCGTGTCCCTGTTCGTCCTCGTCTTCGGCATCAACCTCCTCGGCGACGGGTTGCGCGACCTGCTCCGCACGGGACGCTCGCAATGACGGCGCTGCTCGAGGTCCGCGACCTCCGGGTGTCGTTCGGCAGCGTCGCCGCCGTGCGCGGCGCGTCGCTGGACGTCCGCAAGGGCGAGACGCATTGCCTGGTCGGCGAGTCCGGCTGCGGCAAGTCGGTGACGGCGCTCGCGGTCATGGGGCTGCTCGCGCGCGGCGCCGTGCGCACGGCCGGGCGCCTGGCCTTCGACGGCGCCGACATCGCGGGGCTTTCCGAGAAGGCGATGTCGCGCCTGCGCGGCGACCGCATGGCGATGATCTTCCAGGAGCCGATGACGTCGCTGAACCCGGCCTACACGGTGGGGTCCCAGATGGCCGAGGTGCTGCAGCGGCATCGCGGGGCATCGAAGGCGGCGGCACTGGACCGCGCGGCTGAGCTGCTGGCGCGAGTGAAGATCACCTCGCCGGGCATGCGGCTCGGGCAGTATCCGCATCAGCTCTCCGGCGGCCTGCGCCAGCGCGTGATGATCGCGATGGCGCTGATGTGCGAGCCCGAGCTGCTGATCGCCGACGAGCCGACGACCGCGCTCGACGTCACCGTCCAGGCCCAGATCCTGCGCCTGCTGCTCGACCTGCAGCGCGATCTCGGACTGGCGATGCTCCTGATCACCCATGATCTCGGCGTCGTCGCGCGGATCGCGCACCGGGTCTCGGTCATGTATGCGGGCGAGGTCGTCGAGAGCGCGACGGCCACGGCGCTGTTCGGCCGGCCGACCCATCCCTACACGCGCGGCCTGCTCGACTGCGTGCCGGTCCCGGGCAAGGTGAAGCAGGGCGAGCGGCTCGGCTCGATCCCCGGCGTGGTGCCGCGCATGACGGCCGCCTTCGCCGGCTGCGGCTTCCGCGAGCGCTGCGCGCAGGCCGATGCCGGCTGCGCGACGGCGGCGCCGCTGCGCGAGGCGGACGGCGACCACGCCTATCGCTGCCGGCTGCCGGCCGATTGGCGCGGCGATGCGGTGCCGGCGTCGTGACGGCCGCGCCCGCCATCGAGGTGCGCGGCGTCAGCCGCCGGTTCAAGGTCCGCGCCGGCATGTTCGCATCGCCGCGGCAGGTCGTGGCGGTGGACGACGTGTCCTTCGCCGTCGCCGCCGGCGACGTTCTCGGCATCGTCGGCGAGTCGGGATGCGGCAAGTCGACCCTGGCGCGGGTGATCCTCGGCCTGCTCGAGCCGAGCGCGGGCGAAGTGCTGATCGACGGCAAGCGGCTCGCCGATCTCGACCGCCGCGCGCGGGCACGGCTGATCCAGCCGGTCTTCCAGGATCCGTTCTCCTCGCTCAATCCGCGCCGCCGCGTCCGAGACATCGTGGCCCTGCCGCTGAGCGCGCAGGGCGACCTTCCGGCGCACGAGATGCAGGCGCGTGTGGACGAGATGCTGGGACGCGTCGGGCTCGATCCCGCGATGGGCGTGCGCTATCCCGCCGAACTCTCCGGCGGACAGCGCCAGCGCGTCGCGATCGCGCGCGCGCTGGTCCTGCGCCCGCGCATCGTGGTGTGCGACGAGCCCACCTCGGCGCTCGACGTCTCGGTGCAGGCGCAGATCCTCAACCTGCTCGCCGAGCTGCGCCGGGAGCTCGGGCTGACCTACCTGTTCATCAGCCACAACCTCGCGGTCGTCGAGCATGTCGCGAGCGCCGTTGCGGTGATGTATCTCGGCCGCATCGTCGAGCAGCGCACGACAGGCGCGCTGTTCCACGCGCCGCGCCATCCCTACACCAAGGCGCTGCTCGCCTCGGTGCTGACGCCGGAGCCCGGGCTCGGCATCCCCGACACGCAGCTCGGCGATGCCATGCCCGACCCCGCGAACGTGCCGCCGGGCTGCCGTTTCC
>JAEULA010000104.1 GCA_016793165.1 Alphaproteobacteria bacterium | reverse complement strand
TTTCTCTTAAACACACCCTCCCCAGTGTGTCCCCTCCTCCCGCTCCTGCGCCGTCCCCCCCCCGGCCGGCCGCGGGGCGGCTCGCCCCCCCCCCCCCGCCACTCTTCCAGGACCGGGACTCGCATGGCCAAGCGCGACTATTACGAGGTGCTGGGCGTCAAGAAGGACGCGAGCGCGGACGATCTGAAGAAGGCGTTCCGCAAGCTCGCCATGCAGCTGCACCCGGACCGCAACCCCGGCGACAAGGAAGCCGAGCAGAAGTTCAAGGAGATCAACGAGGCCTACGACGTCCTGAAGGACGACCAGAAGCGCAGCGCCTACGACCGCTTCGGCCATGCCGCCTTCGACCAGGCGACCGGCGGCGGGCGCGGCGGCGCGGGGCCTGGCGGCTTCGAGTTCAATTTCGGCTCCGGCGGCTTCGCCGACATCTTCGACGAGATGTTCGGAGAGTTCATGGGCGGTCGGCGCGGACCCGGCGGCAGCGCGCCCGGTCGCGGCGCCGACCTCCGCTACAATCTCGAGATCTCGCTCGAGGACGCCTTTCGCGGCAAGCAGTCGACGATCCGCGTGGCGAGCCTCGCAGTGTGCGAATCCTGCACGGGGTCCGGCGCGGAGCGCGGCGCAAAGCCGGTGACCTGCCAGACCTGCCGCGGCCACGGCAAGGTCCGCGCCCAGCAGGGCTTCTTCACGGTCGAGCGCACCTGCCCGACCTGCATGGGGCGCGGCCAGACGATCGACAAGCCCTGTCGCGCATGCTCGGGCGAGGGCCGCGTCAAGCGCGAGCGCACGCTGAACGTCTCGATCCCCGCTGGCGTCGAGGACGGCACCCGCATCCGGCTGGCCGGCGAAGGCGAGGCCGGCGTGCGCGGCTCGCCCGCCGGCGACCTCTACATCTTCCTCAGCGTGACGCCGCATCGGCTGTTCAAGCGCGACGGCACCGATCTGCATGTCCGCGTGCCCATACCGATGACCACGGCGGCGCTCGGCGGTTCGATCGAGGTGCCTTCGGTCGACGGCACGCGCTCGCGCGTCAACATCCCGCCCGGCTCGCAGTCGGGCCAGGCCTTTCGCCTGCGCGGCAAGGGCATGAGCGCCCTGCGCTCGCAGCAGCGCGGCGACCTCTTCGTCGAGGCGATCGTCGAGACGCCGGTCAACCTGACCAAGCGCCAGCAGGAGCTCCTGCGCGAGTTCGAGAAGGCCGGGACGGCCGAGAAGACGAGCCCCGAATCGGCCGGCTTCTTCAGCAAGGTCAAGGAGCTCTGGGACGACCTGCGCGAGTAGCGCCCCGCCCTCGTCTCAGCGCGACGCGCGCAGCACCGTGAGGCCGGAGGCGATGATCACCACGACGCCGGCGATCGTCAGCCAGTCGGGAACCTCGCCGAACAGGACGATCCCGAACAGCACCGACCAGACCAGCTCAGCGTAGGTGAACGGCGCCAGCGTGGAGCTCGGTGCCAGCGCGTAGGCGCGGATCATCATGAAGTGGCTGATCGCCCCGAGCAGGCCGAGCAGTGCCATGAGGCTCCAGCCCCACGGGTCCGGCGTCCGCCAGTCGAAGACGATGACGAGGCTCGACACCGCCGAGCCGAAGACCGCCGAATAGAGCAGCGTCGTGAACGGATCGTCGACCTTGCCCAGCGCTCGGGTCGTGAGGACGTAGAGGGCGCGCGTGACCGCCGCCACGACCGGGATCAGCAGCGCCCACTGGAACCCGGCGAAGCCCGGCCTGATGATCAACAGCGCACCGCCGAAGCCGAGCACGACGGCGAGCCAGCGCCGCGGCGTCATCGCCTCGCCGAGCAGCAGAACGGCGAGGACAGCGACGATGATCGGCGAGATGAAGATGATCGAGGTGACCTGGGCGAGCGCGATGATCTTGAGCGCGCCGAAGACCAGGTAGGTCGACATCAGGACGAACAGCGCCCGGGCGAGCTGGACCCCCGGCCGGCGCGTCACCCACATGCTCCGCATCCGGCCGGTAGCGACGGCGTAGGCCAGCATCGGCACGAGGCTGCAGGCGTAGCGCGCCCACACGATCTGTCCGACCGGATAGTCGCGGCCGAGGTGCTTGGCGATGGAATCCATCGTCATCCAGATCGCGCAGGACAGGACGATGAGGGCGCCTGCGATCGGCACCGAAACGCCTGCTCCTGGACCCGGACGAGGCGTCACGACGCCGACGACCCGCGGCGGGGCCGCGCCTGGACTCGACGTGGGGCGTCGGCGCCGGCCGGTGCCGCCGCCGCGGCTCGATCCGGCGGATGGCACGGGACGGCTGTCGACATCCGCGCTAATTACCTGATCCCCCCGCGGGATGAACAGCTATCCCGCCCGAATTGTCGACCGAGGGGCGATCGCCTAGAAGGCCCGCAATGGTTCTACCCGCCATCCTTCAGCTCGTGCGCCCGCGCCAGTGGGTCAAGAACGCGTTCGTCGCCGCGCCGCTGTTCTTTTCGCCCTGGGCCGTCAATCCCGGCAACGTGCGGCAGGTCGCCATCGCGGTCGTGATCTTCTCGCTGCTCTCCAGCGCCGTCTACGTGATCAACGACTTCTTCGATCGCGAGGCCGACCGGCTCCATCCCGAGAAGAAGCACCGGCCGATCGCCTCGGGCGCGGTGAGCCCCCATCGCGGCGCCGCGCTCGCCGTGGCGCTGCTGGTCACCGCGGCGATCCTGGCGCTCGCCCTGCTGCCACGGGGCTTCCTGGTCTATGCCGGGATCTATTTCGCGCTCAACCTCCTCTACTCGACCTGGCTGAAGCACGTCGCCATCCTCGACGTGCTCATCGTCGCGGCAGGGTTCGTCCTGCGCATCGACGCCGGGGCCAGCGTCATCGATGTCATCCCGAGCGTCTGGATCAGCCTTGCCACCGGCCTGCTGGCGCTGTTCCTCGCCCTGGCGAAGCGCCGCGACGATCTCGTGAAGACGATGTCCAGCACGCATCGCGCGAGCCTCACCGGATACAATCTCCGATTCGTCGACACCTGCCTCGCGGTGACGCTCGGCGCGCTGCTCGTGTGCTACCTGATGTACACGACCGACACCGAGACGATCCGCCGGTTCGGAACGCAGAATCTCTGGCTCACCGCGCCCTTCGTCGTCGCCGGCGTGATGCGCTACCTCCAGATCACCCTGGTAGAGGAGCGGTCGGGCTCGCCGACCGACATCGTCGTCACCGACCGGTTCCTGATCGCCACGGTGATCGGCTGGGCGACGACCTTCGCGATCCTGATCTACCGATGAGAGCCAACCCGACCGTCCTGACGGGCTGGGGACGCACGCGTCGCGCGGCGATGTCCGCCTGGCGACCGGAGCGCGGACCCGAGCTCGACGATGCCCTCGCGGCGATCGAGGGCCCCGTGATCGCCCGGGGCGCCGGCCGCAGCTACGGCGACGCGGCGATCAACGACGGCGGCGCCGCGGTCATGACGACACGGCTCGACCGGATGCTCGCCTTCGATCCGGGATCCGGCGAGCTGGTCTGCGAGCCCGGCGTGACGTTCCGCGATCTGCTCGACGCCTTCACCGCGCGCAGCTTCATGCCGCCGGCCTCGCCCGGAACCGCCTTCGCCACGGTCGGCGGCGCGGTCGCGGCCGACGTCCATGGCAAGAATCACGACCGCCACGGCAGCTTCGGCGATGCCGTGCGCTGGATCGAGCTCCTGCTGGCCGACGGCACGACGCGCCGCGTCTCCGCTGCCGAGGATCCGGAGCTGTTCCGCGCCACGATCGGCGGCATGGGCCTCACCGGCATCGTGCGCCGGATCGCCGTCGCCATGCTGCCGGGCGCGGCGCCGATGGTGCGCGTGCGCGAGCGCGCGGTGCGCGACCTCGACGACCACATCGCCGGGCTGATCGAGGCCCGCGCGCGTTCGACCTTCTCGGTCGGCTGGATCGACGCGCTCGCGACCGGTGCGCAGCTGGGTCGCGGCGTGCTCGAGACGGCGGAGTTCGCGCCGGGCGAGTCGCCGGCGCCGGCGCCGCGCCGACGGGCGGTGCCGATCGACCTGCCGGGCTTCGTGCTCAATACGCATGCGGTCCGCGCCTTCAACACCGTCTACGCGGCGCGCGTCCCTGCGAGCGGACGCGAGGTGCTGCGACGCTTCGACGTGTTCCTCTATCCGCTCGACGCGATCCACGCGTGGAACCGGATCTACGGCAAGGCCGGCTTCTACCAGTTCCAGTGCGTGATTCCCGACGCCGAGGCGCCGCGCGCGATACGCGCGATGCTGGAGCGGATCGCCGCGGCCGGCAGCGCCTCGTTCCTCGCGGTCCTGAAGACTCTCGGTCGCGAAGGCCGCGGCCTGCTGTCCTTCCCCATGCCCGGCATCACCCTCGCGCTCGACTTCCCGCGCCGGCCGGGCGTCGAGGCGCTGATCGGCGGACTCAACCGCCTCGCCGCGGAGTGCGGCGGCCGCGTCTATCTCGCCAAGGACGCGCTGCTGACGCCCGGCCAATTCCGCGCCATGTATCCGCAGGCCGAGGCGTTCGGCGCCGTGCTGGCGCGCGTCGACCCCAGTGGCCGCTTCGTCTCGGACCTGGCACGCCGCCTCGCAATCAGGCCCGGAGGCGGCCCATGAGCGAATGCTGGCTCGTCCTCGGCGCGTCCTCCGCGATCGCGCGCGCCTTTGCACGTGTCGCGGCCGCGAACGGAGACGACGTCGTCCTGGCCGGACGCGACGGCGAGGATCTCGCGATCGGCGCCGCCGACGTCGGGCTGCGCGGCAAGGGCCGGGCCCATGCGCTCGCATTCGACGCGACGGCCCACGCCGCCCATGACGAGGTCGTCGCCCGCGCTGTGGCGCTCGCCGACGGCAAGCCGCTGAGCGTCTTCCTCGCCTTCGGCACGATGCCGAGCCAGGCCGAGATCGATGCCGACTGGCGGGTCGCGTGGACGACCCTCGATTCGAACTTCGTCGGCGCGGTCTCGATCCTGCAGCGCCTTGCGCCGATCCTCGAGGCCCGCAAGGCCGGTCGTGTCGTGGCCCTCGCATCCGTCGCCGGCGATCGCGGACGGCTGAAGAACTACGTCTACGGCGCCGCCAAGGCCGGACTCGCGACGTATCTGCAGGGCCTGCGCGCCCGCCTGTTCCGCGCCGGCGTGCCGGTGACGACCGTAAAGCCCGGCTTCGTCGATACCGCCATGACCTGGGGACTTCCGGGCCTGTTCCTGGTCGCGAGTCCCGCCGACGTCGCCACCGCATGCTACGCGGCCGCGCGCAGGGGCAAGGAAGAGATCTACGTTCCGTTCTTCTGGTGGGGCATCATGACGATCATCCGGAGCATCCCGGAGCGGATCTTCAAGAAGCTGAGCATCTGAGGGGACAAGGACATGACGACGCGCATCGGTGTGGTCGGCGCCGCCGGCCGTATGGGGCAGATGCTCGTCCGCGAGATCGCGGGCACGAGCGCCGCGGTGTTCGCCGGCGGCACGGAATCGCCGGCGAGCGCCGCGCAAGACAAGGATCCCGGCGAGCTTGCCGGCATCGGCCCCACCAACACGCGCATCGGCAACGATGCCGCGACGCTGTTCGCGGGCGCGGACGTCGTGATCGACTTTACGGTGCCGTCGGCGACGCTGGCGCACGCCAAGCTGGCGGCCGCGACGCGCAAGGCGCTGGTCATCGGCACGACCGGGTTCACGCCCGACGACGAGCGCGCCATCGCCGAGGCGGCGCGCGACGCGGCCATCGTCAAGGCGCCCAACATGAGCCTCGCGGTGAACCTGATGATGGCGCTCACCGAGCGCGTCGCGGCCTCGCTCGGCCCCGACTACGACATCGAGATCTTCGAGATCCATCACAAGCACAAGATCGACGCGCCCTCGGGCACGGCTCTCGGCCTGGGCCAGGCCGCAGCGCGCGGCCGCAAGATCGACTTCGCGGCCAACTCCGTGCGCGCGCGCGACGGCCACACGGGCCCGCGCAAGGAAGGCACGATCGGCTTCGCCGTCGCGCGCGGCGGCGCGGAGGTCGGCGACCATACGGTCATGTTCTGCGGCGGCGCCGATCGGGTCGAGCTCACGCACAAGGCGCACAGCCGCGCGATCTACGCCGCCGGCGCCGTGCGCGCAGCGCTGTGGCTCAAGGGCCGCAAGCCCGGCCTCTACTCGATGAAGGACGTGCTGGGTCTGTGACGTCGCGACGCCGGCGCGGCTGGCGGTCCGTCCCGAGACCGGCATGACGACCGGTGCCGCTCTGCGCTGGGCCACGGGGCCGGAGGGAGGCAGCTGGCATCGCATCAATGTCGGCATCGCGCGCCTGCTCGCGGCCGCGGTTCCGGGACTGGAGATCGAGATCGTCGCCGCCGGCGGCCGCGAGAATCCCGAGCTGGTCGACCGCGGCGACTGCGGGTTCGGGACGACGATCGACTTCGTCGCCGCCGACGCGCTGGGCGGACGCGCGCCCTATGATCGTGCGCATCCGAACCTGCGCTCCATCGGCACCGGCTGGTCGCCGCTGCCCTTCCATTTCGCCACGGCCCGCAGCGACCGGCGCACCCTGCTCGAGGCGCTGCGCAGGCCCGGCGCGCGCTTCGGCATTCCGCCGCGGTCGACCTTCGACGAGCTCACCTTCCGCCGCGTGATGGCGTTCGCCGGGACGAGCTACGACGCAATCGCCGCGGCCGGCGGCGCGGTGCTCCATGCCGACTACCGGCGGCTGCCGCAGGCCTTCGTGGCCGGCGACGTCGACTATTTCTTCGGCGCGACCTCGGCGCCCGGCGATCCCGTGCGCGAGCTCGCCCGTCGCCCGGCCGGCGCCCGCCTCGCCGAGATCGACGCGGTGGTGATCCGGCATCTCGCCGAGGCGCACGGCTATGGCACGGGCGTCATCCGCGGCACCCACTATCCGGACCTGACCACCGGCGATCTCGCGACGGCGGTCATGGATACGGTATTCCTCGTGCACCGCGACATGCCGGCCGAGCTCGTCCGCGCGATCACCCGCGCGCTGATCGCCCATCGTCACGAGCTGCCGGCGATCCACGCCAGCCTCGAGGCCTTCGATCCACGGAGAAGTGCCGCAGCGTCGCCGGTCCCGCTGCATCCCGGGGCCGAGGCGGCCTATCGCGAAGACGGGCGATGACCGCGGCCTACGCGACGATCGAGGTCGTCGGCGCGGGATGGACGGGCGGCGCGGGAAGCGGCCGCCCTTGGCGCAGCGCGGCAAGGACCTCGCGCAGATGGACGGCCAGGCGTTCGCGTTCGTCGGCGGCGAGGAAGCTGCCGATCACATGGCCCTTGCCATGGCTCGCGAGGACGAGGCGCTGCGCCTCGCCATTCCGGCGCTGCACGCGCACCTGCAGCCAGTAGGGCTGCAGCTCGACCCGGCGCTCATGGCCCCAGTGGTCGCGGTGCCGGATCGTCAGCCGGTCGCGGTAGAAGACGAGCCGCTCGCTCTGACGGGCCCGCGCGTAGCTGAGCTTGAACGCGATCCAGACCAGCAGCACGTCGAGCCCCAGGAATCCGACGACCGGCCAGGCGCCCGCTATCAGGAAGATCACGCCCGCGACGAAATTGAACGCGATGAGCGCCGCCATCAGCGCCAGGAACCCGGCACGCGGCAGGCTGCGGTGCGGCGTCAGCGTGAGCTCCAGGAGGGGCGCGGCGGTCTCGGTCATCGAGGGCAGGACGATAAGGGCAACGCGGCGCCGGGGTGAAGGCCCGACCCATCAGGCCATCGGCCGCGCACGCCGGGCCCGGCGCGCTTCCGCGGGCGCTCCGGCTCGGTTAAGAGACGAGGTCCATGAAGCCCGAGGCCATCGTCGAGTTCTACACCCGGCTCGCGGCCGCCAATCCGGCGCCGGAAACCGAACTCGAATACGACAACGTCTATCAGCTGCTGGTCGCGGTCGTGCTGTCGGCCCAGGCGACGGACATCGGCGTCAACAGGGCGACCGGCCCCCTCTTCGCGAAGGTGAAGACGCCCGCCGAGATGCTCGCGCTGGGCGAGGAAGGCCTGCGCGGGTTCATCAAGACGATCGGCCTCTTCAACATGAAGGCCAAGAACGTGATCGCTCTGTCGAGGATCCTGCTCGAGCGGCACGGGGGTGAGGTGCCGCGCACGCGCGAGGCGCTGCAGGCGCTGCCCGGGGTCGGACGCAAGACCGCGAATGTCGTCCTCAACGTCGCGTTCGGCGAATCGACGATCGCGGTCGATACGCACATCTTCCGCGTCGGCAACCGCACGGGCCTCGCGAAGGGAAGGACGCCGGATCACGTCGAGGCGAAGCTCGAGAAGGCGACGCCGCCGGAGTTCAAGCGGCATGCGCATCACTGGCTGATCCTGCACGGCCGATACGTGTGCAAGGCGCGCAAGCCGGACTGCCCGGCCTGCCGCGTGCGCGACCTCTGCGCATTCAGGAAAAAGACGGTCGCCGCGTGATGCGCCGCCGCCAACGTCAGGACAGGACATCCCGATGAAGATCGACGAGTTCCGCCCGCGCCTCGCACGCTGGACCGGAAGCACCAACAGGATAACCCAGCACATGATCGGCGGACGCGACCCGTCGGTGATCAACCTCTCCGGCGGCCTGCCGGCGCCCGAGGTCTATCCGCTGGCGGCGATCGCCGCCGCGACGCAGCGCGCGCTCGCGCGTTTCGGTGCCCAGGCCGTCGCCTACGGCCCTGTCGAGGGGATGCCGGCGCTGCGCAGCGCGATCGCGGCGCGGCTCTCGGGCCCGCGGCAGAAGTTCAGCGTCGCGAACGTCCTCATCACGACCGGCTCGCTGCAGGGCGTCGAACTGCTCGGAAAGATCCTGCTCGAGCCCGGCGAGACGATCCTGGCGCAGCATCCGACCTATCTCGGCGCCCTCGACGCCTGGCGGCCGCGCGAGCCGAGCTACCGCATCCTCGACTGGAACGCCGACGAGGCCAGGCTCGGCGCGGAGCTGCGCGCCGCCAAGTTCGCCTACGTCGTGCCGAACTTCTCGAATCCCACCGGGGCGCTGGTGCCGGTCGAGGCGCGCGAGCGGCTGGTGCGGGCCGGCCGCACGGCGGACACCGTCATCGTCGAGGACGATCCCTACGGCGCGCTGTTCTACGACGGCGACGCGCCGCCGAGTGCGCTCGAGCTCAGCGGCGACGGCGGCCGTGGCGACACCTATCGCGGACCGGTCGTCTATCTCGGGACGCTGTCGAAGACCGTGGCGCCGGGCCTTCGAATCGGCTGGGCCGTGGGCGATCCCTCGGTGATCGCGGCGTTGTCGCTCGCCAAGCAGGGCGCCGACCTCTGCACCAGCACCTTCAATCAGGCGGTGGCCCTGGAGCTCCTTGAAGCCGGCGTCGAGCGCGAGACGCTGCCCGCGATGATCGCGCGCTACCGTGCGCGCCGCGACGCGATCGTGACCGCGACGCGCCAGTACCTGCACAACAGCTTCGAGTTCACGCCCCCGAGCGGCGGCATGTTCCTTTGGCTCAAGTCGCGCGATCCGGCGATCGACACCGATGCGCTGTGGCAGGCGGCGCTCGCCGAAGGCGTCATGTTCTGCCCGAGCAGCGTCTTCGACCCGAGCGGCCGAGACACCAGCGCCATCCGCCTCAACTTCACGCTCAACGAGGAGACGAAGCTCGTCGAGGGCGTCCGGCGCCTCGCCGCCGCCCTGCAGCGCCGGTCGTAGCGGCGCCGGCCCGGCAGGGCCGGATCGGCCGCGGAGCACGCGAGCGTGGAGCGCCCCGGTCAGTACAGCGTCGTCGCGAGGCGTGTCGGCAGGTCGCGGTCGTAGGCGCCGCCGTCGATCTCGGCGCGGCTGAGGTCCGAGAGGATCGTGCCGGTGCTGGGCAGGCTGTCGCGCCGGACCTGTCGAGCCGGGTCCCAGAGCCCGGCCCGCACGACCGCGCGCGAGCATTGGAAATAGACGGTCTCAACGGACACGCGGATCACCGTGCGCGGCGCCTTTCCATCGACGGCGAAGCGCGCGAGAAGCTCGGGGTCGGTGGTCACCCGCGCACGGCCGTTGACGCGCAGCGTCTCGCCGACGCCGGGGATGAGGAAGAGCAGCGCGACGCGCGGGTCGGCCAGGATGTTTCGCAGGCTGTCGAGCCGGTTGTTGCCGCGCCGGTCGGGGATCAGCAGCGTCCGGGCATCGTCGACGACGACCGCGCCGGCCTGGTCGCCGCGCGGCGAGGCGTCGAGCCCGGCCGGGCCACTCGTCGCAAGGACGAAGAAGGGCGAGGCCTCGATCAGCGCCCGATAGTGCGGGTGGACGTGATCCACCTCCTTGCGCAGCGAGGCCGCGCCGGGTTCGCCATAGAGCCGCAGCAGCGCGTCCAGATCGGTGACGTCGTGGCCGTCCGGCGCGCTCGTCATGGACGCGCGCCCTCGCCAGGCCGCGCGATCACGCCTCGGCCTTGGGCAGCATGCGGCCCATCGGGCGGCCGCCGACCACATGGATGTGGAGATGCGGAACGTCCTGGTGGCCGTCCTTGCCGCAATTGGAGATCAAGCGATAGCCACTGTCGCCGATCCCCAGGATGCGCGCGACCTTGCCCACGCCGCGCGACAGCGCGGCCTGCTCGGCGTCGGAGGCCTTGGCATGGAAATCGTCCCAGGACACGTAAGCGCCCTTCGGGATCACCAGCGCATGCACCGGCGCCTGCGGCTGGATGTCGTGGAAGGCGAGGACATGGTCGTCCTCGTAGACCTTCTTGCAGGGGATCTCGCCGCGCAGGATGCGCGCGAACACGTTGCCCGGATCGTAGGCCATCGTCGTGGTCCTCGTCGTTCAGTCCTCGGTGCGCGACGCCTTCTCGGCGATGCCCGACATGCCTTCGCGACGCACCAGCTCCTCGAGCACGTCGGCCGGACGGATATGCGCGTCGGCCCAGAGCACGAGCAGGTGGTACATCAGGTCGGCGCTCTCCTCGATGATGCGGTCGCGCTTGCCGCGGACCGCCTCGATGACGACCTCGACCGCCTCCTCGCCGGTCTTCTGCGCGATCTTGCGGGTGCCCTTGGCGAAGAGCCGCGCGGTATGCGAGGTGGCGGGATCGCCGTGGCGCCGGCTCTCGATCACGGCGAAGAGCCGGTCGATGACGGCGCTGGCGGAAGTGTCGGGAGCGGAGGTCATGGGTTCAACCCGAGATGACGCGTCGTGTCCGCGAACACTGACGCAAGCACGCCCGAGCGTCCACACTCTCCCTCGCGCGACGGCGGTCCGCCGGCGGCGTTGATCGCGGGGCGTCGCCCCCCTAGGCTCACGCGCGCGACGAACACGGAGCGGCGATGGCAACCAAGCAGCGTGCCGAGACGATCGACTGGCCGGCCCAGATCCACACCACGCTCCGGCAGGCGGGCGTCACGCAGGTTGCCTACGTGCCCGACGGCGGCCACGCCCGGTTGATCGAGCTGACGCAGGCGGACCCGACCTTCGTCACGATCCCCCTGACGACCGAAGAGGAAGGCGTCGCGCTGCTCGCCGGCGCCTGGCTCGGCGGCGCGCGCGGCGTGCTGCTGATGCAGTCCAGCGGCGTCGGCAATTGCGTGAACATGCTGTCGCTGGTGCGGACCTGCCGCTTCCCGCTGCTGCTGCTGGTGACGATGCGCGGCGAGTGGGGCGAGTTCAATCCGTGGCAGGTGCCGATGGGATCGACCACGCGACAGGCACTCGAGATGATGGATCTGCGCGTCGTGCGCGCGGATCGGCCCGAGGACGTCGAGCCGACCGTGGCCGCCGCCGCCGACATGGCCTTCCGCGGCGACACCGCGATGGCCGTGCTGCTCTCGCAGCGCCTGATCGGCGCCAAGGTGTTCGTGAAATGAAGCGCGCTCCCGTCGACCGCTCGCCCGCCAGGTCCGCCGCCGCGCGGCTCGACCGCCGCGCCGTCGTCGCCCGACTGCTCGCCGAGCGCCGCGACGCGCTCGTCGTCACCGGCCTCGGCGCGCCGACCTACGACGTCGCGGCATCGGGGGATCACGCGCGCAACTTCCATCTCTGGGGCGCGATGGGCGGGGCGGCCGTTATGGGCTTCGGCCTCGCGCTCGCCCAGCCGGCGACGCCGGTCATCGTCATCACCGGCGACGGCGAGATGCTCATGGGTCTCGGCAGCTTCGCCACGATCGCCACCAGCAATCCCGGCAACCTGACGATCGTCGTCCTCGACAACGGGCTCTACGGCGAGACCGGCGGCCAGGCGAGCCACACGGCCGGGCGTGCCGACCTGCCGACGATCGCGCTGGGCTGCGGCCTCGGCGAGGCGACGACCGTGCGGACGATGGACGAACTCGAGCCGCTGGCGTCGCGCGTACACGCGATCGGCCGCACGACGCTGCTCGCGCGCATCGTCGTGTCGGCCGACGAGGCGCCGCGCGTGCTGCCCTCGCGCGACGGCGTCTTCCTCAAGAACCGCGTGCGCGGCGCGCTCGGCCTGCCACCTGGCTGAGGGCGACGGCCCGCCGCATGTACCGGATCCTCGAAGGGCTGCGCGTCGTCGAGGTCGCCTCGTTCATCGCGGCGCCGTCGGGGGCCCTCTACCTGCGCGAGCTCGGCGCCGACGTTATCCGCATCGATCCGATCGGCGGCGGCATGGACTACGGCCGCTGGCCGCTCGCACCCAACGGGCGCAGCCTCTACTGGGAGGGCCTCAACAAGGGCAAGCGCTCGGTCGCCATCGACCTGGCGCGGCCCGAAGGTCGCGAGCTCGCGAGCGCGCTGGTCGCGACACCGGGCGAGAACGCCGGCCTGTTCGTAACCAACTTCCCCGCGCGCGGCTGGCTCGCACACGAGGCGCTCGCCGCACGGCGGTCCGACCTCATCAGCGTGCGCGTGCTGGGCTGGGCCGACGGTCGGCCCGCGGTCGACTACACGATCAATGCGGCGACCGGCTATCCGATGATGACCGGACCGAGCGGCCATGACGGTCCGGTCAATCACGTGCTGCCGGCCTGGGACCTGCTGACCGGCGCCCTGGCCGCCGCCAATCTCCTCGCCGCCGAGCGCCGGCGACGCCTCACCGGCGCGGGCGCCGAGATCCGGCTGCCGCTGTCGGACGTCGCCTTCTCGACGCTCGCGCGCCTCGGTCACGTCGCCGAGGTGACGATGAACGACGCCGACCGGCCGCGCTCGGGCAACGACCTGTTCGGCGCCTTCGGCCGCGACTTCGCCACATCCGACGGCGAGCGGATCATGCTGATCGGCCTTACCGCCAAACAGTGGACCGGAGTGCTAGAGGCGCTCGAGATCGCGGCACCGGTCGCCGCGCTCGAGCGCGAGCTTGGCGCCGATTTCACCCGCGACGAAGGCGCGCGCTTCGTCCATCGCGCGCGGCTCGGCGCGATCTTCGCCGCGGCGATCGGCCGACGGACGCTCGCGGCACTCGCCCCGCTGCTCGAGCGCAGCGGCACGACGTGGTCGGTCTACCGCACGGTCAAGCACGCGCTCGCCGCCGAGCCGGGGCTGTCGACCGCCAATCCGGTCTTCGAGCTCGTCGCGCATCCCAGCGGCATCCGCTCGCTCACGCCGGGGGCCGCATCGAGCTACGCGGGCGAGACGCGCGCCGCGGTGCCGCCGTCCCCCGCGCTCGGCGCCGACACCGATGCCGTGCTCGCCGAGTGCCTCGGCCTGTCGTCGCAGGAGATCGGCCGGCTGCACGACGCCGGGATCGTCGCCGCCGCGCCATGACGCGCGGCCTCGCCTTCGGCTTCCTCGGCTACGCGCTGTTCACCGTCGGCGACGCCCTCGTCAAGGCCGTCGGACCCGGCATCAGCCCGTTCCAGATCGCCTTCGCGGTCTCGGCGCTCGCCTCGGTCGCCATCGTCGTCACCAAGCCGAAGGACGAGCGCTGGCGCGACGCGCTGCGCATGCGCCGCCCGCGGCTGGTGATGGCGCGCGCGGTCCTCGCCAGCATCACCTGGGTCGCCGGGATCCACGCCTTCACGACGATCCCCTTCGCGGAGGCCTTTGCGCTAATTTTCCTGGCGCCGTCGCTGGTCGCGATCCTGTCGCGCCTTGTGCTCGGCGAACGTCCCGGCCCGCTCGGCTGGGCCTCGATCGTCGTCGGCTTTCTCGGCGTCCTGGTCGCCATCCGCCCGGGCTTCCGCGAGCTGGGCACCGGTCATCTCGGCGCGGCGATCTGCGCAATCGGCGTCGCGGCATCGATCGTCGTGCTGCGGCGCCTCACCGCCGTCGAGTCGCGCACCACGATCATGGTGGTCACCAATCTCTGGATCATCCTCGTCACCGGCATCGCAATGATTCCCGTCTTCCGCTGGCCGAGTGGGGCCGAGGCCGTGTGGCTCGTGCTCTCGGGAATCCTCGACGGCTTTGGCCAGATCTGCCTGCTGCTCGCCACGCGCAATGCCGCCGCCGCGCTGGTCGGCGCGACGCATTACAGCCAGCTGATCTGGGCGGTGGCGATCGGTGCCGCCTTCTTCGCCGAGTGGCCCGACGCCTGGATGCTCCTCGGCCTCGCCGCCATCGCAGCCTCGGGCCTGCTCGCCGTCGCCGCGGCGCGGGCGCCGGGCCGGATGTCGAACGCCGGTTGATGCAAGCGCTTTGCGGAAACGAAAACGGCGCCGGTTGACCACCGGCGCCGTCTCGAGTCGGAGCGTGATCGCGACGTCAGCTCGCGCGGCGACGCCTGACCATGCCGAGCCCCGCAAGGCCGGCGCCGAACAGCAGCGCGGTGGCCGGAACCGGCACCTCGCTGACCGGCGGCGGGGGCGGGGGCGGCGGCGGCGGCGGCGCCTCGTCCTCGGTCAGGCCCGAGTAGCGGACCTGGGCCTGCGAGTAGTTGTAGAAGCCGAAGGCCCCGTTCGGGAACGAGCCCGCCACGTCGAAGATCGTCGTGCCGGCCCCGAAGGCGCCGCCACTCAGGACTAGCTTGAAGTTCGTCTCCTGATACGTGATCTCGAAGGTGTACTCGGTCGATTCCACCCAGCCCGAGGTCGCGCTGTAGCTGGTCTCCAGGACATCGAAGCCGGTGCTGTCGGTGTGGCCCCAGAATCCCGGGATCAGGTCGGTGATCGTCCCGTTCACCCGCGAGAGATTGAAACCTTCGCGCGCGAGGAAGCCGCCCGAGCTCTGATCGCCCTGCTTCCAGTCGAACAGCACGAAATCGTAGTTGTCATTGCCGCTGGCGGTGTTTCCGGTCGGATTGTTGAAGCCGAACACGAAGCCGATGTAGTCGTCGTCGCCGGCGCCGGCGGCGGTCACGGTGATCTTGCCCGTGAACTTCTTGTTGATCAGGCTGGTCGGGCTGACGAAGAAGGTCGGATCGCCGTTGATCGTCTGCAGCACCGACGTGCCGCCGCCCTCGACGGTCCAGGTGCCGTTGCCGGAGTTGCCCTTCTCGGCCCAGGTCGTCAGGTCGACCGGGGCGGCGAGGGCCGGGACTGCAGCCAAGCTCAGCGCCGTCGTCATCAGCCAGCGCGAAATGCCGTGGTTCATCATCTCGTGGGATCCCCTGGATGGTCGGTATGGAGACGATTAAGCAAGAAAAGGGCCAGCGCGGATCTCCAAGACATTTCAGGCGACGGATCCCTCCGACAGGCCACGGTGTAAAAATACCCGACACTGATCATCGAAAAGTCTGAGCTTGATCAACGCTCAATGCCGAGCTCTCCCATCGGCGAGGCCGCGTCGACCGCGCCCGGCCCGCGACCTATCCTGCCGGCGATGAAGCGCATCGTTCTCGTCGTCTGCGACGGCCATCGCGACGACCTCGTGCAGGCGTCGCTGTGCCCGGCGATCTGCGGCCTCGGCCGCGAGTCGATCCGATTCGGGCACCATCGCAGCGTGTATCCGTCCACGACCCGCGTCGCCTCGGCGTCGATCGCGACGGGATGTCGGCCGGCGCGCCACGGCCTCCACGGCAACACGATGGGCCTGGTGTCCGCCGACGGCGTGCAAGTCCACGATGTGGGGCCGCCGGGGTTCCGCGCGGCCATGCGAGCTGCGACCGGCGCGACGCTGCGGGCGCAGACGATGGCCGAGCGCCTCGCGGCGCATGGCGGCTCGATCGTGTTCTCCAACGTTTCGCCGGGCGGCGCCTATTTCCAGGATCCCGACGGCCACGGCCATGTCTATCACCGCGCCGGATCCTACGGCCCGGGCGAGATCGCGATCGCAGGCGACGACGCGCTCAGCGTGTCCCATGACGGCGCCGGCGACCGCGCGATGACGGAGCGATTCTGCCGCGAAGTGCTGGTCGAGCGCCGGCCGGCGCTCGCCGTGCTGTGGCTCTGCGAGCCCGACCACGCGATGCACGCCAACATCCTCGGCTCGCCCGCGCATCACGCGGCGATCGCCGCGGCGGATGCCTGTGTTGCCCGGGTCGCCGAAACCGTCCGCGCGCTCGAGCGCCGCGGCGACGAGATCCTGCTCCTAGTCGGATCCGACCATGGCCAGGAATCGATCGAGACGGCGGTTCCGGTGACGGAGCGGCTCGTCGCGGCGGGCCTCAAGGAGTCGCTCGACTCGCCCGAGGTCGCGGTCGCCCCGCAGGGAAGCGCCGGACTCGTCTATCTCGCGCCCCGCGCCGCCGATCGCATCGCTGCGATCGTCGACTGCCTGCGCGCCCAGGACGAGATCGCCGAGATCCATGCCGGCGCCGCGCTGGCCGAGATCGGCATGGCTGCGTCGGGATGCCTGGCCATCGCCTTCTCGATGGCCAAGCGCGACGCCCCGAACGGCTTCGGCGTGCCCGGCCACACCCATGTCGTCGCCGACAGCGCCAAGACGCCGCGCGCCGGCATCGGTCAGCACGGCGGGCTCGGCCGCTACGAGCAGTCGCCTTTCCTGATGCTGCGCCCGCCGGGCGGTGCCGCCGGACGCGTGGAGACGCGCGCGACGTCGATCATCGACATCGCACCGACGGCACTCGGCTTCCTCGGGCTGCCCGCGGCCGGCATGGACGGACGCGCGCTGCCGCTGCGCTGACGCCGGCGAGGGCGCGCCGGTCCGGCGCTCAGACCGGGCGGACCGGGATCCCGGCGGCCGCGAGGGCCGCCTTCACCTGCGCGATCGAGAATGTGCCGAAGTGGAAGACGGAGGCGGCGAGCAGCGCGCTCGCGTGGCCGTCTCGGACACCGGCGACGAAATGCTCGAGCGCGCCCACGCCGCCGGAGGCGATGACCGGCACGGGCACCGCGTCCGCCACCGCGCGGGTGAGCTCGCAATCGAAGCCCTGCTTCGTTCCGTCGCGATCCATCGAGGTGAGCAGGATCTCGCCGGCCCCGCGTCGCGCCATCTCGCGCGCCCATTCCACCGCGTCCATCCCCGTGGGCTTGCGGCCGCCATGGGTGAAGACCTCGAACCGCCCGGGACCGGCGCGCTTGGCATCGACGGCGATGACGACGGCCTGGCTGCCGACCTTTTCCGCGGCCTCGGAGACGAACTCGGGGCGGTGCACCGCCGCGGTGTTGATCGACACCTTGTCGGCGCCGGCGAGCAGCAGCTTGCGCACGTCGTCGAGCGTGCGTACGCCGCCGCCGACGGTCAGCGGCATGAAGCAGTGCTCGGCCGTGCGCGCGATCACGTCGAAGATCGTCTCGCGGTTGTCCGAGCTCGCGGTGATGTCGAGGAAGGTGAGCTCGTCGGCGCCCGCCTTGTCGTAGAGCTGCGCCTGTTCGACCGGGTCGCCCGCATCCACCAGGTTCACGAAGTTCACCCCCTTCACCACGCGCCCCGCGTGCACGTCCAGGCAGGGAATGATCCGGGTCTTCAGCATCGCGACGGCTCCGCCGAAAAAAGAAGGGTACGCGGAGGTCGCGGAGAATCGCGGAGGCCGCGGGGTTGTCGCGCGCGCGCGAGGCGCGCACTCCACGCCTGCAGCCGATAGCGCCGCACGGCGTGCGGCGCGACATCTCTGCGATCTCCGCGATTCTCCGCGACCTCCGCGTTCATCTGGTTTCTCTCGACGCCTCGGCCAGGCGCAGGGCTTCGGGCAGGTCGATGCGGCCGTCGTACAGCGCGCGGCCGGTGATGGCGCCGACGACGCCGTCGCGGGCGCGGTCGGCGACGGCGCGGAGGTCGTCGAGGGAGGCCACACCGCCCGAGGCGATCACCGGCAGGCCGCAGGCGCGCGCGAGCGCTGCCGTCGCCTCGACGTTGACGCCCTGCAAGGCGCCGTCGCGATCGATGTCGGTGTAGACGATCGCGGCGACGCCGGCGTCGCGGAAGCGTTGCGCAAGCTCGACCGCGGTCACGTCGCTGGTCTCGGCCCAGCCCTCGACGGCGACGCGGCCGCCGCGCGCGTCGATGCCGACGACGATCCGACCCGGCCAGCGCCTGCACGCCTCGACGACGAAGGGCGGATCGCGCAGCGCCTTGGTGCCGAGGATCACGCGCGTGACGCCCAGCCCGAGCCAGCGCGCGATGTCCGTCTCGGTGCGGATGCCGCCGCCGAGCTGCACCTGAGCGCGCGCCGCACGCACCTCCGCGACGATCGCCTCGACCGCCGGCGCGTTCGCGGCACGGCCCTCGAAGGCGCCGTTGAGGTCGACCACGTGCAGGAACCTCGCCCCCGCCGCCAGGAACCGCCGCGCCTGGTCGCCCGGGTCGTCGTTGAACACGGTCGCCGCACTCATCTCCCCGCGCAGCAGCCGCACGCACCGCCCGTCCTTCAGGTCGATCGCCGGAAATATGATCATCGCGCACCGACGCCCGGCGTCGTGCCGGTGTCTCGGAAAAGAATTGGAACGCGGAGATCGCGGAGAAGCGCGGAGGCCGCGGAGATGTGGTCCGCGCGCGAAGCGCGCGTTCGACCTTTGAGGCTGATTGCGCCGCACTGCGTGCAGCGCGACGTCTCCGCGGCCTCCGCGCTTCTCCGCGATCTCCGCGTTCCCCTTCTTCGTCCTGTACTCAGGTGCGACATCGGAAGTCTCACGGCCGCCACCGGAGGAAGTTGGCGCAGAGGCGCAGGCCGGCGGCCTGGCTCTTCTCGGGGTGGAACTGGGTGCCGGCGATGTTGGCCTGCGCCACGATCGCGGTGACGTCGCCGCCGTAGTCTGCGGTCGCGATCACGGCGTCGGGGTCGTCGGTGACGAGGTGGTAGGAGTGCACGAAGTAGGCGTGCGCGCTCGGCTCGATGCCGGCGAGCAGCGGATGCGAGCGGCGCACGATCAGGTCGTTCCAGCCCATGTGCGGGATCTTGAGTCGCGGATCGCCTGGCGCCAAGGCACGGCACTCGCCGGGAATCCAGTCGAAGCCCGGCGTGATGCCGTGCTCGGTGCCGCGCGTGGCGAGCAGCTGCATGCCGACGCAAATGCCGAGGAACGGGCGGCCCTCGTCGCGCACGACGCGGCCCAGCGTCTCCAGCACCCCGGGCAGAGCGAGCAGCCCGCGCTTGCAGTCGGCGAAGGCGCCATCACCCGGCAGCACCACATGGGTCGCGGACGCGACGTCCTCGGCGCGCGAGCTCACGATCACGCGGCACGGCAGCCCCTGCTCGGCGGCGGCGCGCTCGAAGGCCTTCGCGGCGGATCGGAGATTGCCCGATCCGAAATCGACGATCGTCACCTGCATGGGATCAGGCGGCGCCGCTGTTCGCCAGGGCGTGCCGCTCGAAGAAGCGATGCTCGGCCTCCTCGGCGGCCGTGGCGGCGACGAGCCCGGCCTCGAGATAACCACGCCGCTTGAGCGCCGCGCGGCGCCAGTCGTTCGCCTCGAATCCGATCCACAGCCCGAGCGCGACGCCGACGGCCTCCGCGAAGACCGGGTCGAGGTCGAGGATCTCCTCGGCGAGAGCGAGCCCCGCGATCGCCGCGGCCATCAGCAGGGCCGCGAACCACATGCGGTGATACAGCGCCCAGACCGCAGAGAAGAGGAATGCCGCGACGCTGAAGCCCTCGCGCACGAACACCGCCTCGCGGTCCGGCGCGGCGGACCAGGCGCGGAGGTGGACGGTGTAGAGCTTCAGCCGCGCCATCGCTCGCCGCTCACGCCGTCAGCGTGCCCTTGGTCGAGGGCACCGCATCGGCCTTGCGCGGGTCGATCGAGATCGCGGCCCGCAAGGCGCGAGCCAGGCCCTTGAAGCAGCTTTCCACGATATGGTGGTTGTTCTCGCCGTAGACGTTCTCGACATGCAGCGTCAGGCCGGCGGATTGCGCGAAGGCCTGGAACCACTCCTTGAACAGCTCGGTGTCCATTTCGCCGAGCTTCGGGCGCGTGAAGTCGACGCGCCAGACGAGATAGGGGCGGTTCGAAGCGTCGAGCGCCACGCGCGTCAGCGTCTCGTCCATCGGGATCGTCGCCTCACCGTAGCGCTGGATCCCACGGCGCTCGCCCAGTGCCTTGGAGATCGCCTCACCGACCGCGTAACCCGAATCCTCGGTCGTATGGTGGAAATCGATGTGCAGGTCGCCCTCGGCGCGCACCGTCAGGTCGATCAGGCTGTGGCGCGAGAGCTGCTCGAGCATGTGGTCGAGGAATCCGATCCCGGTCTTGACGTCGTAGACGCCCGAGCCGTCGAGATCGACGCTCGCCGAGATCCGGGTCTCCTTGGTCGCCCGCGTCACCGTCGCCTTGCGCGCCGGCATCGTGAGCATCGCGGTCTGGAGGGGTTTGGCCATGCGCGGGGTTCTATCAGACGCCCCCCAGGCGTGCCAGCGACCCACCCCGGACCCAGTGCCGCGGGGCCGTCGCGGAGCGCCCGGCCGGAGGCCCCCCAACCTCCCCCCGTCGCTGCGCTCGGGGGAGGGATTCCGTTGCGCTGCGTGGCCTTCGGCGCGCGCGATGCACATCCGCTCTTCCTTCCCGGCCGCCGCAATGGGCTTTTGTCGCTCAACGCGAGCGTCGGATGGGGCCTCCCTCCCCCGAAGGACGTGGGGGTTGCGTTGCGCTGCGTGTGCATCGGCGCGCGCGATTCGCGACCGCTCTTCCTCCCCGGACGAAGCGAAGGTCAGCTGCCGCTCAGCACGACCATCGAATGGGGCCTCCCTCCCCCGGAGCGCAACGAGGGGGGGTCGGGGTGGGAGCCGCGCGGCTTGGCGCAGCGGCTCAAGCGCGACGCCGCCGCGCCATCACGCCTCCCATGCGCGCGTCAGTCGCCGTGCCGCTTCAGGGCATGCTCGATGCGCCGGTCGGGAACCAGCCAGATGAGCGCAACGAGCACGTAGAGAGCCTGCGCAAGCCAGGGGATCCACAGCGTCGAGACGATCGCGACGAGATAGAGCAGCGGCGAGAGCTTGCCCTTCCAGTCGATGCCGATCGCTGATCGGAGGACCGATTCGGGGCCCTCGGTCGCGATGATCGCTTGCTGCAGAATCCAGTAGGCGATCGCGGCCATCAGCAGGACCACGCCGTAGATCGCCGAGGGCAGCTGCCCGAAATGGTTCTCGCCCATCCAGCCCGTCGCAAAGGGCAGCAGCGAGAGCCAGAACAGCAGATGCAGGTTCGACCACAGCACCGCGCCGGAGACCCGCGTCGAGGCGTGCAGCATGTGGTGGTGGTTGTTCCAGTAGATGCCGACATAGACGAAGCTCAGCACGTAGCTGAGAAACACGGGCACCAGCGGTCCCAACGCGGCGATGGAGTCGCCATGCGGCACCTTCATCTCCAGCACCATGATCGTGATGATGATGGCGATCACGCCGTCGCTGAACGCCTCCAGCCGTCCCTTGCCCATGTCGCCCTCCTGCCGCGTCAGCGGATCGCGTGCACGTCCCAGCTTCGCACGATCACCGCGATCAGTTCCTGGACATGCGTCGGCATCGCCCGTCGGCAAGTCGCGTCCCATGCCGGCAGGGCATGTCGGCGGCCGCGCCGGATTCCCCCGCGCGGGGGCGAGAGGCAGGGCCACATCGGGCGCCGCTTGGGCGTATCCTCGACCGGTTCGCATGGGGGCGAGCGAAGGAGGGGGACATGAATCCGAAGTCACTGGTCACGATCATCCTGGGCCTGATGCTGGCGGGCGGCGGCTGCGGCACCGCCCGGGCCGGCGCCACGTTCGATGCCATCAAGGCACGCGGGACGGTCGTCTGCGGCGTCCACACGGGATCGCCCGGCTTCTCGGCGCCCGACGCCCAGGGCGTGTGGCGCGGCCTGGACGTCGATCTGTGCCGCGGGATCGCCGCCGCGATGTTCGGCGATGCGAACAAGACCCGCTACGTGCCGACGACGTCGCAGCAGCGCTTCACCGCGCTGCAATCGGGCGAGGTCGACGTGCTTACGCGCAACACGACGCTGACCCTGACGCGGGACACGGCACTCGGCCTGAACTTCGCCGGCGTGAACTTCTATGACGGCCAGGCCTTCATCGTGAAGACGCGCCTTGGCGTGAAGAGCGCGAAGGAGCTGGGCGGCGCCACCGTCTGCGTGCAGCAGGGAACGACGGGCGAACTCAATCTCGCCGACTATTTCCGGTCGCTTCGGGTCAGTGTGCAGCCGGTGGTCCTGGAGCGCATCGAGGACGGCATCGCCGCCTTCGTGGCCGGCCGATGCGACGCCTTCACGGCGGACGGCTCGCAGCTCGCGGCGATCCGCGTCAGCGCGATCCCGAATCCCGACGACGCCGTCGTGCTGCCCGAGCGCATCTCGAAGGAGCCGCTCGGTCCGGTCGTGCGCCACGGCGACGACCAATGGAACGACATCGTGCGCTGGGTGCTGCTCGCGATGATCGAGGCCGAGGAACTCGGCATCAGCCAGTCGAATGTCGACGAGATGCTGAAGAGCCCCAACCCGGCGATCCAGCGCTTCCTCGGCGTCGTGCCCGGCTTCGGCAAGGCGCTCGGCGTCGACGAGCGCTGGGCCTACGAAGTGATCAAGCAGGTCGGCAACTACGGCGACAGCTTCGACCGCCACCTCGGCAAGAGCAGCCCGGTCAAGCTCGAGCGCGGCTTGAACGACCTGTGGACCCGCGGCGGCCTGATGTACGCGCTGCCGCTGCGCTGAGCCGCAAGCCGGCGGGTCGGAACGCGAGCCGGGCATCGTCCCGCCCGCCCCGCACCGAGAGCGCCGAGGGCGCCGCGAGCGATGCGGCCCGCGATCGTCCGGGCCCGCGACGGGTCCCGGCGATCGCGTGAGGCCCGATCACGGGGCGCGCGGCGCGACCGATCGCGATGGCGGTGCCGAGGAGTGCGATCGACAGCGGCGGGAGGACGGCCACCGGCTCGACCAGCACGAAATTGTCGGCAGCAAACGACGGCAGCATGGCGATCGCGGCCGCACCGGTCGGGTCGAGCAGGCGCGCGAGGATCTTCAGGTCCGCGGTCGGATCGCTGAGATCCGTCGAATAGACCGGGCGCCGCAGGTCGAGCGCGTTGTTCATGTAGACGAAGAATCCGGGACCCGGCGCCGTCATTTGCGCGGCGATCCGGTTCGCGTCGATCAGGTTCGCGGCATTCCCCGCGCCGAACGGCGTCCCGGCGTTGCCCTCGTTGTCGCTCGTCTGCGGCACGACGACATTCGCGCCGCCGGGCATCGCGTCGTCGGCACCGGTGAAGAACGAGAGCGAGGAAAAGTGGAAGACGTCGGGATCGAAGGCGAAGAAGGCGTCGGCGGCGGTCGAGAAGCTCGGCAGGAAGACCTCGCTGCCGCCGACCTGCCGGCCGCGCGCGGTCCGCGCGGTGCTGCCGGGAAGAGGATCCGTGCCGAAGGTGCTCTGGTCGCCGAGGCCGAAACTGCGGCGCAGGTTCCGATGACGGCGCAAGCGAGCTTGCCGAACGTCATGGAACCCTCCCTGACGAATGGATGCGCGTGTCGTGGCTGTGGCCGTCGCGTTCGAACGACGATGGATCGTCGCGACGGCGCGACAATCGCTCAAGTAGCGGACCGTTCGGTCGCCCGTTCGGCACGGCCTCAGCGGAGCCAATAGCGGCGCATGAACACCAGGCTCATGATCGTGCCGATGGCGATCACAACGAGGCGCACCGCGCGCGGCGGCAGGACGCGGGCGAGCCGCCCGCCGGCAAAGCCGCCGCACACGCTGGACGCGAGCAAGGTCAGGGTTTCCGGCCAGCTGATCAGTGGGGTCATAGCCAGCAGCGCGAAGGCGACGACGTTCATCGCCGCGCCGCAGAGGTTCTTCAGCGCATTGGCGCGCCGGAAATCCTCCGTCTCGGCGACGGCGAACCAGGCCAGCAGCATGACGCCGAGCCCGCTGCCGAAATAACCGCCATAGACCGACAGCAATCCGACGACCGGAATGGTGCTCGCCGCGAGGCCGCGATGCGCGCCGCTTCGCGCGGCCCAGAGGCGCAGGCGCGGGCCGGCCGCGAAGATCGCGGTGGCCAGGATGATGAGCGCAGGAACCAGGACCTCGAAGGTCCGCGCCGAGGTCCGCAGCAGCAGCCAGACGCCAGCCGCCGATCCGATCCCCGCCGATGCGAAGAGCGCGGCGATGCGTCGATCGAAGCGCGGCCAGCTCTGCCGATCCGCGAGCGCAGCGGCCAGGTTGGAGAGTGTCAGCGCGACGTTGTTCGAGGCGTTGGCGATCAGCGGCGGCAAGCCGGTCGCGATCAGCGCCGGAAACGTGATCAGCCCCGACCCACCCGCGAGCGCCGTGAGGATCCCGCCGCAGAACCCGGCAGTCGCGAGAAGTACCGTGTCGAGGGTGTCCATCGCGGCGCGTCAGCAATCGCGCGGGCGTGGCGGCATGTGGCGGAGTCGGCCCGGGTGGCGCAAGCGGGTCCCCAAGGTTGCTGATCGTGCGGGCCGGCGACGATAGCCGCGATCGTCGCAGAAGAGAAAACGAGGGACGCGGGGAGCGAACACCGAGCGGCTCCCGGCCCCGACCGTTCGACGCACGGCCGGCGCCCCCTATGCGTCAAGCCGTCGCGACGGCGCGGCTTTCGGCGACCGGACCGATGGGGCGAAGATGAATCCGGGCCGCGCCGGACCGCACCCCGGCCGGCGTACCGGACGCCCGGCACGCATCTCGCGGCGGTCCCGACGCAGGGAAGACCGCGGTGGAAACCAGGGGAGACGCCCGCATGTTCGCACGCTTCGCCGAGGTCCTGACCGCCGACGAGATCAAAGGGGTCCACGAGGTCTCGCTCGACGTGCTCGAGCAGGTCGGCATCCTCGTGCGCAACGAGAAGGCGCGCGACCGCTTCCGCCGCAATGGCTGCCGCGTCGACGCCGACACCCAGATCGTCACCTTCCCGCGTGCCGTGGTGGAGGAGTTCCGCCGCCTGGTGCCGCCGAGCTTCACCTTCCATGCACGCAACCCGGCGCTCTCGCGCACGATCCCGGGCGACGGGCTGGTCGTCGCCACCGCGAGCTCGGCGCCCAACCTCATCGACCCGGACACCGGCGAGGACCGGCGCTCGACCTCGGAGGACATCGCCCGCATCGGCCATCTCGTCACCGGACTCGACGGCATCGACGTGTTCTCGGTCTCGGTGCTGGCCAACGACGCGCCGGAAGGGCAGTTCAGCCTGTCGCGCTTCTACCCGGCGGTGAAGAACTGCTGGAAGCCCGTTCGCACCTCGGTCGTCGACCTGCGCGAGGCGCGCCAGATCGTCGAGCTCGGCGCGGCGGTCGCGGGCAGCGAGGCAGCGTTCCGCGCGCGACCGTTCATCACCTTCGGGTACTGCTCGATCGTCGATCCGCTGACGATGGATTTCGATTCGACCGAGATGCTGATGCATTTCGCCGAGGAGGGCCTGCAGGCCTACGGCACCATCGCGCCGATCGGCGGCATCAGCGCGCCTTTGCGCATGATGGGCATGCTCGCCCAGATCAATGCCGAGTGGCTCGCCACCGCCGTGCTCGCCCAGATGTCGCGCCCGGGGACCGAGCTCATCTACAACTTCCTGCCGGTCGTGGGTGACATGCGATCGGGCGCCTATGCGCCGGGCGCGATCGAGACCGGCATCATGGCGGCCGCGCTCGTCGGCATGGCGCGCTTCTACGACGTGCCGTGCGGCTCCTATCTCGGCCTCACCAATTCGAAGCTGTGCGACGCCCAGTCGGGCTTCGAGAAGGCCATGTCGCCCACCCTCGCCGCCGCGGCCGGCATCGACTTCGTCGTCATGGGCGGCCTCATCGACCAGCTCATGAGCTTCGACTTCGGGCAAGCGGTGGTCGACGACGAGATCGCGCTGATGCTGAAGCGCTTCCGCCAGCAGCTGCGCTTCGGCGGGCTCGCGGGCTGCCTCGAGGAGATCCGCGCGGCGGGCCCTGGCGGCATGTATGTCGACAAGGCGGCGACGCTCGATCTCATGAAGACCTGCGCGCTGCTGCCGACCATCGCCGACCGCGAGCGACGCGAGGTCTGGCTCGAGCGTGGGGCGCAGGACGCCCACGCGCGTGCCCTCGCCCAGGCGAAGTCGCGGCTCTGCCAGCCGAACCCGGCACGCCTGACGCCCGAGGTCGACGCGCGGGTGCGCGCGCGATTCGGCGATGCGCTCGTGCCCGGCGAGACCGCGATCCCCGACAGCTGGCGCGCCGCCCAGCCGATACCCGCAAGGGCCAGGCGCGGGCGAAAGACGGCGCTCGCACAGTGAAGCCACGCGTGGTCCGCCGCCGCAACGACGGCGCGGGACGAATCCCCCCGATGAACGCCGAGGCGTACGCTCAGTCGCGACGGCGGCGGCGAGCCGCAAGACCGATCCCGACTGCCGTGCCGAGCAGCGGCAGCGAGAGCGGTGCCGGGACCGCCGTCGGCGCGACGAGCGCGAAATTGTCGGCCGTGAACGTGGGCAGCGTGGCGATCGCTGCCGCACCCGTCGGGTCGAGGATCCGGGCGAGGATCTTCAGGTCCGCGGTCGGATCGCTGAGATCCGTCGAGAAGACGAGGCGCCGCAGGTCGAGCCCGCTGTTCATGTAGATGAAGAAGCCGGGGCCCGGCGTCGTCAACTCGGCGGCGATCAGGTCCGCCGCGGTTCCCGCGTTGAACGGCGTCCCGGCGTTGCCATCGTTGTCGATCGTCTGCAGCACGACCACGTTCGCGCCGGCGGGGATCGCATCGTCGGCGCCGTTGAAGAAGGAGAGTGACGACACGCCGAACACCACCGGATCGAAAGCGAAAACGTCGCCGGCGATCGAGAAGCTCGGAAGGAAGAGTTCGCCGCCGACGACCTGTCGCCCCGGCGTCGTCAGTGCGGTGCTGCCGGCAAACGGATCCGTGTCGAAGGTGATGGTCGTTGCCGAGGCGGAAACCGCGGCACAAGTCGCGACGAGCGCACAGGCGAATTTGCCGAACGGCATCGACCCCTCCTCACGATGGATTGGAACGCGCGTCGTGGCGACAAGGCCAGCCGCAACCGCAGCCGCAAAGCATCACTCGCGCTTGCATCGTCGCTCACCGGAGGCAATCAAGCAAGCAGGCGACCACGCTGTCACTCGGTCGTCACGGCAGCGGATTGTCGGCCGGACCGGTGGTTCGCTACTCAACCCCGAGACGAGCGGTCCGCTTTCGCGGACCAAGGACTTCAAAGGTTCGGATGTCGGTGCTCGCGGAAAGCCTCATAACCGCATGGGCACGCCATCCAGGCCCGCGGTTTCCGGCAGGCCGCAGATCAGGTTCGCGTTCTGCACCGCCTGGCCGGCCGCCCCCTTGCCGAGATTGTCGACCGCGCCGATCGCGATCACGAGGTTGCGCTCCGGATCGGCCGC
>JAEULA010000090.1 GCA_016793165.1 Alphaproteobacteria bacterium | reverse complement strand
CGCACGACCGGCGGCATCTACGCGCCGCCGTTCACGACGAAGAACTACACCGACATCCTGGCGACCTCGAAGGTCTTCGACTGGATGCTGAACAGCGCGATCGTGTCGATCGGCCAGACGCTGCTGACCCTCGTGATCTCGACGCTCGCCGGCTACGGCTTCGCGCGCACCGACTTCCCGGGCAAGCGCGTCGTGTTCCTGCTGGTGCTCGCCGGGCTCGCGGTCCCTGAGCAGGCGATCATCGTGCCGCTGCACACGATGTTCGCCTTCGCCGATATGCACAACACCTACGCCGCGCTCATCGCGCCGCGGCTCGCCTTCCCGTTCGGTGTCTTCCTGATGACGCAGTACTTCAAGGGCGTGCCGCGCGAGATCGAGGAGGCGGCGTTGCTCGACAACGCCTCGCGGCTCAAGATCTTCTTCCGCGTCGTGCTGCCGCTGACCGTGCCCGCGCAGGCGACGCTCGGCATCTACACCTTCCTGCACGCGTGGAACGAGTACTTCTGGCCGCTCGTCTCCGCGACCAAGCCCGAGATGTACACGCTGACCATCGGTCTCGCGGCGATGCAGACGAACTTCGCGCAGACCGAGGGCATCGGCTTCCTCATGGCCCAGGCGGTCTTCGCGGGCCTGCCGATCCTGATCCTCTACCTGTTCTTCCAGCGCCACATCGTCACCGCCGTGGCCGGCGGCGTGAGCAAATGAGCCGGTCCCGATTCGCGACAACGAACCGATCCTGAAGGAGGAGAACGCATGTCCAGGAAACACTTGATGGCGTTGGTCGTCGCCGGCGCCACCGCGCTGGCAACGAACGCGCACGCGCAGAAGACCGAAATCACCTTCGCGCGCTTCTTCGGCGCCTGCGATTCCGACTACGGCACGAGCACCGAGGTCGAGAAGGCGCGCGGCGAGTGCGGCGTGATGACCACGCTGGTGAACCACTTCAACGCGACGAACAAGGACAACATCGTCGTCAAGCCGCAGATCATCGAGTGGGGGCCGTACTACCAGCAGCTCACCGCGCGAATCGCGGCGCGGGACCTGCCGAACATCGCGGTGATGCACACCGCTCAGATCGGCGACTTCATCCGCTCGCGCGTGGTCGACCCGATCGAGGACGATCTCAAGGCCGCCGGCATCGACATCGAGGACTTCACCCCGCACGCACGCGCGGGCGTGACGTTCAACGGCAAGGTGCACGCGCTGCCGTGGGACACGCATTCGTGGCTCTGGCACGTCAACGTCGGGATCTTCAAGCAGGCCGGGCTGGTCGACGCCGCCGGCAAGCCGATCATGCCGAAGAGCGTGGACGAGCTGCTCGCCCAGGCGAAGGCGATCAAGGAGAAGACGGGCAAGCCCTACTTCATCATGGCGTCGGTCGCGGCGGGCGACGCGGGCAATGCCGCACGCACGTTCTACACGCTCCTCTACACCCAGGGCGGCAACCTGTTCCCGTCCGGCTTCGACAAGGCGAACTTCGGAACGCCGGAGGCGAAGACGGCGTTCGAGACCGTCGAGCGCATCGCAAAGGAGGGCTACATCACCAAGGGGGTCGACGGCGCCGGTGCGTTGGGCGGCTTCATCGGCGGCAACGGCGCGGTGCTGCTCACCGGAACGTGGCGCATCGACGACATGCTCGCGGCGGCGGCGAAGCCCGACAGCGGCCTGAAGGAGTACACGGCGCGGATCTTCCCGAACCTGTTCAAGCAGGATGCGGTGTGGGCCGACAACCATTCCTGGGTGATGCCGCGCGGGGCCAACAACGACAAGCAGCGCGCCGCCGCCCGTGTGTTCCTGAAGTACCTCTGGGACCAGAACTACCAGTGGGCGCGCGGCGGCGGGCATCTGCCGATCCGCAAGTCGGTGATGGCCGAGTACGCGAAGCTCCCCGAGCGTCCGAACGTCATGCGCATCACCGAGATCGGCAAGGCGCTGCCGCACGACGTCCGTCGCCAGTTCGGCTTCCAGTCGCTGATCGGCGAGGAGGTCAACAACATGATCAACGGCAACAAGGCCTCCGCGCAGGCGCTGAAGGACGCGCAGGAGCGCGCCGACCAGCTGCTGGCGCGGCGCTGAGTCGCGCGCATCCCCTCCTGTCGCGCGAAGCGCGATAGGAGGGGTGGGCGCGAAGCGGCCGGGGAGGTCGAAGGCGGCTCTCTCGAGGCGCCATCGACCTCCCCGTCACGCGCTTCGAGCATGCCACCCCTCCTGTTCGGCTTCGCCGAACGGAAGGGGATGCGTCTCTTCGATCTCTCTCCCTCGAGGACCCCATGATCAAGGCAAACGTCCTGGTCGATCGCGACTTCGCGATCGGCGACACCGACCCGCGCCTCTTCGGCGCTTTCATCGAGCATCTCGGGCGCTGCGTGTACGAGGGCATCTACGAGCCCGGGCACCCGAAGGCCGACAAGCGCGGCTTCCGCCAGGACGTGCTCGAGCTTGTCCGCGAGCTCGCGCCGACGATCATGCGGTACCCCGGCGGCAACTTCGTCTCGGGTTACAACTGGGAGGACGGCGTCGGCCCGGCGAAGGACCGGCCGCGGCGGCTCGATCTCGCCTGGATGACGACCGAGCCCAACACCTTCGGCACCAACGAGTTCATCGACTGGTGCAAGGCCGCGAGCATCGAGCCGATGCTGGCGGTCAATCTCGGCACGCGCGGCGCCGACGCGGCGCGCAACCTGGTCGAGTACTGCAACCACCCCGGCGGCACGGCGTGGTCGGATCTCCGCCGCAAGCACGGCTGGAAGGACCCGCACGGCGTGAAGTTCTGGTGCCTCGGCAACGAGATGGACGGGCCGTGGCAGATGGAGGCGAAGACAGCGACCGAGTACGGCCGCGTCGCCGTCGAGGCCGCGAAGATGATGCGCTGGATCGACCCGTCGATCGAGCTCGCCGCCTGCGGCTCGTCGGGCCGCAACATGCCGACCTTCGGGCAGTGGGAGGACACGGTCCTCGACCACTGCTTCGACCAGGTCGAGTACATCTCGCTGCACACCTACCTGAACGATTACGCGAAGGACACGCCGGCCTTCCTCGCCAGCCCCGACCTGATGGACAGCTTCATCGAGGAGGTCGTGGCGATCGCGGACGCGGTCGCCGCCAAGCGCCGCTCGCGCAAGCGCATCATGCTCAGCTTCGACGAGTGGAACGTCTGGTACCGCACGCGGCGCAACCGCAAGGAGCGCGTCAAGGAGGGCTGGCCCGTCGCGCCGCCGATCCTCGAGGAGATCTACACGATGAAGGATGCGCTCGCCTTCGGCGGCATGTGCATCTCGCTCCTCAACCACTGCGACCGCGTGCGCGTCGCCTGCCTTGCGCAGCTCGTCAACGTGATCGCGCCGATCATGACCGAGACGGGCGGCGCGGCCTGGCGCCAGACCATTTTCCACCCCTTCGCGCAGTGGAGCCGCCACGGCCGCGGGCGCGTCCTGCGCGCGCGGGTGAGCGTGCCGGGCTATGCGGCGCGCTACTTCGATCCGCGCGGGCCGGTCGACCAGTACTTCCCGGTGGACGAGGCGCCGTGGCTGAAGATGGCGGCGGTGGCCGACGCCGCGGGCGGCCTCAACCTGTTCCTCCTCAACCGGCATCTGAAGCAGGAGCTGAGCGTCGACCTTCGCGCGCGCGGCTTCGGGGGTCTCGCCGTGGCCGGCGCGGAGACGATGCGCCACGACAATCTCGAGGCGACGAACTCGGCCAAGTCGCCGAACCGCGTGGCGCCGAAGGCATTGGCGGGCGTGCGGGTCGACGGCGATCGCGTCCGTGCCGTCCTGCCGGCGGCCTCGTGGAGCGTGGTGCGCCTGGCCGCCCAGGCGTGAGGGCGGGCGGGCGCGGCGGTCGAGGCCGCGCCCGCCGCGATGCCGCGCGGAGCGGGGATCACTTCGCCGGCATCGCCGCGACGTCGATCAGCTGCGCGTCGCCCTTGCCGATATTGGCGACGAGGGCGATCCGGCCGCTGCCGATATCGACGCGATAGAGCTTTGCGCCGTTCACCGCATAGCCCGTGTGCCGGCCGGCCGCGTCGGTGACGATGTCCAGGCCGCGCAATTCGCGCGCTGGCATCCTGAGCGCCGCCTTGGTCTGCAGCGTGCCGGCGTTCGGCGGATCCTGCAGCACCAGCGCCTTCGCCTTGCTGTCGATCTCGTAGAGCGCGGTGCCGGCCGGCTTCGGTCCCGGGGTCGAGTTGACGTAACCGCCGGCCGTGACGGCCGGTGCGCGCGGCGCGCCGGGATCGCCGGCGGCGAAGGCGAGCTTGCCGTCCTCGACCGTCTCGCCGGTGTCGACGTTGACGCGCAGCGATCGGCCGCCGGCGGTGATCACGCGCAGGCGGTCGGCTACGGGATTGAAGTCGACGACCGTGGCATCGGCCGCGGCCGCGACGCTCAGCCGGCTCGCGAGCTTCGCCTCGCCGGACCCCGGGTCGATCGTATAGATGCCGCCATCGGCCGCGAGGCCGTAGAGCGTGCCGTTCGAGGGCCGCACGTCGATGCCGAGAATCGGCGCGCTCGCACCCTTGATCGTGCGCCAGGTGGCGACGCCGGGCTTCGACTCCGCGAACCGGACGATCCGGCCCGACTTGTCCAGGCCGACCATGTCGGCGGCCACGGCCGGCACGGAGGCGAGCGCCAGCACCGGCGCGAGGATGGCCAGCGCGTGCTGGCGAAGATCGATGGCTTTCGTCCGGGACATGGCGGGACCCCCGTCTGGCGTCGGACCGGCGATCGGTCCGTTCTGCAGGGGATTACGTCGCGGCGGCCGGATCCGATGCGGTCGTCACGGGGACGTGAAGCAGTCGTGACGGCGGGCACGGGCCGCAGCCGGCGTATAGGATCCTCGCGACGGCACCGTTTGCGGCGGCGCGGCGCGTTCGACGGGGCGCGGCGCGGCCGCCGGGCCGTGAGAACGGAGCAGGAGAATGAACCGCGCCGCCTTCGAGCCGCTCGCCGGCCATCGCAGCTATCCCGACGAAGAGATGATCGTGCGCGCGAACGCGTTCCACGAGGCGCTGCGGCGTCGCCGCACCGTGCGCGAGTTCAGCGAGCGGCCGGTGCCGCGCGCGGTGATCGAGACCGCCCTGCGGATGGCCGGTTCGGCGCCGTCGGGCGCCAATCTTCAGCCCTGGCATTTCGCGGTGATCACGGATCCCGCCGCCAAGCGGCGCATCCGCATTGCCGCCGAGGCCGAGGAGCGCGCCTTCTACGACGGCCGGGCGCCGCGGGAGTGGCTCGATGCCCTCGCCCCGCTCGGCACGGACGCCGCCAAGCCGTTCCTCGAGGTCGCTCCGGTCCTGATCGCGATCTTCGCGCAGCGTCACGGAAGACTGCCGGACGGCCGGTTGGTGAAGCACTACTACGTGCCGGAGTCGGTCGGCATCGCGACCGGATTCCTGATCGCGGCCCTCCACGACGCGGGCCTGTGCACGCTTACCCATACGCCGAGCCCGATGGGCTTCCTCAACGAGATCTGCCGGCGTCCGGAGAACGAGAAACCGGCCATCCTCCTCGTGGTCGGCCATCCCGCCGCGGACTGCCGTGTGCCGGTCGCGGCGGGAATCAAGAAGCCGCTCGCGGAGATCGCGAGCTGGATCTGACGTTCGTGCGACATGACGAGCACGAGTCTCGCGCACTCGCGTCGGTGGCCGCTCGCGTCGCATTCATTTGAACCGGCTCCGGCGCTCATCACGTTGATCCGCGGCAAGTTCGGCGTCTCGTCGACGGCCGTCGCGCGTGCGCATTCAGCGGCGACCTGACGGAACGCGATCGGCGCACGCGGCGCGACAAAACGGCGCGCCGTCGACCGGGCTCGAGGGCCGCTCGCAAGCTCGCGGTGAACGACGCCGATCCTGTCAGGGTTTCCTTACCGTCGGGTCCGTGCACGGCCGATCCCGTGCCTTGCGAAAGGCGTCTTGCCGGTGAGGGGGTTGCGGCGCCGCCGCGAAAAATCCGCCACTGCTTTTTTGCTTGCGCTGATCGTCGCTCGTTACACCGCCCCGCCGATGCCTTCGCGGAGCGGCGTTCCGCGCGCGACCGACGCTGGCATGGCTGTTGCTCCTCGATCGTCGATGGAGCGTTCCGGCGAGCGCGGTCCGGACGTGATCCGAATCAACGACGAGAGGAGCGGAACATGAGACTGAAGATCAGGCTGCTGGCGACGACGGCGGCGATGGCGGTGGCCATGCTGGCGTCGGGCGGCGCGAGCGCCTCGACCGAGGCGCAGAAGCAGGCGGCGATCGACAACGGCTTGGCTTGGCTCGCATCGAGTCAGGCCGGCGATGGCAGCTGGTGCGCCTCGGGCTATTGCGCGGCCGACACCGCCGCGGCGCTGCTGGCGTTCACCGAGCAGAGGTACAAGCCGGCCGGTTGGGGTGCGGCGGACTACTCGGCCAACGTTGCGAAGGCCGTCAACTACCTGCTCCGGGACGCGGGCGCGATCTCGATCCCCAACGACCGCGGCGACGGCCGCAATCCGAACATCAGCGGCAGCGGCATGGGCTACTACTGGGGCGGCGGCGAGTCGACCTACGTGACGGGCCTCGTCCTGCCTGCGCTCGCTCGCGTCACCGCCGGCATCAACGGCATCACGCCGTCGACGGTCATCTCCGGCACCGGCAACGCGTCGGTCGACGGTCGGACCTTCGGACAGGTCATCCAGGACACGGTGGCGACGTTCGCCTATGGCCAGACCCATGCGGCGAATGCAGTGGTTCCGGGCTACCGCGGCGGGTGGCGGTATACGCCGTCGACCGGCCAGTCCGACGGCTCGACCGCGCAGTGGCCGGCGATCGGCATGCTGTTCGCCCAGAGCGTGCCGGGCATCGTGGTCCCGCAATACGTGAAGGACGAGCTCCACTACTGGATGGACTACATCCAGAACTCGAACGGCGGCGCGGGCTACGACTCCCCGGGCTACCTGGTGAACGAGTCCAAGACCGGCGGTCTCCTCGTGCAGATGGCGTTCACGGGATATCCCGGCTCGTCCTCCGGTCCCGGCGACCTCAGCGACAAGGCCGGGGCGATCGCGTATCTGAACGCCAACTGGCGCCAGTTCGCGAGCGGCACCTGGTACGGCAACTTCGCGCACCCCTACTCGATGTGGTCGGTCTACAAGGGGCTCGAGTCCACCATCGGCCTCGAGGGTGGCGACATCACCAACTTCCTCTACGCCGGCGCCAGCCAGATCAAGGACGATCCGTCGGACGTCTGGAACTGGTGGGAGGACTACAGCCAGTACCTGGTCGAGACCCAGGCCGGAAGCGGCGCTTGGCCCGGCTACGACTACTGGCCGAGCACGCTGGCGACGGCGTGGAACATCAACATCCTGAACGCCACCGCGATCCCGGATGGTGACGTGCCGGAGCCGGCCTCTCTGGCCCTGCTCGGGCTCGGCGTCGCGGGCCTCGCGGCCGTGCGTGCGCGCCGTCGCCGCGACTGATCGCGAGCCTGCGCGCAGGTCGGGGCGGATCCGGATCGCGGATCCGCCCCGTTCGCGTCATTCCGTTCCGCGGCGCGGCGGCCATCGCGGCGGGACACGACGGTTCCTCTCCTCGTCGCCGCCGGTCCCTGGAGTCCCGCGATGTGCAAGCGTTCGCGCCACAAGCTTCCGACGCTGTTCCTTGCCGTCGCGCTCGCATCGGCCTCGACGGCGTTGGCCCAGGGCGTCGCGACGCAGGACGATCTCGCCCTGCCGCTGCTCGATCTCGACACGCCGAGCCGGGCGCCGGCGTCCGGCATGACCACCGATCCCGGCTCCGGGACGCTCGCCTTGGCGGCGCTGGGCCAGGGCCGTTGGCAGGTCGCCTGCTCGATGGCGACGCGCGTGCTCGCGCGCCAGGTTCCCGATGGCGAGGCGCTCGGCCTCTTCGCCCTGTGCGCGGCCGTCCAGGGCGACCGGCAGACCGCCGCAGTCACGCTCCGGCGCCTCAAGCAGGTCGAGCCGGTGCGCCACTACAGCGTCCTCGCCGAGGCGGTCCTGAATCTCCAGGACGGCGCGGCCGATGCCGCGCTCGCGGCGCTCGACGCGCTGCTGGAGGCGCGGCGCGCCGATCCGCTTGCGCTCTACTTCCGCGGCGAGGCGCTGCATGCGCTGTCGCGCGATGCGGAGGCCTTCGGCGCCTTCACGGCGGCGGCCGCGGAGTGGCCCGATCACGTGCCGGCGCTGACGGCGGCCGTGCGTTTGACGCTGGCGTCGACCGACGCGCCGGCGGATCAGCTGCGGGTCGCACTCGGGCTCGCGGAGCGGGCGACACGCCTCGACCCGTGGCAGCGTGCGCATTGGCGGCTGCTGGCCGAGCTCTGCAGGCGCACGGGACAGGAGGCGCGCGCGCAGGCGATCGTCGCGCAGTGGCTGAGCACGCCGGCACCCGGGGCGGCGCCGGCGCAGTGATCCCGGGCCGGCGCCGCGGCGGCGCGCGGCCGTGAGCCGCGTTACTCGGCGGGCTGCCGCTCCATCGGGGCCGCGTCGGGTTGCGGCTTGTGGGCGCGTGCCAGCAGCGTGTAGGCGCTCGGCACGACGAAGAGCGTGAACAGCGTGCCGAGGGTCAGGCCGCCGACGATGACCCAGCCGATCGCCTGGCGGCTCTCCGCGCCGGCGCCGGCGGACGTCGCGAGCGGCACCGAGCCGAGCACCATCGCGCCGGTCGTCATCAGGATCGGCCGGAGGCGCAGCACCGAGGCCTCGATGACCGCGTCGCGCTTGGCGCGACCCTGCTCCTGCAGCTGGTTCGCGAACTCGACGATCAGGATGCCGTGCTTGGTGATCAGGCCGACCAGCGTCACCAGCCCGATCTGGCTGTAGACGTTGAGGGTGCCGCCGTTGAGCTTGAGCGCGAGCAGCGCGCCGACGGCCGAGAGCGGAACGGTCAGC
>JAEULA010000120.1 GCA_016793165.1 Alphaproteobacteria bacterium | reverse complement strand
GGCGGGACGCTCACGTCATCGTCCCTCGAGCGATCGCGCGCTCCCCGAACCGTCCCCCTCGAATGAGGGGGACCGGCGCCGCGCGGCGGCGCCAGGGGGAGAGGCGCAGTGCCGTCGCCACCTCAACCGTCCCCTCGAATGAGGGGGGCAGGCGCCGCGCAGCGGCGCCAGGGGGCGAGTCGCAGTGCCGGCGATCGGCTGCGCCCTCGCTGCGCCGATCCGTCGAGCGCGCGCCGCTCCCCCTGCTCGCGCGCTTTGCGCGCGAGCTGTCCCCCTCATTCGAGGGGGACGGTTGGGGTGTACGGCCGCGGCGCGGCTACTTCTTCTCATGACCCGGGCTGTGGCCATGCGAGTGGTCGCCGGCGTGGCCATGGTCATGCGCGTGACCATGATCGTGGTCGTGATCGTGGGCGTGGCCATGACCGTGGGCGTGGCTATGGCCGTGCCCATGATGATGATGACCATGTCCGTGGTCATGCCCGTGACCATGCTCATGCCCATGCCCATGCCCATGCCCGTGCCCATGACCGTGATCGTGGTGATGATGCCCATGCGCGTGGTCGCCGTCGGTGCCGATGCCGCGGACGTGGAGGTGGTGGCCGGCCTGGACGGCGCCGACATCGGCCTCGTAGCCGATGATCTGCGCCCGGTACTTGCACAGGCGGCAGTTCATGACGTTGTCGCCGGTCGTGATCTCGCCGATGCGCTCGACGAAGGCGTCGATCACCAGCGGATGGTCGTTGAGATAGCCCGCCTTGAGGAACTCGATGTCCGGCGCCAGCGCGGCGATCTCGTCGGTCTGGGTGTAGATGCGCTTCACCAGCACGCCGGTGAACAGGAAGTAGGGGAACACGATCACGCGCTTGAAGCCCATGCGCGCGATGCGCGCCAGGGCGGCGTTGACGCGCGGATGCGCGACACCCGAGTAGGCGACGGCGCCCCAGCCGAAGCCCATGCCCTCCCAGAGCATGCGCATGACCTTGGCGATGTTCGAGTTCGCGTCGGGATCGTTGGTGCCGCGACCGACCACGACCAGCGCGGTGTCGGCGCGCTCGACCGTCCGGCCGGCGCCGCGCTCGGCCTCCTCGATGCGCGCGCGCGCCGCCTCGAGGAGCTTGAGGTCGAGCGCCAGGTCGCGGCCGTACTCGACCGACACGCCGGGCGTCTCGGACGCGAAGGTGTTGAGCTCCCAGGGCAGGTCGTTCTTCACGTGGCCGGCGGCGAAGAGCATCGCCGGCTGCGCCAGGATCCTTCGCGCGCCGCCCTGCACGAGCTTGGCGAGCCCGTCGCGGATGATCGGCCGCGCGAACTCGAGATAGCCGTACTCGAGGGGATGCGGCAGGCGCGGGCGCAGCCGCTCGACCAGGTTGGCGAACTCGCGCGTGGCGTCGTCGTCGCGGCTGCCGTGGCCGCAGATCATCACGGCCGTGGTTTCATTCGGGGTGGTGCCGGCCGGTGTGATGTCGGTCGTCATCGTCTCGCTCTCCGGAGTTCGCTCGAAGTGTTGACGGGGAATCGCGCCGCGTGCGGTATTGCCGCGCGATGTGGCTGGGCTCGTCCTCGTGGATCGCCGATCCGGCGGTCGTCCTGCTGCTGGCGCTCGGGATCGACGCGCTGGCGGGCGAGATGCGCCTGCTGTTCCGCTACGTCTCGCATCCCGTCGTGGCGATCGGCAAGCTCGTCGCGTTCTTCGACCGCCGCCTGAATCGCGAGAACCGCAGCGAGCGCGCGCGGCGCGTGCGCGGGCTGATCGCGGTGCTCGTCGTGGTGGCGGTCGTCGGCGCGATCGCCTGGTTCACCCATGTCGTGGTGGGGCGCCTGCGCTCGGGCTGGGCCGTCGAGGCGTTCTTCGTCGCGATCCTGGTGGCGCAGCGCTCGCTCTACGACCATGTCGCGGCGGTCGCCGCGGCGCTGGCCAAGGATGGACTGGTGGCCGGCCGGCGCGCGGTCGCGCACATCGTCGGCCGCGACCCCGACAGCCTGGACGAGCACGGTGTGGCGCGCGCCGCGGTCGAGAGCCTGTTCGAGAATTTCGCCGACGGCGTCGTGGCGCCGATCTTCTGGTACGTGCTGCTCGGCCTGCCCGGCATCGCGGTGTGCAAGGCGATCAACACGCTCGACTCGATGATCGGCCACAAGACGCCGCGCCACCGCGCCTTCGGCGAGGCGGCCGCGCGGCTCGACACGGCGGTGATGTTCCTTCCGGCGCGGCTCGCCGGCCTGATCATCGCGGCGGCCGCGGCCGTGATCCCCGGCGGCAACCCGTTCAAGGCGCTGCAGGTGATGGTCCGCGACGCGCGCAAGCACAACTCGGTCAATGCCGGTTGGCCCGAGGGAGCGGGCGCCGGCGCGCTCGGCATCGCGCTCGCCGGACCGCGGCGCTACCACGGCCAGGTCGTCGACGCGCCGTGGATCGGCGATGGCCGCGCGCGGATCACGCACGAGGACGTCACGCGGGCATTGCGGCTCTACGTGGTCGCCTGCCTGGTGCACGCCGTGCTGATGGTGGGCTGGCTGCTGCTGCGTCACGTCTGACGCGACTGCGGTCGTCCTGCCGCCGGAACTGCCGGCGCGCGGCGGACGGGTGGCCAGTTCGCGCGTCATCGCCCGAGGCCCTCCCGCGCGATCGCCAGCAGGCGGTCGAGCTCGACATGGCGGGCGAGGTGGTCGGCGAGCGCGTCGAGCGTGGCGTCCACGGTCGTGTCCCAGTCCGGCGTCGCCGCCCCGCCCCCGAAGCCGCGCCGCGCGCGCAGGCGGTCGAGCCAGGTGCGGCGGAACGCGCCGCTGCCGAACAGCCCGTGCAGGTAGCAGCCCTCGATGCGGCCGTCGGGCGACACCGCGCCGTCGTCGCGCCTCTCCAGCTTCAGCATAGGCCGCAGCGTCGCCGGGCCGTCGGTGTCGCCGAGATGGATCTCGTAGCCCTGCACCGGTGCCCGCGAGCGGATGTCGCGCCCTCGGCTCTCGCGCAGCGTCTTGTCGCCGGAAAGCACCGTCGTGACGTCGAGCAGGCCGAGGCCCTCGGCGCGCGCGAGCGTGCTCTCGCGCCGCTCGGGGTCGAGCACCGCGCGGCCGAGCATCTGGTAGCCGCCGCACAGCCCGAGCACGTGCCCGCCGCGGCGCACATGCGCCGCGATGTCGATGTCCCAGCCCGCACCGCGCAGGGCGGCCAGATCGGGGATCGTCGCCTTCGAGCCCGGCAGGATCACCGCGTCGGCGTCGCCCGGCAGCGCCTCCCCGGGCGGCACGAGCACGAGCTCGACGTCGGGCTCGGCCTTCAGCGGGTCGAGGTCGTCGAAATTGGAGATCCGCGGCAGCCGCGGCACGACGATCTTGAGTCGGACGTCTTGCTTGCTGGAGTCGGTATCGAAGGTCGCGGAGTCGAGCCCGGCGGCGTCCTCGGCCGGCAGGCGCCGCGCGCCCTCGAACCACGGCACGAGGCCGAGGTCTGCAAGACCTGTGCGCGCGGCGATCAGGCGCCGGCCCTCGGCGAACAGCGCCGCATCGCCGCGGAACTTGTTGACGATGAAGCCGCGGATCGCGGCCTGCTCCTCGGGGGCGAGCACCGCGAGCGTGCCGACCAGGCTCGCGATCACGCCGCCGCGGTCGATGTCGCCGACCAGCACGACCGGCACGCGCGCGGCGAGCGCGAAGCCCATGTTGGCGATGTCGCCGTCGCGCAGGTTGATCTCCGCCGGCGAGCCCGCGCCCTCGACCAGCACGAGATCGGCCTCGGCCCCGAGCCGGCCGAAGCTCTCCAGCACGCGTGGCAGCAGCTTCGGCTTGAGCGCGTGGTAGTCGCGCGCGGAGGCGTTGCCCTCGACGCGGCCCTGCACGATCACCTGCGCGCCGATCTCGCTCTGCGGCTTGAGCAGCACCGGGTTCATGTCGGTCGTCGCCGGCACGCAGGCTCCGCGCGCCTGCAGCGCCTGCGCGCGCCCGATCTCGCCGCCGTCGGCCGTGACCGCGGCGTTGTTCGACATGTTCTGCGGCTTGAACGGCCGCACCCGCAGCCCCCGCGCCGTGAACGCCCGCGCCAGCCCCGCGACGAGCAGCGACTTGCCGACGTCCGAGCCCGTGCCCTGGAACATGATGGCGGGCATCATCCGTTCCCCTTGGCGCGCCCCAACCGTCCCCCTCGACCGAGGGGGACAGATCGCGCGCAAAGCGCGCGATCAGGGGGAGCCGCGCACGGTCGACGAACGGAAGCCGCCGCGGCCATCCGGATCAGGCGACGCCGCGACTCTCCCCCTGGCGCCGCTGCGCGGCGCCTGTCCCCCTCGTTCGAGGGGGACGGTCGCGATGGCGGCGCCGAACAACCGGTTCCAGCTTCCGGACACGGCGTGCCGCGCTCGGAAGCTGGAACGACTCTTCCGTTCGGCTCGCGCGGCGACATCAGAACTCGAGCCCCTTCTGCGCCTTCACGCCGCTGCGGAAGGGATGCTTCACGAGGGTCATGTCGGTGACGAGGTCGGCGAGCTCGACCAGCCGCTCGGGCGCGTTGCGGCCGGTGAGGACGGCGTGCTGCATCGGCGGGCGCGCGGCGAGCGCCTCGAGCACGGGATCGAGCGGGATCTGCTCGTAGCGCAGCGCCACGTTGATCTCGTCGAGCAGCACGAAGTCGTAGCGCGGGTCGGCGAGCATGCGCCTGGCCTCGGCCCAGGCGCGCTCGGCGGCGGCGACGTCGCGCGCGCGGTCCTGCGTCTCCCAGCTGAAGCCCTCGCCGAGCGTCTTGATCTCGACCTCCTCGGGGAAGCGGCGCAGGAACTTCGCCTCGCCCGTCTCCCACGCGCCCTTGATGAACTGCACGATGCCCACGCGCATCCCGTGCCCGAGGCAGCGCATCACCATGCCGAACGCCGACGAGCTCTTGCCCTTGCCCTTGCCGGTCAGCACCAGCACGAGGCCCTTCTCCCCCGTCTTCCCCTCCATCATCCGATCCCGCGCCGCCTTGATCCGCGCCATCTTCTCGGCGTGCGCGCTCGCCTCAGGCGTCGTGCTCGACGGCTGCGTGGTTGGGGGAACCGCGGAGGACGCGGTGGGAGGCTGAGGTCGCGGAGGGAGCTGGCTCATAAGCCGTTGACCATGCGTTTGAGGCCGTCCTTGAGCAGGGCGACGTTGAAGTTGATCAGATAGCCGAGCTTGAAATTGCCGAGGCGCAGATAGCTCAGTAGCTGCGCGTCATGGACGCGCGTCATCTGCTCCACCGCCTTCACCTCGACCACGACCTTGCCGTCGACAAGCAGATCGATGCGGTAGGCCGCATCGAGATCGATACCATCGTAATGCAGCGGCAAGCTCGCTTGCCGCTGCACATCCAATCCGCGCCTCGAGATCTCGTGCGCGAGACACGCCTCGTATGTGCTCTCAAGCATCCCGGGCCCCAGCGCGCGATGCACTCGTATCGCCGCCCCGATCACGATCTCCCCGATCTCGTTCTCCCCCATCTCCGCGACCTTCGCCTCCCGCTGCGTCCTCCGCGGTTCCAACAGCAACACGGCCGGAAGCGATACGCTTCAAGAAGGCGTACGTACCGTTGGAACGGGGATGCCACAGGCCGCGGTCCTGGGCTTCGAGGAGGCGGGAGGCGATTTCGCGCAGCGCGGCGGGGTTGGAGTCGGAGAGGAACTGGCGGGTGCT
>JAEULA010000101.1 GCA_016793165.1 Alphaproteobacteria bacterium | reverse complement strand
GGGAGACGCCTGATGGCGCATATCGAGTTCGACGCGATCTCCAAAAGCTTCGGCTCCAAGAGCTTCGGCGCGACGCGCGTCCTCGATCGCTGCTCGCTCGCGGTCGAGAAGGGCCGCGTCATGACGCTGCTCGGGCCCTCGGGCTGCGGCAAGACCACACTGCTGCGCACGCTTGCCGGTTTCGTCGCGCCCGACGCCGGGACCGTCCGGCTGGGCGGCGTCGACATCACCGACCTGCCGGCGAACCGGCGTCAGGTCGGCTTCGTGTTCCAGAACTACGCGCTCTTCCCGCATCTCACGGTGGCCGGCAACGTCGCCTACGGCCTCAAGGTCCGCCGCACGAGCCGTCACGAGACGGCGGAGCGGGTCGCCCGCGCGCTCGATCTCGTCGGGCTCACGGCGCAGGCGGACCGCTGGCCCGCCCAGCTCTCCGGCGGCCAGCAGCAGCGCGTCGCGATCGCGCGCGCGCTCGTGCTCGAGCCGGCCGTGCTGCTGCTCGACGAACCGTTCAACGCCCTCGACGCCAAGCTGCGGCTGGCCATGCAGGTCGAGCTGCGCAAGCTGATCGCGCGCGTCGGCATCACCTCGATCTTCGTCACGCACGACCAGACCGAGGCGATGACGCTGTCGGACGACGTGGCGGTGATGCAGGGGGGGCGCATCGAGCAGGTCGGCCCGCCGCTCGCGATCTACGACCGGCCGGCGACGGCCTTCGTCGCCGGCTTCATCGGGCGGGCCAACCTCCTGCCGGTGCGCGTCGCCGGCGGCCGGGTCGCCGAAGTGCCGGCGCTCGCCGCGACGACCGGCGACGGCGCGCGGATCCTGGTCGTGCGGCCGGAGAACCTGGCGATCGCAGGCCCCGGCGCCGCCGGCTGGCAGGGGCGCGTCGTCTTCGCGAGCGCGCTCGGCCCGACCACCGAGATCGAGGTCGACATCGGCGCGGCCGAGCCGCTGCGCGTCGCCGCGACCCGACGCGCGGGAGAGGCCCTGCCCCCCCTCGGCCAGGCGGTCGGCGTGCAGGTGGTCGACCCTGCCGGCGCCCTGCTGCTGGCGCCCGGCGACGCGCATGACCGCTGACGCCCTCGCCCCCATGCGGCGATCGGTGCCGTGGCTCGCGCGCATCCTGCACGGCCGCGGCATCTGGCCGGCGGCGCCGGCGATCCTCTACCTGCTCGTGTTCATGGTGGCGCCGCTGGCCACGCTGCTTGCCTTCGGCTTCGTGTCCATCGAGCGCGGCCGCATCGTCGAGGGCACCTGGACGCTCGAGCCGCTGATCAAGGCGCTCGGCGATCCGCTCGTCTGGCGGCTGATGTGGCGCAGCTTCTGGGTCGCCGTCGCCTCGTCGCTGCTCACGCTCGTGCTCGCCTATCCGGTCGCCTACATCTTCGCCGAGGCGCGCGGCATCTGGCGCACCCTGATCCTGGTCGCCATCGTCTCGCCGCTGCTCACCAGCGCGCTCGTGCGCGCCTATGCCTGGCTCGTGATCCTCGGCGGGCGGCGCGGCATCGTGAACCAGACGCTGCTCTCGCTCGGGCTGATCGAGCAGCCGCTGCGCATCCTCAACACCGACTGGGCGGTGCTGATCGGCATGACCCAGATCCACCTGCCCTTCATGATCCTGCCGCTGCTCGCCGTCCTCGCCGAGCGCGACCGGCGGCTCGAGGAGGCCTCGCTCAACCTCGGCGCCGGGCTCACCGGGACCTTCTTCCGGGTGACCGTGCCGATCACGATGCCGGCGATCGTCGCGGGACTGGCGCTCGTCTTCGCGGTCTCCTACACCAACTTCATCGTCCCGCAGCTGCTCGGCGGCGGCAACTACTCGACGCTCGCGGTGCAGGTCTACGAGCAGACCGTGGTCGTCCTCGACTGGACGCGCGGCGCGGTGCTCGCGACGCTGCTGCTGTCGACCTGCTTCGCCTGCGTCTTCGCGATCGTCGGGATCGGCGGCGTGCTGACGCGCTGGACGGCCCCGCGATGAGCCGGGCGCGCCGCAGTCTCGCCGACCGTCTCGGCATCCTGGCCCTTGCCGTCGTGGCGGGCTTCGCGCTTCTGCTGCTGGTGGCGCCGAGCCTGATCGTCATCGCGATCTCCTTCGAGCCGCGCGGCTACGTCGCCTTCCCGCCCTCCGGGTTTTCGCTGAAGTGGTACGCGACGGTGTTCCAGAACCGCCAGCTCATGGACTCGATCCTCGTGTCGCTCGACGCCGCCGCCGCGGTCGCGGCGGTCGGGATGCTGATCGGCGTGCCCGCCGCCTTCGCGAGCGTGCGCGGCACCTTCCCCGGCAAGGCCGCAGTGAACGCGTTCCTGGTATCACCGCAGATGATGCCGGGCATGGTGATCGGCATCGCCAGCCTGTTCTTCGGCGCCTACTTCGCCTTCCGCGCCTCGAACGCGATGTTGATCCTGGCGCTGTCCGTGTTCTGCCTTCCCTTCACGATCCGCATCGTGATGGCGCGGCTCGCCGGGCTCGACCCGCGACTCGACGAGGCGAGCGCCAATCTCGGCGCCGGCCGGATCGAGACCTTCCTGCGCGTGACGGTGCCGCAGCTCGGGCCGGCGCTGCTGGCGGCCGCCGCCTTCACCTTCATCGAGGCGTTCGACAACGTCACCGTGGCCCTGTTCACGTCCGACGTGCGCGGCCGCCCGCTGCCCGTCGAGCTCTACTACCTCGTGCAGTACGACAACACGCCGGCGATCGCCGCCGTGTCCGCGCTCGAGATCGGCCTGTCGTTCGTGATCATGCTGATCCTCGCCCGGACCGTCGGCCTCGAGCGCCTCGGCCGCTAGGTGACCCGGATGATCGACGATCAAGCCCGTTTTCGAGAGCTGCGCGCCGAGCCTTCGACCGACGCGCCGCGCGATCCCGCGCGGCTCGCCCGCGTCGAGCACACCCGCGCCGAGATGATGACCCAGGGCACGGCGGTCGCCGCGACGCTCGCCGCCGAGCGCGATGCGACACGCACGATCGCCGCGCGCCTCGCGGGCCGGACGCTGCGGCGCGTGATCGTGACGGGCTGCGGCGATTCCTGGTTCGTCGGCCAGGCGGCGCGCTACGCATTCGAAGCGACCACCGGCGCGGCCGCCGAAGGCATCGAGGCGCTCGACCTGGCCGCCTATGGCAGCGAGGCGATCGACGAGGCCAGCCTCGTCATCGGGCTGAGCGCCTCGGGCACGACCCCGGCAGTCGTCGACGCGCTCGCGCGGTCGCGACGGCAGGGCGCCTTCACCATCGGCCTGTGCAACCGCGCGAACACGCCGCTGCAGTCGCAGTCCGATGCCGGGCTCGTCGTCCACGCGACGCGCAAGGGCTGGCCCACGCAGTCGAGCAGTGCCGCCATCGCCCTCCTCGTCGCGCTTGCGATCGAGATCGGGCGGACGGGAACGCCGGCCCGGCGCGAACGTGCCGAAGTCATGCACCGCGCGCTCGCCGACCTGCCGCCGCGGCTCGACGCGCTTGCGCTCGCCCTCGATGCCGACGCCAGTGTCCTGGCGACCCGGATCGCCGATGCGGGAATCGTTCTCGTCGCCGGGGCCGGACCGCATGCGGTCACGGCGGCCTTCGGTGCCGCCAAGCTGCGCGAGCTCGGTCCGATCCATGCCATCGCGACGCCGCTCGAGGAGCTTCACCACTACCGGGCCCAGAAGCCGGGCGAGGCGCTGATCCTGATCGCGCCCGATGCCGCGAGCCGCGCGCGCGCCCTCGACGCCGCGATCGTCAACAAGGGCGTCGGCGGCCGCATGATCGCGATCCTCGGCGACAGCGACGCCGAGATCGAGGCGCGCGCACTCGGGCGCCTGATCGTGCCGCCAGCCGAGGCGGCGCTTGCGCCGATCCTGCACGGCGTGGCGGTCCACCTCCTCGCCTATCACTTCGCGATCGCGCGCGCCGCGCGCGGCCTGGGCGTCCATCCGCCGGTCACGAGCCCGCCGGCATGACCGCGCGCTTTCTAGTCGCCGGCGGCATCATCATCGACAACGTCGTCGCCGCCGACGGCGCCGTGCATCGCGCGCTGATGGGCGGCAACGCCGTCCACGCGGCAGTCGGCGCCCGGCTGTGGACGGACTCGGTCGCCGTCATCGGCAACGTCCCGGCCGACTACCCGGCGACACTGCTCGACCAGCTGGGCACGGCGATCGACATCGGCGCCATCGCCACGGCCGAGGAGAAGGTCGAGGCGAGCGAGTGGTTCCTCTATCGAGCCGACGGCAGCCGCATCGATCGACTGCATGCGCCCGCGGACGCCTACCAGAAGGCCGGCTTCGGCGGCGACCGGCTCTCGCCGGCGCAGATGCGCCGATGGGAGTCGGTCCTGCGTGCGCAACCCGTCGGCGGCGCGGACTTCGGCAGCTTCCGCCGCCGCCATCCCGTTCGCCCCGAGCAGATCCCCTCGGGCGCGCGGGCGCTGCATCTCGGACCCAGCCCGCCGGCGGTGCAAGCCGCGCTCGTCGCTCAGGCGCGCCGCCATGGCACGCCCGTGACGCTCGATCCGGGCTTCCACGCGGCATCGCTGTCCGTCGCCGAACTGCAGGCGTTCCTCGACACCGTCGACGCCTTCCTGCCCAGCGAGGTCGAGCTCGCCGCAATGTGCCCGGGGCTCGCGCCCGTCGACGCCGTCGCGCGGCTGCGTAAACGCGGGTCGGCGCTCGTCGCGGCCAAGCTCGGCGCGCGCGGATCGATCGTCGCCGCGCGCGACGGCCGGTCCCCGACGGCGATCCCGGCGTGCGAGGTCGTGCCGCGGGATCCGACCGGGGCCGGCGACGCCTTCTGCGGCGGCTTCCTCGTCGGCCTGGTCGAGACCGGCGACCCCGTGCTCGCCGCCTGCCTGGGCACCGTCTCCGCCGCCTTCGCGGTCGAGAGCACCGGCGCCCTGGCGGCACTCCGAGCGGACCGCGTCCTGGCCCGTTCGCGCCTCGCCGGCCTGCTCGCCCCGCTGCGCCCGCACCTGCGCGCCGCCGACTTCGTCTAAAGGAGTTCCCCGTGCCGTCCAGCCATCCGCTCTTCGCCCGCAAGCCGCTCGTCGTCGGCGCGCTGCACCTGCCCGATCTCGGGATCGCCCGCGGCACCTCGATGGCGGCGCTCGAGGACTACATGCTGGTCAATGCCCGGGTCTTCGCCGAATCCGGCGTGCCGGCGCTGATGCTGCAGGACCAGACGCGCGAACCGGGACCCGCCGCGCCGGTGACGCTCACGGTCATGGCCGCGCTCGGCCGCCTCCTGCGGCGCGAGTTCCCCGCGATGGAGCTCGGCATCATCGTGCAGGCGCACGACGCGGTGGCGCCGCTCGCAGTCGCCCACGCGGCGGGCGCGAGCTTCGTGCGGCTCAAGATCTTCGTTGCCGGCTCGATGACGGCCGAGGGCCCGCGAACGGCGCTGGCCCCCGAGGCGCGGCTCTACCGGCACGCGATCCATGCCGAGGATGTCGCGATCCTCGCCGACGTGTTCGACCGGACCTCGGTGCCGATGGTCGACATGCCGCCCGAGCGCGCCGCGCAATGGGCGGCCTCGCTCGGCGCCGACGGCCTGGTGCTGACCGGTGACAGCTTCGCGGACTCGCTCGAGCGCATCCGCAAGGCGCGCGACGCCGGCGTGCGCAAGCCGATCCTGCTCGGCGGCTCGGTGACGGAGCAGAACGTCGCCGCCGCGCTCGGCGTGGCGGACGGCGTGATCGTGTCGACCTCGCTGATGCGCGAGAAGGCCGGCGCCGACGACGTGCTGCGCTGGGACATCGAGCGCGCGCAGCGCTTCATGGCGGCGGCGCGCTGAGCGATGCTGACAGCTGGAGGACTCCGATGACCACCACCCTTGTCGAGGCGCGGCACGTCCTGGAGGGCTTCGGTCCCGGCGATGCGCCGATCGTCCATGACGACGGCGCCGTCGCGATCGAGGCGGGACAGGTCGTCGCGATCGGCCACGCGGCGGCGCTGCGCGCGCGCTATCCGCAGGCGCGGCGGCTCGGCGGTCCGGGTTTCGTCGCCATACCCGGCCTCGTCAACGCCCACCACCACGTGGGCCTGACGCCGCTGCAGCTCGGCTCGCCCGATCACCCGCTCGAGCTCTGGTTCGCGAGCCGGCTCGGGCTGCGCGACGTCGATCCGCATCTCGACACGCTCTACTCGGCCTTCGAGATGATCGCGAGCGGCGTCACCACCGTTCAGCACCTGCACAGCCGGGCGCCGGGATCGCCGGACGACGTGCTCGCCGTGGCCCGGTCGGCGATCGCCGCCTATCGCGAGATCGGCATGCGCGCGTCCTACTCGATGGCGCTGCGCGACCAGAACCGTCTCGTCTACGAGGACGACGACGCCTTCGTCGCCCGGCTGCCGGCGGCGCTCCAGCCGGCGATGCGCGCCTACTTCGCGCGCTTCACGCTGCCGCTGCGCGACCAGGTGGCCATCACCGAAGCGCTGATCGCGGACCAGGAGGACGACCCGCTCGTGCGGATCCAGGTGGCGCCCGCCAATCTCCATTGGCTCTCGGACGCGGCACTCGGCGAGAGCCTCGCGCTGTCGCGACGCCATGGGCTGCCGATGCACATGCATCTCGTCGAGACGCCCTACCAGAAGGCCTATGCGCTCAAGCGGACCGGACTTTCGGCGCTCGCCTTCATCCACCGCCACGGCCTGACCGGGCCGGCCCTGACCATCGGTCACGGCGTGTGGATGACCGAGGCGGATATCGAGCTCTGCGCAGCGACCGGCACCCATGTCTGCCACAACTGCAGCTCCAACCAGCGGCTCAAGAGCGGCGTGGCGCCGGTCAACCGCTTCGTCGCGCGCGGGATCCCGGTGGCGATCGGCATGGACGAAGCGGGCATCAACGACGACCGCGACATGCTGCAGGAGATGCGCATGGTGCTGCGCCAGCACCGGGAGCCCGGCATCGACGCACCGCATCCGTCGCCGGCGCAGGTGCTGCGCATGGCGACCGAGCGCGGTGCCGCGACCACGCCGTTCGGCGACCGGATCGGCAGCCTGCGGCCGGGTTCGCTCGCCGACCTCGTGCTGCTCGACTGGCGGGCGATCACCTTCCCCTACCAGAATGCCGACATCCCCTTCGTCGATGTCCTCGTGCAGCGCGCCAAGACGGGCAGCGTGCGCACCGTCCTCATCGGCGGCGAGGTGGTCTACGACGAGGGCCGCTTCACCCGCGTCGATCGCGATGCCGTCCTCACCCAAATCGAATCGCGCTACGCCCAGCCGCTGACCGCGACCGAGACCGAGCGCCGCGCCCTCGGGCAGGCAGTCTTTCCGCACGTGCGATCGTTCTACGACGGCTATCTCGACGGGCTCGGGCGCGACCCGTTCTACCGCTCCAGCGGGCGCTTCTGACCGGAGGACCTGGCATGGCCGATCGACGCGATTTCCGCGGCTACGGCGATGCGCCGCCGCCGGTCCGGTGGCCGGACGACGCGCACGTGGCGGTCTCCATCGTCGTCAATGTCGAGGAGGGCGCGGAGCTCTCCATCGCCGACGGCGACGAGCGCAACGAGAGCGTCTATGAGGCGCGCGAGGAGGTCGTGGGAGCGCCTGATCCCTGCCTCGAGAGCCATTACGGCTACGGTCCGCGCGCCGGCTACCGGCGCATCGTCGACGCGCTGGCGCGCCATCAGGTGCCGGCGACCTTCTCGTGCTGCGGTCGCGCGGCCGCGCGCGCGCCGTGGCTCGTCGCCGATGCGGTGGCGCAAGGACACGAGGCGAGCTGCCATGGCTGGCGCTGGGAGCGGCATGCCGGCATGTCGGAGGACCACGAGCGCGCGGTCATCGCGCGCACCCATGACGCCGTCGCCAAGGCGGCCGGCACGGCGCCGGTCGGCTGGCACACCCGGTCGGCCTCGACGCCGAACACGCGCCGCCTGCTCGTCGAGCATGGCGGGTTCCTCTACGACTCCGACGCCTACGACGACGACGTCCCGTATCTCGTCGGAGTGGGTAGCCGCCGCCACCTGGTGCTGCCCTACGCGTTCGACACCAACGACATGCGCTTCCAGCCCGGGGGCGGGTTCGTGCAGGGCGAGGACTTCCTGCGCTACTGCCTCGCCGCCTTCGATCGCCTGCGGCGCGAAGGCGCGCAGGCACCGCGGATGATGTCGATCGGCCTGCATCTGCGCATCATCGGCCGGCCCGCGCGGATCGACGCGCTCGAGCGTCTCCTCGCCGCGATCCGTGCGCGCGGCGGCGCGTGGTTCGCCACCCGCGCGCAGATCGCCAGGCACTGGCTCGCCGTCACGGGAGAACGCAGATGAACGACGTCACCCTGATCCGCAACGCCGCCTGCGTCGTCGGCTGGGACCGGAGCGCGAAGCGCCACGTCTACCTGACGGATTGCGACGTCGCCTTCAGCGGCGGCGAGATCATCCACGTCGGCCCGGGCTACGCGGGCGCGGCGGCGACGACGGTCGACGGCGCGCGGGCGATGGTCATGCCCGGCCTCGTCGACGTGCATTGCCACCCGTTCTCCGAGCCGATGAACAAGGGCATGTGGGACGAGATCGGCAGCCCGCGGCTCTACAACACCTCGCTGTACGAGTACCTGACCGTCCTGGAGCCGGATCCTGCGGGAACCCGCGCCTGCTACGGCGTGGCGCTCGCCGAGCTGCTGATGAGCGGCGTGACGACGATCTGCGACCTCTCGCCGCCGAGCGAGGGCTGGCTCGACATCCTCGGCGACAGCGGGCTGCGCGCCTGCGTGGCGCCGCTTTACCGCTCTGGGCGCTGGCTCACCCGCAACGGCCACGTCGTCGAATACGAGTGGAACGAGAAGGCCGGCGAGCGCGGCCTCGACACGGCGCTGCGCGAGATCGCGAAGGCTGAGCAGCACGCCTCGGGACGGCTGTTCGGCATGCTCTCGCCGTCGCAAGTGGACACCTGCACCGAGGGCCTGCTGCGCGACAGCGTGGCCGCGGCGAGGGAGCGCAACCTTTCCCTCACGATCCATGCGGCGCAGAGCCTGGCGGAGTTCCACGAGATCACCCGCCGGCACGGCCGCACGCCGATCGAATGGCTGGGCAGCCTCGGCGTGCTCGGCCCGCGCACCCTGATCGGCCACGGGATCTTCCTCGATCATCACCCCTGGACGCATTGGCCGCGCGTCGGCGACCTCGAGCGCCTCGCCGAGACCGGCACGACGGTCGCGCATTGCCCGACCGTCTTCGCGCGGCGGGGAATCGCGCTGACGCATTTCGGCCTCTATCGCGAGAAGGGCGTGCGGCTCGGCATCGGCACGGACGTCTATCCCCACAATATGCTCGATGAGATGCGGCTCGCCTGCTACGTCGCACGCCTCAAGGCCGAGGCGCCGTGGTCGACCTATGCGAGCGACGTGTTCACCGCCGCGACCGCGAGCGGCGCGGATGCGCTCGCGCGACCCGACCTCGGACGGCTCTGCGTCGGCGCCAAGGCCGATCTCGTCCTCGTCGACATCCGTCACCCGTCGATGCAGCCGGCGCGCGATCCGCTGCGCTCGCTCATCTACTCGGCATCCGAGCGCGCGGTGAAGGACGTCTATGTCGACGGCCGCCGCGTGGTCGCGGACGGCAAGTGCCTGACGATCGACTATGCGGCGGCTGCCGCGGCGCTGCACGAGGCGCAGCAGCGCGCGCTGCGCGAGATCCCGCGGCACGATTGGGCGGGACGGGATGCCGATGCGATGGCGCCACCCTCCCTCCCGCGCGCCGATCGATTGAGCTGACCCACGCGACGACGCGCCGCCGCCTCGCGTAAGCAGAGCTTGGCGGGAGCCCCAGAACTTCTGGCGTGACCCCATGCGGGGCATGCGGCACGAGTGCAAGGCCGACGAAACGGCACGCCTGCATCGGAAGCCCCATGCTCCAGACCGCGATCAAACGCCCGGATGCGCTCGAGCCGACCCAGGATGCGGTCGGTGCGCCGTCGACGATGCGGATGCTGCGTGCCGTCTCCGACACTTGGCGCGTCGAGCGCGGCGTCTTCGCGGCGGACGAGCTCGGCTGGCTCGCCGAGGAGGCCGAGCGCCAGGCCGATCTCCGTGGCAGATCGGATGCCGGCAACCTCGACCTCGCCGACCTGCACCGCCGCAGCGAGCCGTTCCGCCGGCTGGCCGAGCATCCGCGACTGCTGTCGCGCGCCGTCGAGGCGCTCCATGGTCCCGTCGCCATCGCCCGAATGCATGTGCGGCTCGCGCTCGAGGCGGTGCCGCGGGTGGAGCTCGCCGCCGACGAGGTCGCGATCCTCGTGCCGCTGGGTTGTCGACAGCATGTCGCGCGCGGCGACGTCGTCGTGGCGCGTGCCTCCGTGACCCTGCCCCTGGCGCTCGATCGGCCGGCAGGGATCGTCTTCCGTGCCGACCCCGCCAGTCCGCTCGTCGCGCAGGGGGACGACTGCCTGTGGCCCTCGCCCTGGGTGGTCGCGGGATGACCCGGCCGGCCGTCCAGCGCAATCGGCTGAAGTTCTTCCCGCTGGCCTTCGCCGTTGCGGGCCGACCGGTCGTCGTGATCGGCAACGGCGAGCGCGCGCTGCAGAAGCTGCGCCTGCTGGCCCGCAGCGAGGCCCGCCTCGTCTGCCACGCGGAGGCGCCGAACCCGGCGCTGCGCGCCTTCCTCGCCAGTGAGCCGGTCGACTGGGTGCCCGCTCGTCCGGCCCGCCTCGCGCCGTCCGCAGCCGCGTTGGTCTTCGTCGCGACCGACGATCCCGCCGACGATGCCGCGCTCGCTGCGATGGCGCGCGCCGCGCGCATCCCGGTCAACGTCGTCGACCGTGCGGACCTCTCCGATTTCACGGTGCCGGCGATCGTCGATCGCGCGCCGATCGCCGTGGCCATCTCGACCGACGGCACGTCGCCGGTGCTCGCCCAGCGGCTGCGCGCCGCGATCGAGGCCATGCTCGCTCCCGGTCTCGGCCGGGTCGCCGAGCTCGCCGACGCGCTGCGCGGCACCGTGGCGCGGCGCCTGTCCGACAGCGTGGCCCGGCGCCGATTCTGGATGCGCCTTTTCGACGGCCCCGCCGGCGATGCCGCGCTTGCCGGCGACGCCGCGCGCGCCCGTCGTCTCGCAATTCAGGCCCTCGCCCGGGAATCCGCCACGACGCCGGACGGCAAGGTGTTCCTCGTCGGCGCCGGCCCCGGTGCCGAGGACCTGCTCACGCTGCGTGCCCAGCGACTGCTCCAGGAGGCCGACGCCATCGTCCATGACGACCTCGTGCCGGCAGCGGTGATCGACATGGGTCGCCGCGACGCGACGCGTCATGCCGTGGGCAAGCGCAAGGGTCGGCATTCCGCGACGCAGGAGGACATCAACGATCTGCTCGTCCGCCTCGCGCGCGAGGGCCGGCGCGTGGTTCGCCTCAAGGCCGGCGATCCCGCGGTATTCGGCCGCGCCGGCGAGGAGATCGCGGCGGTGCGCGCGGCCGGCATCGACGTCGAGATCGTGCCCGGCATCACCGCCGCTCTCGCCGCCGCCGCCGATGTCGGCGCATCCCTGACGCGCCGCGGCACGGCTTCGTGCCTCGTCGTCGCGACGGGCCACGGCGCCGAGCAATCCGAGCCCGGCGGCTGGGAAGCCGCCGCTGCGAACGGCGCCACCGTCGCGCTCTACATGGGCCGCAGCGTCGCCGGTCGCGTCGCTGCCCGCGCGATCGCCGCCGGGCTCGCGCCGGACACGCCGGTGGCCGCAGTGGAGAATGCCGGCCGGACCGATCGCCGGATTCTTGCCGGGACCCTGAGCGATCTGCCGGCGCTCGCTGTGCGCGAGGAGATCGCCGGCCCGGTGATGATCCTGATCGGCGAGGCGCTCGCGGCCGCGGATCTCGCCGCCGCCGAGCAACTCGCCGTCCGTCGTCGCCAGATCGCACAGGGAGAGTTCGCCGCATGAGCAGGAGCCGCAAGGCCGCCGAGACGGCATCGACGGTCGTCACCGCGAACGACCTGCGCTCCGGCGCGGTCGTGTTCCGCACGCCCGAGGGCCGCTGGGATGGCGACGTCGCCACGGCAAGCGTCGCCGCCACGACCGAAAGCGCCGCTACGTTGCTCGCCGCGGCCCTTGCCGACGCCGCGGCCGGCGTGGTGGTCGAGCCGGTGCTGGTGGCGATCGAGAGCCATGCTGACGGCATGCGGCTCGCGACGCTCCGCGAGCGGATCCGCGCGTGCGGGCCGAGCGTCGGCTCGTCGCTCGCCGCCCCGCCGCGCGCCTGAGCCTTCCAGACGCCGACCCGCCGATCCAGCCGTCCGAGCCACTGCCCCACGGAACCGGAGCCCACCCCATGTACCGCTATGACGAGTTCGACGCCGGCTTCGTGCGCGAGCGCATCGCCGAGTTCGGCGACCAGGTGGCGCGCCGCCTCTCGGGCGAGCTGACCGAGGAGCAGTTCAAGCCGCTGCGGCTGATGAACGGCGTCTACCTGCAGCTGCACGCCTACATGCTGCGCATTGCGATCCCCTACGGCACGCTGTCGTCGCGCCAGCTCCGCCGCCTCGCGCGCATCGCGCGCCGCTACGACCGCGGATACGGCCACTTCACGACGCGCCAGAACCTGCAGTTCAACTGGATCCGCCTCGAGGACGTGCCGGCCATCCTTGGCGAGCTCGCCGAGGTCGAGATGCACGCCATCCAGACCTCGGGCAACTGCATCCGCAACGTCACCGCCGATCACTTCGCCGGGGCGGCCGCCGACGAGATCGCCGATCCGCGGCCCTATGCCGAGATCCTGCGGCAATGGTCGTCGCTGCATCCCGAATTCGGCTTCCTGCCGCGCAAGTTCAAGGTCGCGGTGACGGGCGCGCCCAGGGACCGCGCCGCGATCCAGGTGCACGACATCGGCCTGGAGGTCCGGCGGGACGCCGCGGGCGCTCTCGGCTTCGCCGTGTGGGTCGGTGGCGGCCAGGGCCGCACGCCGATGATCGCGACCAAGTTGCGCGACTTCCTGCCCGAGGCGGAACTGCTCGCCTATTGCGAGGCCATCCTGCGCGTCTACAACCTCGAGGGACGTCGCGACAACAAGTACAAGGCGCGCATCAAGATCCTCGTCCACGAGATGGGCGCCGGCGAGATCGCCGCGGCGATCGAGGCGGAGTTCGATGCCGCGCGCTGCAACGCACCCCGCCTGCCGCGCCAGGAGATCGCGCGCATCGAGGCGTATTTCGCGCCGCCGGCCTTCGCGAACCTGCCCGCGCGGTCCGACACGTTCGAGTCCGCACGCCTCGACGATCGCGCCTTCGCCCGCTTCGTCGAGCGCAACGTCCACGACCATCGCGTGCCGGGCTACGCGATCGTCACGGTCTCGCTCAAGCCGATCGGCGGCGTGCCCGGGGACGCTCGCGCGGCCCAGATGGAGGCCGTGGCGGACATCGCCGAGCGCTGGTCCTTCGACGAGCTGCGCGTCAGCCACGAGCAGAACCTGGTGCTGCCGCATGTCCGCCTCGACGACGTGCCGGCCGTCTACGCGGCGCTCCGCGAAGCCGGCCTTGCCACGCCGAACGCGGGGCTCGTCACCGACATCATCGCCTGCCCCGGCCTCGACTACTGCTCGCTCGCAAATGCGCGCTCGATCCCGATTGCTCAGCGCCTGAGCGAACGCTTCGCCGATCTCGATCGCCAGCACGAGATCGGCGAGCTCAAGATCAAGATCTCGGGCTGCATCAACGCCTGCGGCCATCACCATGTCGGCCACATCGGCATCCTCGGCGTCGACCGCAAGGGCGAGGAGTTCTACCAGATCACCTTGGGCGGCTCGGCCGACGAGTCCTGCACGATCGGCGAGATCGTCGGTCGCGGCTTCTCGTCGGACGAGATCGTCGACGCCGTCGAGACCGTCGTCGCAACCTATCTTGCGCTGCGACGCGACCGCGACGAGACGTTTCTCATGGCCTATCGGCGCGTAGGCGATGCCCCGTTCCGCGAAGCGCTCTACGCGAAGGCGGCCTGAGCCATGCCCCTCTTCCGAGACGGCCGCCTCGTCGGCGATGCCTGGACCTTCGTGGCCGACGGCGCACCGCTGCCGGCCGGTCCGGTGGCGGTGGGCAAGACGCGCTTCCTCGCCGAGCGCGCGACGCTGATTGCCCGCGACGAGCCGATCGGCCTGATCCTGGATCCCGGCGAGACCCTCGACGGGATCGCGGACGACCTGCCGCGCTTCGCGCTCGTGGCGCTTCGCTTCGCCAGGTTCGCCGACGGACGGCCGTACTCGATCGCCCGACGCCTACGCGACGTCCACGGCTTTACGGGCGAGCTTCGCGCCACCGGCGACGTCCTGCGCGACCAGATCACCTTCATGCTGCGGGCCGGATTCGACAGCCTGGACGTCAGCGACGCCGGCACGGCCGACGCCCTGCGAAGCGGCCGCCTCGTCGTCGTGCGTCGGCACTACCAGACGGCGTCGCGGCGCGCTGCCGAAGCGACGCCGCCGGGCGCCGCCTGGCGGCGGATCTCCGATCCGCCAGGCAGCGGCGAGCCGACGCCCGCCTGATCGCCGGGCCTGCGGCCCGCTACCGCTTGGCCCGATGCCGCGGTGCGGCGGCCCGACGCGACGCCGACTTCGGCTTCGCCCGCGCCGGCGCGGCAGCCCGCGACTTGATTGCGGCCTTCGACGTCGGCCTGGCCTTGGCCTTCTTGGCCTTGGTCTTGACCTTCGCCTTCGTCACGCGTGGCTTCGCCGGCGCCCCGGCCGGCGATGCCGGCCGGACGCCGCCGGTGGGCCGTGCCGAACGCATCAGCAGCTCGGCGGGCGCATTCGTCTGGACGACCTCGATCGACACGCTGTCGCCGCGCGCCAGCGCGCCGGTGATCTTGTCGAAAAGCGCGGCGAAGGCCGCGCGACTGGCCCCGATCGTTTCGCTTCCAGGCTGCCAGGCCTGTCCGACGAGCACGCAGCCATGAGTGTCCGCCGCCGTGTTGCCGGGATGGATCAGCACGCCGCTGAAGTTCGCCACGTCGTGAAGCCGCGGCAGCTTGCGCTTGAATCGCGGCGAGTCCTCGACCGTCACGCGGTAGGTGCCCGGCGGAATCGCCGTCTCCCCGAACACCTTGCTGGTCCGCACGCCGTCCTCGAGCGTGAAGCACTCGAAGGTCCCATCGACGAGCAGACGACCGATCGTGCTGTTCGGCTTGTACTGTTCGCGCACGAGCTTGAGGTTCATCGCGCCTCCCCTTCCGGGCCGGTGGCCCGGGGTCGATCCTAGCGTCATTCCGACGCCCGCCCGAGAGGCCGTCGCGCCGGCTCCGCGTGGGCCGCGACGGGTGCGCGGCGCGATCACCGGCGGCTCGCGACGGTGACGGCGATCGCGATCGCGACAAGGCCCGCGGCGACGACGAATGCGGCCCGCATGCCGGCGGCGATCGCCGCCGGATCCGCGCTCGCGACGTCGGACGTGGCGGCGCCGGCGGCAAACACCGCGCCCATGGCGGAGGCCCCGGTGACGAGCCCGAGATTGCGCGACAGATTGAGCAGTCCGGAAACGACTCCGCGCTGCGTCGGATCCGCTTGCGCCATCACGGCGGTGCCGTTCGCCGCCTGGAACAGCGCGTAGCCGGCCGTCACGACGGCCAGCGGCACGACATACCCGAAAACGCCGAGGCTGATTGGCATCAACGGCAATGTCGATGCGCCGATCGCCATCAGGGCGAGCCCGGCATCGACCATGCGCGCGGCGCCGAGCCGATCGACGAGGCGGCCGGCCGGCACGCCCGCGAGCGCCGCGACCAGCGGACCGCAGGACATCGCCAGGCCGGCCTGCGCCGCGTCGAGTGCCAGCGCCCCGGACAGGTGGAACGGGCCGACCACCAGCGTCGCCATGACCACGGTCGTCACCAGCGCGTTGGCCGCGAATCCCGCAGCCAGCACCGGCTGCCGGAACAGGTCGAGCCGGACCAGCGGCGACGCGCTTCGGCGCTCCACGATCGCGAACGCCGTCGCGCCGAGCAGCGCGGCGACCAGCAATCCCGCATCCACGGGGCCGAACCCGTCGCGCCCCGGCGTCATCGCGAGCGCGTAGGCGACGAGCGTCAGCGCCAACAGCAGGCTGCCCGACTTGTCGAAGGCCGGCCGATCGGCCGTCCCCGGCGAAGGATCGGGCGGCAGATGGCGCCGGACCAGGAACGCCGCCGCCAATCCGATCGGCAGGTTGACGAGGAAGATCGCGCGCCAGCCGACGCCGGCGATCAACGCGCCGCCGAGCGAAGGTCCCAGCGCGGTGCCGACCGCCGACATCGTGCCGAGCAGCCCCAGGGTGCTGCCCGCCTTCGCCTTCGAACCGGCCTCGCCCGCGAGCGCGACGGCCAGGGCCATCATCACCGCGGCTCCGAGCCCCTGCGCGACGCGCGCGGCGACCAGGAAGCCCAGTGTCGGTGCGGCACCGCAAAGGAGAGATGCCGCGGTGAAGACGAGGATTCCCGTCGTCATCAGGCGACGGCGCCCGACGATGTCGCCGAGGCGCCCGACCGCGACGACGAGCGCGGTCGTGGCGAGCAGATAGGCGAGGACGATCCACTGGACGTCCTGGAATGGCGCGCCGAATGCCTGGGCCAGCGTCGGCATCGCGACATTGGCGATGCTGGTCCCGAGCGACGACAGCAGCGTCGACAAGGACAGGGCGACCAGCGCCCATCCTGCGGAGCGCCGCACCCTGGCGGCGGCGCGCTCGGGCAGTTCAACGGTCGCGACGCTCATCGCCGCCCCCATCGAGTTCCGACAGGGAGGCGCGGGTACGCGACGCGGCGCGGGCGTGGGTGTGGGCGCGGGCGCGAATTCGGGCAACAAGCCGGCGGGGCCGGCGGGGGTCGGACGGTGATCATCGGGAACTTCCTTCTTTGGTCCGTCGGACAGGTAGAGGCGCAGCGCGATCGCCGGAAGCCGCGTCCGGTGCACGTTGTTCGTGCGTCCGACGCCATGTCGCGATGGGGTCGCGGACGGCACGTCAAAGTCGACGGCCGGGCAGGCGACGCGCGCGGACCCGCCGCAAGGCCGCCGCGCATGTCCTTCGCGCGTACCGACGCTTCGCGGTCGCCGTGCCGCATCGGCCGTGTCGATAAGGCGGCGCGGCGTGCACGTCGGCGGGCGCGTGTTCTAGACTGCGACGGTGCGACGCCCCGATCTCAATCTCCTCGCGATCCTCGACGTGCTGCTCTCCGAGGGGAGCGTGGCGCGCGCGGCCCGGCGCCTGCGGCTCAGTCCCTCGGCGATGAGCCGCGCCCTGAGCCGGCTGCGCGCGGCGACCGGCGATCCGCTGCTGGTGCGTGCCGGCCGCGGCCTCGTCCTCACGCCACGCGCCCTGGAGCTCCGCGCGCAGGTGGGGCCGCTCGTGGAGGGCGCCGAGGCGGCGCTGCGCCCGGGCGCGCGCCTCGACCTGCAGCGGCTCGATCGCCGCTTCACGCTGCGCACGAGCGACGGCTTCGTCGAGGCGTTCGGCGCCGGGCTCCTGGCGCGCGTCGCCCGCGACGCCCCGGGCGTCCGGCTTTGGTTCGTGCCGAAACCGGACAAGGACAGCCAGCCGCTGCGCGAGGGCCGCGTCGACCTCGAGATCGGCGTCGTCGGGCGGACGACGGGTCCCGAGATCCGTTCGCAGGCCCTGTTCCGCGATCGCCTGATCGGGGTCGTGCGCGAGGGCCATCCGTTGCTCTCCGCGCGGCGGATCACGCCGGCGCTCTACGCCGGCGCACGGCACGTCGCCGTCTCGCGGCGCGGGCCCGATACGGGACCGATCGAGAGCGCACTCGCGCCGCTGGGCTTGAAGCGCGACATCGCGGTCGCTGTCGGCGGATTCTCGGCCGCGCTGGCGCTGGCCCGCGCGACCGAACTGGTCGCCAGCGTCCCCGAGCGATTCACCGCCGCGCTGCGCGCGGGCCTGCACGGCTTTCCCCTTCCCATCCCCGTGCCGGCGATCACGCTGACGCTGCTCTGGCACCCGCGCATGGACGCCGATCCGGCGCATCGCTGGCTGCGAGACCGCGTGCGCGAGGTCTGCGCCCGGTGACGACCGCCGCGAGGGGCGCGGCACCGACGTCCTCACGCCCCGGCGCGCAGCCGCGGCCCAAACGAAAAGGGCCGCCGAACGGCGACCCCGAAAGACGATGCGGACGGAAACTTCCCGGTGGTGGGCGCTGCAGGGCTCGAACCTGCGACCCGCTGATTAAGAGTCAGCTGCTCTACCAACTGAGCTAAGCGCCCACCGGACCGGAAGGGCGGGCGATATAGCAAAGCGATCCCCCCTTGTCGATAGGTGTCGCAGGCCGCGCCTTACGGCGGATGTGCACAACCGGCGCGCGATCAGCCGCCGCCCTCGTCGCCGTAGCGGCCGACGAAGGAATCGCGATGGACATAGGCGTTGATCACCAGGCCGAAGCTGATCAGCAGCGTCATCAGCGAGGTCCCGCCGTAAGAGACGAAGGGCAGCGGCTCGCCGACGACCGGCAGCATGCCCATCACCATCGCCATGTTGACGAAGGCATAGACCCAGAACGACACCATGATGCCCGCCGCCATCAGGCGCCCGAACTGGCTCTTGGAAAGCAGCGCGATCATCATCCCGTACACGAGGATCGCCGCGTACAGCGCGATCAGGACCATGCCGCCGACCATGCCGAACTCCTCGGCGAAGGTCGTGAAGATGAAGTCGGTCTGCTTCTCGGGAAGGAACTGCAGGTGCGATTGGGTTCCCTGCAGGAACCCCTTGCCCCAGATCCCGCCGGACCCGAGTGCGATCTTCGACTGGATGATGTGGTAGCCGGAGCCCAGGGGGTCGTTCTCGGGATTGATGAAGGTCAGGACTCGCTGCTTCTGATAGGTGCGCAGATGCCCCCAGGCGACCGGCAGGATCGCGAGGCCGGCCGCGATCACCGCCCCGAACTTCCACAGCCGCACGCCGGCAAGGAAGAGCATGCCGCCTGTGACAGACAGCAGGATCAGCGCGGAGCCGAGATCGGGTTGCTTCACGACGAGCGCCGCCGGCGCCAGGGCGATGACGATCGGCCAGATCAGGTAGGTGACGCGACCGATGTTCTCCTGGTTCATGCCGTGGAAGTACCGGGCCAGCACGAGAATCAGGCCGATCTTCATCAGCTCCGACGGCTGGACCTGGAACACGCCGAGATCGAGCCAGCGCTGCGCACCCATGCCGATGCGGCCGGCGATCTCGACGGCGATCAGGAGGAGGAAGGCGGCGGTATAGATCGGGTAGGCGAGCTTGAACCACCAGCGCAGCGGCACGAGGGCGACGACCAGCAGCACGGCGAGGCCGATCGCGAACCGGACCATCTGCCTTCCGGCCCAGGGCTCCAGCGAGCCCCCTGCCGCGGAATACTGGGTCGCGAAGCCGATCGAGGCGGCCATCGCGATCAGCACGATCAGGCCCCAGTTGATCGACACGACCTTCTCGAGGAAGCCGAGCTCGGGGCGGCGCGACGAAAAGCTCGAGCGGAACCGCATCGCAGCCCCTCAGCTCTGGCGCCGGGCGCCAGGGCGGCCGGCCGTCGGCCGATCCGCCTCGCGCTTCTGCGCCTCGACCAGGATGTCGCGCGCGATCGGGGCGGCGATCGCCGAGCCGCCGCCGCCGTGCTCGACGATGACGGCGCAGGAATAGCGCGGGTTCGCGGTCGGGCCGTAGCCGACGAACAGCGCGTGATCGCGCTCCTTCCACGGGACCTCGTGCGCCTTGCGCACGCCGGTGAGGCGCTCCTGCGCCGAGATGCGGCGCACCTGCGACGTTCCGGTCTTGCCGCCCATCGCCATGGCCGGCTCGAGGATCCGCGCCCGGAAGGCGGTGCCGCGCGGATCGTTGACGACGCCGGCCATCGCCTTCTGGATCACCGCGAGATGCGATGCCGGTATGCCCAGCGACGGGAACCCGCCGGCGCCCCGCGGGACGAGCGCGCGGCCCTCGATGCGGTCGCGCGCCAGATGCGGCTCGACGGCGTAGCCGCCGTTGGCGATGCGCGCCGTCATGACCGCGAGCTGAAGCGGCGTCGCGAGCACGAAACCCTGGCCGATCCCGGCGACGAGGGTCTCGCCCTGTGCCCAGGCCTTGCCCTGCGCGCCCATCTTCCATGCGCGGGTCGGGATCAGGCCGCCGCGCTCGCCGGGGAGATCCACGCCGAGCACGTATCCGAGCCCGAGCTTCTTCGCCATCGCGGCGATGCGATCGATCCCGAGGCGGCGCGCGACCTCGTAGAAGTACACGTCGCAGGACTGCTTGATGCCCTCGACCATGTCGACGCCGCCGTGGCCGCCCTTCTTCCAGCAATGGAAGCGGTTGTCGCCGAGGTCCATGTGGCCCGGACAGCTCACGCGCTGGTCGGGCGTGATCACCCCCGCCTCGAGGCCCGCGAGCGCGACCACCATCTTGAACGTCGATCCCGGCGCGTACTGCCCGGCCACCGCCTTGTTGGTCAGCGGCCCGCGCGCATCGGCGAGAAGCTGGCGCCAGACGCCCGGCGGAATGCCGGTCGAGAACTCGTTGGGATCGAAGCTCGGCCACGAGGCGGCGGCGAGGATGTCGCCGCTCTGGACGTCGAGCACGACGGCCGCGGCACTCTCTTCGCGCGACAGGCGCTGCATGCAGTAGGCCTGCAGGCCCGCGTCGATGGTCATCGCCACATCCTGGCCCGCCTCGCCCTCCGCGCGCGAAAGCTCGCGGATCGGGCGGCCGAGCGCATTGACCTCGAGCTGGCTGGTGCCGCTGCGGCCGCGCATCGCGAGGTCGTAGACGCGCTCGATGCCGTTGCGGCCGATGCGGAAGTCGGGCAGCTCGAGCAGCGGATCGCCGGTCAGATCGCTCTCGGCCGGCGGCGCGACATAGCCCACGAGATGCGCGAGATCGATGCCCTTGGGATATTCGCGCGTAAAGCCGGCCTCGAACTGGACGCCGGGGAGGTCCTGGGTGTTCACGGCGACGCGGCCGACATCCTCCCAGCTGAGATTGTCCTTCACCACCACGGGCACGAAGCGGCGCTTGCGCGCGACCTCGCGCAGGATCCGCCGCCGGTCCAGCTCGGTCACCGGGATCAGGTTGGCGAGCACGGTCAGGGTCGCGGCGACGTCGCCGGTCTGCTCGGGCACCAGCACGATCCGGTAGTTGACCCGGTTGAGCGCCAGAGGCTCGCCGTGGCGATCGACGATCTTGCCGCGGACGGGCGCGATGATGCGCAGGCTGATCCGGTTCTCGTCGGCGAGCACCTTGTACTTCTCGCTCTCGACGACCTGCAGATAGTAGAGCCGCGCACCCAGCACCCCGAACGCCACCGTCTGCCCGCCCAGGAGCAGCGCGGCCCGGCGCGTGAAGATCTTGGCGCGATCGGCTTCGCGGTTCACCTCAGACTCCGGAAAGCAGGAAACGCTGCGCGCGCCCGAGCAGCCAGGCGAGCGGCGGATAGAGCGCGATCGTCAGCAGGGCCTGCACGAGCAGCACGACGGGATCGATCATCGCACGTGCCGCCACGAAGGACAGCAATGCGATGAGCGCGATCGCCGCCGGCGCCAGCAGGGCGAAGGCCAGCCAGATCACGGCGAAGGACTTGCCGCGGAAGAACGTGTGCTGGCTGGTGACTGCCCAATGGACAAGGGTCAGGACCAGGCCGTTGATCCCGATCGGCGTGCCCGAGAGGATGTCGTCGAACAGGCCGAGAACGCAGGCGTGCCAAGGATGCAGCAGGTCGGGCCGGTGGACGGTCCAATAGAAGAGCGCGATCAGGACGAGGCCGGGGGCGATCAGCGCGTAGTCCGGCACGCGCAGCGGCGCGACCGACAGGATGACGAAGGCCAGCGTCAGCAGGCCGGGGACCGCATGACGAAGCTTGGTGTCGAGGCGCTGGAGGAGCCCCGGCCTCATCGCGCCGTGCGCGGGCCGCGCGCCGGGGGCGGCGCGGCCTGCGGGAGAACGCCGCCCAGGCCGTAGTCGACCAGGCGGACGTATTCCAGACGCGAGGAGTCGACGAAGGGCTGGATGCGGATGACGCCGTCCGCGACCGCCGCGACCACGCCGACCGGGATCCCCGGCGGGAACACGCCGCCATGGCCCGAGGTCACAAGCCGGTCACCGATCTGGACCTTCGAGTCGGCGGGCAGGAACAGCAGCCGCAGCCGCTCGGAATTGTCCCCGGCCGCGATGGCGCGCTCGCGGGTCCGCTCGACCACCACCGGCACGTTCGAGTTCATGTCGGTCAGCAGCAGGATCCGGGTCGCGCGATCGCCCACCTCGGTCACGCGGCCCACCAGGCCGTCGGTGTTGACCGCGGCATGGCCCTTTGCCGCCCCGTCCCGGGTGCCGGCGAGGACCAGCACGGAGCGCACGAAGGCGCCGCCCGAATTCGCCACGACCCGTCCCGTGACGAAGCCTAGCGGAGGATCCCCAGGGACCTGGAGCAGGCGGCGCAGATCCTGGTTCTCGGCATCGAGGCTGCGGGCGACCAGCTGCCATTGCAGGAGCCTGGCGTTCTCCTCGCGCAGCCGCTCGTTCTCGGCGTGGACGGTGACGAGCTGGGCGATGTGATCGGCGACCTTCTGGCCCGCCACGATCGGCTGGGCGACCGCGTCCAGCAGGGGCGTGAAGATGTCGACGACGAGGAGGCGGCCCTGCTCGAGGAACCGCGGCTCGGCGCGGCCGACGGCGATCAGGGCGATGGACAGCGTGACAAGACCGAGGAACGTGAATCGCTGCGAAAGCCCTTTGAGAGGGTTGGCGAGTCGCATCACGTTGCCGGTTCGTCGCAAGGCCACGTTGGTGCCTCTTGGTTGGCGTCTTTCTTGGCGGGTGCCGGTCCGCGCGTGAGGGGAATTCAGAATTCAGTCGTCTTGTCAGGGCCTTGTCGCCTCATCCGAAGAACTCGGACGAGGCGCAGGATGGTGTTCGGAAGCTCGGTCGGATCGGTCGCCGCAACCTCGGGGACCGCAGGAAATGTCGTCGTGTCGGCGCAACCAAAGAATGCCGCAAAGCGTCGCGGCCGTCAGTACATCGTGATCAGGACATTGCGCAGCGTCTTCATTTCCTCGAGGCAGCGCCCGGTGCCGAGGGCCACGCAGGTCAGCGGGTCGTCGGCCACCGACACCGGCAGCCCCGTTGCGTGACGCAGCACGATGTCGAGGTTCGACAGCAGGGCGCCGCCGCCGGTCATCACGATGCCCTTGTCGACGATGTCCGCCGCCAGCTCGGGCGCGGTATGCTCAAGGGCGACCTTGACCGCCTCGACGATCGCCGAGACCGGTTCGGCGAGGCTCTCGGCGATCTGGCGCTCGGAGATCACCAGCTCCTTCGGGACGCCGTTCATAAGATCGCGCCCCTTGATCTCCATCACCCGCCCCTCGCCGTCTTCCGGCGGCGCTGCCGAGCCGATCTCCTTCTTGATGCGCTCGGCCGAGGATTCGCCGACCAGGAGGTTATGGTTGCGACGGATATAGGCGATGATCGCCTCGTCCATCTTGTCGCCGCCGACGCGCACGGAGCGCGAATAGACGATACCGCCGAGCGACAGCACCGCGACCTCGGTCGTGCCGCCGCCGATGTCGACGACCATCGAGCCGGTCGGCTCGGTGACGGGCAGCCCGGCACCGATCGCCGCGGCCATCGGCTCCTCGATCAGGAACACCCGCCGTGCGCCGGCAGCCTCGGCGGACTCCTGGATCGCGCGCCGCTCCACCGCGGTGGAGCCCGAGGGCACACACACGATGACCTGAGGGCTGGCGAAGGTGCGGCGGTTGTGAACCTTGCGGATGAAGTGCTTGATCATCTCCTCCGCGACCTCGAAGTCGGCGATGACGCCGTCTCGCAAGGGGCGGATCGCCGTGATGTTGCCGGGCGTGCGGCCGAGCATCATCTTGGCCTCGTCGCCGACGGCGAGGACCTGCTTCTTGCCCTTGACCTCGGCGATCGCGACGACGGACGGCTCGTTGAGCACGATGCCGCGCCCCTTGACGTAGACCAGCGTGTTGGCCGTGCCGAGATCGATCGCCATGTCGGCGGACAGAACGCCAAGAAGTCGTCCGAACATCACGTCTCCTGATACCGTGCGCGCACGCGAGGGAACCCAGCGATGCCTGCGGAGCGGGGCACAGTAGGCGCCACTGCTCGCAAGTGTTTGGTTAACGCCCGGGGCGGGGGAAAGTAAGCCGCCACAGCCCCGGTTGCCAACCGCGCCGCCCGTCCGCCGGAGACTGCCGATTCGGCCAATCGAATCAGCGGGATCCGATTGAACGGCGCCTGACCGCGGCGGTCGACGAGCCGGATCCTACCGGCATGCGCCGAGTCGTGAATCGAATCATTCTCACGCCAGCCGGTTCTTCACGAACACGCCCGCCTTCATGATCGCGTCGAGGTGGCGGCCCTGATGGCAGAGCCGCTCGATGTCGGCGATCGGGTCGCCGTCGACGACGAGCAGATCCGCGATGGCGCCGGCGCGGACGGTGCCGAGCCGGCCGTCCATGCGCAGCACCTCCGCCGCGATCGACGTCGCCTGCTGCAGCACCTCGGCGTTCGACAGCACGCGCGTGCGCAGCTTGAACTCGTCGGACTGGTGGGTGTGGAGTTCCCCGAGCAGGTCGGTGCCGAAGGCCGTCTTCACGCCCGCCCGCTTGAAGATCTCGAGCGACTGCAGCCCGGCGCCGCGAACGTTCTCGATCTTGGCGACGCTCTCCGGCGGGAAGCCGAGTCCCGCACCGTGCTCGGCCAGCGCGTCGTAGGTCACCAGCGTCGGCACCGCGAAGGCGCCGCGCGCAGCCATCGCCTCCGCCGCCGCGCGATCGACGAGATTGCCGTGCTCGATCGTGCGAACGCCGCAGGCCACCGCGCGCTGGATCGCGCGCGCCGTGTAGGCATGCGCCATGACGTAGGTCTCCGCGGCCTCGGCCTCGGCGCAGATCGCCGTGAGCTCCTCCTCGGAGAATCCGGTGAAGCCGATCGGATCGGTCGGCGAGGCGACGCCGCCCGAAGCCATCACCTTGATCTGGGACGCGCCCGCCTTGACCTCCTCGCGCACGGCGCGGCGGCAGGCGTCGACGCCGTCGACGACGCGCCCCAGGCGCCCCAGCCGGCGGCAGCAGCCGCAAGGCGGCTCGTTCTCGTCCCAGCGGCCGCGGAAGTCGGCATGACCGCCGGTCTGGCTCAGCGCCTGGCCGGCGATGAACAGTCGCGGCCCGGACACGATCCCCGTGTCGACCGCGACGGAGAGCGCGTAGTCGGCGCCGCCCGCGTCACGCACCGAGGTGAAGCCGCGCTCCAGCATGCCGCGCAGGATCGGCATGATCCTGTAGGCCTGCAGCGTGTGCGGGACTCGAGCATTGGCGCCGAGGTCGAGCATCGTCGCGGTGGTGTGCACGTGGCAGTCGATCAGCCCGGGCATGAGCGTGCGGCCGCGCAGGTCGAACACGGTCGCATCGGCGAATGCGACCGGCTTGTCGGCGACCTCGCGGATCGTGCCGCCCTCGACGACGACGTCGCAGCCGGGCTTGAGGTGCGACGAGTGGCCGTCGAAGACGGCGGCGTTGCGGAAGATCACGCGCATGGGGTCGGGGTTCCTGTCAGTACTCGAGATCGATCGAAGGGTTTTCCGGCCGGCGGCCGAGGATCGTCGCCATCGTGTCGTCGATGACTTCCGCATGATTGTCGAAGCAGCCGTGCGCGGAGTCGATCATCTTCGCACCGGGGCCGCAGCCCGTCGGCACCGCGCCGCGCGACTCGAGCACGAGCCGCTTGTCGGAGTCGCCGGGCAACCCGCTCCAGAACTTCTGCCAGGCCTTGAGTTCGCCGGCGAACTGGTCGCGCAGCGCCGCGTTCTCGTCGTTCCATTGCGGCGAGCCGTTGAATCGCGGATCGAAGCTGCGCGCGAGCCCGAGGATCGGCGTCTTGTGGACCGGCTCGAGGGCCCGGCTCACGAGGTAGAGCAGCGACTTGCCGTAGGGACCGACCGCATCCTCGCGCTCGCGCTCGTCGGACAGGTTGTGGACCCTGAGCTTGCGCCCGTTGAGCTGCCCGGACTCGACCGCAGGACGATAGGTCGCGTTGGCGAAGGCGACGGTGCAGGCCGGGGCGTACAGCGTGCAGCTCGCGATCCGCGCCGGCAGATGGCGGAGCATGCCGCCGAGTATGATCGATCCGGCCGAATGGCCGACGAGATGGATCTCGAGCCGGTCGCCACGCGCCGCCGCGAGGGCATTCAGCGCCGCGCCGAGCATCGCGGCCCCGCGACCCGGAATCGACGCCGCCTCGGCGTTCTGCTTCATCTGGTCCCACAGCGCGCGCACCAGGACGCGGCGCGCGGCGACCTCCAATGCGCGGTCCTTGGCCTCGAGCGCCTTGTCCTTCAGCTCGTCGACGAACTCGCGCACGCCGCCTGCGGGCTTGGCGATCTCCTCGAGCTCGTCCGACAGGATGTCCGACAGAGATTCGAGGGTCCCCGTCTTCCAGGTCAGGAACAGCGGGTAGATTCCGTTGTCCTGGAATACGTGGCCGAGCGCACGGATGCGCTTGAGCGACGCCGGCTCGCTGTTCAGGCCGCCATGGGCGTAGACGACGAGGCGCTCCTTGCCGTCGCCCTGCCGGCGACGCTTGTCGAACCACGCCGCCGGGATGTCGTTGCCGAGCTTGGCGACCGTATCGTCGATGCTGGCGTGATGGACGATGCGGCGCTCGGCGAAGCCGTCGTTGCCGAACACCACCGTGCGCTCATAGGCCTCGTCCTCGCCCAGCCGCAGCCGGGACTCCGCGGCCGCGTCCGGCCTGCGCATCGAGAACGCCACCTGGGCGCGGCGCGGCTGCGCCGACTGCCGATCGCTCTGCACGAACGCCGTGCGCGCCGCACTGGCGCGCTCCGCAGCGGGCTTCGGCACGCCGAGCGCGCAGGCCCAGGCGTCGAAGCCGTTGTCCGCCCAATCCTCGTAGGGAAGGATCGCGAAGCCGCTGAGGCCCCAGCCGGTCCCCCAGGAGTTCTGGATCACGAATCCCGTGTCGTTGTAGCCGACGAGCGCGAAGGCATGGCCGCCGGTGATCTTCTCCTTCGGCCGCCGGCGGATCACCGGAAGATTGGCGAAGCTCGGCGCCTTCGTCGTCTTGTCGAGCCACCACCCGGCATGGACGTCGGCGGAGCAGTAGACCGCGCCGATCTCCTGGATCGCTGCCTGCATGTCGACGACGCTCGCCTTGTCGATGCGGTAGTAGACGCCGAGCGTGCGGCGCAACGCATCGACCGCATACTCGGTCGCGGGCTCGACGAATACGTTGCGCCCCTGCTTGTCGAAATAGGGCCACAGCCGGTCCCCGCAGACTCCGTGCTTGTGCCAGCCCTTGAGCGCGCCGCGGCAGCTCGATCCCTCGTAGTCCTCGCCCGGCCATTCGTCGTAGAGCCGCGCGAGGTGGTAGACCATGCGCGGACTGACGCGCTCGAACTTCGCCGGCGCGCCGCCCTTCACGAACAGCAGGTAGTTCACCACGCAGGACAGCCCGAAGCCGGTGCACGCGCCCTCGTCGCCCTGGTCGAGAATCAGGCCGGCCTTGATGTAGGCGGCGAGATAGCGCTTGAGGAACTCGTCGTTGGGGAACTGGTCGGGCAGCGACCGCAGCGGCGGCTGGTATGGCCGATCGCGCAGATCGAGACGATCCCGGCGCGCGTCGAGCAGCTTGCCGTTGATCCGGTTCGTCGGCGGCGCGGCAGGCGTGCGCGCGGCGCGCGCGCGAGCGGTCTTGCGAGCCATGTCGAGCCCTCTCCCCCAGCGGTGAACGTCGCCGGAGCCTAGGCCAATGCAACCGGAAGAGGCAAACCGCGCCCGCGCGTGCGACGGTCGCGGCGATCGCCGAGGCGGCCGCGAACCGGCCCGGGTCGCAGCCACGCCGGCCGGCAGACGGGATCGACGCGGCGAGACCGTGCGTCGGTCCCGGCCGCCCGCGCTAGTCGAGCAGCGCCGCGAACTCGGCCATCGAGCCGACTTCGAGCGACGGCGTCGCGCTTGCGGGCGGCGTGGCGCCGCCGCCCGGCTTGCCGCGGCGCCGATTGATCCACGCGCTCGGCAGGCCCGCGGCATTCGCGGGCGCGATGTCGTGGAAAAGGCTCTGCGCGACGTGAAGGTGCTTGTCCGCCGGGACACCGAGCGCCGCCACGGCCTTCTTCACATAGGCGAAGTTGCGCGGATCGGGCTTGTAGCTGCCGATGTCCTCCGCCGTGCAGATGGCGTCGAAGGTCACGCCGAGGCGCTTGTTCGATCCCGCGAAGGAGCGGCGATCGACATTGGACAGGATGATCAGCTTGAACCGCTTCTTCAGCTTCGCGAGCGCCGCCGCGCTGTCGGGGAAGGCCGGCCAGCGCGGCACCGAGTCGCCGAAGCGCCGCGCCGCCGCCGCGTCCGCCGGAAGTCCCCAGCGCTTCGCGAGCGCGACATGCACGTCGACGAGCAGGTCGCGATAGAGCCTGCTCGGCGTGCGGTGCTCGCATTCCGCCTCGACAACGCCGTAGGCCTCGAGGATCGCGTCGTCGGAGCGCTCCTGACGATAGCGCGCCAGCCACGGGCGGATCTCGGCAAGGATGCCGCTCTCCCAGTCGATCAGCGTGCCGTAGCAGTCGAAGCTCAGGGCGGCGTAGTCGGTCAGCTTCACATTCACCTCCTCGTCGGATCCGGGCGGCGCCGATGCCCGGGCCGCGCGGCTGGCAATTGGCGGGGTGTCCCGGTCGGGCGCGGAATGACGCCGCGCCCGACCCGGAACGTCACTTGGGCGCGTCGGTGACGTAGCCGATCTTCTTGGCATTGCCCTCGCCGAGATCGACCTGCGTGAATCCGGCGCGCACGCCCGATGCCGGGCACTGGTCGGCGTCCTTCATCTCGAAGGCGTTCTCGGGGTGCAGGCAGAACAGGTGCTCGCCGCCCTTCACCTCCGCCCCGCCGGCGATCAGGCGATAGTACCAGTAGCGCTGCTCGAGCTTGCCGGTGCGCAGATAGACGCACTGGTTCGGATCGATCCGATACCAGCCCTTCGCCATCCACGCCTCCCCCTCCTTGTAGCCGACGGCGCCGAACACCACGGACGGGCGGGGATTGCACACGGCGAGACCGTGGATGCGGCCCTGCTCCATGTCGGCGGATTCGAATACCGTGCCGTCGTTCCAGTCGATCCTGACCTTCCCGAACAGCAGGCCGTCCTTGAAGTTGCCGGACCACTTGTTCTTGTTCTTGTCGAGCCACACGCCGGGCCCGTTGGCGACGCCGTCGACGAACTCGCCCTCGAGGCGCGCGCCGTCCTTGTAGGCCATCACGCCGCGGCCATTGGCCTTGCCGTCGCGAATCGCGCCCGTGTACGTCGCGTCGGCGAGCTCGAGCGTCCCCGTGGTCGGAGCGGGCGGCGTCGCGCCCGCCGACACGGCCGCACCGCTCGTGTCGATGATCACGCCGCCGCGCCGGCCGGCGCCCTCGCCGAAATCGGCCAAGGCGAAGCCGCGCCGCGCCGTGCCCGCCGGGCAGGTCGCGGTGTTCTTGGCGTTCTCGAAACCGTCGCTGGGATGGACGCAGAAGAAGAAGTCGCCGCCGACGACCGCCTGGCCGCTGAGGTCGAGGCGGTAGGCGACGTAGCGGCGGTCGATGCGGCCGGTCCAGGGCGTCATGCACTTCTTCGCGTCGACGCGGTACCAGCCCTTGCTCGTCCAGTCGTCGCCCTCGCGCCAGGCGAGCGCGCCGAACACCGCGGCGTCGCCGGAGTTGCAGAAGACGAGACCGAGCTGCACGCCGTCCTGATACTCGGCGTCCTCGACGACCAGGCCGTTGCGCAGCGTGAGCCGCCCCTTGCCGTTGGCCTTGCCGTCCTTCGTCGGGCCCGCGAACTGGCCTTCGGGGACCTGGACCGTTCCGGCTGCCGGCGTGCCGGCGCCGGTGCCCGTCCCGCCGGGCGGCTTGGGCTGCGCCGAAGCCGCCTCGATGCCGACGCCGTATCCCGAGGCGCAAAGCACTGCGAGCGTCAGGACCGCTCTGGTCCAGACCGTGATCCGCGACACGACTTGCGACATGGGGCCTCCCCGCGTTCGAGCGAACGCGGGATTAAACCGCACCGGCCCCGGGGCGCGGAAGGGGTTCGCGGGCCGGCCTGCACGCCACGCGTGCGGGCCGGCCCGCGGCCGCCGCTCAGTTCTTGGCCTTGTCGACCAGCTTGTTCTTGGCGATCCACGGCATCATGCCGCGGAGCTGCTCGCCGACCTTCTCGATCGGATGGTCGGCATGGCGGCGGCGCATCGCCTTGAAGCTCGCCTGGCCGGCAGCGTTCTCGAGCACCCAGTCCCTCGCGAAGCGGCCGGACTGGATGTCGTCGAGGATGCGCTTCATCTCCTCCTTGACGGCCGGCGTGATGATGCGCGGGCCGCGGGTATAGTCGCCGTACTCGGCGGTGTTGGAGATCGAGTAGCGCATGGTGGCGAGGCCGCCCTCGTAGATGAGGTCGACGATCAGCTTCACCTCGTGGAGGCACTCGAAATAGGCCATCTCGGGCGCGTAGCCCGCCTCGACCAGTGTCTCGTAGCCCGCCATGATCAGCGCGCAGAGGCCGCCGCAGAGCACCACCTGCTCGCCGAAGAGGTCGGTCTCGCACTCCTCCTTGAAGGTCGTCTCGATCGTGCCGGCGCGGCCGCCGCCGATCGCCGAGGAGTAGCTCAGCGCGACTTCGAGCGCGTTGCCGCTGGAGTTCTGATGAATCGCGACCAGGCACGGAACGCCGCCGCCCTTCTGATACTCCGAGCGCACCGTATGGCCGGGGCCCTTCGGCGCGATCATGAACACGTCGATGTCCGGACGCGGCTCGATCAGGTTGAAGTGGATGTTGAGGCCGTGGGCGAAGGCGATCGCCGCGCCCGGCTTCATGTTGTCGCGGATGTCGTTCTTCCAGATCGACGCCTGCAGCTCGTCCGGCGTGGCCATCATCATCACATCGGCCCACTTCGCGGCCTCGGCGACGGTCATCACCTTGAAGCCGTAGCCCTCGGCCTTCTTGGCCGACGGCGAGCCCGGACGCAGCGCGGCCGCCACCTCCTTGACACCGCTGTCGCGGAGATTGAGCGCATGGGCATGGCCCTGGCTGCCGAAGCCGATCATGGCAATCTTCTTGCCCTTGATCAGGTTCACGTCGGCATCGCGATCGTAGTACACACGCATCGAAGGAAACCCCCGTCTCGAGACTAGAGCGTCACCCTCAAGGGTCCATCCCTGTGAGCGGCGCGCGGGTTGAAGCACAGGGCCTTCCCCCCTGTCGAGGGGTTCCGGCGCGCCCCATCCCATCCGTAACGGCATTACCCCCATGGACGTCCTGACCGCCGCCCTCCTCTGCCTTGCCGGCTTCGCCGGCGGCGTGATCAATGCGCTCGCCGGCGGCGGCACGCTGGTCACGTTTCCAGCCCTGCTGGCCTTCGGCCTGCCACCCAAGCTTGCCAACGCGACGAGCCAGGTCGCGCTGTGGCCGGGGCGTCTCACCTCGGTCCTCGCGCAGATCAAAGACCTCAGGGACCTCGGGCCGCGGACGTGGATCAGCTTCGCCATCGGCCTGGTCGGCGGGCTGGTCGGTGCACAGCTGCTGATCGCCATGAGCCCGGCCGTCTTCCGCGCCCTCATTCCCTGGCTCCTGCTGGCCGCAAGCCTGGTGTTCGGCTTCGCCAAGCCGATCACGCGCTGGATCACCGCGCGCGGCACCAAGACCGGAAGCTCTGCGACGCCGGCCATGCAGCTGCTCGGCCGCGTCTTCGAGTTCGCCTGCTCGGTCTATGGCGGCTTCTTCGGCGCCGGCCTCGGCGTGATCATGATGGCGGGCTACGCCATCGGCGGCATCCAGGACGTCAAGCAGACCAACGTGCTGAAGAACCTGATGGGCGTCGTGATCACGACGACCTCCGCCATCACCTTCATCGTGCGCGGCGAAGTCGACTGGCTCGCCGCGGCGGTGATGCTGGTCGGCGCGCTGATCGGCGGCTTCGCCGGCGGCAAGCTCGCGCGCCTGATTCCCGACGGCGCGATGCGCGTGCTGGTCACCGGCAGCGGCCTGTTCCTGGCGGGCTGGTACTTGTTCACCTGAAGCGCGGCGCCAGGGCGCCCGGAGCACCGCCGGCAGGCGCCGCGGTTCACGACGGCAGCAGCAGCCGGATCCCGAGCGCGCCGAGCAGCCCCGCCATCGCGCGGTCGATCCAGGTCTTCGCGCGGCCATAAGCCGCGCGTGCCGGCGCGCTCGCGAACACGGTCGCGACGATGCCGTACCAGGCGAACTCGTTGACGAAGATCATCGCGAGGATCGTCAGCTCGACCCACAGCGGCATCTGCGCCGGCAGCACCGCCATGAAGATGGAGCCGAAGAAGACCATGATCTTCGGGTTCGAGACCTGGATCAGGAAGGCGTGCAGGAACGTTCCGCCGCCCGAGCGCGCCGCCATGCGCGCCGATTCCATCGTCGGCGCCGGATCGCGCGCATGCCGCCAGATCATCACCGCGAGGTAGAGCAGGAACAGTCCGCCCGCGAAGGGCAACGCACGCTGCAGCCAGGGCAGGGTCGCGAACACCGCCTGCAATCCCCAGATCGCCGCCGCGGTCCACAGCATGGCGCCGAGCGCAAGGCCCAGGATCGCCGCCATCGCCGGCCCCATCCCCCGCGTCACCGCCGTACGCGCGATCAGCACGAAGGCCGGCCCCGGCGACATCGCGCCGAGGATGTTCGCGACCGCGACGCTCGCGAGCGGAAGGAGCCATTCGGACATCGGGGTCGGCGCCGGTCGATCGCCGGCGCCCCGCTCACATCGGCTGGCTGCCGCGGGCGATGGCGACGACGCCGGTGCGGCTGATCTCGACGAGGCCGAGCGGGCGGAGGATCTCGATGAAGGCGTTGACCTTGTCGCTCGAGCCGGTGATCTCGAACACGAACGACTCGGTCGAGGAGTCCACGACCTTGGCGCGGAACACGTCGGCGAGGCGCAGGCTCTCGACGCGCTTGTCGCCGGTGCCCGCGACCTTCACCAGCGCCAGCTCGCGCTCGACATGCGGGCCGCTCATCGTCAGGTCGGAGACGCGGTGGACGGGGACGAGGCGGTCGAGCTGCGCCTTGATCTGCTCGATGACCATCGGCGTCCCCGAGGTGACCACCGTGATGCGCGAGAGATGCCGCGCGACGTCGGTCTCGGCGACGGTCAGGCTCTCGATGTTGTAGCCGCGCCCCGAGAACAGGCTCACGACGCGGGAGAGGATGCCGGGCTCGTTGTCCACGAGCACGGCGATGGTGTGGCGTTCGGTCGGTTGCTGCGGGGGCACGGTCTGGTCTTTCTGCCGAAGGGATCGGTCTATCGGGATGCGGAACGGGGCCTCGGGACGGTGCGCGGGCGCGGCCCGAGCGGAGCCGCGACGCCGGTCGAAGGGCGGTCGTCGCCGACCGCCCGGCTCATACCAGGACCATCCCCTCTTCCGAGACCGGCTTGCCGCCCGATCCCTCCGACGGGCCGAGCAGCATCTCGTTGTGCGCGGCACCGGAGGGGATCATCGGGAAGCAGTTCTCCTTCTCGTCGACGGCCACGTCGACGACCGTCGGGCGCTTGTTCGCCAGCATCTCCTTGATCACGTCGTCGAGCTCCGAAAGCTTGCTCGCGCGCAGGCCGACGCAGCCGAAGGCCTCGGCGAGCTTCACGAAATCGGGCAGCGCGTCCATGTAGCTCTCGGAGTAGCGGCTGCCGTGCAGCAGCTCCTGCCACTGGCGCACCATCCCCATGTAGCGGTTGTTGAGGATGAACGCCTTCACCGGCAGCCGGTACTGGACGATCGTCGACAGCTCCTGGATGTTCATCAGGATCGAGGCCTCGCCGGCGATGTCGACGACCAGCGCATCCGGATGCGCCAGCTGGACGCCCATCGCCGCCGGCAGTCCGTAGCCCATCGTGCCGAGGCCGCCGGAGGTCATCCAGTGGTTCGGCTTCTCGAACTTGAAATGCTGCGCCGCCCACATCTGGTGCTGGCCGACCTCGGTCGTGATGAAGGTCTCGCGGCCCTTGCTCAGCTCGTAGAGGCGCTGGATGGCGTGCTGGGGCTTGATGATGTCCGTGCCCTGGCGGAAGCCGAACGAGTTGCGCGCGCGCCACTTCTCCAGCTGCTCCCACCAGCCGGCCAGCGCCTTGCGGTCGCTGGAGATCTTGCGCCGCTTGAGCTCGGCCATCAGCGCCTCGAGCGTCGCCGCCACGTCGCCCACGATCGGCACATCGACGCGCACGTTCTTGTTGATCGACGACGGGTCGATGTCGATGTGGATCTTCTTCGAATTGGGCGCGAAGGCGTTGAGCCGGCCGGTGACGCGGTCGTCGAAGCGCGAGCCGATCGCGATCATCACGTCGCAGCCGTGCATCGCCATGTTCGCTTCGTAGCTTCCGTGCATGCCGAGCATGCCCAGGAAATGCGGGTCCGAGGCCGGGAAGGCGCCGAGCCCCATCAGCGTCAGCGTGCAGGGCATGCCCGTGCCGCGCACGAACTCGGTCAGCAGCTGCGAGGCCTTCGGGCCGGAATTGATGACGCCGCCGCCGGCATAGACGATCGGGCGCTTGGCGTTGGCGAGCAGGTCGACGGCCTCGGCGATGCGCTGCGGATCGGGCTGCCGGCGCGGATTGTAGCGCTTCTGCTTGACCTCCTCCGGCCCCTGGTAGCGCGCCTTGGCGAACAGCACGTCCTTGGGCAGGTCGATCACCACCGGGCCCGGGCGGCCCTGCATCGCGACCTCGAAGGCCTCGTGCATGACGCGCGAGAGCTGGTTGACGTCCTTCACCAGATAATTGTGCTTGGTGCAGGGGCGCGTGATGCCGGTCGTGTCGGCCTCCTGGAAGGCGTCGTTGCCGATGAGATGCGTCGGCACCTGGCCGGTGAGGCAGATCACCGGGATCGAATCCATCAGCGCGTCGGTGAGGCCGGTCACGGCGTTGGTGGCCCCCGGGCCCGAGGTCACGAGCACGACGCCGACCTTGCCGGTCGAGCGCGCATAGCCCTCGGCGGCGTGCACGGCGCCGCCCTCCTGGCGCACCAGGATGTGCCGCAGTGCGTTCTGCTGGAAGATCGCGTCGTAGATCGGCAATACCGCGCCGCCGGGATAGCCGAAGATGAACTCGACACCGTGGTCCACCAGCGCCTTGAGGACGATCTCGGCGCCCGACAGTTCGGATTGGGCGGCGGGCGGCGCGGCGCTGGACACGGCAGACATTGCGGTTCTCGCTTCTAATTCAGCCAGTTATGGGATTCATGCCGCATTGCGGCACGACGAGGGCGTCAACCTAGACCGTCGTGCGACTCGGGGTCAACGCTCTTTGCTAATGAAGCGAAAGATTTCTGCCTCCAGACTTTCCGAATATTGCGCCTCCAGCCGCAGGTCAGGCTTGAGCTGGTGGCGGAACCAGGTGTCCTGCCGCTTCGCGTATTGCCGGGTCGCGGTCTGGAACAGCCGCAGCGCCTCGTCGGCGCCGATCGCGCCGGCGAGATAGCGCAGCAGCCCCGGCACGCCGACGGCCTTCATGGCGGGAAGTCCGGGGTCGAGCGCCATCGCGGCGAGGACCGCCACCTCGTCGAGCGCGCCCTGCGCCAGCATCGCCGCGCAGCGCCGATCAATCCGCTCGCAGAGCAGCGCCCGCGGCGGCGCCAGCAGGATCACGTCGGCGACGACGCCGCCGTCGCGCGCCTGCGCCGCCTGATAGGCCGCGAGTGGGCGACCCGTCGCCTCGAGCACCGCAAACGCGCGCACGAGCCGTTGGCGATCGCCGTCGGCGAGGCGCGCCGCCGTCTCCGGATCGCGCTGCGCGAGACGTGCGCGCAGCGCCGAGCCGCCGATCGCGGCGTGCAGCGCCTCCGCGTCGCGACGCGCCGCCTCGGGAATGTCGGGGATCTCGGCGATGCCCTCGAGCAGGGCGCGCAGATAGAGTCCGGTGCCGCCGACGAAGATGGGACGGCGCCCTTCGCGCTGCGCTTGCGCCAGCGCCGCCAGCGCCATCGTCCGCCAGCGCCCCGCCGAGCACCGCTCGCGTACCGACAGCACGCCATAGAGGCGATGCGGCGCGGCGGCCTCCTCGTCCGCGCTCGGCCGCGCGGTCAGCACGCGCAGCTCGGCGTAGACCTGCATCGAATCGGCGTTGATGACGACGCCGCCGAGACGGCGGGCCAGCGCGAGCGCCAGCGCCGACTTGCCGCTGGCGGTCGGGCCGGCGACGACGATGGGCTTCGGCGACGCGTCGGGCATGGGCGTCGGTTTGACGCGGGGCCGTCGGGCTTGCAAGGCCGGCGCGGGCTTGCGGCCGCCCCGGCGCTGCCTGTAGAGGCTGCGGCGCCGTGTCCATGATCCTGTCGCTGATCGCTCCCGCCGGAGCCCTCGATCCGGTCGCCGTCGCGTCGATCGCGCAGCGCGGGCCCCTCGGGGCGGCGCGCTGGCTGAGCCCCGGCGAGGCGTGCGACGTCGCGATCCGCGGCAGCGAGGTCGAGGCCCGCGCGGCCGTCGCGGCCGCGCTCGACGCCGATCGGATCGACGTCAACGTCCTTCCCGCGGCGGGCCGGCGCAAGCGGCTGCTCGTCGCCGACATGGAATCGACGCTGATCGAGAACGAGATGATCGACGAGCTGGCGGAGACGATCGGCATCGGCGAGGAGGTGCGCGAGATCACCTGGCGAGCGATGAACGGCGAGCTCGACTTCCGCGACGCCCTGCGCGAGCGCGTCGCGCTGCTGGCCGGCCTGCCGGTCGACCGGCTCGAGGACGTCGCCGCCCGCATCCGGCTGATGCCGGGCGCGCCGACTCTGGTGGCGACGATGCGCGCGCATGGCGCCTTCACGGCGATCGTGTCGGGCGGCTTCCTCGTCTTCACCCGCCTGGTCCGGCGCTGGCTGGGCACCGACTACGACGAGGGCAACGACCTCGAGATCGCGGCGGGCGCGCTCACCGGCGAGGTGCGCGAGCCCGTGCTCAATCGCGACGGCAAGGTCGACGCCCTGCGGCGCCTTTCGGCGCGCCTCGGCATCGGCGTCGACGCCGCGATCGCGGTCGGCGACGGCGCCAACGACGTGCCGATGCTGCAGACGGCGGGAATGGGAGTCGCGTTTCGCGCCAAGCCGGCGGTCGCCGCCGAGGCGCGGCTGCGCATCGCCCACGGCGACCTGACCGCGCTCCTGTTCCTTCAGGGCTACGAGCGCGCGGCCTTCGTCACGCCGGAACCAGCAGGTCGGCCAGCCGCGACTTGACCCAGTTGGAGTCGTGGAGGAAGCGCACGCCCGTGCGCCCGCCCTTGTTCCACACGACGCGGCAATGCAGGGCGCCGACGTTCACGATCCGCAGCGTCGCCGGCGACAGGGGCGCGATGGTCTCGCCCAGCGACAGCTGCGCGCCGCCCGCCGAGACGTCGACGATCGCGCAGGGAAAGCGCAGCGGGCCGAGCAGCAGCTCGCCGGCGCAGGCGACGCCGATGCGGCGATGCTCGCGGCGTTCGGCCGCCGACGTGTCCGCGGCTTCGCCGCGCGCCGAGGAGGGGGTCGCTTCGGGCTTCATCGCGGCGCCGTGCCCGGCCTCAGGCGCCGGCCAGCAGCTCGGCCAGCCGGGCCGTCGTGCTCTGGGGATCCTCGAGGAACTCGAGTCCGGCGCGGGTATCGGTGGCCCAGACGACGCGGCACTCGAAGGTCCCGAAGGCCTCGATGTCGAGGCGCACGCGATCGATGTCGGCCGGAAGCTCCGCCAAAACCTGGGCGCCGCCGCTCGAGACGTCGACGATGACGCAGGGAACCAGCTGCCCGCCGCCGTCGAGGCAGGCGTCGAGGCGCGTCCCGACGCGACGGTGGCGGCGGCGATCGACCTCTTTGCGCGGCGCGGCGGCGGATGAGGGCAAGACGGACTCCTCCCGGGAACAGGGGCCGAGTGTGGAAGAGACGCCTTGACGAACCGTGAATTCCGCCCCCTGCTTGCCGGCAACATCCTGAACCGACGAAACTTTCGCCCCGCATCAAGGAACACGCAGCCATGGCGTTCCCCCGCCGAATGGTGGTCGGCATCTCCGGCGCCTCGGGCGTCGTCTACGGCGTCAGGGCGCTCCAGGCGCTGAAGGCCCTGGGCATCGAGACGCATCTGGTGATGTCGCGCTCGGCCGAGATGACCCTGGCCTACGAGACGGACCTGAAGGTCAAGGACGTCCACGCCCTCGCGGCGGTGGTCCATCCGATCCACGACGTCGGCGCCTCGATCGCGTCGGGGTCGTTCCGGACGATGGGCATGCTGGTCGCGCCGTGCTCGATCCGCACGCTGAGCGAGGTCGCCTACGGCCAGACGACCAGCCTGCTCACGCGCGCGGCGGACGTCGTGCTCAAGGAGCGCCGCCGACTGGTGCTCATGGTGCGGGAGTCGCCGCTGCACCTCGGCCATCTCCGCGCCATGGCCGCCGCCTGCGAGGCCGGCGCGGTGATCGCGCCGCCGATGCCGGCGTTCTACGCCGATCCGCGCAGCATCGACGACATCGTCGACCACAGCGTCGGCCGCTGCCTCGACCTGTTCGATCTCGACACCGATCTCGTCAAGCGCTGGGGCGAGGCTCCGGCCGGCGAGAAGCCGCAACGCGCCCGCAGGCGCACCCGCCGGAGCTGACGCCATGACCGCCTCGCGCATCCACGATCTCGCCCTCATCATCGAGGACCTGGACGCCTGCGGCCGCCTCGCCCGGGTCACGAGCGAGGTCGATCTCGCGCATGATCTGGCCGGGATCGCCGCCGAGCTGGAAGGCGGTCCGCGCGCCGTGCTCTTCGAGAAGGTGAAGGGCCACGCCGCCCCGGTGTTCACCGGCCTCTACTGGTCGCGCGACGTCCTCGCCGAGCTGCTCGGCCGCCCCGAGCGCGCGCTCCCCGGCTATGTCGCGCAATGCATCCGCAACTGGCAGCAGCGGCCGATGGACCCGGTCGTCGTCGCCGACGGTCCGGTGCGCGAGGTCACCGAGGCCGAGGTCGACCTGGCGAAGCTCCCGATCCCGATCCACGCGCTCAAGGACGGCGGCCCCTATTTCGACGCTGGCGTCGTCGTGGCGCGCGACCCCGACACCGGCGTGCGCAACGCCTCGATCCAGCGCTTCATGGTCCAGGACCGCGACACCCTGCACGTGAACATCGATGCCGGGCGGCATCTCGAGCTCTACCTCAACAAGGCTTCCGCCAAGGGCCGTTCCCTGCCCTTCACGCTCAATCTCGGGGTCGGACCCGGCCTGCATTTCGCCGCCGCGACCCCGGCCGAGGCCGCGCCCGCCGACACCGACGAGCTCGGCATCGCCTCCGAATTCCACGGCGCGCCGCTCGAGCTGGTGCGCGGCGACTGCTCCGACGTCGAGCTCGTCGCGCATGCGATGTACGCGCTGGAGTGCGAGATGATCCCCGGCGAGCTCGGCGAGGAGGGCCCCTTCGCCGAAGTCACCGGCTACTATGCCAGGCGCGAGCCGCGCCCCGTCGTCCACGTGCGGCGCCTCCACCGCCGGCGCAATCCCGTGTTCCAGACCATCATCTCCGGCAAGGAGGTCTGGAACTCGGTGGGTCTGCTCGGCGAGGCCAACGTCCTGGCCCTGGTCTCGCGCCAGGTGCCCGGCGTGAAGGACGTGTACTTCACGCATGGCGGCTGCGGCTTCTACCACGCGGTCGTCGCGATGCAGCAGAAGCGCGCAGGCTGGTCGAAGCAGGCGATCCTCGCCACCTTCGCCGCCTTCCCGCCGCTCAAGATGGTGACGGTCGTCGACGACGACGTCGACATCCGCAGCGCCTCGGACGTCGAGTGGGCGATGGCGACGCGCCTCGATCCCAAGCACGGGATCGTGGTGATCGAGCGGGCCTTCGGCCACGGGCTCAATCCGAGCTTCCCCGACTACGTCGGCGCGAAGGTCGGTTTCGACTGCTGCCGCGCCTTTCCGTTCCGCTACGAGCACGATCGCGCCGCGTACAAGAAGGTGCCGCTGGCAGGAGTTGCGATCGCCACGAAGCCGATCGTCACGCGCGCCGCGGCGTCGCCGGCCGCAACGGGCGACGCGCCGAAGGCCTCGGGCGGCCAGGCGATGTAGGCGCCGCGCGCGGCGCGGCGGCGGCTCAGCCCATCTGGCACTGGTCGGCGCTGGCCGACACGTCCGGGATCCGGGCCAGCGGCGCGAACTCGATCCCCTCGCCGCCGGGGCGCTTGCGCGTCTCGAAGACGTGGATGTCCTGGATGACGTTGTTGGTGCGCGGGTCGATGGCCAGTCGCCCGCGGGCGCCGATGAACGGCGTGCGCGCCAGCAGCGCCGCCACGGCGCGCCGGTTGGCGACGTTGCCCTCGAGCGCGTCGAGCGTGGCGATCAGCAGCCGCCCGGCATCGTAGCCCTGTGCGGCGAACTCGGTGGGTGGGCGCGTGTGTCGTTGCGTGAACGCGTCGACGAAGGCGCGGTTCGAGGCGATGTCGAGGTCGGCGAGATAGGCGGTCGCTCCGATGATGCCGGCGGCCCGCGAGCCGACCTTGGCGAGGTCGAGCGTCGAGACCAGCCATCCGGGGCCGCAGATCTTCAGGGTGCGCAGGCCGAACTGCTCGGCGCCGTCGAGGAAGAGCTGCGCCGCATCGCCGAAGAACGACGCGAAGATCGCCTCGGTGCGCACCAGCTTGAGCTTGCCGAGATAGGGCGACAGGTCGCGTGTCGTCGGCGGCACCAGCTCCTCGCCGGTGACCTCGCCGCCCGCGGCGATGAAGCTCCGGCGGAATGCCGCGACGTGGTCGCGGCCCGACGGATTGTCGGCGGCCAGCAGGTAGGCCGACTTCGCGCGGCCGGAGCGCATCATCCAGGTGCCGAGCGGGCCGGCGATCTGGTCGTTGGCGTAGGACACGCGCACGACGAAGGGGCTGCACTTCTCGCCGGCGAGCGCGCTCACGCCGGCGTTCGGCACGATCACCGGGATGCCGGCCTCGTGCGCGGCGTCGCGCACCACGAGGGCCTCGGGCGAGCTCGTCGGCCCGACGACGATGTCGACCTTCTCCTCCTGCACCAGCCGGAGGAACTGCGCGGCCGTGCGCGACGAGCGGCCGAAGGTGTCGGCGACCGCGACGTGAAGGGCGCGGCCGCCGGCCTTGCGATCGACCTCGTCGAGCGCAAGGGCAAAGCCGTAGGCGATGTCCTCCGAAGCCTGCGCGAGCGCGCCGGTGAGCCCGAGAAGGAGGCCGATGCGGACCGGCGAATCCGCCGGCGGCGGCGGCGACGGCTGCGCGTGCGCGGCCCCGAGCGCCGCGAGCGATGCCGCCGCGATCAGCGCGGCGCGCCGTGTCGTCCCGCCCGGCATCGCCCTGCGCGACCGCTATTCGGCCGCGACGGAAGGCAGGCCGGCGAGCGCCATCGCGAGCTCCTTGGCGTCGTAGTCGAGATCCTTCAGCTTGCCGCCGAAATAGTCGATGTAGGCCTGCATGTCGAAATGACCGTGGCCGCAGAGGTTGAACAGGATGACCTCGCTCTTGCCCTCGCGCTTGCAGCGCAGCGCCTCGTCGATCGCGCCGCGCACCGCGTGATTGGCCTCGGGCGCCGGGACGATCCCCTCGGCGCGCGCGAACTGCACGCCGGCCTCGAAGCAGGCCAGCTGGTGATAGGCCTTCGCCTCGATGAGGCCGAGCTCCTTCACGTGACTCACCTGGGGGGCCATGCCGTGATAGCGCAGGCCGCCGGCATGGAATCCCGGCGGCACGAAGGACGAGCCCAGCGTGTGCATCTTGACGAGCGGCGTGAGCTTCGAGGTGTCGCCGAAGTCGTAGGCGTACTTGCCGCGCGTCAGGCTCGGGCATGCGGCCGGCTCGACGGCGACGATGCGCCGCTTGCGGCCGCCGCGCAGCTGCTCGCCGAGATAGGGGAACGCGATGCCCGCGAAGTTCGATCCGCCACCGGTGCACCCGACGATGACGTCGGGATCGTCGCCGGCCATCTCCATCTGCCGCTTCGCCTCGAGGCCGAGGACCGTCTGGTGCATCAGGACGTGGTTCAGCACCGAGCCCAGCGCGTACTTGGTGTCGTCGCGCTGCGCGGCCATCTCCACCGCCTCGGAGATCGCGATCCCGAGCGAGCCGGTGGAGTCCGGGTTCTGCGCCAGCACGGCACGGCCGGAATTCGTCTCGGTCGACGGGCTCGCCACGCAGCGCGCGCCGTAGCTCTCCATCAGCGCCCGACGATAGGGCTTCTGCTGGAAGCTGACCTTGACCATGTAGACGTCGATCTCGATGCCGAAGAGCGACCCCGCGAAGGCGAGCGACGAGCCCCACTGGCCGGCACCGGTCTCGGTCGTGATCCGCTTCACGCCCTCCTGCTTGTTGTAGAAGGCCTGCGGCACCGCGGTGTTGGGCTTGTGCGAGCCCGAGGGCGAGACGCCTTCGTACTTGTAGTAGATGCGCGCCGGCGTATCGAGCGCGCGCTCGAGGCGGCGGGCGCGATACAGCGGCGTCGGACGCCACTGGAAATAGATCTGGCGCACGGGATCCGGGATATCGATCCAGCGCTCGCCCGAGACTTCCTGCTTGATGATCTCCATCGGGAAGAGCGGCGCGAGGTCGGCCGGGCCGACGGGCTGCCCGGTGCCGGGGTGCAGGACGGCCGGCAGCGGCGACGGGAGGTCGGCCATGATGTTGTACCAGGACTTCGGCATGTCCTGTTCGGTCAGCGTGTACTTGATCTGGTCGGCCATCTCGGACCCTCCCCTGCGCGCGCGTTCGTCGCCCGTTGCTCGAAGCGCGCGGATCCAATCATGCCGAATGGGCGATGTCCACGCGCGAACGGCCCGGCGATGCGTCGCATCGCCGGGCCGTCGCGCGTCAAGTCGGGGTGCGCGCGGTCAGCCGCGCGGATCGACGGGCAGGCCGACGAAGCGCTGCTCACCCGCGCGCTCAACCATCACGAGCACGCTGCGCCGGTTCGCCTTGCGGGCCTCCTGGACCTTGTCGACGACCTGCGAGGGCTGGGTGACCTCCTGCTGCGCGACCTCGACGATCACGTCGCCCGCGCGCAACCCGCGCTCCGCCGCCGTCGACCCGTCGTCCACCTTCGTCACCAGCACGCCCTTGGTGCGCTCCGGGACCTGGAACTTCTCGCGCAGCTCCGGCGTCAGCGCCGTCAGCGTCATGCCGAGCGCCTCGATCGACGCCGCGCCCTGCTGCTGCGGGCGCGGCCGCTGGGTCTGGGTCGCCTGCTGCTCGCTCTCCTCCAGCTCGCCCAGGGTGACGTCGAGCGTGACGGCCTGGTTCTTGCGCCAGACGTCGACCTTCACCGCCTTGCCCACCGGCGTCTCGGCGACGAGCCGCGGCAGGCGGCGCATGTCGGTCACGTCTTTGCCGTCGAACTTCACGATCACGTCGCCGGACTGGATGCCAGACTTCTCCGCCGGGCCCTTCTCCATGACGCGCGCGACAAGCGCGCCCTTGGCCTTGTCGAGGCCGAGGCTCTCGGCGATCTCGTCGGTGACGTTCTGGATGTTGACGCCGAGCCAGCCGCGCCGCGTGCGGCCGAAGTCGCGCAGCTGCTCGATCACCGGCTTGGCGAGCGAAGACGGGATCGAGAAGCCGATGCCGATCGAGCCGCCGCTGGGCGAGTAGATCGCGGTGTTGATGCCGATCACCTCGCCCGCCATGTTGAACAACGGGCCGCCCGAATTGCCGCGATTGATCGACGCATCGGTCTGCAGGAAATCGTCGTAGGGGCCGGCGTTGATGTCGCGGGCGCGCGCCGACAGGATTCCGGCGGTCACCGTGCCGCCGAGACCGAACGGGTTGCCGATGGCGAGCACCCAGTCGCCGATGCGCACGCCGTCGGAGTTCCCGAGGCTCACCGCCGGCAGCGGCTTGGACGATTCGACCTTGAGCACGGCGAGGTCGGTCTTCGGGTCGCGGCCCAGCAGCTTGGCGCTGAGCTGGGTGTTGTCCTGGAGAATGACCTTGATCTCGTCTGCCTCGGCGATGACGTGGTTGTTGGTCACCACGATGCCGCTCGCGTCGATGATGAAGCCCGAGCCCAGAGAGGTCGCGCGCCGCGGGGCCTGGTCCGGGCTGTTGCCGCCGCGCCCCTGGCGATCGAAGAACTCCTTGAAGAATTCCTCGAACGGCGAGCCGGGCGGGAACTGGGGCGTCTCCGGACGGCGCTGGTTGGGCTGGCCGGGCTGCCCCGGCGCGCCGCCCTGCGGCCGCACGACCTGAGTCGTCGATATGTTGACGACCGCCGGCAACAGGCGCTCGGCGAGGTCGGCGAAGCCCGCAGCGGGCGCCCCGGGCGCCGGCAGGCGGTCCTGCGCGCCCACCGGCGCCGCAGCGAACATTCCGGCGGCGAAGGTCGCGATGCAGAGCGCGGTGGTCGCCCTGCGCGCGAGGGTCTCGAACATCGAAGTCTTACGCACGATCGGACGCATGGTCGTCACGACTCCCTGAGAAGGCCTGGGCTTCCGGATAGGCGATGATCTTGTCGGGGGTGTGGCCGGGAATGCTAGGAGCCCCCGCCGCGCGCCGTCCAGGAAAAGCCGGGCGACGCGCGGCGCGGATTGATCACGATCAGCGGCGCGGCGTGGCGCCGTCCCCGCGCACCGGGTCGCTGCCGCCCATGTCGCGGAAGAAGCGGAAGAAGTCGCTGTCCGGGGACAGGATCAGCGTCGTGCCCTCGGCGAGCGCCTTGCGCTGCGCCTCGAGCGAGCGCCAGAAGTCGTAGAAGGACGGGTCCTTGCCGAAGGCCTCGGCATAGATCCGCGTCGCATCGGCGTCGCCCTGGCCGCGCAGGACCTGCGCCTCGCGTTGCGCCTCGGCGACGAGGATGGTGCGCTCGCGCTCGGCCTCGGCGGTGATGCGCTGCTTGGTCTCCGAGCCCTGGCCGCGCGCCTCGCGGGCCTCGCGCTCGCGCTCCGTCTGCATCCGGCGGAAGATCGCCGGGCTGTTGTCGGGATGCAGGTCGGCGCGCATGAAGCGGACGTCGACGACGGTGACGCCGAACGACGCGGCCTCGCGCGCCACCACGTCGCGCACGTCGCGCATGACGGCCGCGCGGCGATCGGACAGCAACGCCGCGAACGGCACCTGACCGAGCGTGTTGCGCAGCGTCGCGTTGACGATCGCGCCGAGCCGCTGGCGGAAGTTCATCTCGGTCCCGATCGTCTTGTAGAACTCGAGCGGGTCCGTGATCTTGTACCGCGCATAGGCGTCCACCACCATTCGGCGCTGGTCGCCCAGCGTGACCTCCTGGGCGTCGGCATCGAAGTCCAGCAGGCGCTGGTCGAACATCAGCACCGTCTGCCACGGCTTCTTGAACTGCAGCCCCGGCTCGCGGACCGTGCGCTGCGGATTGCCGAACTCGAGGACGAGCGCCTGCTGGCGCAGATCGACGATGTAGAGGCTCGTGTAGCCGATTGCCGCCAGAAGGCCGGCGACGACGAGGAGCGCGGGAACGAGGCGGTTCATGGGCGGGCTCCTGCCGGCTGACCCTGGGCGGGCGGCGCGCTGCCGCCGCGCCGCAGCATTTCCTGGAGCGGCAGGAACGGCACCACGCCGCTGCCGCCGCTGGGCTGATCGATGATCACCTTGTTGGTCCGGGCCAGCATCTCTTCCATCATCTCGAGGTACAGCCGGCGCTTGGTGACGTCGGGCGCCAGTCGGTAGGCGTCGAGCAGCGCGGTGAAGCGGCGCGTCTCGCCCTGGGCCTGCGCGATCACCTGCTGGCGATAGGCCTCGGCCTCCTGCAGCAGGCGCTGCGCCTGGCCGCGCGCCTCGGGAACGATCTGGTTGCGGTAGGCCTCCGCCTCGTTGCGCGCGCGCTCGCGGTCGGCCTGCGCGACCTGGACGTCGCGGAACGAGTTGATGACCTGGGCCGGCGGCTCCACGCCGCGCAGCTGGACCTGCGTGACTTCGATCCCCGCCTTGTATTCGTCGAGGATCTGCTGGATCAGCTTCTGGCCGTGGGCCTCGATCTGCACGCGCCCCTGGGCCAGCGCCTCCTGGGCACGCATGTTGCCCACGACCTCGCGCATCGCGCTCTCGGAGGCCTGCCGCACGGTGAGCTCGGGCAGGATGATGTTGAAGATGTAGTCGCGCGCGTCCTTGATCTTCCAGAACACCGTGTACTGGAGATCGAGGATGTTCTCATCGCCGGTCAGCATCTGGCCTTCCTCGGGCCGGGTGACCGCGCGACCGCCGCGCGCCTCGCTCGCCGAGCGGAAGCCGATATCGAGCGAATTCACGGTCGTCACCGACGGCTTGATGACCGTCTCGATCGGCCGCGGCAGATGATAGTTCCAGCCCGGCAGCGCCTGGCGGACCGGCTGGCCGAAGCGCAGGACGATGCCCAGCTCATTGGGTTGAACGATGTAGAAGCCGCTGCCGACCCACAGCAGCGCCAGCGCGCCGAGGATGAGCGCCACGCCGCGCAGGTTCCCCATGCCGCCTGGCAGGAAGGACTTCATCCGCTCCTGGGAGCGCTTGATCAGGTCCTCGATGTTGGGAGGCTGGCCACCGCCGAACGGCCCGCCGCCGCCACCACCGCCGCCGCCGCCCGATGGACGACCCCAGGGGCTGTTTCCGCCGCCACCGCCGCCGTTGCTACCGCCGCCCCCGCTGCCGCCACCCCAGGGACCACCACCTTGCGACCAGGGCATCGTTGCGCCTCCGAAAAGCGACGACGACCCGGCACCGGGCCCGTCATCCGTTGATGTCCAGCCGCGGCGGGACGTTTGCGCGCCTTGGCGATGAGTAGCACTGGCTTTATATGACCCGCGCCCCCGGCTCACAACCGGACGCCGCCGCGCAGGCGCCGCCAGATATCGGCGTCAGATCAAAGAATTCAAGCGCTAAAAGGGATCCGCCATGGCTGCCACGCCGACTGAAGCCGCCGTCATCGATGCACTCAAGCGTGTGCTCGATCCCGACCGCCGCCAGGATGTCGTCAGCCTCGGGATGGTGAAGGGCCTCGCGGTCCGCGACGGCCATGTCGGCTTCTCGCTCGAGGTCGAGGCCAAGCGCGGGCCGCATCTCGAACCGTTGCGCAAGGCGGCCGAAAAGGCGGTCGAGGCGCTGCCCGGCGTGCTCTCGGTCACCGCGGTCCTGACGGCGGAGCGCGCCGGCGCGCCGGCGGCCGCAGCGCGCGCGCCCGGCGCCGGGCCTGCCGGCGGCCCGAATTCGCCGGGCGGCAAGCAGCTCGTGCCCGGCGTGAAGCACATCGTCGCCGTCGCCTCGGGCAAGGGCGGCGTCGGCAAGTCGACGACGGCGACGAACCTCGCCATGGCGCTGGCCGGCAAGGGGCTGAAGATCGGGATCCTCGATGCCGACATCTACGGCCCGTCGCAGCCGCGCATGATGGGCATCTCGGGCCGGCCGCAGTCGCCGGACGGCAAGACGCTCATGCCGATGTCGAACTACGGCGTGAAGGTGATGTCGATGGGCTTCCTGGTGCCGGAGGACACGCCGATGATCTGGCGCGGACCGATGGTCATGGGAGCGCTGGAGCAGATGATGCGCGACGTGGCCTGGGGCGAGCTCGACGTGCTGGTCGTCGACATGCCGCCCGGCACCGGCGACGCCCAGCTGACGATGGCGCAGCGCGTGCCGCTCGCCGGCGCCATCATCGTGTCGACGCCGCAGGACATCGCGCTGATCGACGCGCGCAAGGGCCTCAACATGTTCCGCAAGGTGGACGTCCCCGTGCTCGGGATCGTCGAGAACATGAGCTACCACGTGTGCTCGAATTGCGGGCACGTCGAGCACATCTTCGGGCACGGCGGGGCGAAGGCCGAGGCTGCGAAGACCGGCGTGGACTTCCTCGGCGAGCTGCCGCTGCACATCGTCATCCGCGAGACCTCCGACGGCGGCCGTCCGATCGTGATCAGCGAGCCGGAGGGCGCGCATGCCAAGGCCTATCGCGCGATCGCCGACAAGGTCTGGGCCAAACTCAGCGGCGGCGACGCGCCGCGCGCCGCGCCACGCATCGTCGTCAGCTGAAGGTCAGGCGGCGCGCAGGTAGTCGACGAAGGCGTAGCGCAGCCCGGATGCCGAAATGCCGGCCTCGCGCGCCGACTCGCGCCAGGCGCCCGCGGGTAAGGGCGGGAAATGCGCGTCGGCGCCCGGCACCGCGACGTCGATCTCGGTGAGATGCAGCCGTGTCGCCCGCGGCAGGGCCAGCGCATAGATCTGCGCGCCGCCGATGATCATCGCGGCCCGACCGGGCCGCTCGGCGCGCGCCAACACCAGCGCCGCGTCGAGATCCGGCGCCGCACGCGCACCGGCCGCCTGCCACAGCGGATCGCGCGTCACCACGATGCTGACCCGATCCGGAAGGGGCCGGCCGATCGACTCCCAGGTACGTCGCCCCATGATCACGGCGTGGCCGAGCGTCAGACCCTTGAAGCGGCGCAGGTCCTCGGGCAGTCGCCAGGGCAGCGCGTTGTCGCGACCGATGGCTCGATCGCGCGCCATCGCCGCGACGATCGCGACGGCGCCGTCCGCGGCGGTCGCGCTCACACCGCGACCGGGGCCGAGATGTGCGGATGCGGGTCGTAGCCGACGAGCCTGAAATGCTCGTAGCGGTAGGCGAACAGGTCGCGCACCCCCGGATCGATCTCCAGCCTCGGCAATTCGCGCGGCACGCGGCCGAGCTGGGTCAGCGCCTGCTCGACATGGTTCAGGTACAGATGCGCGTCGCCCAGCGTGTGCACGAACTCGCCGGGCTGCAGCCCGCTCACCTGCGCGATCATCATCGTGAGCTGCGCATAGGAGGCGATGTTGAACGGCACGCCGAGGAACACGTCGGCCGAGCGTTGGTAGAGCTGGCAGGAGAGACGCCCCTCGGCGACGTAGAACTGGAACAGGCAGTGGCACGGCGGCAGCTTCATCTTGTCGATGTCGCCGGGGTTCCAGGCCGTGACGATCAGGCGCCGGCTGTCGGGATTGCGCCGGATCTGGTCGAGCAGCTGCGTGATCTGGTCGATCTGCCGGCCGTCCGGCGTCGGCCAGCTGCGCCACTGATGGCCGTAGACCGGGCCCAGCTCGCCGTCCGCGTCGGCCCACTCGTCCCAGATCGTCACGCCGTTGTCGCGCAGGTAGCGGACGTTCGTGTCGCCGCGCAGGAACCACAGCAGCTCGTGGACGATCGAGCGCAGATGCAGCTTCTTGGTCGTCACCAGCGGGAACCCGGCAGCGAGGTCGAAGCGCATCTGGTGGCCGAACACGCTCTTGGTGCCGACCCCGGTGCGGTCCTTCTTGACCACGCCCTTGTCGAGGATGTGTTGAAGCAGGTCGAGATATTGCCGCATCGCCGCCAGCCGACTCCGAGGGACCGATGCGGGATTAACTGCGCCGCCGCCCCGCGCCGCGCAAGCCCGGCCGGAGGCTCGCGCGGTCGCGCGCCGGGCGCAACCCCGGCCGCCCCAAGGGCCGCTCCCCGAGCCCCGACATCCCTTTGATCCGTGCGGAGCTGCGCCTATATTCAGGCCGTCGGGAAACCGACTATGGCGATAAATAGCGTGCGCAATAGCCGATGCGGACCCGGGGGCAGTGCCCGGCGCCTCCACCATCTTCTGCGGGGGCGAACCAGGATCGACGCGCGAGTAAAGGCACGAAGTTTGCCCGGCATGGTACCGCCGTCATCGGGCCAAAACTGAGACGCCAACGACAACGTGGCTCTCGACAACCGCGTCGCGGCCTGAGCCTAACGGCTTAGCCCAAGACGCCTAGTCGCGGTTCGGGGGGCACCGGGCAACAGAAGCCCCCCACTTGACGCCCGGACGCTTGCCGCGGCGGCAGGAGCCGAAACGGGCCTCGCGGCCCGAGAACATCGAGCGAAGCGAGGACGCCGGTGGCGAACGACGGGTTGCGCTACGAGCAGATGATGGAATCCGCTATGCGCGGGGTGATGCGCGAGGCGCTCATCCAGGTCGCCGAGAGCGGGCTTCCCGGCCAGCACCACTTCTACATCTCGTTCCGGACCGAGTATCCCGGCGTCGAGATCCCGCCCAAGCTGGCGCAGAAATATCCGCGCGAGATGACGATCGTGCTCCAGTATCAGTTCTGGGGCCTCGCCGTCTTCGACGACCACTTCAAGGTCACGCTGAGCTTCGACAAGAACAAGGAGCGGCTGGTCGTGCCCTTCGCCGCCGTGACGTCCTTCGTCGACCCCTCGGTCCAGTTCGCGCTGCAGTTCCCCGGCAGCGAGCCGCCCGCCGTCGCCGCGACCGAGCCGACGCCGCCGACCCCGCCGACCCCGCCCGCGGACCCCAAGCCGCCCGCAGAGGGCGACGACCGCGTCGTGCGCCTCGACACCTTCCGCAAGAAGTAACGCTCCCGCCGTCTTCAGCCGCAGCAACAGAGGACCGGGCCCGCCCGCCCGGCTGACCCGCATGGCCGAATTCTCGTACCGCGAACTCGTCGAGGTCGCGCATCACGACGTTCCCTGGCGCAAACTCGACGGCGCCTATGTCGACACCGCGCGCTTCGGCAACGCCGAGATGCTGCGCGTCAGCCCCGAGGCGATCAGCGACCTCGCCTTCAACGCCTTCGCCGACATCGCCCACCTGCTGCGGCCCGGCCATCTCAAGCAGCTCCGCGCGATCCTCGACGACAAGGAGGCCTCGGCCAACGACCGCTTCGTCGCCTACGAGCTGCTCAAGAACGCCTGCATCTCCGCCGGCGGCGTGCTGCCGATGTGCCAGGACACCGGCACGGCGATCGTCATGGGCAAGAAGGGCCAGCAGGTCTGGACCGGCTTCGACGACGGCCAGGAGGTCGCGCGCGGCGTGTTCCGCGCCTATGCCGAACGCAACCTGCGCTACTCGAACCTGGCGCCGCTGACGATGTTCAAGGAGACGAACACCGGCGACAACCTGCCCGCACAGATCGACCTCTACGCGACCGACGGCGACGAGTACGAGTTCCTCTACGTCGCCAAGGGCGGCGGCTCGGCCAACAAGACCTTCCTGTTCCAGGAGACGCCGTCGCGGCTGACGCCCGACGCGCTGCTCAAGTTCCTCGACGAGAAGATCAAGACGCTCGGCACTGCGGCCTGCCCGCCTTATCACCTCGCGATCGTGGTCGGCGGCACCTCCGCCGAGTTCACGCTCAAGACGCTGAAGCTCGCGACCACGCGCTACCTCGACGGCCTGCCCAGCGAAGGCAACAAATGGGGCCAGGCCTTCCGCGACCGAGAGATGGAGGAGAAGGTCCACAAGCTCACGCAGATGAACGGCATCGGCGCGCAGTTCGGCGGCAAGTATTTCTGCCACGACGTGCGCGTCATCCGGCTGCCGCGCCACGGCGCCAGCCTGCCGATCGCGATGGGCGTGTCGTGCTCGGCCGACCGCCAGGCGCTGGGCAAGATCACGCGGGACGGCGTCTTCCTCGAGCAGCTCGAGACCGACCCCGCGCAGTACATGCCGGACATCGACGCCGGCAAGTTCGGCGGCGAGGTCGTGAAGATCGATCTCAACCAGCCGATGGCGAAGATCCGCGAGATCCTCGGCCGCCACCCGATCACGACCCGGGTGATGCTCAACGGCTCGCTGATCGTCGCCCGCGACCTCGCGCACGCCAAGCTGCGCGCCGATCTCGAGGCCGGCCAGCCGCTGCCCGACTACTTCAAGAACCACCCGATCTACTACGCCGGCCCGGCCAAGACGCCGAAGGGCTTTGCCTCGGGCGCCTTCGGCCCGACCACCGCGGGCCGCATGGATTCCTTCGTCGACCAGTTCCAGGCAGCCGGCGGCTCGCTCGTGATGGTCGCCAAGGGCAACCGCTCGAAGGTCGTCACCGACGCCTGCAAGAAGCATGGCGGGTTCTATCTGTGCTCCGTCGGCGGCGAGGGCGCGGTGCTGGCGCAGGACTGCATCAAGAAGGTCGAGTGCATCGCCTATCCCGAGCTCGGCATGGAGGCGATCTGGCGCATCGAGGTCGTCGACTTCCCGGCCTTCATCGTCGTCGACGACAAGGGCAACGACTTCTTCGCCAAGTTCGGGGCGCATTGATGCGCGCGGCAACGATCGCGCTCCTGGCCGGGGCGAGCCTGGCGGCGCTCGACGCGACCGCGCAGGTCCGCTGCCCGGCCGAGCTGGCGGTGAACGAGCAGCCGCAGGCGCCGCCGGGCTTCCGCGGCGACGGCGCCACGCGCACGCGTCCGTTCCTGCGCATGTCCGTCTTCGACGGGCTGCCGGCCGAGAAGGCCGATCTGGCGCCGAGCCGCGAGAGCCGCGAGGGCGAAGCCCGCGTGCAGATCTTCGACCTGCCCGATCCGCGCACGCGCCCCGCGGTCCTGGTCTGCCGCTATCTCGACACCGATGCGACGCTGACCGTCGCCCTGCCGACCACGATCAAGCGCTGCAGCTTCCGCTTCGTCTGGAACGCGGCAGCCAAGCGCATCGAGACCGGCCGCACGAAGCCGCAGGCGAGCTGCGGGTGACCCGGGCGCCGCTCGTCGGCGTCGGTGTCATCGTCCGCCGCGGCGACACGGTCCTGCTCGGTCGCCGCCTCGCCGAGCCCGGCCGCGGCACCTGGCAGTTCCCCGGGGGCAAGCTCGAGTTCGGCGAGGATCTGTTCGCCTGCGCGCGCCGCGAGACGCGCGAGGAGGCCGGCGTGACGATCGTCCCGCGCGCCCAGGGCCCGACGGTGCTCGATCTCTTCCGACGCCAGCGCCTGCATGCGGTGACGATCTTCGTGATCGCGGACCACGGCCGCGGCACGCCGCGCGCGCTCGAGCCGACCAAGGCCGCGGACTGGCGCTGGTTCGCCTGGGACGCGCTCCCGCGCCCGCTCTTCAGGCCGATCCGCTCGCTCCTCGCGCTCGGCTACGATCCGCGCGGTGCGTAGCAGTTCCGCGCGCCGACCCCGCGGCGCGCGATCGGCCCTCGCGCGACGAGCGACGCGCCGCGTCCCGGGCGCGGGGTTCGTCGCCCGTCACACCGCGAATTCGCGCAGCACCTTGCCCGGGCGGTCGTCGATCGCGATCGGACCCTTGGCGTCGACGACGCGGCGGCCGTTGATCCAGACGCCGTGGACGCCCTTGGCCTGCGCGACGAGGCGCGAGGCGCCGGCGGGCAGGTCGTAGGTGCGCTCGCGCTTGCCGCGGCCGACGGTCTTCGGGTCGAAGAGCAGGAGGTCGGCGGCGGCGCCGGGCTTGAGCACACCGCGGTCGCGCAGGCCGAACAGCCGCGCGGGATGGCCGGTCAGCTTGTGCACGGCGGCCTCGAGCGGCAGCGTGCCGCGGTCGCGCGACCAATGGCCCAGCAGGTAGAGGCCGAAATCGGCATCGCAGAAGAAGGTCAGATGCGCGCCGGCGTCGGACAGCGAGACATGCGCGCTCTCCTCGTTGATCAGCCTGCCGACGGCGTCGGGATCGCTGTTGAGCAGCTCGGCGATGAACAGCGTCTCGAGCCCCTCCTCCAGCGCGAAGTCGAGCATCCAGTCGACGGGATGCTTGTTCGCGGCGGCGGCGAGCGCCGCGATCGACTGGCCCTCGAGCGGACGATGCTGCGGCTCGCGCACCTCGCGCACGAACAGTCGGTCCCACTCGCTGTTGAACAGCCGGCGTCCCTTGCCCTCGACGAAGTCGGCCTTCACGCCGTCACGGAACGCGCGATCGGCGAGCAGCGCCGGCACCGCGTCCGGCGGCGTCGTCATCGTGCGCTTCCAGGTCGGATTGTCCTCGAAGACGTAGGCCGACTTGAGCTTGAACTCCATCGTCAGCGCGCAGCACGAGATCTGCGGGATCAGCTCGCGGCCGCGCGCCTGCGCCGCCTTCATCGCCGCGACCTCGTCGAACACGCGCGTCGGCGCGGTGTTCGAGTGGAACATCGCCGCGATGATGATCGAGCGTCCCGTCTCGGCCGAGAGGTTCTCGAGCCAGGGCACGGTCGTGGTGCGGCCCTTGGTCAGCATGAAGATGCCGCGGCCGGCGTCGCGCATCGCGCCGAGCAGCGCCTTGAACTCGCGCTCGTCGGCGAGGCGCGAGGGCATCGGGATGCCGCCTTCGCCGTTGTGCGGCTCGTTGGTCGAGGAGCCGAGCCCGACCGCGCCGGCCGCGATCGACTCGCGCACGATCGCCGCCATCCGCTCGATCTCGGCGTCGGTCGCCGGACGCCGGCTCGCCTCCGCGCCCATCACGAAGGTGCGGATCGAGGAGTGCCCCGCGAAGGCGACGACGTTCGGCACCACGCCGTTGCGCTCGAGCATCGCGAGATACTCGGGGAAACTCTCGAACTCCCAGCGGATGCCGGTGCGCAGCGCCTCGAGCGACATGCCCTCGACCTGGGTGAGGTTGCGCATGGTCAGGTCGCGGTCGCCCGGCTTGCACGGCGCGATGCAGAAGCCGCAATTACCGATGACCACCGTGGTCACGCCGAGCGCGGGCGACGGGTCGGCCCAGGGATCCCAGGTCAGCTGCGCGTCGTAATGCGTATGGCCGTCGATGATGCCGGGCATCAGCGCGAGGCCCTCGGCGTCGATCGTCTCGCGCGCCGCGCCCAGGCCCGTGCCGATGGCGGCGATGCGCCCGCCGCTCACCGCGACGTCGCCGCGGCGCGGTGGCGCGCCGGTGCCGTCGAGCAGCATCGCGTTGCGGATGAGCAGGTCGTTCATGGCGCGTCCTCGAAGTCCGTCTGCGTTGGCGCCGCACGCTAGTCGCGCGCCGCCGCGCTGTCACCGGGGCTTCCGGCTCTCCGCGCGGGCGAGGAGGATCGCGCTTGCCGCGATCGTCGCGCAGCCCGCGATCGTCCACGCGTCCGGGCGCTCGGCGAACAGCGCCCAGCCGGCCAGCGCCGCGAAGACCAGCCGCAGATAGGGGATCGGCGCAAGCGCCGACGCCTCCCCCAGGCGATAGGCGATCAGGATCAGCCACAGACCGGCGGCCCCGATCGTCGCACCGCCGGCGACGAGGAGCGCGTCGCCGGCCGCGGGAAGGCGCCACGCCGCGATCGCCGGCGGCAGCGCGCCCAGCGTCGTCACCACGCCGACCCAGAACATGGTCGTCTCGGCGCGGTCGCTCAGCCCGAGCGAGCGGTTGGAGAAGACGATCGCCACGCCGCACAAGGCGCTTCCCAATCCCGCGATCAGCCCGATCGCCGAGCCCGCCGCGCCGGGCCGGACGACGAGCAGCACGCCGACGAAGCCCAGCGCCGTCGCCGCCCACCGCCACGGCCCGACGCGCTCCTTCATGATCGGGCCGGCGAGCAGCGCCACGTACAGAGCGGTCGTGAAGTTCAGCGTCGTCGCGATCGCGAAGTCGAGCACGCGGAACGAGAAGTAGTAGAGCTGCCAGCTCACCAGGCTCGACACGCCGCGGAAAAGCTGCAACCCGATGCGCTGCGTGCGAGCGCCGCGCCAGCCCTGCCCGAGCGACAGCACGAGCAGGGCGCCGAGCCCCAGCTGCGCGAGCGCGCGCGCCAGCGTGTAGACCGCGACCGGCACCTCGCTCGACATGTAGCGCAGCAGCACCGTCTCGCCGGTGAGCACGAGCGCCGACAGCGCCAGGATCAGCGCCCCGCGCAGATTTCCCGACAGGCCGTTCCACACGCCGCCCGCTTGCGTCACGATCGCGCTTCCCTCCGCATCACGGCTCGAAACCTAGGAGACGGGCATGCGCGATGACGACAGCTTTCTGGCCTTCGTGCGCGACGCCCTGCGCCCCTGGGGCTCGGTCTCCGTGCGCCGGATGTTCGGCGCCGCGGGGCTGTTCCGCGACGGCACGATGTTCGGATTCGTCCTGGACGACGCCCTCTACCTCAAGGTCGGTGCTGCGAACCGCGCAGCCTTCATCGAGGCCGGCTGCAAGCCGTTCGTGTACACGGCCAAGGGCAAGGCGATGGCGATGTCCTATTGGGACGCGCCGGCGGCGGCGCTGGACGACGAGGAGATGCTGCGCGCGATCGTCGCCGGCGCCTGGGCCGTAGCCCGCGCCGGGGCGGCGCGGGGCTCCTCCGGCCGCAAACCGCGGCCGCGGCCGAAGGCGAAGCGCAATCGCCAGGCCGCGCGAGATTCGGGCGGAAACTAGGCGACATCCTGGCCGAGCCTCCACGCCTTCTCCATAGGATCGCCCAAACACCTCCCTAGATGTCCGCATCGGACGAGGCCGGCCCCGCGCGGCCGGCCGATCCCCAAGCGACATTCGACAGGAGATCACGATGCTCAGCGCTCATCCCCTTCCGCAGCCCCAGCGTGTGGCAGCCTGGGCCGCTGCAGCCGTCCTCGCCTTCACCTTCGCGCTGCCGCCGGCCTACGCCCGGAGCGGCCCCGACAGCTTCGCGCCGCTCGCCAAGCAGGTGTCCCCCGCGGTCGTGAACATCGCCGTCGTGCGCGACGTCCAGGCGACGGCCGAGACGCCGCCCTCGCCCTTCCCGCCGGGCTCGCCCTGGGACCAGTTCATGCGGCGCTACATGCCGCGCGAGAACGGGCCTGCGCGCCGCGTCACCGGCCAGGGGTCCGGCTTCGTCATCGACCCCAGCGGCTATGTCGTGACCAACAACCACGTCGTCGGCGAGGCGTCGGACATCGCCGTGACGTTCAGCGACGGCAAGCAGCTCAAGGCGCGCCTCGTCGGACGCGACGACAAGACCGACCTCGCGCTGATCAAGGTCGAATCCGACACGCCGCTGCCCGCGGTGCGATGGGGGGATTCCGACCGCATCGAGGTCGGCGACTGGGTCCTCGCCGTCGGCAATCCGTTCGGCCTCGGCGGCACCGTGACGGCGGGCATCGTCTCGGCGCGCGGCCGCGACATCCAGTCCGGACCCTTCGACGACTTCCTCCAGCTCGACGCGCCGATCAACCAGGGCAATTCGGGCGGCCCGTCCTTCAACATGGCCGGCGAGGTGATCGGCGTGAACACGGCGATCTACTCGCCCAACGGAGGCAGCGTCGGGATCGGCTTCGCCATCCCCGCCGGCATCGCCAAGCCGGTGATCGAGGCGCTGCGCCGCGACGGCCGCATCGAGCGCGGCTGGATCGGGGTGTCGGTGCAGCCGCTGACGCCGGAGATCGCCTTCGGCCTCGGCCTGCCGACCGACCAGGAGGGCGCGCTCGTCGCGCAGCTCGATCCGAGCGGCCCGGCCGCCAAGGCCGGCCTGCGCCAGGGCGACGTGATCGTCGCCGTCGACGGCACGAAGGTCACGCGGCTGCGCGACCTCCCGCGCCTCATCGCGGGGATGAAGCCCGGCACCAAGGCGATGGTCGAGATCCGGCGGCGCGGCGCCTCGATGACGCTGCCGCTGGCGATCGGCGCGACGCCGAGCGCGAGCCGCGCCGAGGCGACGCCGGTCCCCCCGGCACCGCGCGCGGTGGAGCCGGTCGGTCTCGCGCTGGCGCCGCTGACGCCGGAGCTTCGCCAGCAGCTCCGTCTCGCGCCGACGGCGCACGGGGTGATCGTGGCCGACGTGAAGGACGGCTCCGAGGCCGAACTCGCAGGGATCGCGGTCGGCGACGTGATCGTCGAGATCGGCGGCGGCGCGGTCTCGCTGCCGGCCGAGGTCGAGCGCGCCTTCGGCGCCGCCCGCGCCGAGCGCCGGGACAGCATCGTCCTGCTCGTCGCGCGTCACGGCATGGAGCAGTTCGTCGCCGTGAAGCTGCCGCGCGTCAGCAGCTGAGGCGGCCGCCAGGCACCGGACGGCCCCGGGGCGCCGGGCCGCTCGGACCGCCACATGACGGGCGATCGGCACGGCGGCGGAAGGGAGACCCCTTCCGTCGCCGCGCCGGTCGCCTATCTTCCCGGTCCCCGTCCGGAGGACCGTAATGACGACCCGCCTTCATCGCCGCGCCGTGCTCGCCCTGGGTCTCGGCGCCGTCGCCCCGCTCGTCGTGCCGCGCCCGGGTCGCGCGCGCAGCGGCCCGGACAGCTTCGCCCCGCTCGCCAGGCAGGTCGTCCCCGCGGTCGTGAACATCGCGGCGGTGCGCGACGTCCCGGCCACGGCCCAGCGCGGCGATGCGCGCGGCCAGCTCGAGGAGATGGCGCGACGCTTCGGCCAGACGCGCCGGCCGCAGGCGGCGCAGCGCGCCACCTCGCTCGGCTCCGGGTTCATCATCGAGTCGAGCGGGATCACGGTCACGAACAACCACGTCGTCGAGGGCGCGCGCGAGATCTCGGCGATCATGAACAACGGCCGCACGCTGCCGGCGCAGCTCCTCGGCCGCGACGACAAGACCGACATCGCCGTGCTCAAGCTCAAGACCGAGGAGAAGCTGCCCTTCGTGCGATGGGGCGACTCCGACCGCATCGATGTCGGCGACTGGGTCCTCGCCGTCGGCAATCCCTTCGGGCTCGGCGGCACCGTCACCGCGGGCATCGTCTCGGCGCGCGGCCGCGATCTCCACGCCGGGCCCTACGACGACTTCCTGCAGCTCGACGCCCCGATCAACCAGGGCAATTCGGGCGGCCCGTCCTTCAACATGGACGGCGAGGTCGTCGGGGTGAACACGGCGATCTACTCGCCCACCGGCGGCAGCGTCGGCATCGGCTTCGCCATTCCCTCGAACCTCGCGCGCCAGATCGTCGACGAACTCGTGCGCAACGGCCGCATCGAGCGCGGCTGGATCGGCGTGAACATCCAGGACATCACGCCGGAGATCGCAAATGGCCTCGGCCTCAAGGGCGACGTCGACGGCGTCATCATCGCCGCAGTCGAGACCAGCAGCCCGGCGGCGCGCGCCGGACTCCGGCAGGGCGACATCATCGTCGCGGTGAACGGTCGTCGGATCGACCAGGTGCGCGACGTGCCGCGCACGATCGCGGCGCTCCGCCCGGGGACCGACGTGATGCTGACGCTGCTGCGCCGCGGGCAGGAGGTGGCGGTCCCCGTCACGACCGGACGCCTGCCGGAGCGCTGAATCCCGGAACGGATTGTCAGGAATCTCGACGCTGCCGGTCGCGATCCACCGGCGACGGGATCACGTCCGGAGCGATCGCGAATCCAAGGGCTTCGCCTCCGCACTTCGCACGTCGCGGCAGTCTCCGCCTGGCAATGATTCCGACAAGGTTGCCGGCGTCGCGGGACAAGGTCTTGATCAGCCTCGAATCGCAACACTGGCACGACGCTTGCTCGACTCCAGGTAGCGCGTGCCGACACGCGCCCGCGACGCGGACCGATGTCGCGGGGCGACAGCGCCGCCGACCGCGCCCGACAAGCAACGACAATCCAACGATGCCCGCGTGCCGAGCCAACGGGCAGCCGCCGGAATTGCGCCTTGCTCCGGCGGTCGATGCCCTTGTGCCGCCAACCCGGGCGACAGGGAGGCCTGCCGTGATTCATTCGCATCGCCGGACCGCCGCCACCCTCGCGACGGCCGCATTCGCCATCGGCGCCTGGTCGCTGCTGTCCGAGCCCGCAGCGGCGACCGTCTTCCGCGGCTGCTTCGCATCCGGACCGAGCCTCGACGGCACGGCGAACGGCGAGTTCGACGGCGACGTCGACACGATCACCGGCGCCCTCGCCGGCACCGGCTCGTGGCCCGACGCGAACATCACCAAGCTGAAGAACGGCAGCCGCGCCGGCATCACCGACTGCGTCACCAAGCTCAAGACGGACTCGAAGTCCGGCGACGAGATCGTCTTCTATTTCGCCGGGCACGGCGGCGACTCGCTCTTCCCCGACGCCGCCGAGGCCGGCGAGACCAATGCCAGCGACAACCACATCCGCATCGGCAACACCGCGGCGGGCGCCGCGGACCGGATGACGGACGACGAGCTCGCCACGCTGCTGAGCGGCTTCACCAGCAGCGTCACGATGAGCGTCATCCTCGACAGCTGCCACTCCTACTCGTTCTTCGGCGGCGCGAACGATCTCGGCAGCGTGACGCAGAAGGGGGCCGCCGGCGACGTCGCCGCCGGCGCGCATCTCGCGTTCATCGCCTCGACGACGCCCGAGACGCCGACCTGCACCGGGGGCATGACGGGCCGCATCGCCGACGGCCTCAAGAAGGACGGCGACAACTACAAGGCCGACAAGAACAAGGACGGCACGGTGACGACCGAGGAGGCAGGCGACTACGCCCGCGCGTACACGCGCAGCGGCCTGACGCGCTGCGACGAGACCGGCTGCGACGCGCCGCCCGAGTCGACGGCGCAATCACTCTATGCCGGCAGCATCGGCTGCGGGCCAGCGGACGACGTTTGCACGCGGGTGGCGGAAACGCCGGTCCCGGCGCCGGCGAGCCTGGCGCTGCTCGCGGCCGGCCTCGGTGCGCTCGGACTCAGCCGCCGCGAACGCCGCGTCGACCCGGCTCAGCGGTAGATGTCGACCTCGACGCCCGCGGCGCTCGCGTGGCCGCGATACATGCCCTCGGTGTTGAACGGCAGCGTGAAGTTGCCCTGGGCGTCGATGGCGACCAGGCCCGCGCCCGCGGCCCAGCCGTCGAGTTCGCCGTGGATCATCTCGTCGCAGGCCTGGGCGAGCGATCGGCCGCCCCAGCGCATGCGGGCATGGATCTCGTGCGCCAGGGCCTTGCGGATGAAGAACTCGCCCTTGCCCGTCGCCGAGATCGCGCAGGTCCGGTCGTCGGCCCAGGTCCCGGCGCCGATGATCGGCGAATCGCCGATGCGGCCGACGAGCTTGCCGGTATAGCCGCCCGTCGAGGTGCCGGCGGCGAGATGGCCGGCCGCATCCAGCGCCACCGCGCCCACGGTGCCGTGCTTCTCGGATTCCGGCGCCGCCGCGAGCGTGCCGGCCTTGGCGCGCTGGCGGATCTGCTCCAGCGCCTCGCGGCGCCACTGCGTCGAGTAGTAGCCGTTGTCGACCATCGCGAAGCCGTTGGCGCGCGCCCAGGCGTCGGCGCCGGCGCCGGCCAGCATCAGCGGGTCGGCATTGCGCCGCGCGAGCTCGGCGACGACCTTGATCGGATTGCGGATCTCGCGCGCCGCGGCGATCGCGCCGGCGAGCAGCGACTGGCCCTCCATGATCGAGGCATCGACCTCGTGGAAGCCTTCGTCGTTGAACGCCGAGCCGTGCCCGGCGTTGAAATTGGGGTCGTCCTCCATGACGACGATCGCGGCGGTCACCGCATCGAGCGCCGACCCGCCCGCCGCCAGCACCGTCCAGCCGGCGGTCAACGACGCGCGGAGGCTGGCGCGGAAACTCTCGGCGCGTGCCGGCGTCATCTCCGCCTTGGGGATGGCGCCGCAGCCGCCATGGATGACGAGACGAGGTGTCGGCATCGATCCGCGCTCCGGGTCCGGTTGACGATCGTGCCTTGATAGCGGCTGCCGGCGATCGGGTCGAGATCGCCCGACGGCCGGCGCCGGAGGGCGCCGCCGACCGCAAGCGCGCCCGGATGACGGCGGCTCAGCGCCGCCGGAAGTTGTTCGGGCGCTGCTGCGGACGGGGCGCCGCGCGCTCGTCCTTGTGACGGAACACGACGCGCCCCTTCTCGAGGTCGTAGGGGGTCATCTCGACCGTCACGCGGTCGCCGGCCAGCGTGCGGATGCGCGCCTTCTTCATGCGCCCCGCCGTGTAGGCGACGATCTGGTGCCCGTTGTCGAGCTGGACGCGGTAGCGGCCGTCGGGAAGCACTTCCATGACGGCGCCGTCGAATTCGAGCAGGTCTTCCTTGGCCATGTGGCCCTCCGTTTCGCGCTCTTTTTCTCGTTCTTTGTCCGTTGTCAGGCCGCGCGCCGGCGCTGCGAGCGCCGCGGCGGGCGGCCGCGATGGCGGTTCTGACGCGGCGCGTGCGGCGCCTGCGGCTGGGCGGCGGCCGCGACCTCGCCCGAGACGATTGCCGGGATGTTCGCCGACAGCTGCAGCCACGGACCCGCGTCCATGGTGGGCACGGCGTGGCGCAGCAGGCGCTCGATGTCGCGCAGCTCGCCGCGCTCCTCGGGCGCGCAGAACGAGATCGCCGCCCCGTTCAGGCCGGCGCGCGCGGTGCGGCCGATGCGGTGGACGTAGCTCTCGGCATCCTTGGGCAGCTCGTAATTGATGACGTGGGTGATCTCGCGGACGTCGATCCCGCGCGCCGCGATGTCGGTCGCGACGAGGACGCGGACGCGGCCGTTGCGGAAGCTCTCCAGCGCATCCTGCCGCGCGTTCTGCGACTTGTTGCCGTGGATCGCGTCGGCCTTGATCCCGATCTCGGTCAGCTGCCGCGCGACCTTGTTCGCCCCATGCTTGGTGCGCGTGAAGACGATCACGCGCTCGAGCTGCGGGGCGCAGAGGAGGCCGGCGAGCAGCGCACGCTTGCGCCGCACCTCGATGTGGATCACCTGCTGGCTGATGCGGTCGACCGCGACGGAGGCCGGCTTGAGATCGACGCGCACGGGATCGTGCAACAGCCCCGCGACGAGGTCCGCGATCTCCTTCGGCATCGTCGCCGAGAACAGCAGGGACTGGCGGCGCTGGGGCACGGTCGCGATGATGCGGCGGACGTCGCGGATGAAGCCCATGTCGAGCATGCGGTCGGCCTCGTCGAGGACGAGCACCTCGACCTCGTGCAGGCTGACGGCGCGCTGGCCGATCAGGTCGAGCAGGCGGCCCGGGGTCGCGACGACGATGTCGATGCCGTTGCGGCACTCCTGGATCTGGCGATGCGCCGAGACGCCGCCGAAGATGACCGCGGTGCGCAGCTGCAGGTGACGCGAATACATGTCGACGGTGTCGGCGATCTGGACGGCGAGCTCGCGCGTCGGCGTCAGGATCAGCGCGCGCGGATGGCGCCGGGGCGAGGGCGGCAGGCCGCCGAGGCGATTGAGGATCGGCAGCACGAAGGCCGCCGTCTTGCCCGAGCCGGTCTCCGCGAGGCCGAGAAGGTCGCGGCCGGCGAGCACGGGCGGGATGCCCTGGGACTGGATCGGCGTCGGCGTCACATGGCCGGCCGCCGTGAGGGCACGCACCAGGGGCTCGGCCAGACCGAGCGAGTCGAACGAAACGGAAGTCATTGGAAAAGATACCTGACTCGCGCCTGCCGGCCGGCCGATGACGGCCGCGACCCAAGCGAGTGCGCGCATGGTGTCCGGCCCATGCGCTACTGGGAAAGACTGGTTGTGAAGTTGCTTTCTCGGGACGTCGAGTCAGACGGCAACGCGCGAGGGCGTTTGGCGACGTCGAACTGTCTTGCGCAACCGCGAGACTTCAGTGCGCCGGTACATCGGCCTTCTGGCCCCGGAAGTCAAGGAATGAGTGCCTCGCGCCGGCCCTTGGCAGCCCTGCGTCCGGCTCACGCGAGGAAGAGATCGAGCGTCTCCCAGCGTCGACCGAGCGCCGTTGCGGCGTCCAATCCCCACCAGCGCTGCAGCACGGTGGCGTAGACGCTGCGGAAATCGACGGCATGACGGAGGTTGCCGCCGCCGTCGAGCTGGTCGAGTCGCGGCGCCCGGCCGTGGAAGCCGCCCCGCACGCCGCCGCCGAGCAGCAGATGCGGCGCGGCGGTTCCGTGGTCGGTGCCCTGTGCGGCGTTCTCGGCGGGGCGCCGCCCGAACTCGGCGTAGGTCATCACCGTCACCCGGCCCCAGCGGCCTTGCGCCTGCATCGACTCGCGGAAGGCGGCGAGCGCCGCGCCCAGCTCGGCGAGCAACCGGTCGTGCGTGTTGCGCTGCCAGGTGTGCGTGTCGAAGCTGCCGTGGCTGACCTTGATCACCGGCGCGTCAACGCCGGCGGCGATCAGGCGCGCCGCATTCGCGAGCTGCCAGCCGAGGCCGGTCCGCGGGAAGGTCGACGGCAGCGGCGCGCGCGTCCTGCGCAGCCGCTCGTGGATCGCGTCGCCCGTCGCGCGCAACGCGGCCTGTGTCGCAACGACGTGCTGCAGCGCCGCGGTGGGCGCCGCGACACCCGCGGGCTCGGCGACCTGGCGCGCCTGGTTCGCGAAGCTGTTGGCGTCCTGCATCATCGCGACGCGCGCCTTCGCGCCGTAGAGCGGCCCGACGGCAGGGCGGCCGAGCACGATGCCCTCGGCCGCACGGCCGGGCAGCGGCTCGCGTGCGGCCAGGGCGCGCGCGACCCAACCTTCGGCCAGCAGCTCGTCGCTCGCCGAGCCCGTGTCCCAGATCTCGATCGAGCGGAAATGCGAGAGGTTGGGCCTGTCGTAGCCCACGCCCTGGACGATCGCGATCTCGCCCGAATCCCAAGCCGGCTTGAGCGGCGCCAGTCCCGGATGCAGCGCCGTCGCCGCGTCGAGCTGGATCACGTCGGCGCGCGACAGGCCGATGCGCGGCCGCAGCGACGCGTAGAGCGGATCCGCATAGGGGATCACCGTGTTGAGCCCGTCATTGCCGCCGTTCAGCTCGAGCAGCACCAGCGTGTTGTCGAGGCCGGCCGGCGCCGCGCTGCGTGTCGCCGTCACGCAGCCGGCGGGCAACCCCGCGCTGAGCACGAGGGCGCCCGAGCGCAGGAGGAACCAGCGACGTGCAATCATCGGAGCCGCCTCCCCTCACTTCACCTGGTAGGCCGGATCGAAGAGCAGCGCCTCGATCTGCGCCCGTCCCGTGCCGGCGGTCGCCGTCGCGACCAGCGGCGGCGCCGCAAGCAGCAGGCTCGTGGCCTCGGGCGACAGCGCGCGATCGGCGGGAATGCCGCTGGCGAGCCGCGCCAAGGCCTCGCGGCGCACCAGCAGCGTCTCGGTCGAGATCCAGGCGTCGCCGCCGGGCCAGCCGCGCACATTGGGCGGATTGAACAGGTCCTGGCGCATCCGCTTCGCATAGTCGACGAGTACCGGCATGTCGTTGAACTCCGGCGCGACCTGGCGGATCGCGCCGGCGAGCAGCTCGACCGGCGACTTCGCGAGCGAGGCGCGCTGGCGGGAGTCCCAGAATGCCGGGGCCGCGAGCATCGCGCGCATCAGCGGCGCGATCGCGTAGTCGCCGTCACGGAAGATGCGCGCGAGGCGGTCGGCCTCGCGCTCGTCCGGCGCGCCGCCCACGAATTCCCGCCAGAGCCGCCGCACGACGAACGCGCCCAGCGCCGGCTGCTCGAGCAGGATGTCGATCACGTCCGCGCCCGACAGCCGGCCGGTCCGGCCGAGGAAGGTCTTCTCGCCGTCGTCGACCTCGCGCGTGTTCAGGCGGAACACGCCGGCAAGCTCGTCGTTGTGCCAACCCGCGAAGGCGCGCGCCGCGGCCTTGATGTCCGCCTCGGCGTAATGCCCCTCGCCGAGGGTGAAGAGCTCGAGCAGCTCGCGCGCGAAGTTCTCGTTCGGGCCCGCCTTGCGGTTGTTGCTCGAGTCCAGGTAGCGGACCATCGCGGGATCGCGCGCGATCGCATGCAGAAGGGTGCGGAACGACCCGAGGCCGTGCGCGCGGAACAGCGCGTTCTGGCGGAACAGGTAGTCGGGGGCCCGCACCTTGTCCATCGAGGACGTGAAGTGGCCGTGCCAGAACAGCACCATCCGCTCGGTGAACGGCGACGGCGTCGCGACGATCTCCTGCCACCACCAGGCCTTCAGCGCCGCCGCCTCGCGGTCGCGGGCGCGGTTGAAGACGGATTTCCGCTCCTCGTCCTTGCCGCGCCAGTGCGCCGGCCAGTCGGGATGCGGCTCGGCCATGAACGCCGGGGGCGGCGTGACCGCCTCGCGCCGCACGCCGGCCAGGGTCGCGTCGATCGCCTGGGCGCGCGTCAGCGGCATCAGGCGGCGCGCCTCGGCCGGCGTCGCGCCGAAGCCGGTGCGCAGCAGCAGATGCCGGGCCTCGGCGGCATCCAGCGCGGCCGCGCCGCCGGCCACGGCGATCCACGTCATCAAGACGATGGCAATGCCGACGAATCGGTCGAAGGTCATGCGCCTCTCCCGGGCATTCCGCACGACTACGGGTCTTCACCATAATTATTCCCTAACCGGCATTTCCGGCGCGACCCGGCCCGCACATGTCACAAGAACCGCGGCGCGCGCGCGATCGCGGCGCCGGGCCAGGAGGTGACGACGCCATGACCCCCAGGACACGCACCGAGCGCGACAGCTTCGGGCCGATCGAGGTCCCCGCCGACCGCTACTGGGGCGCGCAGACGCAGCGCTCGCTGGAGCTGTTCCGCATCGGCACGGAGCGGATGCCCGACGCGCTGATCCGCGCCTTCGGCCTGCAGAAGAAGGCCGCCGCGCTGGCCAATCTCGCGCTCGGCGAGCTCGACGCGCCGCTCGCCGAGGCGATCGTGGCGGCGGCCGACGCCGTCATCGACGGCCGGCTCGATGCGCAGTTCCCGCTGCTCGTCTGGCAGACGGGCTCGGGCACGCAGACCAACATGAACCTCAACGAGGTCATCGCGAACCGCGCCAACGAGAGCCTGGGCGCGCCGCTCGGCGGCAGGTCGCCGGTGCATCCCAACGACCACGTCAACCTCAGCCAGTCGTCGAACGATTCCTTCCCCACGGCCATGCACGTCGCCGTCGCGCAGGAGATCGAGCGTCGCCTGCTGCCCGCACTCGACCGGCTGCATGCCGCGCTCGCCGCGAAGGCCGCCGCCTTCGCGGACGTCCTGAAGATCGGGCGCACCCATCTCCAGGATGCGGTCCCGATGACGCTCGGCCAGGAGTTCGGCGCCTGGGCGACGCAGGTCGCCGCGGGCCGCGGGCGCGTGCACCAGGCGCTCGACGGAATCCTGGCGCTGGCGCAGGGCGGCACCGCCGTGGGCACGGGGCTCAATGCGCCGCCGCGCTTCGCCGAGGTCTTCTGCGCCGAGCTCGCGCGCATGACGGGCCTCGCCTTCCGGCCGGCGGCCGACCGGTTCGAGGCGCTGGCGAGCCACGACGCGCTGGTGCACGTCTCGGGCACGCTCAATGCGCTCGCCGCGGGCCTGATGAAGATCGCCGACGACATCAGGCTGCTCGGCTCCGGTCCGCGCGCGGGCCTCGGCGAGCTGCGTCTGCCGGAGAACGAGCCCGGCTCCTCGATCATGCCCGGCAAGGTCAACCCGACCCAGGCCGAGGCGCTGACGATGGTCTGCGCACAGGCGATGGGCAACCACGTCACCGTGACGATCGCCGGCGCGTCGGGCCATCTGCAGCTCAATGTGTTCAAGCCCGTGATCGCGAATGCCGTGCTGCAGTCCGTCCGCCTGCTCGCGGACGCCGCGGCAAGCTTCGCCGCGCATTGCGTCGAGGGCATCGAGGCGGACCGCGCGCGGCTCGAGGCGCTGATGCGGAGCTCGCTGATGCTCGTCACCGCCCTCAACCCGCATGTCGGCTACGACGCCGCCGCACGCATCGCCAAGCACGCCCACGCCCAGGGGACCACGCTGCGCGAGGCCGCGCTGGCGCTCGGCCTGGTCTCGGCCGACGATTTCGACCGCTGGATCGACCCGGCGGCGATGGCGCGCGGCGGGGAGGCCCCATGACCGAGCCCTCGATCCGCAAGCGCTCGGTGCTGATCGCCGGGCACCGCTCGTCGGTTTCACTGGAGCCCGAGTTCTGGGACGCCCTGAAGGCGATCGCCAACGGGCGCGGGCAGTCGCTCAATGCGCTGATCAGCGAGATCGACGCGGCGCGCACCCGGCGCAACCTGTCGAGCGCGCTGCGCGTCCACGTGCTCCGGGCCCTGCAGCGCGGCGACGAATAGACGCGGGGGCGGCGCCGCCCGCGCGACGGCCCTCGCAAGGCCGGGCCCGCGCGCTCTATGCTCGCCGTGGCGATTCAGGCGGCGGGGGCGCGCAGACGCGCATGGATTTCGGGACCTTCGACTACATCATCGTCGGCGCCGGCTCGGCCGGCTGCCTGCTGGCCAACCGCCTGTCCACGGATGCGGACGTGTCGGTGCTGCTCCTCGAGGCGGGCGGCAAGGACAACTACCCGTGGATCCACATCCCGATCGGCTACCTCTACACGATGAACAACCCGCGCACGGACTGGCGCTTCAAGACCGAGGCCGAGCCCGGGCTCAACGGCCGCGTGCTCAACTATCCGCGCGGCAAGGTGCTGGGCGGCTGCTCGGCCATCAACGGCATGATCTACATGCGCGGGCAGGCGGCGGACTACGACCATTGGCGCCAGCTCGGTTTGACGGGCTGGGGCTGGGACGACGTGCTGCCGTTCTTCCGCAAGCACGAGGACTTCCATGCCGGCAGCGACGCGCTGCACGGCGCCGGCGGCGAATGGCGCATCGAGGAGCCGCGCGTCTCGTGGGAGATCCTCGACGCCTTCCGCGACGCCGCCGAGGAGTGCGGCATCCCGAAGGTCAAGGACTTCAACCGCGGCGACAATCTCGGCTCGGCCTATTTCCACGTGAACCAGCGCCGCGGCGTGCGCTGGACCACGGCGAAGGCCTTCCTGCGCCCGGTCGCCGGCCGCACGAACCTGCGCGTCGTCACCGACGCGCAGGCCAAGCGCGTGCGCATCGAGAACCGGCGGGCCACCGGCCTCGAGTTCTGGCTGGGCAACGAGGCGAAGATCGCGCATGCGCGGCGCGAGGTGATCCTGTGCGCCGGCGCGATCGGATCGCCGCACCTGCTGCTCCTCTCCGGCGTCGGTCCCGGCGCGCAGCTGCGCGAGCACGGCCTCGACGTCGTGCACGACCTCGCCGGCGTCGGCCGCAACCTGCAGGATCACCTGCAGCTGCGCTGCATCTACAAGGTCCGCAACACCACGACGCTCAACGAGACGGCGAACAAGCTGCTCACGCGCATCGGCATGGGGATCCAGTACGCCTTGCAGCGCCGCGGTCCGATGACGATGGCGCCGTCGACGCTCGGCGCCTTCGCCAAGAGCGACCCGTCGGTCGCGACGGCCAATCTCGAGTATCACGTGCAGCCGCTGAGTCTCGACAAGTTCGGCGAGCCGCTGCATCCCTTCCCCGCCATCACCGCCTCCGTGTGCAACGTGCGGCCGACGAGCCGCGGCGCGCTCTCGCTGCGCTCGCCCGACCCGCGCGATGCGCCGCGGATCCAGCCGAATTACCTTCACACGCCGGAGGACCGCCGCGTCGCCGCCGATGCGATCCGCCTCACGCGCCGCATCATGGGCAGCCGCGCGATGGCGCGCTTCGCGCCCGAGGAGATGCGGCCCGGCGCGTCGGTCGACGGCGACGACGGCCTCGCCCGCGCTGCCGGCGACATCGGCACGACGATTTTCCACCCGGTCAGCACCTGCAAGATGGGCACCGAGTCCGATGCCGGGGCGGTGGTCGATCCGTCGCTGTGCGTGCGCGGCGTGGGCGCGCTGCGCGTGATCGACGCCTCGGTGATGCCGAGCATCACCTCGGGCAACACGGCCGCGCCGACGATGATGATCGCGGAGAAGGGTGCGGAGCTGATCCGCACCCCGCGCGGCTGAGCGGGACGACGACGATGAACCTGCTGGTCACCGGCGCGATGGGCCATGTCGGCTACGAGATCGCCAGACAGGCCGCGGCGCGCGGCATCCGGGTGGTGGCCACCCACGCCGGGACCTTCCGCGCGGCCGACGCCGAGGCTCTCGGCCCGGGGGTGACGTGGGTGGCCGGCGACCTCTCGGACCCCGCGGCGGTCGAGGCGATCGCGGCGCGCCACGCGATCGATGCCTGCATCCACGCCGCGGCGGTGTCGAACGAGGCCTACGCCAAGCCCGAGCCGCTCAAGGCGATCGCCGCCAATGTCGGCGGCACCGCCAACATGCTCGACGCGGCGCGGCGTCACGGCTGGAGACGCTTCGTGCTCGTGAGCACCGGCTCGGTGTTCCAGCGCGACGTCGATCCCGTGAGGCCGATCCTCGAGGACCACCCGCCCTCGCCGATCAACATCTACGGCACGACCAAGCGCGCCGCCGAGATGCTGACGACGATGTACCGCGCGACCTTCGGCCTGTCGGCCGCGACGGTCCGCATCTCCTGGGTCTTCGGCCCGCCGCTGATCACCGACAGCCCGACGCGCGGGCCCATCCCGTCCTTCCTCGGCCGGGCGCTGCGCGGCGAGGCGATCCGCGAGGGCGGCGCCGACTTCGCCGCGAGCTTCACCTATGTCGCCGACGTCGCCGAGGGCCTGATCGAGGCCGCGCGCGCACCCGCCCTCAACCACGACATCTATCACCTCGGCTCGGGCGTGAACTTCACCGCCGGCGAGGTCGCCGCCGCCGTGCGCAAATCCGTGCCCGGCGCCGTCATCGAGCTCGGCCCGGGCACCCTGCCCTGGACGACCTACACCAGCCCGCGCGGCCCCCTCGCCGGCGAGCGCTTCAAGCAGGACACCGGCTACACCGTGCGCCACTCGCTCGACGCCGCGGTTGCGGCCTATGCCGCCTGGATGCGCAGCGCGCCACGCGGCTGACAAGCCGCCGTAGGAAATTCCCCATTTCCCTCCAGTTCGCGCGGCGGCGCGGACAGGAGGGGCGGCCACGACGCGGCCGGGGAGGACAACCGTTGCTCTGCGAGCCGCATCTGTCCTCCCCGTCGCTCGCTACGCTCGCGCCACCCCTCCTATCGCTTCGCGACAGGAGGGGATGACCCGTATCGATCGGCCCGTCCACGCTACGTCAACCCCGCCTCCTCGAAGCCAGGAACGGTCGAGCCGCACCCTCCCCCTTTTGCACGCCCCTGTGGCGCCGCGGGAGGACCGCAACCCGCGCGGCACGACGGCCGCGTCCTCATCCGATGGTCGGATGTTCCAAGGCCCGTCACCGGCGATGCTACGCTTGCCGGCAGCGACGGCGCCGACAACCGCGCGACCGCAACCACCGCAGGAGGCTACGATGTTCAATCTCACCGGCACCGCACTGGCGCGACTGGCGAGCCTCAACAGCTTCGACATCCGAGACGACGTGGTGATGTTCGGCCTGCGAGGATGCCTTCCCGTCTCCGAGCAGGACGGCGCGCCGCGGCGCGAAGTCCCGCTGGACGTCGGCGAGGTCGACAACATCCACCCGCGCTGCACCCTCGGCCTCTGGTGGCGCGGGCGCGACGAGATCGCCTGCTTCCCGGGCAGCACGTCCCCGTTCAAGGGGGCGATCGAGAAGTCGGCCGCCGCCGGCGGCGCGGGCGCCAACCAGATGATGACGCAGCTTGCGCGCTTCCGCGTCGGGCGCCACCCGCAGTCGAAGCCACCCGCCGAGCAGCACGATGCGTTCCTCCAGGACGCGGAGGTCGCCTATCAGCGCACGGCCGACGACCTCGACTACGACACCGACGATACGGTCTCCGTCGGCATCGTCGGCGACAATCTCCACTGCGGGTTCTGCCAGAGCGCCACGCAGCCCTATGCGTCGAGCTTCGGATGCCAGGTGGTCGTCGGGTTCGCGCGACGCGCCGCCAAGCCCGGCTCGGTCGACGCGGGGCCGTGGAAGCGATTCCGCGATCTCGCCTATGCCGAGGACCAGGACCGCTTCCCCTACATGCTCCTGTCCGGCACGGACGCGCGCGCCGCCGCCGTCGCGGCGCCGGACTCGATCCCCGCACGCCTGCGCTACGGCTCGTCGGGCGAGCTCGTCGAACGCGCGCAGGCGGCCCTGAAGCAGCTCAAGTTCCTCAAGGACAAGCCGGACGGCCAGTTCGCCCGCGACACGCTGTTCGCGGTCATCGCGTTCCAGCGCTCGGTCGGCTTCCTGCCCGACGGCGTGATCGGCCGGAACACGGCCGATGCGCTCAAGCTCAAGAACTGGCCGTCGCGTTGAGGGTGGGGGCGCTGCTGACGGTGGCGCCCGTCCGATCAGCCGAGGTCAGAGTGAAAACAAAACCTGGGGAGGTTTATTTTGCGGCGCGGCTCTTCGCCGACGCGCGATGGTCGCCGGGCGGCAGTGCGTCGGATCGCACGGACATCTGCCGTCGTATCGTCGCCGGCGGCTTTCCCGAGGCGCTCGCGCGCGACAGCGCCGATCGGCGCGACGCATGGTTCCGCAGCTACGTGATGAGCATCCTGCAACGTGACGTCCGCGATCTTGCGAATATCGACGGCCTCCTCGAGATGCCCCGCCT
>JAEULA010000096.1 GCA_016793165.1 Alphaproteobacteria bacterium | reverse complement strand
CCGCCATGTCGGCTCGAACGACATGATCACGCCGGAGCAGCAGAAGGAGACGCTGACCGCCTACGGCATCAAGCCCTGAGGCGTCGACGCGCCGGAATCCATGCCGTCGAGCGGCCGGGGCGGCCGGAGCACGCCGGATGTCTCCGCAAAGCGCGGTGGTGCTGCCGATCGACTGATCCTCCAAGCGCCAATGCCCCAGCGCCGAGCGCCCGGTTCCGAGCGCCCGGTGCCGGCGGTTGACCGGCTCGTGCGCCTCATCTCTCATGTCGGTGTGAAGGACCGGAGGCACGACGGCGGCGATACGGCAACCTCGGGTGCCGAGGCGTGGGTGCAGAGCTACCCGCGCATTCTCGACATGCTCGAGGGCGAGGAGCGTGCGCGGCTCCTGTCGATCGCCACCGAGAAGCATGTCGGCAAGGGCCAGCTCCTGTACCAGCAGGGCGACTCGTCGGACACGCTGTTCATCATCCTCGAGGGCGCGGTGAAGGTGCACTACGTGCTCGACGCGGGCGACGCTCTGACGACGCTGCACTACCGTGCGGGCATGGTCGTCGGCGCACATGGCTGCACGTCGTGGTCCGGCCGCCATTCCTGGACGGCGCAGGCCCTCGTCGATTGCCGGCTGCTGCGGATCCGTCGCGCCGATTTCCTCGCCTTCGTCCGGAACTCGCCGCAGGCGCTGTTCTGCGTCCTGGCGATCACCGAGTTCAAGGGGGAGCAGCTCAAGAGGCTGATCCGGGTGCTCGCCCAGCCGACGCTCGAGCGCAAGATCCTGCTCGCGGTCCGCCACTTCGCCAGCCTCTACGGGCTCGTGCGCGGCACGGAGATCGAGATCGACGGCCACATCACGCATCAGGAGATCGCCGACATGGTCGGCGCCTCGCGCCAGAGCGTGACGATGCTCCTGATTGCGCTCGAAAAGTCGGGCGCGATCCGTCGCCAGGGCCGCCGGCTGTTCGTTCCGACCGCGACGCTCGATTCGTGACGGGCGGCTCGTGACGGGCGGCTCGTGACGGGCGGCTCGTGACGGGCGGCTCGTGACGGGCGATTCGTGATGGGCAACTCGTGACGGATGCCGAGCGGCCGGCGGCTGGCGAGTTGTCGGATAGCCGACAGACAGCACCGGGACCGGCAAGTGCAAGGTGGAGTCGGTAGGACCCCACAAGGGGCCGATGGGGCGAAGGCCGCGCGACCCTGCGCCGCGGGGGGCGCCGTCCCATGAGCCGGCGGAGGGATGGAAATGATCGCCAGGAAACTCGCAAGCCTCGCTCTGGGCGCGTTGTGCGTGGCCGCGTGGACGGGTCACGCCACAGCGCAGAGCTATCCCACCAAGCCGATCCGCTGGATCATCCCCTACAATCCGGGTGGCGGCACGGATTCGTCCGCGCGCATCCTGCAGATCGCCATCGAGCGCGCGAAGCTGCTGCCGCAGCCGCTTGCGGCGGTGAATGTGGGCGGTGCCGGCGGCTCGATCGGCGCGCGTCAGGTGAAGGACGCGCCGCCCGATGGCCACACGATCCTGATCCACCAGTCCGCCCTCCTGATCCAGGACGCGGCGGGCATCAGCGATTTCGGGTTCCGGGATTTCGAGCCGATCATCTCGATCAACGCCCAGTGCATGGTTGCCGGCGTGTTCGAGGGCAGCCCCTACACCACCATGAAGGCGCTGATGGACGAGGCGAAGGCCAAGCCGCGCACGATCGTCTGGGGCGGCAATATCGGCAGCGCGAACCACATGGCCATTGCGGTGATGGAGAAGTCGTCGCCGGGCGCCGAGTTCAAGAAGGTCCAGATCGGCGGCGCCGCCGAGAGCTATGCCGGCCTCAAGGGCAAGATCATCAATGTCGGCAATTTCGGGGTCGGCGAGATCCTCGCCTTCCAGTCGGGCGGGCTGCGGCCGCTCGCGGTGTTGAGCGACCAGCGCGACACGACGATCCCCGACGTCCCGACCGCCAAGGAGCTGGGCTACGACGCCGTGTTCTGCAACGAGCACAATCTCTACGCGCCGAAGAACACGCCGCGCGAGCGGGTTGCCGTCCTCGAGGACGCCTTCCGCAAGGCGCTCGAGAGCGAGTCGCTGCAGAAGGAGTATCGCGAGAAGCTCGGGGTGACGATGACGATCCGCACGGGCCAGGCCCTCAAGGACCATCTCGCCGCGGAACTCGAGCGCTTCAGGCCGATGACCGTCGGCATGAAGCCCTGAGGGGCGCGATGCCCCGGGCGGCTGCGTGCGCCCGGCGGGGGACCGCCGCGCGATGAGCAAGTCCCTGTGGGACGTCGTGGTGTGCGCGGCGATCGCCGCCGCGGCCGGCGTGGTTCATTGGGAGGCGGCGAAGCTGAAGCCCGGCACCTACGATCCGCTGGGGTCCGGCACCATGCCGCGGATGGTGGCGGTCGCGATCTTCGTCCTCTGCGCGTGGGCCGCGATCCAGTCGATCCTGGAGTGGCGCGCCCGGCGCGCGCCGGCGCCCGCGCCCGAGGAGGATTTCGTGCGCCGGCCGTGGCTCGCGGCGACGCTCTTCGTCTACTGCATCGGCGCGGCGGCGATGATGCAGCTGCAGGTCCCCTTCGGCGTCACCAGCACCCTGTTCCTGTTCGTCTCGATCCTCACCATCAAGCGTTGCGAGCGCGCGATCATCCTACCCGCCGCGCTCTGCTCGTCGGCGCTCGGCTTCGGCCTCACCTACTTCTTCGGCACACTCTTCGGCGTCGACCTGCCGTGACGCCCGTCCTGCGCGAGCCCTGACCATGGAAGGACTGCTCCACGCCTCGATCCAGGTGATTCTGCCGAACACGATCTTCTTCCTGGTCGGCGGCACGGTCCTCGGCGTCATCCTCGGCGCCATCCCCGGCGTGACGGGCGCGATGGGGATCGCGCTGATGCTGCCGCTGACGTTCTACATGTCGCTCGGCAACGCGCTGACGCTGATGGTGTCGATGTATGTCGGCGCCATCGCCGGCGGCCTGGTGACCGCGATCCTGCTGCGCATCCCCGGCGAGCCGTCGTCGATCGTCACCACGTTCGACGGCTTCCCGATGGCGCGCAAGGGACAGCCGGGACGGGCGCTGGGCTACGCGGTCGGCGCCGCGCTGTTCGGTGGCCTCGTGTCCTGGGTGGCGCTCGTCGCGCTCACCTATCCGCTGTCCGAGATCGCCGCGCATCTGCGGCCGTTCGACATCCTCGCGCTGGTGATGATGGCCCTGGTGCTGATCGCCGCGCTGGGACAGGGATCGATCGCCAAGGGGCTGGTCGCCGGCCTGCTGGGCATCCTGGTGTCGATGCCGGGCACCGACCCGTCGACCGGCGCGCTGCGCCTGACCCTCGGCTTCCACGACATGGACGCCGGATTCTCGACCTTGTCGGTGCTGATCGGCGCCTACGCCGTGGCGCAGGTCCTCTCCGACACGATCGAGATCGAGCGCAAGGTCGAGACCGTCGCGACGACGGCCGGCAGCATGTGGATCACCATGGCCGAGTGGAGGCAGCAGGGCTGGAACCTGATCCGTTCGTCCCTGATCGGCACCTGGGTCGGGATCATGCCCGGGATCGGCGCCACCGTGGGCTCGCTGACCTCCTACACGGTGGCCAAGATGCTGTCGCGGACGCCGGAGAAGTTCGGCACCGGCCATCCCGAAGGAATCGTCGCGTCGGAATGCGGCAACAACGCCACGGTCGGCGGCGCCCTGGTGCCGATGATCGCGATGGGGATCCCGGGCAGCGTGACCGACGTGTTCCTGCTCGCGGCGCTGATCATCCACGGCCTGCAGCCCGGCCCGCTGCTGTTCACGCAGAATCCCGACATCGTCTACATCATCTTCTCGGCCTGCCTGATCTCGCACTTCGTCCTGTTCGCGGTCATGACCGTCGGGATCCGCTACCTGATCAAGCTGACGACGGTGCCGGTCTGGTACCTGTTTCCGATCATCCTGCTCTTCTGCCTGATCGGAACCTTCGCCGAGAACAACCGCGTCTTCGACGTCTTCATCATGCTGGGCTTCGCGGTCGTCGGCTTCGCGATGGAGAAGACGGGCTTCTCGCTCGGCGCGTTCGTCATCGGCTTCATCCTGGGGCCGATCACGGAGAAGAGCCTGCGAGCGGGCCTGACCCTTTCCGACGGGTCGTATCTGGACCTCTTCATGCACCCCGTGTCGGGCGTCTGCGTCGTCCTCGCGGCGGCGATGTTCGTGTTCTCGCTGCGCTCGCAGTACCGGCTCAACAAGCAGGCCGCGGATCGCGCGATGGCCGGCGTCGTCGAGGAATAGCCCGGCCGTGTCCCGGTTGGATCGCTGCCACGACCTGGACGACATGCGCGAGGCCGCGCGCCGCCACCTGCCGCGCGGACTCTTCGAGTTCGTCGACCGCGGCGCCGAGCGCGACGCGGCGCTGGCGGAGAACGTCGCCGCGTTCCGGCGCGTGAAGCTGATGCCGCGCTTCATGGTCGATCTCAGCCGCCGCGACATGGGGACGGAGATCTTCGGCCGGCGCATCGCGCTGCCGCTGGCGATCGCGCCGACCGGGATCGCGGGGTTGTGCTGGCACCAGGGCGAGCTCGCGCTGGCGCGCGCCGCCGCGGCTTTCGGCGTGCCTTTCACCCTGGCGGCGGCGTCGATCACCTCGATGGAGACGATCGCGGAGAAGGGCGGCGGCCGGCGCTGGTTCCAGTTCTACATCTGGCAGGAGGAGGACCTTGCCTTCGCCATGGTCGAACGCGCCCGCGCCCTCGGCTACGAGGCGCTGTTCGTCACGGTCGACACGGCGCTGGGCCGCACGCGCGAGTACAACGACCGCAACGGCTTCACCGACCCGATCTCGCTGAACGCGCGCTTCCTCGCCGACATGGCGCGTCATCCGCGCTGGCTTGCCGGGGTGATGGCGCGCTACGCGCTGACCACCGGCATGCCGCGCCACGAGAACTACCCGCCGCAGTACCAGCATCGCATCACCCGCGGGACCGCCAGCGCGCCCAAGAACAGCGTCACCATGACCTGGGACCATATCGGCCGCCTGCGGCGCCTGTGGCCCGGGCCGCTCGTCGTGAAGGGGATATTGAGCGCCGACGATGCCCGCCGCGCGGTCGACCAGGGCGCGGACGGCGTCGTCGTCTCCAACCACGGCGGTCGGGCGCTGGACAGCGCGCCGGCGACGATCGACATGCTGCCGGCGGTCGTCGCGGCGGTCGGCGATCGCGCCACCGTCCTGCTGGACAGCGGGGTGCGGCACGGCAGCGACATCGTGAAGGCGGTGGCGATGGGCGCGAAGGCCGTGCTCGTGGGGCGCGCCACGCTCTACGGGATCGCGACGGCGGGCGAAGCGGGAGCGGCCAAGGTGCTGTCGATGCTCGCCACCCAGTTCGAGAAGAACATGGGCTATATCGGCTGCAGGACCGTGGCGGAGCTCGGGCCGCATGTCCTCGCGCCGCGGGGGACAGGGTCATGAGCGGACTCGCCGCCGCGCCGGCGCCGCGTGTGCGCGTCGCCTGCACGGGTTTCGTCTTCGATCCCGTCGCCGAGACCGTGATCCGCTCCGTGGCGCCCGAATCCTTCGATCTCGTCTTCGCGCCCGACGCCACGCGGCTGTCCTCCGGGGCCCTTGCCGCGACCGACATCCTTCTGACGGTGGCGCCGGTCACTGACGAGATGCTGCGGCGCGCGCCGCGCCTTCGCTTCATCCAGAAATGGGGCACGGGCTACGAGAAGATCGATACGGCGGCCGCCGCGCGCCACGGCGTCACCGTCGCGATCACCAGCGGCGCGAATGCCGAGACGATCGCCGAGCACGCGCTGATGTTGATGCTCGCGGTGCTGCGCCGGGTCGTCGTCGCCGATCGGGCGCTGCGCGCGGGCCGGTGGAGTCCTGCGGACCTGCGGCCGATCTGCGGCCGGCTGGTCGGCAAGACGGTCGGGCTCGTCGGCTTCGGCAATATCGGCCGCGCCCTCGCGCGCCTGCTGACGGGATTCGCGGCGCCGGTGCTCTACGCGCGGCCGAGCGGAGCGGTCGCGCCGTCGCTCGCGTGGGGCGCGACTCATGTTCCGCTGGCGGAGCTGCTTGCGCGAAGCGACGTCGTCTCGCTCCACTGCCCCGGCGGCGCGCGCAACCGGCACATGATCGGCGCCGCTCAGCTGGCGGCGATGAAGCCGGGGGCCGTGCTGATCAATGTCGCGCGCGGCGAGCTCGTGGTGGAAGCCGACCTGGTCGACGCGCTGCGCGGCGGCCGGCTCTCCGGTGCTGGGCTCGACGTCTTCGCCGAGGAGCCGCTGCGGCCGGACTCGCCCCTGCGCGCGCTGGACAGCGTGGTGCTCACGCCGCATTCCGCCGGCAGTCTGATGGAGGATGTCGCCATCATGGGGCGGCATTCCTTCGCGAACATGCTCGACTTCCTCGCCGGGCGGCCGATCCGCCCGGCCGACCTGGTCGTCGCGCCGGAGCGGCCGCGCCCATGAAGATCACCGATCTTCGCGTCCACCCCATGGCCATGCCGTTCGAGCGCGTGGTGTGGACGGCACACGAGCCGTTCCGCCGGGCCGAGCTGATCCTGGTCGAGATCCGCACGGATGCCGGCATCGTCGGCGTCGGCGAGATCTCGACCGGGCCGCAGCCGGTCGTGTGCAAGCTGCTCGAGGAGCTGCGGCCGCTGCTCCTCGGCCGCGACCCGGCGGCGATCGATGAGTCCTGGCGGATGCTGTTCTCGGTCACCGTTCCGCGCCCCGGCGGGCTCGGCGGTTGGGACGGCCTGCCGCCGCCGCTGCCACGCAACCAGCGTCCCCAGTTCATGGCGGCTCTGGCCGGCATCGATATCGCCCTGTGGGACATCGCGGGCAAGGCGGCGGCGCAGCCGGTGTTCCGCCTGCTCGGCAGCACCCGCACCGACGTCTTCACCTACGCCGTCGGCGGCTTCTACGTGGAGGGCGGCGACAAGTTCGCCTGCGCCGGGGAGCTCGCGGGCTACGTCGCCAGGGGCTTCAAGGCGGTCAAGCTCAAGTGCGGCGCGCTTTCGATCGAGGACGAGCTCGCGCGGATCGCGGCGGTGCGCAAGGCGATCGGGCCGGACATCGATCTCATGCTCGACATGAACGCCCCGCACGACGTCGAGACCTCGATCCGATTCGCGCGCGAGGCGGCGCGCTTCGACATCGTCTGGCTCGAGGAGCCGCTGCACTGGCACCTCCAGCCCGCGGACTTCGCGCGTCTCGCCGCCGCGATCGACATCCCTCTCGCCCACGGCGAGCGCGAATGGCACGGCCAGACCGTCGGCGCATTCATCGATTCGGGCGCGATCCGCTACGTGCAGTTCGACTGCACGCGATATGCCGGCTTCAGCGAGGCGATGCGGATCGGCCGCCATGCGACGGCGAAGGGCGTGCTGGTCGCGCCGCATTCCGCGGCGCACATCCAGGCGCACATCGCCTCGGCCTTCGGCGACGGCGCGCACTCGGCGGAGTCGGTCGGCGACCCGCGGCTGCATCCGATCCATCATCGCATCTATTCGGGCGGCGCCGCCTACCGCGCCGGCCGCGTCCATCTCACCGAGGCGCCGGGCTTCGGCCTCGAGGTGGACTGGCGGCAGGTCGCCGCCTTGAAGAGCTAGCGCGCAGCCGGTTCCGCGCGAAATCCGTTTCAGGGAGACATCCAGATGATCCTCGACGACCTCAAGGGCAAGCGCGTCCTCGTCACCGGCGGCAGCTCGGGAATCGGGGCGGCCGTCGCGAAGGGCTTCCACGACCACGGTGCCGCCGTCGCCATCCACTACTTCAGCGGCGAGGCGGCGGCGCGCAAGCTGGCCGCGGGCATGACCGGTGGCGCGAAGGCGGCGGTCATCGCGGGCGACGTGCGGACCGTCGCCGGCGCCGCATCGATCGTCGAGCAGACGGTGAAGGCCCTGGGCGGTATCGACGTGCTGGTGAACAACGCCGGCGGCATGGTCCAGGCCTCGAAGCTCACCAGCTACGACGACGCGGTGTTCGACGAGGTCGTGAACCTCAACATCCGCTCGATCCTCGCCGTGACGCGGGCGGCGCTGCCGCAGCTCAAGGCGTCGGGGCAGGGCTCGATCATCAACACGGGCTCGATCGCGGGGCGCAACGGTGGCCAGCCCGGCTCCTCGCTCTATGCCGCGGCCAAGGCGGCGGTCCATTCGCTGACCAAGGGGATGGCGGTGGAGTTCGCCCCGGACGGGATCCGCGCCAACGCGGTGGCGCCCGGCCTCATCCTGACGCGGTTCCATGAGAAGACGTCGCCGGAGCGGCTGGAGAGCGTGCGCATGAGCGTGCCGCTGCGCCGGCTCGGCACCGCCGAGGACTGCGTCGGCGCGTGCCTGTTCCTCGCCTCCGCTGCGATGAGCGGCTACGTCACCGGCGCGATCATCGACGTCAACGGCGGCCGCCTGATGCCCTGACGCGCCGTCAGGCGGTCGTGCCGGGCGGCACCTTCTCGAACTTCTGAAGGCTGCGCAGGATCCGCGGCTGGGGCTGGCCGGGAAACAGCGATGGCCAGCCGGTGACGGCGACCTCGCCGACATAGACGTCGCCTCGGCTGTCGACCGTGATCGAATGCGGGGCGAGAAACTTGCCCGGCATGTTGCCGGCCAGGGGGTCCTCGCCGAGCCGTGCCAGCACGGCACCCTTGTTGTCGAGGATCGACACGCGCGGGCCGAGGTTGGGCGCGCCGCGGTTGAAGGCGTAGTACGGGCCGATCTCGGCGACGTAGCAGATCGGGCAACGCCCGCGCGGCATGAACAGGCCGTTGGGCCGGTGGATGTTGTGCCACTCGGTCTCGTACTTGCCGTTGCCGTCGAAGACCTGGATGCGGTGGTTCTCGCGATCCGCGACATAGACGTAGCCGTCGTCGTCGCAGGTCACGTTGTGCGGCAGGTTGAACTCCCCGGGCCCCATGCCGGAGCGGCCCCAGCTGAGCAGGTGCCGGCCGTCGGGCGCGTATTTGTGGACGCAGGCGTTGCTGTAGCCGTCGCTGACGTAGAGATCGCCGTTCGGGGCGTGCGCGGTGTGCGTGCAACGGTTGAACGGGCGGCCGCACATGAACGGCGACGGACGGTTCGGCACGCCGATCTGCATCAGGACCTTTCCGTCCAGCGTGCACTTGCGGACGGTGTGATCGAAATCGTCGGTGCAGTAGATCGTGTCGTCGGGACCCATGCTGACGCCATGGGGATGCGTGAACACGCCCTGTCCCCAGGATCGCAGGAACGCGCCTTCGCGATCGAAGACGAGCATGGGATCCGACGAACGGTTGAAGACGTAGACGCGGTCCTTGGAGTCCACGCCGACCGCGGCGACATCGCCGAGCACCATGCCCGGCGGCAGCTGAGCCCAGTTCTCGCAGACGCGATACGTGAAGTCCCCCGAGCCGACGATGACGCCCATCGAGCCAAGCCTCTCGCTGCAACGGCTTCTCCGTTACCAGCCGACGGTCGGCCGTGACTGTCACGCACCCGACATTGCGCGGGGCCCGCAGCGCGGCCGCGGCGGCTCGCCGGCGGCCGACCGGTCAGGCGCCGGCGAACCCGCGGCTGCGCTCCGCGAAAGCGGTGACCGCGTCGCGGTACTCCGCCGCCAGCCCGGCGACGAGGGCTTCGACCGGCGGGATCTCGGAGATCGCGCCCACGCCCTGGCCCGCGGTCCAGATGTCGCGCCAGGGCTTCACGGCCCGTTCGTCGAGGTCCTTTCGGTAGGGCTGGGTGACGTGCGCGAGGTCGATCTTCTCCGGCGTGGCGAGCCGTGCGGGATCGAGCCCGGCGGCGACGAGGCTCTGGCGCAGGAAGCTCGCCGGCACCGTGCAGATCGCGTCGGTGTAGACGATGTCGCCGGCCTCCGCCTCGACGAGCATGGCCTTGCAGGCGGGCGCCGCCATCGACTCCCGCGTGGCGTTGAAGCGGGTGCCCATGTAGGCGAGATCCGCGCCCATCGCCTGGGCGGCGGCGACGTCGGCGCCCGAAGACATCGCGCCGGCAAGCGCGATCGGGCCGCGATGGAACCGTCGCACCTCGCCGAGCAGCGCGAAGGGATTGAGCGTGCCGGCATGGCCGCCGGCGCCGGCCGCGACGAGGACGAGCCCGTCGACGCCGGCCGCGAGCGCCTTGCGCGCATGCCGGGCATTCGTGACGTCGTGGAACACGAGGCCGCCATAGGCGTGGACCGTCTCGACGACCTCGCGCGCGGCACCGAGCGACGTGATCACCAGCGGCACGCGATGCCGCGCGCAGATCGCGAGATCGGCGGGCACGCGCGAATTGGTCTGGTGCACGATCAGGTTCACGCCGAAGGCCGCGGCGCCCGGCGATGCCGCAAGGCCGTCGCGGATCTGTTGCAGCCACCGGTCGAATCCCTCGCTCGTTCGCTGGTTCAGGGCGGGGAACGTTCCGATCACGCCGGCACGGCAGGCGGCGAGGACCAAATCCGGGCCCGAGGAGAGGAACATCGGCGCCGCGACGACCGGGAGACGGAGGTTGCGGGCGAGCGGGGCCGGAAGGGGCATCGCGGAGTCTCCGATCTGCATCGCCGGATGGTCGATGGCCGCGGCAGGGGCTCCCTGGGGCGCGGCGGCATGCTATCTGCGGACAGTAGACACACGGAGGCAAGCCCCACCGCCATGACCGCCGTCAACGCCGTCGTCGACCTCACCCTCGAAGGCGGCATCGCCGTCGTCACCGTCGATTCGCCGCCCGTCAACGCGCTCTCGGCCGCGGTGCGGACCGGGCTCGCGGAGGCGATCGCGCAGGCGGATGCCGATCCCGCGGCGCGCGCGATCGTCCTGATCTGCGCCGGCCGCACCTTCATCGCCGGCGCCGACATCACCGAGCTCGGAAAGCCCCCGCAGGGCGTGATCCTGCCTGACGTGCATCGCGCGCTGGAAGCGGCGCGGAAGCCGGTGATCGCCGCGATGCACGGCACGGCGCTCGGCGGCGGGTTCGAGACGGCGCTCGCCTGCCATGCGCGCGTCGCGGTTCCGAGCGCACGCTTCGGGCTGCCCGAGATCAAGCTCGGCATCATTCCCGGCGCGGGCGGCACCGTGCGCCTGCCGCGGCTCGTCGGTGCGGCCAAGGCGCTGGAGCTGATCCTCAGCGGCGCGCAGTTCGGGGCGCGCGAGGCGCTCGACTGGGGCGTGCTCGACGCCCTCGTCGAGGAGGGCGCGCTGCGTGCCGGCGCGCTCGACTTCGCGCGTCGCGTCGTCGACGAGAGCCGGACGTTGCGCCGCGTCCGGGACATCGAGGACCGCATCGCGCCCGATCGCGGCCGGACGGATCTCTACGACGCGGTGCGCAAGGAGAACGCGCGCAAGTCGCGCGGTATGAACTCGCCCGAGGCCGCGATCGTCGCGGTGCAGCAGGCGGTCGAGCTGCCGTTCGACGAGGCGCTGCGCCTCGCACGCGAAAGCTTTGTCGCCCTGTCGACGGCCACCGAGGCCAGGGCGCTGCGCCACGTGTTCTTCGCCGAGCGCCAGGTCGCGAAGATCCCCGACGTGCCCGAGACCACGCCGGCCCTTCCGATCGCGCGCATCGGGATCGTCGGCGCGGGGACGATGGGCGGCGGCATCGCGATGAATTTCCTCAATGCGGGCATGCCGGTGACGATCGTCGAGGTCGACGCCGGTGCACTCGAGCGCGGGCTCGCCGTGGTGCGGCGCAACTACGAGGGCACGGTCAAACGCGGCCGGCTGACGGCGGAGGAGATGCAGGCGCGCCTCAGCCGGCTCACCGGCGCGCTCGACCTCGCGGCGCTTGCCGATTGCGACCTCGTCATCGAGGCCGCGTTCGAGAACATGGACGTGAAGCAGGACATCTTCGGCCGCCTCGACCGGATCGCGAAGCCCGGCGCGATCCTGGCGACGAACACCTCGTACCTCGACGTGGACGTGATCGCCGCCTCGACCTCGCGCCCCGAGAGCGTGTGCGGCATGCACTTCTTCTCGCCGGCGAACGTCATGCGCCTGGTCGAAGTCGTCCGCGGCGCGAAGACCGCCAGGCCCGTGATCGCGACCGTCATGCAGCTGGCGCGCCGCATCGGGAAGATCGCGGTGCTCGTCGGCGTCTGCCACGGCTTCGTCGGCAACCGCATGCTGGCACAGCGCCAGCGCGAGGCGAACAACCTGATCCTCGAGGGCGCCATGCCCTGGGACGTCGATCGCGTCCTCTACCGGTTCGGATTGCCGATGGGCCCGTTCGCCATGGCCGATCTCGCCGGTCTCGATCTCGGCTGGCGCCGCGAGGCCAGCACCTCTTCGACGATGAAGGAGGTGCTCTGCGAGATGGGGCGGCGCGGGCAGAAGACGGGCGCCGGATTCTACGACTACGACGCCGAGCGCACGCCGCGGCCCTCGCCGGTCGTCGAGCAGGCGATCCGCGATCTCGCCGCCCGCAAGGGCATCCCGCAGCGCGCGATGTCGGATCAGGAGATCCTCGAGCGCTGCCTCTATCCGATGATCAACGAGGGGGCCAGGATCCTGGAGGAAGGCAAGGCGCTGCGCGCGTCCGACATCGATGTGGTGTGGATCGCGGGCTACGGCTGGCCGGCCTATCGTGGCGGCCCGATGTTCTGGGCCGAGACGATCGGGCTCGGGACGGTACTCGCGCGGCTGCGCGAGCTGCAGGCGACGCTCGGCGACGACTTCAAGCCCTCCGCGCTGCTGGAGCGTCTCGTCGCCGAGGGCAAGGGCTTCGCGGCGGCCTGAGCGCCGGGCAGCACGCGCCGCCGTGCGGCGGCGCGGCGGGTCATGCCGAGAGCGCGATGGCCGGGACGTCCAGTTCGGCGCCGACGCGGACCGTCTTGCGACCGCTCGCGCGGATCCGCTCGTGATGGCGCAGGATCCAGGCGAACAGCTCGGCGACTTCGGTGCCGGGCGCCGTCGTCGCGTCGCCGAACAGGCGCGTGCCGACGTCGCACGCGATCGCCTGGCGCGACAGGCGGACGCGCAGGTCGTCGTCGCCGACGATGCGCAGCGCCGCGGCGACGTAGGTTGCCTCGGTGTCCGTCGTCAGCCAGTCGGGCATGCCCGCAAGCCTGAGCATCAGCGCATCCGTGCGGGCATGCGGCTCGAGACCGCACTGCGCGACCACCGGTAGCCCCTGGCCCAGGGAGTCGACGACGCTGTGCAGCCCGCCGAAGGGGAACGGGCTGAGCGTCATGTCGCAGCCGTTGAGGCGCCCCAGATAGTCGGCGTAGGGCAGCACCGGCCAGACGGTCGCGTTCGGCACGATCGCCTCGACCGCGGCGCGCACGGCATCGGCCTCGACGCCCGCCACGTTGGGGAAGAAGTGGAACTCCATCCGCCGCGGCGCGGCCTTGGCGATCGTCGCGAGTGTCCGCAGGAAGACGACGTTGAGCTTGAGGGCGTTGCTCGGCACCGCGACGCGCAGGACCGGCGCGGTCGCGCGGATGGACGGTGCCGGGCGCGCAATGCCGGGCTGACGCTCGAAGCGCAGGGCCGAGTCGGGCAGCAGGGCCACGGTCTCGCTGAACAGGCGCGTGTCGCCGACATAGCCGTCCTCGACGATGTAGTAATCGATCGTCGGGCAGAAGCTGCTGGCCGAGTGGCCGAGCGCCGTCGCCTGGATCGGCGCCAGGCGCAGGTTGGCCAGCGCCACGCCCCAATGCCGCATGCCGACGCTCGGATAGAAGACCATGTCGGGTCCCAGGCCCGTGATCAGCCGCGCGGCCTCGCGCAGGTGGCTGCCGTCGGGTCGCCGCTCGAAGCCCGCCACCTCGTCGAACAGCGTCCGGTTCGCCTCGTCGATCTCCCGCGATTCGGTCACGAGGCAGAGCCGGAAGTCGCGGCGCAGCTGGCGCAGCCACTGGCCGAAATAGCGGTACTGCACATGCGCGCCCTGCATCACCTCGGCCGCGACCGCGATCGTCGGCCGCGCGGGCAGGCGCCGGCGCGCCGGCGCGGGGGCGTCGCGGAATCCGGCGGCGAGCAGCCAGTCGCGCAGCGCCGCGTTGAAATGCGCCTTCACCTGGTGCTTGCGCGCGCCGTCGGCGTAGCTGCACAGCATCCAGGCGTTGGCGAGGCCGACCAGGCCCTCGAGGTCGCCGCGCGCGATGCCGCCGAGGCCGAGCCCGCCGGCATTCTCGAGCAGCGCCTCGCGCCGACGATGCGCCGCCGCCGTCGCGACGGGCTTCGACTCCAGAAGCTTCACGAACAGCGGCAGGCGCAGCGCAGGCTCGATCGCGAACAGCTCGGCGATCGGATGCTCGCGCGCGCTGTCGAGCGACCACAGCAGCAGGTACTTGAGCCGAGCGGGTCCCGCGGGAATCGCGGAGTCGTCGCCCGCGAGGGCCTCGAGCACGAAATCGGCGGAGGCCAGGTCCGAAGCGGCGAAGCAGTTGGCGATGGTCCGGCCGAAGGGCACGTACCGGATGAAATCGTCGTCCGAGATCAGGAACCGGGGATCGGCGAACAGCGTGGCGATCGCCGCGGCGACGCGCGTGACCAGGCGGCGGCGCTCGGCGCGCGCGCCGCGCGGCATCGGCGCGGCGCCGGCCGCGGGGAACTTGCCGCCCGCCAGGATCCGAAGCGTCCGGAACAGCGCGGCGCCGGCGGCGGCGTGGTCGCGCGCCCAGACCGCGCGCTCGAGTGCCTGGAGATCGCTGAGCATCCTGTGATCCTCGCCCGGAATTGGTTGAGAAAGGGTGGGGCGCGGCACGACCGGCCGCGCCCCCTTTCGTCGTCGGGGCGCCGTAGCGACCCGATTGCTCACGCCAGCTGGATGGCGTCGTAGTCGTAGGTGCCGCTGTACTCGTTGATCTCCCCAGCGGTGTCGAACTCCTCGCCGAACAGGCCCTCGGCGAAGGAGAAGCCGACGAGCGTGATCGAGTTGCCCCCGGCCTCCAGAACGGTGCTCTGGACGCCGTTGAACTCGATCTCGCTGACGGTGATCTCCTCGAGGTCGCCGACGCCGCTCACCAGCAGGACGTCGCGGTCGTCATCGATGCTGAAGTCGAAGACCACGTCCTCGCCCCCGTTCTCGAAGTCGAACACGAAGGTGTCGGACTGGTTGCCGCCGGTGAGCTCGTCGTTGCCCTCGCCGCCGTCGAGCGTGTCGCGCCCGGAGTTGCCGCCGTAGAGGTGGTCGTCGCCCTCGCCGCCGGCGATCCAGTCGTGACCATTCCCGCCGTCGAGCAGGTCGTCGTCGGCCCCGCCGTCGATCGTGTCGGCGCCGTTGCCGCCGAGGACGATGTCCGCGCCCTCGCCGCCCGCGAGGACGTCGTTGCCCTCGCCGCCGTTGACCTCGTCGGCGCCGTCTCCGGCGTCGATCGTGTCGTTGCCGGCCTCGCCGAACAGGTCGTCGTCGCCCTCGCCGCCGGCGATGACGTCGGCGCCGTTGCCGCCGTTGACCACGTCGTTGCCCGCCCCGGCATCGATGGAGTCGTCGCCGTTGCCCGCGACCACGCTGTCGTTGCCGTCGCCGGCGTCGACCCGGTCGTTGCCCGCGCCGGCATTGATCGTGTCGTTGCCGTCGTTGGTCACGATCGTGTCGTTGCCGTTGCCGCCCAGCACCTGGTCGGCGTCGTCGCCGGTTCCGATCGAGTCGTGGCCGTTGCCGCCGTCGACGACGTTCAGGCCGTCCCCGGCTTCGATCGAGTCGTCGCCGTTGCCGCCCTTGATGTTGTCGGCCCCGTCGCCGCCCAGGAGCGTGTCGTTGCCGTTGCCGCCGTCCATGCGGTCGTCGCCGTCCGACCCGTCGAGGAAGTCGTCGCCGGTGTTGCCGAACATCGTGTCGTTGCCGGCCTCGCCGAGCAGCACGTCGTCGCCGTCGCGACCCAGGAGGCGATCGTTGCCGTCGCCGCCGTAGAGCGCGTCGTTCTCGGTGCCGCCGTCGAGCGTGTCGTTGCCGTCGCCGCCGTAGAGATGGTCCTCGTCGGCGTCGCCGTAGAGGGCGTCGTTGCCGTCGCCGCCGTCGACGACGTCCGCGCCGTTGCCGCCGCGCACCTCGTCGTTGCCGGCGTCTCCGGACATCTCGTCCGCTCCGTCCTCGCCGAACATGCGGTCGTTGCCGTTGCCGCCGCTCATGGCGTCGATGCCGTCGCCGCCGTAGAGCCGGTCGTTGCCGTCGTCGCCGGACAGCTCGTCGTTGCCCGACTGGCCCCACATGACGTCGGCTCCGGCGCCGCCGCTCATCGCGTCGTTGCCGCTGCCGCCGTACATCTGGTCGTTGCCGGCCTCGCCCGACATCTCGTCGTCGTCGGCTCCGCCGTCCATCTCGTCGTTGCCGTTGCCGCCGGACATGGCATCGGCGCCCGCGCCGCCGGCCATGACGTCGTCGCCGTTGCCGCCCGAGAGCTCGTCGTTGCCGGCGCCGCCGTCGATGCGGTCGTCGCCGTTGCCGCCGGCGATCGCGTCGTCGCCGTCGTTGCCCTCGAGTTCGTCGTCGCCGTCGCCGCCCTCGATGGCGTCGTCGCCGCTTCCGCCGGCGACGCTGTCGTCGCCGTCGCCGGCGAGCAGCACGTCGTCGCCGTCGCCGCCGGACAGGGCGTCGTCGCCCTCGCCGCCGTCGAGATGATCGTCGCCGGCCTGGCCGAAGAGCTGGTCGTCGCCCTGGCCGCCGAGCAGCGTGTCGTCGTCGTCGCCGCCGTAGATCTTGTCCTCCTCCGTGCCGCCATAGACGCGGTCGTTGCCGGCAAGGGCGTAGAACGTGTGCGGCCCTTCGCCGTACTGCTTGTCGAGATTGATCAGGTTGTCAGAGTCGTTGCCGAATTCGGCCATTGGTCTCACTCCTCCGGTTGCGAGCTTGACTCACCAAGCCCAGTGCGAAGCCGATGCGAGCGAACTCGCTGCCGCTTCTCGTCATCGCGATCACGCGCACGCGCTCTCGCGATGCTGGCGGCAGTAGACCGACGTGCCGTCGGCGCAGCGCCCCTCAAATCGCTACGAATTGCTTCTCAACACGCGCTGCGTGTCGTCGCGCGCATTCGCTCCGCCGATCGCCGGATGCGCGGCGACAAGCGCCGCGGCGCATCGTCCGGATGATGGAGCAAGCATCGCCGCGCAACGGCGGCACGGGCGATCGCCGGTCGCGTCCGCCGCGCGGCCGCGCGCGAGCGTCGCCTCCTCGCGGCGAGACGGACGCCGCCTGTCGCCGTCAGGTGTCGGGCGTCACGACGACGACGTCGTAGCCCCATTGCGCGCGCGCGACGTCGTTGAGCGAGGCGAGCGAATGGATGGAGGCGGTGAGCGCGAGCTCCTCTTCGACGGTGAGCCCCTCGATCGCGATCGACGCGCCGTCGAACTCGATCGTGGTCACGTAGACGCCGTCGTGCTCGATCACCCGTACGGTCGAGGCGGCGTCCGCATCCTCGAGCGAATCGAATCCCATCAGCACCAAAACGTCGTGCTGCGCGTCGCCGTCGAGATCGACGATCCGGTCGTGGCCGCCCCGCGTCGCGTCGAACGCGAAGCGGTCGCGGCCGGCACCGCCTTCGAGGTGGTCGTCGCCCGCGCCGCCGTCGAGCCGATCGTCGCCGCCGCCGCCGCGCAGCGTGTCGTCGCCGTCGCCACCGCGCAGCACGTCCTTGCCGCCGCCGCCGACGAGCCGGTCGTCGCCGGCGCCGCCGTCCAGCACGTCGTCCCCGATTCCGCCATCGAGCCGGTCGTCGCCGCCGTCGCCCCAGAGCAGGTCGCGCCCCGAGCCGCCGAGCAGATGATCGCGTCCGTCGCCGCCATGCAGCTCGTCGCGGCCTGCGCCGCCGTCGAGCGAGTCGTTGCCGGCGCCGCCGAGCAGCCGATCGTCGTCCGGCAGCGGCGATTCGAAGTCGAGGTCGCCCGTGTCGGCGGCCGCATCCGGTGCCGCTTCCGATGTCGGCGCGACATCGTCCGGTGGCGCGATGACGGGATCGGAAGGCGGGAGACCGGGCGCGGCCTCGCTCGGTGCCGCGACGGGCGAATCGTCGTCGACGTCCGGTACGTCGATCGCACCAGGCTCTTCCCGCTCCGACGGCGCGAGCGGCGACAGGAATTCGTCGTCCAACGCCGCGGACTCGGCATGGTCGTCGAGCGGCGCAAGCGCCGCGGTCGCGGCGATCGGCTCGTCCTCGACATCGTCGTTTTGCGCCGGATCGCTTGCGGACGCGGGATCGGCTGCCGAGGGGGCGGCGACGTCCGCGCCGCCGACCAGCCGATCGTCACCGTCGCCGCCATCCAGGATGTCGTCGCCGATGCCGCCGAACAGCCGGTCGTTGCCAACGCCACCGTCGAGCCGATCGGCGCCGGAGTCGCCGTTGATCTCGTCGTCGCCCGCACCGCCCGAAAGGCGGTCGCGCCCGGTGCCGCCGGACAGCGTGTCGTCGCCGTCGCCGCCCTCGATGTCATCGTCGCCGCGTCCGCCGGAGATGCGGTCGTCGCCGTCGCCGCCGTCGATCGTATCCGCGTCGGCATCGCCAGGCGCGCCGGCCGCGTCTGACGATGTCGGTGCGACGGTCCACTGGTTCGGAATCGCGGCGGCGGGCGCGTCGGCGTCGCCGAGCTCGTCGTCGCCACCGGGATCGGCATCGCCGCGTTCCTCACCGCCGGCGGGATCGGCAGCGGCGTTGCCGTTCGGCTCGTCCTCGTCGTGGCGGTGCGCCGCCTGGATGTCGGGTGGCGGCATGGAGTCGGACGACGTGGCATCGGTCGGCAGGGCGTCGGTCGGCAGGGCGTCGGTCGGCAGGCCGTCGGCCCGCAGGCCGTCGGGCGACGGATCGGAGGCGGGGGGCTCCGCCGGGATCGGGATGGGCTGGTGATTTTCGTCCGCGATCGCCGGCATCATGTCGGTGTCGCGCGCGTCGTCGCCCGCAATCGAATCATTGCCGGCGCCGCCCGTGATCACGTCGCGCCCCGCATCGCCGGCGATGCGGTCGTCGCCGGCGTCGCCCGCAAGACGATCGTCGCCGCGGCCGCCGCGCAGGACGTCGCCGCCGTCGCCGCCGGCGACCGTATCGGCACCGTCGCTGGCGAGCAGGATGTCGGCGCCGTCGCCGCCGTCGATCGTGTCGTCGCCGTCGCGACCCAGCACGCGGTCGTCGCCGTCGCCGCCCGCCAGCACGTCCTCTTCGGTGCCCCCGTCGATCAGGTCGTCGCCGCCGCCGCCGTCGATCGTGTCGCGGTCCCAGTCGCCGTAGAGCCCGTCGTCGCCTTCACCGCCCGCGATCCGATCGTCGCCGGTGCCGCCGCGGATGACGTCCAGCCCTGCGCCGCCGTCGGCGGCATCGTCGCCGGCATCGAGGCGGATGCGGTCGTCGCCGTCACCGCCGTCGACGCTGTCATCGCCATCACCGGCGTCGATGCGGTCGTCACCGCCGCCGCCGAGGACGAGGTCGTTGCCGGCACCGGTGAGGACCTCGTCGCCGTCTTCGCCCGCATCGACCCGGTCGCTCCCGCCGCCGCTCAAGACGACATCGCGGCCGGCGCCGGCCTCGATGGTGTCGTCGCCGGCACCGCTGTCGACGCGGTCGTCGCCGCTGCCGGCCCGGACGATGTCGACTCCGTCACCCGACGCCACGATGTCGTCGCCGTCGCCGGCGTCGGCCGTGTCGTCGCCGTCGCCCGTGTCGATCGTGTCGTCACCGCCACCACCGCGGACGATGTCATCGCCCGATCCCGCGTCGACGACGTCGTCGCCTTCGCCGGCGTCGACCTCGTCGTTGCCGGCATCCGCCGCGATCACGTCCTGGTCGTCGCCGGCATCGATCGTGTCGTCGCCCTCGCCGCCGACGAGCACGTCGTCGCCGGTGTCGCCGACGAGGAGATCCCGACCATCGCCGCCGTCCAGCGTGTCCTGTCCGGTGCCGCCGTCGAGCCGGTCGGCCCCCTCGAAACCGCGCAGCACGTCGTCGCCATCGAATCCGAACAGGCGATCGTCGTGCGACGAGCCGTTGATGTCGTCGTCGACAGGCTCGCCGCCCACGAGCCAGCCATGCGGTGGCGCGCCCGTGGAATCGGGTGAGGGCTCGCCGCCGGCGCCTTGCCCGCCGGAGCCGCTGCCGCCAGGCCCATTCCCGGGATCGTTGTCCACGGGGCCGTCGTCGCCACGGTCGGCGTCGGAACGCTGTGGCGCCCGGCCCGGGCTCCGACCCGTCGCCGCGGGGGCACCGCCGCCGAGCACAAGGCGCGCATGGGGCGGATCGACGGCGGCATCGTGCGCCGCGCTGCCATAGGCGACGCGCGCGCTCGTCGGCACATGGGCGCCAAGCCCGTCGAAGCCGGGTTCGGCCGTCGGCGACGACGAATCCGTGGCCGGCATCGGATCGCCGCCACGCGGCCGCGCGGCCGGGTCGTCGTCCGGCATCCTGCGCGCGCCGACGCCGGACGACCCGGTCAGCCGTACCGGCGTGTCGCCGGGCGGATCGGGCGTCGCGAGGCCCCGCGCGGATTCCAGATGGCGCGCCGGTTCGGAGTGGTCGGAGACCTTCTCGTCCGGATCCTCGGCCTCGGCGCGCGCGACACGATACGCGCCGAGCGCGGCGACGCCGGCCGCGGCGGCGACCGCGACGAGGGCGATCGCGGCCGGCGAGCGGCGCCGGCGGCCCGTCTGTTCGTCCGCGTCGTCGGCCGGAGTGCCGGTGCCGGCCTCGCCGTCGCCGAGTTGCACACGCTCGTCATCGAGGCGGGGATCACGGTCGCTCATCATGCGGCTCCAGCGTGGCGATGCGAAGGGCGCCGCAGCGACAGGGCCGCGGCCAGCACGGAATCGAGGGCGCCGCGGCGGTCGCCGATCGCGGCGGCCTCGCGCGCCGCGCGCGCCGCCACGGCCCGATCCTCGAGCAGCGTGTCCACGGCGTCGGTGATGGTCGCGGCGGGGCTTCGCACCGGCAGCGCCCGTCCGATCCCGGTCGCGGCAACCGCCCGGCCGGTGAGGTGCTGCTCGAGATGACGCGAGGCGATCAGCTGCGGCACGCCCATCGCGAGCGCCGTTTCGGCGGTGCTGATTCCGCCGTGATGGATGACGAGCGAGGCGTCGGCGAGCATGTCGACGAGTCTCGGCAGCTGGCGATGAAGCGTCTTGCCGGCGCGCTCGAAGCGCTCTGCGAGCCGCGCATCGGCCTGCCGGATCACCGCCGCACCGGGATGGCGCGAGGCCAGCAACCCGTCGATCACGCCGGCGACGTTCGGCGCGTCGGCGGCGAGATAGGCGAACCACCGCGGAATCGCCGGTGTCGGGCGCTGCGGCGGCGTCGGGCCGAGCGGGCCGAGTGCTGCGGGTGCGCGCCGGGCGCGATAGGGGTCGAAGATCGGCCAGGTGCAGGCGCATTGCCGCTGGCCGGCGATCAGCGCGGGCAGGCCGCCGCGGTGGACCACCGGCGCGAGCACGCGTCGCGCCGCATCGAGCAGATCGCGATCCGTCGCGATCGGCGTTCCGGCGGGGTTGATGATCGGGAAGTGGTCCAGCTGAGCCGGCGGCAGGGCGAAGCCGCTGCCGACCTGGAGCAGCGGGACCTCGGTGCCGGCCGTTGCGAGGGCGAGGGTCGGGCTGAAATCCCCGACGACGATCGCCGGATCGACCAGCGCGACGAGGGCGCGCCAGGACTCGACCATCGCGCCCAGGCGCTCCGCGTCGTCGTAGCCGATCAGCCCGAGGATGTCGGCGAAGCTGCGCGCGTAGAACTTGCCGTCGCGCAAGCGGCGCGTCATCGCCAGTGGCGCCTGCAGCACGGGGTCGCGACGGGCCCCGAGCCGGCGTCGCGCCTCGATCGGATCGCGCAGCGCGAAGACGGGGGCGAAGCCCTCCTGCTCGAGGCGCTCGGCGAGCGCCAGCAGCCGTCCGACATGCCCGAATCCGTCGCCCAGCTCCCAGGCGAGCAGCGCACGCGGTCGTCCGCTGCCGATGGGGCGCGCGGTCATCTCAGGCCTCCGTGAAGGCGCGGCGCCAGGCGCGCAACAGCGGCTCGACCAGGTATTCGAGGAAGGTGTGGTCGCCGATGTGGATCAGCACCTCGGCCGGCATGCCGGACGCCACGCTCATGCCCATGCGCGCCTGGAACCGCTGCAGGCTCTCCGCATCGAACTCGACATGCGCGCGGTAGAAGTTGCGCCCCGGCGCCGCGCCCGGCGTCGCGTCGGCGGAGACGTGCACGACGCGGCCGTGGAGCGGCGGCGCGTTGCGCAGCTTGAACGAGGTCAGCAGGATCTCGGCGCGGCCGCCGAGCTTGATGTTGCCGTGATGCTGGGCGTCGACATTCGCCTCGATGAAGAGCTTCTCCTCGGTCGGCACGATCTCGAGGATCGGCTCGCCCGGACGCACCACGCCGCCGATGGTGGTGAACTTCAGGTTCATCACCATGCCGGCGTTCGGCGCGAGGATGTCGCGGCGGATCTGGATGTCGAGCGCGCTGCGCATCCGCTCCTCGGCCTCGACGATGCGCGCATCGGCGTCGCGCAGCTCGATCGTCGCGTCGCGCTGCATCGCCCCGACGATCTGGCGCGCCTGAAGCTCGCTCTCGCTGATCGCCTGGCGCGCGCGCGCGATCAGGCCCAGCTGCTGCTCGCGGTTCCCGTCCAGCGCCGCGATCTGGCGTTGAAGCGCGAGCAGCCGCGGCTTCTTCTCGTAGCCCTGCCGGACGAGCTCCTTCACCGTCTGCTCCTCCTCGCGCAGGATCCGGAGCTGCACGCCGAAGGAATGGACCTGGGCCTCGTAGGAGGTGATCTCCGCCTCCGACTGGCGGATTCGCTGCTCGAGGATCGCGACCTGGTTCGCGATCGTGCGGCCGCGCTGCTCGAAGATGGCGCGCTGGCTCGCGATGATCTCCGCGATCCGCGGCTGGGCTGCGCGCTCGACGAGCTCGCGCGGCAACGCGATCGTCGCACGGCCGTTCGCCTCCGCGTCGAGCCGGGCGCGCAGGGCGCGCGCGGAATCGAGACTCGCGCCGAGCATCTCGATCAGCGCGCTGCTCTGCTCGTCGTGGAGCCGCATCAGCGCCTGGCCCGCGACGACGATCGTGCCCTCCTGGACGAGGATCTCGCGGATCACGCCGCCCTCGAGGTTCTGGATCGTGCGGCGGTTGCCGGGCGTCTTGACCACGCCGGTGGCCGGCGCCGAGGAGGCGAGGGGCGCCGTGCCCGCCCACAGCAGGAATCCGCCGAGGAAGACGGCGATCGCGAGAAGCCCGAGCAGCGGGTGCAGCCAGAGATTCGGCAGGTCCACGGGACCCGTCGCGCCGGGATCCGGACGCGGTCCGCGGTCGACCGGCGGCTCGAGGGCGAGGCTGCTCATGATCGCGCGTCCCGCGGGGTCAGCCGGCAAGCGCCGGGCGGCGCGGGGCGACGGCGGGATCGTCCTGGATCCGCCGCGGCCCGTCCGATTTCTGCAGCCGCTCGAGCACCGCGGCACGCTCGCCGGCCAGCATCACGACGCCGTCGCGCAGCACGACCAGCTTGTCGACCGCGACGAGCAGGTTCTGGCGGTGGGTGACGATGACGATCGCGCAGCCCTCGGCCTTGAGCCGGCCGATGGCGCCCGCGAGCGCCTCCTCGCCCTCGCGATCGAGATTGGAGTTCGGCTCGTCGAGCACGAGGAAGCGCGGGCGGCCATAAATCGCGCGCGCCAGAGCGATGCGCTGGCGCTGGCCGCCGGAGAGCATCGTGCCGCCGTCGCCGATCTCGGTGTCGTAGCCGCGCGGCAGGCGAAGGATCAGATCGTGAAGGTCGGCGATCTCGGCGGCGCGCACGACCTCCTTGGCGTCGGCGTCCGCCATGCGCGCGATGTTCTGCGCGATGGTGCCGGCGAACAGCTCGACGTCCTGCGGCACGAACCCGATCCAGCGACCGAGCTCGGTGCGGTTCCACAGCCAGACGTCGGCGGAGTCGAGCCGGACATGCCCGGCGGTCGGCTTGAGCAGGCCGACAAGGAGCCGCGCGAGCGTCGACTTGCCGGCGCCCGACGGTCCGATGATCGCCAGCGCCTGGCCGGGACCGAGGTCGAAGCTGACGCCCTTGAGCACGAGCCGGTCGCTTCCCGGCAGCGCGAAGGAGAGGCGCTCGACCTGCAGGCGCCCCTTGGGCGGCGGCAGCGGCATCGCCTCGGCGGCCCCGGCGCCCTCGGCGAAGAAGAGCTTGAGCCGCTCGTGCGCGGTGCGCGCCATGATGAAGCCGCGCCACGAGGCGAGCGCCTGCTCGACCGGCGCCAGCGCCCTGCCGAAGACGAGCGAGCCCGCGACCATCGCGCCGGCGGTGAGCTCCTGCTGGACCACGAGCCAGCCTGCGGCGCCGAGGAAACCCAGCTGGAGGAGCAGCCGAACGAGCTTCGTCGTCGCGAGCAGCGCGTTCGAGCGGGCGGCTGCACGCTCGTGGTGGGCGGTCGCCTCGCGATTCTCCCCGGCCCAGATGCGGGCGAGCTCCGGCATCATGCCCATTGCGGTGATCGCCTCGGCATTGCGCCCCGCGGCCTCGACGCGCCGCATCGCCCGCATCTGGGCGACGCTCGCCTCGCGCAGCGGGCCTCGCGTCAGGAATTCCGTCGACAGCGCGATCACGAGCAGGATCACCGCGCCGCCCGCGGCGATTCCGCCGAGCCCCGGATGGATCAGGAAGACGACCGCGAGGTAGACGATCGCCCAGGGTGCATCGCAGATCGCCGCGATGCCCGTGCTGCCGAGGAATCCGCGCAGCGTCGCGAGGTCGCGCAGGCTTTCGCTCGTGTACGCGCGCCCGCGAAGGGCGCCGGTCACCGAGCGCTCGAACGCCTCGCTGGCGAGGAAGCGGTCGAGATAGCCGACGACCCGGCTCAGCAGGCGCGAACGCAGGTACTCGAGCAGCGCCAGCAGAAGCGTCGCGCCGGCGGCGATCAGGGTCAGGAAGATCAGCGTCTCGTAGCTGCGGCTCGCGATCACGCGATCGAACATCTGCATCATGTAGAGCGGCACGGTCAGCAACAGCACGTTGATGGCCGCGCTGAATACGGCGACGAAGGCGAAGGCGTGGCGGGTCGCCTGCAGCGCGAGCGTCAGCCGGCTGCTGCGCCGCGTGGACGACGGGGGCGCGCGCATGGCCTCATGCCCCCGTGGTCGCGCGCAGCGCCGCGGCGAGCGGGCGCAACGCGCCGATCATCGCCTCGAGATCGACGCCGAAGTGCCGCGCGAGCGCGGTGCCCGCCGCATTGGCCCCGAGCGCGGCGAGCGTGCCGACGGCGCCGATCGCCGCGAGGCGCGTGAAGGCGAGGCGGTCGCGGGAGTCGTTGGCGAGATGCTCGATCACCGCCTCGCGCCGGAGGACCTCGACCTGGGTCGAGAAGTGCTCCATCGCGAAGTCGTAGAGCAGCGACCGCGCATGCGCGTGGTTCTCGTCGCTCGGACGGATGTCGGGCATGGCCGGGGGATCGCCGCCATCGCCCACGGTCTTGGAAAACTGCTGCAGCGCCAGCGCCGTGGCGACCAGCCGCACCATGTCGGGGGCCGCCGTCGACGTCTTCGGCCGTCTGAGCCACTTCATCGTCCTTCCCCTCCTGTCGTCGTCCCGACGGCGCGCCCGCTATCCGACCGAGCTGCGCTGGACCGGGAACGGGCCCGCGAGAGCACCGGCGGCGATCCTTCGCAGCGGCATTCGCGCCGGCGCTGCACCGGGCCGCGCGATCGTGCCGCTCACCAGCAGCCGCACCAGCTCGGCCTGCCGGCTTGCGCCGGTCTTCGCGAAGATCTGCTGCAGATACTTCCGCGCCGTGTGGATGCTGATGCGCTGATGCTTTGCCGCCGCATCGAGCTGGCGTCCATCCGCCAGATGGCAGGCGAGCTCGATCTCGACGGGGGTGAGGGCGAAGCGGCTGGCATTCGCGCGCACGTCGGGGCGGATGTCGCGATGGAGGTCCTGGAGCAGCACGACGACGGCAGGAGCGCGAGCACCTTCCTGCGGCAATCCCGTCGCGATCGCATGGACCTGCAGGCCGAGCGCGGCGCCGCGCGCCTCGGAATCGCCGGCCTCGCCGACGAGGGTGAGCGACTGCGGGCCTGGGCGCTTCCCCTGGTCGAGATCGGCGATCGCGCGCGCGAGGGCCTCGCGCAGCCGCGTCGCGTCGGTGGCACTTGTCGCCGTCAGCCGGGCGGGGGACAGCGCCAGGAGCCCGCTCGCGCCCATCATCTCCGCCGCGCGGCGGTTGACTGAGATCGGTGCGCCGCGACGATCGAGCGTGATCGCGCCGACGCCGCGCTGGCCCAGCGCCTCGAACAGCGCGTCGCGCTCCGTCGTCAGGTTCACGGCGCGCAGGTGCATCTGCCACAGCGTGCCGAGGACCGGTGTCAGCGTGTCGAGCCGGGCGCGCGACTGGATCGCCGCGGTCCCGACCGTCAGCACGTGGACGATCGTCGCCACGACGCAGCCGGCCGGACCGCTCGTCAGCGTCGTGTTGACCGCGTGGAGGACCTGGCGCCGCTCGGCGCCCGGATCCTTCGGATCGGCGAGCTCGCGTTCGCGACTCCAGATCGCACGGTCGGAATCGCCGGGCGCGAAGACGGGCTCCGCGAGGAGCGACAGCTGCAGCCGCTCCGTGCCGAGCAGCAGCGGGTCGCGGCTGATCTCCACCAGCGTCGCTGCCCAGCTGGGCCGGAAGCCGAATTCGGTGATCGCGATCGCGTCGGCGCCGGTCGCCTCGCGCAGGGTGCGCGCCAGCTCGATCGGAAAGGCCGGGGTGCCGCAGCTGTCGAGCGCCGCGAGCAGGGGATGCGGGCAGGAGCCGATCATTCGCGCCTCCCCTTCGCTCGAGGCGCCGTCGGAAGCGGGCCGCGGCGGCCATGGATGGCGGCCGCATGTCGATGGTCTCGGTTTCTCGCCAGCATTCAGGTTTCTCCGCGGAGCTATGGGGATAGGGGATTTCCGGAAGACACGGCCGTCCGCTCTCGCCTCACAGCGGCCGATCATTGAGGGGCATCAATCGCCGCAGCCGGGGCGGCGGTCGTCGGGCCGAGCGGGTGTCGATGCCCCGGTGACGCCGGAGCGCGGCGACGGCGCGAATCGGGCGATGGCGCTCGCTGGTCCTCGGACGGCGTCGTGCCGTCCATCGCGCATCTCGCGTCTCGCTCCGCATCGGTCCCTCCATCGATCGGGCCTGTGGGCCTTCGTCGACGGGGGTCACCTTCGCGGGCGTGCGTCAGCCGGCCGTGAATGCGACCGCAACGGCGCGTGAAATCGCCGGCATCGTGCATCTGGCCGACGGCGGGTGGCGCGAGCGCGGCGCGAGCCACTGCCGCATTGCGGCAAAGTGGACTCTCGATCGACTGATGTACGTGTTAGCGTCGCGGACCATGCAGTGTCCGAATTGCGGCGTCGGCAATTCTCCCCATGCCAACTCCTGCAAGGCGTGCGGCACGCGCCTGCAGGTCTTCTGCTCGTCCTGCGGTGCGCCGCAGCTCGCGCATTTCCGCTTCTGCTCGAGCTGCGGCACGCGCCTCGAGGCCGGCGGGCCGACGACGCAAGGCGCCGTTCCGCCGCTCGCGACGGTGGCCGAAGGGGAACGGCGCCACGTGACCGTGATGTTCGCGGACGTCTCCGGGTCGCTCGAGCTGATCCGCGATCGCGATCCGGAGGAGGCCCGGACGATCTTCGACCTCGTCGTCGAGACCATCACGGCGGCGATCCATCGTCATCGCGGCACCGTGAACCGCGTGATGGGCGACGGCGTGCTGGCGCTGTTCGGCGCGCCGAGCGCGCTCGAGCACCACGCGGTGCACGCCTGCCGCGCCGCCTTCGACGTGCTGAAGAGCGTACAGGCGCTGAGCGACCGGGTCGCCGGGGCCGACGGCGCCGAGATCCGCATGCATGTCGGCATCGACACCGGCGAGGTCGTCGTCCGCAGCGTGACGACGGATTTCCACACCGAATACGACGCCGTGGGCCGCACGGTGCATCTCGCGGCGCGCATGCAGACCCTGGCGCCGGCGGGTGCGGTGCGGATCTCGGCCGACACCGCGCGCGAGGTGCGCGGCTTCCTGTCCGTTCGCTCGCTCGGACACGTGCCGATCAAGGGGCTCAGCGAGCCGGTCGAGGTGTTCGAGCCCGTCGGCTTCGGCACGGTGTCGCGCTTCGAGGTCTCGAAGCGGCGCGGTCTGACGCGCTTCGTCGGGCGGACGCGCGAAAGCCAGGCGCTCGCCGCGGCCGGCCAGCGCGTCGTCGACCACGGCGGCGAGCTGTGGTCGGTCAGCGGCGAGCCCGGCAGCGGCAAGTCGCGCCTGATCCACGAGTTCTGCCGCAAGGCGGGCGACGAGGGCGCCATCGTCGTCTCCGCCGAATGCCCGCAGCAGGGTGCCGCGGCCGGGCTGGCGCCCGTCGTGCAGCTGCTGCGCACGCATTTCTCGATCAGCGACGCGCAGTCGCGCGAGGAGATCGCGGCGATGGTGGCCGCGGCGACGAGTACGCAGCGCGACGGCGCCTTCGTGGCCGGCGCGGTGCTGTCGCTGCTCGGCATGCCGGTGCGCGATCCCGCCTGGCTGGCCGCCGATGCCGGGACCCGGCAGCGTGCGGTCGAGAACGTGCTCGTGTCGATCCTGGTGCCGCTCGCGCAGCGCCGCCGCGTCGTCGTGGTGATCGAGGACCTGCACTGGATCGATCCCGAATCCGAGTCGATCCTCGACCGTCTCGTTCAGCAGCTGCCGCGCAGCCGCATTCTCGCGCTCGTCAACTACCGCCCGGAATACCGCAACCGCTGGCGCCGCCATGCGCATGCCCACGAGATCGCCCTCGAGCCGCTTGCGCAAGGTGCGGCGCGCGCGCTGCTCGACGACCTCCTCGAGGGCGCCGCCGAGCTCGACGGCCTGCGCGACCTGGTGCTCGCGCGCACCTCGGGCAATCCGCTGTTCATCGAAGAGACCGTCCACACCCTGATCGATCGCGGCGTGATCGCGCGCCAGGACGGACGACTCGCACTGGTCGAGCAGCTCGACGGCGTGCGCATGCCGCAGACGATCCAGTCGATCCTGGCGGGTCGCGTCGATCTGCTGGCGCCGCAGGACAAATCGCTGCTGCAGTCGGCGGCGGTCGCCGGCGCGTCGTTCCTGATCGAGGCGCTGCGCGGGATCGCGGATGTCGACGCGCAGGCGCTCGATCTCGCGATCGAGCGCCTTGTCGGGTCCGGGTTCCTGGTGCGCATGCCCGGGCGCGGCCAGCGCGAGCTCTCCTTCCGCCACCCGCTCGTCCACGAGGTCGCCTATGGCGGCCTGCTGAAGAGCCGGCGGCGCGAGCTGCATCGGCGCGCGCTGTCGACTCTGGAGACGCATCACGCGGGCCGCCTCAGCGAGTTCGCGGCGATCCTGGCCGAGCATGCCCGGCTCGGCGAGATGTGGGAGCCGTGCGCGCGCTATCTGCGCCAGGCGGCGGCCAACGCCTACGGCCGCTCGGCGAACGTGGAGGCGAGCAGGCTCTACGAGCAGGCGCTCGAGGCGCTGTCCTCGGCCCCGGGCGGGCGATCGGCCAGCGAGCTGCGCATCGATCTCTGCATCGATCTGCGCAACTCGCTGCTGCTCATCGGCGAGATCGGCAAGATCCTGACCTACCTCTCGGTGGCGGAGCGCGTCGCCGCCGAGCTCGGCGACCGGCGCCGCATGGCCAGGCTCGCCTCCTCGCTCAGCCATGCGTATTGGATGACCGGCGACGCGCCGCGCGCGCTGCAGCATGCCGAGCTCGCGCGGCACCACGCCGAGAGCCTCGACGACGCGCTGCTCGTGGTGCCGGCGCGCTACCACGCCGCATTGATCATGAAGGATCTCGGGCGCTTCCCCGAGGCCAACGCGCGGCTGGAGGCGCTGCTGAACGACCTGCGGCCGGACCAGCGCCACGAGCGCTTCGGGCTCAATGCGCCGCTGATCGTGCTCGCCGGCAGCTACGTGACGCGCTCGCTGGCGGAGACCGGCGCCTTCGCTGCGGCGCGCGCCCGCGGCGAGGAGGCGCTGCGGGTGTCGGAGGAGATCGAACTCGCGTTCGGCCGCGCGATGGCAAATCTCGCGCTCGGCTATTGCGGTCTCGTCGCCGTCGACGCGGCGGCCGCGACGCGCCATCTCGAAGAGGCGGGCACGCTTTTCCGCGGACTCAGCAACCGCACGATGGAGACGGTCGTCATCGGCTTCCTGGGCTGGGCGCGGCTGCTGCAGGGGAACCTCGCCGAGGCCGCATCGCTGGTCGAGGAGTCCGTGCGTCGCGCCGACGCCATGGGCCTGATGTCGCAGCAGCCGCTGCGCATGGCCCTGCTCGGCGAGACGCGTCGCCGCAACGGCGACCCGGCCGGCGCGATCGCCGCGCTCGACGAGGCGATCCGGTTCGCGCGGCAGCAGCGCGAGGCGGGCTCGGAGGCCTATGCCTGCTGGTTCCGCGGGCAGGCGCTGCTCGACGATCGCGAGGCGCCGCCGACGCGCGCCGCCATGGCGCTGCTGCGCGGCCTCGCGCTGGCACGGCGTTGCGGCATGCGGCCTCTCGCGGCGGCGTGCCGAGCGGCTCTGGCCGAGGCCTATCGCGCGCTGGGTCGCGTCGCGGCGGCGGAGCGGGAGGCGGCAGCGGCGGCGGACGCCTATCGTGAGCTCGGCATCCTGCCGCTGCCGATCGAGCGTCGGCGGCCGATCGCAGGCCTGACGGCGGCGGACTGAGGGCCGCCGCGGCGGCACCGCCCGCCGACAAGGCTCGCGCCGGCCTGGCGCCGGATCGGGCAGTTCGATCGAAAACCGGTCAGGTTTTCCGTTTTGTTCAGTTTTTCCAGGTAACGCTTGCTTTCGAACCACGCGACGCATCGCGCTTCGCGCGACCGCAGTCGTCTTGCGTGGCCGGCGACTTTCCCGCGCCGGGACGCGCCGCATCGACGGATGGAGACCTGGCATGACGTCCCTGCCGACCGCGCCGATACCAGCGGCTCGGCCGCCCCGCGTGCGTCCGGACCTTGTCCTCGCGACGCAGCGCCGGCTCGCGCGCGGCTACGTCATCGCCTTGTCGCTGATCGCCGCTTTGACGATCGGCGCCGGCTGGTTCCTCTCCGCCCTCGTCGAGCGCCAGTCCGAGGACGCCATGGTGATCAACCGCGCCGGCGCCCAGCGCGTGCTGTCGGAGCGCATTGCCGCGCTGCTCGCCGACCTCGTGCATCCGCGCAACCGAACGTCGCGCCTGGATGCCATCGAGGGGATCGACGACGCGGTCCGCCGGCTCGAGACGTCGCATGCGTCCCTGGTCTCGGGGCCGGACGCGCCGGCCCGCGAGACGTCGTCGCTCCACTTCCACTATTTCGCCGGACCCGGCGCGCTCGACCGGACCATGACCGACTTCATCGCGCGGATGCGCACGATCCTGGCCGCGGCGCGCGACAATGCGGGGCCGTCGGAGGAGGAGGTCGCCGCGCTGCGTGCCCAGGCGCTCGGATTCCTGCCCGATGCGCTGCAGATGGCGGTCGGCCTGCACGAGGCGGCCTCCCGCGGCCGCGTCGCCTATGCCCGCAGCGTGCACCATACCGCGATCGGCTTCGCGCTCGGCCTGCTGGCGCTCGAGGCGCTGTTCATCTTCTGGCCGCTGTCGCGTCAGGTCGGCCAGCTCGCGCGTACGCTGAGCCGCGAGGCGTCCATCGATCCGCTGACCGGCCTCATGAACCGGCGCGCGATCACGACCGCGTTGGGCGAGGCCCTCACCAGGGGGACGCCCGTCGCCGTGATCGTGGTCGATCTCGACCACTTCAAGGAGGTCAACGACGCCGCGGGCCACGCCGCCGGCGACGCGCTGCTGCGGGCCGTGGCGGCGCGTCTGATCGAATGCGTCCGGCCCGGCGACATCGTCGGGCGAATCGGTGGCGACGAGTTCACGGTGTTCCTGATGGGCGTCGGTGACGTGGCGACGGCACGCATCGTCGCCGACCGCATGCGCGATTCGCTCCACCGCCCCGTGATCCACGGCGACCGCACGCTGCGGCTCGGCGCGACGCTCGGCGTGGCGGTGGCGCCGCTCGACGCCGACACGCCCGAAGTGATCCTGCGCGCCGCCGACGAGGCGCTGATCCGGGCCAAGCGCGAGAGCCGCGGCACGATCGGCCACGCGAGCCGCGGCGATGCCGACCGGATCACGCGCGCGGCCGCGATCATCGGCGCATTCGACGCGTCGTGCACCGAGACGGGGATCACGGGGATCTCGGCGCATCTGCAACCCATCATCTCGCTGCGCGTCGATCCGGAGGCGGGCATCGAGGTGCTGTCCTTCGAGGCCCTGGCGCGATGGAGCCACCCGACGCTCGGCCAGATCTCGCCGGGCGAGTTCCTGCCCGTGATCGGGCCCGAGCGGACCGCCCGTCTCGGCGCCGCCGTACGCGACGACGCGCTACGGATCCTCGCGGACCTGCGCGCCAGGGGGCTGACCGGCGCGCGCGTCGCGCTGAACCTGTCGGCCGGCGAGGTCATGCGCCCCGACATCGCCCTCGAGATCGAGGCCCAGGTTCAAGCGGCGGGCCTGTCGCTCGACGCCATCGAGATCGAGATCACCGAGGAAGTGCTGCTCGATCGCGTCAGCGACCGGACCCTCGAGCACCTCGCCGCGCTGCGCGGCCGCGGCGCCAAGCTGATGCTGGACGATTTCGGCACCGGCACCTCCGGCCTGTCGCAGCTGCTGCGCCTGCCGCTCGACGCCGTGAAGCTGGACAAGACCTTCGTGCAGCGGCTCGGCGTCGACGACCGCGCCGCCGAGATCGTGCGCGCGACGATGTCGCTGGCTCGCGGCCTCGGCCTCGAGGTGATCGCCGAGGGCGTCGAGACCGAGCAGCAGGCCGCGCATCTGCGCACGCTCGATTGCGACGCCGCCCAGGGATTCCTGTTCGCCCGGCCGATGGCGCGCACCGCGCTCGAAGCGTGGCTGACGACCGGGCCCGGCGCGCAGCGGACCGGCGCGGTCCATCGCCTGGCCCGAAGCGCCTGACGGCGCCGGCGGCGGCCGCCCGGGACGCGCCTACTTGCGGCTGCCGCCGCGGCCGCCGTGGTCGTCGTAGACCTTCATCATGACGACGTCGTGGTCGGCGGCATTGACGAGGTCGTGGGCGAAGCCCGCCGGACGGTCGAGCGTCTCGCCCGGCTCCATGCGCAGGATCTCGATGAACTTGCCGTCCTTGTCGAGCCGCACGCTGCGCACCTTGGTGCAGGCGATCAGCTTGTAGGGCATGCCCCGGAAATGCGCGTGATAGCCGGTGCGCTCGCCCGGCTTGAGGGTGATGCGCTCGCAGCGCAGGCCGCTCTTGAACGCGAGCGCTTCGACGCGCGGTGTCTTCTTCCGTTTCGCTGGCATGACTCCCTCCCGGATGATCGTAAGGCCGTCAGTTGAACGCAGGGCTCCTGTTCAGCGCAAGGGAAGCCCGAGGGCCGCGAGCGCGCCGCGCAGCCGGTCGCGACCCTGGAGCGACGCCGCCTTGCCCAGCCGCGTGATGACGCGTTCGGTCCAGCTGTACTGCGCCATCTCGTGCCGGCGCGAGAACTCGCTCAGCGCGCGGTCGTAGACCGCTCGATGCACGGTTTCATCGCGCGGCGCGTAGCGATCGTGGTGGAGGATCGCAGCCTGCGGCAGGCGCGGCTTGACCTCGCTGACCGCCGCCGGATCGGCATAGCCGACGCACAGGCCGAACACGCCGAACGAGCCCGGCGGCAGGGCGAGATGCCGGGCGACCGCCTCGACGTCGTTGCGTAGTGCGCCGATATACACCGTCGACAGGCCGAACGATTCGGCGGCGACGACGGCGTTCTGGGCGGCGAGCGCGGCATCGATCGAGGCGACGAGGAAGGTTTCGAGATAGGGGAGCGCCTCCAGGGGCGTGCCCTCGGCCTTGCCCAGGCGCTCGGCGCGAGACAGGTCGGCGACCCAGACGAGGAAGAGCGGGCACTGCTCGATGTGCTTCTGCTTGGCCGCGATCTGGGCGAAGGCCGCCTTGAGTGCCGGATCGGTCACGGCGACCACCGACCAGGTCTGCATGTTGGAGCTGGTGGCGGCGGACTGCGCGGCGGCGACCAGCGTCTCGAGCGTACCGGCGGGCAACGGATCGCTGCGGTAGCCGCGCACCGAGCGGTGATCGAGCAGATGGGCGACGACGTCGTTCCAGGGACCGGCCGCGGGCACGGCCTCGGGGCCGTAACGGCGGGTCAGGGCATCGGTCTTGGACGGCAGCGGATGCGGCGGCATGGGCTCTCTCGGTCTCGGTCGGGTTTGTCGGCCGGCCGGGAGGACCCCGGCGGCGTCGGCGCCGGACGGCGCCTGGCGGCCATTTTGCAGCGAATCGGCCGGAGTCGTCGCGGCCTTAACCACGGCGCGCGACGTACCACCGAATTCGCGGGCCTGCCGCCACACGTTCGGTTGTGCCGCGCCGCCGACGCGCCAGGATCGGATGCGCCGGTGGTCGCCGTCGCAGTGAACGGCGTCACTGACCTCTGCGACGCCGCGCGCGAGAGTGATGCGCGAAACGGGAGTGTTGAGCGATGACGACGACCCGCCCCGACTCTTTCGACGGCTCGCGCCGCGCCCCGTCACGCATCGACGCGACGGAGCCCTGGCTGCCGGCAATCGGCCGCGCCGCCCGATCGGACGCCCAAGCCCACGGATGCGACTCGGCGCGTCTCGGCCTGTCGCGCCGTCTCTTCACCGGCGGCGTGTTGGGCTCGGCGCTGCTCGTGCCCGCGATGCCGGCCGTGGCGCAGAGCATCCCCGGCCGCGGCCGCCTGGACTCCGCGGCGACCTCGGGCAGCATCGGCACCGTCGAGCGAGTCGTCGTCTGGGGCTACGGCACGCCGCCGCAGCGCCGCACCCGCGACCTCTTCGTGCGGACCGCGGTGGTCGAGGACGAGCTGATCGAGACTCCGCGCGACGGCGCCGTGCATCTCGTCTTCGCCGACGGCACGTCGTTCCGGCTGGGCTCGCAGAGCCGGGCAATGCTGGACCGCTTCGTCTTCGATCCGGCGCGCGGCCGGGGCGAGATGTCGCTCGATCTCGGCGTCGGCGCGTTCCGCTTCATCAGCGGCAGGATGGACAAGCGCGACTACAGCCTGCGCACGCCGGCAGCGACGATCGGCCTGCGCGGAACCGACTTCATCGTCGACGTGCATCCCGACGGCTCGACCATCGTCACCGTGCTGAGCGGCGCGGTCGCGATGGGACGCAACACGATCGTCAACGCGGACGAACAGGCGATCGCGCGCGGCGGCGCGGCGATCGTCGTGCAGCGGCGGCCGCGCCTCGGTCGCGGCATCGGCGATCCCGGCCTCGACGATGTTCCGGGCGGCGGACCGGACGGCGGCGGGCCGGCGGGCGGCGCCGCGGGCGGCGGCGGCGGCAAGGGCCGCGGCTGATCCGAGGCGTCAGCGGGGCTTGCGCAGCGCGTCGATGCGCTGGCGCAGCTCGGCGGCGATGGGCGCGTCGGCGGGCAGCGCCTTCAGCACGCGCTCCCAGTAGGTGCGCGCCGCCTCGATGTCGCCGGTGCGCATGGCATTGAGCCCGAGGAAGAACAGCGCCTGGACGTGATCGGGCTTGATCGCCTGCAGTCGCTCGAGCGTCGCGATGAACACCGCCGACATCGGCTCCTCGGTGCTCGTCGGGGCGTTCAGCTCGGCGAACTCGCCGAGGACGTCGATGTCGTCCGGCGCGAGGCGCACGGCGCGCTCCGCGGCGCGGCGCGCCGCTTCGACATCTCCGAGCACGCGATAGGACCTCGCCAGCCGGCGCCAGCCCTGCAGGTCGTCGGGGTTCTGCTCGAGCCGTGCGGCGAGCGAGGCGACCATGCCGCGGATCATCTCGTCGCGCTGCTCGGGCGACATCGCCGCGGTCGGGTCCTGCGGCCGGCTGGCGGCGGGTTGCGCGGGAAGGCCCGGACGGCCGATGCCCGCATAGGCCAGGATGCCGGCCAGCGGCAGCGCTGCCGCGAGCGCCACCGCGAGCCACGGTCGCGCGCTCGGCGCCGGCGCCGCCTCGGCCTTCTCGCGATCGAGCGCGAGCATGCGGCGTGCGATCTCGGCCTTCGCCGCCGCCGCCTCGGCGGCGCCGATCAGGCCGCGCGCGACGTCGCGCTCGAGCTCCTCGAGCTGGTCGCGATAGACCGCGAGGTCGTAGCTGCGCCGCGGGATCGCATCGCGCCGCGCGCGCAGCATGGGCTGCGCCAGCCAGATGGCGAGCGTGGCGGCGAGCGGCAGGGCGACGAGCCAGATCATCCCGGGTCGCGCTCCCGCTTGTCGCGAGCGAGCAGGGCCGCGAGCGCGCGCTCCTCCTCGGCATCGAGCGGGGTGCCGATCGTCGGCGGGCGGCGGCGGCTCCACAGCAGCAGGCCGACCGCACCGGCGACCAGGCACAGCGCGGGTGCGCTCCACAGCAGGATCGTGTCCAGCCGCATCGGCGGCGTCAGCCGCACGTAGTCGCCGTAGCGCGAGGTGACGAAGGCGAGGATCTGCGCGTCGCTGTCTCCTGCCGCCAGCCGCTCGCGCACGAGGCGGCGCAGATCGGCCGCGAGCGGGGCGTAGGAATCGTCGATCGACTGGTTCTGGCAGACCTGGCAGCGCAGCTCCTTCGACAAGGCGCGCGCCCGCGCCTCGAGCGCGGGATCGGCGAGCTGTTCGTGCGGGAGGACCGCGCCGGCGAGCGCCGGCCAGGCCACGGCCGCGACGATGGCGAGGCGACGCAGCATCACTCCCGCTCCAGCCGGGCGACCAGCGGCATGACCGTGCGTGCGAGCGCGTCCTCGGTGAGCGCGCCGACATGGCGATGGCGGATGCGGCCCTGGCGGTCGACGACGAAGGTCTCGGGCACGCCGTAGACGCCCCACTCGAGCGACACGCGGCCGTCGTTGTCCCAACCGACGGCGGAATAGGGATTGCCGAGCTCGGCGAGGAAGCGGCGCGAGTCCGCGGCCTTGTCCTTGTGGCTGATGCCGAAGACGGCAACGCGCTTCTCGCGCGCGAGGCGCATCAGCACGGGATGCTCGACGCGGCACGGCGCGCACCACGAGGCGAAGACGTTGACCAGCGCCACCTTGCCCTTGAGGTCGTCGGTCGCCAGCCCCGGCTGCGCGAGGCCCTCGACGGCGGCGAGATTGAAGACCGGCGCAGGCTTGTCGATCAGCGCCGACGGCACGGTGTTGGCATCGCGCCCCAGGCCGAACAGCAGCCAGGCGGCGATCGCCGCGAACGCGACCAACGGCAGCGCGTAGAGGAGGCGGCGCATGCTCACTCGGCGGGGGCCGCGTTCTTCGGCAGCTTTGCGCGCGCCGGCGCGCCGACGCGGAGGCGCCGATCGCTGAGGCTGACGAGCCCGCCGAATGCCATGATGCCGGCGCCGATCCAGATCCACGGCACCAGGGGGTTGTGCGTGATGCGCACCGCCCAGGCGGCGTCGGCCGGCGCCTCGAAGAGGAACCGCGGGCCCGCGCCCTGGGCGCTGCCCTCGCTCGGATCGGCGATGGTGATGTAGAGGTCGGCGAAGCCGGAGGTGCGGATGGCCGCCTCGGTCGTGATCATGCCGGTGGAGGGGTAGTAGCGCTTCGCGGGCGACAGGACGATCGCCGGGCCGCCGCCGCTGCGCGCCTCGAAATAGCCGCGCCGGACCGTGTAGTTCGGCCCCTCCTCGAGCACGGTCCGCATGAAGGTGACCCGCCAGCCGGCGATGTCGAGCGACTCGCCAGGCTTCATCAGGCGGATCGCCTCCGCCTGCCATGCGGACGAGACGACCATGCCAGCGACGCACACCGCGACGCCGAGATGCGCGATGGTGGCGCCCCAGGCGGCGCGCGGCAGGTTGCGGGCGCGATGCAGGCTCGCGCGCCAGCCCAGGCGTGCCGCGCCGATGCGCTCGGCGAACTCGATCGCGGCGCCGGCGGCCAACATCGCGGCGAGGGCGAGGCCGGCATAGGCGAGGACCGGCGCCTCGCCGCCGAGCGCGAGCGCCGCCGCGACGCTCGCGGCGGCGCAGATCGCGGCGAACCAGAGCCGGCGCAGCGCGCCGGGCAGGTCGCCGCGCTTCCAGGCGAGCAGCGGCCCGACCGCCATCGCCGCGATGAGCGGCAGCATCAGCGGCACGAAGGTCGCGTTGAAGAACGGCGCGCCGATCGAGAGCTTGCCGCCCGTGACGCCTTCGTGGAACAGCGGATAGAGCGTGCCGATGAACACGGTGGCGCAGGCCGTGGCGAGCAGCAGGTTGTTGAGCACCAGCGCGCCTTCGCGGCTCACCGGCGCGAACACGCCGCCGGGCCGGAGCTGCGGCGCGCGCCAGGCGTAGAGCGCGAGCGAGCCGCCGATCGCGACCACCAGGATGCCCAGGATGAACACGCCGCGTGCGGGGTCGGAGGCGAAGGAGTGCACCGAGGTGATCACGCCGGAGCGCACGATGAAGGTGCCGATCAGCGACAGCGCGAAGGCGAGGATCGCGAGCAGGATCGTCCAGGTCTTGAGCGCGTCGCGCTTCTCGGCGACGAGGGCGCTGTGCAGCAGCGCGGCGCCCACGAGCCAGGGCATGAAGCTCGCGTTCTCCACCGGATCCCAGTACCACCAGCCGCCCCAGCCGAGCTCGTAATAGGCCCACCACGAGCCGAGCGCGATGCCGAGGGTCAGCGACGCCCAGGCCGCGAGCGTCCACGGCCGCACCCAGCGCGCCCAGGCCGCGTCGACGCGGCCCTCGATGAGCGCCGCGACGGCGAAGGAGAACACGATCGAGAAGCCGACATAGCCGAGATAGAGGAACGGCGGATGGAAGGCGAGGCCGGGGTCCTGCAGGATCGGATTCAGGTCGCGGCCCTCGATCGGCGCCGGATCGATGCGCAGGAACGGGTTCGACGTCAGGATCATGAAGGCGAGGAAGGCCACCGCGATCATCGCCTGGATGCTGAGCGCGCGCGCCTTGAGGCCGAGCGGCAGGTTGCCGCCGAAGGCGGCGACCGCGCTGCCGAAGACCGCGAGGATGAAGACCCAGAGCAGCAGCGAGCCCTCGTGGTTTCCCCATACGCCGGTGATCTTGTAGAGGAGCGGCTTCTGCGTGTGCGAGTTCTGCGCGACGTTGACGACCGAAAAGTCCGACGTCACGTAGCTCCAGGTCAGGCAGAGGAAGGCCAGCGCGACCATCGCGAACTGCGCGTGCGCCGCGGGCGCGGCCACCGCCATCAGGCGCGGATCCCCGCGCTGTGCACCGACCAGCGGCAGGATCGCCTGGGCGATCGAGGCCGCCAGCGCCAGCATCAGCGCGACGTGGCCGAGTTCGGGGATCATCCGGGCTTGCGCCTCTCGCCTACTTGCCCTTGCCGACGGCTTCCTGCCAGCGGCCGGAGCGCTTGAGCGCCTCGGCGACCTCGGTCGGCATGTAGTTCTCGTCGTGGCGCGCCAGCAGCTCGTTGGCGCGGAAGATGCCGTCCGCGCCGAGCCGCCCGTTCGCGACGACGCCCTGTCCCTCGCGGAAGAGGTCGGGAACGACGCCCGAGAAGACCACCGGAACCGCCTTCTCCAGGTCGGTGACGCGGAACCGGATCTCGGGGCGGTCGCCGGCGCGCTCGACCGAGCCGACCTCGACCAGCCCGCCGATGCGCAGGTTGCGGTCGCGCGGCACCGGCTTCGTCGCGATGTCGGTCGGCGTGTAGAAGAAGACGAGATGGTCCTGGAACGCGACCAGCGTCAGTGCCGTCGCGGTGCCCAGGCCGATGAGGCACAGGAGCAGGACGTAGAGACGGCGGCGCTTGCGGCTCACGGCGAATCGCCGTCCTGGGCGTCGAGTGCGGCCAGTGCCCGCCGGCGCGCGAGCCAGCTGGCGCCGGCGAGCGTGCCGAGCCCGGCGACGACGACCGCGTAGGACGACCAGACGAAGAAGGCGTAGCCGCCCATGGCGAAGAACTCGCTCATGCGCGCTGCGCCCCCGCGCCGGGGCTCATCTCGGCGAGCAGGCGCCGCGCGGCGAGGCGGCGCTCGATCAGGGCCGCCTCCATGCGCCACAGCAGCACCGTCACGAAGAACATCCCGTAGGCGACGGCCATAACCATCAGCGGCGTGAGCATCGACGGATGGATCGATGGGCCGCCCATGCGGCCGACCGAGGCCGGCTGGTGCAGCGTGTTCCACCAGTCGACGGAGAACTTGATGATCGGCAGGTTGATCACGCCGACGATGGCGAGGATCGCCGCCGCGCGCGCGCCGCGAGCCTCGTCGTCGAAGGCGTTCGCGAGCGCCATGTAGCCCAGATACAGGAAGAAGAGCAGGAGCACCGAGGTCAGGCGCGCATCCCAGACCCACCAGGCGCCCCACATCGGCTTGCCCCAGAGCGAGCCGGTGACCAGGCAGATCGCGGTGAAGCACGCGCCGATCGGCGCCATCGCCTTGCCGGCAACCTCGGCGAGCGGGTGACGCCAGACCAGTGCGACGGCCGAGGCGAGCGCCAGGTTGGCGTACACGAACATGGCCATCCACGCGGCCGGGACATGCACGTACATGATCCGGACGGTGTCGCTCTGCTGGTAATCCTTCGGCGAGCCGAGCAGCGCGAGCCACGCGCCGACCGCGAACAGGCCCAGCGTGGCGAGGCCGGTCCACGGCAGGAGGGCGGCCGAAAGCCGTTTGAATCGTCGGGGATTGGCGAAGCGCTGCATGGATCGGGTTGATTTAGCCCGCCGGCCCCGGCGTGTCCAAGTCGCGTCGCAGCGACAAACCGCAGCACGTGCCCGTCATTCCACGGCCTGGCGCAGGCCCGCGGCGGCGGCGACCGCCGAGAGCGGGACGGCGCCGGCCAGGAAGGCGGCGAGGAGCAGCAGGTGCGGCCGTGCGGAGAGGTCGGCGATGCTCGCCTCCACAGCCGAGACCCCGAAAATGAGGATCGGGATGTAGAGCGGCATGACGAGCAGGGGCAGCAGCACGCCGCCGCGCCGGGCGCCGAGGACCAGGGCGGCGCCGATCGCCCCGAGCAGGCTGAGCGTCGGCGTGCCGAGCAGCAGGCTCAGCATAAGCACCGGTAGGCCCTCGGGCGGCAGGTTCAGCATCATTGCGGCGACCGGCGCGATGACGATCAGGGGCAGCCCGGTCGTCAGCCAGTGGGCGAGGCATTTCGACAGCACCAGCAGCTCGAGCGGCGCGGGTGCGAGCACGATCAGGTCGAGCGTGCCGTCCTCGTGGTCGAGCTGGAACAGCCGCTCGAAGGAAAGCAGCGCCGCGAGCAGGGCCATCACCCAGAGCACGCCGCTGGCGACGCGCGCGAGCAGCTGCGGCTCGGGGCCGATGCCGAAGGGGAAGAGGACGGCGGCCATCACGAAAAAAGCGAGCACCGTCAGGCTCTCCTGCGGGCTGCGCAGCGCGAGACGGAGGTCGCGGCCGATCAGGGCGCGCATCGCGTTCACGGCGCGGCTCCGGCGCCGAGGGTGAGCGTTGCCGCCGTCACGGCCGGCAGCTCGACATGGGTCGCGATGATCGCGATACCGCCGCCGGCCAGATGCGCCTGCATCGCCTGGCCGAGCCGCGCGAGTCCGTCCTGGTCGAGCGCGAGGGTCGGCTCGTCGAGCAGCCAGAGCGGCGAGTCCTGGACGAGCAGGCGGGCGATCGCCGCGCGGCGGCGCTGGCCCTGGCTGAGCCGGCGGGCCGGCGTCCCGGCCTGCGCCGCGAGGCCGACGGCGGCCACGGCCTGCTCGGCGCGCGCCGGGACGCCCCCGTGCAAGGCGGCATGGAAGGCGACGTTCTCCGAGACGCTGAGCGTGGGCTTGAGGGCGTCGAGCATGCCGAGATAGCCCACGCGGCCGCGATGGCTTTCGCGATCCTCGGCGATGTCGTGGCCGTTCCACCGGATCGTGCCGGCGCTGGGCGCGAGCAGGCCGGCGAGCATGCGCAGCAGCGACGACTTGCCGCTGCCGTTGGGTCCGCGCAGCGACAGGGCCTCGCCTGCGTTCAGCGACAGCGCCACGTCGTGGAAGACGACCCGGCCGCCGCGGGTGCAGGTCAGCGATCGGGCCTCGAGCCGGGCGCTCATCGGCCGGGCGAACCCGCGCGTGGCGCGGCGCACGGAAGACGGGCGAGCGAGGAGGCGACGTGGGGAAGGACGGTGGGGAGAAGGCCGGCGGGGAGAAGGCCGGCGGGGAGAAGGACGGCGGGGGCAAGGAAAGAGCGGGCCAGCCGCTTGCGCGGCCGGCCCGCCATCGCGCGAGTTACCGTCGAGGATGGAGTCCGGGGGGCCTCGACGGGGGAGAGATGACAGGACGACGGGAGGCGCGATGTCGCCCGTTCCCTGATCGTGAAACTGCGATTCGAATTCGTCGTCATTGCGGGCGGATCGTGGCGGAAATGCGGAGATGCGCGATGTCGCTTCAGTCGTGCTTGCGCACGTCCTCGATCACCTTGCCGTCGTTCGGCAGCGAGCCGGTGTCGACGAAGACGACGTCGCCGCGCAGCTTCGCGACCGATTGGATCGCCGCGCCGATCGCGGCCTCGAGCGCGGCGCCGCGGTCGGCCGCGGCGACCTCCACGCGGAACGTCATGGTGTCGTTGGCACCGTCGCGATCGACGACGACGCGGCACTTGGCGATGGCCGGATGTCGCCGGCAGATCTCCGCGACCTGGCTCGGATGCACGAACATGCCGCGCACCTTCGTCGTCTGGTCGGCGCGTCCCATCCAGCCCTTCAGGCGCGGGGCGGTGCGGCCGCAGGCGCTGACGCCTGGCAGCAGCATCGACAGGTCGCCCGTCGCGAAGCGGATCAGTGGATAGTCGGGATTGAGCGTCGTCACGACGACCTCGCCGACCTCGCCGTCGGCGACCGGATCGCCGGTGCCGGGCCGGACGATCTCGACGATCACCCATTCGTCGAGGATCAGACCGGCGTCGGGAATCGACTCGTAGGCGATCAGGCCGAGATCGGCCGTCGCGTAGCATTGCCGCACGTCGATGCCGTGGCCCTTGAGCTCGGCGCGCAGGCTGGGCGGCAGCGCCTCGCCGGAGACGAGTGCGCGCTTCATCGAGGTGAGGTCGCCGCCGAGCTCCTTGCCCTTCTCGAGGATGATCCGCAGGAAGGACGGCGTGCCGACATAGCCGGTCGGCCGGATGTCGGCGATGGTGCGGACCTGCTGCTCGGTGTTGCCGACGCCGGCGGGAATCACGGCGCAGCCGATCTCGTGCGCGCCGGATTCGAGCATCATGCCGGCCGGCGTGAAGTGGTAGCTGAAGCAGTTGTGGATGATGTCGCCGCGCCGGAACCCGGCCGCATAGAGCGCGCGCGCCATGCGCCACCAGTCCTCGCCGCGCCCCTCCGGGTCGTAGATCGGGCCGGGCGAGACGAAGATGCGTGCCAGCCGCCCGGTCTTCACCGCGGTGAGCCCGCCGAACGGGCGGTGCGAATCCGGCCCCTCGGCCTGGCGAGCCATGAGATCCGACTTGCGCAGCACGGGCAGACGCGCGAGCGCTGCACGGTCCGCGAGCGCGTCGGGATCGACGCCCGCGAGCGCCGCGGCGAAGCCCGGGGCGTTTACCTTCGCGTTCGCGATCTGCTCGGCCAGCGCCGCGAATTGCTGGCGCTCCCGCTGCTCGGGATCGCGGGTCTCAAGCTCGTCGAGGTGATCGCTCATGCAGGGGGACTCGCCGAAGGGGCGCGACGCGCGCCGAATCTCGCCGGGGCAGTGTATAGCGCGGCCGGTCCGGCGGTGCTTGCCCGTTCGACGGGCACCGCGCCGGTGCGGGAGGGGCGCCGCTCTGCGGGAAGACCGTTGGCGGCGCGCCACGATTGTGCAGAAATCGGCGTGTCCGCGACATCGCCCCGGCGCAGGGGCGCGAAGGCCGTTGACGTTAACGACGTCCGATGTCGCCGGTTACCACCGAAGTGCCGGATCCGTAACCCGCACGTGACGTTGATGCTCGCAAGCGACGGCCTCTACGTTGCGTGCGCCCGCCGGGCAACCGCCAGCCGAGGAGTTCGATCAGATGAGCAAGCAGTCAGACATCAAGGTGGTGATTCTCGCCGGGGGGCGGGGCACGCGGGCGTATCCCTATACCGAATACCTGCCCAAGCCGATGATGCCGGTGGGCGGTCGCCCGATCCTCGTCCGCGTGATGGAGATCTTCGCGCGCCAGGGCTTCACGAAGTTCGTCGTGTCGCTCGGCTACCGCAAGGAGATCATCATGGACTACTTCGAGGGGCGGCGCTTCGAGTGGGAGGTCGATCTCGTCGATACCGGCGTGGATTCCGACACCGGCGACCGCATCTTCAACTGCCGCGACCGCCTCGGCGATCGCTTCTTCGCGACCTATTCCGACGGCCTCTGCGACGTCGACCTCGGCGCGCTCCTCGCCTTCCATGAAGGCCATCGCGGCCATGCGACGATCACCACGGTGCCGCTGATCTCGCAGTACGGCACCGTCGACTGCGACTCCGACGGTCGGATCACGGCGTTCCGCGAGAAGCCGACGCTCGACAACATGTGGATCAATGCCGGCTTCTTCGTGATGAACAAGGCGATCTTCGGCGACTGGCAGGGCGGCAATCTCGAGCGCGAGGTGTTCCCGGTGCTGCAGTCGAAGGGCATGCTCTACGCGCTGCGCCACAAGGGCTTCTTCAAGTCGATGGACACGTACAAGGATCAGCAGGAGATCGACCGGCTGATGGAGCAGGGAAGCCCGCCCTGGATGCGCCCGCTGCGCGCGGCTGCCTGACGCCGCCCTCCAGATGTCGATGACGGAGATCGAGACGGGGCCCTCGGCCGGGGGTGCCGGCGACTTCTGGCGCGGCCGCGCCGTGTTCGTGACCGGCGCGACCGGCTGCCTCGGCGGCTGGCTGATCGAGGAGCTGAACCGGCGCGGCGCGGTCGTCGTCGGCCTGGTGCGCGACGTCCACAAGACGATGATCGCCGCGCAGGGCCTTCCGACCCAGCCCGTGCACCAGGTCGCCGGGCGCCTCGAGGACCACGAGGTCATGCTGCGGGCGATCAACGAGTACGAGATCGACACCGTCTTCCATCTCGGCGCGCAGCCGATCGTCGGCATCGCCAACCGCCATCCGCTGGCGACCTTCGAGACCAACATCCGCGGGACCTGGAACCTGCTCGAGGCGTGTCGGCAGGTGAAGACGGTCAAGCGCGTGGTCGTCGCGTCCTCGGACAAGGCCTACGGCATCGCCGACCGGCTGCCCTACGACGAGACGATGCCGCTCAAGGGGTCCCATCCCTACGACGTGTCGAAGAGCTGCACCGACCTCATCGCGCGCACCTATTTCGAGACCTACGGCCTGCCGGTGTGCATCACGCGCTGCGGCAACTTCTACGGCGGCCGCGATCTGAACTGGAACCGCATCGTGCCGAGCGTGATCCGCTCCGTGCTCCAGGGCGAGCGCCCGGTGCTGCGCAGCGACGGCACGATGGTCCGCGACTACATCTACATCCGCGACGTCGTACGGGCCTATCTGCTGCTGGCGGAGCGCATGGGTCCGGGGATCGACGGCGAGGCGTTCAACCTGAGCTCGGACCGGCCGCTCTCGGTGCTCGACATCACGCGCACGATCCTGGACCTCATGGGCGTCCTCGAGACGCTGCCGCCGGTGATCCTGAACGAGGCGAAGTCCGAGATCCCGGCCCAGTACCTGACTGCGGCGAAGGCCCGGCGCCTGCTCGGCTGGCAGCCGCAGTGGAGCCTCCGCGACGGGCTTCGGGAGACGATCGACTGGTATCGCGACCATCTCCGCCAGGCGAAGCCGGCGGCGTGACGGTCGACATGCTCGTCTCACGGGACGTCCTCGAGCGCCCGCCCGTCGATCGCGCCGGCGACCGGGATCCGCTCGTGGCGGCCGGGCCGAGCCTGCGGATCCTGCTCGTCCACGAGATGTTCGCGCCGGATTTCCGGGGCGGCGGCGAGTACGTGGTGCTGGAGGCGGCCCGCATCCTGCAGGCTCGCGGCATGTCGGTCCGCGTGCTCTGCGCCGGAGACCCGGCGATGCGGGCCTACGAAGGGATCGCGACCCGGCGCCTGCGTCGGCCGCGCCACATGATGAACCTGGCGGTCGCGTCGGTCGCGCGCGCCGCCCGCGACGCAGATCTGGTGCATACCTTCACCTACAACGCGGCCTGGGCCGGGATGCTCGGCGCGCGGCTCGCAGGCAAGCCCTGCGTGCTCGGCGTCCTCGGCCTGTTCGGACAGGCGTGGCTCGACATGCGCGGCGCCATCGCCGGCCGGCTGCGGATCGCCGGCGAGCATGTGCTCATGCGCGGCCTGGCGGATCGCATCCTGTTTCTCTCCGACGGTTCGCGGGACGTCGGCGTCGCCTTCGGCGCCGATCCGGCGCGCTGTCGTGTCGTGCCGCCCGGCATCGACGAGCGCTGCTTCGCGCCCGGCGCGGCGAAGTCCGACACGGTGCTGTTCATCGGCAAGGTGGACGTTCGCAAGGGCATCGGCGAGGTGCTGGCCGCCGCCGCGGCGCTGCCCCACATCCCCTTCCGGATCGTCGGCTGGGGCGAGGCGTTCGGGGAGTGGGCGGCCCGCGCACCCGCGAACGCGACCTTCGTCCCCTACGAGCGCGGGCCGGCGGCCTTCACCGAGTTCGCGCGCGCGCGCCTGTTCGTCCTGCCGTCGCATGCCGAGACGTTCGGCCTCGCGGTCGCCGAGGCGATGGCGTCGGGCTGTGCCGTGGTCTCCAGCGTGGGACTTCCGTTCGCCGGCGCGCGCGTGCAGGCCGGCGACGCGCAGGCGGTGACCGATGCGATCCGGCGCCTGTGGGAGGATCGCGACGCCTGCGCCCGCGCCGCCGAGGAGAATCGCGAGCGCGCGAAGTGCTTCACCTGGGCCGCGCACGGCGCGGGGCTCGAGGCGGTCTACCGCGAGATCCTCGCCGCGCCCGCGGCGCCTTCCCGGCCGAGGCGATAGCGCGATGCGCGTGGCGGTCTATTACCCCTGGGTCTACGTCAAGAGCGGCATCGAGCGGATCATCGTCGAGCTCAAGCGCCGCAGCCGGCACGACATCTCGATCCTCACGCATCACTACGACCGGGACGCGACATATCCCGAGCTCAAGTCGATGGGCGTCGTCGAGGTCGGGCATGTCCCGGTCAGCCGCGACTACCTGTCGGTCGCGAAGGCCGGCTGGATCATCGGGCGCACGCGGCTCGACACGAGCGCGTTCGACGCGATGATCGTCTGCTGCGAGGGGCTCGGCAGCCTGATCAACTTCCGCAACGACGATCGGCCGATCCTCAACGTGTGCTGCACGCCGCTGCGACCGGTGTACGACCACGAGTATCGCGCGCGAGTCCATGCCCGGGCCGGCATCCTGCGGCCCGCGCTGGGCCTCGTCGAGGCCGCATGGCGGATGATCGATCGCGCCGCATGGCGCCGCTATTCGGCGGTCGTCGCGATCAGCGAGACGGTGCGGCGGCGCATCGCCGCGGCCGGCCTCTGGGACAAGGAGGTCAGCCTCGTCTATCCCGGCATCTCGCGCGATCGCATCCGGCCGAGCTCGACCTTCGAGCCGTTCTTCTTCCTGCCGGGACGCATCATGTGGACCAAGAACATCGAGCTCGCGGTCGCGGCGTTCCGGCGCATCCGCGAGACGACCCCCGAGGCCGAGTTCCCGTTCCGCCTCGTCGTCGCCGGCATGGTCGACCGCAAGAGCCAGCCCTATCTCCAGCGGCTGCGCGACATGGCGGCCGGCGATCCGGCGATCGAGTTCCGCCTCGATCCGTCGGATGCCGAGATGCGCGATCTCTACGATCGCTGCTGGGCGACACTGTTCACGGCGTTCAACGAGGATTTCGGCATCACGCCGGTCGAGGCGATGGCGGCGGCGAAGCCGGTGCTGGCCGTGAACCGCGGCGGCCCGGTGGAGGTCGTGGTCGACGGCCAGACCGGCCGGCTGCTGCCCGACACGCCCGAGGCCTTCGCTGCGGCGATGCGGGCCCTCGCGGCGGACGAGGCCGGCGCGCGGGCCTGGGGCCAGTGCGGCCTCGCGCGCGCGCCGCTGTTCACCTGGGAGCACTTCGTGGAGACCGTGGACGCCGAGATCGATCGGATCGCGGCGCGGCGCTGAGCCCCGTCAGCGATAGGCCGGCGAGGGCGGCCGCGACGGCACCTTGATCACGTCGCCGGGCAGCACCGGCGTGTCGTCGGCGGCACGGATCTCCTTCGCGCCGCTCGCCTCGCGGCGGAGGATGCGGACCTCGCCGTTCTGTTCCGAGAACACGGGCTGCACCGTGGTGCGGCTCATCATCGCCTCGGCCTTCGCGAGCTGGTCCTCGGCCCCGCGCAGCGTGACGCCGTGCTGGGCGAGGTCGTCGTCGGCCTGCTTGATGCTCTCGGCGATCTGGATGCTCCGACTGCGCTGCGTGTTGAGGATCTGCAGGTCGACCCGCGCGATCTCCTGCTTGGCACGGGCGATGTGGGCGATGAGCTGGCGGCGGTCGGCCTCCAGCTCGGTCGCCGAGCGCCGCAGCGCCAGGATGCGGGTGAGGGGCACGAGGTCGCGCTGCCGGAGCTTCTCGATCTCGGCCGTCTCCTGCTGGACGAACTCGATCAGCTTGCCCTTGGAGGCGAGCTGTCCTTCCAGCGCCGTGATCTCCTCGCCGAGCACCGTCTTCTGCACCTCGAACAGGGCGCGCTCGGCCTCCAGCGACTGGGTGCGCTGCTCGAGCACCCGGGTCTCGTTGGCGGTCAGCTCGACGACGCGCTCGGGCGAGGCGAAGTCGGCCAGCGCCGGCGGGAAATCGATCGCGTGTCGCTGGTCGCGTTCGGCATAGAGCCGGGCCCGGCGCGCGTAGGCCACGGCGATGTTCTGCCGCGCCGTCTGGATGCGCTCCCGCGCGCGCGCGGCCTCGAGCTGCACGATGACGTCCTGCGATTCGCCGCGCCGGAAGCCGCCCGCGATCGTGATCGCGTGCAGCACCGTCATGCCGTTCACGTACGGGTACTGGCCGGCGGTCTCGACGGCGCCGATGATGAAGAAGGGACGGTACTCGACGATCTCGACGGCGATCCGCGGGTCGCGGATGCCTGCGGCGACCATGAACCGGTCGGCGAGCGCGGCCTCGAGCTCGGCCAGCGTCATGCCGCCGGCCGGCAGGCGGCCGACGACGGGTAGCGAGAGGCCGCCGCCGGGTCCGACCGCGAACTCGCCGGAAAGGTCGGGCTTCTCGTGCACGGTGATGCGCAGGCGATCCCCGGTCCCAAGGACGTACGCCGGCTCGGCGGCGGCCGCGCCGGGCGACGGCGGCACGATCGACACGATCAAGGTTAACAGGAGTGCCGCAAACTGGAACACGCTACGCCGCCGCACCGACCGCTCCCCTCGTCAAGGATCCGATAACCGAATCTAATTCGCGAGTCCCTAAGAACGTCTTGAGCGCGTGCTTCCGCGACGCGCTTTTCGTGCCTGGAGCTGCATCGAAATTCGGCGCCCTGCCGCATTCCGGGTCGGCGGCACGGGTGCGATCGGCGTGACTCCAAATGCTGGATTGTCTCCGATGTCGCATCGAACGGATACTACATGCGGGTCCGGGACACCGAAATCATCGCAATGAAGGTCGACATGTCGCATCAACGCGGACAGGACGATGCTGGCGGCCATGCCGTCGGCGCGCCCGGGCGCGTTTCGACGGCGGCGATGCCCGAGCTGCGGGCGCCGGTGCACTGGCGACTCATGCGGATTTCCTGGCCGCTGCTCGCGGGGCTTCTCGCCGTCGCCGACATCGCCGTCGTCCTCGGCGCCGCCCTGGCCGCCTTCGTCGGTCATGTGGGCTTCGTGCTGCACGGCTGGTACCAGTGGGGCAACTACCTCGCGGTCACTGGCCTCGCCGTCACGCTGATGGCCTTCATCTGGCACGCCGCGTCGATCTATTCGGTGCGCATCCTGGCAAAGCTTCAGTTCCAGGTGCGCTGGACGCTCGCGCTGTGGGGCCTCGGCCTGCTCCTGATGGCCGGCTTCGGCTTCTTCCTGCAGGCGTCCAGCCAGTTCTCGCGGATCTGGGTGGCGATGTGGACGGTGCTCGGCGGGGTCGGGCTCGTGGCCAACCGTCTCGTCCTCACGGCCGTGGCATCGCACCTGATCGCCCGCGGCCTGCTCGTGCGCCGGGTCGCCCTGATCGCGTCGCCGGAGCGGATGGAGCGCATGCGGGCGCGGTTCGAAGCGCCCGCGGTGCGCAATCTCTACCATATCGGGCTGGCACGAGCGCCGGCGGACGGCAGCACCGCGGCCTTCGAGCGCACCGTCGACGAGGTGGTCGCGATCGGACGCGGCACGCCTTTCGACATCGTCTGCGTCGCGACCGACGACCTCATGTGCCCGGCCGTGACCGCCGGGGTCGAGCGGCTGCGCGACCTCACCTCCGACGTCTGGGTCGCCTTCAACGATCCGCCCGAGCGGATGCTGGGCCTCGGCGTGATCGACCTCGCCGGACTGCCGATCCTCGAGGCGGAGGTCTCGCCGATGAAGGACTGGTCCGTGATCGTGAAGGCGATCGAGGATCGGGTGCTGGGCGGCGTCCTGCTGCTGCTCGCGGCGCCGATCCTGCTCGTCGCCGCGATCGCGATCCGGCTGGAATCGCCGGGGCCCGTCTTCTTCCGGCAGAATCGCCTCGGCTTCAACAACCGCCCGTTCGAGATCTGGAAGCTGCGGACCATGTACATCGATCGCAGCGATCCCAGCGGCGAGGCGAGCACGACGCGCGACGACTCGCGCGTCACGCGGGTCGGGCGCTTCCTGCGCCGCACGAGCCTCGACGAGCTGCCCCAGCTCCTCAACGTCCTCGACGGCAGCATGTCGCTCGTCGGGCCGCGTGCGCATCCCGTGAAGATGCGCGTCGCCGACCACTACTACCACGAGCGCTTCAGCCGCTACGCGGCCCGCCACAAGGTGAAGCCGGGGCTGACGGGCCTCGCGCAGGTGAACGGCAACCGCGGGCAGGTCGACTCCGAGGAGAAGGCGACCGACCGCCTTCGCCACGACCTGACCTATGTACGAAACTGGTCTCTCGCGCTCGACCTGAAGATCCTTGCCCGGACTCCCGGGGCCCTGATCTTCGGCCGCGACGCGTATTAGGACGGCAGGAGCGCGGCGACATGGGCAAGCAAGCCCTCATCTTCGGAGTCTCGGGCCAGGACGGCGCGTATCTGGCTCAGCTGCTGCTCGACAAGGGCTACGTCGTCCACGGCACCTCGCGCGATTCCGAGCAGAACGCCTTCACCAATCTCCGCCGGCTCGGCATCCACGAGCGCGTGAAGACGCACTCGGCGATCACGACGGACTTCCGCAGCATCCTGGCGGTCATCCGCGCGGTCCAGCCGGACGAGATCTACGACCTCTCCGGCCAGACGTCGGTCTCGCTGTCCTATTCGCAGCCGGTCGAGGCGCTCGAGAGCATCGCGCTCGGCGCGACCAACATCCTCGAGGTGCTGCGCATCCTCGGCCTCGATGCGCGCTTCTTCAGCGCCGGCTCGGGCGAGTGCTTCGGCGACACGGGACACAAGCTCGCCGACGAGCAGTCGCCGTTCCGGCCGCTGAGCCCCTATGCGGTCGCCAAGAGCGCGGCGTTCTGGACCTGCGCCAGCTACCGCCGGAGCTACAAGCTCTTCTGCTGCTCCGGCATCCTGTTCAATCACGAATCGCCGCTGCGGCCGGCGCGCTTCGTGACGCAGAAGATCGCGCTGGCGGCTGCACGCATCCGCGCCGGTTCCGGCGAGAAGCTTCGGCTCGGCAACACCAACGTGCTGCGCGACTGGGGCTGGGCGCCCGACTATGTCGAGGCGATGTGGCGGATACTGCAGAACGAGCGTCCCGACGATTTCGTCATCGCGACCGGTCAGGCGATCTCGCTCCAGGACTACGTCGCGATGTGCTTCCGCCATGTCGGCCTCGACTGGCGCGACCACGTGGTCATCGATCCGCTGCTTCTCCGTCCCTCCGACCAGGTTTTCAGCGCCGGCGACTCGAGCAAGGCGCGACGCGAGCTGGGCTGGCAGCCGACGCTTCTCGCCGAGGACGTCTCGCGGCGCATGACCGACGCGGCCGTCGCCCAGCTCGCCGGGCGGGCGCCTCCGGGCGGCTGAGGCGCCGGCCGATGGCGCTGCTCGTGGCCGCCGCCGAACTCCTCGGCGAGCCGGCCGCCATGTTGGTCCTCGCAGTCGTCGTCGGCCTCGGTCTCGCACGCGGGGATCGGGCGCGCGCGGCGGGTTATCTCGCCGGCGTCGCCGTCGGCGTCCTGTCCCTGGTGTTGCTGCGCCTGGCGGCGAAGATGGGGTGGTTCGAGCCGGTCGCGGGCGCCTATTTCCCCAGCGGGCACGTCGGCGTAACCACCCTGGTCCTGGGCCTGACTCTCCTGCTGGCCGTCGACCGTCGGAGCCGCGGCCGGCTTGCTTCGGTGGTCGTCGCGCTCGTGGTCCTGGTCGCGACGGGACGGGCTGCCGGGGCCGCGCATCCGCCCGTGGACGTGGTGGCGGGCGTCGCCGTGGCTCTGATGGTGATTTTCGGCGTCAAGCGGATGGGGCCCCCGGTCGATCCGGGTCCGGGGGTGGCTTGGTCGCTAACCGCGCTGACGATCGCCTATCTGGCGGCGATCGTGGTGGCCCGACAGTACCTGCCGGCAGCGGGGCGAATGATGCGGGACTGGTCTTGAGGGCGTAGTCCGCTCGGTCCCCGGGTCGCAGCCGATCCCTCCAATGAACCCGCCGTTAACTATACGTCTTCCTTCGCCTTTCGCGGTTCCCAGGATAGATTGGGGCCAATTCAAGACAGCGTTCGGGGGCTCTCGTCATGCGTACCAGATTCCAAATCCTGTCGATCTTGGCCGGGGCGATGTTCACTTGGCAGGCGCATGCCGTGCCGGTGCCCGCATCCGCGACAGCGATCGCGAGCGCATCCTATAGCGTCAACCTTTCGGGACTCACCGTGGTCGATGTGATCACGCTGCCGGACACCACGACACCGGTCACGAGCGGCGCGGTGGTCGCCACCTTCCCGATCGGGCCCACGCTGACTTCGGATTGTTCCGCCGTCACGACGTGCTTCTTCGGCGGCATCGTCGGCGGTGTCGCCGTGGCCGTCGACGGCACGGCAGCGCTCTTCAACAAGCTCGGCGGTTTGGGCCTCGTGCTGTTCTCCGAAGATGGCGGGTCGCTCACGGTCAACGGGATCGCCTTCGACACGCCGACGTCGACCGACGGCGGCGCAGAGCCGACCGGCATCGCCGCGGCGATCGCGTCGCTCGAACTGCCGATCATCGATTCGGATATCACCGTCATCGTCGCCGCCGGCGAATCCGTGACCTTCGCGGTCGGCCCCGGACTGCATTCGCTGATCTGGGCGGGCGGACAGATCATCGTCGCCGCGGAGCGCCATCTCGATGCCGTCGTCGCGGAGCCGTTCGGCCTCGCGTTGGTGTCGCTGGGATCGCTCGTGCTGTTGCGTCGCCGCCGCATCGCGGCCGCATGACTGCGGGCGAAGTGTTGCCGTAACAGGTGGACCTGCCACACTTCGCCCAATGACTGACGCGTCTGCCCTGCAGGGGGATATCCACGTCTCCGTGGTTATCTCGACCAAGAACCGTGTCGGATTGCTGGCCGACGCGCTCAGGGGACTCGCCTCTCAGACCCTGGATCCGTCGCGGTTCGAGGTGATCATCCTCGACAACCAGTCGACCGACGACATCGCCGGGCTGATCGAAGACTGGCGCGCACGGGTCAAGTTCGAGCTCCGGTACCATCGCATGGACGTCGACGGCGGCCCGTCGCCGTCGCGCAATCTCGGCGCCCGAATGGCGCGCGGGCCGATCGTCGCGTTCACCGACAGCGATTGCCGGCCGGCGCCGGGGTGGCTCGAGAACGGGCTGGCGGCAATGGCGCCGGACATCGCCTTCGCCACGGGCGTCGTCCTCTACAAGCCGGGGCAGCAGGTCCAGTTCCTGAGCAAGCTTTCGGCGGAGCGAACCTGGGACCATCCCGGGTTTCCGACCGCCAACATCTTCTATCGCCGCGACGTCTTCCTCGAGTTCGGCGGCTTCGACGTAACCCTGAGCTTCCGCGATCCGTTCGATCGCGCGGTCGAGTGCGCCGACACCGATCTCGCCTGGCGCATGCTCGAGGCGGGTCGACGCCGCACCTTCGTGCCAGAGGCGATCGTCTATCACGAGATCGAGACGCTGCCGCTGAAGCTGTGGCTGATCGAGCCGACGCGTCTCTTCGTGATGCCGTTGCTGCTGCGCAAGCATCCCGAGCTGCGCCGGGTCCTGTTGACCGCACGCCTTTTCTTCTTTCCCGGTACGCTCATCATCTACCTGGGTCTGCTGCTGGCGATCGCGGCCATGGCCGTCGCGCCGGCCCTGCTTTGGCTCGCCGTTCCGGTGATCTTCCTGCGTGCGCTGGTCGGCCTCCGGCCTTTCCGGCTGTCGGACTTCCCGCGGCGGATCGTGGAGACGGTCCTCAACATCGCCCGCGTGGGGATCATGGCCATGACGCTCGTTTACGGCAGCCTGCGCTACCGTTGCCTCGTCCTCTGAGCGGAGCCGCACGTGAAGATCGATCTTGCCCCCCATGATCGCCGTGGCCTGATGGTGCTGGAGGGGCGCCGCGGGACCTTCCTTTGCACCCGCAATGATCTGATCGGCCGGTTCCTCGAGATGTACGGCGAGTGGGCGGAGGCGGAGCTGGCGCTGCTCGAGCCGCTCATCAGGCCGGGCGATGTCATCGCCGATGTCGGCGGGAACATCGGGGCCCATGCCGTTCCCTTCGCGAAGTGGGTCGGCCCGAAAGGACGCGTGCTCGCCTTCGAGCCGCAGCGCTATCTCTTCGGCCTGCTGTGCGCGAACGCCGTGATCAACGACGCGACGGCGCTGCATCCGCAGAACGTCGCCGTCGGAAGCGAGCCCGGCCGGATCGCCATTCCGGCCGTCGACTACCGCGCGGTGGGGAACTACAGCGCCGTGTCGCTGGCGGACTCGAAGATCGAGGCGAACGCGGGCGCGCCCGCCGGCGACGGCGGGCCGGAGTGGGTGTCCTGCCAGAGACTCGACGACGTGTTCGCCGATGCGACGCGACTTCGCCTGATCAAGATCGACGTCGAGGGCATGGAAGGGGCGGTTCTCGCCGGCGCCCAGTCGGTGATCCGTCGCCTGCGCCCGCTGATCTATCTCGAGGTCAACCGGCCGGAAACCGGGGACTCGCTGCTGGATAGGATCCGAGCCCTCGGCTACCGGTCCTATTGGCACGGGATCGCCGGCTTCAATCCGGGGAACTTCGCCCGCAATGCCGAGAACCCGTTCGGCGCGCTCGGCGACGTCAATGTCCTGTGCGTGCCCTCGGAGGACGCTTTCGTGCCGGCCAACCTGGTGCCGGCCCAACGCTTCGACGACGTGCGCAAGCTCTTTCCCGGCATCCTTGGCGAGGCGGGCGCCATGGCGCGCTGGCGCCGCAGGTTCCGCACCGTCCTGGGCAAGGACCGCGGCGTGGGCGGCTGATCAAACCTTGTAGGCGATATAGGCCTTCGTCATCCCGAGGAAGGTCTCGCGATGGATGCGGCCGTCCGGGAACAGCCGCCGGATCTCGTCGCCCTGCAGAAGCTCCGTCCCGTCGACCAGGAAGTCGACGATCGGCGCCGGCGGGCGGACCATCCATCCGAGGACCGTCGCGTACCGGAACCAGCGGCGCCGTCGATCGAGCGGCAGCCAGTGGAAGAACGGCGTCAGCGTGTGGGTATCGAAGAAGAACTCGGGCGCCGGCGTCTGGACGAAATAGCGCGGCGCAACGCGGCGCAACTCGGCGGCGAAGATGGCGCGCTTGTCGGCATCGCCGACATGCTCGATGACGGAGTTCGAGTACGCGATGTCGAAGCTGTTGTCGGCGAAGGGGAGCGCGCGGCCGTCCGCGCGGCGGTACTCGAGATTGCCTTCGCGGCCCTCGGGCCCGTCGACATTGATGATCGTGACCTGCGGGTGCCGCTCGATGAGGGTCCAGTTGAAGGCCGTGCCGCCGATGTCGAGGATGCGCGTGGCGTCCGTGATGCCGAAGCGCTCCACGAAGAACCTCATGCGCGCGGCACGGAACCGGCGCATCAAGGCGTGCGCGACGCCGTGAGCGCGATTGGCCCGCGCGGTCAGCTTCTGCTCTGCATCGTTCATGGGCAAGAGACCGCAAGGACGGAAGGTGGCGAGCGACGGACGCCGATTCGCTCACTGCGGCGCGCGACCGACCGGCACCGGGACATTAGACTGCAGACCTTAATCCTCTGTTGTCGACTGCGACTCATGATGACGCGCGGCGATTCGAGGACGCCCTTCGTTTCTCGCACTTGACCTTCTCGGGAGCAGATGGATGCCAAGTCGCAGGATTCGATTGGGACAGTTCTCGGCCGGGATATCCGGCAATCGAAGCGGGGCTTTCGTCGGAATGCGCATCGGCGGGGCCTGGTGGGAGCAAGCCTACGCCACGCTCGTCGAGCGGCGAAAGCGAACGCGCAACGAGGCGAGGAAGCTCAAGGCCGACCCCGCGCCGACCGGGCCCGGCGATGCCGCGACCGCGGCGCTTCAGGCGCGCGTGGCGGCGCAGGGCTGGTACCACTCCATCGACCTGGGCAACGGCGTCGTCACGCCGGGCGAATTCGACCATCGCCATCACCTGCAGCGCTACCGGATCCCCGAGCGGCTGGACGGCAAGCGGGTGCTCGACATCGGGACCTTCGACGGCTTCTGGGCCTTCGAGTTCGAGCGCCGCGGCGCGTCCCAGGTGGTCGCTCTCGATCTCGACACCTTCGGCGATCTCGACCTGCCGCCGCGCGCCCGGGACAAGATCCCGGCCGAGGAGCTCGCGGCCAAGCTCGGCCGGGGCTTCGTGATCGCGCATGCGGCGCTGGGCTCGCGGGTCGAGCGTCGCATAGGGTCCGTCTACACGATGGCGGCCGAGCAGTGGGGAACCTACGACCTGACCCATATCGGGAACGTCCTCGTCCATCTCCGCGACCCGGCCCATGCCCTCGCCCGCATGCGCGGCGTGACCCGCGGCACCGCCATCATCTCCGAGACGGTCGATCCCGACCTTGACTGGCAGCCCGGCGTTTCGCTGATCGAGTATCGGGGCGGTACCGTGAACTGCAATTGGTGGCGATTCGGCGAGCAGTCGCTGGTGCAGATGGTGCGCGATGCGGGCTTCGACGACGTGCGCGTGGTCGCCCGGTTCGACATCCCCTTGCGAGACAGTGCGAGAAACATGCACCAGATCGTGATAAACGCGGCAGCCTGATCGAATCGGAAATCCCGCCATGGCTTGGTTCAACCTGTCCGCGCTCGGCATCACCCTCAGCGCCCTCCTCACGCGCCAACGCATCGCCTTCGAGGCCTCGGTTCGCCTGCCGACGCCGGCGGTGATCCCGCCGCCGAACCACGCCCCCGAGCCGCCGGCGCGCGGCCCGGCGGACGATGCCGGCTCCCTGGCGAATGCGATCGCGGCGCATCGCTGGTATCACACGATCGACCTCGGCAACGGCGTGCGGACGCCGGGTTATTTCGACCACGATCCGTACCTGCCGCTCTATCGGCTGCCGGAGAGCCTGGCGGGCAAACGGGTCCTCGATGTCGCGACCTTCGACGGCTACTGGGCCTTCCAGTTCGAGCGCCGCGGCGCCGCCGAGGTGGTGGCCCTCGACCTGCCCAATGCCGCCGGCCTCGACCTGTCGGCGCCGCGACGCGCGGCGATGTCCGCCGAGGAGCTCGCCCGCCCCTTCGGCGGCGGATTCGCGCTCGCGGCGGAGGCGTTGAAATCGAAGGTCCGGCGCGTCGAGGCGAGCGTCTACGACCTGTCCCCCGAGCGCCACGGCCTGTTCGATCTCGTGCATATCGGCGACGTGCTGCTGCACCTGCGCGACCCCGTCCGCGCGCTGGCGTGCGTCCGATCCGTCACCCGCGAGACGGCGATCATCTCGGACTGCTTCTGGCCGGACCTCGACCGCTGGCCCGAGCGCCGCGGGATGGTCTACGAGGGCGGTGCCGGCGAGAACGTGTGGTGGCGCCTCGGGGCGGAGACGATCCGGGCCATGATCCGCGACGCCGGATTTGGCCGGGTCGAGGAGCTGGCCCGCTTCCGCTACGGCGGCACGAAGGACGGCCCGAACCTGCACCACGTCGTGTTCGTCGCGCGCCCCTGACGCGGGCGCCCGGCAACGGCGTCGTTAACTGCGGATTAGCCAGATCGGGCGATTCTTGCTCATATCGAGCCTCTTGCCGCGTCCTCGCCAGGAACGCGGGGTCCATCTGACCCGGGCCGAGCCGTCGCGACAGGCCAAGGCCTTCGATTAGCCTCGAGGTTGGAATCCGATCCGTCATGAGTGTCCAGCAAGCCGCCGTCGCCGCCGTGACGCTCCGCGATCTGGCGATCATCGTCTTCCGACGCTGGCGCGCGCTGGCTTGCGTGTTCCTCGGCGCCGTCGCCGCCGCGCTGTTCTACGTCCTGGTCATCCAGGAGGCCTTCTACGAGAGCGAGGCGCGGCTGCTCATCCGCCTGGGGCAGGAGAGCGGTCCGCCCCCCACGATGATGCTCGATCGCCAGGTCGTGGTGACGCGCTCGCCGAGCGACGTGAACTCCGAGCTCGACATCCTGCGCTCGCGCGAGCTGTTCACGGCCGTCGTCGACCGGCTCGACCTGTCGGCGCTCGTCGCGCCGCCCGCACGCCCCGACGGGTTCGTGCGGCGCCTGAAATTCGAGATCAAGGCGGCCGTCCGGGCCGTGCGCTCGGTGATCAACGACGCGCTGATCTCCGTCGGCCTGCGCGAGCGTCTGTCGCCGACCGACGAGCTCGTCGCCATCCTGACCGGCGCGATCGCCGTCACGGTCCAGCCGAACAGCAACGTCGTCGTCGCGACGCTCCGCTGGCCGTGGCGCGAGGGCGCGAGCGCCGTCCTGCAGCACTACATCGCCGCCTACCAGGAACTGCGCCAGCGCGCCGCCGCCGGCGCCTCGTCGGTGCGGTTCTTCGAGGAACTGCGCGCCGAGTCGCGCAGGCGCCTGGCCGTGGCGGATTCCGAACTCGGCGCCTTCGAGAGCGCCAACGGCATCCAGCTCCTCGACGAACAGAAGATGGCGCTGCTGCGCCAGCTCTCCGAGGTGGAGATCCGGCTGTCGCAGGCCACGGCGGATCGCGACATCGCGGAGCTGCGCGTGAAGGCGGTGGAGCGGGCGCGTGGCAGCGACGGCCTCGGCGTCGGCGCCTTCGAGACCGGAAGCGTCGGCCAGATGCTCGTCCTGGACATCGCGAAGCTGCGTGCCGAGCGCGACGCGCTCGCGGCCCGCGAGGCGGGCGGCTCGGGTCTCAAGCGCCTGCAGAGCGAGATCGAGTCCATGCTGACGTCGCTGTCGGGCCATGTGCAGGCGGCGCTGCGCGAGAAGCAGGAGGCGCTGGCGCTGGCGACGGCGCGGCGCGATGCCCTGACCGCCGAGCTCCAGCGTCTGCATGGCACGGAAGTGCGCTGGCGCCTGCTGCGCCGGGAGGCGCGGTCGGCGGAGGAGAACAACCAGTTCCACGAGCGCAAGCTCGAGGAGGCGCGCGCGGTCGCCGCCCTCGACGCCGCGCGCATCGCGAACGTCGCCGTCGTCCAGCCGCCGACCGAGCCGACCAGTGCCGCCGTCCAGCGTCGCGGCCTGCTCCTGGGCCTCGCGGCCGTCGCCGGGCTGCTCGCCGGGATCGCCTGGATCGGGCTGCTGGAGTTCCTCGACCACCGTATTCATACGGTGGACGAGCTCGCTCGCTACCTGCGTGCGCCGGTCCTCGGCGCGATTCCGCAGTCCGCGCGCATCGGGCGCTTCGGGTAGCGGCCCCGTGCGGCGTGACATGAAGATCGCGATCGACGAGAGCGTGAAGCTCGCCAGTGCCGCCCTGCAGGCCCGCCTGCGGGACGGCGCACGGCGGGTGGTGGCGGTCGTGGGAATCGAGCCCGGCGCCGGCTGCACGACGATCGTCGCGATGATGGCGGCCTGGATGGTCGAGGGGCAGGGCCTGGATCCCATCGCCGTCGACTTCATCGGCGGCCCCAAGGGCCTGTCGGCGCGGTTCGGCGACGCGGGCGCGAGCGGCCTGCGCGCTCTCGGCCAGGGTCGCGTCGGCGTCGCCGATGTCGTGCGCCGCGGACCGCGGGGCTTCAATCTCGTCGGCATCGGTCCCGAGCCCGCGTCGGACGCAGGGCCCGACGCCATCGCCGGCCTGCGGCGGCTGATCGCCGAGGCGCCGCCGACCAGCGGACCGATCCTCGTGGATGCGCCGCCACCGCTCTCGCGGGTCGACGGCATCCTGGCCGCGGAGGTTGCCGGCGCGGCGCTGCTGGTGGTGCCGGCGGACCGGTCGCCGCGCCAGCTCGTCGAGCGGACCTGCACCGAGCTCGCGGCGCATCGGGTCGAGATCCTCGGTGCCGTCCTCAACTACCATCGTCATCGGATGCCCGGTTGGCTGTATCGCCGGTTCCGGTGAGATCCTCCGCGATGGGGACCGCTTCACCGACACGATCGACGCCGCGCCATGGCGCCATCGCCGCGGCGCTGAAGCTGCTCGGCGCCGCGCTGTCGCTCGTGGTCTATGTCGGCTTCGCGCGCGTCATGTCGCCGGCCATGTTCGGCGAACTCGTCGTGCTGCTGGCCGCCTACGCCATCGCCTCGGCGGTCGGCTGCTTCGGCGCCGCGGCGGTGGCCTTGCGCTTCATCGCCGAGGCGGAGTCGCAGTCGCGGCCGGATCTGGCCGCCGGGGCCGCCCGCTTCGCCCTGGGCGCAAGCCTCGTCGCGGGGACCCTGGCGGCGGGGATCCTCGCCCTGATCGTCCTGATCGCCGGCGACAGCCTGTTGGGCATGTCGACGACCGCGGGCCTGCTGGCCGCGGCGCTGACGGTTCCCACCGTGCTCATCCTCGCGCTTGCCGGCATCCTCCAGGGACTCCATCGCGTCGTCCTGGCCGAGCTTCTGGTCGGCCTGCTGCGGGTCGTCCTGCTCGCGGTCCCGGTGGGCGTCGCGTGGCTGGCCGCGCAGCGGATGACCGCCGTGGAGGCGTTGTCATGGAACATCTTCGCGACCGTCGTCGCGCTGGTCGCCGCCGCGGTCGCCGTCGCCGTCGTGGGGCGCCGGATCCTGACGGTACGGCCTCGCTACGAGGTGCGGCCCTGGTTCGGCTTCGCCGCCTCGTTCAGCGTCGTGCTGATCGCCGCGGGCCTGGCCGAGCGCGTCGACCTGCTCATGCTCAGTGCCCTGGCGGGCGCCGAGCCGACGGCGATCTACGGTGCCGGCTCGCGCTGTGCGCAGGTGGTCATCTTCGTCGTGAACGCGCTCGGCGCGACGGCAGCGCCACGGATCGCGGCCCTCGCGCCGGACCTCAGGCTCGGCCGCGGCGTCGCCATGGAGCGGGAGATGCGCCACACCGCGCGGCTCATCGCCGCGGTCACGACGGCGTCCCTGGTCGCGACCCTTCTCCTCGGCGGTGTCGCACTGCGCATGTTCGGTCCGATCTACGAGCAGGCCCACTCCGCCCTCGCGATCCTGGTGACCGGGCAGGCGGTCGCCTCCTTGTTCGGCCCGGGCGCGGTGCTAGCCTCGTTCACCGGCGAGAATCGCGTGGTGATAGCGGCGGTGATCGCGGGGATGGCGCTCAACGCGACGCTGAACCTGCTGCTGGTTCCGACGATCGGGATCGAGGGCGCCGCGTTCGGCGCCGCCGGGTCGGCGGTGCTGGTCGCCGTGCTGCTTTGGCTCTGGGCGCGCCACCGCTATTCGATCAGCATCGGCGTCGTGACATTTCGACTGCGAGGGACCGGGACATGAAATCGCTGACGTCCTTGGGATTGGGGATCGTCCTCTGGCTCGTCGCCGCCTGCGCGCCCGCGCAGGCCCCGCGCGAGCTCGTCGTCAACGGCCGGTTCGCCTTCTCCGGCGACTCGCCCACGGGCTGGTCGATCGCCAACGAGGTGCGCGGCAAGGGGAAGATCGTGCAGTCGGCCGACATGCGGCGCGCCGGCCGTGCGGTCCTCGAGCTCGCGCCCAACGAGAACAACAAGCCGGGCCCGCAGCCGCTGGGGCTGGGACAGCTGGTGCCTGCGGCCGAGCTTCGCGGCCTCACGCTCCACGCCTCCGCCTGGCTGGGCGCACGCGACGGCGCGACGATGGTGATCGGCGTCGCCGTCCTGCGCAAGAACGGCTCGGTCGCCGCCTCGGGCAACCTGCGGCGCACGTCGACGAGCACCGGCGCCCTCGAGCCGTTCGAGACGGAGATCGACGTTCCGGCGCAAAGCGACATCGAGACGATCGTCATCTTCGCGGCGGTCGAGGGCCAGCAGGGACGCGGCTTCGTCGACGATCTCTCGCTGCGCACGAAGACGAACGTCGCGGCGTCGCCGACTCCTCCGGCGCCGGTCGCCGGTCGGCCCGCCGCCGCGGCGATCCGCGCGCGCATCGAGGTCGATGCCGCGCGTCCCGGGCGCGCCGTGCCGCGCGAGATCTTCGGCACCAATGTCGAGTGGATCCGCGACGGCAACGGGCTGTGGAACCGCGCCGAGAGCGGCATCGACAAGCGCATCATCGCGCTCACCCGCACCGCGGGCGTGTCGCTGATTCGGTTCCCCGGCGGCGCATGGTCCGACTACTACTTCTGGCGCGACGGCGTCGGGGCCCCGCCGGCCTCGCGTCCGCGCAAGCCGCTCTATCCGGGCGACAAGGAGCAGTCGCAGCACGTCTTCGGAACCGACGAGGCGCTCGCCTTCGCGCGCGCGGTCGGCGGCCGGCTGCTGATCACCGTGAATGCGGGCAGCGGCACGCCGGAGTTGGCGGCCGACTGGGTCCGCTACGTCAACGGCGAGGGCGGCAAGTCGCCGCGCGTCGATCGCGTCGAGTACTGGGAGATCGGCAACGAGCTCTACCACAAGGGAGACATCACCGGCGGCTCGCTGCCGCCGGAACGCTACGCCGAGAAGGTCCTGCAGTTCGTCGCGGCGATGCGCGCGGTGGACCCGACGATCAAGATCGGCGCGATCGGCCTCGAGAATTTCGGCCGGCTCCAGTTCAACTCCTATCCGGACTGGAACCGGATCGTGCTGCGGGCGGTCGCCGACAAGATCGACTTCTTCGCCGTGCACAACGGCTATGCCCCGATCGCCGCGGCGACCGAGGGGGCCGATCCCGCCGACGTCTACGCCGCGATGCTGGCCTACCCGATCCTCGCAGGCCGCAACCTCGAGACCAACGCGCGTCAGATCGCCGAGGCGTCGCCGTCGCATGCCGGCCGCATCAAGCTCGCCGTCACCGAATGGGGCCCGCTCTTCGCGGTCGATCCGAAGTCGCGCTGGATCGACCACGTGAAGACGCTGGGCTCGGCCGTCTACGTCTCGAGCATGATGAAGACGATGCTCGATTCGCCGCAGACCGACGTCGCGAACTTCTTCAAGCTCAGCGAACACGGCTTCATGGGGTGGATCGGCCGGCGCGGCGGCGTGCCGACGGCGAACGCGTCGCTGATGGCGTTCGAGCTGTGGAGCCGGCATTTCGGCGACCGGCTCGTGGCGTCGCGCACCGAGAGCCCGACCTACGACAGCAAGCCCATCGGCTGGGTCGATCGCGCGACCGGCATCCCCTATGTCGAGGGCAGCGCGAGCCTCGTCGGGGATGGCCGCCGCATGCGGCTGATCGTCAACAACAAGCATCTCACGCAGCCCGCCGAGGTCGCGATCGCGCTCAAGGGCTTCCGCGCCGCCGGCAACGCGGAGATCCGCCTGCTGAGCGGCGAGGGGCCGGACTCGCATGTCGGGACGGACATGCCCCGCGTGCCGGGATTGACCTGGGGCCGCCAGGCGAACATGCCCGGCGGCAACGGCTTCGATCGCGGCCGGCCCGAGGCGATCTCGGTGACGACCTCGACCGCGGCGGCGACGGCCGACGGCATCGTCGTGACGCTGCCGCCGACCTCGGTGGCGGCGATCGAGTTCCAGCGCGCGCCATGAACGTGGGGGCGGTGCGCTCGCCCGGATCGCTCGCCGGCGGCCTGCCGGCGCATGCGCTCGCGCTCGCCATCGGAGTCGCGGTCGGGATCGGCACCGCCGTGCTCGCGGAGCTCGGCACGAAGCAGATCGCGCTCGTCGTCGCCGGCGTCGGGCTCCTCGCGGCGGCCCTGGTGTCGAGGCGACCGCTCCCCGTGGTGATCGCGACATGGGTCGTGTCGCTCGGCTACGACCGGCAGTACTACTCGTTCGAGGGGCTCGTGGGCTCGGCCTGGGGACCGCGCGGACTCTACTGGGTCCCGAGCGACATGCTGCTGCTGCTCGCGATCGTCATCTGGGGCTACGAGTACGCGACGAGCAAGCCCGCCGATCGCCGCTGGGGCGCGCCGCTGTGGCCGATCTTCCTGCCCTTCGCGCTGGCGAATCTCCTGAGCGCCATCGGCGCCGTCGAGCCGATGCCGGCGCTCTTCGACACGATCCGCCTGTTCAAGGTCGGGCTGATGCTGTGGCTTCTGCGTCGCGTCCTGGCGCCCGGCATCTGGAACGCCGCGGCGATCGGCCTGCTGGCCGCGGTCGCGCTGCAGTCGCTGATCGGAATCGCCCAGGCCGCCGCGGGGACCAACCAGGGGATCATGGCGCTGTTCGGCGCGCCGCCGGCGCCGGTCGAGGAGGTCTACGACGAGTCCGCCCGCATCAGCCATCGCGCGAACGGGACCACCGCGCACCCGAACGTCTATGCGCCGTATCTGCTGATGCTGCTGCCCGCGGCCTGGGCTCTCGCCCTGGGCAGCCCGGCCGGTTGGCTCCGGCGCATCGCCCTCGCCGTCGCCGCCATCGGCCTCGTCGGCGTGGTCGCCTCGCAGTCGCGCAGCCCGACCGCGCTTTCGGTCCTGACCATCGGCGGTCTCGTCGTGAGCATGGTCGCGATGCGTCTTCTCGACATCCGACACGTGCTGGTCGGCGGGGCGCTCGCCGGCCTGGTCGTCGGCGGTCTGGGCTTGTGGCAATGGGAGCGGATCGAGCGGCGCGTCTTCGGCGACCTCGAGCGGTCGGTCGACTTCCGCGCCCGCTACAACGAGGCGGCGATCGACATCTGGGCCGAATCCCCGGTGATCGGCGTGGGCGCGAACAACTTCGGCTATCGGCTCGGCAGCTACGCGGCCGATCTCGCCGACATGAACCGCGAGAACGAGGACCAGTATGCGAAGATCTCGGTTCGCACCTTCGCGCCGGTGCACAACGTCTATCTCCTCGTCCTGTCGGAGTCGGGCGCGCTCGGCCTCGTCTCGTTCGTCCTGCTGCTGGGCGGGGCGCTGCGGGTCGGGGTGATCGCGGTCCGACGCGCGACGGGACCGGTGCGGCTGGTGTGCCTCGGCCTGCTTTGGGGCGTCGCCGCCCAGTGCGTCCAGCAGATCGGCGACTTCTCGCTCTGGAACGACGTCAACCTTCAGTCCTTCGCGGTCGTCCTGGCGCTGCTCAACGCCGCGCCGGCACTCGCCGAGACCCGCGACGCTGCCGCATGAACAGCCCGCGCCGCGTCGACATCGTCATTCCGACGTTCAACCGTCGCGACGACCTCGTCCTGACGCTCGACGGGATCGCGGCGCAGGGCTGGCCGGCGGACGACCTGGTCGTCCACGTCGTCGACAACGGCTCGACCGACGGCACCGGGGCGATGCTCGCGGCCCAGTCGTCGCGCTGGCCGTTCCGGGTCGTGCACGTCCCGAACGAGCCGCGTGGCCCGGCCTTCGCGCGCAACGTCGGCGCGGCGCGCGGCAGCGCGCTCTACATCGCCTTCATCGACAGCGACGTCACGCTGGAGGCCCGCTGGCTGGCCAACGCCGTCGCCGCCCTCGAGGCGGACCCCACGATCGGACTCGTGGGCGGCAAGGTGCTCTACGACCATGAGCCCGATCGCCTGAACGCCTATGGCGGCGAGCTCAGCGCGATCGGCCTGGGCTGGGATGCGCTGGAGGGCGAGCCGGCCGCGAGCGCCGACGCGCCGGCCGACCGGCTCTGGATCAACTGCACCGCGTGCCTGGTCCGACGCGAGACGCTCGAGGCGACGGGCGGCTTCGACGCGGAGTTCTTCTACGGCTACGAGGATTCCGATTTCGGCTGGCGGGCCTGCCTCGCGGGCTGGCGCGCGGTCGTGCGCCCGGACCTCGCCTGCAGGCACCGGACCGGCACCGCGGCGGGCCACTCCTCGCCGCAGATCGTGTTCCACTACACCAAGAACCGCCTGCGATCGGTGCTGCGCAATCGCGGCACCGGCGGCTTGCCCGCGATGCTCGGCGGCTACCTCCTCTATGCGCTGCTCGACATGGCCGTTCGCACGCCCCGTCGCGCGAAGCTCCGCGCCCTGCTGTGGAACCTCCGCAATCTCGGGGCGACGCTGGCCCTGCGCCGGGCGACGCAGTCCGGGCGGCGCGTCCCGGAGTCGACCGTCGATCGCCTGCTCGATCGCCGCTGGCTGCCGTCGCGGGCCCTCGGCGGCCTGCGCCGCCGGGTCATTCCGGGCGCCGAGACGGCCCCGATGGTCGCCGACGACCGGGTGCTGCCGCGATGACCTCGAGCGCCGCATCGTCGCGCCGCATCGCGATCGCCAATCCTTTCTGCTGGCCCGAGGTCCGCCGCGGGTCCGAGCGCCTGCTCAACGAGCTGTCCGGCTATCTGGCGCGGCGCGGCAATGCGGTGAGCATGGTCGTCTCGGCGCTCGATCCGGCGCGCGTGGTGACGCCCGACGGCGTCGCGGCCCGGGTCGTGCCGCAGCATCGCGGGCCGAATTGGCCCGGTTTCTTCGACGCGAAGATCGGCTTCGGCTTCCGCGCCGCGTCGGTGCTGGGGGACGGATTCGACTCGATCCATTGCCTCAGCCATTTCGACGGCTTCGCGGCGGCGCGCGCGGCCGGCCGGCCGCGCTTCGTGCTGCATTGCGTCGGCATCCCGGCGCGCGCCTATTTCCGTCGGCTCCCGGCGGAGTGGCTCATGTTCCACCGCGCGATGCGGGCGGCGCGCGAGGTCCTGGTCATCAGCGAGGCCGCGCGCGAGGCGCTGCGGCGCGACTGGGGACGCGAGGGAGTCATCCTGCCGCCGCCGGCATCGATCGATCTCTTCACCGCGCAGCCCAAGCCGCCGCCGGCCAACGACATCCTGTTCTCGGGCTCGGCCGACGAAGAGCGCAAGGGCGCGGCGCTCCTGGCGCGCGCCTTCGGCGTTCTCCGTCGCGACGTCCCGGCGGCGACGCTCACCTTCTCCGGCGCGGCGTCGGACGCGACCCGCCAGCGCATCCTCGCCGCCGCCGATCCCGATGCGCACGCCGCGATCCGGTTCCTCGGCCCCGGCAACGTCGCCGACCTGCCGCGCATCTATGCCGAGGCCGCCGTGCTGGCGTTGCCGGCGATCTGGGAAGCCTTCGGCATGGTGCTCGTCGAGGCATTGGCGGCCGGCACGCCGGTGGTCGGCTGCGATCACGGCGGAATCCCCGACGTCGTCTCCGACCGCCGCATCGGGCGGCTGTTCGCCCCGGGCCGCCTGCGCGGCGAGTCGGACAACGTCGCGGGCCTGGTCGTCGCGCTGGGCGAGGCGCTCGACCTTGCGCGCGACCCCGAGACGAGCGCGCGATGCCGCGCGCATGCGGCCGGCTTCGGCTGGGCCGCGCTCGGGCCGCGCTATGCGGCCCTGCACGAATGACGACCGCGTTGCCGCCCTTCGTCTCCGTGATCGTGCCGACGCGCGGGCGGCGCGAGATGCTGCTGCGCCTGCTGCGCTCGCTCTTCGCGCAGACCTATCCGAAGGACCGATTCGAGATCCTGGTCATCCACAACTGGACGCCCGACGGCACGGAGGAGGCGGTCGCGGCGCTGGCGGCCGGGGCGCCCGTCGCGCTGCGCTACTGGCGCAAGGATTATGCGGCGCCGACGGACTCGCGGCACTTCGCCCTCGGCGAGGCGACCGGCGGGATCTTCGCCTTCACCGACGACGACTGCGAGGCGACGGCGGACTGGCTGTCGGCAGGCGTTGCCGGCTTCGCGGACGGGATCGGGGTCGTGCAGGGCTGCACGCTCCCGCGCCCCGACCAGCCGCGGCGCTTCCTCGAGAAGACGATCGAGATCCGCGACGCCACGCCGTATTTCGAGACCTGCAACATCTTCTATCGCCGCGAGGCCATCCTCGGCGTCGGCGGCTTCTCGCCCGAGTATCACGGACGCTGGTACGGCGAGGACACCGATCTCGGCTGGAAGGTGCTGCGCCGGGGATGGCGGCGCGGCTTCGCGCCCGCGGCGCTGGTCCATCACGAGGTCTTCGCCGCGCCGCTGCTCGCCTGGCTCAAGGAGCCGTTGCGCCTCGGCGTCTGGCCCGAGCTCGTTCGCAAGTTCCCCGAACTGCGCGGCGAGCTCTGGCTCGGCTGCTTTCTGTCGCCGGAGACCGCGGCATTCGCGCTGGCGGTGGTCGCGGCGGTCGCGGCGCTGGCGCTGCATCCGGCGGCGCTGCTCGCGATCCTGCCCTATGTCGTCGTCCGCTGGCACAACGGCGGCCGCTTCGGCAATCCGGTCCTGCGGCTCGCCCGCATCGCGCTCGGATTGCCGCGCGCCGCGGCGATCTTCTGGGCGCTGGCGAGCGCATCGGTGCGACACCGGACCTTCGTCCTCTGACGCGGCCGCGGCGAGCCGCGCCGGACCGGGTCAGGCGAGCCAGCGCTTGCGGCGCTTGTAGTGCTTGACGTCGCGGAAGCTCTTGCGACCTGCGGCGGAGACACCGAGGTAGAACTCCTTCACGTCCTCGTTGCCGCGCAGGCTGTCGGCCGAGCCGTCGAGCACGACGCGGCCGTTCTCCAGGATGTAGCCGTAATGCGCATAGCGCAGCGCGATGTTGGTGTTCTGCTCGGCGAGCAGGAAGCTGACCTTCTGCTCGCGGTTGAGCTGCTTCACGATCTCGAAGATCTCCTCGACCAGCTGCGGCGCCAGGCCCATCGAGGGTTCGTCGAGAAGGATCGTGCTCGGCCGGCTCATCAGCGCGCGCCCGATCGCGGCCATCTGCTGCTCGCCGCCCGAGGTGTAGCCGGCCTGGCTGCCGCGACGCTCCTTCAGGCGCGGGAAGTAGCCGTAGACCATCTCGAGGTCGCGCGCGATCGCGGCGCGGCCGTCGTTGCGCGTGTACGCGCCGGTGAGGAGGTTCTCCTCGACCGTCAGATGCCCGAAGATGTGGCGGCCTTCCATGACCTGGATCACGCCGCGCTTCACGAGATCGTTGGCGGTGAGCCGGTCGATGCGCTCGCCCTTGTATTCGATCGAGCCCTTGGTGACGTCGCCGCGCTCGGCCTTGAGCAGGTTTGAGATCGCCTTGAGCGTCGTGGTCTTGCCGGCGCCGTTGGCGCCGAGCAGCGCCACGACCGCGCCCTGCGGCAGCTCGAGGCTCACCCCCTTCAGCACGAGGATGACATGGTTGTAGATGACCTCGATGTTCTTGACCGCGAGCAGCGCGGGCACGCCGAGCGTGGCGGCCGCGCCGCGCGGGGCGGCGGCACCCGGAGTCGGGGACGGGGCTGGCATGGGCGCGGATCGGGGGCGGTTCGGGATCGACCGGGACCGGCGCGCCTGCGCCGGTCCCGGCCTTCAGTTCCGGTGCCTCAGCTGCTCGCGCCGCACTTGCTCGGCGTGATCTTCTTCTCCTCCGCGTACTTCGCCGCGGCGGCGTCGACCATCGGCCGCAGGAGCTTGTTGTCGGCCTCGATCCAGTCCGACTTGAACACCCACTTGGTGCCGTCCCACTGGTGGATGCGCGCCTTGCGCGATCCCTCGTGGTCCTCGCAGCTGACCTTGATCGGCGTCATCAGCCCCTCGAAGCCCAGCGCCCGCAGCCGGGCGGCGTCGAGGTTCAGGTTCTCGAAGCCCCAGCGGACCTGCTCGCCCGCCATCGGCTTGTTGCCGAACCGGGCCATCGCCGTGCGGATCGCCTCGACGCGCAGCATGCCGTCGATCACGCCGCGATTGTAGAGCACCTCGCCCACCATCGACTCGGGGCCGGCGCCCTTGTTCTTCGCGTAGACGTGCTGCGCGATGTCCTGGTGCACCTTGAAGCCCTTGCCGGCGGGATTCATCGCCAGCGCGTTGTAGCCCTTGGCACCGACGCCGGCGGGAAGGACGTCGGGCTCGGCGCCCGACCACCACACGCCGAACATCTTCTCGCGCGGATAGCCGACCGCGACGGCTTCCTTGATCGCGGTCGAGTTCATGATCCCCCAGCCCCAGAGCAGCACGTAGTCCGGGCGCTGCTGGCGGACCTGCAGCCACACGGCCTTCTGCTCGATTCCGGGTGCCGTCACCGGCAGCTTGCTCAACTGGTAGCCGTGCATCTGCGCGCGGCGCTCCAGCAGCGGGATCGGTTCGCGGCCGTACGGGCTGTCGTGGTAGACGAGCGCGATCTTCTTGTCCTTCAGCTTGTCGAGGCCGCCGTTCACGGCGCCGAGGTGCTGGATGATGATGTCGGCCGCCGACCAGTAGGTGCCGAGCAGCGGGAAGTTCCACTGGAACACGCGGCCGTCGGCGGATTCGGAGCGGCCGTAGCCCATGGTCAGCAGCGGGATCTTGTCGCCGGGCGCCTTCTCGGTGAGGGCGAAGGTGATGCCCGTGGACAGCGGCGCGAACGAGCTGGCGGTCGGCGCGCCCTTGCCCTTGAGGCGCTCGTAGCACTCGACGCCGCGATCCGTCTGATAGGCGGTATCGCATTCCTCGTAGGCCAGCTTCACGCCATTGACGCCCCCGTCGCGCTCGTTGATGAGGGCCATGTAGTCGGCGACGCCGTTGGCGAACGGGATGCCGTTGGGCGCGTAGGCGCCCGAGCGGTAGACGAGCAGCGGCACGAACTGCTCCTGCGCGACTGCCGGCACGGCGGCGAACAATGCAGCGCCGGTCAAAGCGGCGGCGAGTTTCCTAGAGCGCATGCGCCTGAACCTCCCTGGTGAAGCCTCGTTGAGCCCGGCTTCTGAGAGCCGAGCTTCGAGGAAGGCTACACCAGGGTCCGGACCCGCCGGAAGCGCGCCGCGCCCCCAGGTCAGGCGGCGACGGCGGGTGCCGCCGGCGCGACCGGCGGCTCGGTCCGGCCATCGGCCTCGGGGCCGAGCTCCTGCCGCCAGGGCCGCCAGGCCTCGAGGCCGTAGAGGGCGAGCGCGAGGGTCGCGGCAAACCCCAGCGCCACGGGCGCATAGCCGACGTCGAGCAGGCGGTCGAAGGTGAGCTTGCCCGGCCCGTCGACGAACAGATGCGGCTTGAGTGACGGCTCCAGGTAGGAGAAGGCGAGCGCGCCCACCAGCCCGCCGCCCAGGGTGAACCAGGCGTCGCGGTAGCCGGCGCCCACCTGCGCGAGAACGGTGCCGGGGCAGGCGCCCGCCATCGCGATGCCGATCCCGAGGATCACGCCGCCGAGAATGTCGGCGGCGTAAAGCGTCGCCTTCGGCACCAGCTTCACGCCGGCGTAGCTGGTCAGCACGGCAAGCACGACGGCGCCGACCGCGACCGCGGTGAGGAAGATCCGCAGCATCAGGAAATTGGTGAGGCGCATCTGCCCCACGATGATCCCGGGTTCGAACACCCGCGACTTCTCGAGCGCGATGCCGAAGGCGGCGCCCATGGCGAGGCCGAGGATGACGGCATTGAGGACGGACATGACGGTGTCTCCTGTGGGGTCGCGTCTCAGCGCCGTGGCATGACGGCCGCGGCGGCGATGCCGCCGGCGAACATGGCGGCGACGGCGATGGTCGAGCCCACCGCCAGCTGGGCCATGCCCGAGATGCCGTGGCCGCTGGTGCAGCCGTCGGCGATGCGCGCGCCGAACACCATCAGGAAGCCGCCGGCGAAGGCCATCGCAGGGCGCCGTCTCGCCGCCTCGGGCCCGAGCATCGCATGCCAGACCGGCGCCACGCCGTGGCGCGCGGTCCCGCTCCACCGCGCCGACAGCATCGCGCCGAGCGCGATGCCGACGACCAGCGCGACCTGCCACCAGTTCTTCGCGCCGGCGAGGTGCCTGGCGACGTAGTCGATCCGCTCGATCGCCGGATCGAAGATCGCGGCGATCGTGCCGGCGACGGTGACGTAGGACGACGAGGCGCCGAGCGCGGTGCCGAGCAGAAGGAAGGCCGGGATCTGCAGGAGGCCGATCACGGCACCGGCCGCATAGGGCGACCAGGCGCGCGCCTTGAGAGCGTTCATGGAGTGACTCCGGATTGGACGCGCTGCCCGCCCGCCGCGCGAGCGCGGCGCGCGGGCAGCCGAGCGCCCGTCAGGTCTTGCGGCCGGTGAGCGGGCAGGTCGTCAGGCCGAGCAGCGTGTAGGCCGGGCAGAAGCCGACCAGCGCGGTGAGCACGGGCACGACGCCGATCCAGCCCCAGACGCCGATCTTGCCTGTCGCGGCGAGTCCGATCAGGGCGAGGCCGACGACGACGCGCAGCACGCGGTCGATGGTTCCGACATTGCGAGACATGGATGCACTCCTCCTTGGCGTTCCGACGGGCGCGGTCGCCTCGACAGGGGATCCGCGCGCAGGAGGAGAGGAGCACGCGGCTGCCCGCGGCTCCGTGACTTCGTCACGCTGGCGGCGGCACACCGCCGGCCGCGGCAACGCGCCGCAGCCCCTCGCGATCGCGCAGCTCGACCGTGCCGCGGCCCAGCGCGACGAGCCCGTCGCGCTCGAACAGCTTCAGCCGCCGGCTGATCACCTCGCGCGCGGTGCCGAGCTCGATCGCGAGCGCCTGATGCGTCGTCGCGACCTCGTCGCCCGCGCTCGCCAGCAGCCGGGCCGCGAGCCGCGCGTCGATCGGCCGGAAGGCGACGTCGTCGATCCGGTGCATGAGCTCGGCGAGCCGCGTGCCGAACGCGCCCATCACGAAGCCGCGGAATACCGGCGAGGTCGCGAGCAGAGACTCGAACACCGCCATCGGCACGACCAGCGCGTCGACCGGACCGTCCGCGATGCCCTCCGCGCTGTAGGCGTCGTGCGCGATCAGGCACGAGGTGGTGATCACGCAGGTCTCGCCGGGGCGGACGCGGTAGAGCACGATCTCGTGCCCGGTGTCGGACAGCAGCTGCACGCGCACGGTGCCGGCGCGCAGCATCACGAAGCGCTCGCAGGCGTCGCCCGGGCGGAACAGCACCGCGCCGGCCGGCGCGGAGATCGGCTGGGCGGCCGCGACGAGCGCGGCGCGGGCCTCGGGCTCGAGCGCGGCAAGCTTGGGGAAGGGCGCGAGCGGATCGGGTGCGGTCGTCATGCGAAGGTCGGATCCCATGGCATCAGATGGATGCCGCCGGCGAGCAGCGAGACGCCGACCGCCGTGCCCGGCTGCAGGCCGTTGCGCATGGCGACGTGCGAGGGGATCGACAGGTACAGCGTCGCCGACGGCGCGGTGTCGGGCCGCAGCGCGACCAGCGTCGTGTCGCCGAGGCGCAGCGCCTGCAAGATGCTGCCGCGCACGGGATTCTCGCGCTCGCCGCGCGACGGGCGGTCGCGCCGGTGCAGCACGATGTCGGAGGGCGGAATGCACCAGGTGACCGGCGTGCCGGGTGCGATGTCCGGCCGGTGCGCGGTCTCCAGCGTCGCGCCGGCCCACTCCAGCCTGCTGAGCGCCTTCTCGGGCTCGTGGGCGACGAGGCGCCCGGCGAAGATGTTGCGCAGGTCGATGAGCCGCGCCACGTCGACGCTCGCCGGCCGACGCATGACGTCCTCGGGCGTGCCGAGCTGGATCGTGGCGCCGCGCCGCAGGATCGCCATCCGGTCGGCGAGCATCGCCGCCTCGTCGAGATCGTGGGTCACCAGCACGCAGGGGATGTCGAGGGTGCTGCGCAGCTCGGCGAGCTCGGCATAGAGCTTGCGCCGTGTCACCTTGTCGACCGCCGCGAAGGGCTCGTCGAGCAGCAGCACCTTGGGCCGCCGCGCGAGCGCGCGCGCCATCGCGACGCGCTGCTGCTGGCCGCCCGACAGCGCGCCCGGCCTGCGGTCCTCGAGGCCCTCGAGATGCATCCGGCGCAGCCAGTCGCGCGCCTCGGCATGGCGCGCCGCGGACGGCAGGTGGCCGAGCGCCGCCGCCACGTTGCCCAGCGCCGACATGTGCGGGAACAAGGCGTAGCTCTGGAAGACGAAGCCGACCTCGCGGCGATGCGGCGGGACGTCGATTGCGCCTGCCGGGTCCAGCCAGGTCTCGCCGCCGACGGCGATCCGTCCGGCGCGGATCCGCACGAGCCCCGCGATCGCGCGCAGGACCGAGGTCTTGCCCGCGCCGGACGGTCCGACGAGGGCGATCAGCTCGCGCCGGGCGCAGGTGAATCGCACGTCGAGCGGGATCGGGCTCGTCTGCCGCAAGGCCACCTCGAGCATCGCGCTCTCAGCCATGGCCGGTCCCGCGCCGGCCGGCGAGTCCGTGGACGACGGCGAGCGCGACCATGGACACCGCCAGCAGCGTCACCGCCAGGATGCCGGCGCCCGCGGTGTCGAACGCCTGCATCCGGTCGTAGATCGCGATCGAGGCGGTCCGCGTCTCGCCGGGGATCGAGCCGCCGACCATCAGCACGACGCCGAACTCGCCCAGCGTATGGGCGAAGACGAGCGCGGTCGCCGAAACGATGCCGGGCCAGGCCAGCGGCAGCTCGACCTGGAGGAACGTCGACCACGGGCCGAGCCCGCTGCACGCCGCCGCCTCGCGCAGCTCCGCCGGGATCGATTCGAACCCGCGCTGGATGGGCTGCACCGCGAACGGGATATTGGCGATGATGCTCGCGACGACGAGGCCCTCGAACGTGAAGGCGAGCGGCGGGATCGCGACCGCCGCCAGCATGCGGCCGAGCGTGCCGTCGGGCGCGAAGGCGGCAAGGAGATAGAAGCCGAGGACGGTCGGCGGCAGGACCAGGGGAAGCGCCAGCGCCGCCTCGACGACGCGCCGGCCCCGGAAACGGCGGAAGGCGAGCACCCGGCCGACGATCATCGCGAGCGGCACGAGCGCCGCGACCGTCGCGGCAGCCAGCACGACGGAGAGCCGCAGCGCCGTCACGTCCATGTCGTCACTCTCGGCCTCACGTTGCCAAGCCCGTGCGCCTCAGGACTCCGGAGGCGGGGCAAAGCCGAAACCTACGAGGATCTCGCGTCCCTCGCGACCGGCAATGAAGTCGTGGAAGGCGATCGCCGCCGCGGAGGCGCCGGCGATCACGGCCATGCGCTGGCGCAGCGGTGCATGCCAGCTCGCGTCGATCACGGCGAACCGGCCGGCACCGGCGAGGTTGGGCGCGCTGGCGAGGGACAAGGCGATGATGCCGCCCTCGGCGCTGCCCGACGCGGCGAACTGGGCCGCCTGGCTCACGTTCTCGCCGAAGACGAGAGCCGGCCGCAGGCGGTCCAGCAGCCCGCGCCGCTGCAGCGCCTCGATGGCCGCGCGGCCATAGGGGGCGTGCTCGGGGTTGGCGACGGCGAAGCGTCGTATGGCGCCCGCGGCGACGGCGGCGGCGAGGCCGTCGAGGGCCGGATCGACCGCGAGCGACGATCGCGACGCCGCGAACAGCGCGATGCGGCCGAGGGCGTAGAGGCGCCCCTCGTCGCGCGCGCGGCCGATCGCGACCAGCCGCTGGATGAAGGCCTCGTCGGCCGACAGGAAGACCTCGAACGGCGCACCCTGCGCGATCTGCGTCGCGAGCTGCCCCGAGGATCCGAAGACGAGTCGGACGGGGGCGCCGCCCTGCGTCGCGTGGCGGGCGGCGATCGCCTCCAGGGCGAATTTCAGGTCGGACGCCGCCGCGACGAGCGGCTCGGCCGCCGCGCGCGACCGGGCGGGGAGCGCGATCAGCGGCACCGAGCGGGCGAGTCGTCGGCGCGTGATCACGGTGTGCGCAGGCAGCTGACGGGGTCGAGGCGCGCGGCGCGCCAGGCGGGGTAGAATCCGAAGAACAGCCCGGTGACGATCGCGGCCGCGACGATCGCGCCGACCCAGCCCGCCGACAGGACCGGTGCGGAGAGGTTGAAGGCGACGATGGCGCCGACGGCGCCGAGCCCGGCGAGCAGGCCGAACAGGCCGCCGAGGCCGGCGATCATCGCGGCCTCCATCAGGAACTGGCCGAGGATGTCGCGCCGCCGCGCGCCGACCGCCAGCCGCACGCCGATCTCTGGGATGCGCTCCGACACCGCGATCAGCATCGTGTTCATGATGCCGGCGCCCGAGGTGATGATCGCGAGCGCGCCGGCGATCGACACGATCAGGCCCAGCATCCGCGTCGTCTCGGACTGCGCGCGCCAGAGCTCGGTATGGCCGCGGACCTGGAAGTTGTCGCCCTGGACCTCGCCGGCAGGCCGACGCTGGCGCAGCACGTCCGCGATGGTCGCCTCGGTGGCCGCGATGTCCTGGCCGTCGTCCATCTTCACCGTGATCAGGTTGACGGCGCGCGCCTGGAAAGCGGCGGGATTGCTGACGAGCGGGCCGCGCCGCTGCAGCGAGTCCACCTCGCCGGGATTGCGGAAGCGGTCGCGGCCGGAGATCGCGCTCACGCGCCTGAACTCCGCGCCGAGCTGCGTGTTGAGTCGCAGCCGCGCGGTCGACAGCGGCACCAGGATGATGTCGTCCTGGTCCTGGCCGCTGAAGCTCTGGCCTTTCGGCTCGAGCACGCCGACCACGCGGAACGGCACGTTGCGCAGGCGAAGGTCCTGGCCGACGGCGTCCTGGCCGGGGAACAGCTTCTCGGCGATGGTCGAGCCGATGGCGGCGACCTTGGCGAAGCCCGCGATGTCGTCCTCGTCGATCACGCGGCCGCGCTCGGCGGCCCAGTTCCGCACCACGAAGTAGCCCGGCATGACCCCGTGGATGCGCGTCGTCCAGTTGCGCGCGCCGGCGATCGCCTGACCGCCGCTCCACCAGATGCCGTTGATGGCGACGACGCCGGGAACCTCGCGGACGATCGCGTCGATGTCGCTCTGGGTGAGCGAGGGGCGCGAGCCGTAGCCCAGCCGCGCGCCGCCGGACGACACCACGCCGGGCGAGACCGACACCAGATTCGAGCCGAGCGCCTGGATGCGGCGCGCCACGTCGCGCTGCGCGCCGCCGAGGATGCCGACGAGCACGATCACCGTTCCGACGCCGACCGCCGTCATCAGCACGGCGAGCGAGGCGCGGCCGAGGCGCGCGCGCAGCGCGCGGAACGCCTCGTGGAGCGTGGTGGCCCAGGACATGGCGCGGCCATGGTCGCGCGCCGGGCGGCACTTGGGAACAGCCGAGTCCGCGGCCGGATCGGTTTCTATCGCGGGGACCGGCCGCTATGGTGCCGACCTCGATGACCGAACCGTCGCCGAACCCCTCATCGCCCTCGCCGTCGCGTGCGCGCAAGCGCTGGCCGCTATGGGCGGCGCTGCTGGCGCTCCTCGGCGGCGGCGGGCTGGTGGCGAGCGGGCTGATGGTCGCGCGACCGCCGCCGGCCGCCTTTGCAACCGTGCGCCTCGAGCCCGGTCCGGTCGTCCGGCAGGTCGACGCCACCGGCACGGTCGTCGCCCGCGGCAGCGTCCAGGTCGGCTCCGAGATCTCCGGCCGCGTCGCGCGTATCGCCGTCGATTTCAACAGCCCGGTGAGCGAGGGCCAGCTGCTCGCCGAGCTGGCGTCGGACATCTATCGCGCCCGCGTCGCCGAGGCCGCCGCCGAGGTCGAGCTTGCGCAGGCCGGGCTCGCCGTCGCGCGCAGCCGCAGCGCGCAGCAGTCCGCCGAGGCGGCGGGCGCCCGGTTGCGTGCCGAGGGCGCCGAGGCGGAACGCGCCGTCGCGGATGCCTCGCTCGCCTTCGCGCGTGCCGAATTCCAGCGCCGCACGGCGCCCGGCCGCGAGCAGTTCGTGTCGGGCAGCGAGCGCGACCGCGCACGCGCCGAGCTCGATCGCGCTGCCGCGGGCCGGCTCGCCGCGGAGCTCCAGGTGCGCTCGCTCGCCGCCGCCGCCGACGCTGCCCAGGCGGCGATCCGCACCACCGAGGCCGAGGCGCTGGTCGCCGAGGCGACCGTGCGCCAGCGCGAGGCGGCGCTGAACCGCGCCCGCTTCGATCTCGATCGGACGGCGATCCATGCGCCGATGGCCGGCGTCGTGATCGAGCGCAATGTGGAGGTGGGGCAGACCGTCACCGCGAGCCTGCAGGCGCCGGTGCTGTTCACCATCGCCCAGGACCTCGGGCAGATGCAGCTCGAGCTCTTCGTCGACGAGGCGGATGTCGGATCGCTGCGCGAGGGGCAGGCGGTGGACTTCCGCGTGGCCGCATTTCCCGGCCGCAGCTTCTCCGGCGAGATCCAGCAGCTGCGGCTGGCGCCGCTGCTGATCCAGAACGTCGTGACGTACATCGCGATCATCTCGGCGGCCAATCCCGAGCGGCTCCTGCGGCCCGGCATGACCGCGACGGTGCGCGTGAAGGTCGACGAGCGCGAGCGCGTGCCGCGGCTGCCCAACGCGGCGTTGCGCTTCCGGCCCCAGCGCGGCGAGGCGGTCGCGAAGGTCGACGGCGCCCGGACGACGACCCGCAATACGGCGATCGTCCATGTCGATTCGCAGCAGGGCCTGCGCGAGGTCCTGGTCGAGACCGGTCTCGCGGACGAGCGCTTCACCGAGATCAAGGGTGGCCTGCCCGCCGACGCGAGCGTCGTGACGGGGTATCGCTGAAGGGTCCCGACGCCACGGCAAACGATCGGGAACGCCGGTTCGCCACGCGAAAAGCCGGATGGTGCGCGAGGCGCGGGGCAGGCACGAAGGCCGCCCCGGCCGGATCGGGCTGGTCGAAGCGATCCTGCGGCCGGGCCGGCGCCGCCGTACCCTGGAGCGCGTGAATGAATCCTTCCCATTCGGTCGACGATCCCGGCGCAGGCTTCGGGCTCGACGGCAAGGTGGCGATCGTCACGGGAGCGGCATCGGGAATCGGCCGCGCGACCGCCGCGCGCCTCGTGGCCGCCGGCGCCCGCGTGACCGGCGTCGACGTGAAGCCGATCGCACCCGGCGCCTGCGACCATGCGATCGCGGCCGATCTGGCGAAGCCCGCGGCGTGCGAGCGCGTCGTCGACGAGGTGCTGGCGCGCGAGGGCCGCCTCGACATCCTCGTCAACGCCGCCGCCATCCTGCGCCGTGTATCGATCGCCGAGACCGACGCGGCGTTGTGGGACGAGGTGATGGACGCGAACCTGCTGAGCCAGTTCGCGATGTGTCGCGCGGCGGCGCGCCCGATGCGCCGCCGGCGCGACGGTCGCATCGTCAATGTGAGCTCGACTGCGGCGTTCAATGGCGGCGCCGACAACTCGTCGGTCTACGCGATCTCGAAGGGCGGCGTGCTGGCGCTCACGAAGTCGCTCGCCCGGCAGTTCGCCGCCGACGGCGTCCTCGTCAACACCGTCTGCCCCGGCGGCATCGACACGCCGATGGGGCGGCACGGCTTCACCGGACCGAGCTGGGATGCGCATTTCGCCGCAAAGGTGCCGCTGCGCCGCGCCGGCCGCGCCGAGGAGGTCGCCGATGCGATCCTGTTCCTGGTCTCGGACTGGGGCAGCTACGTGACGGGCCACACGCTCGACGTCGAAGGCGGGCTGATGCTGCGATGAGCGCCGGATTCCCGCTTGCGACTCTCGGTCTCGCCGGCCGCGTGGCGATCGTCACGGGCGCCGCCTCGGGCATCGGCCGCGCCGCCGCCGAGATCCTCGCCGCCGCCGGCGCGCGCGTCGTCGCGTGCGACGTCGACACCGCCGGCCTCGCCGCCGCCGGCGCGGCGTTGCGCGGGGGCGGGCACACGACCGAGATCGTCGATATTGGCGACCTCGCGGCCTGCGAGAGCCTGGTCGCCCGCAGCCTCGCGCGCGAGGGCCGCCTCGACATCCTGCTCAACGTCGCGGCGGTCCTTCGCCGTCTCGATCTCGACGGGATCGACGAGGCCGAGTGGCAGCGGCTGATGCGGGTCAACCTGCGCAGCCAGTACTTCCTCTGCCGCGCCGCCGGCGAGGCGATGAAGCCGCGGCGCTGGGGGCGTATCGTCAACTTCTCGAGCGGCGCGGGGGTCGTCGGCGGCTTCGTCGGCGCGACCGCCTATGCGGTCACCAAGGCCGGCACGATCACGCTCACGAAATCGTTCGCCAAGGAGCTCGGCCCCCATGGCATCACGGTCAACACGCTGTCGCCCGGATCGATCGACACGCCGATGCAGCGCACGGGCATGACGCCGGAGACGCTCGCCGCCGCGCGCGCCCGCATTCCGCTCGGCCGCATGGGCACGGCGCTCGAATGCGCGCGCGGCGCCGTGTTCCTCGCCAGCGATCTCGCGAGCTACATCACCGGACACGTGCTGGCCGTGGACGGCGGCTTCCTGATGCGCTGACGCGCGCCCGAGCCGCCAGCCGCCGGCGGCGGCGCTCAGATGCTCAGGTCGAGGAGGTTGTAGTCCTTCATCGACGCCTTCGCGGCGGCGTCCCAGGTCCAAAGCTCGCCGCCGTCGACATGCGGGCGATAGGCGAAGGGCGCCTCCTCCGGAAAGCGCGACCGGCGCGCGTCGATCGCGTAGCCGATCACGCGCGCGCGCGCGCGGATGCGCGCCTCGTCGTAGATCGCCGGCGCATTGTGCAGGCCGCCGCCCTTGACGCCGAGCACCGAGCGGCGCCGGTGGAAACCGAAGTTCAGAGTCACGCGCCAGTCGCGGCTGGTGTTGGCGAAGGAGCCGTGCACGGCCTGGCGGTTGGTGATCGCAACGTCCCCCGGCTTGCAGACGATGGGCACCGCGTCGGGCAGCCGGTCGCTGCCGGCCTGCGCGACCATCGCCCTGATGTCGACCTTGCGCAGCTTGTGGGAGCCGGGCACGACCCACACGCCGTTCGCCGGCGTGCAGCCGTAGAGCTGCGCCATGAAGTTGAAGCCGTGCGAGCCCTCGTCCCAGTCGGGGCTGTCCCAGTGCGTGACGCCGTCGCGGTGCCAGGCGACCGATGCGCCGAGGCCGGGCTCCTTGATGAACAGCGCCTCGTTGAACGGCGCGAAGTCTTCGCCGTTCACCGCGGCGGCGACGGCGAGCAGGCCGGGATGGCCGTAGACGCGCAGCTGGGTCTCGAGGAACTGCAGCGAGCCGAGGATGAGATAGACGACCTCGTCGGGCGCGCCGGCGGCCGCCTCGGGCTCGAACATCTTCACCGGATGGCGGCCGTTGGCGAACGACGTCCCGCCCATCGGATCGCCGAGCGGCTTCGCCCAGAACAGCGTCGGGGCCTTGCAGTCGACGGCGACCGCCGGCCGACCCTTGGCGTCCACCGGCGCGCCCTGCCGGCTCGGCAGCCGATCGAGGAGATCCTTCACCTCCGCCTCGATCTCGGCGAGCTCGGCGCGATCGAGCACGCCCTCGAAAACGTAGAAGCCGCAGCGCCAGTAGGCCTCGAGGATGTCGGGCGCGACGCGGCCCCCGGCGTCGAAGCGGATGGGCCCGCGATTGCCCAGCGTCGCTGCGCGCTGCGCGCCGGCCGCCAGATAGGCCGCCATGGCGGCGCTCTCGGCGCCGTAGCCGGCGGCCGCCTCGTCCTGCGTGGTCATTCGTCCTCTCGGCGTCGTCGCGAACGCGGCGAGTGTGACCACCGCCCGGCACGGCGCGCAATGTCGACGGTGTCGCGCGCCGGCCGCCGCGGACCCGGTCGTCGCCGGCGCCTACCCGACGAAGCGGATCGTCCGATCGAGGGCGCTGGCGTGCGGCGGCGGGTCGGGGCGCGACAGCACCGCGACGCGTGCCGGGCTCTGCTGCCGTGCGACCATGCGCACGTTCCTGCCCGCCGCCAGGGTGCGCAGCGCGCCGCCGGATTCGATCGCGTAGCAACCCGTGAACGTGACGGCGCCGAAATCCGGCAGCGGATGGAGCCACGTGTCGTTCAGGGCCGTCGGGCGCTCGGCGATCCACTCCGCGGTCAATCCGCGCGCGGCGGCGCTGGCGTTCATGCCGGGACCGATGATGACGGTCGGCGCCGCGATCGAGACGACATGCGGCGGGTCGTTGCGGGTGACATTGCGGAGGTTCAATCGCACGAGCCTCGGATCGATCGCCGTCAGCGCGGCCGCGATCTCGTCGCCGAAGTCGACGGCGAAGTTCGCGATCGGGACCGGCCCGAAGAAATGCTCGCGCAGCCACCATTGCCACCACACCTCGATGCGCGGCGGCCGGGGCTGGCCGCCGACCACCTCGACGACGAGCGTCGTGCCGATCTGCGGCAGCGACGACGACAGGCGGCGATGACCGTCGATCCCGATCCAGGTCGAGCAGCGATAGACAGCGTCGGCGGCATGGTCGGCCGGCAAGGTCGGCATCGGCACCGTCCAGCTGCCGAAGACCTGGTCGAACATCGTGGCGCCGGGACGTGTCGCGTCGTCGCGCGCGGTCACGACGATCCCCGACCAGTTGCGGCTGGTGCCGCTGCGCCCCGATGCCGGACCCCGGGCCGCGCCGACGCGATAGTCGAGCGTCGAGTCGAGCTGGCTGAGGCGCCAGGCCAGGATCTTCAGCGGCAGCGGCCCGACGACCTTGCGCCACGCCTGCAGCACTCCCGGATCGGCCACGGCCGGCCTTGGCGGCAGGCCGACCTCGATGAGCTCCTGCTGCGACGCTGTCATCGGATCGAAGTCCTCGCCGGCAAGCGGCTTCACCGGAAGCACGCGATCCTGCAGCGCCTCGATCATGGCCTCGAGCTGCCCCGGTGATCCGGGGATCCCGCCCGCGGGGCTCATGTCGTCCACTCCCGGCGCGCCGCCTCGACGACGAGGGTGAAGCGCGACTTGCCGTCTGCGTCGACCGGCATGGCGGTCTTGAGCAGGCCGAGCGCCCCGATCGCGAGTTCACGGCCGGCAGCGGAGTCGGTCGGATAGTGGAGCCCCGCGATCTCGCGATTGCGCGCGATGCGCCGCGCGAGCGCGCCCAGTGCGTTCGGCAATGCCGGCGTGAAGTACGGAACCCCGGACAGCATCTCCTCGAGGCAGAGAGCCGCGAGATGCGCCTGCGTGGCGTGGCCGCTGGGGTAGGCGGCGTGGCCGGGCACCACGACCGGCGGCATCAGCGCCGGGCACAGCTGGCTCGGCCGCGGCCGATTGACCATGCGCTTGAAGTGCATGACGACGAAGGTGCCGATGAGCTCGGCCGCATGCAGCAGCTGGCGCGTGTTCGGATGCGAGCTCGTCGAGATCCCGAGCAGCGCCACGAAGCAGCTGAGGAACTCCTGGTTCTGCGCGAGTATCTCGCCCAGCGCGTCGGCGCGTTCGTCCTCGGCGGCCTTCACCAGGCCGTCGAGCTCGCGCTTCTGCGCGACCGGTGTCGACGGGATCATCGCGTCGGATGCGCTCCAGGAGATGGCGCGCCAGTTCGTGGTGGCGAAGTCGTGCAGGATCGTCCACGCCAGCCAGTCGGGTCCCCAGCGGTTGTCCGGGAACGGCGTCGGCGTCGTGAGCTGCGCGGTTCCCCCTGCTTCCCACACGAAGGGGCGATCGATGCGATCGGGAAAGAACCAGCCGCCGGCGGCCAGCCCCGCGTTCCCGGCATTGCCGGTGTTTCCGGTGTTGCCGGTATTGCCCGTGTTGCCGGTGTTCCCCGTCATTGTCCCCTCCCTGGGTTCGTGTTCGTCGGCCGTCGCGGCGCGGGCTCAGTCCGGGATCCCCGCCGTGCGAAGCCGTTGGATGAAGCGGTCGCGCACGTCGCCGCGCAGCGGCGTGCGCGCCGCGAAGTCCTGCAGGCGCAGCTCGGGGGCGAGCGCCACGATGCGCCGGCCGATCTCGCGGGCCTCGTCGATGCGGCCGACGGCGACGAGCGCGGCGGCGAGGCAGCGCAGGTTCGAGGTCAGGCCCTCGTTGTGCTTCGCCGCGCGCCGCCCCCATTCGACGGCGGCGTCGTGGTTGCCGGCGACGTAGTGCGCCTGCGACAGGATGTGCTCGTGGTAGACGACGTGCGGGCCGCGCGGCGACAGCTCGAGGCCCCGCTCGGCACGGGCGACGGCGACCGCGCCCAGCCCGAGATAGCCGCAGGTCGCGCTGCTGAGCGTCCACGCCATGGCGCAGCTCGGGCCCGCTTCGACCGCGCGGTTCTGCAGCTCCATGGCCGTCTCGTAGTCCTTGTGCAGATACGAATGCACGTGGCCCTGGATGGCGAGCGCGAGCGCATCGTTGCCGTCGCGCTCGATGGCCGCGGCCGCGGCGCGCGCGGCCTCGGTCGAGTCGGCGGCGACATCCGGCGACCAGCCTTGGCCGACGCGCAGCAGGTGCCAGTAGGCCGCGTAGGAATAGGCCGGGCCGTAGCTCGGGTCGTGCGCAACGGCCTGCTGCAGCAGCGCGCGGGCGCGCGTGAACGGCTCGCGCTCCATGCGGAAGAGCGGATCGAGCGCCTGCAGCAGGAGATCGTAGGCGGTCATGTTCTGCGGATGCTTTCGCATCGCGCGCAGGAGCTCGCGCTCGCGCACATGCGGGGCGATCGTCTTCACGACCCGCATCGCGATGCGCCCGTGGAGATCGAAGATCTCCGACATCGCGCCGTCGTACCGGTCGGCGGAGATGACGGTCCCGGTCGCCGCATCGTCGAGCTCGGTGCGGATCTGGATGCGGTCCCGCGTCCGGTCGATACGCCCCCTCAACACGTAGCGCACGCCGAGCTCGCGGCCGATGGCGCGCGCATCGGCGTCGCGATCGTCGAGCCCGAGCGTGGAGCCGCGCGAGATCACGAACAGCTCCCGCAGTCCCGACAGGCCGTGGATGATGTCGTCGACGATGCCCTCGGCGAAATAGGACGACGCCGGCCCGGCCGCCTGCTCGCGGAATGGCATGACCACGATCGATGCGCGGCTCTCGGTCTCGCCGGCGGCGGCCGCGAGGCCGTCCAGGGCCCCGTCGTCCATGCGCAGGCTGAACGCGCGGACCGGGCGCGCGCGATTGCGCAGCGGCAGCTCGCCGAGGTCGATCAGCCGGATCCCCGCCTCGTCCGCAAGCTGGTCCGCGACGACGTCGGCGATGATGATGCCGCCGGGCTCGGCGTAGGTCTGGAGGCGCGACGACACGTTGACGCCGTCGCCGAACACGTCGCTGGGCTCGACGATGATCTCGGCGATGTTGATGCCGACGCGGAAGCTGATGCGCCGGTCGGCCGGCTCCGCGCGCGCCCGCGCGACCGTCGTGCGCTGCAGCTCGATGGCGCAGCGCACCGCGTCGAGGCCGGTGTCGAACACGACGATGAACCCGTCGCCGGTATTCTTGGCGATCCATCCGGAATGTGCCGCGACCAGCGGCTCGATCAGGCCCGTGCGCAGGGCCGTCAGACGGCGGTAGGTCAGCTCCTCGTCCACCTGCATGAGGCGGGTGTAGCCGACCATGTCCGCGACGAGCACGGCCGCGAGCCGGCGATGCGCAGGCGGCGCGCCGCCGTTCGCCGGAACGGCGCTCCGCGCGATCGCATCGTCCCAAGCGCCCTGACTACGTCGAACCTGCATCGGCATGGCCTCTGCGAGGTGATCACGCGCCGAAAACAAACGGTGTCATGCACTTCACGCTGCGTGCCGGCGGCGGTCCCGCAGGACCCGGCGGCGGCGGACGATTTCGTCCCCGCCGACATTGAGCCGTCGGGCGCGGCGGCTTGTCAAACCGCCGGCCCGCCGTCGCCGCCGCGATCGCGGCGGCGCCAGGCGCCGCCCCGCGGCCGCCATCGAGGGGCTGCGGGGACATCGCCCGCCGCCCGGGACCTAGGCGACGATCGTTCCGGGCGAACGCCCGGCCGGGCGTCGGCGCGCCAGGACGAAGATGCAGCCGGCGCCGGCCAGGACCGCGAGCGTCCCGGGCTCGGCGATCTCGGCGAACGGTCCGACGGCGAGATAGAACAGCCGCCCGCCGATCGCATCCTCGCCAGGATCGAAGCTCGTGAACTCGACCTCGAAGACGGCTCGGTAGGCCGCCGGGTCGGACAGGTGGTCGAACGGATCCCAGCTCGGCGAGGTCGCCGCGATCTCGCCCGTCAGCCCGGCGACGACGGCGTCGCCGGAGAGCGCGGCGAGCGCACGATCCGGCGCCGGCAGGGCCGCCAGCTCCGCGACGCCGAAGCTGGTCCCGTCGATGACGAGGGTCGACAGCGACGCGGTGAACTGCGCCGTGCCGAACAGGACCGGAGCCATGCGGGAATCGGTGCCGTAGTCGAAGTCCAGATAGCTCGATGTCTGATCGGCGACGAGCACGCCGGATTCGGGCATCGCCGCGGCGAGTTGCGCGTCGCTGGGGCCCGGCCGGTCGGTCGTCGAGGAGATGAGCCACTTCAGCGTCTCCTTGAGCGCCTGCCAGATGCCGCCCTTGACGGAAGTCGGCGGCGGACCGGTGATCGACGTGCCGGGCACGCTGGTGCCGAACTCGGTGGTCTTCTTGAGCGCGTCCTTCGTCGCGGTGTCCGCGGCGGTCTTGGCCGCGTCGATCTGGGCGTCCGTCGCCGTCGGATCGGCGAGCTTGTCGTAGTAGGACGCGCGCTTCTTGCCGGCATCGTCCGCGGCGTCGACGGCCGCCTTTCCCTTGTTGAAGAACCACCAGGCGGCGGCCGGCTCCGCCCAGAGCGTGGCCGCGGCGAGCGCGGCAAGCACCGCAACCGGTGCCGTGAGACGTGGACGATCTCGTCGAGTCATCGCAGGCCTCCCTTCGTTGGGGTGCCCGCAGTCTAGCGCACCGCGTGCATCGGCCGTGAGTCGGCCGCAACCGATCGTCGCGCCTGCGCGCCCGCCTCACACGGCGTCGAGCGGGGCGATCGGGCGCCGGGCCTTCCGGTAGGTGACCCGGGTCGGGTCGGGCGGGAAGGGGCCGCCGGTGTCGAGGTGATGGATCGCATGGGCGATCCTCGAGAACGCCGCGTGGAAGTGGTTCGACGACTTCACGACCACGATCTTCTTGGCCGCCAGGTCGACGCCGAGCTTCGTGAACGCCTCCGGCGCGAAGGTCTGGGTGCGCTTGGAGCCGAGGACGATGTCGAGCGTGCCGATCGTGACCGCGGCCGACGGGCCGAACGAGACGAGGCTCTGCTCGAAGGGGATGACCAGGTCGTCGGTCACCGCGCGTACGACCACATGGGCATCGACCGGCCGACCGGAGACGGGGGTCGACTTGCCGCCGATACGGAGCCAGAGATTGCCGCCCGCGCCGGCCGAACGGCAGAACTCGACCGCGATCGGATCCCAGAGGACGCCGATCGCCGCCGGCACGTCGGCATGCGCGAGCAGCGTCTCGATCATGATCGCGCCGTCGCCCGGTACGCCGCCGCCCGGGTTGTCCCAGCGATCGGCGAAGACGATCGGGCGGCCGGGATAGCCGTTCGCGACGGCGACGGTCTCTTCGGGCTTCACGTGGTGCGGCGAGCCGGCGCGCCCCATCGCGACGAGCTCGCGCCCCAGCGTCGCGGCGAGCGCCTCGGCCTTCGCCCGGTCGCCGTCGGCGATCACCAGCACCTTGCTGCCGACCTCGGGCACGTCGGCGGCGTGGAAGCCGTGGCCGATCGAGATCGAGAGGATGCCGTCCTTGCCTTCGAGCGCCCGCACGCGCTCGACGAAGGCGCGGCCCACGGGATTGCTGGTCATGTAGCCGCCGCCGATCAGGCGGCAGTCGTGCAGCGCCGTCACCGGCCGGATCTCGCGCCGCGCCGCGCGCAGCGCCAGGTCCACGAGCTCCTCGGCGCGCGCCAGGAAGTCGGTGTGCGGGAACTCCTTGAACAGCACGATCAGGTCCGCGGCCGCGACCCGCTTGGGCGTGAGATGGCAATGCAGGTCGTGCTCGGCGCCGATGATCGCGTCGGGGCCGACGATCTCGCGGGCGCGGGCGAGCAGATCGCCCTCCGTGTCGTCGTAGCCGTCGGCGACCATCGCGCCGTGCATGCCGAACAGCGCGATGTCGACGGGCATCGCGGCGCGCAGCTGGTCCAGGATCTCGTCGCGCAGGCCCTCGTAGGCCGTGCGCGACACCAGGCCGGCCGGCTCGGCCCAGGCCGAAGTGCCCTCGACCAGGGTGAAGCCGTCGCGCGCGGCGCGCGCCCGCGCCGCGACGATCGGCGCCGTGGTGAGCGTCGGAGTCTCCGGATGCCGGCCCGGCGGCGCATAGAACGCGCGCTCGAAGGCCAAGCGGTCGACGGGCAGCGGCGCGAAGGTGTTGGTCTCGGTGCCCAGGGCGGCGACGAACATGCGCATCGACAGCGATCTCCGACGACGGCGCGGCTCCGCCGATCGGCGCCGCGCCCCGTCGCGCAGTATCGCCCGTCGCGCCCCGACGGCGGGAGCGCGATCGCATGCCTGGCCGCCCGCGTCGTGCCGGCGGCGGTGGTCCGGATGCCCGCGTCGCGAGGCCTGTGCTCCGAAATTCCTGTGACAATGCCGCCACGGCGCCCTCGATCATCTGGACGCATTGTTCCATCGATCGCCGCTCTCTAGAGTTGCCGTCGATCGTGGAGGCGGGAGGGGGGATGGCTCGCCGGGCGGGGATTCCACTCATCGACCTCGTGTTCCTGGCGAACCGGGCCAGCGCGTTGCTGCCGGACGACGTGCAGGCGTTCTATGAACGCTTCGTCGTCACCGATCACGAGACGCGGCACGCGGCCGGCGCGATCTTCCATCACGGGACGCTGCAGCCGCTCGACACGGCGCTCACCGAGATTCCGACCGGCTTCCGGATCGGAATCGGAACGCTGAAGCTGCCGCTGCTCCAGACGGGGATCCCGATGCAGTTCGGGATCCTCCGCGCGCCGCTCACGGGAACGCAGAACCTGGAACCCGCGGCGACCGCATGGCGTCTCGACCTGATGCTCGACGCCTTCGAACTCGTCGTCGACGGTCTCGAGCCCGCGATCTTCGTGCCCGACGACGGCACGATGCCGCGTCATCTTCTCCGCGACCCTGCGCGAGAGAACGTCAGGATCACCGGCGCTGCCGTCCTTCGCTTCGAGGACGCGGGCGCGGGCCTGACCGTCAAGTTCGTCGACCGTCCCGATCCGCTCGATCCGACGCTGCCGTCCGGGGCGGTGATGTCGCTGGAATGCACGCCGCCGCACTTCTTCATCGGCGGCAGCGAGTTCGGATTCACGGTCGGCCGGATCCTGTTCGACTTCTCCGACGACTACAGCGCGCCCGACGTGCTCGCGCGCGGCCAGGACGCGGCCTGGGTGGGCGTGGCGATCCGCGAGGGCACGTTCTACGCGCCGCGGAACCTGCCGGCGTTCGGTGACATCTCTGGCGGCGTGAAGAACGTGCTGATCGGGTCGCCGGTCGGGCTGCAGGGCGAGCTGGAGATCCAGTTCGGTCGCTCGCCGCTCGATCCGGCGTCGTTCCAGTTCCGCCAGCTGCCGGCGGCCGACCTGCTGCCCAGCGCGTCGCTCGACGGCGTCGCGCACAAGGTGACGATCACTGCCGCGCAGGGGGCCACGGTGACGATCGCCGCGGGCCTCCAGGTCCCCTCGGCGCCCAGTGACGCCGCGACGCTGAACTGGAAGGCGCGGTGGTCCTGGCCGGACGGCACCGAGGACGAGGGTGACGCCTCGACCGGCGCGGTGCGTCACGGCCAGGTCCTGCGCGTCACGCCGATCGAGGTCGTGGACGTCGACGGGACGCCGACCGACTTCCCGCATCCGGAGGTCACGTTCCGCTTCGTCGCCTCCGGCACGGGGCCGAGGATCGACGCCGAGATCGCGGGCCAGGAATTTACGAACGTCGCGCATCTCGGCGGTATCGCCGCCGACATCGAGCGCACCGTGTTTACGGCGGTCTCGTCGGTGGGGACGCCGGGAACGTTCGAGTGGCGGATCGAGGGACGCAGCGAGACCTGGACCGGGCCGACCTTCTTCGCGACCGATCTCGACACGCTCGCCGGCGATCGGATGATCGTTCTCAGCGAGACGATCGGCGACGACGACGTCCGTCTCACCCGCTTGCAGCTTCAGATCCGCGAGTCCGGGGCGCTTCTCGTCGGCTGCGAGGCCGGCGTCTTCGACGCCGTCGACGCGAGCGCGGCGCTGGCGCTGGCCGCGGTCGAGAACACCTTCGACCTCAGCGATTTCCACGCCGAGGGTGCGTTCTACGCGACCGCCGCGCAGGCGACGCTGTCGGCGGACAAGCGCGGCGTCGTCGTGCCGGCGGACGGGCTTGCGCGCGTGACCGTCGCCGATGCGGTCGCGCCGGCGCCGGCGCTCGACCGCCACGTCCAGATCCTCATGGACTTCGACACCGACAACGAGCTGCGCTGGGGCGAGGCCAAACCCGCCGGCGCGCCGGCGTCGGGCGCGCTCTCGCAGTCGGACCTCCTGGCCTGGGCCGCGCGCTATCCGGGCGCGCAGTTCCTCGTGATCGGGCGCTGCGACGACATCGGCGACGATGTCTACAACGCGACGCTCGCCGCCGATCGTGCGACGCGCGCGACGTCGCTGCTCACCGTCCTGCAGCCCGGCCAGCTCGGCACGCCGCTCGCGGGCGCGGAGGTCTTTGCCCGCGGCGAGCAGGCGTCGCCGTCGGGCGGCGCGCCGACCGGCGACGGCTTCGACGACGAGACCGCGATCGAGCTGGTCGGCCGCCTGATCCATGTCGAGCAGCCGGGATCGACGGCATGGCCGGATGCGCGCTTCGAGGACGGCGTGCTGAGCTCGCATGAATCCGTGCGCGAGACCTATCGCCGGGTCGACATCTACGCGGTCGGCGGCACGCCGACGGCGGACACGGCGATCAAGGATGACGAGGCGCTGACCGGGGCCGCGCTGAGGCGCTCGCTCGTGCCCGCGGCCGGGCGCGACGTCGTCGCCGCGCCGTCCGGATCGCCGAAGCTCGACTACATGGTGAAGCTGCGCATCGTCTGGGACAGCCCGACGGTGTCGGAGCTCCGGGATGCGATCCCGACCCTCGCCGAGGCGGAGTTCTCCTGGACGCCGACGTCGATGCCGCTGCCCGATGCCGGTGGCGCGCCGGTGCCGGTGACGATCAGCGACGATCCGGCGAAGGAGGTGCTCACCGTCTTCGCGACGTGGACCCACGACACGCGCACCGGCTACACGAAGGTCGCGCTGGGCATCAAGTCGGAGGGCGATCCCAACGGCCTCGCCTGGACCGACAACAAGACGCTGACGACGGCGCTCGCGGTCGGGCCGGCACTGATGTCGGGCGTGACCGGGACCGGCGCGCTCGGCGCGGGGGCGCGCATCGCCGCGATGATCTCGCTCGGCGTGGTCGGCAGCGTGACCGATATTCTGCAGCCGGGATCGAAGGTGGCGCTGACCTCGGCGGCCTTCGAGACGGAGATGCGATCGATCTCCGATCCGGGCCCGGACATGCAGGTGCGGATCGTCACCGACTACGTGTGCACGCTCCACATCGACAGCGGCGTGCTCGGGCTGAGGACGATGCCCGACAGCCCGCTGAAGATCCGCTACAAGCGCGTCGGCGTCGAATACGACAGCTCGCAGACCGGCTGGAGCCGCTTCGGCGTGGTCTTCGACACCGCGTCGCTGGAGATCGAGGACCCGGGCCGCTGGGAGATCTCGGGCACGCTCGGCAATCTGCTGCGCATCGTCGAGATCGCCGTCGGTACGGGCTCGCTGTGGATCGAGGCGCGCCTCGCGGTCGCGATCGAGATCGGCCTGATCGAGATCACCGAGGCGGTCATCCGCCTCACCTTCACCGACGGCAGCCCGATCCCCGTGTTCGAGCTGCGCGGCCTCGTGCTGAGCGCCAACGTGGCGGGCGTGCTCGAGGGCGAAGGCCGCGTGCGCATCGAGGACAACGGCATCCTGCGCGCCGGCGTCGACGCGAGCATCATCCCGCTCGGGCTGGGCTGCGAGGCGGCGCTCGCCGTCGGCCTGCCGCCGGAGATCGCGCCGTCGGCGTTCCTGTCGCTCTATCTCGGCGTCCAGTTCGCGACCCCGCTGCCGCTCGCGCAGTCGGGCCTCGCGATCTACGGCTTCAAGGGCCTGTTCACGATGAACGGGACGCGGGCACCGGTCGCCAACCCCGACCCGGTGCTCAAGGAGCTCGACTGGTGGAACCTGCGGCCCGAGGACAAGTACGTCCCGCAGAAGGACCAGTTCGCGCTCGGCATCGGCGCGGTGGTCGGCACGCTGCCCGACGTGAGCTTCTCGCTCAGCTGCGCGGGCATGGTCGTCGTCGCCTTCCCCGAGCCGGAAGTGATCTTCGGCGTCGACGTCAACATCATCAAGGTCCCGGACCTGATCGCGAAGGACGAGCGCGGCGCCGAGAGCACGATCACCGGCCTGATCGTGATCGACGACGAGGCGATCAAGCTCGCGGTGTCGGCGACCTACACGATCCCGAAGGTCCTGACGCTCAACGTCCCCTTCGCCGCCTATTTCCCGTATCCGGAGACGCCCGGCGACGTCTACGTGCGCATCGGCTCCGACGGCCAGGAGCAGCACGGCCGCTACGGCGAGCCGGTCACGCTCACGTTGCTGCCCGACGTGATCGACGCGCGCGCCTGGGCCTATCTGATGATCGAGCAGGGCGGCCTGCCGGATCTCGGCGGCGACACGCGCTTCGACTTCGACGGCTTCTCGGTCGGTTTCGGTGCGGGCTGGGAGATCGCCTGGAAGGCGGGCCCGATCGAGCTCGACGCCTCGGCGAAGGTGCTCGTCGGCTTCGGCACGGCGCCGCTGATCATCAAGGGCGGCGTGTTCGTCGCCGGCAAGCTCGACATGGTGGTGACGTCGATCTCGGCGCATGGCGAGCTCGTGCTCGAGGCGCGCGAGAGCGCCGGCGACGTGCAGGTGAAGATCGAGGGCGAGTTCTGCGGCGAGGTCGACCTGCTCTTCTTCTCGCTCGAGGGCTGCGTCGGCATCTCGATCGCGCCCGATGTCGACACCGAGCCGCCGCCGCCGCCGAGCCCGGTGAAGGGCATCAGCCTGACCGACCGCCGCGACCGCATCATGGGTGTCGCGACCAAGGGGACGCCGTCCGACGCTCCGATCTTCTCCAATCCGCCGCAGGATCCCGCCGACGCCGCGTCGCAGACGGCGACCGCAACGGCGGCGGGCGTCGACGCCAACAATACCGTGTGGCCCGACACCGCGCCGGTGATCCACTTCGCGCATTACGTCCAGAACGCGATGGGCAGCGCGGCGCAGTTCCTGCCCGGCCCGACGCCCGCGCAGCCGAAGTGGTTCGGCTCGAGCGAGCTCAAATACGCCTACCGGCTCGACAGCCTCGTGCTCCGCCGCGCCAGCGACGATGCCGAGGTCGAGTCGCCGGCGGAGGACGGCGCGCTGCAGTCCGTCTGGACGGCGACACCCTATCGTCAGCCGGACGCGTCCGGCGTCGACAATCCGATGCCCTCCGAACATGAGGGCCCGAACCTCAAGCTCCTCGACTGGGACCCGTGGTCCTGGGTCGTCAATCTCGACGACGGCGGTGCGAGTCAGGACGGCGATCCTGCCGAGACGATCGAGGACATCTGCACGCCGAAGCCCGCGCCGCGCACCGCTTGCGTCCTCGGCCGCTCGGCCATGCGCGCCGGCCACCACGCCGTGGAAATGCGCGCGGAGCGGCCGGGCCTGCCGCCCTATCCGAGCCGCTTCGTCGTCGTCGGGGAGTCCGCCGTCCGCATCGGCGCGACGCGCATCGTCGGTCGCGACCTGCAGGCGCTCGTCGACCGGCTCGGCTGCCACGTCGTGCCCGGCGTAGTGACGGCGATGCCCTTCAACACGACCATCGGCGGCGTCGAGGTGTCGAGCGCCTACCGGCTGCCGGCGGCGCGCCAGGTCGCGACGACGGGCCTGCGCGATCTGGCGCTTCCCTGGGAGGCGCGCTTCGACCAGCGCGTGGCGCGGCCCTCGGTCACGCTGCTGATCTGCGAGGCGCCGGCGCAGCGGCCGGACGAACCGGCCGAGGCGCCGTGCGACGATTTCGCGGGCCTGTCGCCGAACCCCGATCCGGTGCTGGTCCTCGAGCGCCCGGGGATGACGATCCGCACGATCGACAGCCGCGCGCGCATCCTTCTCGCCGACGACGTCGATCTCGGCGTCGACCCGCCGCGCAACGGCAGCGACGGACGCGCCGATCTGCGCATTCCCGATTCCGGCATCGAGATCGTGCTGCGCACGCCGTGCGCGCACGTCGAGATCCACGTCATGCAGTTCACGGCGGCGGCCGTCCGGGGCGAGGCGCTCGCTCCCGACGGCACGCGCGTCGACACCGACCAGACATCGCTCCGCCAGGCCGTGCCGCTCGTGCTGCGCTTCGACGCACCCGCGATCCGCACGCTGCGCCTGAGCGGCGGCGGCAACGAGGCGGCCGTCTTCAAGATCTGCTGTCACGGCGCAGCGCAGCTGCCGGATCGCGTGTGCGAAAGCTTCGACGCGTTGAAGCCGAACGACCGCGCGGTGACGACGCTGACCTACAGGGACTTCGTCTTCACGCCGCTCGACGGCCGCGGCCGGCTGCGCGCGGTCGACGTCGTCGACGAGCGGGTCGCGCCGCTTCCCGGCGAGGACGGCGCGGCCGAGATCCGCTTCCCGGCCTCCGGCGTGCGCATCGCGTTGCCGCATCCCTGCCCCGTCGTCGAAGTCCATGTCATGCTGTTCGAGGCGGAGCCGGTGGACGGCATCGGCCGCGACGAGGCGGGCGGCGACGTGGCCGCCGCGCGCTCCACCGAGGCGGTCCGCGTGACGCAGGTGCTGCGCTTCGCGAGCAGGACCGGGGCGCCGGTCGCGACTATCGTGCTCAAGGGCGGCAAGGGCCAGGCGGTCATCCATCGGATCTGCTGCATCGGCGCCGCCGTTGCCTGCGTGGATTTCGAGGGTCTCAAGCCGACGGTCGATCGCGTCGCCACGCTCGCGCATCGCGGGCTGCGCTTCGAGACGCTCTCGGGCGCGCGCGAGCTGCGCCTCGTCGACAAGATCGATGCGCGGCCGGAGCCCGACCGCCCCGGCGTCGACCGCATTCCCGAGCTCCAGTTCTTCTCTGCCGGCCTGCGCATCACGCTGACGGCTCCCTGCACGCGCGTCGATCTCAAGCTGATGCTGTTCACCACGCAGCCGGTGAGCGCCGTCGCGATCAACGGCGCGGGTAGCCGTGTCGCGCGGGCGCAGACGACCGGCCGTCAGCGCGAGCTGCAGACGATCCGCCTCGACGCGCCGGACATTCGCGTCGTCGAGCTGACCGGCGGCGGCGGCGAGTCGGTGCTGGCTGCCGTGTGCTGCCGCGAGGCCGACGGGGAGGGGGGACGGCCGCCGGGCGCGCCGGGGAGCCTCGACGACCTGTCGCCTCCGACGAGCGCCGGCGACGTCACGGTCACCGGCATCGTCGGCGACACGCCCCGCGATGCCTGGGCCGTGCGCGTGCCGGAGACGCAAGCGCACGAGCACTGCCGCCTCGTCGTCTTCCAGCCGGCCCGTGCCGCGACCGGTCCCTGGGACGGGTTCCGCGTCGTGGCGCCGCCGGGAAAGGTCGTCTCCCTGGTCGCGATCTGCGGCGTCGATCAGCGCGCGATCGACGCGCGCGCGACCGACATGACCGTGCAGACTCAGCTGCGCGATTCTCTGGTCGATGTCCTCGCGGCGCAACCCGATGAACGCCGCGAGATCGCGCTGGCGGCGAACACCGAGTACGAGATGGTCATCGGCTGGAGCTGGAAGTCCTGGCAGCCGAGCGGCAGCCAGACGACGCCGCCCGATCCCGATCTCGATTCCTCGCCATGGCAGAGCGGCGGAACCGAGACGTGGCGCTTCCGGACGGCGGCGGACGATACGTCGCTCGCCAGCGCGCCGCAGGACGGGCTCAACGAGTACCGCTTCGATGCGCGCGACATCGAGCGATACCTGATCGGCATCGAGCCGGCCGACGGCCGCGGCGCGCATTTCACCGACGATCCGATCTGGGTGCATTTCGACTGTGGCCACGTCGAACAGTTGCTCGAGATCTACGGCCGCGAGCTCGTGATCGAGGTGCGGCGCACCGATCCGCCGCCGCAGGCGACGCCGGAGCTGCTGACCAACGCGACCGCGCCGCTCGAGGTCGAGATGGCGTGGCTCGACCCCGCGGCGCATCTCGCCGCGACGGGCGATCGCCGCCTCAACGAGGCGATCCTGACCGCACCCTGCCTGATCCCGAAAGCGGCGCCGTTCGGCGGCGCGAGCGCGGCGGTGACGATGGCCCTGCAGCCCGACGCCGGCTACGACCTGACGATCCTCGCGCGCAAGGTCGGCGACCGGCCGGTCGTTCGCGCGACCCGCTTCCGCACCTCGCGCTACGCGGGTCCCGACGAGCTGATCGCGGCGCTCGGCTATCGCGTCGGCGGCGTCGCGCCCTACCTGCCGGACGACCATGTGATCCCGGACGGCATGACGATGGCATCCGGGACGGGCTTGGTCGAAGGCGACATCGCGCTCGACGACGCCTTGATGTCGATCGGCGCCGACACGCTCCCGCTGCCGCTTCGCAAGGCGCGCAGCTACGCGATGTGGCGCCGCGACGGCGGCAGCTGGAAGCTGGAAGGCCTTCTCGTCGACAGCCTCGAGGCGCTCAAGCGCGAGCGCACGATCGTCGCCGCCGGCGGACAGCCCAATCTGGGCACGCGCATCGCGCCGCTGCGCGGCTTCGCCGCCGGGGTCGAGCTGGCGCCGTTCCGCGTCAACGCGCGCTGGACGCGCCTGCTGCTGAAGCCGGCGGCGGCGATCGCGCTAGCGGCGACCGGCGATCTCGAGCTGAGCCTGGAGTTCACCACGAGCGCCGGCCCGCGGGTCGGCAGGCGGCGCCTGCGCGGCGTGCCCGCGATTCTCGAGCGGGAGGGCCTGTGAGATGACGATGCCGATCGTCGCGCCCGCATTGTTCAACGCCCAGGTGCTCGCCGCGGACGACAGCGACCCGCACGTTCCGCCGGGCAATTACATCCGCATCAACGCGGATCCCGGGCTCGGGCTGCCCGTCGCGCCGTTCTTCATCTCCCGCGTCGTCGCCCGGGAGGGAAAAGGCGTGAAGTTCCGCGGCGACGCGCTGTTCGTGGACAGCAGCCGCAGGATCGTCACGCCGCCCTTCGAGCTGCGTGCCGACAACCCCGTGACCGCCTACATCCCGCTGCGCCCCGGCGAGAGCTGCATATGGGCGCGCGTCCGTGCCGACGCGCTCGGGGGCGGTCTCCCCGCGCAGCCGCCCGCCGCTCCCGTCCGGAAGGCGCTCGACACGCGTTCGCGCCTGCGCGCCGCGCGCCTGGATCGCACGCGGCGCACCGCCGACGCCGGCGGCACCGCGACCGCGAATCTCGGGATGGTCGCGGAGGCGTTCGCGGCGACGATTCGCGGCCCGGCCTCGCTCGGCCGCCGCGGCATCCGCCCCTACGCGTTCAGCGGCCCGGGAATCGTCGAGATCCGCCTGACAGGGTCGGCGTCGGTCACCGGCATGGAGTGGCTCGAGTCGCGCGATCTGCCGGCCTTCGACTTCATGACGTGGAGCCTGCTCACGCTGCCGCATCTCGGCGGGGCGCGTTACGTCTCGATCGAGAACGCGATCGCGCTCGCCGAGCTGCGCGTGCTCGACCAGGCCCCGAAGCGGCGCCCGCTCCAGGAGACGCTCGGCATGGTCGCCCCGGAGTTCGCGCCGGCCGCGACTCCGGCCTACGAGGCGCTGCGGGTCAATGCGCTCGCGGCGCCGCTCGCCGCCGACCTCGACAGCCTGATCGCCGACACGAGCGTCGAGCCGCTGCAGCAGATCGTCTCCGATGAGCTTCGCGACGGCACGCGGGCGATCGGGACGGCGACGCAGCGGCGCATCGACCGCGTCCTCCAGGGCCAGCTCGATCCCGGCTGCGCCGCGCTGCTCGGCTACAAGGCGCGCGACCGCGAGTTCACGGCGGTGGAGGACACGCTCGTCTTCTACTGGGTGTCGGGATTCTTCCGGGACTTCCCGTCGCCCGTGCTCGGCAGCTCCGCCTTCGACGTCCTGATGGCCGCGCTGCCGCCGGGCAATCGATTCGCCTCGGCGAAGGATCTGCTCGCCACGCTGCGCAACTTCGCCGAGCCGCTTCCCGGCGTGACGCTGAGCCAGGGCCGCGGCGACCCGCTGCAGGAACTCAGCGACTATGTCGGCCTGGGAACGCTCTGCGTCGCCGATCGCAGCGCGCCGCTGCTGCCGCCCCAGGCGCCGCGGATCGACTCCGCCCGGCACGTCGGCTGGATGCCCGTCACGCCGCCCGACGCGCGTCGCGAGGTCGAGCTGGCCGTGGGCGGCGTGCTCGCCGGTGGCCTGCTCGCCGCGGAGAAGCAGACGCCCGCGGCCAGCGGAACGGCGGCGTCGATGAACGCCGCCAACGCGGCCGGCGCGCATCTGCCGATCGTGCTCGGGATGAGCGCGACCAACTCCGCGATCGCGCCGCCGCCCGAGCCGGGCACGGGGTTCCTGTTCGACCGCGGCGCCGGCGCGGAGCCGATCCGCTACGGTGTGGCGCAGGAGGACCGCTTCGGCCGCTGGTCGCCGTGGACATCGGTCGTCAACGATCCCGGCCCGCGACCGCGGCCGCCGCGGCCGGTGCTGCGCGCGACCTACGCGCAGCCGGCCGATCCGCGGCGGCAGGGCGGAACCGTGCGCATCCAGGTCGATGTTCCGCCGGTGGAGACGCTCGCGCCGGGCTCGTTCCTGCTGCGCGAACTGCGGCTCACCGGCAAGTACGCGCCGACCGGCGGCACGATCGAGCACGTCGTTGCGGTTCCGAGCGCACCGGCGCCGATCGACTTCACCTTCACCGGGCCCGTGCTCGCCGCGGCGTCGACGCGCAAGCTGCGGATGTCCGCGGTCTGGCGCGACACGAACGGCACCGATTCGATCCCATCCGAGCCGCAGACGATCCGGATGCACGACCCGCGGCCGCCGCGCCAGCTCGCGCCGCCGCCCGACGAGCTGTCGTATTCGGGACGCCCCGACGTCACCGGACTGGCGACGGTCGAGTACGAGTGGGCGCCGCTCGCCGGGCAGGCCAACTTCGCCGTCTACTACACCGACGAGAACCGGCTGCGCGCGCATCTCGAGGCGATCGGGCGGACAACGATCCTCGACGGCGCGGACGACGCGCCCGCGCGCGCCGCCCGCTACCGCGAGAACGCCGCGCTGTTCGGGGCGCATCTCTTCGAGCGCCTGCAGGGAGTCGTGCAGGACGCCGCGACGGGCAAGAAGCTGTTCCGGCACGCGGTCTCGGGCAGCCTGCGCGTGCTCAACTTCTACCGGATCGCCGCCGAGGCGCAGACCGGCGCGCGCGTCGATCTCGCGACGCTGCCGCTGCTGGTCTATGCGGTCCCCAATGCGGACCCGCCGGCGCGACCGACGATCACGGTCAGGCCTGGCGACATGCTGACGAACGCGGACACCTACGCGGCGGTGATCGAGATCGCGTTGACGGTCGGCGCCACCGCGGCCGCGACATGGCGCCTGCGCCGATCGAGCCTCGGCGCGACGGACGCGCTGCGCATGCCGATCGTCGCCAGCGGCGCGATGCCCGCGACGGGCCCCGATGGCCGCCAGCGCGTCGCCTTCTCCGACACCGGGCCGGTCGTCATCTCGACGGGCGCGCTGCTGCAACCCTGGGTCCGATACCACTGGGTGGCCGAGGTCCAGGGCGAGGCGGCGCCCGGCTCCGCCGCCGCGGGCCGCGCCGTCGAGGGCCTGTGGAGCCAGTCCTCGGATCCGGCGAGCCTCGTGCTGGTGCCGCCGCAGCCGCCCGAGCCGCCGACGGCGTTGACCCTCGAGACGACGCCGGTCGGCGACGGCACGTTCAGCGACGTTGTCGTGCGCTTCAGCCATCCGCGCGTGCTCTCGGGCGGCGTCGTCGGCAGCTATCGCGCGCGCGTCGAGCGCGTCACGCCGGCGGTCCTCGACGGCGACGGTCGGGTGCTCGTGCCGGACTCGACGTCGCTGATCGCCGAGACGGAGATCGGCGGCGCGGGCCCCTTCAAGATCAGCGGCGTCGACGCCGCCGCGGTCGCGCGCGCCGGAATGACCTATCGCGTCGCGGTGATCGATCCGCTCGGTCGCGCAAGCGTGCCGGCCGAAGCGACGCTGGTCTGAGGGAGCGCGCGATGGCCCTTCTCAACCCCGATCCGCATCAACTGGGCCTCGCCTCGCCGGAGCTCGGGCCGTGGTTCAAGGACGAGTCCGACGCGACGCTGCCGAACCTCATCGCCCCCGGCGTCGACCTCGCCGTCGCGCTCTCGAGCTTCCCGTCGGGCATGCAGTGGCGGGCGCCGGCCGGGTGCACCGCGTCCTATTTCATCGCGACCGCGCCGCGGCCCGCAGGACTTGCGGGCCTGCGCCAGGCGGACGGGTCGCAGGCCTTCGCGCCGGGCGCGCTCGTCGTGCTCGCGACGCTGCTGCCCGAGGTCGAGCTGCGCCTCGCCGCGCTCAGCAACGTCATCCCGTCCCCCGACGGCGTGGCGACGCCGGCGGGCGCGCCGGGACGGCCGGTCGTGCGCCACCTCGCGATCGAGGTGCCGGCGGGCACGCTCGGCGGAATCGCGACGATCGGCGCACTGCGCGAGGGCGGTTTCCCGCCCGACGTCACCGATCCCGCCGACCAGGCCGCCTATGTCGGGCTCAACTTCGAGGGCGGCGTCCTCGGCAATGCGCGCCGGCCCGCACGCGAGCTGCACCGGCCGTCCTTCGCGAACAAGGTGATCCTGGAGAACAACACCGGCGGCGCCTTGACCGGACTGAAGCTCTGGGCGTTCGACGATCGCGGGCGTGCGCTCGATCCCGGCGCGGTGGCGAACTGGTGGAGCTACCTCGCATCGGGCTCGATCAATCCGCTGAGCGGACCGCCCTTCGGCAATCTGTGGGCCGATCCCCTCGGCACCGGCAACCAGGCGACGGCCGGCGTCGTCGCCGGCCGCGTCGTGCTGTTCTGCGGCCCCAGCGAGGGACCGGCCTCGAGCGCCCATGTCGCGCGGCTCAACCTTTCCGGTCTCACGTCGATCGGCGCCTCGACGACGCTGTTCACCGCCGGCACGGGCCCCGCGGTCGCGTTGCGCCCGCCCAGCACGACCAACGACGACATGCCGATGCCGCGCATCGGCATGCTCCCGAACGGTCCCTTCGGCGCACCCGGCGCCGTGCCGCTGTTCAATGGCTGGACGGGCGGGGCGTTCCCCGCCGCGCTGACGCGCGACTTCGCGCGCATCGCGGTGACCGACATCGAGGCCGATCTCGTCGGGCTCACGCGAAGCGTCGCGAGCCAGGCGGACAGCGACACGCGGATCGTCGCCGCGGCGAACACCGCCGCCGCGCCCTTTCTCACGACGTCCGACGCCGCCACGACGCAGATCATGACGACCCTGCGCACCGGCGCCGTCGCCGTCGCCATGGCGCCGGTGATGGACGTCGCGTGGGGTGCGGTCGCGGCGCCGGCGTTCGGCGCGGGGGCGCGGCCGGATGCGCTGGCCTTCACGGTGCACGCCCTGCGCGGCGCCGGCACCGCATCCGGCGACACGGTCGCCGGACAGCAGATCGTCGTGCGCTTTCCGTCCGGCAGCCTGCCGGCGAGCGCTTGGGTCCGGGTGTGGCCGCACGGCCTCGACACGACGACCGGCGAGCGGTTCCAGCTCGACGGCGGCGGCGGACTCGCCGATGCCGGCGGCCGCGCCTTCGTGGTCGTCCCGCTTCCCGACGGCAGCGCCGACGGGCCCCTCAGCTTCGATGCGCTCGTGACGACCCAGTCGAGCTCGCGGTTCTATCTGGAGCAACGCTTCGACCGGCCCGCGCTCGACGGTTCCGGCGGCGCGATCGGCCTGCCGGCGCCGCCCGGGCTGCCTGCCGGCTTCGTCGTGTGGATGTGCGAGCAAGGCGCGGCGCTGCCGCGCACGACCTTCGGCGGCCTGCTCGGCGGCGGCGTCACGCTGCTCGGGATTCCGCCGACGGGTCCGGAGGAGGAGACGGGGACCTACGCGCCGGTCGACATGACGACGGTCGATCCGACCGACTACCTGCCGGCGACGCTCCTCAACGCGGCGACGGCGGGCGACCAGCTGATCGTCACGACGCCGGCCTTCGTCGACGGTCCGATCGGCAATGTCCCGGGGGCGACCCCCGCCGTCGGTGCCGCAGTGACCCAGCGGAATCGGAACCTGTTCGCGCCGGTCGCCGGCCTCGGCAATCCGCCGCCGACGCTCGAGCGGCGCGAGGTCTTCGCCGTCGATCCGGCCGCGCCGACGGGCATCGTCGCCGGAATCGCGACGCGCGCCCGCGACCACGAAGCGATTCCCGCGCAGCTGGGACATCCGGGCGTGCCGGCGGGGGTCGAGACGCATGGCGCGGGGCTGGCGATCGCCGGCCCGGTGACCGTCGAGCTGATCCAGCTGATGCGGGAGCGTGCGGCGACCACGCTGTTCCAGCTCATCAACGCGGCGTCGGTGAACATCCCGACGCCCGCGACGCCCGGCGGCACCACGATGTTCTCCGCCGTGCTCGAGACGATCGCGCAGGGCGTGGCAGGCGACGCCGCGACGCGAATCCTTGCGCAGGCCCCGACCTTCGCGCCCGGCCAGAGCTGGGACGATCTCAAGGCGTGGATCGAGGGGATCATCGGCGATATCGACGGCTTCATCGATCCGGTCATTGCGGACGACACGCTTGCCGCCGCCGTCGACCGGCTGATCCTCAAGACGCGCGATGGCGCCGCGCAGGCGGCGACCGCGCTCCAGGCGGCGATCGCCCGGGCCGAGGACTTCGTCTATCTCGAGACGCCGGCGATCGACGCCCTGAGCGCGGGTGGCGGGTCGGTCGACATCGTCAAGGCGCTGACCGATCGGATCGCGCAGCGCCCCAACCTGATCGTCATCCTCTGCGTGCCCGAGCGCTTCCTGCCGGGGCAGCCGGCGAAGCTCGAGGCCGTCCGGAAGTCGGGCATCCGCGCCGCGCTGAAGGCGCTTGCCGATGCCTCGCCCGCCAACGTCGCGTTGTTCACGCCCAGCGCCGGGCTCGGGCGCCGCCTGCACATGGCATCGACCACCGCGATCGTCGACGACGCGTTCATGCTCACCGGCACCACGCATCTCTGGCGACGGGGCCTGACCTTCGACAGCTCGCTTGCGGTGTCGCTGTTCGACGACAGGCTCGCTCTCGGCCGGCCGGCGACGGTACGGGCCGCGCGGCTGCAGCTGATTGCGGACCGGCTCGGCCTCCCGGCGAACTTCTCGCCCCTCGACCCCGCGCATGTCGTCGACGCGATCCGCCGGCTGGAAGCCGCCGGCGGGCTCCGTCGCGTCGTGCCGGGCGCCTACGCGCCCGCGGCCGACACGACCGTCGCGGCCGAGCTGCTCGCCTGGAACCCGGACGGCAGGCCGGGCGGAACGACCGACTGGTATCTCTATTTCGTCGACGTCGTCGACGGCGCGGCGACGGGGATCAATACTGCGATCCGCTGACCGGTGGATCGGAGTCGCATGAGCTCATCCCGTTTCGACGTCATCGTCCTCGGCGCCGGCATGGTCGGCGCCTCGAGCGCGGCGCAGCTGTCGTTGCGCGGCGCGCGCGTGGCGCTGGTCGACCGCCGCGACCCCGGCGAGGAGACCTCGTTCGGCAACTCCGGCTTCATCGACGCCGCGGCGTTCATGCCCCATGTCATGCCGCGCGACCTGAAGACGCTGTTCGCGCGCGCGCGCGGCAAGACGCCGCACGTGCATCTGCACGTCGCCATGCTGCCCTATTTGCTCGGCTGGCTGAGCCGCTACTGGCGCGAGTCGACGCCCGAGCGCGTCGTCGCCGCGGCCGAGCGCCTCTCGCCGCTCGCGGCGCACTCGGTGACCGAGCACAGGGCGCTCGCGAAGGAAGGCGGCGCGCTCGACCTCATCCGCGACACGGGCGTGCTGCGCGGCTATCGCCGGCGCGCGACCTTCGAGGAGGGGGCCGCCGATCGCGACCTGCTGCGCCGCCACGGCATCGAGATCCGCGAGCTCGACGGCGCGCAGCTCGCCGAGCTCGAGCCCTGCCTGTCGCCGGTGATGGAGCGCGCGCTGTGGCATCCCAAGGCGTGCTTCTCGGTCAATCCCGGCGCGCTGACGAAGTCGCATGCCGGGCTCGTGACGCGCGGCGGCGGCGCCTTCATCCGCGGCGACGCCGCCACGCTGACGCGCGGCGCCGACGGCTGGAAGGTCGACACCGCGCAGGGACCGGTCTCCGCGCCGCAGGTCGTGGTCGCGCTCGGCCCCTGGGCGAAGGAGCTGCTCGCGCGCTTCGGCGTGCGCGTGCCGATCGCCATCAAGCGCGGCTACCACATGCATTTCTCGCTGCAGGGCAACGCCACGCTGTCGCGGCCGATCAGCGAGTCCGAGACCGGCTACGTGCTGAGCCCGATGGCGATGGGCGTGCGCCTGACCACGGGTGCGGAGTTCGCCGATCGCGACGCGCCGCCGACCCCGGTGCAGCTCGAGGCCTGCGAGCCCGTCGCGCGGCGCCTGGCGCCGCTCGACAAGCGGCTGCAACCGCAGCCCTGGCTCGGTGCGCGGCCCTGCTCGCCGGACAGCTCGCCGATCATCGATGCGATGCCCGGCAATCCCGGGATGTGGTTCGCCGGCGGGCACGGCCATTGGGGTTTCGGCCTCGGCGCGGTGACGGGACGCCTCGTCGCCGAGCTTGTCGGCGGCGCCACGCCTTGCGTCGATCCCAAGCCGCTCGGTCTCGCGCGCTTCGGCTGAGGCCGTCGGCGTTGCGGCGCGTTGTCTGTGGCGGCGCGCACGCGCGATCCATAGGCTCGACCGCCTGACGCCAAATCGCCGAGGACGCGTGGAGCGCAAGCACTCGTCATTCCCGTTGCCGATCCCGCTCTCCGCGGTCGAAGGCGTGATCTGGCCGGCGCCGGCCGGAGGCATGCAGGCCGTGACGCTGGCCGCCTTGCACGAACTCGAGCACAGCCAGCATCTCGCGCCGGAGGCGCTGCGCGCGCGGCAGTTCCTCCAGGCGGGCCATCTGGTCGCGCATGCCGCCCGCTCGATGCCGTTCTGGGCGGCGCGCTTCCGCGACGCGGGCTTCGACCCGCAAGCGCCGATCGACGCGACGGCCTGGGCCCGCCTGCCCATCCTCACGCGCCGCGAGGTGCAGGACGCGGGCGCGGCGATGCATTGCGCCAAGCTGCCGGCGCAGCACGGCGGCGTGACCACGGACTCGACGTCGGGTTCGACCGGGACGCCGCTGACGGTCAAGCGCTCGGCGCTGTCGCTCTTCTACTGGAACGTCTTCGCGTTGCGCGAGGCGACCTGGCACGACATCGATCTCGCCGGGAAGCTCGTCGCGATCCGGCCCGACTGGACCCGGCCGGCGGATCACAAGGGCGCCTGGATCAAGCGCCATGCGAACTGGGGCGCGCCGATCGCGACGCATTTTCCGACCGGGCCGGCGGTGGTCCTCGACGTGCGCCACAGCACGATCGCCGATCATGCGGCCTTCATCCAGGCAGAGGCGCCCGGACATCTCATCGGCTACGGCTCGTCGCTCGAGGCGCTCGCGCGCCATTGCCTCGCGCACGGTATTCGCGTGCCCAGCATCCGCAGCGTCTACAGCCAGGGCGACGTGCTCACGCCCGGCGGGCGCGCGGCGTGTCGCGAGGCCTGGGGCGTCGAGGTCGTCGACAACTACAGCGCCGTCGAGGTCGGCCATATCGCGACACAGTGCCCGGTTCACCCGGAAAACCTCCACGTCCAGGCCGAGAGCGCGATCGTCGAGCTGCTCCGGGAAGACGGCGCGCCCTGCGCGCCCGGGGAAGTCGGCCGTGTCGTGGTCACGCCGCTGCACAACTTCGCGATGCCGTTGATCCGCTACGCCATCGGCGACCTCGCGGAGGCCGGTGGGCCATGCGCGTGCGGCCGCACGCTGCCGACGATCACGCGGGTCCATGGTCGCGAGCGACGCGATCTGCTGCGGCTGCCCGACGGCTCGGGTGTCGTCCCCTATTACGGCAGCCAGGCGCTGGCGCGCTTTCCCGAGATCATCCAGCACCAGGTCATCCAGCGCAGTCTCACGCGCCTCGAGTTCCGGGTGGTCGCCCGTGCGCCGCTCGATGCGAGGGCGGAGTCCGAGCTTCGCGAGCTCATCGCCGCGACCACGGGCCATCCGTTCGACGTCGACATCGTCTATGTCGATGCGATCGACCGCTCGTCGAGCGGGAAATTCGTCGAATTCCGCTGCGCCATCGACACCTGACGGACCGCCACGAGCCGGCAATCTGAGGGCGAGCCGCGTGGCGTGCGGCGTTGCGGGGCGTCGGGTTTCGTTACACGACCTGGCCGCATCGCGGCCCCGGCGTCGTCAAGTCCTTGAGTTCGTTGATGTGGCACGCGGCTTGCGCTTCAAGCTTCATCAAATGACCCAGCCGACCGGATGCGGTCGACGGCCTGCAACGGGGAGTCGGGAAATGGATTTGATGCGGACGGTATCGACGGTCGCCCTGGCGGCGGGTCTGTCGCTGGTGGCCGGCGCGGCCGCGCAGGCCGAGACGGAGGCGTTCTCGCGCACCGCGACCCTGACCGTGGGCTCGGGGACCGGCCCCGCTCTGACCTTCGACAGCTTCGATCCGTCGCTGGGGACGCTGACCGGCGTCGTGTTCTCGATCGCCAACGAGGTCGTGTCGACGACCGCCGCGGTCATTGGCTCATTCACGAGCGGCGAGGGCGGCAGCGCCTCGTCGACCATCCGATCGGAGTTCCACGCCTTCCAGATCCCCGGCGCGGGCGATCTGTTCAAGGTGATCGGCGGCGGCAAGTCGTCGTGCAGCTCCAGCGGCATTCCCGACAATTGCATCAACACGTTCAACGATCCGGGTACCGAGTCGGTTCCGACGTTTCCCGCCACCGTGACCTTCACCGATCCGTCGGACCTCGAGAACTTCGTCGACGACGGCAGTTCGCCGACGTTCGAGATCTTCGTCGTCGCCCGGTCGATCCTGACGGCGGACACGTGCATCAACAACGCCGGCGGATCGGCGACCTGCATTCCGGTCGGCACAGTCCGCTGGGACGGCTCGCTGTCGGTCGAGTTCCGCTTCGATCCGGCCCCGAGCGCGGTGCCGGTGCCGGCGACGCTGGGCCTGCTCGGTGCGGGCCTCGTCGGCCTCGCGGCCGCGCGCCGCCGCCGCGCCTGAATCGTTTCGACGAAGGGGAAGGCCCGGCGCCACGCGCCGGGCCTTTTTCATTGGCGTCGCGCGCGAGCCCGGGCGGCGAGGGCCGCAAGCGCGCCGGCGAGGACGACGCCGGTCGCCGGCTCGGGGATTCCGGCGGCCGGTGCGCTCAGCCGGTAGATGCCGGCGTCGGGGCCGGTCTCACCCAGGATGTTGTTGGCCGGATAGCCGCCCTGATACGCGGTGCCGAGATACTCGTCGCCGCGATGATCGTCGAACGCGCCGTACTGGTCGCGCAGCAGCGACCCGTCGAGCGCGAGGCGCATGTCGCGCCAGTGCGAGGAGTTGCCGCCGGCGGCATAGGCGAGGCGCGCGAAGTAGTCGGCGCCTTCGACGCCGAACTCGACCGCCGTGACGGTGGCCGAGGCGGTGTAGAGCGCGGCGGGCGCGTCGTTGCGCAGCTCGAAGCTGAGGACCGCGGACCCCGCGCCGGCGATCAGCGCGGTCACATCGAAGACCTCGAGCTCCCAGACCGACGGATCGCTGGCATTGGCGACCGTTCCGAGCGGTGTCCACGCGATCGTTCCGGCCGCCGGTGTCGCCGCAGTGGCCAGGGCGATCGCGGCCGCGAGGGCGACGGCGGATTGACGGATCATCTCGAGCTCCTCGCGCGGTTGACGTGACAATAATCGCTGGGCATGGATCGCTCCGCCTTGCGCGGGCGCAAGAGCCGGCTGCTGCGGGATGGCACGGGAGCGCTCGGTCTGCGGCGAAGCGGAGTTCCGAGGACGGCACGATGGCAGCGAAGCACTTCTACGGCTGGCGCGTGGTCGCGGCTGCGCTCGTGCTCGCGGTGTTCGGCTGGGGCTTCGGATTCTACGGGCCGCCGTTCTTCCTGCACGCCGTGCGCGAGTCGCGCGGCTGGCCGGTCGCGCTGGTCTCCGCCGCCGTCACGCTGCATTTCCTGTTCGGCGCGTTCGTCGTCGCGAACCTGCCGGCGATCCATCGCCGCCACGGCATCGCCCGCGTCACGCAGGCCGCGGCGGTGTCGCTGGCCCTGGGGACGCTCGGCTGGGCCTCCGCCGTCGCGCCGTGGCAGATCTTCGGCGCGGCGCTGCTGAGCGGCGCCGGCTGGGCGGCCATGAGCTCGGCGGCGCTGAACGCGATCGTCGCGCCGTGGTTCGTTCGCCAGCGACCGATGGCGCTGTCCATGGCCTACAACGGTGCGAGCGTCGGCGGCATCGTGATGTCGCCGCTCTGGGCCTTCGCCATCGCGAGCATCGGCTTTCCGGCGGCGGCGCTCGCCATCGGCGCGGTCATGCTCGCGACGGTGTGGCTCCTCGCGACGCGGATCTTCGCCCATACGCCGCAGTCGATGGGGCTCGCGCCCGACGGCGATCCGCCGGGCGTCACGGCGTCGTCGGCGGGGGCCGAGGCGCGTGCGCTGCCCGGCGCCCTGCTGTGGCGCGATCGCCGCTTCCGCACGCTGGCGGCGGGCATGGCGCTGGGGCTGTTCGCGCAGCTCGGGCTGGTCACGCATCTCTATGCGCTGCTGGTGCCGGCGCTTGGCGCGCGCGGCGCGGGCCTCGCCATGGGGCTCGCGACGATTGCCGCGATCCTCGCGCGCAGCTTCGTCGGATGGGTGATGACGCCGGCGACCGATCGCCGCCTCGTCGCCTGCGTCTGCTATGCGGTGCAGATCGCCGGCCTCGCCGCGTTGCTGGCGGCCGGCAATCGCGACGTGTCCCTGATGCTCGCGGGCATCGTGCTGTTCGGCAGCGGCATCGGCAATGCGACGTCGCTGCCGCCGCTGATCGCGCAGAGCGAGTTCGCGCGCGACGAGGTCGCTCGGGTCGTGTCGCTGATCGTCGCGATCGCGCAATCCGCCTACGCCTTCGCACCGGCGGCGTTCGGCCTGATCCTCGCGGCCGCGCCGTACGCCGGCGGCACGCCGCTCTATTTCGGCGCCGCGGCGCTGATCCAGGGCCTGGCCATCGTCGCGCTGCTCGCCGGGCGTCGACGCTGACGGCGCGCCCTCAGCCGAGGTTCAGCCGCACCGGGCGCGCGGCCAGCTCGTAGGCCGCCGCCGCGCGCATCACCGCCGCGTCGGCGCGCGCCGGGCCCCAGAGCTGCAGGCCGATGTTGCGGCCGCGCGCGTCGGCGCCGGCCGGCACGACGAAGGACGGTCCGCCGGCCATGGTCGGGCCGACGACGATCTCCATCCAGCGGTGATAGGAGTCCATCGTCGTGCCGGCGATCTCCTTGGGCCAGTGCCACTCGGCGGGGAAGGGGAAGACCTGGGCCGAGGGCAGCATGAGAAGATCGTAGCGCCGGAACATGGCCTCGACGGCGCGCGTCCATGCGGTGCGCTCGACGCTCGCGCGATAGACGTCGAAGGCGGAGAGCTTCAGCCCGTTCTCGATCTCCCACTGCAGCTCGGGCTTCATCAGCGGCCGGCGCGCGGAATCGTCGAAGTTCACGCGTTGGCGACCCGCCGTGCCGAACTGGCGCAGGCGGCAGAAGGCCTGCCACACGCGCTCCATGTCGAAGTCGACGCGCGCGGGTTCGACGACGGCGCCCATCGCCTCGAAGTGGCGCAGCGCGGCCGCGCAGACGTCGAGCACGCCCGGCTCGGTGCGGCAGTGGCCGCCGTAGTCGGCGAGCCAGCCGATGCGCAGACCCTTCATCGGACCGACCGAGATCTCGCCGAGCCCGGGCTCGTCGGCGAGCGAGGACGGCACGCCGGGGTGGTAGCCGGCCTGCGTGGCGAGCAGCATCGCGACGTCCTCGACGGTGACGCCCATCGGGCCGTCGGTCGAGAGCTGGCCCATGTATTCGTCGTCCACCGAGGTCTGCGGCACGCGTCCGAAGGTCGGGCGGAAGCCGTAGACGCCGTTCCAGCCGGCGGGATTGCGCAGCGAGCCGCCCATGTCGGAGCCATCGGCGACGGCGAGGAAGCCGAGCGCGAGCGCGACCGCGGCCCCGCCCGAGGAGCCGCCGGCGGCGAGGGCCGGATCGTGCGCGTTGCGCGTCACGCCGTGCACCGGGTTGTAGGAATGCGAGCCGAGCCCGAACTCCGGCGTGTTGGTCTTGCCGATCATGATCGCGCCGGCGGCGCGCGCGCGCGCGACGTGGATCGAATCGGCGGTCGCGACGAAGTCCTTGAACAGCGGCGAGCCCCAGGTGGTCGGCAGGCCCTTGGCGTTGGCGAGGTTCTTGATCGCCTGCGGGATGCCGTGCAGCCAGCCGCGCCACTCGCCGCGCGCGATCTCCTCGTCGCAGGCCGCCGCCTCGGCCATCAGCGCGTCGCGCGGGGCGACGATCGGCACGGCGTTGTAGCTCCCGTCGCGCGCGGCGATGCGGTCGAGCGTGAGCGCCATCAGCTCGCGGCACGAGATGTCGCGGCGGCGGATGCGGCGGGAGAGGGCCAGTGCGCCCTCGGCGATGACGTCGGACATGGAACGGGATCTCCGGTGCGAAGGCGGATCGACGGGCAGGGCCGCCGCGGCTATGTGCGGCGCTTGTAGACGACGAATCCGGCGATCGCGTCGATCAGCTTCTGCGGTTCGTCTGCGCGGATGGCGTGGCTGCTCTCCTCGAATATGCGCAGCTCCGAGCCGGGGATCAGCCGGTGGATCTCCTCGGAGAACTCCGGCGGGCAGATCCAGTCGTGGCGCCCGGCAAGGATCAGCGTCGGCGCCGTGATGCGGCCGAGCTCGGGGCGGAGGTCGTAGCTCTGCAGGAAGCCGCCCGGCGCGAAAGCGCGATTGAGCGCCTCGGGCGACAGGATCCCGCGATCGCGGCTCGCCTTCGCGGCGGCGGGATCGTGGGTACGCGAATACATCGGGCCCATGACGTCGTAGTAGTGGCGCAGCTTCTCCACGGTATCGAGCTCGCCCGCCCAGAGCTGGCGGCACACCGCCTTCTGCGCCTCGCTGCCGCGCTCGGCGACGATCGCCCGCGCGCGCGCGTTGAAGCCGGCATGTGCGGCGGTGACGATCAGCACGAGATGCGAGACCGAGTCCGGAAAGCGGGCGGCATGCGCCATCGCGACCATGCCGCCGTAGCTCGTGCCGATGCTGACGATCGGGCCGAGACCGAGATGCACGCGCAGCGCCTCCATGTCCTCGACGTTCTCGTCGAGCGTGTAGAGCCGCGAGTCGCCGCGCGCCGAACGGCCCTGGCCGCGATGATCGAAATAGACGAGCTGCAGGCGCCCGGCGAGCGGTCCGAAGCCGGGCTTGAAGCCGCTGTGGTCGCCCCCGGGGCCGCCATGGATGACGAAGGCGGGCGGCCGCTCGACCATGCGCCCGCCGTCGGGCACGAGGCCCGCGCCCTCGATGTCGAAATAGATCTCAGTCCCGCGAATCCGCGCCCGCATCGCCGGTCCCCCTCCGATTCGAGCCGCGGAGGATAGACGATGGCGCGGGCGCGACTCGATGCCGTTTCGCGCCCGTCGCCCGGCGCCCAGGCCGTGGCTCAACCCTGGCGGGGAATGGCGGCGACCATGGCCGCGCGCTCGGTCGCGGCCTTCATCAGCAGGTCGAGATCCGAGCCGGCGGAGACGTAGCGTGCGCCGAGTCCGACATAGCGCGCGATGAGGTCGGGCCGGGCCGCGAGCCCGCCGAGCCCGGCATGCTTGCCGCGCTTGCGGCACGCCTCGATCACGCGGCGATGCGCGTCGTCCATGCGCGGATGGTCCGCCTGGCCGGGCACGCCGAGATCGGTGCTCAGGTCGCCCGCGCCGATCAGCAGCATGTCGACGCCCTCGACGGCGGCGATCTCGTCGGCGCGCTCGACCGCGGCGGCGGTCTCCACCATCGCGACCACGGTGGTGAGGCCGTCGAGGATGCCCTGGGTCTCGGCCATCGGCAGGGCGCGATAGCCGAGCTGCGGCAGCAGCCCCGCGACCGAGCGCTCGCCGCGCGGCGGGTATTTGGCCCAGCGCACGATCTCGCCCGCCTCTTGCGCCGAGTTGACGTGCGGGGCGATCACGCCGAGCGCGCCGGCGTCGAGCAGTCGCGAGACGAACTGCGGCTCGACCGCGGGAACACGGACGAAGGGCGTCACGCCCGTCGCCAGCGCCGCGAGGCAGATCTGCCCCGTCGTCTCGAGCGAGAAGGAGTTGTGCTCGAGGTCGACATAGATCGTGTCGAAGCCCGCCGTCTTGGCGAGGCGGACGATCTCGATCGAGCGCACGAGGCGCACGATCATCGAGGTCACGAGCTCGTCGCGCCGCAGCTTCTCCTGCACGTGGTTGCGGGCGCGGTCGTCGGTTGCGCTGGCCATGGAATCGTCTCTCGCCGAAGGGGCGGGCAGCATCCGTCACGACGCGCCGAATCGCAAAGGCGGCGCGCGCCCGGACGCAAGCGGTCCGACACGCGGGCAATGGATCCGGCGGCGGGACCGGGCCATGCTGCGGTCGACCGCCGCGCCAACATGAAGGACCCGACGACATGAGCGACGACCTCCGCCTTCCGGCGCCCAATGCACTCGTGCCGATCGAACCGAATGATCGCCTGCTCGTGGCCGAGCGCCTCGCGCCCGCCTCGCGCCGGCTGCGGGCCGAGGTCCATGCGCGGCTGCAGCGCGCCGCGCGCGGATTGCCCGCCGGCGCGCAGCTGCTGGTGCTCGATGCCTTCCGCACGCAGCCGCAGCAGTTCAACTCGTGGAACCGCCGTTTCGCGGCGCTCGCCCGCGCCCATCCGGACGCCGACGTGGCAACGCTGATGGAGCAGTGCCGCCGCGACGTCGCCGATCCGGTGAACAAGCCGAGCGGCCACCAGAGCGGTGCGGCGGTCGACATCACGATGCTGCAGGACGGGCGCGAGCTCGACATGGGCTCCGCCTATGGCGACTTCAGCACGCGCGGCACCGCGCAGGACCGGGTGCGCACGGTCTGTGGCGCCCTGACGCCCGACCAGCAGGCCAATCGCCGCCGCCTCGCCGACGCGCTGGCGATCGGCGGCCTGGTCAATTATCCGGAAGAGTGGTGGCACTTCTCGTACGGCGATCGCCTCTGGGCGCAGATCCGCCGCTTCGGGCACGACGACGGGACACGGACCAACGAGCAGGTGGCGCGCGCCGAGTACAGCTTCGTCGCCGTGATCGACGGCCCGCTCTTCGAGGTCGCCGGCTGAGCGACGCCGCCTGCGACATTTCGCCGGGCGTCGCGCCGGGATCGGCGGCGTCTCGTTCCCTCCTCGGCCGCCGGGCGAAGCCGGCGCGCCTGCCGTCGGAGGGCGTCGTGACGATCCGTGCATCCAGCCGTCGCCTGGTCGTCGTCGTGGCCGGCGCGTTCGCCATCGCCTTCGGCCTGGCGACGATCGCGTCGGGCGGCACCGCGCTGTTCGGCGGCGCGGCGGCGCGCGCGGCCGTCGGAGACGCCGTCGGCTTCGTATTGTGGTTCAACTTCCTCGCGGGCTTCGCCTATGTCGCGACGGGCGCCGGTCTGCTGATGCGCCGCGCTGCGGCCGCACGCCTCGCGGCGCTGATTGCCGGCGCGACGCTGCTCGTCTTCGCCGCCTTCGGCATCCACGTGCTGCTCGGCGGCGCCTACGAGATGCGGACCGTCGCCGCGATGATCCTGCGCAGCCTGGCGTGGGTCGCGATCGCGGCGGTCGCGCGATTCGGGGCCGGCGATGCGCAGGCATGAGGCCTGCGTGACGCCGGGCATCTTGCCGCGCCTGGCCGCGGGCCGCGCGCGATCACTTCAGTCGAAGCGCCGTCCGTACTAGGATGACCCCGTGGGCAGGCAGCGGACCTTGTTGACCATGCTGGCGGCGGCGATCCTCGCGATCGTCGTCGGCGTGCTGCCGTCGTCGGCGAAGGCACATGCAGGCCATGGTCATGGCGAGTCCGTGCCGGCCATGTCGGTGGCCCCCGGGACGGCGTGGAGCCATGGCCTCGCGGGCGTGATCGACGACCTGGACGTATACAGCGCGGACGAGGGCGCTGCGCCCATCGCGCGAGCGGCGAATGACGGCGGCGCAGCGCGGGGCGGCGGCGCGGCGTGCCTCGGACTCTGCTGCTGCCCGACCGGCGGACCCGGCTGTTCCGCCCCGGCGCTGATTGCGGCATCGGCGTCTGCGCCGGTCCCCGATCCGGACCGCATCGACTTCGCGCCGACGGCGAGCGCCGCGCCGGCGGAGGCGCTCGGCGACCGATTGCCCAAGCCTCCACGAGCCTGACGACCGGCTGATCGCGTCTCCCGCGCGCCCGCGCGGAGGACGCTCCGATTCCGTTCGTCACGACCGAAGGCTCGAACCATGTCCACGACGTTTCGTCTCGCATGCGGGGCGCTGGCGCTTGCCGCGCTTGCCATGCTCGCACCGGCGTCCGCCCACGAGGGCCATGACCATGCGGCGCCTGCGCTTCCGTTCGCGCCCGACGGCGCCGCGCGCGCCGAGGCGGCCGGCGATCTGTTCGAGGTCGTCGCCGTCGCGAAGGGTGGCGAACTCGTCGTGCATGTCGACCGCTTCCACACCAACGAGCCGGTCGTCGGCGCCAGCGTCGAGATCGAGACGCCCGACGGCCCGAAGCCCGCCGTGGCGTTGGACGATGCCTACCGGCTGCCCGCGCCGTGGCTGGCCAGGCCCGGCACGCACGAGCTCCTCGTCACGGTCGCGAGCGGCGATGCCGTCGACGTGCTCGCGTTGACGATGATCGTGCCGGAGCCCGTGACATCGGCGGCAGTCGGTGCGGGCGCGAGCGGCCTCGCGGCGCTGGCGGGCGAGCTGCGCCGGTCCGTCGGATCGCGGCTCGTCGAGCGCACGGCCGGCCTGCCGACGCTGCTCGTGGGCGGCATCGGCGGATTCGTCGCGGGCGCTCTGGGCGTCGCCCTGCTCAGGCGCCGCCGGCGCGGTGCCGTCGCGGCGATCCTCTTCCTCGCATTGCCGATGGCGGCGGCGAGCGCGCATGAAGGTCACGATCACGGCGACGGCGCTGCCGCCGCGCCGCCGACGCTCGCCACGCCGCAGCGCATGCCCGACGGCGCGCTGTTCGTGCCGAAGCCCACGCAGCGGATCCTGGCGATCCGCACGATGCTCACCGAGAGCGCCGAGCATCCCGCCACCGTCGAGCTGCCGGGCCGCATCATCCCCGACCCCAACGCCAGCGGCTTCGTGCAGGCGGCGGCCGGGGGACGGTTGTCGCCGCCGCCGGGCGGCTTCCCGCGGCTCGGCACGGCCGTCGCTGCCGGCGACGTCCTCGCCTTCGTCACGCCGCCGCTCACCGCGGCGGAGGTTTCGGACCAGCGCCAGCGCCAGGGCGAGCTCGACCAGCAGATCGCGATCGCGGAGCGGCGCATCGCGCGGCTCGAGCCGCTCGATCGGACCCGCGCCGTCGCCCGCGCCCAGCTGGAGGATGCGCGCCTCGAGCTCGCCGGGCTGCGCGACCGCCGTGCCGCGCTCGACCGCCTGCGCCGCGATCCCGAGCCGCTGGTCGCGCCGGTCACGGGACGGATCGCGGCGGCGAGCGCCATTGCGGGCCAGGTCGTGGAGCCAAACGCCGTGATCTTCCACATCGTCGATCCCGCGCGGCTCTGGGTGGAGGCGCTCGCCTTCGCGCCGCTGCCCTCGGCGCCGAGGCGCGCGACGGCCCGCGACGGCGACGGTCGCGTGCTGGACCTGCGCCACGAGGGAACGGGCCTCGCGGATCGCAACCAGGCGATCGCCATGCATCTCAGCATCTCGCAGTCCCATCAGACGTTGCGCCCGGGCCAGCTGGTCAGCGTCCTGGTCGAGACCTCGGAGCCGCATCGGGGGATCGCCGTGCCCAGGGCCAGCGTGGTCCGCGGCGGCGGCGGGCAGGCGATCGTCTACGAGCACGTGGCGGCCGAGCGCTTCGAGCCGCGCGAGGTCCGCGTCGTGCCGCTCGACGGCGACCGCGTGGTCCTCGCGGCGGGCGTCGGCCGCGGTCGCCGCGTCGTGACGCAGGGCGCCGAGCTCCTCAACCAGGTCCGCTGAGCCCGACGCCGAGCGAGGTCCGCCGCGATGTTCACCTTCGTCGTCACGCGCGCCCTGCGCAATCGTCTGCTCGTGCTGGCGCTCGCCGCCGTGCTCGTCGCTTACGGCGCGTTCACCGTCACGCGGCTGCCCGTCGACGTGCTGCCCGATCTCAATCGTCCCACGGTCACGATCATGACCGAGGCGGAGGGGCTCGCGCCGCCGGAGGTCGAGCAGCTCGTCACCTATCCGCTCGAGACGCAGATGAACGGCCTGCCCGGGGTCACGCGCGTGCGATCGGTCTCCGGCGTCGGGCTGTCGATCCTCTATGTCGAGTTCGATTGGGGCACGGACATCTATCGCAGCCGCCAGCAGGTCGCCGAGCGCCTCGCCCTCGTGCGCGACCGGCTGCCGGCGAACGTCGCGCCGCAGATGGGCCCGATCTCGTCGATCATGGGCCAGGTGGTGATGGTGGCGATGACCGCGCCCGACGGCGTCTCGCCGATGGCGCTGCGCGAGGCGGCGGACTTCGTCGTGCGGCCTCGGCTCCTCGCCGTTCCCGGCGTCGCCCAGGTGATCCCGATCGGGGGCGAGGTGCGGCAGCTCCTCGTCGCGCCGAACCCCGCGGCGATGCGTGCGCTCGGCGTGACGCTGGGGCAGCTCGAGGCCGCGCTCGCGCGATTCGGCGCCAATACGGGCGGCGGCTTCACGGACCAGTACGCGCGCGAGTTCCTGATCCGCAATGTCGGGATCTCGACCAGTCTCGACGACCTGCGCGGGCTCGTGGTGGCGCAGGCCGGCGGCGCGCCGGTCCGTCTGCAACAGGTCGCCGAGGTGTCGCACGGCGCCCGCCCCAAGCGCGGCGAGGCGGGATACAACGGACGGCCCGCGGTCATCGTCTCGATCGAGAAGCAGCCGGACGTCGACACGATCCGCCTCACCCGCGAGATCGAGGCGGCGTTGCGCGAGGTTGGCGCGACGCTTGGCGAGGGCATTCGCGCCGATCGGATCCTGTTCCGCCAGGCGGATTTCATCGGCACGTCGATCCGCAACGTCGAGCGGGTGCTGCTCGAGGCGGTCGCGGTGGTCGCGATCGTGCTCTTCGCCTTCCTGCTGAACCTGCGCACGACGGCGATCTCGCTGGTCGCGATACCGGTCTCGATCCTGGCGACCGCGATCGTCTTCCATTGGGCGGGCCTGTCGATCAACACCATGACGCTGGGCGGCCTCGCGATCGCGATCGGCGAGCTCGTCGACGACGCGGTCGTGGATGTCGAGAACATCTTCAGGCGCCTGCGCGAGAACCGCGCCGCCGGCAGCCCGCGCCCGGTCTTCGCCGTCGTCGTCGCCGCGTCGAACGAGGTGCGATCGGGGATCGTCTACGCGACGACGATCATCGTCCTCGTCTTCGTGCCGCTCTTCGCACTGTCGGGCATCGAGGGACGGCTCTTCGCGCCGCTCGGCCAGGCCTACATCCTCTCGATCCTGATGAGCCTGCTGGTGTCGATCACGCTCACGCCGGTGCTGTCCTTCTACCTGCTGCCGGGCCTGCGCCGGATGCAGGCGGGCGACAGCTGGCTGATCCGGCGCCTCAAGGCCGCGAACCTCGCCCTGCTTTCGCGCAGCTTCGCTTGGCCGCGCCTCGTCCTCGCGACGACCGTCGTGGCGATCGTCGCCGCCGCGCTCGCCGCGATCCAGCTGCCGCGCGCCTTCCTGCCGCCGTTCAACGAGGGCAGCTTCACGGTCAACCTGCTCTTCAACCCCGGGATCTCGCTGGCGGAGAGCCATCGCGTCGGGCTGATCGCCGAGCGGCTCCTCCTGGAGATCCCCGAGGTCGAGGCGGTCGGGCGGCGCACCGGGCGCGCCGAGCTCGACGAGCATGCCGAGGGCGTGCACTCCTCGGAGATCGAGGTCGCCCTGCGGCCGGGCGGGCGCCGCAAGGATGCGATCGTCGCGGACATCCGCGCGCGGCTTGCCGTGCTGCCGGTGGCGACGAATGTCGGCCAGCCGATCTCGCATCGGCTCGACCACATGCTTTCGGGCGTGCGCGCCCAGATCGCGCTGAAGGTCTTCGGCGAGGATCTCGGCGCGCTGCGCGCCGCTGCCGAGCGGTTGCGCGGACGGCTCGCCGCGATCCCGGGAATCGTCGACCTCCAGGTCGAGAAGCAGGTGCTGATTCCGCAGCTCGAGATCCGGATCGACTACGCCCGCGCGGCCCTGTACGGCGTGCCGCCGGCGGTCGTCACGGAGCAGCTGGAGCAGCTGTCCAACGGCCGGATCGTGTCGCGCGTCGCGGACGGCAACCGCCGCTTCGACGTCGTGCTCCGGCTGCCCGACCGGCGGCGGACGACGCAGGGGCTCGGCGAGCTGCTGATCGAGACGCCGAGCGGCCGCGTCCCCCTGCGCCAGATCGCCGAGGTGGCGGAGACCGACGGCCCCAACCAGATCCTGCGCGAGAACCAGAAGCGCCGCATCGTCGTGCTGGCCAACGCCGACGGCGGTCACGACATGGCGGCGATCGTTGCGCGGATCCGCGCCGAGCTCGCGGCGACGCCGCTGCCGCCGGGCGTTTTCACGGCGCTGGAAGGCACGTTCCAGGCGCAGGAGGAGGCGAGCCGGACGATCGGGCTGCTGTCGCTCGTCTCGCTCGCGATGATCCTGGCGATCCTCTACAGCCGCTATCGCTCGCTTCGGCTGGCGCTCGTCATCATGGGCAGCATCCCGATGGCGTTCATCGGCTCGGTCGCCGCGCTGTGGCTCGCCGGCCAGCCGCTTTCGGTCGCCTCGATGATCGGCTTCGTGACGCTGACGGGGATCGCCGCGCGCAACGGCATCCTCAAGGTGAGCCACACGATCAACCTTGCCATCGGCGAGTCGATCCCGTTCGGCGCCGCGCTCATCGAGCGCGGCAGCCTCGAGCGCCTCACGCCGGTGCTGATGACCGCCTTGTCCGCGGGCGCGGCCCTGGTGCCGCTGATCGTCGATCCCGCGGCGCCGGGCAAGGAGATCCTCCATCCCGTGGCGGTGACGATCTTCGGCGGCCTCGTCACGGCGACGCTGCTCGACGCCGTGCTCACGCCGCTGCTGTTGCTGCGCTACGGCCGAGCGCCGATCGAGAGGCTCGTGCAGGCGGCGCGGGTCGCCGCCGAGGGCGCGCCCGAGGCGCAGGCCGCGAATGCGTACTAGGACCGAGGCTTGACCCTCCCATCGTGGGAAGGCCGACGCTTGCAATTCGAACGAGGAGATCGAGATGAACGCGAGAACGATCCTGGCCGCCGCCCTGGTGCTCGCACCGCTGGCGGCCTTCGCGCATTCGGCGAGCGTCGGGGTCAACGGCGGGTCGCAGGTGGACGCCGGCCATTTCCATGTCGAGATGGTCGCCCGCGCGACGACGATGACGTTCTACATCCGCGACCATGCCGACAAGCCGGTGGCCACCGACGGCTTCAAGGGCACGGCGATCTTCATCCTGGACGGCAAGTCGCAGCGCATCCCGCTCGTGCCGGCCGGCGAGAACCGTCTGAGCGGCACCGCGCCGGCGGCGCTGCCGGACAAGCCGCGCGGCGCGGTCCAGATCACGACGCCGTCCGGCGCGACGGTGCAGGGGCGATTCAATTGAGCGCAATCCCGCGTCCGAATGGTCGGGCGCGGCTTCGTCGAAGGAGACGTGGCATGAACAAGTTCGTCGCGGCATCGGTCTTCGCCTGCGCCCTCGGCGCCGGCGTCGTTGCCTGGGCCCAATCGGGCCACCAGCAGCATCAGTCCGGCGCGGCGCCCGCCGCCCCGCAATCCGGGGCCGCGCCTGCCCAGGGCATGCCCATGATGCAGAACATGCCCGAGTCCTGCCGCGCGGCGATGCAGGCAATGCCGCCCTCCTGCATGGGCGCGATGCAGCAGATGATGCAAGGGGGCATGATGGGACAGGGCGGTGCCGGCGGGCATGCGCAGCACGGCGCCGCGCCGCAGGCGGCGGCGCTGCCGGCGTTCACCAAGGCCTATGTCGAGGCGATGGACCGGATGCACGGCCCGATGATGGAGGGCGTGAAGGCCCCCAATGCCGATGTCGCCTTCGTGCGCGGCATGATCCCGCACCACCAGGGCGCCATCGACATGGCGCGCATCGTGCTGCAGCACGGCGGCGACGATCAGGTGAAGAAGTGGGCCGTCGACGTGATCCGCGAGCAGCAGCGCGAGATCGGCGAGATGGAAGCCTGGCTCGCGAAGAACGCCAAATAGCCCGGTGACGCCGGCCGGCCGGCGGGCGACCTGGCTCGGCGCGCGACGGCGCCGCCGCGCCCGCCCCGCCGTTGCGCCGGCCCCGGACTGCCGCGGTGCCCGCCTCGAGCTCGTCGACGATCGGGAAACGCGGACGGTTGGTTGCCTCGCAGGCTTCGGCCACGGACCTGAGGAGGCGGGCCTGCGCCTGCCGGCCGTGGACCCGGACCACGAGTTCCGCGATGCGGGCGGGCACGATCGCCGTCACCTCGGCATTGCCGCGTCGGCGATCGTTCCGGCGGCGCATGGGTTCGCCGACGCGGCGCAGCGCGAAGCCGAGATCGCGGGCGCGCCGCGAAGCGCAGGCGACGGATGTCGGCGTGGCCGTCGTCTCGGAGCATCTTCGCCGAGATGCCGGAGGCCTTCGAGGCCTCGCCGATTTTCATGGCAGTTCCGCGCTGGCGGGTTGTTGACCCTCCCACGATGGGAAGCCGGACAAGGCGATGCAGAAGCCCCCCAGACCCGAGGTGTTCCATGCGCAAGCCGAGCGTCCATCACGAGCACTCCCACGTCCCTCCTCGCCCGGCGACGCCGGAGAGCTGCACGCATGGCGACCACGACCATGACGGCGGCGCGCACGATGCCGCGGCGGCGGTGCCGCATACCTCCGGGCATGCCGGCTGCGCGCATGGCGCCGCCGGCGGGAAGACGCCGGCAGGGTCGTCCGGACACCACGTCCACGGCCCGGGTAACGATCATCGGCGGCATGCCCACGGCCTGGGCGCGGCCGGGGACGGCGCGGCGATCGATCCGGTCTGCGGCATGACGGTCGACCCCGCGACGACGCCGCACACGGCGTCCCATGACGGCGTGCCGTTCTTCTTCTGCTCGGCGGGCTGCCGCGAGAAGTTCCTCGCGGCGCCGCAGCGCTACATCGCGCCGCGCGCCGAGCCGGTCGCGTCGTCCCCGGCCGACGCGATCTACACCTGCCCGATGCACCCGGAGATCCGGCAGGCCGGCCCGGGCGCGTGCCCGATCTGCGGCATGGCGCTGGAACCGGTCATCGCCGCGGCGGAGACCGGCCCGGCGCCGGAGCTCGTCGACATGACGCGCCGCTTGCGTATCGGCGCCGTGCTCGCCGCACCCGTCGTCGCGCTCGAGATGGGCGGCCATCTCGCCGGCCTCGCGCGTCTCGTGTCCCCCTCGGTGTCGAGCGCGATCCAGCTGCTGCTCGCGACGCCCGTCGTGCTGTGGGCCGGCTGGCCCTTCCTCGTGCGCGCCTGGCAGTCGCTGGTCTCGCGCCACCTCAACATGTTCACCCTGATCGCGATGGGCACGGGAACGGCGTGGATCTACAGCGTCGTCGCCACACTCGCGCCGTCGCTCTTTCCGCCCGGCTTTCGCGATGCGCACGGCGCCGTCGGCGTCTATTTCGAGGCGGCCGCGGTGATCACAGTCCTCGTCCTGCTCGGCCAGGTGCTGGAGCTGCGGGCGCGCGAATCGACCGGCGGCGCGATTCGCGCGCTGCTCGACCTCGCACCGAAGACCGCCGTGCTCGTCCATGACGACGGGCGCGAGACGGTCGTGCCGCTCGCCTCGGTCGCGCTGTCGCAGCGGCTGCGGGTGCGTCCGGGCGAGAAAGTGCCGGTCGACGGCGTCGTCCTCGACGGCCGCAGCGCCGTCGACGAGTCGATGGTGACGGGCGAGTCGATGCCGGTGACGAAGGAGCCCGGCGCCGCCGTCATCGGCGGCACGCTCAATCGCAGCGGCTCGCTGGTCATCGAGGCGCGGCGCGTCGGGCGCGACACGATGCTGTCGCGGATCGTCCAGCTCGTCGCCGACGCGCAGCGCAGCCGCGCGCCGGTGCAGCGGCTCGCCGACATCGTCTCGTCCTGGTTCGTCCCCGCCGTCATCATCGTGGCGCTGCTCGCCTTCGCGGCCTGGGCGTGGTTCGGGCCGGAGCCGAGCCTGTCCTACGGCCTCGTCGCGGCGGTCGCCGTGCTGATCATCGCTTGCCCCTGCGCGCTCGGCCTCGCGACGCCGATGTCGATCATGGTCGGCGTCGGTCGCGGCGCGCAGGCCGGCGTGCTCATCCGCGATGCCGCGGCGCTGGAAAGGCTCGAGGCCGTCGACACGCTGATCGTCGACAAGACCGGCACGCTGACCGAGGGGCGGCCGTCCGTCGCCGCCGTGGTCGCCGCGCCCGGGTTCGAGGCGGACAAGCTCCTGCGGCTCGTCGCGGGCGTCGAGCGCGCGAGCGAGCACCCGCTCGCGGCTGCCGTCGTCGAGGCCGCCACGGCGCGCGGACTCGCGATCCCGGCGGTTGCCGGCTTCGATGCGCCGGCAGGGAAGGGTGCGCTCGGGACCGTCGACGGGCGACTCGTGATCGTCGGCACCGCGCCGCTGCTGCGCATCCACGGCGTCGAGACGTCCGGGCTCTCGGCGGAGGCGGAGCGCCTGCGGCGTGACGGCGCGACGGTCGTCCTCGTCGGCATCGACGGCCAGGCCGCCGGCCTCGTCGCGATCTCCGACGCGGTCAAGGCGAACGCCGCCGAGACGCTGACGTCGCTGCGGGCGGCCGGGCTGCGGGTCGTGATGCTCACCGGCGACAACTGGACCACGGCGCGCGCCGTGGCGCAGCGGCTGGGCATCGAGGACGTCGAGGCGGAGGTCCTGCCGGCGCAGAAGAGCGCCGTGGTCGCGCGCTACCAGGCCGACGGCGCCGTCGTCGCGATGGCCGGCGACGGCGTGAACGATGCGCCGGCGCTGGCCGCGGCCGATGTCGGCATCGCGATGGGGACCGGCACCGACGTGGCGATGGAAAGCGCCGGCGTGACCCTGCTCGGCGGCGATCTGGCGGGAATCCTGCGCGCGCGGCGCCTGTCTCAGGCGACGATGCGCAACATCCGGCAGAACCTCGTCTTCGCCTTCGCCTACAACGCCGCCGGCGTGCCGATCGCTGCGGGGCTGCTCTACCCGCTGTTCGGCATCCTGCTGTCGCCGATGGTCGCCGCGGCGGCGATGGCGCTGTCGTCGGTCAGCGTTATCGCGAACGCCGCGCGGCTGCGACGGCTGCGGCTCTGACGTCGCGAGGGGCCGCGGCGCGACGCGGGCGTCACGCCGCGGCCTTGGCCGCCTCGATCGCGTTGTCGATGGTGCGCTCGAAATGCACGCGCGGCGGGCGCACGCCGTGGGTCAGCAGCACCTGGCGGATCGGCGCGGAGGCGCCGGTGATGAAGACCCGGATGCCGTGCCGCTCGGCCTTGCGCAGCACGCCCTCGATCGTGTTGGCGCCCGTGGAATCGAGCAGTGGCACCGCCTCGAAGTCGAGGATGAAGGTCTTGTGCTGGTCGGCGATGCGGTCGAGGACCGCGCCGACCGTCGACGCCGCGCCGAAGAAGAACGCGCCGGAGATGCGGTAGATGACCATCGTCGGGTCGGCCGCGATGCGCGCATCGTAGGGGGTGCGCGTGTCGGGCGAGTCGTCGGCGCGGTCCTCGATGTTCGTGGCGCCGTGGTGCTCGACGCTGATCGTCTGCGACATGCGGTGCAGGAACAGCAGCGTGCCGAGCAGGAATCCGACCAGGATGCCCTCGGTCAGGTCGCGGAAGACGGTGAGCAGGAAGGTCGCCAGCAGCACCACCGCGTCGCCGCGCGACGAGCGCAGCAGCAGCGCGAACTCGTGCTTCTCCGCCATGTTCCAGGACACGATCGCGAGCACGCCGGCGAGCGCCGGCAGCGGGATGTAGCTCGCCAGCGGCGCGGCCACGAGCATGAACAGCAGCAGGAACATCGCATGCAGCATGCCCGAGACCGGGCCGCGCGCGCCGGCGCGCACATTGGTCGCGGTGCGCGCGATCGTCCCGGTCGCGCAGATGCCGCCGAACAGCGCCGCGCCCACGTTCGCGAAGCCCTGCGCGACAAGCTCGCAGTTCGAGCGATGCCGCCGCCCGGTCATGCCGTCGGCGACGACGGCCGAGAGCAGCGACTCGATGGCGCCGAGCAGGGCGAAGGCGACCGCGTCCGGCAGCACGGCCTGGATCCTGGCGAGCGAGATCTCGGGCAGCATCGGGACGGGCAGCGTGCGCGGGATGCCGCCGAAGCGCGTGCCGATCGTCTCGACCGGAAGCGACAGCAGCGCGGCCACGACCGAGGTGGTGCCGATCGCGATCAGCATCCCCGGCCAGTGCGGCCGATAGCGCTTGAGGCCGGAGATCATCGCGACGGTGACGACGGCCACGGCGACGGCAGCCGGGTTGATCGTCGGCAGCGCCTGGCCGAGGACGTGGAGCTTCTCGACGATCTCGCCGGGCTCGCGGCCCGGCAGGGTGAGGCCCAGGAGCTCCTTGATCTGGCTCGCGAAGATGATGACCGCGATGCCCGCGGTGAAGCCGACCGTGACCGGATAGGGGATGAACTTGATGTAGGTCCCGAGCCGCAGGAACCCGATCGCGAGCAGCATCAGTCCGGCCAGCATGGTCGCAAGGATGACGCCGTCGACGCCGTGGCGGGCCCCCGTTGCGGCGACGAGGACGATGAAGGCGCCGGCCGGGCCGCCGATCTGGAACCGGCTGCCGCCGAGCGCCGAGATGAGGAAGCCGCCGATGATCGCGGTGTAGAGGCCGCGATCCGGCGACGCGCCCGACGCGATGGCGATCGCCATCGACAGCGGCAGCGCGACGATCGCCACGGTGAGGCCCGCGACGATGTCGGCGCGAAGCGCGGCGAGGTCGTAGCCCTCGCGCAGCACGGTCACCAGCTTCGGCGTGAAGAGCTCGACGAAGGACGGCTCGACGATGCGGGCGCGCTGGGCTGTCGACGTCGTATCCATGGCGCTCCGGCTCGATGGGATGCCGATGGCCCCGGTGGCGGGGTCGTCGGCGGGATTGCGGACGCGGCTGCCTTCGATGGAGCCGCGGCGTTGCGGTCATCCCGCGTCGGCGGCCGCGCTGGGGACGTGTCGCGCCGGAGCAGGACGATCGTGTTTATGACATCGATCGCCACTCGTGAACCACGTGCGATCGCCGGCCTGCGGCAATATGCCGATTGCTCCGGGCGGGGCGACGCGCCGCGCGGTCAGCCGACCGCCGCCGGGAGGGTCAAGGTCGCCGCGAGCCCGCCGAGCTGCGAGCGGTCCAGCGCCAGTCCGCCGCCGTGGAGGCGGGCGAGGTCGGCGACGATCGCGAGGCCGAGCCCGGCCCCCGGCATGCGCTCGTCGAAGCGGATGCCGCGCTCGGTCGCGCGCGCCAGCGCGGCGGCATCGAGGCCGGCCCCGTCGTCGGCGACGCGGATCGCGATCGCGTCGCCGGATTTCCGCGCATCGACCTCGATGCGCGTCCGCGCCCACTTGCAGGCGTTCTCCATCAGGTTGCCGAGCATCTCCAGCAGGTCCTGCCGGTCGGCGTGCACGCGAAGCCCCGCGTCGATCGCGACCGCGATGGCGAGGCCCCGGGAATGGAAGAGGCGGCGCAGCGCCTGGGCAAGCTCCTCGGCGACCGCCCGCAGGTCGAGCGCGTCGCCGGCGGCGCCCGCGGTGGCGGCGGCGCGCGCGCGGGCGAGATGGTGCTGCGTGAGCCGTTCGAGCGCCCGCAGTTCGCGGCGCGCGGCGGCGAGGTCGGGGCCCTCCGGCCGGTCGAGCGCGTTGTGCAGGATCGCCAGCGGCGTCTTCAGCGCGTGGGCGAGATTGCCGACATGGCTGCGCGCCCGCTCCACCGTGGCGCGGTTCTGCGCCATGAGCGCGTCGATCTCCTCGATCAGCGGCCGCACCTCGCTCGGCGCCGGCAGGTCGAGAGAGGCGCGCGCGCCGCCGCGCAGCTCGACCAGCGCGGCGCGCAGGCGGTTGAGGGGCGCCAGCCCGAGCCGGACCTGGACGACGACGGCCAGCACGAGGCCGAGCCCCAGCAGCGTGAAGGCGCCGGCAAGCAGGCGTGCGAGGCGCGCCATCTCGGCGTCCATCTCGTCGCGGGCGGCGGCGACGAGCACGTGCAGCGGGCCGCCGCCCTCCGGCAGCTCGATGTCGCGCTCGAGGATGCGCAGGCGCTGGGCGCGCGGGCCCTCGGCCTCGAGGATGCGGACCGGCGCGTGGTCCGTCGCCGCGCGCGGCAGGCGCTGGTCCCAGAGCGAGCGCGACGTCGCGAGCCGCCCGTCCGCCGTCTCGATCTGCCAGTAGACCCCGGAGAGGGGCTGGTCGAAGCGCGGCTCGGGGATCGCGTGGACGAGGCGGGGCTCGCCGCCCGCCGCGATCTCCACGGCGGCGACGATGGCGTCCGCGAGCCCGGTCAGGCGCGAGTCGAGGCCGCGCTCGAGCTGGCTGCCGACGAGCCCCGTCGTCGCGAGCCAGGCGGCGAGCAGGGCGCCGATCACCCAGGGCGAGGCGAGCAGCGCGAGGCGCAGCGCCAGCGACGAGGCGCGCGGCGTCATGGCGCGGCGGGCGGCGCGAGGCGGTACCCGAGGCCGCGTTGCGTGTCGATCAGCTCGGCGCCGAGCTTGCGGCGCAGCCGGCCGATCACGACCTCGAGCGTGTTGGAGTCGCGGTCGTAGTCCTGGTCGTAAAGATGCTCGGTCAGCTCGGTCTTCGAGACCGGCTGGCCGAGATGATGCGCGAGATAGGCGAGGGTCTTGAACTCGAGCGCCGTCAGCTTCACCGGCGCACCGTCGAGCGTGACCTGTTTGGCGAGGGGATCGATGCGCAGCGGTCCGCAGGTGATGACCGGCTCGGCGAGGCCGTGGGCGCGGCGCGTGAGCGCGCGCAGCCGCGCGACGAGCTCGCCCATCGCGAAGGGCTTCGCGAGGTAGTCGTCGGCGCCGGCGTTCAGACCCTCGACCTTGTCGGTCCACGCGTCGCGCGCGGTGAGAATGAGCACGGGCGTGCGGTTGCCCGCCGCGCGCCAGCGCCGCAGCACGGTCAGCCCGTCGATCCTGGGCAGGCCGAGATCGAGGACGATCGCGTCGTAGGGCGCGGTGTCGCCGAGATGGTGGCCCTCCTCGCCGTCGGGCGCGCTGTCGACGGCGAAGCCCGCCTCGGTCAGCGCCGTGCGCAGCTGCGCGCCGAGCGCGGGCGAGTCCTCGACGACGAGGATCTTCATGGCGCGCGCGTCTCCAGCCTGCCGCGGGTCGCGGCGACCTCGCCGGAGGCGGCGTCGACGCGGATCCTCGCGATCGCGCCGGCGGGGCCGAGCAGCTTGATCTCGTAGATCCACGCGCCGCGCTCGCGCTCGAGTTCGGCCTCGATGACGCGGCCGGCGTAGCGACGTTCGATCGCGGCGACGATCTCGGCCAGCGGCCTGATCTCGCCCGCTTCCAGCGCGGCGCGCGCGCGCGCATGGTCGCGGCGCGGGTCGCCGTGGGCCGGATCGGCGCCGGCGAGGCCGGCGGCGAGGGCGAGGGCGGCAAGGAAAGCGCGCAGGTCCATGAGGATAGGATGCCTCGGCGCGGCTGAACCGGAGCTGAACGGCCGGCTCAGCGTGGGTTCAGGCGGTCTTCGCCAGGATGCGCGGCGTGTCGAGGGGCTTTTCCTTCGCACCAAGAGGAGACACCAACATGACACATGCGACCATCCTTCGCCGCTCCCTGATCGCCGGCGCGATCGCCCTGGCGCTGCCGGCCGCCTGGGCGCTCGCCTCCGACCGCGCCGCGACCGGCGCGGTGCCCGCGATGTCCGCGGCCCAGGCGCTCGCCAAGATCGAGGCCGCCGGCTACCGCTCGGTGGCCCGGCTCGAGTGGGAGCGCGGCACCTGGGAGGCGCGCGCGCTCGATGCCGAAGGCCGGCGCGTGAAGCTGCGCGTCGACGAGCGCGACGGCGCCGTGACGCGCGACGAGCGCCGCCGCGGCCGGGCGGGCTGAGCGGCACGACGTCGACACGACCTGCAAGGAGAAGGACGATGCGGAACGAGACGACGACTTCGGTCTGGGACCCGGTGGTGCGGGTCGGTCATGGCCTGCTGATCGTGGGGTTCGCCACCGCCTACCTCACGGAGGGCAAGCCCGCATGGCTTCACGAGTGGTCGGGCTACGGCCTCGCGGCCGTCGTCGCGCTTCGCATCGTCTGGGGATTCGTCGGGCCGCGCCATGCGCGTTTCGGCGAGTTCGTGGTTTCGCCGGTGGCCGGGCTGCGCTACCTGCGCGACCTCGTGACGTTCCGCGCGCCGCGTCATCTCGGTCACAGCCCCGCCGGCGGCCTGATGGTCCTCGCGCTCCTCGCCAGCCTGCTGACGACGACGGTCACCGGCGTCGCCTATCTCGGCATGAGCCGCGACCGCGGACCGCTGTCGCCGTGGCTGGGCGCGGAGGCGGCGGCGCAGATCGCGGCGATGCCGCCGGGCGCCGAGGAGACGCGCGAAATCCGCCGTCGCCGCCCCGGCCGCTGGATGAAGGAGATCCACGAGATCGCCGCCAACGCGACGCTGGCGCTGGTGCTGCTGCATGTCGGCGGCGTGCTGCTCGCGAGCGTCGTCCATCGCGAGAACCTGCCGCGCGCGATGGTCACCGGTCGCAAGCGCGCGACGCCGTGACGTCGCGGCGCTGCGCCGCCGTCCGGCGCGAGCTCAGGGCGTCGCGGCGTCCTGCGGGACGGCGGTCGACGGGGCCGTGGCGCGCGTCGCGCGCGTCGCGGCCTCGAGCAGCCGCGCGGTGTAGGGATCGCGCGGCGCGGCGAAGACCTCGGCCGTCTCGCCGGCCTCGACGATCCGCCCATGGCGCAGGACGATCACGCGTCGCGCCATCTTCCAGATCACCGCGAGGTCGTGGGTGATGACGATCATCGAGGCGCCGCTGCGCCGCTGCAGCGCCAGGAGATGGTCGAGCACCTGCGCCTGGATCGAGGCATCGAGCGCCGAGGTGATCTCGTCGCAGACCAGGAGATCGGGCTCGGCGGCGAAGGCCCGGGCGATGGCGACGCGCTGCTGCTGGCCGCCCGAGAGCTGACGCGGATAGCGGTCGAGATAGGTCTCGCCCATCCCGAGCTCCTGCAGCAGGGCGGCCGCCCTGGCGCGCGCGGCGCGACGATCGAGCCCGAAGAAGCGGCGCAGCGGCCGGATGATCGCGGCGCCGACCGTGTGGCGCGGATTGAGCGAGGACAGCGGGTCCTGGAAGACCATCTGGATCCGCCGCCGCACGTCCGCCGGGCGCTGCGCCGCGCGTGGGGCGAGCGACGTGCCCTCGAAGTCGATCCGGCCGCGGCTTGCCCCCATCATGCCGGCGACGATCAGGCCGAGCGTCGTCTTGCCCGAGCCCGATTCGCCGATGACGCCGAGGACCTCGCCGCGCCCCACGGCCACGTCGATGTCCGTCAGGGCCGGGCGCGCCGGCGACCGCGAGAGCCCGAACCATCGCGGCGCGTCGTAGACGAATCCGAGCTTCTCGATCGACAGGATCGGCGCCGCGGCCGGCGCCGCGGCGGCCGGCCCCGCATCCAGGCGCAGCGTGGCGTCGAGAAGCGTGCGCGCGTAGGCGGTACGCGGGGACGCGAAGACGTCGCGCACGACGCCTTCCTCGACGACCGCCCCGTCCTTCATGACGAGGACGCGGTCGCAGACCTGCGCCACCACGTTGAGGTCGTGGGTCACGAGGACCAGCGTCGTCCCGAGCTCGCGGCGGAGACGGACGACCAGGTCGAGCACCTGGACCTCGGTGGTCTTGTCGAGCGCCGTCGTCGGTTCGTCGAGCACGAGCAGCTTGGGCCGGCAGGCGAGCGCGGCCGCGATCACGACGCGCTGGCGCTGACCGCCGGAGAGCTGGTGCGGGTACCGCCGCGCGATCGCCGCGGGCTCGGGAAGCCCCATGGCGCCGAGCAGCTCGAGCGCTCGCGCGCGGGCTGCCGCGCGGCCGTGTCCGGCGCGCGTGCGCAGGACCTCCTCGATCTGGGCGCCGACGCGCATGTGGTAGGTCAGCGACGACAGCGGATTCTGCGGCACCATCGCGACCTCGATGCCGCGCAGCCGGCCGACCGTCGCGCGGTCGGCACGTGCGAGGTCGACGCCGCCGAACTCGAGGGCGCCGCCGAGGAACCGGCCGCCGGCGCGCCGATAGCCGAGGAGCGCGCGCGCCAGCGTCGACTTGCCGGACCCCGATTCGCCGACGATGCCGAGCGCCTCGCCGGCGCTCAGCCGGAAGCCGACGCGATCGACGACGCCGATCGTGCGTCCCAGCGCGTCGGCATAGCCGATCGACAGGTCGCGGGCGGTCGCGAGGACGTCAGTGTCCGGCGGTGCCACGCGCCGCATCCAGTCCAAGGGCGTCGGTGACGCCCTCGGTCGCGAAGTTGATCCCGACGACGAGAGTCGAGATGCACAAGGCGGGGGCGAGGATCAGCCACGGCTCCGAGCGGATCGCGCCGAGGCCGTCATGGATCATCATTCCCCAATCCGGGGTCGGCGGCGAGATGCCGAGGCCCAGGAACGACAGCGAGGAGACGAGCAGCAGGGCGCTCGACGCACGCAGCGCGAACTCGACTGCGAGCAGGTCGGCGATGTTCGGCAGCAGCTCGCGCAGGATGACCGCGCCGGCGCCGTCGCCGCGCAGCAGGGCCGCCTTCACGTAGCCGTGCTCCATGAGGACGATGCCCTGGGCGCGCGCGGTCCGGATGACGCCCATCATCTTGATCACGGAGATCACGATCACCAGGACCGTCCCGGATTGGCCGAAGCCGGTGACGAAGAGCGAGACGAACAGGATCGCCGGGACGGCGAGCTTCATCTCGACGAGTCGCGAGATGACGTCGTCGGTGAGGCCGCGGTGATAGGCCGCGGCGAGGCCGATGAGGCCGCCGCCGAGCGCGGCCACGAACGCCGAGGTGAACGCGACGACGATCGCGATCCGCCCGCCCATCACGAGGCGCGAGAGGAAGTCGCGCCCGAGGTCGTCGGTGCCGAGCCAGTAGGTCGCATTGGGCGGCTCGAGCGGGGCATCGAGCAGCGCGAACGGATCGAACGGAGCGATCCACGGCGCGGCGACGGCGACGGCCATGTGCAGCGCCACGAGCGTCACCCCGACCGCGGCGAGCGGGCGTCTGGCGATCCGCGAGACCGCCCCGTTCACGTCTGCCTCGTCCGCGGATCGAGCGCCAGGATCGCGAGATCGGCGAGGAAATTGAACAGGACGACCAGCCCGGCCGAGAGCAGCGCGATCGCCTGGATCACGTGGACCTCGCGCCGCGTGACCGCCCGCACGAGCTCCTGGCCGAGCCCGGGATAGGCGAAGACGAGCTCGACGACGACGATGCCCGAGACCAGGGCGGCGGCATAGAGCGCCATCGCGGTGAGGCTGGGGATCACGGCGGCCGGCAGCGCGTGCACGAGCACGATCCGCCACTCCGGAACGCCGGTGAGCCGCAGGCGTTCGACGAAGTCGGTCGACAGCGCCTCGATCATGCCCACGCGCAGCACGCGGCCGAGATAGGCGACCGAGCCGATCAGGATCGTCGCCACGGGCAGCGGCGAGGCGGCGAGCAGGACGACCGCCGGATCCTTGGTGTTGGCGGTGATGGTCGCGGGGAAGAGCGGCCAGGCCACGGCGAACAGGATCACGAGCACGGTGCCGATCACGAACTCCGGCACCGAGTAGCCGATGATCGCCGCCGAGGAGATGAAGGTGTCCGCCGTCCGGCGGTGGCGATGCGCGGCGACGATGCCGATGAAGAGCGCCACCGGCACCGCCGCCAGGATCACGACGGCGGCCAGCAGCAGCGAGTTGCGCAGCGGATAGGCGACGATCTCGATGACCGGCGTCTTCGCGATGAGCGTGCGGCCGAAGTCGAGCCGCGCGACCCCGGCAAGGAAGGAGAGCAGCCGCTCCGGCGCGGGCCGGTCGAGCCCGAGTTCGCGCTTCATCTGCGCGAGCCGCGCCGGCGGCATCATCGAGAGTTCGTCGGCCGAGAGCGAGACGTCGAGCGCGTCGCCCGGGAGGATCTCCGTCGCGACGAAGACGAAGGCCGCGAGCAGCGCCAGCGTCGACAGCGACATCGCGAGGCGACGGAGGACGGCGCTCAGCATGGCGCCGTCCTCCGCTGCCCGGGCGGCCGCTGCCGCATCCTCAAGCCTTCCAGGTCTCGTCGAAGCGGATCGACCAGATCTGCGGATGGAAAGGAAGGTTGCGGATGTTCTTGCGGCGGATCAGGAACGTGTCGCCGCCGGCGGGCAGGATCGCCGGCACCTCCTCGTGCAGGATCGCCTGCATCTCGGCATAGATGGCCTTGCGCTTGGCGGCGTCGCCCGTGACCATCGCCTGGTTGTAGAGCGCCATGTACTTGTCGTGCTCCGGCCCGGTCCAGTGGCCGCTCTCGACGTACTCGAACCGCATCCGATAGAGCGAGATGCCCGGATTGCGCGAGCCGACCGCGGTCATCGCGAACTTGTGGAACTTGCCCTTCGCGACGTCGTTCTCGCCGGTGCGGAACTGGATGTAGCCGTCGTTGGGTCGCTCCTCGAGCGGGACGTTGATGCCCGCCTCCTTGACCGATTGCTGCAGCACCTGGAAGTAGCGCGCGACTTCCGGCAGCTGCGGGCTCCAGTACAGCGTCGGCAGGGTGATGCCGTTGGGGTAGCCCGCTTCCGCCAGCAGCTTCTTCGCCCGCGCGACGTCCCGGCCGCCGGGCCGGGGCACGAAATTCGGATCGGTGACGACGAGGTGGCTGTCGTTGCCGACCCAGCCGTACTTGCCGCTGTAGGCGATGCGTACGATGGCCTCGCGGTCGATCGCATAGGCGAAGGCCTGGCGCACGCGCTTGTCGAGGAACGGCGAGCCGGGATGCTTGGGCAGCTGGATGACGAAGTGGTAGCCGCCCTTCGACGATTCGATCTCGTAGGCGGTGTCGCTCTGGAACTGCTGGACGGCGCGCGGGTCGATCGACTGCACCATGTCGAACTGGCCGGCGCGCAGGCCGTTGAGCGCGGCCTCCTGCTGGCCCTCGCGGTTGTGGCACTCGATGCGGTCGAGATAGGGGAAGCCCTTGCGCCAGTAGCCCTCGAACCGCTCCATGATGATCGAGCGGTTGGGGTCGGTGGAGACGATGCGGAAGGGCCCGGTGCCGATGCCGTCCATCCCGATCGTCTTCAGGTCGCCCGCCGGCAGGATGATGCTGTTGTACTCGGCGAGGATGTAGGGGAACTCCGAGTTGCCGCTGTCGAGGAAGAAGCGCGCGACGTATTTGGACGGCGTCTCGATCTTCACGATCTGGCGCGCGAAGGGCGCGTTCTGGCGGTGGTAGTCGAAGGAGGACGCGACGTCGGCCGACGTCATCTCGCGTCCGTTGTGGAACATCACGCCCTCTCGGACCGTGACGTCCCAGACGTCCATCTTCTCGCTGGCGGGTTCGATCTTGCTCGCGAGCTCGAGCTCGCACTCCAGCTTCGGGTTGACCCAGGTCAGGCAGTTCCACTGCAGCCGCGTGTTCGCGTCGACGATGTAGTAGGGGTGCTTGGCATTGCTCGGGTCGGCCGACCTGCGGTTGGCGGACAGCTGCGCGTAGGAGAGCGTGCCGCCGCGCTTGGGCGTTTCCGCTTGAGCGAACGAGTCGGTCGCCGTTAGAGCCGCGGCGGCGGCGCCGAACCCAAACGTCGCGATTTCGCGTCGAGTGACGTTGTCCATAAGGATCCCCTCCCTTAGAAATGCCGATGACGATCGGGCAGCGATGTTGAAAGAAGAACGAGCTTGGATGTCGGGACGATGACGAGGACGCCGAGAAAGGGCGACGCCAGGCGCGAGTCCGGCATCACGCTGAGCGCGCTGCGGACCTTCGTGGCGGTGGTCGACGCCGGCAGCTTCTCGCGGGCGGCCGCGGCACTGGGTGTCAGCCAGCCGAGCGTGTCGATCCAGCTCAACAGCCTCGAGCGCGCCTGCAAGGTGCTGCTGCTGCATCGCCGGCCGCGGCTCGAGCTCACCGACGCGGGGCGCGACCTGCTCGTGCGCGCGCGCCTGATCATCAGTCGGCTCGAGGAGTTCGAGGGATCCGTGAGCGAGCTTCGATCGCTCAAGCGCGGCCGGCTGATCGTGGGAATGTCCGGACCGCACGTGGTGATGCCGCTGATCGCCTCCTTCGTCGAGGCGCATCCCTCGATCGCGCTCGAGACGCGCATCGGCAACACCTCGACTCTGCTCGACGACGTCGCGCAGTGCCGGATCGACGTCGGCATCGTCGCGATGGCTGATGCGAGCGCGGGGCTCGCCTGTGCGCGCATCGCCGATCTCCGGCTGGCGTTGTGCGTGCGGCGCGACGATCCGCTTGCCAGGCGCAAGGTCGTGCGTGCGGAGCAGGCCGGCGATCTGAAGTTCATCATGCGCGAGCGCGGCTCGATCACGCGCGTCGTCGCCGAGCGCGTCTTCGCCGCCGCGCGCGTCAGGCCCGACACGCGGTTCGAGGTGACCGGCCGCGAGGCGATGAAGGAGGCGATCGTCGCGGGGCTGGGAGTCGGGATCCTGTTCGTCCACGAGGCCGACGGCGACTCGCGTCTCGCGACCGTCGAATTCGCCGATGCGGCCGCGAGCGCCGGCATCTACGCGGTCGCGCAGAGGGAATCGCTCGACATTCCCGCGGTCGGGGCCTTCATCGACCACCTCGAGGCCCATGGTCCGCTGAGTCGCGCGCAAGCGGTTCGGCGTAGCTGAGGAAGTGCTCGAGAGGCGGCGGGGAGGCGTTCGGGTTCTTCGCGCCGTCGCAATAGCGGCGCAGTCGGATCGCGGCGTCGGCGCCCGGAGTCGCCCGGAACGCCGCGGCTTCCGCCGCGGTCATCGGCCCGCCCTGCAGCGCAAGGGAGCGTCGCGAGTCCGACGACAGCTTCTCGTAGTGCCCTTCGACGGCGCAGAGATACCGCTTCGCAGGAACATGCAGCCGGACCGGCTCGCTGACCTCGGGACCGAAGCGCTCCGCGATCCATGCGGCGCCGCGTGCCTCGTGCGTGTCGTCGACCCCGCGCGCCGCGGGATCCTCGCCGAGGTCGTGGATCATGTGGCCGACATCGTGCAGCAGGCTCGCCAGCACGAGCGCCGGGCCTTCGCCGGCGCCCTCGGCATTCGCCGCCGCCTGGAGCGCGTGCTGCAGCTGGGTGACGTCGGTGAGGCCGTAGCGCTTGTGCGCGCGACGCCCGTAGATCTCGAGAAGATCGTCGCGGATCGCCCCCATGGTCCCCTCTCCAGCGAGCTTCACGATATCAAGCGGCTTATCATTGACACAACGTCATAGCAAAAGAATTATCGGCGACGCTGGGCCCTTGGCGACGCAAGGCCTTCGCGTCAGCCTTCGGACACCCCAGACACAGACCGAGCGCCCGCATGACCGATCGTCCGAAGAACGTCCTGCTCATCGTCGTCGACCAATGGCGCGGGGACCATCTGGGGCGCCTGGGCGCCGCATGGGCGAAGACCCCGCGCCTCGATGCGCTTGCGACGCGCGGCGTCACCTTCGCGCGCAACTTCTGCCAGGGCGCGCCTTGCGGTCCGGCGCGAACGTCGCTGCAGACCGGCAAGTACGTGATGAACCATCGCGTCGTGCACAACGGCGTGCCGCTCGACTCCCGTCATGATCATCTCGCACGCATGCTGCGGCGCGCGGGCTACGATCCCGCACTGGTCGGCTATTCCACGACGACGCCCGACCCGCGCGGGCTCGCGCCGAACGATCAGCGCTTCCGCACCAACGGCGACATCGCCGATTCGTGGCGCGTGATCACGCAGATGGACGAGGCGCGCACGCGCACCGACGTCGCCCGCAACTACGTCGGCTGGGTGGCCAGCCGCGCGCCGCATCATGCCGGGCGCGACGCCGACGCGCTGTGGGCGCCGCAATCGGGCGCTCGTCGTCCGGACGGCACGGCCTGCGTCGTGGAGCGCGATCTGTCGGACAGCGCCTGGCTCACCGAAGCGGCGCTCGAGTACCTGCGTGGCCGCCCGGGCGACATGCCGTGGATGCTGCATTTCGGCCTCTACCGGCCGCATCCGCCGTTCAACGCGCCCGCCCCGTTCCACGCGTCGACCCCGCTGGAGGCGATTCCGCCACCGGTCCGCGCGGCGCGGCGGGCGGAGGAGGCGGGTGGCCATCCCTATCTCCAGCATCTCTACGGCTCGCAGGATCTCGGCAGCTACATGTCCGGCGGCAAGGGAAGCGTCGCCGACCTGACCGATGCCGAACTGCGGCACCTGCGCCAGGCCTATTGCGGCCTCATCGAGGAGGCCGACCTGCAGATCGGCCGTGTGCTCGACGCCGTCGAGGCGCAGGGGCGGATGCAGGACACGCTGATCGTCTTCACGAGCGACCACGGGGAGCAGCTGGGCGACCACTACCTGCTGGGCAAGCTCGGCTTCCACGACGCGAGCTATCACGTGCCGCTCATCATCGTGGATCCGTCGTCGGCCGCCGATGCGACGCGCGGCCGGATCGTGCGCGGAATGACGGAGAGCGTGGACATCCTGCCGACGATCCTCGAGTGGATCGGGCAGCCGGTCCCCCACACCTGCGACGGCCGCTCGCTGCTGCCCCAGATCCGCGGCGGCGCCGACTGCACGCGCGACACGGTGCATTTCGAGTTCAGCCTGCGCGGCGGATTCTTCGCGCCAAGCCAGCGCATCCTCGGCCTGGACTGGCGGTCCTGCGATCTCGCGGTGCTGCGCTCGGACTCGCACAAATACGTACATTTCCAGGCGCTGCCGCCCGTCCTCTTCGACCTGCGGGCCGATCCGGGCGAGATCGTCGACCGCTCGCGCGATCCCGCGTACCGAGAAGTGATGCTGGACATGGCCCAGCGGATGCTGTCCTGGCGCATGCATCACGCCGAGCGCGAGCTGGTGAACCTGAGCGCGTCGACCGACGGCCTCGTGGCAGTCGCATGACCATCCCGCGCCAGCCCGGCGGAGCCGCCCAGTCCGAGAGCGACACCAACGACACGTCGCGGCGCGCGGCGTGGCAGGCGACGGCGCTCGACGGGGCGACCCGCGCGCTGCTGGCGCGCGACGAAGCGCATTTCCTGCGCCAGTCGGTGTCGACGCCCTGCCTCAATGCGATCGCCAGGGCCGAGGGCATCTGGATCGAAGACGTCGCCGGCCGACGCTACATGGACTTCCACGGCAACAACGTCCACCACATCGGCTTCGGTCACCCGCGGCTGAAGAAGGCGATCGCCGCGCAGATGGATGCGCTGCCCTTCGCGCCGCGCCGCTACGCCTGCGAGGTCGCGTCGGAGCTCGCCGAGAAGCTCGCGTCGATCGCGCCGGGCGGGCTGTCGAAGCTGTTGCTGACGACGGGCGGGTCGGATGCGGTCGAGGTCGCGCTCAAGATCGCCCGCACGGCGACGGGCCGGCACAAGACGCTGTCGTTCTGGGACGCCTTCCACGGCGCCGGCTTCGGCGCCTCCGCGCTGTCGGGCGAGTCGCTGTTCCGCTCCGGTCCGGCGGCGCCGCTGATCGCGGGCGACCAACACGTGCCGCCCTTCGCCTGCTACCGCTGCCCCTACGGCTATCCGTGCGACGACGCCGGCCGGCCCCGGCTCGAGCTCTGCCGCACGCAATGCGCGCGCATGGTCGAGTACGTTCTCGAGCGCGAGCGCGACGTCGCGGCGGTGATCGCCGAGCCGGCGCGTGCCGTGCCGTACCTGCCGCCGCCGGGGTTCTGGAGGATGGTGCGCGAGGCCTGCGACCGGCACGGCGCGCTGCTGATCTTCGACGAGATCCCGACCGGCCTTGGCAAGACGGGGCGCATGTTCGCCTGCGAGCACGACGAGGTCGTTCCCGACATCCTGGTGATGGGCAAGGCGCTGGGCGGCGGCATCCTGCCGATCGCGGCGGTGATCGCGCGCGAGGACCTCGATGTCGGCGCGCAATGGGCGTTCGGCCACTACACCCACGAGAAGAACCCGGTCACGGCGCGGGCCGCCCTCACCACGATCCAGATCATCGAGGACGAGGGGCTGGTCGAGAACGCGGCGCGCGTCGGCGCGCTGGCGTTGCAGCGGCTCGAGGACATGCGCCGCCGCCACCACTGCATCGGCGACATCCGCGGCCGCGGCCTCTTGATCGGGGTCGAACTCGTCAAGAGTCGGGTCGAAAAGGTGCCGGACCCCGATCGGGCCGAGGCGACCCTCTACGCCGCGCTCGATCGCGGGGTCTCGCTCAAGACGACGATGGGCAACGTCCTGACCCTCACGCCGCCGTTGACGATCACCGCCGTGCAGATGAGCGACGCGCTCGATCGCATTGACGCCGCGCTGGCCGACGCCGGCCACGCGCGGCCGCGATGACGACGAGCCCGCTTCCCGAGGCCCGGCCGGAATCGGTCGGGCTCTCCGCCGGCCGCCTGGGCCGGATCCGCGACGGGCTCGAGCAGGAGATCGCGGCCGGCCGGCTTCCCGGCGCAGTGGCCCTGGTCGCGCGTCGCGGCCGCCTCGCCTTCTCGACGACGCTCGGCGCCCTCGATCCGGCCCGGGCGGTTCCGGTGCGGGCCGATGCGATCTTCCGCATCTACTCGATGACCAAGCCGCTCGTCTCCGTCGCGGCGCTGATGCTGATGGAGGAAGGACGGCTGCAGCTCAGCGACGCGGTCGAGACGCATCTGCCCGGCTTCCGCACCCCGCCGGTCAGCGTCGCCGACGGGGCCCGCTACAGCCTGGTCCCGGCGTCGCGCCCGATCACGCTGCACGATCTGCTCACGCACAGCTCGGGCCTCGCCTATGGCGAGCGCTCGGCGAATGCGCCCGTGCGCGAGGCGCAGGCGCGGCTCGGCATCGCGGTCAATCCGCGCGAGCTCGCCGTGTCGGCGTTCGTCGAGCGGCTCGCCCGGGTTCCGCTCGCACACCAGCCCGGCACGGTGTGGGAATACGGCCTGTCCACCGATCTGCTCGGCGCCGTCGTCGAGGCCGTCGCGGGACGGACGCTCGGCCGGTTCCTCGACGAGCGGATCTTCGCGCCGCTGGGCCTGCACGACACCGGATTCCATGTCGACTCCGCCCGCAGCGGTCGCCTCGCGCAGCCGTTCGCGATCGATCCCGCGACCGGCGCGCCGCCGCCGGTTCCCGCGCAGACCTACGACGCGACGCAGGCGCCGCGCATGGAGTCGGGCGGCGCCGGCGCCCTGTCGACCGCGGCCGACTACCTGCGTTTCGCCCAGATGCTTCTCCAGGGCGGCGTGCTCGACGGCGTGCGCCTGCTGAGCCGCGCCTCCGTTGCGCTGATGACCGCCGATCATCTCGGCACGCGGATCGCGACGCCGCTGCCGCCCGGCGAGGCCGCTATGCAGACGCCGGGCTACGGCTTCGGGCTCGGGGTCGCGGTGCGTCTGGCCGACGGGCTGGCGGTCGTGCCCGGCTCGGCGGGCGACTACTTCTGGTCCGGCACCGCCGGCACGACCTTCTGGGTCGACCCGCGCGAGCAGCTCGTCGTCGTCTTCATGGCCCAGGCGCCGGGCCCCGGCCGGCTGCGCTTGCGGCGGCTCATGCGCCAGCTCGTCTACCAGGCGATCGACGATTGATCGCGCCCCACCACAGGAACCATCGATGACCCTGCCAGCCGAGACGACCTCGACATTCCCCTCACCGTCCGCGGCGCTCGCCGCGGCGCTGGATCATGCCGCGCGCAACGAGCAGCGCAGCGTCGACGCGCTCGGCACGCTGGTCCGCATCCCGAGCCTCACCGGCGAGGAGGGCGCGGCGCAGGAGCATGTCGCCTCGCTGCTGCGCGCGATCGGCGCCGAGGTCACCGCCGCGGAGCCCGATGTCGAGGCGATGTTCGCGCGCTTTCCCGACATCGCCCAGTATCCCACCCACTGGCAGCACGACCTCATCCTGCCCTACGAGGAGCTGCCGACGGCGCAGGCGCTCAAGGACAGCGGCCTCGAGAACGTCCTCAACTACAAGGGTCGGCCGAACGTGGTGGGCGTCGTTCGCGGCTCCGGCGGCGGCCGGTCGCTGATCCTCAACGGGCACATCGACACGGTCACCGTCGAGCCCACGGGCGCGTGGACGCGGGATCCCTTCGGCGCGGAGATCGCCGACGGCCGGATGTATGGGCGGGGGACGTCCGACATGAAGGGCGGCCTCATGGCCGCGCTGCTCGCGCTCACCTATCTCAAGGAGTCAGGCATCGTCCTGCGCGGCGATGTCGTCTTCCAGTCGGTCGTGAACGAGGAGCACGCCGGCAACGGCACGCTCGACCTCGTACGGCGCGGCATCACCGCGGATGCCGCGATCGTCCTCGAGCCGACGGAGAACCAGATCTTCGTCAGCCATCCCGGCGGGCTCTACTGGCAGGTCTCGATTCCCGGCGTGTCGCGCTCGCCCGGCGCGCGTTGGCAGGACGGCGTGCAGGACGGCGTCAGCGCGATCGAGAAGCTGCCCGCCGTGATCGATGCGCTGCTCGACGTCGAGCGCGAGTGCAACCGCATCGCGCCGAACGATCCGGCCGAGCAGGGGCGCGCCGCCTTCTCGCTGGTGATGGGCAAGATCGTCGGCGGTCACTACGAGACGGTGACCGCGGCCGAGGTCGTCATCAAGGGCGGCGCCTATTTCTCGCATCGAGCCGGCAGCGTTCAGGACGTGATGCGGCGGTTCCGCCAGGCCATCGCCCAGCCCAACAAGCGCGATCCGTTCCTCAGCCGCCAGCCGGCGAAGCTCGCCTTCCTGCACCACGACGACAGCACGGTGCAGTCGCCGGACATCCCGGTGGCGAGCGAGATGTCCGCGACGCTGGCGCGCCGCGGCGCCGCGAGCGCGGTGCGCCACGGCCCGTTCTGCTGCGACATGCGGCATCTGGTGAACCAGGGCGGCATCCCCGGGATCGTCTTCGGCCCCGGCACGATCGCGCAGGCGCACAAGCCCGACGAGCATATCCCGGTGGCCGAGTATCTGGCGGCCATCGGCCACCTCATGGAGTTCATCTATCATTGGTGCAACGCCGACGGCGGCGCCGCCGCGGCCGCGCCGCGCTTCTGATCATCGACGCCCTGGGGAGGGGAACATGCTGACGATCCGTGTCCGACGCCTCGCCGCCGCGCTGGCCGTGGCCGCCGCGACGGCATTGCCCGCGCTGGCGCAAACGCCCGCGAAGGGCGGCTCGCTGACCTACACCTACCATCCCGAGCCGACCGCGATGTCGACCATCGCCACGACCGCGGTGCCGCTCGCGCTGGTGGCGACCAAGATCTACGAGAGCCTGCTGCAGTGGGAGGGTGCGGGGATGACGCCCGTGCCGGGGCTCGCGGAGTCGTGGACGCGTGCCGAGGACGGCAAGACCTGGACGTTCAAGCTGCGCCCGGGCGTGACGTGGCACGACGGTCAGCCGTTCACCTCCGAGGACGTGAAATTCTCGATCGAGAGCATCATCCGTCCCTACCACTCGCGCGGGCGCGCGCTGTTCGGCGACGTCGAGTCGATCGAGACGCCGGATGCGACCACCGTCGTCTTCCGGATGAAAGCGCCGGTCCCGTATTTCCTCAAGGCGTTCCAGCCGACCGAGGCGCCGATGATGCCCCGGCACAGGTTCGCGGGCGTCGACCTGGCGCAGGCGGCCGCGGTCCGCCAGGCCGAGGTGCTGACGAAGTCGCCCGTGGGCACCGGGCCTTTCAGGCTCAAGGAATGGCAGCGCGGCAGCCACATCATTCTCGAGCGCAACCCGACCTACTGGCGCGAAGGGCGGCCCTATCTCGACCAGGTCATCCTGCGCGTGCTGCCGGACGGTGCCGCGCGCGCGATCGCGATGGAGAAGGGCGAGGTCGATCTCGCGCCGCAGAGCGCGCTCCCGGAGGCCGAGATCCAGCGCCTGTCCAAGCTGCCGGCGCTCGAGGCCTCGATGGCCGGCGCCGAGGCGCTGGGGCCGAACATGTGGCTCGAGCTGAACCTGCGCGAGGCGCCGCTCAACGACCTGCGCGTGCGCCAGGCGATGAGCATGGCGCTCGACCGCCAGCGCATCATCGACGTGATCTGGTACGGCTACGGCAAGCCCGGCATCGGGCCGATCGTCAGCGCCGACCCGACCTACTTCAACAAGGCGCTCAAGCCCTACGTCTACGACCCTCGCCGCGCCAATGCGCTGCTCGACGAGGCGGGCTACAAGCGCGGTGCCGACGGCGTGCGGTTCCGCATGACGCAGCACGTGCTGCCGTACGGCGAGGCCTGGACGCGGCTCGGCGAGTACGTGAAGCAGGAGTTCGGCAAGCTCGGGATCGCGGTGGATACGAAGAGCGCGGATCTCGCCGGCTGGCTGAAGGCCGTCTACGGCGACTGGGCCTTCCAGATGACGAGCACCTTCCAGCACAACTACGCGGACCCGACGATCGGGGTCGAGCGGAGCTACCTCTCGGCCAACATCAAGCCGGGGGCCGCGTTCATGAACTCGATGGCCTACAAGAACCCGCGCGTCGACGAGCTCTTCGCGCTGGCCGCGCGCGAGCTCGACCCGGCGAAGCGCAAGGTGCAATTCGACGAGGTGCAGCAGATCATCCACGACGAGATGCCGGTGCTCTACCTGATGGAGATGCAGTACGTGCATCTCTGGAACCGCCGCGTGAACGGGCTGATCACGAACGGGATCTCGATGTATTCCGGCTGGGACGGCGTCTGGAAGTCCCGGTGAGCGGCGGTCGCGCGGCGTGATGAGCGGGCGCCCCGCCTTCTTCCTGCTGCGCATCGCGCAGGCGGTGCCCGCCGTTCTGGCGATCGCCGCCCTCAATTTCCTGCTGCTGCACCTGGCGCCCGGCGACGCGGCCGACATCATCGTCGCGTCGTCGGGCCACGGCTCGCCGGAGCTGGTCGCCGAGCTGCGGCGATCCTACGGGCTGGACCGGCCGCTGCACGTGCAGTTCCTCGTCTATGTCGGCCGCCTGCTCAGCTTCGATCTCGGGACGTCGCTGATCCAGAACCGGCCCGTGCTGGAGCTGGTCGGCGAGCGGCTGGGCGCCACGCTGATCCTGATGCTGACGGCGATCGCCATCGCCGCGGTCGTCGGCCTGCTGCTTGGGATCGTCGCCGCGCTGCGCCACCGCGGTTGGATCGACGCGCTGGTTTCCGTAACCGCCCTCGTCGTCTACGCGACGCCGCAGTTCTGGCTCGGCCTGATGCTGATCGTGTTCTTCTCGATCACGCTCGGGCTGTTCCCGTCCGGCGGCATGAAGACGATCGGTGTCGAGTTCGGGGCGCTGGCGGGCGCCCTGGACGTCGCGCGACACCTCGTCCTGCCGGCGACCACGCTGGGGCTCTTCTACGTCGCCGTCTACACGCGGCTGATGCGCACGAGCATGCTCGACATCCTGACGCTCGACTACATCAAGACCGCGCGCGCCAAGGGCCTCTCGGAGCTGCGCATCGCGTTCACCCATGCCGCGCGCAACGCGCTGCTGCCGGTCGTCACGCTGATGGGCGTGCAGGTCGGCCATCTGCTCGGCGGTTCGATCCTGGTCGAGACCGTGTTCGGCTGGCCGGGGCTCGGGCGGCTCGTCCTCGACGCCCTGCTGCAGCGCGACCTCGTGCTGCTGCTCGGCATCCTCTTCATCTCCTCGACCGTGGTCGTCCTGACCAACCTCGCCGTCGATCTGCTCTACGGCATCCTCGATCCGCGGCTCTCGGCGCGATGAGCGGGATCGCGGCGCTGTGGCGACGCTATTGCCGCAACCGCGCGGCCGTCGGCGGCCTGCTCGTGCTGGCGGTGGTGGTCGCGGCGGCGGTCGCGGGACCGGCGCTCTACGACGTGGATCCGTTCGACATGCTCGGCCGCCCGTCGACGCCGCCGTCCGACCGCTTCCCGCTGGGCACCGACGTCTCCGGGCGCGACATCCTCGCGGGGCTGTTGCACGGCGCGCGCGTGTCTCTCCTGATCGGCATCGCCGCGAGCCTCGTCGCCACCCTGGTCGGCCTCGCGGTCGGCGCCTGCGCCGGCTACTTCGGAGGCTGGCTCGACGCGGTGCTCATGCGCGCCACCGATTTCTTCCTGACGATTCCGTCCTTCGTGCTCGCGGTGCTGATCGTCGCGATCTTCCAGCCGACGGTGCCCACCATCACGCTCGCCATCGCGATCGTGTCGTGGCCCTCGGTCGCGCGGCTCGCCAGGGCGGAGTTCGTCGCCCAGCAGCATCGCGAGTATGTCGAGGCCTGCCGCGCCATGGGGATGGGCAGCGCGGAGATCATGATCCGGCAGATCCTTCCCAACGCCCTGCCGCCGGTCGTCGTGATCGGCTCGCTCACGGTGGCGACGGCGATCCTGACCGAGGCCGGGCTGTCGTTCCTCGGCCTCGGCGACCCGAACATCATCTCGTGGGGCTACATGATCGGCGTCGGCCGCACGGTGCTGCGCACGGCGTGGTGGATGTCGGCGATCCCGGGCGTCACGATCATGGTCACGGTGCTCGCGATCAACCTCGTCGGCGAGGGGCTGAACGAGGCGCTGAACCCGCGCATGAGGCGGCGATGAGCGCGCTGCTCGAAGTCGAGGGCCTGGGCGTCGACTACGACACGGTGCGCGGGCCGCTGCGCGCCGTCGACGGCGTCGGCTTTGCCGTCGCAAGGGGCGAGACGGTCGCCATCGTCGGCGAGTCCGGCTCGGGAAAGAGCACCGTCGCGCATGCCTTGATGCGGCTCATCCCGCGCGCCTCGGGCCGCATCGCGCAGGGCGTCGTCCGGTTCGACGGCGTCGACCTGGTCGGGCTCGCCGAGCCCGAAATGCGTGCGATGCGCGGCCGTCGCATCGGCATGGTGTTTCAAGACCCGATGATGGGCCTCAATCCCGTCCACCGGATCGGGCGGCAGATCGCGGAAGCGCTGATCGAGCACGGCATCGTGCCGCCGCGCGCGGCGATGGATCGCGCGATCGAGCTGCTGGCGCTGGTCGGCGTTCCGGCGCCGGCCGAGAGGGTGCGGCAATTCCCGCACAATCTCTCCGGCGGCATGCGCCAGCGCGTCATGATCGCGATGGCCCTGGCCGGCAATCCGGCGCTCCTGGTTGCCGATGAGCCGACGACGGCGCTCGATGTCACGGTCCAGGCCCAGGTGCTCGCGCTGATCGACGGCTTGAAGGCGCGGCTCGGAATGGCCGTGCTCCTGATCACCCACGATCTCGCGGTCGTGTCGGAGGTGGCCGACCGAATCGTCGTCATGTATGCGGGCCGCAAGGTCGAGGAAGGTCGGGTCGAGGCGATCTTCGCGACGCCGGCGCACCCCTACACGCGCGGCCTGCTCGGCGCGTCGGACTGGGACGGGGAGCCGGGCGAGCGGCTGCGGGAGATTCCCGGGACCGTGCCGCCGCTCGACCGGATGCCGCGCGGTTGCGCGTTCGCGCCGCGGTGTCCCGTCGCCCAGGAGCGCTGTCATGCGGCGCGGCCGACGGATTTGCCGGCCGCGCATGGCGGCCGCGTCGCGTGCTTCGTCGCCGCCACGGGGGCCGCATGAGCGCCGCGCCGCGGACGGCCGTGCTCGAGGCGCGCGCCATCGGCAAGATCTTTCCGCTGGGCGGCTGGTTCGCGCGCGGAAGGCGCGGGGTGCATGCGCTCGAGGACGTGTCGCTGGCGATCGGCGCGGGCGAGACGGTCGCGGTGGTCGGCGAGTCGGGATGCGGGAAGACGACGCTCGGGCGCTGCCTCATCCGTCTCGTTCCGCCGACGTCGGGAGCCGTATTGCTGCACGGGGAGGAGGTCGGCGGGATCCTCGCCCGGGATCCGCAGCGCTTCAGGCGCGCGGTCCAGATCGTGTTCCAGGACCCGTTCTCGAGCTTCAATCCGCGCCGGACCATCGGCCAGAGCCTCGACGATCCGCTGCGTCTCCACGGCGCCGGCGATCGTGCGACGCGGCGCGAGCGCGCGGTCGCGCTGATGGCGCAGGTCGGGCTCACGGCCGAGCACCTCGATCGCTATCCGCACGAGCTCTCCGGAGGCCAGCGCCAGCGCGTCGCCATCGCCCGCGCGCTCGCGCCGGGCCCGGAGCTGATCATCTGCGACGAGGCCGTCTCGTCGCTCGACGTCTCGGTGCAGGCACAGATCGTCAATCTGCTGCGTGACATCCAGGCCTCGACCGGTGTCGCCTACCTGTTCATCACGCACAACCTTCATCTCGTACGGCGCATCGCGCATCGCATCGTCGTGATGTACCTGGGCCAGATCGTGGAGACGGGGGAGGCGAGCGCGCTCGCGCGCCGACTTGTGCATCCCTATTCGACGGCGCTGTTTGCCGCCGCGCCGCGGATTCGCCGCACGAGCGGGCCGACGGTCGCGGCGCGCCCCGCGCCGTTGCAGGGCGAGGTCCCGAGCCCGATCGATCCGCCCTCGGGCTGCCGATTTCACACGCGCTGTCCGCACGCGCGGACGCGATGCCGCGCCGAGATGCCGGCGCTTGCCGGGGTGGCCGACAGGCTCGTGCGCTGCCACTTCGCCGCCGAGATCGCCGCCACGGGGAGCCCGCCGGCGGACTGAGGGACGCGCCGCCGCTCAGCGCCAGCGGCGCAGCGCCATCGCGGCGCGGACGCGCTCCTCGGCCATCAGGATCGCCGCCTGGCGCGTGCCGATCGCGCGCTCGCGGGCCAGCGCCAGCATCCGGCGCGTGTTGGCGCGGATGCGCTCGTCGATGGTCGCGAGGGCGGCGGCCTGGGTGGCGCCGGCGTATTCGCATGCCGCGCAGATCACGCCGCCGGCATTGGCGATGAAGTCGGGCAGGACCAGGACGCCGCGCGCGGCGAGCGCCGCCTCGGCCTCGGGCGTCACCGGGATGTTGGCGCCCTGGGCGACCATGCGCGTGCGCAGCCGTTCGACGTTGCCGCGGTCGATCACGTCGGGACGCGCGGCAGGAATCCAGATGTCGCACGGCACGTCGATGATCGCCGCGGCGGCCCGCTTGTCGCCGCGCTCCGCGTCGACGAGCGCGCCTCCCCGCAGCTTGAGGGCGGTGAGCGCCGCGATGTCGAGGCCGTCGTCGGCGACCAGCGTTCCCGAGGTGTCGCTCGCGGCGACGATCACCGCGCCCATGCCGGCCAGGAACGTGGCGGCGTGCCGGCCAACCGCGCCGTAGCCCTGGATCGCGACCCGCGCGCCCTTGAGCTCCAGGCCGATGCTCGCGCGCGCCACGTCGATCGCGGCGGCCAGGCCGAAGCCGGTCGCGCCGATCTCGTCGAGCGGGATGCCGCCAAGCTCGCGCGGCAGCCCGACGGCGCGGCCGATCTCGTCCTTGACCCAGGCCATGCAGCGCTCGTCGGTGCCCATGTCGGGCCCGGGGATGTAGGTCTGCAGCGACGCGATCGCGTCGGCGAAGGCGCGGATGTGGCGCTCCTTCGCCTCCGGGGGCATTCGCGGATCAGCGATGATGACCGCCTTGCCGCCGCCATGCGGCAAGCCGGCCGCGGCGTTCTTGAACGTCATCGCGCGGGCGAGGCGGAAGCACTCTTCCAGGCTCGCATCCGCGGCCATGCGGATGCCGCCGATCGCGGGTCCGCAGGCGACGTTGTCGACCACGACGATGCCCTTGAGGCCGAGCGCCGGGCGATGGACATGCAGGATCTGGAAAGGGCCGAGCGTGTCGGCCAGCGCGAACGGGTCCCGGGTCATGCGTGTCTCCGCGAAGTTCAGTCCGGCTTCTCGAGATCGGCGACGACGGCGCGCAGGAAGCGGGCGGCCTCACCGCCGGTCACGGCGCGGTGGTCGAAGGTCAGCGACAGGGGCAGCACGCGCCGCGCCACGACGGTGTCGCCGACGAGATCGACGCGGCGATGGAGCCGGCCGGCGCCGACGATGGCGACCTGCGGCGGCGCGATCGCGAGGGCGGCGGTGAGGCCGGCGATCATGCCGAAATTCGAGAGGGTCAAAGTCGGGCCGGCGAGATCGGCAGGGGCGAGGCGGCGCTCGCGCGCGGCCTGCTTCAGCGAGTCGATTCGCGCGCGCAGCGCCGCCGTGTCGAGCCCGCCGGCGTCGCGCAGCACGGGAACGACGAGCCCGTCCTCGGTGTCGACCGCGAGGCCGATATCGATGCGCGCACGGCGCTCCACGCGCAGGGCCCGGCCGTCGTACCACGCGTTCAGCGCCGGCTCGGCGCGCGCGCCGGCGGCGAGGGCGCGCATCAGCCGGGCGGTCACGTCGGGCTCGGCCGCCGGCCAGGCGCCGATGTCGGCCTCCTCGGTCACCGTGGCGGGCGCCACCTCGGCGGCGAAGCGGCCCATCTTGAGCGCCATGGCGCGGCGCATGCCGCGCAGCGGCGCACCGGCGGTGGCGGCCGGTCGGGCGGCCTCGAGATCGGCAAGCGTGATCGTGCCGTCGGGCCCGCTGCCCGGGATCGTCGCGAGCTCGATGCCGAGGGCCTTCGCCCGAGCGCGAACGGCGGGCGCCGCGCGGACGGACGCGGTGCCGGCGGGCGTCGGCGCGGCCTCCGATTGGGGCGCGAGGGGCGGCGCGGCCGGCGACGAGGCGCTCGGCACGACGGTCGCAGGCGCGCTCGGCGTCGTCAGATCGCCGACGATCGCGCCGGCGTCCGACCGCGCGCCGTCGTCGAACTCGGCGAGCGCGGCGCCGACCTTCAGATGCTCGCCGACCTTCGCGAGCTGACGCAGCAGGCGACCGCTGGTGGGCGCGGGCACCTCGACCACCGCCTTCTCGGTCTCGACCGAGACCAGCGGCTGATCGGCGACGACGTGGTCGCCCTCGCTCACGTGCCACGCGATGATCTCGGCCTCCTGCAGGCCCTCGCCGAGGTCCGGGAGATTGAACATCGTCATGGTGCTGCGGCTCCGGCGATGCGGTCGGGCGGGATGTCGCGCGGCAATGGCATGATCGCGCGCGCGGCCGAAGGACCGCCGCGCGTCGGCGATGCGCCGCCCGGGCGCGCGACGTCGGCCGTCATGCGTAGCTCCGCGCGCGCTCGACGGCCGCGACGATGCGCGCGGCATCGGGACGGTAGTGGCCTTCGAGGCGCGGCAGCGGTACGACGACGTCGGGCGGCGCGATGCGCTGGATCGGCGCGAGCAGCGACATCAGGCCGTGCTCGGCGATGCGCGCGGCGATCTCGGCGCCGCAGCCGCCGCTGAGCGGCGCCTCCTGGACGATCACGCAGCGACCTGTCTTCGCGACCGAGGCGAGGATGGTCCCGGCGTCGAGCGGCTTCAGCGTCGCGACGTCGATCACCTCGGCGGCGATGCCGCGTTCGGCGAGCGTGGTCGCGGCGGTCAGGGCCTCCGGCACCATCGCACCCCAGGCGACGATGGTGACGTCGCCACCCTCGCGCAGCACGAAGCAGCGGTCGAGCGGCGCAGCAGCGCCGTCGTCGGGCACTTCCTCCTTCGCGCTGCGATAGAGGCGCGTGGGCTCGAGGAACACGACGGGATCGGGGTCGCGGATCGCCGCCAGGAGGAGGCCATAGGCGCGGCGCGGAGACGACGGCACGACGACGCGCAGTCCGGGCATGTGCGCGAACAGCGCCTCGGGGCATTCGGAGTGGTGCTCGACGGCGCGGATCCCGCCGCCGGCGGGCGAGCGCAGCACCATCGGGCAGGCGAGGCGGCCGCGCGTGCGCGTGCGCAGCCGGGCGGCATGGTTGAGGATCTGGTCGATGGCCGGATAAATGAAGCCCGTGAACTGGATCTCGGCCACGGGCCTGAACCCCTGCGCCGCGAGGCCGATCGACAGCCCGGCGATGCAGGCCTCGGCCAGCGGCGTGTCGCGCACGCGCGCGGCTCCGAACCGCGCGAGCAGCCCGTCGGTCGCGCGGAACACGCCGCCGTCCTGGCCCACGTCCTCGCCCAGAACGATCACCGTCGGATCGTCCGCCATCGCGCGGGCATGGGCCTGATTGATCGCCTGTACCAGGGTGATCTCAGCCATGGCCGGACTCCGCAGTTCCGCCGCCGAGGAGCGCCGCTCGTTGCGCGGCGAGATCGGCCGGCAGCTGCGCGTAGGTGAAGTCGAAGATGGTCCCTGGCGCCTGCGGCGGCGTGGCGAGGAAGGCCGCCGCCGCGGCCTCGACGCGGGCGGCGACGTCCTGCACCAGCGCATGCTCTTCGTCTCGGACCCAGCCGTGCCGGCGCTGCAGATGGTTGCGCAGCCGGGCGATCGGCTCCTCCGCCCAGAAGCGGCTGACCTCGGCCTCCGGCCGGTAGCGCCGCGCATCGTCGGCGGTGGTGTGGTCGGCCAGGCGATAGGTCAGCGCTTCGATCAGCATCGGACCCTCGCCGCTCCGCGCCCGCGCGAGCGCCCGCGCCGTCGCGTCGCGCACGGCGATCACGTCGTTGCCGTCGACCTGGACGCCGGGAATTCCGGCGGCGATCGCCTTCTGCGCCAGCGTCTCGGCGGCGGTCTGTGCCGCGCGCGGCACCGAGATCGCCCATCGATTGTTGCAGACGATGAAGACCGCGGGCACGCGCCAGGCGCCGGCGACGTTGAGCGCCTCGGCCACGTCGCCTTTCGAGGTGGCGCCGTCGCCGAACATCGCCACCGCGACCCGCGGCTGGGCGCGCAGTGCGAAGGCGAGCGCGACGCCGACGGCATGCGGCGCGTGCGAGCCGACGGGCACGCAGATCGGGAAGTCCTCGCGACAGGCGGCGAAATCGCTGCCCCTCTCGTCGCCGCCCCAGTAGAGCAGGAGCTCGACGAGGCTCGTGCCACGCCAGATCTGCGCGCCATGCTCGCGGAAGCTGGGCAGCAGCACGTCCGAGCCTTCCATCGCGGCCGCGACGCCGACGCCGACCGCCTCCTGGCCGAGCGACGAGGCGAAGGTGCCGAGCCGTCCGGTGCGCTGCAGCGCGACGGCCTTCTCGTCGAAGCCTCGGGTCAGCGCCATGGCCCGGTACATCGCGACGAGCGCCGTGCGGTCGGTCGCGAAGTCGCCGGCACCGGGGGCCAGCTCGCCGTCGGGCGCAAGGTAGGCGGTGAATGGGATCTCGAAGCGGGCGACGATGCGCATGACCGGCTCCGTTGGCCAAGAGCCACCCTGCGTCGATCGCGGGGACCTCGGCACTGATCAGGATCAAGCGCGCCGGTCATGGCGACGCTGTGGCAGGATCGGGTCATGGGGGAGGCCGAATCCGAGGGCGCGTCGGGCGCCGCGACGGGTGCCACCGCCGCACGGCTGCGGCGCCGGGCCTTGGCGGGCGTCGCGGCGCTCGGGCTGCCGCTGCTGCTCGCATCACTCCCCGTGCCGGCCGACCTCGCCCCGCATGCCTGGTGCTTCTTCGCGCTGTTCGTCGGCGTCGTGCTCGCGCTGATCCTGGAGCCGCTGCCGAGTGCGGCGGTCGGCTTGATCGGTGTGACGCTCGCGGCGCTGCTGTCGCCCTGGGTGCTGTTCTCGCCGGCCGAGCTCGCGCGGCCGGGGTTCCGCGCACCCGACGCGGCCGTGACCTGGGCGCTGGGCGGCTTCGCCAACGGCACGGTGTGGCTGGTGTTCACGGCCTTCGTCTTCGCGATCGGCTACGACAAGACCGGCCTCGGCCGCCGGATCGCCCTGCGCCTCGTGCAGGCGATGGGCCATGGCTCGCTGCGCCTCGGCTACGCGGTGATGCTCGCCGACCTCGCGCTGGCGCCTTTCACGCCGTCGAACACGGCGCGCAGCGCGGGCACGATCTTCCCGATCATCCGCGCCGTGCCGCCGCTCTACGGCTCGCTGCCGAACGACCGCTCGGCGCGCCGGCTCGGCAGCTACGTGATGTGGACGGCCTTCGCGTCGAGCTGCGTGACGAGTTCGCTGTTCCTGACGGCCCTGTCGCCGAACCTGCTCGCCGTCGCGATGATCGCCGCCACGCTCGGCATCGAGATCGGATGGGGCGACTGGTTCCTGGCGGCGGCGCCGTTCTGCGTGCCGCTTCTCGCGCTGCTGCCGCTGCTCGCCCATGCGCTGGTGCGGCCGACGGTCCGGCGCAGCCCCGAGGTGGTGCGCTGGGCGACGTCCGAGCTGGCGGCGATGGGCGGCCTGTCCTGGCGCGAGGCGCTGCTCGGCGTCCTCGTGGGCATCGCCATCCTGTCGTGGATCTTCGCCGGCGCCTTCGTGAACGCGACGGTCGCGGCGCTGCTGGTGCTGGCGCTGATGCTCGCGACCGGCCTGGTGTCCTGGGCCGACGTTGTCGGCAGCCGCGACGCCTGGGACACGCTCACGCGCCTCGCGACCCTGATGACGCTTGCCGACGGCCTCAATCGCACGGGCTTCGTCGCGTGGTTCGCAGCGGGCCTGGCGGGATGGATCGGCGATGTGCCGCCGGTCTGGGGCGTCGTCGGACTCGTCGGGACCTACTTCGCGTCGCACTACATGTTCGCGACGACGACGGCGCACACGACGGCGATGCTGCCGGTGATGCTCGCCACCCTCGCCGGCATGCCCGCGCTGCCGCAGGGACCGACAGCGATGCTGCTGGCGCTGTCGGCCGGCCTGATGGGCGTCATCACGCCCTATGCGACGGGCCCGGCGCCGGTCTATGCGGGCTGCGGCTACATCTCGACGGGCGCGTTCTGGCGCCTCGGAGCCGTCTTCGGCCTGCTCTATCTCGGGTCGCTCCTGGCGCTCGGCGCGCCGCTGCTGTTGCGCTGAACGGCGCCGACGTCAGCACGCGCAGGCGACCGTCCCCGGCTTGCGCGTGACCGTGCCGGTGTAGCTGTTGATCACCTCCTCGATGCACGTGCCGTCTGCGAGACGCAGGCGGCGGACGATCATGCCGCGCGGCTGGCGCACGACGCAGAGCACGGCGACGGGCCGGTTGCCGGCCTGCGCGACCTCGGTCGCGTTCGCGGCCATGCTCGGCCCCGTCGCCACAGTCTTGAGCAGCTGCTCGCGCGGAACCCAGTGGATGATCGGATCGGCCGCGGGCGGCTCGACGCGGATCATGATGTCGCCGGTGTCGCAGGGCAGCGCCTGGACGATCGTCGCATCCGGGAGATGCACGCTGCGCTCGGTCGACGCGATCAGCTCCAGGCAGGCGGTATTCTTGGCGAACAGCCGGGCCCGCTGCTCGGCGCCCGCGGCCGTGCCGAACGGCACCTCGTGGAGCCAGCTTCGGGACGCCTCGACGACCGTCGGCACCGAGCCCAGCAGGCCGAGGATCAGCCCCGGATAGACGAGGACCCACTGCCACCAGGTCTGCGGCGCCGTCGAGGTCGATGCGGGCTTCTTCATGTCGCGGTCCTGCGCCCTGTCGCCGGCGAGGGCGTCGAACGGGTTGGCGACGAGGGTCGAGCGGGTTCAGACTATTCGCTCGCGTCTCCGCCTCCTTGATCCCGCGCAACCCGGCCGGCGCCCCGGCGCGACAAGCTTTCCCCGCCGTTGCCGAGGGTCCCGAAGCGAGGCGGTCCGCCATCCGCTCCTCCGGGGCCGCGCTGCTCCGGGGTCACGACTGCCGCAAGCGAGGAACCACGACGTTGACGCCGCCCGCCGAGCATCTTGCCCTGCCGCCCGAGGCCTTGCGCCGGCGGTGCCCGCCCGAGAGCCTCGGCTTCGCGACGACCGCGGAGCTTGCGGCGGGCGACGACGCCGCGATCCAGGCCCGCGCGCGCGAGGCGGTCGAGTTCGCGCTCGGGCTGCGGTTGGACGGCTACAACATCTTCGCCGTCGGTCCTGTCGGCGTCGGCAAGGAGACCCTCGTTCATCGCTGCCTCGAGCGCCACGCGGCCGCGATGCCGCCGGCGGACGACTGGTGCTACGTGTTCAACTTCGCCGACACCGGCAACCGGCCGCGCATCCTCCGGCTGCCCGCCGGCCGCGGGTCGGCGCTGCAGCGCGACATGACGCGGCTGATCGAGGAGCTGCGCGTCGCGATCCCCGCCGCCTTCGATACCGAGGATTACCGCCGGCGCCGGCAGATGCTGGAGGAGCGGGCCAAGGCGCTGCCGCAGCAGGCCATCGCGGCAATCGAGAAGGAGGCGCGGGCGAAGAACATCGCCATCGTACGGATGCCCATGGGCATGGCGCTGGCATACATGCGCAACGGCGAGATCGTCGCGCCAGAGGACTTCGCGCAGCTGCCGGAGGACGAGCAGACCCGGATCAAGGCCGACATGGCCGCGATCCAGGACCGGCTGCAATCGGAGATGCGCAACATCCCGCGCTGGGAGGGGGAGTTCCGCCAGCAGCTGCGCGAGCTCAACCGCGAGATCGTCCGCTTCGCCATCGGGCACCTGATGGCCGACCTGACGCGGCGCTTCGCCGATCTCGAGGCGGTGCAGGCCTATCTGAAGTCGGTCGAGACGGACCTGATCGAGAATGCCGAGGGCTTCCTCGAGAGCGAGGAGCCGGGCCAGCAGGCGCTCGGGCTCGAGGCCGCAGGCGGCATGTCGCGCCGCGGCAGGTTTCATCGCTACGAGGTCAACCTGATCGTCGACAACGGCGCCCTGAGCCACGCGCCGATCGTGCGCGAGGACCATCCGACCCTCGCCAATCTCGTCGGGCGCATCGAGTACCGACCGGCGCTGGGCGCGATGGTCACCGACTTCACGCTGATCAAGCCCGGGGCGCTGCATCGCGCCAACGGCGGTTATCTCGTGCTCGACGCGCGGCGCGTGCTGAGCCAGCCCTATGCCTGGGAGGAGCTCAAGCGCGCGCTGCGCGCGCAGCGCGTGCGCATCGAGTCGCTGGGCGAGGCGGTGGGCCTGGCGACGCCCGTGTCCCTCGACCCCGAGCCGATCCCGTTGTCGCTCAAGGTCGTGCTGCTCGGCGACCGCCTGATCCATCACCTGCTGACGACCTACGATCCGGACCTGCGCGAGCTGTTCAAGATCACGGCGGATTTCGACGACCGCATCGCCCGCGACCCCGCGGGCGAGCGGGCTTATGCCGATCTCGTCGCGAGTATCGTGCGGCGCGACGGCCTGATCGCGTTCGATCGCACCGCCGTGGCCGGGGTGATCGAGCACGGCGCCCGGCTGGCGGGGGACGCGGACAAGCTCTCGGCGACGTTCGAGGCGATCGCGGACCTGGTGCGTGAGGCGAGTCACTTCGCGACGCAGGCGGGCGACGCCACGGTCGCCGCGGCCCATGTCGCGCGCGCCATCGAGGCGCAGGAGCAGCGCGGGGCGCGCGTGCGCGACATCATCCGGGAGTCGATCCGCCGCGGCACGCTGCTCATCGACGTGGCGGGAGACCGCGTCGGTCAGGTCAACGGCCTCGTCGTCGCGCAGCTCGGCGCCGCGAGCTACGGTTGGCCGACGCGGATCACCGCGCGCGCCCGCCTCGGCGCCGGCAAGGTCGTCGACATCGAGCGCGAGGTCGAACTCGGCGGGCCGATCCATTCCAAGGGCGTGCTCATCCTCACGGGCTTCCTCGGCGGCCGCTACGCGCGCGGGCAGCCGCTGGCGGTCGCGGCGAGCCTCGTCTTCGAGCAGTCCTATGGCGGGGTGGAAGGCGACAGCGCGTCGCTGGCCGAGCTCTGCGCGCTGCTCTCCGCGATCGGCCAGCTGCCGCTGCGCCAGGGTTTCGCGATGACCGGCTCGGTCAACCAGCACGGCGCAGTGCAGCCGATCGGCGGCATCAACGAGAAGATCGAGGGCTTCTTCGACGTCTGCGTCGAACTCGGCCTCGACGGCACGCAGGGCGTGATCGTGCCGCGCTCGAACGCCGCCAATCTCATGCTGCGGCCCGATGTCGTCGCGGCCGTCGCCGCGGGTCGCTTCCGCGTCCACGCCGTCTCGACGGTGGACGAGGCCATGACGCTGCTCACCGGGCGCGCGGCGGGCGAGGCCGACGCCGAGGGCCGGTTCCCGGCGGACAGCGTGAACGGGATGGTGAGCGAAGCACTCGACGGCTTCAGCGCCGCCGCACGCCGCTTCGCGGCGCGCGACGACGGCGCGGCGCGGTCCTGAGGAGCGCGCAATGGCGTTCACCCGACTCACGCTGACCTTCGCCGCCGCGTCCGCCTCGATGGATCTCGCGGCGATCGGCGCCGCGCTCGCGGCGCGCCTCGGCGTCGATGTCCAGGCGATGGTCTTCGTCGAGCGCACGCTGCTGCGGCTTGCCGAGCTGCAGCAGCTGCGGCGCGTGCGCCTGCCCAGCGGCGAGAGCGAGGCGGTGAGCCCCGCCGAGCTCGCGCTCGAGTTCGAGCTCCAGGGCGAGCGACTGCGTGCCGCCGTCGAGGCGGCGGCGCGCGAGGCGGGCATCGCCTGGTCCTTCGAGAGCGTCGCGGACGAGGCGGCGGAGACGGAGGTGCCGTTCGCCGGCGTGATCGCGATGGCCAGCGCCAACGGATTGCTCGGGCATCGCCGGGACCTGGTCCGCCGGCTGTTCCGGCGCGTCCACGGCCTGATCCTGCTGCCCGCGTCGGGCGGCGTCATCCGCCGGTCCGCGATCCTGGTGCCGGAGCGTCCCGCGGGCCGCTTCCTCGACGACGCGCTCGAGTTCGCGCGCCGCGTTCGCGGCGAACTCCCGGTGGACGTGCTGGCCGCCGAGGGCGCCGATGCCGAGGCGCGCCTCGCGCTCGACCGGCACGGCATGGTCGGGCTGATCCATCCGCTCCCGACGCCGGTGGATCTGTCGACGCTGCCGACCCGCCTGCCGGCCGCGATCGATTCGCTGATCGTCGCCGCGGCGGATTTTCCCGAGCACGACTCGCCGCTCGGCCGCCTGCTCGAGGGCGTGCACCGGCCGGTCCTGCTGCTGCGCGCGCTCGCAGACTGAGGCGTCGCTGCGGCTCAGGAATTCACGAGGACCGCCGCGCCGGTGAGTTCGCCCGCGCGCAGCCGCGTCAGCGCCTCGTTGGCCTCCGAAAGCGCGAAGGTCCGCACCATGCAGCGGATCGGCGCGCGTGCCGCGATGTCGAGGAACTCGATGCCGTCGCGGCGCGTCAGGTTCGCGACCGATCGCAGCACGCGCTCGCCCCACAGCAGCGCATACGGAAAGCTCGGTATGTCGCTCATGTGGATCCCGGCGCAGACCACCGTGCCGCCGGGCCGGACGGCCGCGAGAGCGCGCGGCACGAGGTCGCCGACCGGCGCGAAGAGGATCGCCGCGTCGAGCGGCTCCGGCGGCGTCGCGTCGCTCGCGCCTGCCCATGCGGCGCCGAGCTCGCGGGCGAGACGCTGCGCGGCCTCGTCGTCGTGCCGCGTGAAGGCGAAGATCTCGCGGCCCTCCCAGCGCCCGACCTGCGCCACGATGTGCCCGGCGGCGCCGAAGCCGTAGATGCCGAGCCGTCGCGCGTCGCCGGCCATGCGCAGCGCGCGGTGGCCGATCAGCCCGGCGCAGAGCAGCGGCGCGATCTCGGCGTCGGGGCGATCGCCCGGGATCGGGAAGACGAAGCGGGCGTCGGCGCGCATCGCCTCCGCATAGCCGCCATGGCGGGTCCAGCCGTGGAACTCGGCGTGCGGGCAGAGATTTTCCTGGCCGCGCCGGCACGCCGCGCACGCGCCGCAGGCGAAGCCGAGCCAGGCGGCGCCGACGCGCATGCCCGGACGCAACGTGTCGACGGCATCGCCGACCTCGACGACGCGCCCCACGACCTCATGGCCGGGGATCGTGTCGACGAGGCGCTGCGGCAGCTCGCCGTCGACGACATGGAGGTCGGTCCGGCAGACGCCGCAGGCGCAGACACGGATGACGACGTCGTGCGGCCCTGCCACGCGCGGCGCGGGCCGACGCACGGCGCGCAAGGGCTGGCGCGCGCCCTGGCAGACCATGGCCGCGATGGTGCCCGCGGCGGCATCGGCTGACGGAACGGATCCGGTCATCTGCGATCGCGATCTCGCGGCCAGCATAATGCGAAACGGCCTTCCGCGTGAGCGGGCGGCGGGGTCGTTCGCGCGTGCGGCGGCGCTCCGCGATCAGGCCCCGCGACGATGCGCACCGGTCGGCGGCCGGATCGCGCCGTGGGGGGATCCGTGGAGCCTCGGCGGTGCCGGCGGCTTCCCGCGGCTTGATCGTCGCGACGGCCGATCCATGGACCGTCAGCGGCAACAGGTCGCGGGTGGATTGAGGAGGGTCAAGGATCGAGCGGGCCACATGATCCTATCTAGCTTGGGACCTCACTCTCCTGGAGACCGGGACACGATGCTTTCGCCTCCGGCCATGGACTTCGCGGGCACGCTTCATCGCATCCTCGTCGGAGACCGGGCGCGACCATTGAGCGACGTCGCCAAGGCCAGCGGATTCACCTATCCGGCGCTGTACGCGCGCATCTCGGGCCGCGTGCCGTTCTCGGTCGAGGAGATCCGGCGGATCCTGCTCGAAGTGCCGGACATCCGGCTCGTCGATGCGCTGCTCGCCGGCACGCGGTTCGCGGCCTTTCCGCGCGCGCCGCTGTCCGGCGGACAGTCGCGGCGCGGCGCGGTCGGCACGGCGCTGATCGCCGTGCAGCAGGTCTCGCAGATCGCCAGCGAACTGTCCGCGCGGGTCGAGGAGGGCACGCTCGATGCGGAGGCCCAGGACCGCATCGCGCAGCAGATCCTCGAGGCGGAGCGCTCGCTGGCGCTGCTGCGGCACGCCTTGCCGCATGCGCATCGCGCGTCCGGGCATGCGGCACCGGCGGCTTCGCCCGCGCCGGCCGCGTCGCCGCCGTCCCTGCGGCCAGTTGCCGAGCGGGGCAACGGCATGGCGGCACAACAGAAATGAAGCGCTTCGTGGCCGTGCTGCGCGGCCTGCGGCGGCCGTGACGGCTCGGCGCGACGCGGCCCTGGGCTATCGCCGTCGCGGCTGGTCGGTCGTGCCGCTGCGGCCCGGCGAGAAGCGGCCGCTGGCCAAGTGGGAGCCGTTCCAGTCGCGCCTGGCCACGGTCGACGAGATCGCCGCCTGGTTCGCGCGATGGCCCGATGCGAATGTCGGCATCGTCACCGGCGCGATCTCCGGCCTCGTGGTGATCGACGTCGATCCGCAGCACGGGGGGGACGACAGCCTTGCCGATCTCGAGGCCGCGCAGGGTCCGCTGCCCGCGACCGTCGAGGCGATCACCGGCGGCGGCGGCCGGCATCTCTATTTCCGGCACCCCGGCGGCGTCCTGCGCAATCGCGTCGGGCTGGCCCCGGGAATCGACCTGCGCGGCGACGGCGGCTACATCGTTGCCCCACCCTCGCGCCATCCCTCCGGCCGCGACTATGTCTGGGAGGTGTCCCGCCACCCCGACGATGTCGTGCTCGCCGCCTTGCCCGCCTGGGCGCAGGCGGCGACCGCGGCGCACGCGCGGGCCGGTCATGGCGTCGGCCATTGGCGGGAGCTGACGCGCGACGGCGTCGCCCAGGGCCAGCGCAATGCGACGATCGCCTCGCTGGCAGGCCACCTGCTCTGGCACGAGGTCGATCTTGCAGTCGTGCGCGAGCTTCTTCTGGCCTGGAACAGGGTACGATGCCGGCCACCGCTCGCCGACGACGAGGTGGCCCGCGTGGTCGAGAACATCGGCCGGCTGCATCGCGAGCGCCTGCGGCCAATTCACGGGCAACTGGAGCGGGGCGAGGAGACGTCATGACGATGATCCGAGCGACGACGAGGCGACTGCTGCTCGGCGGCCTGGGCGCCGTCGCCGCATTCACGGCCATGCGTCCCGCCTCGCCGGCGCGCGCCCAGGCGGGCCGACCGGGGCGCGTGTCGACGCGCAGTTTCGCGCGCCTCGCCCCCGGTCTCACGATCGCGGTCACCGGGTTCGACGATGCGCCCGAGACGCAGCGCGTCCGCGCGGCGATCGTGCGGACGCTGGAAGGCGCCGGGCATCGGGTCGTGACGGGGGAGGCGCCCTGGCGGCTCAGCTTTACGACAGAGGTGCGGATGCCGGCGCCCGACGAGACGAGCCGCCGGGGTTCGCCGCCGCCGGGCAGCGATGCGGCGCAGCCGAGCGAGATGGGTCACGACCAGCTGCCGGACCGGCCGTTCCGCCCGCGCCAGGCCGCGCCGCGCGGCACCGCCACGGGCCGCCTGCGCCATGTGGTCAACATGAGCCTCGCCGAGTCCCGCAACAGCCGCGTGCGCTGGCAGGGCCATGTCCGCTACGACGCGGTCGAGCCCGATCCCGCGGCGATGCTGGTTCGTCTCGTGCCCATCCTGCTCGCCGATTTCGGCAAGAGCGTCGCGGAGCGCCGCTTCAGCCTGGACTGATCGCGTGCCGGGGCGCGAGGTCCCGGGCCACGTTCCGGTCAGTACAGCGTCGTGCTGGGCATCCGCCGCTTCACGAGGTGGTCGTTGACGTGGCGGACGCCGGCGATCTCCTGGGCCATCACGACGATGGCCTGGCGCTGCGCATCGGACTCGACGCCGCCGATCAGGTCGACATTGCCCTGGTGGACGGTCACGGTGACCCAGGCGCTGGTCGCCCATTCGGCGCTGCGGATCCGGCGTTGCAGCTCGTCGCGGATCTCGCCGTCGGTGCGCTTGTCCTTCGGCCGCGCGAGCTGGCGAGCCAGCGCGCGCACGAGGTCCGTACGGGTGACGACGCCGACCAGCGCGGCGTCCTCGGTCACGTAGAGCCGCTTCACGCGCTTGTCGTCCATCAGGGCCGCCGCATCGGCGAGGTCGGCGTCGGCATGGATCGTGATCGCTCCGCGCGTCATCACGTCCTTCGCGAGCTGGCCGTGCGTGCGGGCGTATTCGCGCGCCCGATCGTCGGGATCGCGGAAGCCTTCGGCGATGCTCGCGAGCCACCAGGCGCGGCGCTTGGCCGTGCCGAGCTCCTCGCGATGGATGAGATCGGCCTCGCTGACCACGCCCAGCAGCTCCTCGTGCTCGCCGACGACGGGTGCCGCGCTGATCCCGTGGTCCAGCAGGAATCTCGCGATCCCCGCCACGGGCGTGGTCGGGCGGATGCTCTGGACGTGCCGGGTCATGATCTCGCTGACTTTCATTGCTGCGGACTCCTCCAGGGCATGATGTCGCGGTCGTCGCCGGGCCGCGGCGCGGCGATCAGCGTTTGAATTTCAGGATGTAGGCGATGACGTCGTCGCGCGCCTCGGGGCTGAGCACCGCCGTCGGCATGACGACCGGCGGCTCGCCGATCGTGCGGACGAGATGCAGCTCGGTCGTGAAGCCGCGGAGGAACGCGGCGTCCCGGCCCGGCGTGTTGGCGATCTGCTCGAACGAGGGCGCGCGCGCCTCGACGTCGGACTGGCTGCCCGGTCGGATCTGATGGCAGAAGCGGCACATCCGCTCGGCGACGAGCTCGCCCCGCACCGCCGACGGCGGCGGGGGCGGCGGCATGGTCTGGGACATGGCCGAGCCGGCCAGAATCGCGCCACCGATCGCAGCGATCGTGACGACGATGACGCCGGCCGGACGCCGGCTGCGGATCCCGGTTTGGTGCATCGGTTCACTTCCGGCGCCTGCAACACGCGCAATCCCGCGCGCGATCATCCGCCGCCTCCGCACCGTCAATTGTTCACGCCGGTGGCCGCCGTCGCCAGGGCGAATGGTCGCAGGCCCGAGGGCGAGGTTGCCGAAGGCTGCGTGCCGCGGCGGCCCGGCCTTGCCAAGTCGCGACGCCTCGGATTGGGTATCGGCCGGTCGCGGCCCGCGGCCGGGGCCGCCGGGGACGGGTGCGCGCCGGCGGCGGCAGGAATGCATATCGGCCCGACGAAATGTCGGCGGATCAGGTGGTTGGCGCGATGAAGCCCGAGGCGAAGTTCAATGCCTGGTACCTGATCATCACGATCCTTGGCGTGATGCTGGTGCAGTACCTGGTCGTCGAGAGCCGGACGGTCGAGCCGATCACCTACAGCGAGTTCCAGGATTACCTGCGCGAAGGCCGCATCGCGGATGTCGTGATCACCCGCACCTACGTGCAGGGAAGCTTCAAGCAGCCGCTTGCCGACGGGCGGACGCGCTTCGTGGCGACCCGCGTCGAGCCGGAGCTTGCCGCCGAGCTGGCGACGCACGGCGTCAAGTATTCCGGCGCGCGCGAGAACACGATCATCGCCGACATCCTGTCCTGGGTCGCCCCGATCGTCGCGTTCTTCGTGATCTGGATGCTGGTCTTCCCGAAGATCGCCGAGCGCTCGGGGATGGGCGGCGGCTTCATGGCGATCGGGAAGAGCAAGGCCAAGGTCTATGTCGAGACCGACACCAAGGCGACGTTCGCCGACGTCGCGGGGGTGGACGAGGCGAAGGAGGAGCTCAAGGAGATCGTCGCCTTCCTCAAGGATCCCGGCCGCTACGGCCGGCTTGGCGCGCGCATCCCGCGCGGCATCCTGCTCGTCGGGCCGCCGGGCACCGGCAAGACGCTGCTCGCCCGCGCGGTCGCCGGCGAGGCCAACGTGCCGTTCTTCTCGATCAGCGGCTCGGAGTTCGTCGAGATGTTCGTCGGCGTCGGGGCGGCACGCGTGCGCGACCTGTTCGAGCAGGCGCGCCAGCGCGCACCGGCGATCATCTTCATCGACGAGCTCGATGCCCTCGGCCGCGCCCGCGGCATCTATGGCGGGATGGGCGGGCACGACGAGAAGGAGCAGACGCTCAACCAGCTGCTCTCGGAGCTCGACGGCTTCGATCCGAGCAAGGGCGTCGTGCTGCTGGCGGCGACCAATCGGCCCGAGATCCTGGACCCGGCGCTGCTGCGCGCCGGGCGCTTCGATCGCCAGGTGCTGGTCGACCGGCCCGACAAAACGGGGCGCATCCAGATCCTCGCGGTGCATCTGAAGAAGGTGAAGCTCGCCGCCGACGTGGCGCCCGCCGACATCGCGGCGTTGACCCCGGGTTTCACCGGCGCCGACCTCGCCAATCTCGTCAACGAGGCGGCGCTGCTGGCGACGCGGCGCGGCCAGGAGGCCGTCGCGATGGCCGACTTCACGTCGGCGGTCGAGCGCATCGTCGCGGGCCTCGAGAAGCGCAATCGGCTGCTCAATCCCGAGGAGCGCCGCGTCGTCGCCTACCATGAGATGGGCCACGCCCTCGTCGCGCTGTCGATCCGCGGCTCGGACCCGATCCACAAGGTCTCGATCATTCCCCGCGGCATCGGGGCGCTGGGCTACACGATCCAGCGCCCGACCGAGGACCGTTTCCTGATGAGTCGCGACGAGCTCGAAGCGAAGATGATCGTGCTGCTCGGCGGGCGAAGCGCCGAGGAGCTCGTCTTCGGCCGGATCTCCACGGGCGCGGCCGACGACCTGGCGAAGGTCACGGACATCGCGCGCGCCATGGTCGCCCGCTACGGGATGGACGCCACCCTGGGGCCCGTCACCTACGAGCGCGAGACCCGGGGCTTCCTGGCCGGGGCGGCGCCGATCGAGATGTCGCCGCGCGACTACAGCGAGGAGACGGCGCGCGAGATCGACCGCGCGGTGCGCGGCCTGGTCGTGCAGGCGGCCGCGAAGGCGAAGACCATCCTCGAGTCCCATCGCGATCAGCTCGAGCGCGGCGCCGGCCTGCTGCTGCAGCGCGAGACGCTGCTCGAGGCCGACCTTGCGGCCCTGGTGGGCCGGAGCGACCGCCCGGCTTGAGCGGGCTCAACGCCGCTGCGGGCGAGGGGGCGATAATGGTTAGTGCGATGACGTCCCCTCCGCGATCCCGACGTGTCGCGATCCTCGGCGCGGCCGGGCGCGACTTCCACAATTTCAACGTCTGCTTCCGCGATGCCGACGACGTCGAGGTCGTGGCGTTCACCGCGACCCAGATCCCGGGCATCGGCGGGCGCCGCTATCCGCGGAGCTTGGCCGGCCCGCGCTACCCCGACGGGATTCCGATCGTGGACGAGTCGTCGCTCGAGGCGCTCCTCGTCGAGCGCGGCGTCGACGAGGTCGTCTTCGCCTACAGCGACGTCACGCACGGCCATGTCATGCACCTGGCCTCGCGGGCGCTGGCCTGCGGCGCGGATTTCCGGCTGCTCGGCCCGGACCGGACGATGCTCGCCGCGGCGCGGCCGGTGATCGCGGTCTCGGCCGTGCGGACGGGCTGCGGCAAATCCCAGATCGCGCGCTTCCTGTCGCGCCGGCTGCGCACCAAGGGCCTGCGCGTCGCCGTGCTGCGCCATCCCATGCCCTATGGCGATCTTCCTCGCGAGCGCGTGCAGCGCTTCGCCAGCCTTGCCGATCTCGATGCCGCCGGCTGCACGATCGAGGAGCGCGAGGAGTACGAGCCGCATGTGGCGGCGGGCAATCTCGTGTTCGCCGGCGTGGACTATGCCGCGATCCTCGCGGCCGCCGAGGCGGAGGCCGATGTCCTCGTCTGGGACGGCGGCAACAACGACTTCCCCTTCCTCCGGCCGCAGCTGCATGTCGTCGTCGTCGATGCGCTTCGCCCCGACCAGCTCACGACCCATCATCCCGGCGAGGCGGTCCTGCGCATGGCCGACATCGTCGTCGTCAACAAGGTCGAGGGCGTGCCCCCGCCGATCCTGGACGGCCTCGACGCGCGCATCGCCGCGCTGCGGCCGGGGGCACCGATCGTTCGCGCCGCCTCGCCCGTGCGGCTCGACGATCCCGCGGCGGTGCGCGGCCGCCGCGTCGTCGTCGTCGACGACGGGCCGACGCTCACGCATGGCGGCATGCCCCACGGCGCGGCCCATGTTGCGGCGACGGCGGCCGGCGCCGCGGCGATCGTCGATCCGCGGCCGTGGGCCGTCGACGACATCGCGCGCCTCTATGTCGACCATCCGCATCTCGGCAATGTCGTGCCGGCGTTCGGCTACAGCGAGGCGCAGCGCGAGGCGCTGCGGCGGACATTGAACTCGGTGGCGGCGGACGTCGTCGTGTCCGGCACGCCGATCGATCTCGCCCGGCTCGTCGCGCTCGACAAGCCCGTCGTGCGCGCGCGCTACGAGCACGAGCCGGCCGGCGCTCCGACGCTGGCCGATCTGGTCGACGGCTTCCTCTCGCGGCGGGGGATCGGCGCATGAGCGAGCGTCTCGTCGTCGCCCTGGGCGGCAATGCGCTGCTGCGCCGCGGGGAGGCGCCCGGCGCCGAGCAGCAGCGCCGCAATATCGAGCGTGCGGCCGACATGCTCGCCGAGCTCTGGCGCGACAACGACCTGACCGTGACCCACGGCAACGGGCCGCAGGTGGGACTGCTGGCGCTGCAGGCCGAGGCGCTGAAGGACGTCTCGCCCTATCCGCTCGACGTGCTCGGCGCCGAGAGCGAGGGCATGATCGGCTACATGATCGAGCAGGCCCTGCTGTCCCGCATGCCGGGGCGCCACGTGGCGACGCTGTTGACGCAGGTCGAGGTCGATGCCCGCGATCCCGCCTTCGCGAATCCGACCAAGCCGATCGGTCCGGTCTACGACGAGGCGACCGCCCAGCGCCTGGCGCGCGAGCGCGGCTGGCGCATCGTTCCCGACGGCGGCGGCTTCCGGCGGGTCGTGGCATCGCCGATGCCGCTGGCGATCGTCGAGCTGCCCACGATCAAGCTGCTGGTGCAGTCCGGCGTCCTCGTCATCTGCGCGGGCGGCGGCGGGATCCCGGTGGTGCGCGATGCCAGCGGCGCGTTGCACGGCGTGCCCGCGGTCGTGGACAAGGACCGCGCGAGCGCAGTCCTCGCGCGCGCGCTGGACGCCGATGCGCTGCTGATGCTGACGGACGTGCCGGCGGTCTATGCCGATTGGGAGAGCGAGCGTCCGCGCGCGATCCGGCGGATCGGGGTGCCGGCGCTGCGCGCGATGCGGTTCGCGGCCGGCACGATGGAGCCGAAGGTCGAGGCCGCCTGCCGCTTCGTCGAGGCCTCCGGGCGTTGGGCCGCGATCGGCGCGCTGCAGGACGGTGTCGCGATCGCCGCCGGCGATGCCGGGACGCGCGTGGTTGCGGACGACGAGGCGGCCTCTTACTGGGAAGGCTAGGCGACGCCTCGCCGAGCGTGTCGGTGCCGCGCGCTCAGGCGAAGAAGGGCAGCAGCGCGTCGATCGTCAGCGGCTTGGGAAGGCAGCCGGCGGCGCCGGCATCGATCAGGCGCTGGCGTGCGAAGGGAAGCTCCCGGCCGGTAACGGTGACCACGGTCAGGGCGGGCGACACGCGCAGGATCGCGCGGATCGCTTCGGGCCCGCTCAGCCCCGGCATGTGGACGTCGAGGACGACGCCGCGGATCGAATGGTCGATGCACAGCAGGAAGGTCGAGACGCTGCGGTAGACGCTGCTGGAGAACCCGGCGGTCTCGAGCAGGACCGCGAGCGAGTCGCTGAAGTCCTCGTCGTCGTCGACGATGGCGATGACGCGGGCGGCCGGGGTCGATGTCGTGGCGTCCAACATGACGGTGGAAGATCCTGTATCTCTCGGTGCACCTAGGCTCGGGTCCGCGCGCGGCGCGGCAAATTCGGGCGGCGATCGGGGTCCCCGGTCATGTCGACTCCGACTCGGGGATGACGTCGGCGCGCGCCGCGGCGCGGATCAGGTCGGACACGTTGTCGGCCTCCATCTTTTGCAGGACTCGGGCGCGATGGATCTCCACCGTTCGCGGGCTGATGTTCAGCTCGTGGGCGATGACCTTGTTGGCCTTGGCCCAGAGCATGCGATCGAAGACCTCGCGCTCGCGCTCGGTCAGGTGGCTGAGGCGCTCGAGGAAGTGCCGAGACGCGTCGCCGCGCGAGCGATCGCGCAGGCAGTGCTCGAATCCGAGGCGCAGGGAGCGCAGCAGCTGGTCCTTGTCGAGCGGCTTCTCGACGAAGTCGAGGGCGCCGGCCTTCATCGCGCGCACGGCGGTCGGCACGTCGCCCTGGCCGGTCATCACGATGACGGGCAGCGTCGAGCCGCGGCGGCGCATCGCCTCGATGAGCTCGAGGCCGCTCAGCCCCGGCATGCGCAGATCGACAAGCGCGCAGCCCTGATCGATGCGCGGGAGACTCTCCAGCAACGCCTCGCCGGAGTTCATCGTCGCGACGGTGAAGTCCTCCGCCGAGAGCATGGCCTCGACGGAGTCCGCGAACGCGGGGTCGTCGTCGACGACGTAGACGACGAGGCGACGATCAGGCGGCTCGATGCTCATGGCTCGCAGCCTCCGAGGGAAGGGTGAACTCGACGATCGTGCCGCCGGAGGGATTCGGCCGGAGCGTGATCCGGCCGCCATGGGCCTCGATGATGAAATGACAGATCGACAGCCCCAGCCCCAGGCCTCCCTGCTTCGATGTGTTGAAGGGTGCGAAGAGCCGGTCCCGGATCTCGGGCGCAACGCCGGCGCCCGAGTCGGACACGCTGACATGCACCTGTCCGCCTTCCGCCCAGGTCGCCACCCTCACGACCGCCGGCTGGACGTCGCTCATCGCTTCCACCGCGTTCTGGATCAGATTGACCAGGACCTGCTGGATCTGGATCGCGTCGACCGAGCAGGCGGGCAGATCGGATGCCAAGTCCAGCCGGATCTGCGCCTTCGAGAAGGCCGGGCCGTCCACCGTCAGGGCGAGGCTGCGCTCGACCAGCCGGTTCAGGTTCGCGGGCCTGCGCGCCGGCTCCGATCCGGCGACATGGGCGCGAAGGCGCTGCAGGATCGCGCTCGATCGCGCGACCTGGGCCTGGATCTTGGCCATCAGCGCGTCGAGACGGTCGCGGGCCGGAGGCGGATCGGTCGCGAGCAGCGTGCGGGTCGCGGCGACATAGTTCGCGATCGCGCCGAGCGGCTGGTTGATCTCGTGCGACAACTGGCTGCCGAGCTGGCCGACGGTGACGAGGCGGGAGACCTGGCGCAGATGCCGCTGCGTGCGGATCAGTTCCGATTCCAGCTGCTGCAGCGACGAGAGATCGTGGACGAACGTCGTGATGACGCGCCGGCCGCCGGGCAGCCGCGACTCCCCGATCGTCACGTGGCACGGGAACGTCGAGCCGTCGCCGCGCTGGCCGACCCGCAGGCGCTTCGCGCCCGCATCGTCGCTCTCCGCCTCGACCGGCTCGGGCAGCAGCATCGCGGCCTCGCGCCCGACGATCTCGGCGGCGGGCCGTCCGAACAGGGACTCGGCCGCCGCGTTCACGGCCTCGACGCGGCCCGCCTCGTCGCTCACGACGATGGCGTCGAACGATGTCCGGAAGGCGCTGGCCAACCGGGAACCCTGGTCGTCGATGCGTCGCAGCAGTTCGCCGAGCGCGTCGCTCAGGGTGTCGATCTCGCGATAGGCCGCCGCATGCGGCAGGCGCGTGGTCGTGGCGCCGCCGTCGTGGTCGCGTGCCGCCGCGACGAGGCGATCGAGCGGTGCCGCGATCCAGCCGGCGAGCATGGATCCGCCGAGGGCGGCCAACAGGATGCAGATGGCGCCGACGGCGACGACATAGCGGATCATCTGGCGCTGAGGATCGAACTCGAGGGACATGTCCTCGAGCAGCACGATGCTCATGGCCGGCGTCGCGACGCCTTCGAGCAGCGGGATCCTGGTCCGCGCGACGAGCAGCTCGCTGCCGCCGAGTTTGACGACGGATCCCAGGCCGGCTCGAGCCAACACCGCGCGCGTCTCGGGATCGAGGGGCCGCGGCGGACGACTCGACGTGGTGAACTCGATCGCCGCGCTGTCCGACAGCACGACGGTGCGCAGGGCGCCGGGCGGCCTGTCGCGCCCGATCTCCTCGTGATGGATCTCCGTGAACGACATCCAGTCCATCTGCGCGGCGAGCATCCCGGCGGGGCGTCCGTCGTCGTCGCGAAGGTCGATGGCATAGGTCACCATCGAGGCGCCGGGCATGCTGTCCAGCGGCTTCGGGGGCGGCGCGAGGAACGTCCTGATCGGCTTGTCCCCGGGGTGCGGCACGGCGACCCGCTCGCCCTGCAGGCTCGGCGGGTCCGCGACGATGAGCACGCCGTCGTCGTCGGCGATGCCGACCCAGAGCAGGCGTGGAAAGAGCCGGCGCGCGAGCCTGAGCGTCTCGCGTCGCAGCGTGCCGGATGCGTCATTTCCGCGCAGGTCCGGTTCCTCGGCGTAGGCGACGAGCGAACTCCGTCCGGTACGGACCTCGCGGTCGAGATCCAAGGCGACGTCGTCGGCCTCGAACTGGAGACGCTGCGCGGCGCTGATGCGCACGAGCTCGTTGGCCTCGATGCCGATCAGCGTGACGGCGATCGAGATGGCGACTGCCATCAAGCCGGCGAATGTCAGCGCGATCAACCACCGCAGCGACATGTCGCAGACCTCTCTTCCGCTGATGCCGGCTCGACGACCGTCGCGTCTCGATGCCGCGCGCATACTACGTTGTCACGCGCGACCGCGAGGCCATGCGGCGACCTGTCGCACTGATCGTACGTAGATCTCCTGACTGCCGATGCGGGGCGCGCCCACCTACGTTTCCGCCGCGTCAGTGCAACGAGCGTGGACGCGCGCGAGGTCGAACCGTTCGTTCAGGAGGGGAGCATGGGAACAGTCGGCGTCCGTCTGCCCGAGACCGCGTCCAATCATCGCGACGCGCCGTGCATCGCCGGCGAGCGGTGTTTCGACGACCCGCGCATGATCGCGGGTCAGCTCGGGCGGCTGCACCATCGCATCGCCGCCCATCCGGTGCGCAAGGGCGCGCGGCTCATCGTCGAGGACGACAGGTGCGAGTTCCTCTACATCCTCGTGCGCGGCTGGGCACTTAAGTACAAGTCGGCGGTCGATGGCCGGCGGCAGATCGTCGACTTCGCGCTGCCCGGTGAAGTGCTGGGCTTCGTCGCCGATCGGTGCGCGCCCTATGCGGTCGACATGCTCACCGACGGCGAGGTCGTGTCGATCCCGCGCGCGATCTTCGACGGCATCGTCGCGTCGAGGCCCGACTTCGCCCTGCACGTCTGCGGCCGGCTCGAGGAGGCCGAGACGCGCGCCTACGAGCGCATCGCCTCGATCGGCTACAGGTCCGCGCGCCTGCGCGTGTGCCGGCTGCTCGTCGAGTTCATCGAGCGGGTCGGGCGTGCGGCACCGGGCGCCGGGCGCAGCGACTATCCGCTTCCGCTGCGCCAGCAGCACATCGGCGATGCGCTGGGGCTGCGCGTCGAGACGGTGTGCCGCGTGCTGGTCGAATTGCGGCGATCGGGCATCGCCGCGGTGCGGCGCGGCCGGCTCTTCGTCCTGAACGCGGCGGCGTTGGTCGCGGAGAGCGAAGCGGCCGGCGACGATGATCGGCAGGACGATGTCGCGCCGCGGCCGACAACGGCGGCGCCGACGGTCCAGGCGCCGCGGGTCCCGGCCGGATCGGCGTCGCCCGCCTATGCCGACGATTGAACCGCCGGCGTGGTTCCGCGCCGCGCCTTGAGGCGCATCGCGGGAGCGATCGCGGTCCTGCTTGTCGCTTGGGGCGCCGTCCGCGCCCCGGCGGATCGCGGCCGACGTCGTCGGCGAGATCATTCGGCACATGGTCGCCGCGAGCGACACCTTCGCCGATCTCGCGATCATCTTTCGGGTCGGCTGACCCGAACTCGTCCCGACCAATCCGGGCGTCGATCCGTGGCGGCCGCCGCCGGGCCTCTCGATCGACATCCGGCGCGCCCATTTCCTTCCCGAAGGGCAGCGCCGCGGCATCGTCGTGATTCTCGCCGAGAGGGGCTCCATCTGTTGCGAGCGCCGGCCGCCGATCAGCTTTCGGATCGGCATCGACCTCCGAGGCGGTGCTGCGCCTCGGCGCGATTCACGTCTTTCGCAAGCGCGTGCGGCCGCCTGGTTGCCGCCACGTCGTTGCGTGCGGAGCATCCGAAGTGGCCTTCAAGGGGGGCGCCGGGCCCCGACAATCCGCTCGGCGCCTTCGCGCTCGATCTCGCCCGGCCGCGCATCGTCATCCACGGCACGAACCGGCCCTGCAGAGTCGGCCGCCGCTTCGGCCACCCCTGCATCCGCCCGCACGACGCGAGCATCGCCTTCCTGCACGACGTGGTGTCGGTGGGCACCGAGATGTGCATCGTCGACGAGCCGGTGAAGCTCGGCTGGGCGTGAGTCGCGCGTTACCTCAAGGTGCGTCCGGCGACCGGGAAGGCGGCCACGGAGCCGGCCATCGACCGGTTTGCGGTGCGTTTCGCCGCGACGATGCACCGGGGCGCGCACCGAAGCGGCCCTTGCGTCGATGGCAGGCCGCTGCGCCGATTCATTGTCGGACTGGGCGGCGCGCGCGGCGAACCCGGCAGCGCGCTGCCACTGCGCGCAGGACTGATCGATCAGCGCACGGTCCTCGGCGCTGAGCTGGGTGCAGGCCGCCATCGTCGCAGCGAGGCGGAGGGCGAGAAACGTGCGGCGAAGGGTCGATCGATCGGCGGCCCATATCCGGCCGTTCGCTTCGCGCAGGGCGGCCGCCTGTACTTTCTGTGTGCGGAGCAGCCCATGAGACGGCCGGGATGCGGCGGGTCAAGCGGATGGCGCCGGTCCTTGATCCGTCGCAACGACGTGGCTCGATCCCGAGGTCAGCATGTAACAGTTGCGAGATCGATCTGGGCTTGCTCATGGGAGAGCCCGCGTCATGGCCATGACCAATACGACTGAACGTGCCGCCATCGATCGCCTGATGGCGACCATCGACGCGGAAGCGGCGATGTGCGGGCCCGAGTCCGGACGTCCATTCCTCTCGCCGCGGGTGGCGAAGGCCATGCGGCTCGTTTCTCGCGCCCACTTCGTCCTGCCGACGCATGTCGATCTCGCTTATGTCGATTGCGCGCTGCCGATCGGATATCGGCAGACGATCTCGCAGCCCTTCATCGTGGCGCTGATGACCGATCTCGCGGACATCGCCGCGACCGATCGGGTCCTGGAGATCGGCACCGGCTCGGGCTACCAGGCCGCGATCCTCTCGCTCCTCGCGCGGGAGGTGCACAGCGTCGAGATCGTGCCGGAGCTGGCCGAGTCCGCGGCCCGTCGTCTGCAGGCGCTGGGCTATGGCGTGGCGGTGCATCACGGCGACGGCCGGGCCGGGTATCCGGCGGCTGCGCCCTATGATGCCATCATCGTGACGGCGGCCAGCTGGGACGTCCCGCCGGCGCTGGTCGCCCAGCTTCGCGAGGGCGGACGCCTGGTGGTTCCGCTGGGCCATGAACATGAATCCCAGCGCCTGATGCGTTGCGTGAAGCGCGCGGACGGCTCGCTGGAGCAGCGCGCATGCCTCGCCGTGCGTTTCGTTCCGCTGGTGCATGGAGAGCCGCCGCCGGCGACCGGCCCGGCGCCGGCGCGGTCGTCCACCGCCTGAGAGCCGTCGCGAAATCCGCGCGGCGACGGCTCGAGCATCGCGCGGCACGACGAATCCTGCGAAGAACGCCGGTACGCAAACCGCCGCCCTTCGCATCCGCGCATGTCAGCCCTGGCCTCGTCGTCGACGATCCTGCATCTCGGTCTCGGGTCGTTCCATCGCGCCCATCAGGCGCTCTACCTGCACCGACTCATCGCGGCCGGCGATGAGCGCTGGACGATTGCCGCCGGCAACACCCGGCCGGACGTGCCCGAGACGATCGCGGCCCTCGCGGCGCAGGGCGGCGCCTATGTGCTCGAGACCGTCGCGACCGACGGGACCCGGCGCTACGAGCGGGTGCGCTCGCTGCGGCGGGTCGTGCCGCACACCCCGGATCTCGCCGGGCTCGTCGGCATCGGCGCCGACCCGGCGACACGCATCATCTCCTTCACGGTGACCGAGGCCGGCTATCACCTCGACGCCGAGGATCGCCTGATCGTCGACCATCCCGCGCTGGCCCGCGACGTCGATGCCGCGCGGCGCCACGCGCCCGGGCCGAGCCTCTATGCCGCCCTGACCGCGATCCTGCGTGCACGGCGGGCGGCCGGCGCCGGCAGTGTGACTCTGCTCAGCTGCGACAACCTGCGGCGCAACGGCGACCGGTCGCGCGCGGGGCTGCTGCAGTTCATCGCGGCGGTCGGGGACGCTCCGCTTCGCGATTGGGTCGCCGCGAACACGACGAGCCCGAACGCGATGGTCGATCGCATCACGCCGCGACCGACGCCCGAGATCCGGTCGCGCGTCCGCGCGGCGACCGGAAGGGACGATGCGGCGCCGGTGATGGCCGAGGCCTTCATCCAGTGGGTGATCGAGGACCGGTTCTGCAACGGCCGCCCGGCCTGGGAGACGGTGGGTGCGACGCTCGTCGAGTCGGTCGCGCCCTACGAGGAGGCCAAGATCCGCATCCTCAACGCGAGCCACAGCGCCTTCGCCTGGGGCGGCGCCATCGCCGGGCTGCGTTTCATCCACGAGGCCGTGGCGCGTGCGCCGCTGCGCCGGCTCGCCTTCGACTTCGTCACCTCCGACGTCATCCCCTGCCTGTCGCCGAGCCCGCTCGACCTCGCCGACTATCGCGACACGGTGCTCGATCGCTTCGCGAACGCCGCGATCGCCGACACGGTGCAGCGTGTCGCCTCGGACAGCTTCAGCAAGATCCCGACCTTCGTCGCGCCGACGCTTCACGATCGGCTGGCGCGCGGCGGTCCGATCGACGGCGCGGGGGCGCTGGCCGCGCTCTTCCTCGGGTTCCTCGATCGCTGGCATCGCGGCGCGCTGGGCTTCGCGCATGAAGACCAGGCGATGGTGCCCGCCGTCGCCCGGGCCATCTGCGTCGCGCCGGATCCCGTGGCGGCGCTGTGCGCCGACCGCGGGCTGTGGGGCGCGGCCGCCGGCGATGCGCGCTTCGTCGATGCCGTTCACCGTGCCGTTCCGCGGGTCGTCGCGCTGTTCGACGGCGCCGCGCGGTGACGGCGCGGAGGGCGCCGACGCGCGCGGCTAGGCCGCGGTGCGCCGGACGGTCAGATCGGAGCGCTTGAACACGGCCGGCTGGAGGTCGACGCCGAGCCCCGGCCCCTCCATCGGGTAGACGTAGCCGTCCCGGATCACCGGCAGAGCGGTGACGAGTTCCTTGTACCAGCCGGTGTAGAAGGCGCGGACCGACTCCTGGATCAGCGTGTTCGGCTGGCTGAACGAGGTGTGCACGGCGGCGATGAATCCGATCGGGCCGATGCAGTCGTGCGGCGCGAACGGGCAATGGTGCGTCTCGGCGAGGGCGGCGATCTTGCGGCCCTCGGTGAGGCCGCCGGTCCAGCACAGGTCGACCATCACGACGTCGACCGCATCGCGGTCGAGCATCTCCTTGTAGGGCCAGCGCGAGCCGAGCGTCTCGCTGGCGCAGACCCAGACATCGGTGGAGTCGGCGTACTCGGCGAGCGCCTGGGGCGAGTTCATCCGGATCGGATCCTCGTACCAGGTCGGCTTGTACGGCTCCAAGGCCTTGGCGATCTTCTTCGCGGTCGGCAGGTTCCACAGCGAGTGGAACTCGACCATGATCTCCATGCGGTCGCCGACCGCCTTGCGGATCTTCTCGAACGGCTCGATCGCCTTGCGCATCTGCTCGGCGGTGATGTGGAGCCCCTGGTTCTCCTGCGCCGGCGGATCGAAGGGCCAGATCTTCATCGCCGTGATGCCGCTCGCCAGCAGGCTCTCGGCCAGCGCGTCCGCGCGGTTCATGAACCCGTCGAGGTCCTCGTAGGGCCCTTCCGCCTCGCCGATGTTCCAGTTCGTCACCGGCTTGATGTTGTTCGAGCGCACGTAGCGGTAGCCGGCGCAGGTGTTGTAGATGCGCTGCTTCTCGCGGCACAGCCCGCCCAGCATCTGATGGACCGGCTGGCCGCAGACCTTGCCGAACAGGTCCCACAGCGCGATGTCGACCGCCGAGGCCGCGCGGTACTCGACTCCTGTCGAGGACTGCGCCATCGGCAGGCTCACGAGGTCGCGGTTGATCGCCTCGATGTGCAGCGGATTGCGTCCGAGCAGGCGGCTCGCCAGCGTGTCGTGGAGATGCGCCTCCACGGCGCCGGCACCGTAGAAGGTCTCGCCGAGGCCGATCAGGCCGGCGTCGGTGTGGAGGCGGACCCAGATGACGTTCGCGAACTCCTCGGTGCGCAGCGTCTCGATGGCGGTGATCTTCAAGTCGCAGTCCTCCTTGCGCGATCCGGAACCGGGCGTCGTCAGGTCTTCTTCATGCCGGCCGCGACGAGGATACCCTCGACCGTCGCCTGCTGCGACTTGATCGCGTCGTGGAACTCGACACTCGACATCGGCCGCTGGCGGATGTTGAGCGTCTGCATGGTGGCGAGCAGCTCGGCGTCCTTGGCGGCAATGGCGATCGCCTGCTCGAGCCGGGCGCGGATCTCGGCCGGCACGCCGGCGGGGCAGGCGAAGCCGAGCGGCACGACGCTGGCGGCGTCGTAGCCCATCTCCTTCAGCGTCCGGACCTCCGGATACTTGGGCCAGCGGCGGTCGGTGGCCGAGGCGAGCAGGCGCAGCTTGCCGCCCTCGATCAGGGGCACGAGATCGGGCGGGGTCTGCAGCACGACGTCGACATGACCGCCCACCGCCTGCGCGACCGCCTCGGGCTGCGTGCTTGCGGGCACGAAGTGGAACTTCGTCCCGGTCACGTTGCCGAGCTGGATCATCGCGACGCCGTTCATGATGGCGCTCGCCGAATAGGTGACGCGGCGCGTTTTCGCCGCGGCGACGAGGTCCTCGATCGTCCGGATCGGCGAGCCCTCCGCGATGCCGACGCCGAAGTAGTTCTCGGCGACGCCGCCGAGGAAGGAAAAGCTGTCCCAGGTGTAGGGCACCTTCATGATGTGCGGAAAGACGAGCAGCCCGCCGACATTGACCAGGCCGAAGGTGTAGCCGTCGGGCTTGCTGGCCGCGAGCTCAGCGAAGCCGGTCAGGCCGGCGCCGCCGAGCACGTTCTTCACCTGCACCGTGGCGTTCAGCTCCTTGCTCGCGACGCGCGCCACGCCGCGGGCGACCGCGTCGGCCGAGCTGCCGGGGCCGACGGCGACGATGATCGTGATCTCGCGCGCGGGCCAGGCCTGCGCGCGGACGATCGCGGGGGCGGCCGCGGTGCCGGCAAGCGCCGCGCCGCCGGCCGCAAGAAGGCTTCTGCGTCTCATGCCGGGTTCCTCCAGGATTGCCGCGCCGCGCGCGTGGCGATGAATGGTGTCAGGCTACGTAGCCGCCCCCCGGGCTGACAAGCGGCGTGCCGCCGTTCAATCGGCGTCGCGGAACGCGATCTTGCGGTGCGGCCACAGCGCCAGCGCGAGGAATCCCGCTGCGGCCGCGAGCAGCGCGATCGAGATCGCATCGCCGACGAAGATCCGCGCGTCGCCGCCGGAGATCGTCAGCGCCTGGCGCACCGAGCGTTCGAGAATCGGCCCCAGCACGTAGGCGAGGATCAGCAGCCCGAGGTCGAAATCCATCCGCCGCAGCTGGTAGCCCAGGAACCCGAACACCACCGCGACGACGATCGCCGCGGTGCCGCCCGAGGAGTACACGCCGATGACGCAGAACAGCAGGATCAGCGGCGAGAGATAGGCGCGCGGCACCTCGAGGATCCGCACGAGCAACCCGATCAGGGGCAGGTTGAGGAGCAGCAGCATCACGTTGCCGACATACATGCTGGCGATCAGGCCCCAGAAGATCTCGGGCTGCCGCTCGACCATCGCGGGCCCCGGCGCGACGCCGTGGACCATGAAGGCCGTGAGCAGGACCGCGGAGACCGCGTTCGCCGGCAGTCCCATGCACAGCAGCGGCAGCAGCGCTCCCGAGGTGCCGGCATTGTTCGCGGTCTCGGGCCCCGCGAGCCCCTCGACGGCGCCGTTGCCGAACTCCTCCGGCTTCGGACAGAACTTGCGTTCGACGGCGTAGGACAGGAACGACGCGAGCATCGCGCCGCCGCCGGGCAGCACGCCGACGAGGAATCCGAGCACCGTGCCGCGCGCCACCGGCGCCGCTGAGCGCCGCGTCTCCTCGCGGCTCGGCAGGAAGCCGAGCAGCGTGCGCGGCGGCGGGATGATGCGCAGCTTCGCGAGCGGCTGGCGCGCGAGCCCGAGGATCTCGGAGAATCCGAACAGGCCGATGGCGAGCGGCGTCAGGTCGATGCCGCCGACGAGATCGAGGCTGCCGAAGGTCAGGCGAGGCTCGAGCGTCATCGGATCGGCGCCGATGCAGCCGAGCGTCAGGCCGAATCCGATCATCAGCAGCGCCTTCAACAGGGCGCCGCCGGAGAAATAGGTGACGGCGGCGAGCGCGGTGAGCATCAGCGCGGTGTATTGCGCCGGGCCGAAGGCGAAGACGAGCTTCGCCAGCGGCGGCGAGGCGTAGGAGATCGCTATCGTGCCGACGGTCCCGGCGATGAACGAGCCGACCGCCGCGATGGTGAGCGCGGGCCCGGCGCGCCCTTTGCGCGCCATCATGTACCCGTCCAGGCAGGTGACGACCGACGACGCCTCGCCCGGAATGCGCAGCAGCACCGAGGTCGCGGTGCCGCCATAGGCGACGCCGTAGTAGATGCCGCAGAGCATGATCAGCGCCGAGGTCACGTCCATCTTGACGGTGAGCGGCATCAGGATGGCGATCGTCGCGAGCGGGCCGACGCCGGGCAGGATGCCGATCACCGTGCCGAGGAAGGCGCCGATGAAGCAGTAGAGGAGGTTGGCCGGCGTGACCACGATCGAGAAGCCGAGCAGCAGGTTGTCCATCGCCGCAGCCTCAGCGGAAGAGCCGCAGGAGGGCGGACTCCAGCGCCAGCTCCGGCACCGTCGCGCCGAGCAGGCGCCCGAAGACGACGACGCCGAGAATGCCGCAGGCGAGGCCGAACACGAACGCGGGAAGCCAGCCCCGCCGCTCGGCCCACCAGGTCAGTGCCAGCGCCAGGGCGACGCTCATCAGGATGAAGCCGAGATGCGCCGCGGCGATCGCGAGGAACGGCAGTGCGAGGCAGTAGATCAGGAACAGCCGCTGCTCCGCGGACCCCGCCGCCGCGTCCGGCTCCTCTTCGGCCGGCGCGGCCGGGGCGCGGGTGCCGGGAAAGCAGGCGATCAGCAGCGCCACGATGGCGCAGAAGCCGGTGGTGAGCTGTGGGAAGAGGCCGGGGCCGGGGCCCAGGAACGTCCAGGCTTCGAGACTCGATGCCTGCCAGAACAGGAGCAGCGCGATGACGGACGCCGCGACGTAAGGCAGGCGCTCCCGGATGGCCATGCGCAACTCCGAACTCCCGCGCGCGGGTTTGCCGCGGATCCCGACGCACGTTAGCATCGGTGAAAGGTTTCAATCGACGCAAGCGCGAGCGCCCGGATCGGCAGTCCGGCGGGTTGTCGAGCCTCGCGTGGCCGATCGGAACTTCGCCGACGACATCCCTGAGAGGATCCGCATTCCCATGCCGAGATACGAATCGCCGTACGACGGGTCGATGATGCCGAAGAACCTGGAGCACATCGTGTACGAGAAGAAGGGCCACGTTGCGATCGTTCGGATCAACCGACCTGAGGTTCGCAACGCGCTTCATTCCTACGCGTATGCGGAGCTTCGGGCGTGCTGGCGGGACATCGGGATCGACCCGAA